>NZ_BPFA01000014.1 GCF_019655055.1 Shewanella sp. MBTL60-112-B2
GACCTGTACAAATTACTGTTACACGAAAGACAAGCGATGCCATGTGTTTTCAACATTTCTGAAAAATGTACGAGAAATTAATCTTCTTTCTCAGGAACAACTTTGTTTAGAACTTAGAAAGCATAGCAGTATGTTTTATAATTTAGATTCTATTACTGTAAGTAGATGGGAACGAGGTGTCAATATTCCCTCTCTTGCAAAACAAGCTGAAATCGTTGAATTATATGACAATGAATTAATTTGTATTTATGCATGTGACCAGCAATTCCTTCAAGAGTCGACTCATTTAATAAAATCTAATTCTAAACAACAAAAGTCAATCCACCCTTACTACAGGAATGATGAATATCATATACAAACTATCGATGTTAAAGATGATAGTTTCTATCTCGTATTGAAAATGATCCTACGATATGAGGGAAATCCTACTTTAATGTTAAACCCACCATTAGAGGAATTTGACAGCCTAAACGATTTAAAAATTTCAGTGGCAACTGCGTTTAATGGCCAAATTGTTGGGCATAGCCTTTTTCTTACAACAACTGAAAATGTGCTAACGGAGATAATAGATACAAGTAGAGACTTAAGAACAGTTATAAGTAGTAGTAATAATAATGAGCATGATGCAATGCTGGTGTTTTCATCTTCAGGTGCAACCAAACAAGTTGAGAATAGCATAATGTCGACCTACCTTAATCATTTCTCACAGCAGAGGAAAATGCGTTACCTATGCTTTTATACATGCGATAGCAATTTAGTAAAGACGTTAAATTCTGCAAAATTAAAGACATACAGACTTACAAAGGTAAAGTGTCAGGAAAAAGTCGTCAACATAAGATCGTATTTATTAAAGAGATCAGAGTTAATGGCTAATCGATTTTTATTAAAGTTGGCAATAATCACACCAAAGCAACTAGGTTGCCTATTAGGAGCAAACACAAAGGAACAGGTTCATGAATGTACTCATAGTCGATAACTGCAAATACGCGAGGAGAACAACAAGAGCAAAGTTCTCTGAAGTTTTTAGGGAATTAGACGTAGAGTTTGAAAACGCTGAAAACAGCAAATCAGCTATTAGTTCGCTAGATAATACAAAAAGAATAGGTTTATCCAAAGTAAACCTGCTAATTATAGATGTGAACATCATTATCGAAGATAAGTTTACTCTGATGAACTATATGGTTAGGGTTGAGGACTATTTTACGCCATTCATTATTATTGGCTCTGCTGATAATTGGTTTTTTGAGTTTGTTGGAGATGTCGCTTCAAACCTAAAATTGAATCTTGTAGGAACAATCAAAAGCCCTTTAACGTATGTCGAAATTTATAATGTTGTCACAAATGAATTTTGTAAACTTAGTACAAATAAACCAGTTCCATTTCTAGAGTCTATTTACGGCACTACATGTATAAAAGAAAATCTTAACATGAAAAAACTATGCCTCTACTACCAACCGAAAGTCGATATTAAGACAAAAAAAATCGTCGGTTTCGAAGTTCTTTCCAGAATTAATACAAATAACAATCAAACCCTATATCCTGATGACTTCATCCCTTTCTTAGAGAAAGAAAAGCAAAGCTATAAGCTAACAAAATGCGTTTTTGAAAAAGCACTAGAACACTGGGAAAGTGAACCTGTTCTGAAAGATTACAATCTATCTATTAACATAAGTGCAGATGATCTACGCCGAGAAGATTTTATTATGGATATCGTTAATCAGTTTGAAAAGCATAGAGATATTGATATCACATTTGAACTAACAGAGTATGCTCCAATAGAAAATGAATTTCTAACCGATGAATCAATCAAGAAAGTTATTGCTTCTGGGATTCGATTTTCTCTAGATGATTTTGGTAAAAGTTACTCGAGTTTAAAGCGGTTAGATTCCATTCCCTTTGATGAAATTAAAATAGATAAAACGTTCGTTTCCGACATGGATGTGAATCATCAACATCAAGTAATTGTGGAAGCTATAATCGAACTTGGAAGTAAATTGAATATAAAGGTTACTGCAGAGGGAGTCGAAACTTATCTTATTTTAGATATGTTATATAATATGAACTGCCAGTATGTGCAAGGGTACTATTATAGTGCACCATTATCAGCATCAGAATTATTAGATTGGATTGAAAATTACAATAAAAACTTCCAATAAAATGCTACAACATTACTGCTAATTAAACGTGAATATAGTGAGTACAATCCAAAATCAAGGGGACAGCTTTATCCGTACACTCACCATCAGCTAGCAATAGACAGCCCGTCATGTTTGAAATTATACGTTGTTAATAATTCACCTATCTTTGAGGATCCACGACTCTACTCACTTTGAAATTTCGACCATTCTACTATGGTAAATAGTATGTGCTCCTGTAAACTCATAACATACTGACTTGTAGGATAAGTTCATGAGCCAACGCACTCTTCATACCCTCTTCAAACCTAAATCAGTTGCCATTATTGGCGCCTCAAATAAACCCAAACGAGCCGGTAATGTCTTGATGAAGAACTTGCTATCTGGTGGTTTCTCGGGGCCTATCATGCCGGTGACCCCAAAATATGAAGCGGTAATGGGGGTGTTAGCTTATCCCAACATTCAGGCTCTACCACTTACTCCCGATCTTGCCATTATCTGCACCGCCGCTAATAGCGTACCCTCAATTATTGAAACCTTGGCCCAGTTTGGCTGTAAGGTCGCCATCGTCATGGCCTCAGGTATGGCCGATGAATTTAACGAGGAAGGTGTCAGCCTGTTAAGTCAGATGCAGCAATTTGCCGATAGGTATGGCATGCGGATTTTGGGCCCCAATAGTTTGGGGATGATATTGCCAAACCTAGGCTTAAACGCCAGCCTTGCTCACACCAGTGCCCTGCCAGGCAAGATTGCATTCGTATCGCAATCAGCGGCTATTTGCACCACGGTACTAGACTGGGCAAATAACAAAGGCATTG
The DNA here is from genome assembly GCF_019655055.1 of Shewanella sp. MBTL60-112-B2. Taxonomy (GTDB): domain Bacteria; phylum Pseudomonadota; class Gammaproteobacteria; order Enterobacterales; family Shewanellaceae; genus Shewanella. The sequence continues at coordinate 2,954 of NZ_BPFA01000014.1, forward strand.
GTTTCTCCTCTTTTATCTCTCTCGGTGATGCCAACGATATTAACTTTGATGAGCTTTTGGATTATTTAGGTAGAGATTCCAAAACCGATGCTATTTTGCTCTATATCGACTCGATTAACGAAAAGCGCCACTTCCTGTCTGCGGCGCGGGCGGCGTCACGTAATAAACCCATATTAGTGATTAAGTCTGGTCGAAGTATTGAGGGCGGTAACGCAGCTCAGCTACACACTGGTGGCGTGTCTGGAAACGATGCTGTTTATGAAGCCGCCTTCAGACGTGCTGGTATGCTTAGGGTTAACGATCTTATCGAGCTCTTTGCCGCAGTAGAAACCTTAGCCCACTCACGGCCTTTGCAAGGCGAGCGTCTTGGGATCATCAGTAATGGTGGTGGCCCTGCAGTTTTGGCATTGGATGAACTTATTTTAGGCGGAGGCAAATTACCATCACTGTCCCCCGAGATCTACCAGCGTATGGATGCATTACTTCCTAAAAGCTGGTCTCGCCAGAACCCGATTGATATCGGAGGTGATTCAGATGCAAACCGTTATGCCAAATCTCTTGAGATCTTAATGGACAGTGACGATCTCGATGCGATCTTAATCTTGCACTCACCCTCAGCGTTAGGTGAAAGTGTCGGGGTAGCCGAAGCCATTGCCGATACTATTGCTAAGCACCCCAATCGGCACAAAATCAATATTCTTACCAACTGGAGCGGCGAAGACTCAGCCTATGAGGCGCGTAAGCATTTCTCAAAGTCTCGTATTCCGACCTATCGCACACCAGAGGGTGCCGTGGGTGCATTTATGCATATGGTTGAATACCGTCGTAACCAAAAATTACTGCAAGAGGTACCGCAATCTATTCCAGTTAATATTCCAGCCGATTCCGCATTGGCCCGAGAAAAGTTACAACAGGCTTTAGCTCAGGGTAAAACTGTTTTAGAAACCCATGAATCACGCGCTATTTTAAATGCCTATGGGCTCAACACTATCGATACCTGGTTTGCCACCACGGCTAAGCAAGCCGTTGAGCTTGCCAAGCACGCTGGTTACCCTATAGCGTTAAAGCTGCAGTCTCCTGATATTCACTACAAATCTGATATACAAGGCGTAATGCTTAATTTGACGTCTGACTTAGAAGTAGAACATGCCGCAAAAGCCATGATTGAAAGAGTGATGTCGGTTAATCCTGATGCACGAATTGAAGGGCTAATTGTTCAAAAAATGGCGCTCACCGCTGGGGCTCAGGAGATACGTGTCGCTGTGGCTAACGATCCTGTGTTTGGTCCGGCAATTTTGCTAGGTGAAGGCGGCTCTGAATGGGAACCGACTAAAGATGCGGTTGTTGCGCTTCCCCCTCTTAATATGACGCTGGCACGTTATATGGTGATCCAAGCGCTAAAAACTCAAAAACTCAGAGATAGGCATTTGCCACTTGGGTTAAATATGCATGCCCTATGTGTCATGCTTACCCAGATCTCACACTTGATTATTGACTGCCCAGAAATCGCCAGCCTCGACTTAAACCCCGTGCTCTGCGCTGGCGAACAGATCACGCTACTCGATGTCAATATTGGTCTGCACCAAGAGCCCGTTGATAATGCGTCAAGGTTAGCAATCTCCCCTTACCCGAAAGAACTCGAGGAGGTTGTTACCCTTAAGAATGGCAATAAGGTTATGCTTCGCCCCATTTTGCCTGAAGATGAACCTAAGCATCTGGCCTTTGACAATTCTCTTTCAGATGAAGATAGGTATAAGCGCTATTTTGGGGTCCGCTCTAAGATGACCCATGAGGAAATGGCGGTATTGACTCAAATTGATTACGCCAGAGAAATGGCCTTTATCGCAACTGCAATTGATGAGGACGGGGAAGAAACGACTTTAGGAGCCATACGAGCCTCTATCGATCCTGATAATACTGAGGCTGAATTTGCCATGGCTGTACGTAGTAATTACCAAGGCCAAGGTTTAGGAAAGCTGTTACTTGAAAAACTCGTTAAGTATTACAAACAAAACGATACCTTAGTACTGACTGGCTTCACCATGTTTGAAAATCGCAATATGGCAAGCCTAGCAAAGCGTTTGGGCTTTAGCGTGACCTTTGATATGGAAGATCGGCTGATTAACATGCATATGGACTTAAAAGCCGATTAACCTTATTAAAGCGAATATACAAGCCATTATCATATGCTGTTAATGGCTTTTTTACGTTTTTGAGCAACTAAAATTGTTTAGCTATGGTCGCTCTATATCTGCGTTTCAGCGGTTCTTTCACCAATAACACAATTACGCCCTGATGACTTAGCTCGATATAGGGCTTCATCTGCACGAATAAAGTAACTGTCCTTATCATCAGTAGGCTTTAATGAGGCCACGCCTACCGACACAGTGACATTTCCAAGGGGTAATTTCTTCTCTTTGCCTATGGTTAAATTACGACCGGCTATCTTGGCTCTAATATTCTCGGCAACTTTATGGGCATCTTGATGAGAAGTATTAGGTAGCAAGATCACAAATTCTTCTCCGCCATATCGAGCCACAAAATCATCCCCCTTCACGGCACTTTTAAGTGCCTGAGCCACATAGGCGAGCACCTTATCACCGATTAAATGGCCGTGAACATCATTAAATTTTTTAAAGTAATCGATATCAACAACCAACAAACTACTTTCAATGTTCGAAAGATTGAAACTATCGATGTGGCTTATCACTTCTTTGTCAAATGCTCGGCGATTATTCAGTGACGTGAGCTGGTCTGTCATCACTACAGAACGAAGTTCGACCATCTCTGTTTTTAGCGCATCTACCTCTTCACTCATGCTGGTAAGGCTCTTGTCCATCTCACTATTCGCGCTAATGATCTCATCGAGCTCAGAGGTGATACCGTTGACTAAATCCTGTAATACAGCAGGTTCTGGCTCGCCCTTAAGAGCCGAGTCAAATTCCGTTAGTGACTCAGAAAAGCGCGATGTCCCCTTACTTATGCTCGCTATCTTTGCCAATAAACTATTGATAAGGACTTGAGTTTCTATTTGTACATTTTCGATAACTTCAGGAGAGTGGACTTGGATATAATTCTTATGGAGGTCTTCACTGATAGTTGGAGTGAAGGCAAGATTATTAGCTAATAAGCCATCTATCGCACGCTTTAGATCGAGATTGATCCCCTTATAGTATTCATACCAAACGGCGTAATTCTCAGGGGTGACAGGAATATTTAATTCTGACATTTTAGGTACAGCGTGGCGCAGTATTTTTGCCGACAGCTCTGTTTCAGACAAATGTTGTGCCATATCCATAAATTGAAGCCTCTCGTTCGATATCCATAACTATCAATACATTAAACAAAAAAAAGGGTCTTGCCACCCTCTTTTTCAAAAAAATTACATATTCATAACCATTTATGTTCTACACCCCAAAAATATGTCTGTACTAGAACGATAAATATTGGTTTTCACATTCATTAAGCCAAGCAAGCTATCGAACAGGTTATCATGAGAAAAACCGCCTTTAGCGGCTTCTTGATTTAAGCAAGTTAAATCCAGGCGGTTTTGCTTAGCAAAACCTTTAGAAATCCAAGCTAACAAAGGCACCTTAGTTTGCTCACCTGGCGCAAATGAATACGGCGTACCATGGAGGTACATACCGCTTTCTCCTAATGACTCGCCGTGATCTGAAATATAAAGCATTGCGGTATCAAATTGCTCACTCTCGCCCTCTAACTCTTTCACCACCTGAGACACAATATAATCTGTGTACAAAATCGTATTGTCATAAGTGTTAACTAGCTGCTGATGAGTACAGTTTTGGATATCACTTCTTTGGCAGTCAGGCACAAAGCGGCGGTGTTGCTCAGGGTAACGTAGATAATATGTAGGTCCATGGGAGCCAATGATATGCAGTACTATCAGGGTATCTTTAGCTTCGATAGTTTTAAGCCGTTTATCCAGCTCATTTATCAAGACCTGATCATAACAAAATTCACCATTGCATAGCTTGGCATCGCTATTATGGTCGATAACCACATGCTCTATGTTCTGACAAACCCCTTTACAGCCACTGTCATTATCGAGCCATTGAAGTTGAATGCCCGCATGATCTAATACATCGATAATATTATCTTGTGCCAGTGCTCTATGAGGATCGTAATTTTTATGATCCATTCTTGAAAACATACACGGTAGAGAGACTGCGGTTGCAGTGCCACATGAATGTGTATCTTGAAACGCAATTAAACCTTGATTTTTAGTATGCTCGTTAGTCGCTCTATCATACCCGTAGTACTGATAATTAGCCGCTCTGGCCGTTTCTCCGACCACTAGCACCACTAAATTCGGTTTAGCTTTAGGCTTATCTTTAAGATTAGCTTTAGCTGTTGTATTTATTGCATCTAACCCCAAATGTTTATATTTAAGCGGCTTTTGCAGGTAGTTCACATCAATATATTTGATAGTAGAACCAATAAAGTAAGTGGGAATAATATAACGCTTAATGATGTCGTTATTACGTCCAAAAGAGACGTAGTTTTGATAATAAAACATGCCTATCAGCACTATGCCCGCGAGCATAGTCAGCATAAACAAGGCCTTATGCAGCATCTCCTTGCTAAAAGCTTTGTACTGGATATTGGCTTTATATATCAGTAAGGAAGGGATAACTCCCGTCACAAGGAAATTGAGGACTGATGCCCAATTAAGGTAGGTCGCCGCTTCTGATTGATTACTCTGAACAGTGTTTTCGATCATGCCGTAGTCAAAAACGACTCCATATTGTAATGCGGCAAAAAACACACTCGATGAAAGCAAAGTCAGTAAGATAAAGAATGGCTTGGTCAGGTACTTGAAACTAAAAACACTGAATAAAAAAGACAACGCAAACAGCAAAAACAGAGGCATAGTCGCAATAAATACCATGTTCACATCGGCTTGTTTATCTACACCCTGCTTGATGATTTGAAAAAGCGGAATATTAAGTACAAATACATAATAAATCGCAAGAATGAATGTGAATTGATTACTCGTTAAGCTTTTAAGACGTGATAACACTGGTTTTCTCACTCAGTTCGGTGCTTATTTTTAGCTCAATAAGCTGACTAACTAGCCGTGGCAATTTAAAGCCTTATCGTTGTATCACAACACAAAGACTAAAATGCTGCTAGGAGGATAGAACATACATTTTCGCAAAAAATGTATCACTTGTAACGTTAAATAAACGGTCCCAAGCAAGAGTGACTAATTAGACAGCGATATTGAAAAGTTACTGATTTTAAAGTTTGAACATCAGGGATTTTACATGGCTAAGAAGGCTGTGCCTCTAGCCATGAAGAACAGTGTTAATAAAATAAATTACGTTATAAGTTAAAGGCATACTTAATCATTAACCTGAAGAAAAGCGGTACTAGAACTCTTGATTAATTCGTTCGAAAAAGTCTAGTAACTGCGTACGTTCCGTTTCGGTAAATTTGGCGGTAAGGTCTTGGGTTAGTTGAATATGTAGCTTATCATGCTCTTCAAACATCAATTGCCCACTCTCGGTAAGCTCCACCAAAATGGAGCGCCTATCACTAGCATGAGGTGTACGAATAACTAATCCAGCATCAACCATTTTATCGACTTGGACCGTCAATGTACCAGTCGTAATTCCAATCTTTTGCGCTAACTCTTTCATTCTCATAGGACCATTTAGCCCCAAAATTTCAACGGTATGCACCAGAGGTAAGCTAAACCCTTTATCTTTTACAACCGCCATTTCCCAAGACGACAACTTCTCGTAAAACTCGATCATCGCATGATGTAAATTATCGTCTTGGTTTGTCATTAAATAAGTTCCTAATTAGTATTAGTTTATTGTGCCTGAGTAACAGGATTAACTTCAATAGTGATATGAGACAAGCGCTCAAAATCTGCTAGTTTCGCCCTAAAATAATCAGCATTGCTAGTGCTTTCAGCACACAGGACCATACTAGCAGCATAGTGATTAGCACTTATCTTCCACACATGGAGATCAAGTAACTGTGCTTCTTCTTTCTCTAATGTCTGCTTTATCTTATCAAGGTAGGCCTGATCGATACTCGCATCCAATAATATTGGCCCTGTTTGTTTGAGTAATCCCCATGCCCATCGACTTATGATCAGCGCTCCGACAATCCCCATAACAGGATCCAGCCAATTAAGACCAAAGTATTTACCCATCAATAAGGCGCCAATGGCTAATAATGATGTTAAGGCGTCAGCCAGCACATGAAAATATGCGGCACGTAAATTATGATCGTGACCATGATGCTGGTTATCTTGGCGACTGTGCTGGTGTTCATGGTTCTGGTGGCTGTGACTATCGGAATGCTGGTTAGTATGATCGTGGCTGTGACTGTGTGAATGATCATGACTGTGTTCGTGACCGTGCGAATGGCTATGATGATCTTTTAATAGAAAAACACTCACCACATTAACCACAAGACCAATAATCGCCACTAGAATGGCCTGATTGAAATAGATCTCATGAGGGTTAAAGATTCTGACACTCGACTCAGCCAACATGATAAGTGCGACTAATCCCAAGGCGATAGCACTGGTATACCCTCCGAGTACGCTCACCTTGCCAGTTCCATACGAAAACTCTGGCGAATTTGCATGTTTTCGTGCATAGCGGTAGGCGAACAAGGTAATCATGAAAGCCGCTGCGTGGGTTCCCATATGCCAGCCATCAGCTAATAATGCCATTGAACCATAAATGGTACCGGCAATGATCTCTGCCAGCATAGTCACTATCGTAAGTACTAAGACGTAGGCGGTATTACGCTCTCCAGCACTATTCTGAGTCGAAAACTTCTGTTTATCTACACAATGAATTGCAGCCTGTTCACCATCGTTCATAAATTACGCCCTTGAATATTTTGTCTTAACATCTAGCCATAATCTCTTAGCTATCGTTCATTTCTGACTTATCGCTTCTATTAAAAGCCTGTCCGAACAGCTCAATTTCGATGACAAACAAGGAAATCAAACTGACCAACAAGGTTTGAGCTACTAATTAATCGTGAAACGAGTATTTTGACAATCAAACTAAGTTTGCGCTTTTAGGAGACGTAAAACAAGAGTTGGGACTATTTATATGATCTTGCACTATACCGTTAAACATAAATGATGCGTTGTTAATAAGCTTAAACCTAGGTAAAGGCGAACTTTATGCAAACCTCGCAGTCATATTTGGATAGCAATCATTGGGGCTGTAACAGCAGGCTGAGTATTTTTTTGTTTTTTTAACCCTTTTTGAAAACGACCCCGTTTATAGAGGTATTGAACACAGACAATACCTTTTTATATTGGAGATTTTATGACTTTATTTAATGCTGGTAACACACGTTTTGCAGCTACACTTTTAACTTCTTCTTTGATTCTTTCTGCCTTTTCATTCAATGCAAGTGCAACTAGCCCTGCTCACCCATCAGGATTAAATCAAAATATGATCAATGCACAAATGTTTACTACGGCAGATTATAGTTCGACCAAAGAGACTAAAATGTACCCAGCGCCAAAGGAAGGCCAAGTACAGCACATCTTAACCTTGCCAAAGCTGGACAATGAAGCCGACTATATGGTTGAGATCCAGATAGGCCAGACAAAGATGGTTGACTGTAACAAGCACGGTTTGTCTGGCGGACTTAAACAGCAAACGGTTAAAGGCTGGGGTTATAACTACTATCAAGTTGACAGCATTAGCGAAGGTCCAAGCACCATGATGGCTTGCTTTGATGAAGCAAAAACAGAGAAGTTCCTGCCTATCCGTGATGATCTGATGCTTAAATACGACAGTCGTTTACCTAAGGTATTTTATCTACCAGAAAACACACAAATACGTTACCGTGTTTGGAAAGTCGAATCTGCATTTAGCTATTCTGGTAATACAACAAAATAGCAGTAAGTAGTTATTTTTAAATAAAAAAAGCTACCTTAAGGTAGCTTTTTTTATGACTATTAGCGGCTTTTATCCATTAAGATTTAAGCGCACCAATCGCTTCTTTACACAGAGCGGTAATACGCTCCCAATCGCCCTGTTCCATCGCATCTGTTGGCGCAATCCAGCTGCCACCAATACAGTCAACATTCTTAAGCGCTAAGTAATCTTTATAGCTACTTGGAGTAATGCCGCCAGTTGGACAGAAACGAATATTAGCAAGTGGGCCAGAAAATGCCTTCAGTGCATTTACGCCACCTGATGCTTCAGCAGGGAAAAACTTAAAATTGGTGTATCCCAGTGCCATGCCTTTCATCACTTCTGAAATGCTCGCAACACCAGGGATCAACGGAGTGTTACCCGCCATTGCAGCTTCAAGCAGCTCAGTTGTAGCACCTGGGGTGATAACAAACTGAGCACCCGCAGAAATCGCCTGCTCTAACTGTGCTTTATTCAAAATAGTACCCGCGCCCACTAAGGCCTCTGGCACTTCTTGAGCAATCTTAGTGATGGCTTCTAAAGCACAATCTGTACGTAGTGTTACCTCTAAAACTGAGATCCCACCAGCGACTAGCGCCTTAGCAAGTGGCACAGCATGTTCAATCTTATTGATCACCATGACAGGAACAATAGGGCTGCGTTTAAAAATATCTTGCGGCTGTATTAACCAGTTATTCTCAAGCATTGCGTTACTCTTCCTTAAACTTTAATAGTGTTCATCAATAGCACTAGTGCTTCGCGCACCAGTTTCTGGACTGCTTAGGCTAGCGCGCAGTGCACCAAAAAGCTCTCGTCCCATTCCATAACTTGTTTTTTGCAAATCGACTTTTTCGGTAACTCTTGAATTGAGTTCAGTTTCATCGACTAGTAGAGACAGTTCACCTGTTGTTGCATTGACTCTGACTAGATCACCATTATGGATCTTAGCGATTAGACCGCCATCTAAAGCCTCTGGCGTTAAATGAATAGCTGCAGGCACTTTACCCGACGCGCCAGACATACGACCATCGGTCAGTAGCGCGACCTTAAAGCCTCTATCTTGTAACGTACCAAGGATTGGTGTGAGCTTATGTAACTCTGGCATGCCAATGGCTTTAGGACCTTGTCCCTTAACCACGACAACACAGTCTTTATCGAGATCGCCCGCTTTAAAGATAGCTTCAAGCTTATTCTGATCGTCAATCACTACCGCTGGAGCTTCAACAACTCGATGTTGCTCAGCCACCGCCGACACTTTAATCACCGCGCGGCCCAGATTACCTTTCAGCAATTTAAGTCCACCGTTACTTTGGAACGGCGTATTAAGTCCTGTTAGCACTTCAGAGTCTAAGCTGGTCTTTGGACCATCAACCCAAGTTAATTCGCCATTGCGAATTTGTGGCTCTTGGGTATAACGCTTAAGACCAAAACCTGCCACTGTATCGACATCTTCGTGAAGTAAACCACCATCTAGCAGTTCTTTTATCAAGTACGCCATACCACCAGCAGCGTGGAAGTGGTTAATATCTGCATGGCCATTTGGATACACACGTGCAAGTAGCGGCACTGCATCTGAAAGTTCAGAGAAATCATCCCAGTTCACGATAATGCCTGCAGCGCGAGCAGCAGCAACAATATGCATAGTCAGGTTAGTTGAACCACCTGTTGCCAATAGCGCAACAATGCCGTTAACCACTGACTTTTCAGATACCACTTTACCGATTGGCGTGTATTGAGTGCCCATTTCGGTTAAACGGCAAACCTGCTTAGCGGCAGTCTTGCTCAATACATCACGTAGCGGATCATCTGGGTTGACAAAAGATGATCCAGGTAGCTGAAGTCCCATCACCTCAAGCATCAACTGGTTACTGTTAGCTGTACCGTAGAAAGTACAGGTTCCCGCACTATGATAAGACTTAGACTCAGCATCTAATAACGCCGCTCTATCGATTTCACCTTGGGCATACTTTTGGCGAATACGTGCCTTTTCCTTATTAGGAATACCCGACTTCATCGGTCCAGCTGGCACAAATAACATAGGTAGGTGACCAAAGCTCAGTGCACCAATCAACAGACCCGGTACAATCTTGTCGCAAATACCTAGCAGTAAAGCACCGTCGAACATGTTATGTGATAAACCAACCGCGGTGCCCATGGCAATGACTTCACGGCTTAATAAGCTAAGCTCCATGCCAGGCTGACCTTGAGTCACGCCATCACACATAGCCGGTACACCACCTGCAACTTGGGCAACGCTACCCACTTCATTACAAGCTTGCTTCAACATATCTGGATACTCACCATATGGTTGATGAGCAGATAACATGTCATTAAAAGAGGTGATAATACCGATATTAGCTTTGTTTAACTGCTTTATGTCGGACTTGTCACTTGGGTTACAAGCTGCAAATCCGTGAGCTAAGTTACCGCAACTCAGTGCGCTACGGTGAACACCTTTATTTTTAGCATCATCGAGCGCCGCTAAATACTTAGCGCGAGAATCTTTGCTTCGTTCAATAATTCTGTCAGTAACAGATTGTACAACGCTGTGCATAATTACTCCTTAAGCGCTCCAGTAAACATCAACAGGTGTTTTGTGCTGTTCGAGTACTGCTCGAATTGGCATTTCACGCGTGTCTTCGCTTGCTAGTGCTTGTCGGTAAACATCAAGTTTTTGTTCACCAACGATATGTAGATAGATTTGGCGACTGGCTAATATTGCTGACTTTGACAAAGAAATCCGTGAATGCGGTGCATTACCGGGTGTAACAGCAACACACAGATCAGACGTCGTTAATGCATTATCAAGTTCAGCTTCTGCAGCGCAAGGGAACCATGAACAAGTATGTCCATCATTTCCCATACCTAATACGACAACGTCGAAAGGCTTAGGAAAGCTTGCTAACTGCTCAGTTGCCATGGCGCAGCCTTCTTTTGGCGAAGAATACATATTCTTCAAGCCACGAAATTTTGCACTGGCAGCTCTATTTTTAAGTAGGTTGTTTCTTACCAAACGCTCATTGGAATCGCCGTGTTCAGGACTGACCCAACGCTCATCGGCAAGAGTGATAAATACATCACTCCAGTCGATAGCTTTCTTGCTAAGTAACTCAAACAATTTAAGCGGAGTTGAGCCACCAGAAACAATCAGACTTGCCTTACCACGTGCATCAACAGCTTCTTGCAGTTGATTAGCAATACGCTCGGCAAGTTGCGCTTCTAACGCCTCTTTGTTATCGAATGATTTGAAAACAGTTTCTTTAATCATTATCTCCCCTTACTCGTCCCAAGAACGACCATCTTTAGTAATAAGTGCAACAGAGGCGACTGGGCCCCACGTGCCTGCTGGATAAGGTTTTGGCTTTTCGTCTGTTTCTTCCCACGCTTGAATAATGCCATCAACCCAGCTCCAGGCTTGCTCAACTTCATCTCGGCGTACAAACAATGCCTGGTTACCTAGCATGGCTTCGAGCAATAAACGCTCATATGCATCGGCAATACGCTCGTTCTTAAAGGTCTCAGAGAAACTTAAATCGAGCTTAGTGGTTTGTAGACGCTGCTTTTCACCCAGACCTGGCACCTTATTCAACATCTGAATTTCAACCCCTTCATGAGGCTGCAATCTAATTGTCAGTTTATTTGGTGGCAGGTTACGGTAATTAGAGCTGTATAAGTTATGTGGTGGGTTCTTAAAGTAAACCACAATTTCAGAGCTCTTAAACGGCATACGCTTGCCACTACGTAAGTAGAATGGCACGCCAGCCCAGCGCCAGTTATCGATGTCGACTCTTAGTGCAACAAAGGTCTCAGCATTTGACTGAACATTTGCGCCCTCTTCTTCTAGGTAGCCAGGAACCGGGGCACCTTTTAAGAAACCAGAGCTATATTGACCACGAACCGTGTTCTCATAGATGTTGTCGGCATTAATAGGTCGCAGTGACTTAAGTACTTTAACTTTTTCGTCGCGAATATTGTCTGCATCTAAGTTAACAGGAGGATCCATTGCTACAAGCGTTAACACCTGTAGTAAATGGTTTTGGATCATGTCGCGCATCTGGCCCGCTTTGTCGAAATAGCCCCAACGGCCTTCGATACCCACTTCTTCAGCAACTGTTAGCTGTACATGGTCGATCGTTCGGTTATCCCATTTGGATGCAAATAACGAGTTAGCAAAACGCAGCGCAAGCAGGTTTTGTACTGTCTCTTTACCTAAGTAATGGTCGATACGATAAACTTGGTTTTCTTCGAAGTAGGCTGAGACTTGGTCGTTAATGATGCGAGAGCTTGCGAGATCGGAACCAATTGGCTTTTCTAGAACGACGCGAGAGTCAGGGAAAATAAGGTTTTGTTCGTGTAGACAACGACAGATGTCGCCGAAAATAGCGGGAGGAGTGGCGAAATAACTCACCATGACGCGTTTTTCGGGTTCGAGAATATCGTGGAAAGCTTGATAGCCATCAGACTCTGTGAAGTTAGTGCCAACATAATGACAACGGTCTAAGAAACGGTTCACCGTGTCTTCACAAAGATCGTCTTTTACAAAGGTCGTTAAGGCGTTTACCACCAGCTCGCGGTATTCTTCTTGACTGAATTCATCCTTTGCGACGCCGAGAATTTTAGTATCGACATTCAGCAAATTGGCTTTATCGAGTTGGTATAAAGAAGGAAGTAACTTACGCTTTGCAAGATCTCCCTTGGTACCAAATAGAACAAAATCACAAGCTTTGGCTTTAGGTGTCGTAATGCCCATCGCTTCAAAATCTCCTTTTGACACTGTGCCTCATCATTTTTGATGAGAATTCACACGTTTGTTGTAATATAACAACAGAAATAGCTAATTGCATCTAAATTTTATAATAAACTTCAAGTTAGCTTATTAGGTATGTTACGCCATAATCTGGTATGCTTTCGTGATAAAATTACTAAAAATTATCGCGTTTGTAACTGTTGTCATTATAAATTAATGTTGGCCTTAGCGCTCTGTAATTAACGGTAACTAGACGTCAAATAATAAGCTTCAACTAAATATAATAAAACTACATTACTATTGAGTGGACGTACGCATATGAATACCCTCGAAAAGGTGCAGAAAAGCCTTACACATTTTAGTAAATCTGAACGTAAAGTTGCAGAAGTTATTTTGTCTTCGCCGCAAACCGCGATTCACTCAAGTATCGCAACATTGGCGAAAATGGCTGATGTGAGTGAACCCACAGTTAATCGTTTCTGTCGGCGCCTTGATACCAAGGGCTTTCCCGACTTTAAGCTCCACTTGGCGCAAAGCCTAGCCAATGGTACGCCATACGTTAGCCGTCACGTGGAAGAAGATGATAGTCCGGATTCATATACTACAAAGATTTTTGAATCTTCTATGGCATCTCTCGATACCGCTAGACAAAGTATCGACACTGCTGCCATCAACAAGGCTGTAGACATTTTAACTCAAGCTAAGAAAATCTCTTTCTTTGGCTTAGGTGCCTCTGCTTCTGTTGCACACGATGCTCAGAATAAATTCTTCCGCTTTAATGTGCCAGTCATCAGTTTCGATGATGTGCTTATGCAGCGCATGAGCTGTATCAACAGCAATGAAGGTGATGTTGTCGTGCTGATTTCTCATACAGGCCGCACTAAATCACTTATCGATATCGCAAAACTTGCCCGTGAAAATGGCGCAGCAGTTATTGGTATTACTGCCAGACATTCACCACTATCAACGGTTTGTACACTTCCAGTCACAATGGAAGTACCTGAAGATACCGATATGTATTTACCTATGGCTTCACGTTTAGCACAATTAGTTATAATTGATGTGCTAGCCACAGGATTTACCCTCAGACGAGGTCCTCGTTTCCGCGAGAATTTGAAGCGAGTGAAGGAAGTGTTAAAAGAATCAAGAATAGACAAAGATCCAGTTCTGTAACTGACTTTCGACATGATTTTAGGCAGTTCAGCCTAAGCTGAATTGCCCACTTTCAATGATATGTTGGAATAGGTCACAAAATTAAAAACTTGAGTTAGATCATTTTGTTCGTAATTTTACTACAAGTATGGGTATTGTCTGTTAATATAGGGTCAGAATTATTTAAAACTTAACGGAGTATGTCATGTTCCGCAGAACCAAAATTGTAACAACTTTGGGTCCAGCCACAGACCGTGATGACAACTTACGCCGCATTATTGCTGCCGGTGCTAACGTTGTTCGCTTAAACTTCTCTCACGGTGCACCAGAAGATCATAAGAAACGCGCAGACGATACACGAGCGATTGCAAAAGAGCTCGGTGTTCATGTTGCCGTTTTAGGCGATCTACAGGGTCCTAAAATCCGTATTTCAACTTTTAAAGACAACAGAAAGGTTATGTTAGTGCTTGGTCAAGCCTATACCCTTGATGGCGATCTAGCGAAAGGTGAAGGCGATGAGAACCAAGTCGGTATCGATTATAAAGAGTTACCTCAAGACGTGAGTCTTGGTGATATCTTAATGCTCGATGACGGCCGCGTTCAACTTCGTGTTGAGAGCGTTGAAGGTAACAAGGTACATACCATAGTTACTGTTGCCGGTCCTTTATCAAACAATAAAGGCATCAACAAGCAAGGCGGTGGACTGTCTGCGGCTGCTCTAACAGAAAAAGACAAGCAAGACATCATCACCGCAGCTGCGATTAAAGTTGATTACCTTGCAGTCTCTTTCCCTAGAAGCGGTGCCGATCTTAACTACGCTCGCGATTTAGCACGTCAAGCTGGTAGTAATGCGTTAATCGTATCTAAAGTTGAGCGCGCTGAAGCCGTTGCAACTGACGAAGCGATGGACGATGTCATTATGGCATCTGATGCAGTTATGGTTGCTCGTGGTGATCTCGGTGTTGAAATTGGCGATCCAGCTCTTGTTGCAGTGCAAAAGAGACTGATTAGCCGTTCACGTCAATTGAATAAGCCTGTTATTACAGCTACTCAAATGATGGAATCGATGATCTCTAGCCCAATGCCAACTCGTGCAGAGGTTATGGACGTTGCAAACGCTGTACTTGATGGTACTGATGCAGTAATGCTAAGCGCCGAAACAGCAGCGGGTGACTTCCCAGAAGAAACCGTTAAGGCAATGGCTGAAGTTTGTTTAGGTGCCGAGTCTCATCCAAGTGTGCAAGTTTCTAAGCACAGATTGGATCAGCAGTTCACCACTATTGAAGAAACTATTGCATTATCGACCATGTACGCAGCAAACCACCTAGAAGGTATCAAGGCTATTATCGCCCTTACTGAATCAGGTGCTACGCCGCAGATGATGTCTCGTATCAGCTCTGCACTGCCAATTTTTGCCTTATCACGTCATGAGTCAACTCTGGCTAAAATGGCACTTTACCGCGGTGTTCAGCCTGTTTACTTTGACTCAACTGCACATGCTCCAGAAGCGGTTGCTCAAAGAGCACTAGAAACCCTATCTCAAGCTGGCTACCTTGAAAAAGGCGACATGGCGATGATGACTAAGGGTGATGCAATGGAAACCGTTGGCGGTACTAACACCAGCAAGGTTGTTGTTGTAGGGTAAGTTCCCTTCTCTATTCTGGCATACCACTCTAAGGTATGACTGCAATAAATAAAAAGCTACTATTTGTTAATAGTAGCTTTTTTTATACTCATCATATGAAAGCGCTACATTTCGATACGTTTATTAGATAGATCTATGGCGCTATTGCTTATATCTTAGTCACATAGAAAACACTACGTCATAGATATAATAGCAACAAGGAAATGTTGAACAATGAAACGGAAGTTACTGGTTATCTCATGCGTCGCGATAAGCATCCTCGGTGGCTATTATGTTTATAGCAATGATAAAAATGAGAAAAACCAGCTAAAAGGTGTCACGCACAACAGTAACTCTTCTACTATCAGTAATCAAATAACGGCCCAACAACAAACAATCAAATCGCCAGCTATTAATAAAAACTTTCAGAAAACTAGATTACAGCAACTTACTTTTGCGCACGCTCAATGCCAACAAAGGAGCTATGACTTCAACGAATATGTTGATGAAGTCCACATCGGAGTTAATGCCGCACTAGAGAAAGAGCTGAAGCAAGGTAAAACAGATCGCGAACTACTGGCTTATGAGGCGCAATATCAAACATTCTACGATAGTTACCAAGACTTGCTGATTGAAGCGAAAATCAATATCGAGAAACATAAATATTCAATTACCCAATCAGTGTCGATTTTAAATGAGTGGAGTGGTATGTCGGTCATTGAAGGGTTTAGTGCTGACACACTGAATGAACTGGTCTCAGCGCTTCAACCACTAGAAAATGAAAATCACGGATTTGGTGTGAATATATCCTTAGCGCAAGATATAAATAAAGAAGATATCTATGCCCTACTTGATAATAATGACAACTTTTCTACTTATTTAGAATCTCCGCTTGCTATAGGCAGCAGTCTCATTTTATCACCATCAATTCTATTCATATTAAGTGCAGAGAACCTTAATATCGAAGAATACGAGCAAGCAGTTGCCTTACGCACATTTACCGTCAATGACGTGGCAATCGCGCTCAACAACAATATGGAAACTGAGTATTTAATTCCCTTGCTCAAACAAACAAAATCTTTAGGGGATATGCCTATCTTGGCACAGGAACGTTTTAAGCGTTACAACAATCTTGCCGATATTGCAGCCGCTAATTTTAATGTTGATGCCTTAGAGTTCCTAAACAAATATGGTGTAAACCCTATTAATGAGCCAGGTATATTAACAGCAATGGACATAGCCATATTGAATTTGCCACGTAACGATGCCGAGTACAATAAACTCAACCCCGATACCAATAAGATCCTCGACACACCGAGCTACCTAAAAGCTGAAGGTTATAAAGCCCACGGGAAAATTGAACAGCTTAACAATTTGACGGTCACTTATTTTAAAGCCCCAAAAAATGCACGCACTAATAGCCACAGTATTTCTAACCCTAAGTTTAAATCACTTCTTAAAAGCATCCCGCTTATGGATAACAGCTTTAATGTTAAACAGCGTAAAGCCGATGATTCCGTTATCTCACTTGCCATTACTGATTCAAAAAACAAGCAAATAGCATTGAAACGAAAGTCTGAGCAATGCGCATCAGTAAAGCAGCAATTACTTGCCGAGCAAAGCTTTGAAGGAAGAGATAAGGCCTACGACATCATTGATGAGATAAAACAAAATCCAATTGATGTTAAGCAGCGATTGCATCAAATAGACCCGGTTCTTGTTGGTCTTTGGCAAGAGCTTGAGTTTAGCTATAACCGAGCACCATTGGAGTCGGACCCGAGTGATAAATTCGACCGCTTATTAGCAGAAGGAAACGCTGCACAAGCGGTAGAATATTGTGCGCAAATTCCACTAACACAGACACAAACAGATGCCCTTTTTCATTATATGCTTCACAGCAATATTGAATTTCTGTCAGCATGGAGTGTAAGAGTTTCTCCTCAAATGCCATCAAACTTACTTTCACTTAAAGGGCTACCTGTAGATAAGTGGCAAGACTTATTACATCAAGGTTTTGATTTTTCGATAATCGATCTGGTGGGAAATGATACTTACATCGCAGCGGCTTTAAATTCTCCACAAGCTATCCAGTTTTTAGTCGAAAATAATTTTAAACTTGACACGGATAAATATGGATTAGACGCTCTTGATACACTGCTAGAGCTTAGCTATGAAAACGGCCAGTTACATGAGAGTTTACCAAAACTAATCTCGCTTTATCCCAAGTTCCGTTCCAGTCATTACGCGAGAGTGACAAGAATAAAGAAATTCTACCCTGAAGAATATCAACATCTCATCTCGATAAATAAAGCCCTTACCCCCATGGCAGGAACAGAGCTGAACAAGTTTAGAAGACGATACTTTTAAAAACCTTTAACCTGATCAGCAATTGCAAAATGCTGTATATAGCGAATAAATAGACGAGTCGATTAGCCGCCAATTGCAATCAATATAAAGGGTAGCATCTTTAAATGACAAAAAAGCCGCCTTACTCTGTACTCATTGAAGTACAACATAAGGCGGCATTTTGTTAAATACTCATCAATATTGATTGAAACGCACGGGGTCTATTCGATCTGTTACAGCGTTTCAAACTCATCAACATTAATCGCTGCAAGCCTCAACGCATCAGCCTTGACTAATTGTTGGTGCTCTTGCTCAGAGATTAATGAGATCTCCAGTGCAGCGTCAAACAATGCCACTGCTGGCAACTTCTTCGGTAAGCAGCCCTCTTTCTGCGCTTGCTTAAGCTTCTTATACAGCCCTTTGCATTCATGTTTAGCTATGAAGGCATTTTCAACTTCAGCTATACCACTTGGATCACCGTCAAAACTTGGACACAAGAAGGTTAACCGTTCGCGGGCAGGACCAGGCTTATTCATCGAATTTGCCAAATCAATTGATAGCTTATCACTAGCATCTTTGAATCGATTCCCAAGCGGGAAGATTAATGCACGTAACAGCAATGCAACTGGGCGATTAGGGAAATTTCGAATCGCTTCATCTAACGCTTTAGCCGCTAAGTGTAAACGGGTAGCCATAACGTGGCGTACCGCTGGTAAATCATCAAACTGACGACCATTATCTTCAAAAAGCTTTAAGGTTGCAGAACCAAGATAAAGCTGACTTAGCACATCACCCATACGTGCGCTTAGCATCTCTTTACGCTTTAAATCGCCGCCTAGAATAAGCATTGAAACGTCTGTCATTAAGGCCAAACCTGCAGATAAGCGCGTCATATCTTTGTAATATTGCTTAGTTTCACCGCTTACTGGTGATTGAGCAAAACGGCTACCAGTCAAAGCATTGCCCAGCGCACTAAAGGCATTACGAGTCGCGTAGCCAATATGGCCAAGCAGCAAATCGTCAAATCGCTCAAGACCTTCACTGGTGTCTTCCATTCCAGCCGCTTCCATCTCAGCCAGCACATAAGGATGACAACGTGTTGCCCCTTGACCAAAGATCATCAAGCTTCTGGTCAGAATGTTTGCCCCCTCCACCGTAATAGAGATTGGCAGCGCCATATAACCATGGCCTAAATAGTTTTTAGGCCCCAGCTGAATACCTTTACCGGACTGGATATCCATCGCATCATCAATCACCTTACGACCAAGTTCAGTCATGTGATATTTAGCAATCGCAGTCACAACAGACGGCTTAACCTTTAAGTCGATACCAGTGGTCGTCAAACGTCTTGCTGCTTCAAGTTGATAGGTATTAGCAATCACACGGGCTAGCGCTTCTTGTACCCCTTCGAATTGACCAATATCCAAACCAAACTGCTGACGCACAGCGCTGTACGCAGTGGTTGTTTTAGTGGCCATATGTCCAGAGGCTGTTGATAAAGCGGGTAGTGAAATGCCACGACCTGCCGACAAACACTCAACTAACATTCTCCAGCCACGACCCGCATATTGAGGGCCGCCGATGATCCAATCCAATGGAATAAACACATCTTTACCACGAGTAGTACCATTCATGAATGCGAGGTTCAGCGGATTGTGGCGACTGCCAATCTCGACTCCCTTATGATCCGTTGGTATGAGTGCACAGGTAATGCCGATATGTTTAGTGTCACCTAACAAGCCGTCTGGATCGGACATCTGGAATGCAAGACCCAATACATTAGCTACAGGGGCAAGTGTAATATATCGCTTATCCCAATTAAGTTTTAGACCAAGAACTTCCTCACCATTCACTTCCTGACGGCATACAATACCAGTATCAGGAATGGCACCAGCATCACTTCCCGCTTCAGGTCCTGTCAATGCAAAACACGGAATAGCACGGCCATCGGCAAGTTGAGGTAACCAGTAATCTTTCTGCTCGCTAGTACCATAATGAGTCAATAGCTCACCTGGGCCGAGAGAGTTTGGCACCATAACCGTTACTGCCGCGCTAACGCTACGGCTAGCAATCTTACTGACGATAGTCGAGTTAGCGTAAGCTGAAAACGCCTTACCACCATATTTCTTAGGAATGATTAACGCGAAGAAGCCTTCTTTTTTGAAGTATTCCCAAAGCTCTGGCGGCAAGTCTTTTCTGTTATTCACTATGTCGTAATCATCGATCATAGTTAATGCCGTCATAACTTGATTATCAATAAAGTCTTGCTCTTCTGATGTCAGGGTTGGTTTACCGTAGCTGTGCAGCAACTGCCAGTTAGGTTTGCCTTTGAATAGCTCCCCTTCCCACCAAACGTCGCCCGCTTCCATCGCTTCTTTTTCAGTAACTGAAAGGGGTGGCAATACTTTTTTGAAAAAACTAAATACAGGACGCGTAATTAACTGCATCCTGATATTTTTAACGCTGAATACAACGACTATTGCGATAAGCAACAGCACTAATAATGTCGTAGCCATAATTTTTACATTACATCCTTAGTAAGTGGAACGGACACTCCGGCAGATAAATACGGAATGACTTTTCTGATGACAGCTTCAATATCATTTTGCTCGCCAAAATCTGCTTCTGCAATTTCGGTTAGTGCATCAGCCGACGCCATGGTGAAAACAATAGTGCCTAGGGTAAAGTGTAAACGCCAAAACATCTCTGCAGGAGGAATATGTGGTGCACTTTCTGCTACAGCTTTAACAAATAAGCCTAAGTATTCTCCATAGTGTGTGGTGATAAACCAGCGCAGATGGCCTTGGCTTTCAATGTAACCACGTCCTAATAATTGTAAGAAGGTCGTAGTCCCTTCCGTTCTCAAACTATTAAGATCGAGTAAAGGAGCCACCAAGGTTGAAAATATATCGTCTAATGATGCGTTCGCATTACTAGTACGCACTGCAACAATTGCCTCTGCGGCTGCAGGCATAAATACATCGAGGTAACGTGCAAGTACTGCTCGGATCAGCTCCTTTTTAGAACCAAAATGGTAATTTACAGATGCAAGGTTTACTTCAGCTTTACTTGTAATTAGTCTTAGTGAGGTTTCTGAAAAACCTCTCTCTGCAAATAATTTTTCCGCAGCATCCAGTATTCTTGTTTTTGTATCGGAGCGATTTGCCATTCCGTTGCCTTTTATATCTATTTAAAACACTCGTTTAAATTAAACATTCGCTTGCCTATTGTCAAACTAATTCCCGAGATAGGCTAAAACTGCAGCGTTATCTGCATGTCCGTTTTAATCCACTATTAATCAGCAACAAAACAAGTAAAATAAGCAACACAAAAATAACAAGGGATATAAAGGATGAATAAAAGCCTAGTTAACGTTTCTAAACTATCTGCAATGATTGCACTAACACTTGGAGTGTCAGCATGCAGTAAAACAGAGGCTGAGAGTAAGCCTGCCATGGTTGATAAAACTATAGAAGCGAAGCAATTTATCGAGAATGCTGAATCTAAAATGGCCGACCTCTCGATTGAGATAAATCGCTCAGAGTGGATTTACAGTAATTTCATCACCCAAGATACTGCAGCATTAGCTGCCAGTGTTTCTGAAAAATATACCGCGGCATCGGTCGAGCTCGCGACTCAATCAGCGCAATACGCCAACCTCCCCTTAAGCGAGGCTGAAAAACGTAAACTCAATATACTACGCAGCTCTATCGTACTCCCTGCTCCTCTCGATCCCGTTAAAAATGCCGAGCTTGCCAATATCAGCGCCGAGCTAAACGGTCTATACGGTAAAGGAAAATATTGCTTCGAAGATGGTCGCTGTCTAACTCAGCCAGAACTATCAGCGATTATGGGAACATCGACTAACCCAGATGAACTGTTAGAGGTATGGCAAGGCTGGCGTGAAATAGCCCAACCTATGCGGCCACTTTTTGAAAGAGAAGTCGAGCTTGCCAATGAAGGCGCCAAAGATCTGGGTTATGCTAATCTCTCTGAGCTTTGGCGTAGCAACTACGATATGAAGCCTGATGAGTTTGCTACAGAGCTTGACCGACTATGGGGCCAAGTTAAGCCTCTGTATGACTCACTACACTGTTACGTTCGTGGTGAACTTAATGAACAATATGGTGATGAGGTTGCTCCGGCTTCAGGTGCTATCCCTGCACACTTGCTTGGTAATATGTGGGCTCAAAGCTGGGGCAATATATACAATCAAGTCGCACCTGAAGATGCCGATCCCGGCTATGATGTCACTGACCTGTTAGCCAAACATAATTATGACGAGATAAAAATGGTTGAGCAGGCCGAGACCTTTTTTACTTCTCTTGGCTTCGAACCGCTACCTGACACATTCTGGGAGCGTTCTTTATTCGTGCAGCCAGAGGATCGCGATGTGGTTTGTCACGCATCAGCCTGGGATCTAGATAATCGCGACGATATCCGCATCAAAATGTGTATCCAGAAGACTGCTGAAGACTTTACCGTAATTCATCATGAACTCGGTCATAACTTCTATCAACGTGCTTACAAAGACCAACCGTTTATCTTTAAAAATAGCGCCAACGATGGTTTCCACGAAGCAATTGGCGATACTGTTGCCCTATCGATTACACCAGACTACTTAAAACAGATTGGATTACTCGATGAAGTGCCTGATGCTTCAAAAGACATTGGCCTACTACTAAAGCAAGCATTAGATAAAGTGGCATTTTTACCTTTTGGCTTGATGATTGACCAATGGCGCTGGAAGGTGTTCAGTGGTGAAATTACCCCTGAGCAATATAATGCAGCTTGGTGGGAACTACGTGAAAAATACCAAGGTGTTAAGGCACCAATCGCACGTAGCGAAGCCGATTTTGATCCAGGGGCTAAATATCACGTACCGGGCAATGTTCCTTATACCCGCTATTTCTTAGCACACATTCTACAGTTCCAGTTCCACAAATCGTTATGTGACATCGCTGGCGATACAGGACCTGTGCATAGATGCAGTATCTATGGCAATAAAGAAGCCGGCGCTAAGCTCAATACCATGTTAGAAATGGGTCAAAGCCAGCCATGGCCTGAGGCGTTAGCGGCAGTAACAGGCACTAAGGAAATGGATGCTAAAGCCGTATTGGATTATTTTGCGCCACTGCAAACTTGGCTAGATGAGCAAAACTCAAATGCTAATCGTCAATGTGGCTGGTAACTTAACCTAGCTTAGCCAAACTTAGCGATACGCTATGTTTGGTAATATCAATAAAAAAGCCATTTTATACCAATCAGTATAAGAAGTTGATCTACTCAGAGCGTTTTTGGCAAACTAATTCAAGGCGAATAGCTGAAAGAATGGTTGCTCCATTGTGAAGTTGTTCAACGCAGAAGTAGGCAGCCAAAAACGCTCCAGAATGGCGAGTTTTAGCGGCTCTGATACTGCGACTCTTAATAAACAAAGAGGGAGCTTAAACCTAGTTTAACTATGCTCTTCACTTGTTGCGAGCAACATGGATGCTGCAAATGTCATTAAAGCAGGAGCACTTAATGACCTTGCCTCAGAACCGCTAAACTCTCGCTGAGCGACCAAATCTTTATACTGATTGGTATTACTTTTAAGTAAACTGGCCTTTTTAATTTTAGAAAGGTCAGCGGACATTCACGCCTTTGTGATTGGTCTCTCTCGCTTCAATGCGTTTTTGTTCAGACTTTGTCAGCATGACATAAAGCGCTCCACAGCCACCATGGTGGGTTTGTGCACTGTGAAAAGCCAAAACTTCATCTATCTGTTCCAGCCAGGTAACAACAAAGGATTTCATTAATGCAGGGATTGGCTTTGTGTTAGCGCCTTTACCGTGAATGACTAAAATGCTTCTCTCGCCCTTTTCACGACTCTTTTGGATTTCGTTGTATAGCACTTCTCTTGCCTGAGCGATTTTTAACTGGTGCAACAGCACTTCATGTTTAACGGGGTAACCTCCTCGGCTTAAACGATGAAATACCGCCTCTTGTACCCCGTCCCGCTTAAACTCAACCACATCCTCCGGCGCAACAGGCTTAACCTCTTGAACCTGTGTTGTAAGTCTAGACAACTGCTCATTCATCTCTAGCTGAGCTCGACGAGCAGCTTGCGCCTGCGTCGACACATTTTGCTCCCCGAGCGTACAGGAGGTATTATTTTTCAATGGCGTTACACTTGCCATCTCCTCGAAAAAAAGAGTCATATCCTCTTCGCCCATAAGTGCTCCCATAGGGTTAACGCCACAAACAATATAAAAGGCTAATCATTCGCCAATAATTGCCTTTAAAGATGGTTTCTACACATCTTGTAAAGATCTAGTACTTTAGTTCAGCTTAACCATCTATTATAGTGATAATTAATATAATCTCGGTCTATCCTAATTACATGCTCAAAAAACTTGCTACATCGCTTACCTTAATAAGCGCACTCTATCTCAGCTTCATTCAAGTCGCATCCGCTGATGATAACGACTCGCTAAATGACGTTTATAGCCATTTTAGCGAAGCCTTTAAGGAGCTTGATGCTAGCATCATGAAGTCTATCTACTCCGAAGACGCTTGTTATATTCCTGAAGGGCAAGATGAAGAGATCACCTTAGGGCGAGATAAAATTGTCGCGTTGTACGACGCTTTCTTTGGCAAGATAAAACATAAAAATGCCAAAATAGAAGTCGATTTCAGAGTGATAGAGCGCAATATCGTTGGCAAAAGCGCAACCGATATTGGCTATTACCTCATTCGTTTCCATCCACCTGTAGATAATGGTGAGCCAAGTAGTGAATTTGCTGGTAAATTTGTAGGTGTTTCCAAAAAGAAGAGTGATGGTAAATGGTATTTAACCGTCGATACCAACAATCGTGCTGAAGCATCTTTTTATTATAATGCCAAACCTAGCCCAAACCTTTATTATGGCCGCCAATTTCCAGCATTAAGCCAAAGCTCACAACCCAATAACCATGACAAACCTTAACATTGAAGCCGATTCTTTATGCCCTTGTTGCTCAGGGCAAACTTATCAGTCCTGTTGTCAACCACTGCACCTTCAAGAACAAATAGCACAAACCCCGGAGCAGTTAATGCGCTCTCGATTCAGTGCATTTTATCTCAACAAGTTTAATTATCTAATTCAAACTCATCATAAAGACTACTTAAATGGCCTCACAGAGCAAAACCTTGCTCAAGAACCTCTGCCCCATTGGTTAGGGCTTGAAGTCAAGTCCGCAAGTGAAGACGGCAATCGAGGGCGAGTGACATTTCAAGCTTGGTATCAACTAGATAACGAGCTAGATGCTATACATGAATGTTCAGATTTCATTAAGCTTGGAGGTAAATGGTTTTACACTCTGGGGGAGCAAAAAGCTGCAGTCTTTCCTAAACGAAATGACAAATGTGTTTGTAACAGTGGTAAGAAATTTAAGCAGTGTTGCGGTCAGTAAATAAAGTGCTGTGGATTCGCCCTCTAATTCTCAGCTCTGGTGCCATCAAATTATTGAGTCCCAACAGATAAAGCCGATACGTCGGCTATATCGACCTCAAATATCAATTTCAACATCCATTTCAATATCTACAATCAACATCAATATCAACAATCATTAAGCTAATGGTCTAAAGGCCTAATGGACAGCTGAAGATTTCTCTAGAAACTGGCTGAACTCGGATACTCTAAGAGCTGGGCTGTATAGGAAGCCTTGCGCTTGGTGACACAAGTGTTTGGCAAGGAATTGCTCCTGCTCTTTTGTTTCAACCCCCTCTGCGGTCAACGAGATATTCAGCGCCGATGCCATAGCAATAATTGCACTAACAATTTCACGGCTTTCGTGACTCACAGAAAGATCAGAGATAAAAGAACGATCAATTTTCAACTTACTAATTGGGAACTGTTTTAAGTATCTCATCGAACTATAACCAGTACCAAAATCATCAATGGCAAGTCCTACACCGAGCGCAGCTAACTCGTGACACAAATTAGTAGCAGATCGAATATCTTCCATTAACTCTGTTTCTGTTATTTCGAGGATTAAACTATTTGGTTTTAAACGATAACGGGTTACAAGCTCCCAAACCTGCTCAAACAAGTTACTACTAAAAAACTGTCTCGCAGAAACGTTGACGTGCATAGAAATATCAATTTGATGGCGCTGCCAAAGGTTTAACTGCTTGCATGCAGCTTCAAGTACCCAGGAGCCAATATCATTAATCAATCCAGTTTGTTCGGCAATATCGATAAACGCCCCAGGGTAAAGCACACCTTTTTTCGGATGATGCCAACGCAGTAACGCTTCAGCACCAATGTAAGATTGGCTGCCTAAATCTTTGAGTGGTTGGTAATAAAGTTCAAATTGACGCCCTTTTATCGCTACGCCTAGGTCTCTTTCAATTTGCGTATCTTCTTTAAATGCATTGAGTAAAGCCGAGTTAAACAACTGTATCGCATTACCCTGCTGGTTTTTTGCGTACTGTAAAGCGATGTCAGCACAGGTTAAAGGCGAAAACTTCTGTTCAATAGAGGATAGATCGACTATTGCAATTGCGGGCCGGGGATCAAGCTGCTCTATTCCGATGGTAACAGGGGCTATTAACTGATGATACAATCGCTCTGTAACCTGCAGTACCCAGTGTTCACTATGTTCGCTTGTAATTAAAATCCCAAACTCATCACTTCCTATCCTTGCAACCTCTGCAATTTTATTGATTTCGGCAAAGTGGCGAATTCGCCTAGCAATTTCAATTAGGATAATATCGCCATTAGCATGACCATATGTATCGTTAAAGCGTTTAAAACCTTGAAGATCGATCATGACTAAATGACCAGAATGTGAACCTTCAAGGACTCTACTAAAGTGTGTGCGGTTATATAAGCCAGTTAAACCACAGCGCCATGCTAGCCGAAATAACTCATTTTGATGATAATGCTCTTCAGTACAGTTTTCAGCATTAACTAAAGCAAAGTGGTTGCCCCTTTCAGAGATAAAACGCTTAACTGAAAAACGCATCCAATAGGAACTGCCATCATCACGAACCAAATAAACCTCTTCATCTGAGGCTTCGCCCTTTCGGGCTTTTTCCAGTACTTCATCAGATAAAGTGGGATATTGTTTGAAAAAGTCTAATATCTGTACTTTTCGACCTAACACTTTATCTTTGGGTACTTTGGTTAAGTTAAAATGAGCCTTATTGACATATTCAATGAGATCAGTGGCTAAATTAACCACCATCATTATCTGATCTGATTGCTCAGCAGCGGATAAGAACAGTTTTAAGCGCTCATCTTTATCATATCCGTATTGCGTTGCTAGAGTTAATGCGAGCTGATCTGCAACTTGTGAACAGAGCTGTACCTCTACTTCACTCCAAGGTTCCGTCGGCTCTTTGCATTCAAGGCTTAAAATCCCCTCTAGATGGCCGTTAATACGAATTGCCACCTCTAATACTGACAAGATCCCTTGCTGTTGATAATAAGGTTGCAGTTCGACTAGTCGACTGTCATTACAGCAGAGCTCTGCCGTAATGTGTCGTTCATCTTTTAATTGACGGATAAAGTTGGGGCAAGATGAAGGGGTTGGACGTGTGGAACTCAACCCTGGAGAATGAGGAGAAGTATCGAGGCGCGTGATTTGTGTCAATGTGTCTGCGTCGGCTGACAAAGCAGAAACAACGACACTCGAAACACTAAGCTGTTGAGAAAGTAATTCAGCTGCAATTTGGGCTGTAGACTTAAAATCGCCTAGCAACTTTGCTTCTGAATTAACAATGTACTCCAACAATTGCTGAAATTTATGCTTCTTCACTCGTGATCCTAAATAGGGGTAAGCAAAGAGCCTACCAAATAGCTTTAACAATTAAAGCTAATATATTATTTTTTATAGGGTACAAGATTACACGAGTTAACGTATTTCCAGCAAGTTATACTATGATTTTTTACAAACCATTTTCTAGCTGAAATATCATTTTTTCGGCGCTAAAAGAGAAAGTTAGGCTAACTTTTGCACTTTGGCCTTCAAGTTGGGTCTGTGCAGTCACACCTTCAAAACGTTTTTGAGCCTTTGCAATGACAGAGTTTGCTAACTCTTCACAATTATCACCCTGTAACTCTAAATCTAATACCGTGTCATATTCATCAATAACGGCACCAACATCCACAAAACTACCACAGTCATTACAAGTATCATTAACTAAATCGGACTGTGCTTTTTGAATATTTTTCATCTTTAACTTATCTCTATTAAGATCATTCGAATGTTTGATTATATATCAGCAAATCTAAATAGAGCAGCATCATCATCAAGCTTGGGCTATTAATTCACTCATTTGACGCTGCATGAGTAATTGATCAGCAAAATGCATCAATTCTACCTTTGCTTTTGTCGACACCTGGTTATAACGCTGGCGAGTAGAGAGCGCACAGTTAGCTAGCACCTCTTGCATGCCTAGTGGTTCATTGTGACGGATCACTAGCGCCTCCTCATTTAGCGCATTAGCCAAACGAAAAGCTGTAGTTCCATTTAATTGATATGTTTGACTGTTATCTGTCACTGTTTGGTCTGTATCGAGGAGGCCAAGTAACTTCTGAGGTACAGGAAGCTCAAACTTTGTTCTCAAATCATCACAAAGATGTCCCGGAGTCTGAAATTGAGCCATATCACGTGCATCTTCCGAGAGCATAGAAAGCAGTAACCCAAACTCACCCCGTCGGTTTGAACCGACTGCGTGATTGAGTCTCGAACCCAACTGGGATTCGTTAACTAATGAACTTTCTAACGGGAAAACACTCATTTTGAATAAAAATAAACCAATAAAACATACTGTTAAAACTTTATCGACTCAATAAGGGATTACTTTAGGCTTTATTTCGTTTTCAATCAGATTGAATTAGAGCAGTGGAAAAACATCTGTTTTTGCTCCGCCTACTTGCCCATAGGACTTATTTAATGATTTACCCATACAGCGACATGACTCCCCTGTTCTACGTTCAATGACTGATATGTATTTAAACATAAAGGGATTGTTTAAGTTCCAAGCTAATTAATGACCATATTGAGCAAGAATACATCTGAAAAACAACTCGTTGTCAGTTAATTAACCAAACAGTCAGTTCTTTAGGGTTTATTTCATATTTTGTCTTTACAGGAGAAATATTTCTGACTACTATTGCCGCCGCAATTGAGGAGGGGTTCCCGAGTGGCCAAAGGGATCAGACTGTAAATCTGACGGCTCAGCCTTCGAAGGTTCGAATCCTTCTCCCTCCACCATTTGCGCACAATTTGTAGAAATATATTCGTGGAGGGGTTCCCGAGTGGCCAAAGGGATCAGACTGTAAATCTGACGGCTCAGCCTTCGAAGGTTCGAATCCTTCTCCCTCCACCATTTCTATCTAATTGAAGTTAAGATGTACCAAGCAACAAACACGATAGGCCAATATTGTGTGTAAGACCAAGCAAGACCGAAGTTAAGAAAATGTGGAGGGGTTCCCGAGTGGCCAAAGGGATCAGACTGTAAATCTGACGGCTCAGCCTTCGAAGGTTCGAATCCTTCTCCCTCCACCACTTCTTAAATTATTCATCTCTTAGCTATTCAGCGTTAATTCTTATTTCTCACAATAAACATCACCGCAAATAATCATTCTCTCCCATATAGAGCAAGTACAATTCTATATACAGCATCAATAAATAATTATTAATCAAACATTTATATCTGCATTACAAACCATATCAAATTACATTATTACTACCCTTGAACCCATATATTCACTATGATTTAAATTAAATGTATAAATCAGAGGCTATATAGTGACTAATACTTGGGTAAATCAAGCAATTGGAAAAATTGAAGCTGACTTTCAAAGAAGTGCAGATACGCATCTAATTAAGCTAGATACGCTTAGCTTAAATGGTATTGATATTTACTTAAAAGATGAAAGTACCCACCCAACTGGAAGTTTAAAACACCGCCTCGCCCGCTCCTTGTTTCTCTATGCCCTATGTAATGGTTGGATAAAAGAAGGTACGCCGGTAATTGAATCATCTTCTGGTAGTACCGCAGTATCCGAAGCCTATTTCGCTCGATTGCTAGGTTTGCCATTTATCGCCGTCATGCCAAGCACCACGGCTAAGAAAAAAATCCAGCAAATTGAGTTTTATGGCGGTCAATGCCATTTTGTCGACCATTCAAGTAAGATTTATGCAGAGTCTGAACGTCTAGCGGCAGAACTTGACGGTCATTATATGGACCAGTTCACCTATGCCGAGCGCGCAACTGATTGGCGAGGAAATAATAATATCGCTGACTCTATTTTTAACCAGATGAAAAATGAGCAATATTCTATTCCAACATGGATTGTGATGAGTCCGGGGACTGGTGGAACATCAGCGACTATCGGCCGCTATATCCGTTATCAAAGATTAACCACCAAACTTTGTGTCGTTGATCCTGAAAACTCAGTTTTCTTTGATTATTTCCACACAGGTGATAAAAATGTTAGCTGCGCGAATGGTAGTAAAATTGAAGGCATTGGCAGACCACGCGCCGAACCATCATTTATTCCAGGAGTAGTTGATGAAATGCGTAAGATCCCTGATCCGGCATCGGTCGCCACCATCAATTGGCTTGAGAAGATTATTGGCCGCAAGACGGGTGCATCTACTGGCACAAATCTATACGGAGCCCTACAGCTCGCGAGTGAAATGGCAGCTAAAGGTGAGACGGGCTCAATCGTCACGCTGATTTGTGATTCAGGTGAACGTTATCTAGACACCTATTACAACAAGGATTGGATCAAACAAAATATTGGCGACCTCAGTACTTATGAAGAAGCTTTAGCGAAATTTAGTGCGACATGCGTATTAAATTGTCCAAGTTTGAAGCAATTCTAATCGGATTTTAAAAGCACTGCTATTTCATCGCTATATAGCCAAGCCAGCTGAAGATAAAGAGTTCAGTGGGAATTTAATACTCTTTAGCAAAGCCGTGAATGCTGCTTGAGTGCAGCTAATGCTTGTCCCTTAGCTAGATTAATAACGCAGCAGAAAGTACATTAAGCCCATCTCGAAGAAGGCTTTGCCCAAGGCCGCTGAAATGAGTATGTTTAAGTTGTTTAGCTCTTAAGATAAAAAGCCCTTAGATCATCGGATCTAAGGGCTTTTTATTTAAAACTTCGTCAGCTAAATCGAGCTAATTAATTTTTGTTAAAGTCATATCGCTCGAGTTGACTTTATCTAGTCAATATTTAAGTACTTATGGGTTTGCACCGATAAGCGCCAGTTACGCTCAATACAGGTCTTCATCGCCAACTCAGTTGCTCTCGGCTTTTGGCTGATAGGTTGTAGACAGACGGTTTTACCCGTTAAGTCAATGTCTTCAAGCAGTGTATCTAACTCATCAATATGTTTTTGGGTGGCGATGGGGTGCTTAATCTCATTGGCTCGATTAAGTGCCTGGGCTAATACAGCATAGCCGCCCTTCATATTCACTTTGGGTGATACGGTTACCCAAGTATCTGAGTGACAAAGTACATCGAAGGTGCCACTGGTCTCAATCTGTGTTTGATAACCTTGATCATGAAGATATTGCGTTAACTCGCTTAAGTCATATAAACAAGGTTCACCGCCTGTGATCACCACAAGTTTGGCAGAAAACCCTTTATCTTCAAATGCACTAACTAACTGCTGGGCGCTGAGTTCGGCCCAACGACCTATTGTACCGTCAACCTGTATAACCAAGTCAGGCGCAACACGATTATCTTCTAGCAATTCCCAAGTCTGTTTAGTATCACACCAAGAACAACCAACAGGACAGCCTTGAAGTCTAACAAAGATAGCCGGCACTCCAGTATGAGTCCCCTCGCCTTGTATTGTTTCAAACACTTCATTAACTGGATATTTCATTATCTGACCTCTTGATTAACTGGGTCGCATTTATAGTGGATTTTACTCTTAGTCGCAAGTAGTTTAAAACCATTCACAGCTGAGCTAAACTACTCAGTCTTATTTATTGAAAGATTAAAGCTTAATTATGTCAAAAGCCGTTGTAGTTTTTAGTGGTGGTCAAGATTCGACAACCTGTCTCATTCAAGCCCTTCAACAATTCGATGAGGTCCACGGGATCACCTTCGATTATGGACAAAGACATAAAGAAGAAATTGAGATCGCCAAAACACTGGCTAGCAAGTTGAAATTGGCTAGTCACAAGGTTATGGACGTGACGCTACTTAATGAGTTGGCTATCTCAGCCCTTACCCGTGACTCTATTCCAGTCTCTAATGAATTGATGGATAACGGCTTACCCAATACTTTTGTCCCAGGACGAAATATCCTATTTCTTACTCTTGCCGGGATCTATGCCTATCAAGTAGGTGCCGATGTGGTGATTACCGGTGTATGCGAAACGGACTTTTCTGGCTATCCAGATTGTCGTAATGACTTTGTACAAGCCATGCAGGCAGCACTTGAGCAGGGTATGGACAAAAAACTCACCATTCAAACTCCTTTAATGTGGTTAGATAAGGCCGAAACTTGGGCTTTAGCAGATAAATACCAAAGCTTAGAACTAATCCGTGATGAGACGCTCACTTGTTATAACGGAATTAAGGGTGATGGTTGTGGTACCTGCCCTGCCTGCCTATTAAGAAAGCGCGGGCTTGAAGAGTACCTCAGCAATAAAGAAGCGATACAAGCCAGACTTGCGGCTAAATGCTAAAACTCAACTTAGGGGCTAATCGCCCCTATGGGGTTGCGCTGCTGATCACTCTAGTGTGTGTTAGCCTGTTTTATTTACAGCTTGACGCCGAGTTGGCCTATCAAAGAAATCTTATCATTGATGGCCAATGGTGGAGATTAGTCAGCGGTAATTTACTGCACACCAATGCTTGGCACCTATATATGAACCTAGCAGGTTTATGGGTGATATTAGCGCTGCATGAGCAACACTACCAAGCCAAAGGCCTCAGCCTAGTCTTTTTCATACTCTGCCTGATGCAGGGGCTCGGCTTACTGGTTTTCTTCCCAAGCCTTATTGGTTATGTAGGCTTAAGCGGGATGCTGCATGGTCTGTTTACCTATGGAGCCGTGTTGGATATTCGCCGTGGATTAAAATCCGGTTACCTACTGCTATTGGGAGTGTTCTTAAAGGTTGCCTATGAGCAATATTTTGGTGCAAGCCTTGAGATGACTCAACTCATCGACGCCAGAGTGGCAACTGAAGCCCACTTAGTGGGACTCCTCAGTGGGCTTATCTGTGTTGGCGTATTTATCGCTTACAAACGTTTGGGACGTGAGCACCTGTAAATGCATTATGAACTAAAAAGGAGAGCTCAGTTTAACTGGCTCTCCTTTTTAGTTCATAGAGGACTATTTAGCGCTAGGCTTTTATAAACTGCTCTCTGAGCCGACTAACTTGATCGCGAATAGCGGCGGCTTCTTCGAACTCTAGGTTTTTAGCATGTTCATGCATCTGCTTTTCGAGCCTATCAATGTCATGGCTAATATCAGCAGGTTTAGCCACATGGTAACCGCCTTCTTTTTCCGCGACCCCACGCTCGCTATCGACATAATGGTGATCTCCCACATCCATTACATCAGTTATGCGTTTAACCACACCTTTAGGTGTAATGCCATTTTCTAAATTATATTGATGCTGTTTTTCACGACGGCGATTGGTTTCGGTTATCGCTTTATCCATCGACTTAGTAATGCGATCACCGTAAAGGATCACCTTACCATTTACGTTTCGCGCCGCACGACCGATAGTCTGGATCAGTGAGCGCTCAGAACGTAAAAAACCTTCTTTATCGGCATCGAGAATACAGACTAAAGACACCTCTGGCATATCTAAGCCTTCTCGAAGCAAGTTAATACCGATAAGCACATCAAATTTGCCTAGTCTTAAGTCACGAATAATTTCAACTCGCTCAACGGTATCGATATCTGAATGCAAGTACCTAACTTTAACACCGTGCTCATCAAGATACTCACTGAGATCTTCAGACATACGTTTAGTTAAGGTAGTGACCAACACCCGCTCATTCACTGCCACTCGCTTGCCGATTTCGGAGAGCAAGTCGTCGACTTGAATGCCGACAGGCCGAACTTCAATTTCAGGATCAAGTAGACCTGTGGGTCTGACAACCTGCTCGGCAATTTCACCATCGGATTTATCAATTTCATAATCACTAGGTGTTGCAGACACAAAAATACTTTGTGGCATTAGCGCTTCAAACTCTTCAAACTTTAACGGCCGGTTATCAAGCGCCGAAGGTAAGCGGAAACCATATTCCACTAGATTCATTTTTCTCGAACGATCACCTTTATACATAGCACCAATTTGCGGAACTGTTACGTGGGACTCGTCGATGATCAATAAACCATCTTCAGGCAGATAATCTAATAAAGTTGGCGGTCCATCACCAGGTGCTCGCCCAGACAGGTAACGAGAGTAGTTTTCAATACCAGAGCAGTAGCCAAGCTCCGTCATCATCTCAACATCATATTGGACCCGCTCGGTAATACGCTGCTCTTCTATCAGTTTATTTAGATCAAGTAGCTGCTTCTTACGATCTCTGAGCTCTTCTTTGATCTCTTCTGTTGCCGCTAAGATTGACTCTCTAGGTGTTACATAATGACTCTTTGGATAAACGGTGATCCGAGCGATACGTTTAACCACATGGCCAGTGAGTGGGTCAAACAAGCTTAAGCGTTCAATTTCATCATCAAACAGCTCGATACGAATGGCATGTTTATCTGAATCAGCAGGAAAGATATCAATCACTTCCCCTCTCACACGATAAGTGCCGCGCTGTAACTCGATATCGTTACGTGTATATTGCAGCTCACTGAGGCGTTTTAGGATCTCGCGCTGTTCTATGATGCCACCTTCACGCAGGTGTAATAGCATCTTCATATACGACTTAGGATCACCCAAGCCATAAATTGCCGACACAGAGGCAATCAGAACGACATCTTTTCGTTCTAACAAAGCCTTAGTAGCCGATAAACGCATCTGTTCAATATGTGCATTGACCGATGCATCTTTTTCAATAAAAGTCCCTGTAGAAGGAACATAAGCTTCTGGTTGATAATAATCGTAATAAGAAACGAAGTATTCGACGGCGTTATGGGGGAAGAACTCTTTCATCTCCCCATAGAGCTGAGCAGCAAGCGTCTTATTGGGCGCCATAATAATCGTCGGGCGCGACATTTTGGCGATAACATTGGCTACCGTAAAAGTCTTACCCGATCCAGTAACACCTAATAATGTCTGGCAAGCGACGCCTGACTCGAGTCCCTCAACAAGTTTATTGATGGCCGTAGGCTGATCGCCGGCAGGCTGATACATGGACTCTAATTGAAATACAGATTCTGACACTCAGATGCTTCCCTAGAAAGATGAGCGATTATTTTAACCTAATTAGGTCAAAAATGGCGCGTAATCGTGAAATTATCAACTGACTTATGTTCGCAGGTTAGAGCCAGATAACCACGGCCAGCTTAAACATTAGTAAAAGTAACGCAAATGCCCTATAAGAGCAGCGCTTAACATAAATTAAGATCATCACTTAGTTTAGCTAAACATTAAAACAGACTTCTGTTAGAGCATGTTTTAACTATCACACCTTGAAGCTCTTCGAGTTGGGACACTAGTCATGTCAGGGTTAATTGCAAAATCGACGTTCAGTTACTAAATGAAACTTTATAACATCGAATAAAGTGCATACACATTGATTATTTTAGCGTCAAAGCCAGTAGAATGGGCATTTTAATTCACAAGAAACACCGACAACAAAGTTACACTTTAGCAACATTTCTGAAATTACCACAATTAACTGTTGCTTTTTCCATCACACTGTTTTTACTAGCTAAAAAAAACAATCAATAAATTCGCTCAATTTAAGCTCAATGCCCAATCCATCGGCATTTGCCGATGATTTTTCCACTTAACCCACAGGCTTATCCACAGAATCAGTGGATAACTCTCACAAAGCTTATCTACAGGGGCTTTTAAGGCTAAGCACGACTAAAGTATGACGCGATGTGTTTTTGAAAGTTTCTTACATTTGTAATTATCGCTGCAGGATTAACTAAGGTATAAACCATTAAACAATAGAAAACTGCGATTAACTCATGCACTTGCATTTGCTACTGCTCATATATTAACAAAAGCGCTGCATTCATCATCATTATGTGTATTAGGTGAGCACTTGAGCGTATAAATTCATTTTTTTCCCCTTATCGAGTTGACTCAATTGTAAGAGCGATTTAATATGCGCTCCGTCTTCAACGAGACGTAACTTAAACGCTTCCCCTGTAGTTCAGTTGGTAGAACGGCGGACTGTTAATCCGTATGTCACTGGTTCGAGTCCAGTCTGGGGAGCCAACCTTTCTAAGCATTATCTCTTCTATTTCCCTTTCGTTTCTTAGCAATAAATCCCTAAATTATTTTATTTAAAAGCCGCTGCATTATATTTACGCTGCAATAAAATCATAAACCTGTTTATAATACTTCCAATTAACCAGTGTTACTCGAATTAATACGAGTTATGTCTCGCGTTGAACGGACTCTTTTATGACAACCTCCAAACTTTTCCAGTTGTTTTTAGTACTACTTTTTTCTGGGCTCACCTTTTTAAGCTACCTAGATGAAAAGCAAAAATTAACAGCCCAAGCTCAGCAGGAACTTGAACAATACGCCAACAACATCAAGCAACAGAAAAATTGGCAAGGAAAAGGTGAGTCGCTTTACGATATCCTCAAGCAGCAATATAACTTTCAATTTTTCCAATATATCGATACATCAGATAGCAATAATAATTTCACCCAAGGCCAATTAGTCCCCACAGAGAAAGCCTATTTAACGAAGTTATTCTCCATTCAGTCACCACATACTCAGGCTTTAAATGCTGGTAGATTACAAGTAAAGCTATCTAATCTATCTAAAGTTGATAGCACTGTTGCCCGATTTCAAAATGCCCTGGCCATCATATGGGCAATTTTCCTGTTAATAAGCGTTACTTACTTACTTTTAACCATCCGACAAAAAAGCAAAATTCGCTATATTTCAATGTGTGTTGAGAATTTAGCTAAACTCTCTTTCGCTACAATTGATAAATCTCGCATAAAAGGTGAATTTAGCAGCGTAGGCATCAGTCTCGATAACAGTAAACAGCTTTTAAAAGCCAAAATTGATGAATTCCAACAGGCTCATGAAAAACTAAGTAAAACAGCTTTTCACGATCCTATTACTGGCTTTGGAACTCGGGCTCTATTTACTGAAAAACTAAATGAAATAGGAAAGCCGGAACGTAAAGACACCGGTATTTTAGTGGTTATCAGAGCGACGGAACTTGGCTCTATCAACCAAATGCATGGTAGAGAAGCCGGTGATGATTACCTTACTCGTATTGCTAATGATATTCGCAGTGCATTTAATCAGTACCCTAAAGCGCAGTTTTATAGGATCTCAACCGCCGACTTTGCCATTGTTATTGCCGATATCGCTATCAAGCAAGCTACCGAAATTGCCGATACAATAAAGACCGCATTTAATGAGTATCAACAACAAGTTGGCACTCCTACTATTGGTCATACAGGCATAGTTCCCTACCAGCAAGAGAGCGACCCTGTCTCTTTAATGACCCTAGCCGATACCGCCGTCAGTATTGCCCAAACACTAGGTCCCAACTGTTACCATATTCAAGAGAAACTCACCGGTGCAGAACTTTTTGGGGAAAGTCGTTGGAAAGTAGCGATTAACGACCTTTTAAGGCGAAAAGCGATAAAATTCTATATTCAACCAATTCGCCCATGTCGACATAATGTTGAGTTCTATCGCGAGCTATTATCGCGTTTCTACAATAGCCAAGGAAAATTATTACCCACGGCGACTGTCATCGCGATGGCTGAACGTCACGGCATGAGCGAAGAACTCGATAAGCTTATCGTCTTAAATACACTTCGCATGCTTATTCAATCACCAAACCTAGACGGACTTATAGGGATCAACATCAGTGCAGCCTCTGCAACCAATAAGTCGTTTGTTTCATGGTTAAAAAACATCCTTAGCAGACAGCGGCAGATTGCGGCTAGGTTAGTTTTTGAGGTGAGTGAGTCTGGTATGCAGGCAAATCTCAGTGCCACCTACCATTTTATCAATGAACTCCATAGTGTCGGCTCACGGATCTCTATCGAACGCTTTGGTCTAGGCTTTACTTCATTTAAACTTTTTAAAGAAGTTCGCCCTGACTATATTAAATTAGACCCAAGTTACACTCAGGAAATCACCCAAGACCCACACAATAAATTCTTCGTTAAAATGATCATAGATATTGCCCGCAAATTGGGGATCAAAGTGATTGCAACTGGGGTTGAAAAACAGCAAGACAAGCTGGCGATGGAGCAACTACTCATTGACGGTTTACAAGGCTACTATATTGCTGAGCCTAGCCCAATAAAACAGGAAGAAAAGTCGCTAAATACGGCTTAGTACTGACTATTTATAAAGCAAACTTTTTATCCTTGCTTTCTATGTGTTGTTAATGGCTTAGGAAAAGCCGATAATAGAGTCAATTCTGTCTAAAAAATTTGATTAGAGATGAGTGAATATCTCCTGTTATTGATTGGCACAGTGCTAGTCAACAACTTCGTATTAGTAAAATTTCTTGGCCTTTGCCCTTTTATGGGGGTATCTAGCAAACTTGAGTCGGCTATCGGCATGTCGATGGCGACGACTTTCGTGCTAACGCTAGCCTCAATATTGAGTTACCTGGTCAATCAGTACCTGTTGCTACCTTTTGATCTCGGGTACCTACGCACCATGAGTTTTATTCTTGTGATTGCTGTTGTGGTGCAGTTTACCGAGATGCTGGTTCAAAAAACCAGTGCATCGCTACATCGTGCTTTAGGTATTTACCTGCCTTTGATTACCACTAACTGTGCCGTTCTCGGTGTCGCCCTGCTTAATATCAATGAAAAACATGGCTTTATTGAATCTGCCATCTTTGGATTTGCTGCTGCGGTCGGTTTCTCATTAGTGTTAATTCTTTTCTCTGCCATGAGAGAACGTCTTGCAGCCGCCGATGTCCCTACCCCTTTTAAAGGTGGGGCCATTGCTATGGTCACCGCAGGACTGATGTCACTTGCCTTTATGGGATTCACAGGGTTGGTTAAATAAACATGTCCGCTATTGTCATCGCTATTGCTGTACTTACAATACTCGCGCTCGTATTCGGTGTATTACTGGGCTTTGCCGCTGAGAAATTTAAGGTTGAAGGCAACCCTTTAACCGATCAAATTGAAGCACTATTACCACAAACTCAATGTGGCCAATGTGGTTACCCAGGTTGTCGACCTTATGCTGAAGCCATTGCCAATGGAGACAAGGTCAACAAGTGTCCTCCCGGTGGCGCCGCCACGATGGAAAAACTCGCAGACCTAATGGGCGTTGAACCAGAGCCACTTAATGCCACCGAAGCAGTCCAAATTAAAAAAGTCGCATACATTCGTGAAGATGAGTGTATTGGCTGTACAAAGTGCATACAGGCCTGCCCGGTTGATGCCATTTTAGGCTCCGGAAAATTAATGCATACCGTCATAACCGACTATTGCACCGGCTGTGACCTATGTGTTGCGCCTTGCCCTGTTGATTGTATCGATATGCTACCAGTAGAACAGACCACTAAGACCTGGAATTGGCAACTGAACGCCATTCCCGTCAAGCAGTTGCAAGAGGATAAGCCGTGTTAACTTTATTAGAGCAAATTGATAAAGGGACGCTTTGGCGCTCACATGGTGGTGTTCACCCTCCAGAATTAAAAAATCTATCAAATAAAACAACAATTTGTGAGTTATCACTTGCAAGTCAATACGTTTTGCCTCTCACCCAGGTTGGAGAAAGTGCTCTTCTCACGGTGAAAGTTGGCGATAGAGTACTGAAAGGTCAGAGTCTGACATCGGGCACTAGCTTTGCTTATAGCCCTGTGCATGCACCTACGTCCGGTGTTATCAGCCAAATTCAACCTATGCCAAGTAATCATGCTTCTGGCATTGCAGTATTAAGCTGCGTAATTGATGCTGATGGCTTAGATGAATCGTGCGAGATCCAAAGCTCAGATGTAGCATCTTTAAGTAACCAAGAGATCTTAAGCAAGATTCAACAGGCAGGTATTGCAGGACTAGGCGGCGCAGCTTTTCCTACTCATATTAAATTGAGTCCAGCCAGTGACATTGAACTGGTTATTATTAACGGTATTGAGTGCGAGCCTTACATTACCTCTGACGATCGTCTCATGCGCGAACACAGCGATGAGATCCTGTCAGGTATTGCAATCATCCAAAAGCTACTCAAGCCAAAGCGCATCATTATCGCCATCGAGGATAATAAGCCCGAAGCAATTGAAGCGATGCAACATGCGCTTAATCGCAGCGAGTTAGTGACAGATAGCGCCAGGATCACCGCAGTTCCAACCAAGTATCCATCTGGTGGTGAGAAACAGCTAATACAGATTTTAACTGGCCAAGAAGTGCCATCTGGCTCCATTCCGGCACAGCTAGGCATGTTAGTACAAAACGTAGGTACAGCTTATGCCATTTATGACGCCGTTACTAATGGCCATGCTCTAACGCGCCGTGTTGTCACCGTGACAGGCTTAAATAGCCAAACACCAGGTAACTACTGGGTACCCATTGGCACGCCAATCAAACATATTCTCAAACAGCTTGGTTTTAATGGCGATTTAGCCACTGATAAAGTCATTATCGGTGGCCCGATGATGGGTCACTCACTACCTGATATTTCTGCCCCGGTATTAAAGGGGACAAACTGCATTTTGTTACCTAGCAGCGAAGAGATAGCGCCTGAACAAGATGAGAAACCTTGTATTCGCTGCGGTGAATGTGCGGTTGTCTGCCCTAGCCTACTCTTACCTCAGCAACTGTTTTGGCATGCAAAAGCAGAAGAATACGACAAAGCCACAAGCTTTAACTTACACGACTGCATCGAATGCGGTTGCTGTAGCTTTGTCTGCCCGAGTGATATTCCACTGGTTGAGTATTACCGTATCGCTAAATCAGCAATACGTACTCAAACCGAAGAGAAGAAGCAAGCTGATTTTGCTAAGCAACGTTTTGAAGCAAGACTTCAGCGTTTAGAAGAGGAAAAGCTTGCTCGCGAAGCCAAAGCTAAAGAAGCTGCAGATCGCCGTAAGGGCAATATGTCTAGCGGTGACAGAGATGCCGTTGCCGAAGCGATGGCCCGCATTAAAGCTAAGAAAGCGGCCGATAGTCAGCAGAGTGAAGTCACAACAGCTGCCGAGACGACAACAGACAAGAAAGCGCAAGTTGCAGCAGCTATTGCTCGTGCTAAAGCCAAAAAATCAAATGTCAATGCAGACGTTAATACAGTAGATGCTTCAACTGAGTCTCCAGCAACTGACAAGAAAGCGCAAATTGCTGCCGCTGTTGCACGTGCTAAAGCTAAAAAATCAAATGTCACTGCAGATGTTAATACAGTAGATGCTTCAACTGAGTCTCCAGTAACTGACAAGAAAGCACAAATTGTTGCAGCTATTGCACGTGCAAAGGCCAAAAAAGCGGCGCAGGCAGATAAAGCTCTACCTTGCGATAGCTCAGAAACTAAAGCTACAGAAGCTGAAACCTCTAGTGCTGAAGTTTCTGAAACACTGTCAGCCGAGGATGCAAAAAAAGCACGCATAGCTGCTGCAGTTGCAAAGGCTAAGGCCAAGAAAGCCTCTTTATCGCCTGAAGGCCAAGCTTTAGAGCTCCATGCTGCAGAAGCTCATGCTGTAGTGGAGCAAAATTCAGAAGCAGAGAACGTTGAGGTTCAAACTAACGAACTGTTAGATACTGAAACAGCACAACCTCTGTCAGCTGAGGATGCTAAAAAGGCTCGCATTGCCGCAGCAGTTGCCAAAGCTAAGGCCAAGAAAGCATCTTTACCGACTGATGCTCAAGCTATAGAAGCTCAAGCTGTAGAGATTGAAGTTTCAGAAATTGAAGCTATTGAAGCTCAACCTAGCAAGCCGGTAGACACTGAAATAGCACAACCTCTGTCAGCTGAAGATGCTAAGAAGGCTCGCATTGCCGCAGCAGTTGCTAAAGCTAAAGCGAAAAAGATGCAACAAAAATTGCAGGATAAGGAATAAACCATGGCGTTTAAATTAGCCTCGTCACCTCATTTAAAGGTGCATCTACAAACCCAAAGTGTGATGCGCCGGGTTATTTTATGTGCCCTACCAGGCATTGCCGCTCAGTGTTATTTTTTCGGCTTTGGCGTACTCATACAAGTTTTGCTGGCAATTATTGTCGCATTAACTGCTGAAGCAGCAGTTCTTGCCTTAAGAAAACGCGCAGTGCTTTCTACCATTAGCGATAACAGCGCCGTGTTAACGGCTATATTAATTGGCGTTGCCATACCGCCAATCGCCCCTTGGTGGTTAGTGGTGATTGGCACCTTGTTTGCTATTGTGCTTGTTAAGCAGTTATACGGGGGGCTTGGGCAGAATATCTTCAATCCCGCAATGGCCGCATACGTCATGCTGCTTATTTCGTTCCCAGTACAGATGACTAGCTGGTCTATTCCAACTGCGATTGCTCAAAATCCAATGGATACTGGCTTAACGCTGCAGGCTATATTTGGCTCAATGAGCGCCGAGCAGTTAAGTCTTTATAAACTCGGTTTTGATGGCGTGGCAATGGCGACCCCGCTCGATACTGTTAAGACTGACCTATCTTTAGGCTTAACGACTTCTGAGAGCTTAAGTAAAGCCATTTTCAGTGATGGTTATGGCGTTGGTTGGTTCTGGGTCAACATGGCTTACCTTGCAGGTGGCCTGATTATGTTAAAACTAAAAGTGATCCGCTGGCACATCAGTTTCGCCATTCTAGGTTCACTTTTTGTCTGTAGCAGTTTCGGTTATCTGTTAAGTCCAGATACCCATGTAGGCCCTTTACTGCAGCTGTTTTCTGGCGCCACCATGATTGCGGCATTTTTTATCGCTACCGATCCTGTAACAGCCGCAACCAGTGTTAAAGGACGACTGTTGTTCGGTACGCTTATTGGTGTGCTGGTTTATGTTATTCGTACCTATGGTGGCTACCCAGACGCTTTCGCTTTTGCCGTTTTACTGGCTAACCTGTGTGCTCCATTTATTGATTACTACGTTAAACCGCGTACTTATGGCCACCGCACGGGCAACTGAGCATAAAGAGAATTTATTTTGAAAAAATCAATGTTAAAGAATGGTTCACTTCTAGGTCTATTTGCACTCTTGTGCACGGGTCTAGTGGCTGCGGTAAACCTATTTACTTACGATAAAATCAAGCAACAAGAGAAAGTTGAACTCGCGCGTGTACTGCATCAGATCATTCCCGATGAAATCCACGATAACGAACTCACTGCGCACTGTATTGTGCTTAACTCTATGGAGTTTTTAGGCACTGATAACTCACTGCCTGCCTATATCGCGA
The DNA here is from genome assembly GCF_019655055.1 of Shewanella sp. MBTL60-112-B2. Classification (GTDB taxonomy): domain Bacteria; phylum Pseudomonadota; class Gammaproteobacteria; order Enterobacterales; family Shewanellaceae; genus Shewanella. Next base: position 46,220 of record NZ_BPFA01000014.1, read on the forward strand.
CTAAAAACGATAAGGGTGTGGCTATTGCCATTGAGGCGATTGCACCTGATGGCTATAACGGTAATATCCGTATTATTGTTGGCATCAGCGATAAAGGTGAAGTGTTAGGCGTACGTACACTATCGCATCAAGAAACACCTGGGCTGGGTGATAAAATAGAACTGAGAAAATCCGATTGGGTGCGCTCATTTGATGGATTATTTTTATTATCAGATAATGATAAACGCTGGAATGTAAAAAAGGATGGCGGTGAAATCGATCAATTTACTGGTGCTACCATCACACCGCGTGCCTATGTGAAAGCCGTTAAAAATGCTGTTAGCTATTTTAATGCCAATAAGGCACAGCTGTTATCGACACCTGCCAATTGCGAGGTTGCAAAATGAGTGATTATAAAGAGCTAACCAAACAGGGACTTTGGAAGAACAATCCTGGTCTAGTGCAACTTTTAGGGCTGTGCCCTCTTCTGGCTGTGACCGCGACCTTAACCAATGCTCTAGGTTTAGGCCTTGCGACCATGCTGGTATTAATCGGCTCAAACATCTTAGTCTCTCTGGTGCGTGATTTTGTACCAAAAGAGATCCGTATTCCTGTGTTTGTAATGATCATCGCAGCACTAGTAACAACCGTGCAACTATTAATTAATGCATACGCTTACGGCTTGTATTTATCACTTGGGATCTTCTTACCACTCATCGTCACTAACTGCGTTATTATCGGTCGCGCCGAGGCTTTTGCATCGCGTAATAATGTTGCTAAATCGGCTTTTGACGGACTAATGATGGGTTTAGGTTTTACCTTAGTCCTGTGTATTTTGGGTGCAGCTCGTGAAATATTAGGTCAAGGCACACTATTTTACGGTGCCGATCAATTGTTAGGCGAATGGGCTAAGTCACTGACTATTCATATCTGGCAAGTTGAAACTAGCTTCTTATTGGCCATGTTACCACCTGGCGCCTTTATTGGTATGGGCTTACTCATCGCACTTAAAAATGTCATCGATCAATATCTTGCAACTAAACAGCCTAAAGTCGAGCAAGAAGCGCCTACTCGAGCGCGTATTACTAAGGTCAATTAAGCCGCGATAAATAACAAAAATACACGATACGGATATAGAGATAATGAATACTGAGAAGCGCCGCCAGATCCTTGAAAGACTTAGAGAGAATAATCCTCACCCTGAAACTGAGCTTAATTTTTCAAGCCCTTTTGAGCTACTGGTTGCCGTTACATTATCAGCGCAAGCTACAGATGTTAGTGTTAATAAAGCTACCGATAAACTATTTCCGGTAGCCAATACAGCGCAGTCTATTGCAGCGCTTGGTGTTGAAGGCCTTAAGCAATATATTAAAACTATTGGCCTATACAACAATAAAGCCATTAATGTGGTAAAAGCTTGTGAAATCTTAGTCGAAAAGTACAACGGTGAGGTACCAGAGGATCGTGAGGCACTCGAAGCCCTTCCCGGCGTAGGTAGAAAGACCGCAAATGTGGTACTCAACACCGCTTTTGGTTGGCCAACCATCGCGGTCGACACTCACATAGACAGGGTCTCAAATCGCACCAAATTTGCGATGGGTAAAAACGTCGTTGAAGTGGAGAACAAGCTGCTAAAAGTCGTTCCTGCTGAGTTTAAGGTCGATGTGCACCATTGGCTTATCTTGCACGGTCGCTACACCTGTATTGCCCGTAAACCTCGCTGTGGTAGCTGTATTATCGAGGACCTCTGTGAGTTCAAAGACAAGGTTTATCCAGAGGATTGATCTCTTTACCAGCTAGATTGATTCATCAGATACAACAAAGCCGCTATTAGCGGCTTTTTTGTATCTCTATGTATATTAAGTTAAAGCAATCTATCGTATCGCCAAAACTAAATAGTGATTAGTACATACAGATAAAGAAAACAGTTAAAAACGCAGCAATAACAGCTGTAAGAGCTAGTGACATCTTTAGTTCGGTTTGCATGGTGTTCTCCTTAAGTAACTGAGTCAATAATATAAGAAATATGCGCCTTTCTCAGACTAATTTAGGCATTTTGTGATCTAGGTACTGCCTAAAGAAATTGATCTGGCTCAATTTTTACAAACTGTATCTATCATCATTATTTTAGATATACTTCTGCACATCTATTACCCTATCACTTGGATATATATCATGGCACAACTACTACACACCATGCTCCGTGTTGGCAACCTTGAACGCAGTATCGAGTTTTACACCAAAGTTTTAGGCATGAAATTGCTAAGACAGAGCGAGAACAGCGAATATAAATACACTTTGGCTTTTGTCGGATATGACGAAGAGTCAACGGGTAGCGCAGTTATAGAACTGACTTATAACTGGGGAACAGAGTCTTATGATCACGGCAATGCTTTTGGTCATATCGCAATCGGTGAAGAAGATATTTATGCCCGCTGTGAAGCAATTAAAGCGGCCGGTGGTAAGGTTATCCGCCCTGCTGGACCCGTTGCTGGCGGCACAACTGAAATCGCTTTTGTAGAAGATCCTGATGGCTATAAAATTGAATTTATTCAAATGAGTTCTGCTGAAAACGGTTTAGGTTAGTTTTTAAAGCAATAAAAAAGCGCCCTAGGGCGCTTTTTCTTTAAGTTCTCAACCGTTTAGATTTTGAAACTTGCTTGAAGGTAGAAATAACGTCCAAGTGTGTCATACGTGTACGGATCGGTGTTAGCGTCGTTATTACCTGAGTAATATGGCGGTTCTTTATCAAATAGGTTGTTAACACCTAATGACAATTGAAGTCCATTATTGAAGTAATATGAGCCAGAAATATCGTGGTAAACAACACTTCCAACTGTTGGAGCTAAACAGCTTGCATCTGCTGCTTGACAGTCATAGCTATCCATACCTGAGATATAACGAGCCTGATAGTTAGCAGACCAATCTGCACCTTGTACGCCTAAGTCAAAGTTACTCTTAACCTTGGCAAAGCTACCCATACCCGATGTGATATAGCCAGCATAATCGATAGATTGACCAGATATTTCAGACACGTTCTCAAGCAGAATAGTCGTATCTAGACCGGTTCTCCAATCTAAGCCCAACACTTCAAATGTATAGGCTAGGTTCACGTCAATACCTGAAGTATCTTCTGCACCGATGTTTTGTAGCTGATTATTAAATTTAATTTTGCCGCTTAATGGATCATACGTAATATTAGCCGATTGACAAAGCGCTGTGTCTTTATTGATTTGTTCACCAGAACTATTCATACACTGCTCTGCGATATAGTTTGAATCAACTAACGCAATAGAGTTAGTGATTGAAATATCGTAGTAATCAGCTGTTACAGAGAATCCATCTAAATAACTAGGTGAATATACAAAACCTACAGTGAAGGTTTCAGCTTCTTCTGGAGTAAGGTTTTCGTTACCACCACGAGTCACTTCAGCTTGGTAGCTCTTCTCACCAGTTACAGGGTGAGTGATCTTATCAAATGAAGTCGCGCTTCCTGAATACAATTCATCAACTGATGGTGCTCTAAAGGCTGTAGATGCGACACTTCGTAGCATCAAGTCATCAGTCATTTTCCAAGTTAAACCAAGCTTCCATGTACTGTCACTACCAAATGTACTGTAATCGAAGTAACGTACTGCCGCACTTAAGTCAACTTGCTGAGCAAGAGGAAGATCTGCTAGCAATGGAATAGCTAATTCTAAGTAAGCTTCATTTACATCGTACTCACCTTCAGTTGGGTCAACTTTAGGATCGTTTGCTAGACCTTGAGCGGTTAGCGAATCAGGAATGAACCAAGCTTTCTCTTTACGGTGCTCGATACCCGATGCAAAGCCTAAGTAGCCAGCAGGCAACTCCATCACCTCACCAGAAAGGTTACCCGATAGAATTAGCATTTCACTACCACCAGTGTTTTGCTCGGTGTAAGTGTAGCCTTCCATGTTATCGCTTGCCCATGATGTTTGGTCTAATGGATTGAAGGTACCTTCTGTAATATCTTCATTTAGCGAGCCCATGTTAACCAAGTTAGCAAGACGGTCTACTGAATCATTACGGCCGTAGTTCACAGATGTGTCCCATGTCCAACCGTTATCTAGCATACCTTCTAGGCCAACAACAACACGCGCTGTATCGACAACTTGGCTGAATTCACGTGGTCCCACTTCAGTCAAACGACGAGCATAACCAAGATCGTCTCCATAATTGATACCATGCTCTAGTAAGCTATCACCCATAGCTTCAGTATACTTAAACTCTGTATAGATAGGTTGCGGTGCCATTTGCTGTTCTGACCAACGCTTTGAATACATAGTTTCAGTAAACAAAGTTGTATCGTCAGTTAAGTCAAAGTTCGCCAGTGCGGTGAAGTTTAAACGCTCCATAGGCGTGTATAAGAAGCTATCCGCAGAATAGTTATATGCATCTTCTACATGATTATATTCGTCCCAGCTGCCATCAGGGTTGCCTTGGTAGTCTCCATCTGGTCCATAAAGGTGACCATTCTCTGAGTAAACACTACCCGCACAAACCAACTCGCCGCCACTTTCTGTTAAAGGACATTCGGAAAAACCACGGTCCGCTTGGCTTGCTGAGCCACGCTTCATGTATTGAATGCCCATGACAACGTTACCGCCATCAAAGTTGCCGCCAGTGGTTAAATCAAAGCTCGTCTCTTCAGCATCACCTTGACCAGAGATACCGCTTTGAACATTTAGCTCTAAACCTTCAAAATCATCTTTAAGAATAATGTTTACTACACCAGCAACAGCATCTGAACCGTAAACAGATGATGCACCATCTTTTAGTACTTCAACACGCTTAATCATTGATACTGGGATGGTATTTAAATCTACCGTAGAAGCTGCGCCGGTACCTGAGTTAACCATACGGCGGTTGTTAACTAGAACGAGTGTTCTTTGTGAGCCTAAACCACGTAAGTTAATTGACGCTCCACCTTGTGAGCCGTTGTTAACGCCTGGGTTTGTCATGGCACCGCCAGTTGCGGTCATTTTTTGTAACACTTCATCAATAGAAGTCGCGCCAGAAGCCTTAATTGCGCTAGCATCGATTACAGTCACTGGAGAAGCAGTTTCCATATCGGTACGCTGAATGCGGGAGCCAGTAACAGCAATGCGTTCTACATCGGCGCCGACTTCTTCTGCGAAAGCTGTATTTGACACGGTAAAGGCTGTCGTAGAAACCGAAGCGATTAAACCGAACTTGATCGCTGTGGCCAATTTAGATGGTCTGTTCATTATGTAGTACTCCCTAACCTTTTATTTTTATATACACGCCATTTGTTATTTTTGGCGTTGGTATGGATACTGCAATTTCACGTTTATGCCGTCAATCGAGCAATTCATTAACTATTCACACTATTTTGTTAAATAAAATCGAACTAAAAGTAACGACAGTTAAATCGAAAACAGAATCATAATGCGCCCAACCGAACCAAGAAGTTAAATGCTCTGTAAAAACCTCCAAGCAAAGATAAAACAACCAAAAAGACTGCAACCTTTCATTAACCAGACCAAAGCGACAAAGTGTGACACGCATCACACTTTCTCACTATGGACTTTAGTAAGTCACAGTGTTTTAGAGCGTTTTTTTAGATATTGCTCATACTTTTTCGCATATAATCGAGCTAGTACTCAGTTGCTGTTCAGGAAGGCTTCGCTCTAGATTGACCAGATGTGAGCAAATGTAACAACTCGACAGAGTAACAATTCACAACTACGTACAAAGACATCACAACCTATATCTCAGTCTTGTGTTTCACTCCCGCAAGTCGATCTAGTCATTTAATCGAGCCTATAACTTGTAATGGCAATGGCACTAAGGACATCTTAATTAACAATGAGTTATTAACGATTGCACCTTATCAGTTAAGGCCATACTAATGTTCACAATTGAAGCTTTTAGACACAGGCAACCCATATTGCTGCACAATATTGAAGGCTAGAGAAAACGGCTGAGTAGGTATTGAGGAGCATTGCTGCCTTGCTCCTCTAATATTTGATGAATTTACTGAATTGGATAAGTAGAAGGTTTGGAACTGAATTTAGCGCTGCAGGACAGTGAAGTCCCTAACAAGGTTAAGACTCAGGCTGAATAATATTAAAGTGGTTATAGGCTCTTGGTGTGGCAATACGCCCTCTAGGAGTTCGCTGTATAAAGCCTTGCTGGATTAAAAACGGCTCTAATACATCTTCAATTGTTTCTCGTTCTTCACCAATTGCTGCTGCTAAGTTATCTAAACCAACCGGGCCACCCATAAACTTATCAATAATCGCAAGCAACAGCTTTCTATCCATATAGTCGAAGCCTTCAGCGTCAACATCTAACATATCTAATGCTTGTTCAGCGACAACTTTAGTAACATCTCCGCTATGTTTTACTTCGGCAAAGTCACGCACACGTCTGAGTAATCGGTTCGCTATACGAGGTGTACCACGAGAGCGACGAGCAATTTCAACTGCGCCTTCGTCATCAATTTCAAGATCCATTACTTTAGCTGAGCGAGTCACAATGCTTGATAAGTCTTTAACATTATAGAACTCGAGTCTAAGTGGGATACCGAAACGGGCTCTTAGAGGCGAAGTTAATGCTCCAGCACGGGTTGTTGCACCGACAAGCGTGAATGGTGGTAGATCTAGCTTAATTGAACGAGCCGCTGGCCCCTCTCCAATCATAATATCTAACTGATAATCTTCCATTGCTGGATATAAGATCTCTTCAACCACGGGGCTTAAACGATGGATTTCATCGATAAATAACACATCGTTTGGCTCTAGATTCGTCAGCAGCGCGGCCAAGTCACCCGCTTTTTCCAACACGGGTCCCGATGTTGACTTAATATTCACGCCCATCTCATTAGCTACAATCATTGCTAATGTGGTCTTACCTAGGCCGGGAGGACCATAAATCAGCATATGGTCTAGTGCTTCACCGCGGTTTTGAGCAGCTTGAATAAAGATCTTAAGCTGTGCGCGAGTATCATCCTGACCAGTATATTCATCCAGCAGTTTAGGTCGCATGGCGCGATCAACGGCTTCGATTTCATCACGCTCAATTATATTAGGGTGTATGAGTCGATCTGCTTCAATCATTTAATTTCCTTAAAGCATCGATTTGAGTGCTGATTTAATCAGGGTTTCAGATGTCATGCCATCTGTATATACCGCCGAAACGGCTTTGCTAGCCTGCGCTGGCTTGTAACCTAGAGAAAGCAATGCGGCAATTGCATCTTCTTCAGCAGTATTCACCGCCTCAGGAACTTTATAATTAGACTGCAGCATAAACTCGCGTTCAGAGCCGACAGAAGCTTCCATCAAACTCTTGAGCTTGTCGCGCATTTCAACTAATAAACGTTCAGCAGTTTTCTTACCCACACCTGGCAATTTCACCAATGTAGCGATATCGTCACGCTCAACACAAGCCACAAATTCACCCGCGGTCATGCCTGATAAAATCGTTAACCCCAGCTTAGGCCCAACACCATTAGCCTTGATTAGTAGCCTAAATAAGCTTCTTTCTTGCTTTGAAACAAAGCCATATAGCAGCTGTGCATCTTCTCTGACAACAAAATGCGTATAGATCACCGCTTCTTGGCCAAGTTCTGGTAACTCGTAAAAGCTGGTAAGTGGCATTTGGATCTCATAACCAACGCCAGCAACGTCGACCAGTACTTCTGGTGCCTGTTTTTCAATAAGTATTCCGCGAATACGACCTATCATTTATATCGTCCATATGTTCTTACATTTGCTCTGCCGCCCAAGGCAACTAAGCTCTGGCTAGTGTGATAATGACACACCGCCACACCAAGCGCATCAGCTGCGTCGGCTTGCGGCGCGCTTGGGAGTTTAAGTAGTTGTTGGATCATGTGCTGAACTTGTGATTTCTGCGCTCGGCCAGTTCCGACCACAGCACTTTTAATCTGAGTTGCACTATATTCGGCTACAGGCAAATTCGCCGCTGTGGCTGCAACGATAGCTGCGCCTCTTGCTTGACCAAGTTTCAATGCGGAATCCGCATTCTTAGCCATAAACACACGCTCAATGGCAAACTCATCCGGTTGATACTGTCTTATGATTTCGGACAAACCATCGAAAATTTGCTTTAAGCGTAGAGGTAACTCATCAGAGCTAGTACGAATACAGCCACTGCCTACATAAACTTGCTGCCGGCCGACACATTTAATCACACCGTACCCAGTGATCCTAGATCCAGGATCGACCCCCAAAATAATGGCCATATTTTACTTATTCCAGACCTTCCATCACTTCGTCAGAAATTTCTGCATTGTGATACACCTCTTGAACATCGTCATGATCTTCAAGATTATCAATTAAGCGCAAAAACTTAGGTGCTGTATTAGCATCCAAGTCAGCTTTGGTTGAAGGGATCATGGTTACTTCAGCATTGACCGATTCAAGCCCTGCATGATCCAATGCATCTTTAACGCTACCGAAATCTTCAGGCGATGTCAGCACGTCGATAGAACCATCTTCGTTAGTCACCACATCTTCAGCGCCCGCTTCTAACGCCGCATCCATAACCGTATCTTCATCGACACCTTCATATGAAATGATGCCTTTCTTTTCGAACAGATAGGCAACTGAACCATCTGTACCTAAGTTACCACCAGATTTGCTAAATGCATTACGCACACCCGATACGGTACGATTTTTATTATCAGTCATGGTTTCAACCAGCACTGCTGTGCCGCCGGGGCCATAGCCTTCATAGATAATGGTTTCTAATACTTGGCCATCGAGCTCACCTGCGCCACGCTTAATCGCACGTTCGACCGTATCTCGGGTCATATTGTTTGATAGAGACTTATCAATTGCTGCACGTAACCGTGGATTCGAATCTGGATCTGAGCCGCCTTCTCTGGCAGCAACGGTTAATTCACGAATAAACTTGGTAAACAACTTACCACGCTTTGCATCTTGCGCAGCCTTGCGGTGTTTTATGTTGGCCCATTTACTATGTCCTGCCATATCCATCCCCTTTGCTTATACCCAAAAGACCTACAATGACTAAACTGCAATTAACTACAGCAAGTTAGACCTGTACCTTGTGGCTTTTATTGAAAGTCGCTTGGGTATATTTTATCGAAAAAAAAGCCGAGTCTTAACTCGGCTCTTATAACGCTTTATTATTCAGCGTCTTTAGTTTCTTCTTTGGACTCAGTCTCTAAAACACCAATACCAAGTTCAGTTAATTGAGCAGGATTAGCAAATCCTGGCGCGTTGGTTAACGGGCAAGCTGCGGTGGTTGTTTTAGGGAACGCCATCACGTCACGAATTGAGCTAGCACCTGTCATCAACATAATGATACGGTCAAGACCGAACGCTAGACCTGCATGTGGTGGTGTGCCATAACGCAATGCTTCAAGTAAGAAGCCAAACTTCTCACTCGCTTCTTCGTCGTTAATACCTAGAATTCTAAATACTGCAGACTGCATCTTGCTGTCATGAATACGTACAGAACCACCGCCTAATTCACAGCCGTTTAGTACCATGTCATACGCATCAGAAATAGCCGCAATAGGGTTTGCTTCAAGCTCTTCTGGCGTCATGTTACTTGGCGCAGTGAATGGGTGGTGCATTGCATGCAAGCCGCCATCAGAAGTGCGTTCAAACATTGGGAAGTCAACAACCCAAAGTGGCTTCCACTCGCCTTGTAGCAAGTCAAAATCTTCACCCGCTTTAAGACGTAGCGCGCCCATTGCTTCAGCAACGATGTTAGCTTTATCAGCACCAAATAGGATTAGATCGCCAGTTTGCGCGCCAGTGCGCTCAAGTAGAGCCTTAACCACATCTTCGCTTAGGAACTTAAGTACTGGAGACTGAATGCCTTCCATACCTTGGCTAAGGTCATTCACCTTCATCCAAGCTAGGCCTTTCGCACCGTAAATAGTCACGTACTTAGCGTATTCGTCTAACTGTTTACGTGAAAGCTTAGCGCCACCAGGAATGCTTAATACCGCAACGCGACCTTCAGGATCGTTTGCAGGGCCGTTAAATACTGCGAACTCAACTTCTTTAACGATGTCTGCAACATCAATCAACTCTAGAGGGTTACGTAAATCTGGCTTATCAGAACCGAAACGACGCATCGCTTCTTCAAATGTCATTTTAGGGAACTCACCTAAATCAACATTTAACAGCTCTTTAAATAGTCCACGTACCATCTCTTCAGTCTTATCCATCACCTGCGTAGAGGTCATGAATGACGTTTCGATATCGATTTGAGTAAATTCAGGCTGACGGTCAGCACGTAAGTCTTCATCACGGAAGCACTTAACGATTTGGTAGTAACGGTCAAAACCAGACATCATCAACAACTGCTTAAACAATTGTGGAGATTGTGGCAATGCGAAGAACTGGCCTTTATAAGTACGGCTTGGTACTAAATAATCACGCGCACCTTCTGGTGTCGCTTTAGTGAGAATTGGCGTTTCAATATCTAAGAAACCGTTACCATCTAAGAAACGTCTTACTGCACTGGTCACTTTTGAGCGAAATACAATGCGGTCAGCCATTTCTGGACGACGTAGGTCTAAATAACGGTACTTTAAACGCTGCTCTTCAGTGTTGTGCTGATTTTTGTCCATATTGATTGGTAGTGGTGCTGAGCTATTCAAAATAGTTAGCTCTAGACCCAAAATCTCAATCTCACCAGTACGCATATCGGCGTTAATCTGGCTATCTGGTCTTGCTCTTACAAGGCCTTTAATCTGAACACAAAATTCGCTGCGTAGTGTGCTTGCAACATCAAAAACTTCAGGAAGGTCTGGATCATAAACAACCTGAACGATACCTTCTCTATCACGAAGATCGAGAAAAACTACGCCGCCCAAATCTCGGCTGCGATTAACCCAACCCACTAGGGTCACTTCTTGACCTACGTGAGACTTATTGACGTCTCCACAATAATGACTGCGCATTTAACTCTTTCCTTTATTCCGCAAAGCGATGCTTGAGGATCTGGTTCAAAACAAGACAAAAGCGGCATTATAGAGAAATATTGCCGTTTTCCAAATAACTTCTCGACTAGTCGGCTAACTATCAATCAATTTGGATTAATAATTGAATAGTTTTGCTTATTTTAGCAAATCTAAGTGCTCCTATATGCCCGACCACCCGCATTTTTAGCACGATACATCTGTTTATCTGCTGTTTTCAATAGTGCATCGATACAATCGCCATCTTTAGGATAAATTGCGATCCCTATACTGGCCGACACTGATATAGCTTGCTGGTTAATAACAAAAGGCTGGTAGAGACTCACTAACAAACTTTCAGTGACATCATTAACCGACTTTAAATCTTTTATATCATTTAAAATAATCACAAATTCATCACCACCTAGACGCCCTACGGTATCTGATCGGCGGATGCCATTTGTCAGTACTTCGCTTACATGGACAAGTAACTTATCACCGACTTGATGCCCATAGCTATCATTGACCTGTTTAAAGTGGTCTAAGTCAATGAACACTACAGCAAACTGCGCCGTGTCCCTCGCATGTGACAATATAGCTTGTTCAAGACGGTCTTCAATTAGCGCACGATTCGGCAATTGAGTAAGGCTATCGTGTTTAGCTGAGTGTGCCATTTTAGTTTCAGCTTCAATACGCAAAGCGATCTCTTTTCGTAAACGACGATTCGCTATTAATGCAATAATCGCCACCATGCTTAGCGTCGTAAACACCAGAATACCAATCTTCACTTTGTTTTCATATTCCTCACGACCAAGTTCAATGGTCTGAGATCCCCACTTTTGATGGATCTGCTGCTGTAGAGTGGGATCAATATTTGCCAAGACCGCGTTAATTAGCGGTATCAGGGCCCTCTTACTATGGTGTACACCAAAGTGACTGCGCTGCTCAGCAAAGTCTACTAGCATCGACATTTTTAAGTTAGAGTACTGCTCGCTTCGAATACCGCTGTTTAGATTAACGACCTTATCGATGAAAACATCTGCTTGACCTTGACTCACCGCACGTAAGCCTGCATCACTGTCTGGCACCAATATTAATTTCAGATTTGGATACTTTTGCATCAGGTCACCCACAATATGGTAACCCTCAATAACGGCAATTCGCTGCCCACTCAGATCGTCTAAACTATAGGTATTCACGCTATTTAATGTGGTGACTATTCCCCAAGGAGAGGGCCAATATGAATCAGAAAAACTTAATTGAAATTCACGTTCAGTGGTTTTTGCCACACTGCCTGCGATATCAACTTCACCACTGACTAGAGCGTCAAGTAAGTTACTCCATTCATCAAAAACTTGCGTTTCAATATCGAGCCCCAGTTCATTACCTATAATATTGACGATTTCACTATTAATCCCCGCATACTGACCCGCCTTTTGATACTCCATCGGACGCCAATTACGAAGGTAACCTACCTTTACAGTGCCAACCTCATCAATTATTCGCTGCTGAACAGGCGTTAAGTTGATTAGACCTTGCTGGCTCTTATAAATTCTATCTTCAGGATTCAACATCCATTTCCGTTCAATTTGCGCTAATTCACTTTGAGAGATCAGCGTAAAACCTGCAGCTATTCTTTGAGAAAACCCTTGTTGGCTACCACGATTAAGCACGTATAAATCGGTTTTAAATTCAAGCCCCATATACTGATGAAATTGCTCCCAATTGTGATTTAACAGCAAATAATGCTGAGTCCAGGCCGCGGCAGCAACAAATGCACTCACCTCTCCTTTTTTTGCCGCCTCTATCATGCTATCGACAGAATGGTAATAACGGATCTCTGACTCGGGAAGAGCATCAATGAGCTCTGATAGGTAGGGAGATGTAGCCGAAACAGCAATGACTTTCCCCTTTAACTCAGCAACATTTTGTAAGCTTTGCTCAAACGAGAATAACCGACTGGTCACCCGATAAATGGTATGAGCGCGATTCAGCCCCGTCTGCATCGACGCACTCTCAGGGTAGCCTAAATGCACGTCGGCAATTCCCCTCTTTACATTGTCGATGCTCTGTTTCATGCTGCCAGCCACAAAACGGATCGGCAGCCCTGTTTTCTCAGACCATAGCTTCCAAATATCAATTAACAAACCGTGAGGAAAACCATCTGCGCCAATATCAGCAAATGGTTCAACTCCCACTTGCATCGCAATCACGATATCATTTTGATATCTAAGATTGCCCAACCACTTGTGCTGATGCTCTTCAATGATCTCTGGACTGATAGCCTCAAATCCGGATGTTATTTTTAATCTTAATGCTTTATTTTCGACCTTTAATGCAGGATAGAGGTAAAATGAAGAGATGAGTTTACGCTTATCGAGTGGGTATTTAACCGAAATGGTGTTGTTAATCTGGCTTTCTCTTAAAAAGCCTTCAAGCCCCACAAATACAAACACCTCCTCATCCATCACAGCCTTCAGCAATTCGCTACGATTATCAAAATAAGCGAATGTCAGTTTTGGCTCTAAACCCTTTAAAATTTCTATCTGTGCAGCACCTTTAACGACTCCAATTCTGTAAGGAATTATGTCGGAAAACGTTTTTGGAATGGGAAGCTGGTAATTGAGATAAAGAAAACTATTTACACTGGCAACTTTTGATGAAAAAGCATACAACGCATCTCTTGCGTTTGTTTTTGCCATACCGATATGAACATCAGCCCGACCTCTGTCTAAGTCACTAAGGGAAGTAAGCCAATCTACAGGTTTAAAAATGACTGGAGTTTGAGTCTGTTTCGACCACTCTAACCAGATATCAACCAAGAGCCCACTGGGTTGATTGTTTTCATCTACAAACTGGAATGGGTAAGTATCATTACTCATGGTTATGATAAGCGGCGACTTATCAACTGCCGTTGCTGAGATAGCCGGAAATGTGACGAACATTGCTGCTATTGTAAGCAACAAACAAGTGATAGTTTTCAATTACATTTCCCAAGAAGTTAAAAATATGCGTACCTTTTGTTTCAATATTGCTATTAGACAAAATTTTATAAGGAAATTCTAGTGCTAGTCTTGCCGCTTATAGCCATGTTTAGCTAGAATGAGCTGTTGAACTCCCACAATTTGATCACATGAACTCTTCTCAAGACAATCTCTTTGCTAAGCCATACGAACATGTCAGCGATTTTCAATTCGACGACAAGGTAGCAGGTGTATTTAACGATATGATCAGGCGCTCTGTTCCTGGTTATGGTCAAATCATTAATACCATAGGTGATTTAGCACAAAAATATGCGACTCCAAACAGTAAAATTTATGATTTGGGTTGCTCATTAGGTGCTGCGACTCTGAGTATTCGCCGCCGTGTCGAAGGCCGTAATTGCCAAATTATCGCTATCGATAATAGCGAGTCTATGATTGAGCGCTGTAACGAAAACTTATCTGCTTATGTGAGTGAAACGCCTGTCGAGCTAGTGTGTGGTGATATTCGTGATATCAAAATTGAGAATGCTTCATTAGTCGTGCTTAATTTCACGATGCAGTTCCTTGCTCCTAGCGATCGTGAAAACCTGCTTAACACTATCTATCAAGGTCTTTTGCCTGGTGGTTTGCTGGTACTTTCTGAAAAGCTGTACTTTAAAGAAGAAAAAATCCAATCGACATTAGATGATTTACACCTCGATTTCAAAAGAGCAAATGGTTACAGTGAGTTAGAGATCAGTCAAAAACGCAGTTCATTAGAGAATGTGATGAAGCCAGATACGCTCATCGAACACGAAAATAGGATCAGAGCACAGGGATTTAGCCAGTTCAGCGTTTGGTTCCAATGTTTTAACTTTGCATCAATGGTGGCAATCAAGTGATTAGCTTTAGCTCGTTTTACAAACAAATTTCAGACTCTAGCCTACAACACTGGCTAGAGACGCTTCCATCAATTCTTGGTCAGTGGCAGCGTGAACACAAGCATGGCTCCTTACCAAAGTGGGAAAAAGTGCTCAATAAATTGCATTATCCTGATGCCGACGTTATCGACTTTAAAACCAGTGTAAAAATTGGTTCAGGTGAACAGTTAAGTGATGGCGAAAGAGAGAAGCTTGAAAATCTTTTAGGGATTTTTAAACCTTGGCGAAAAGGCCCCTACTCACTGCACGGCATTGAAATTGACACCGAGTGGCGCTCAGACTGGAAGTGGGACCGTGTTGTGCCACATATATCGCCACTCGCCAATCGTACCGTTTTAGATGTGGGTTGTGGTAGTGGTTATCATATGTGGCGAATGTTGGGTGAAGGCGCTAAGCATGTGGTGGGTATCGACCCATCACCTTTATTTATGTGCCAGTTTGAAGCGGTGAAACGCTTAGCGGGTAATGAACATCCAGTTCACTTCTTGCCGCTTGGCATTGAAGAGCTACCACCGTTAGATGCCTTTGATACCGTTTTTTCAATGGGGGTGTTATACCACCGCCGCTCACCTATCGATCATATTTATCAGCTAAGGGATCAGCTTCGTACTGGCGGTGAACTGGTACTTGAAACGCTAGTGATTGATGGAGATGAAAATACCGTACTCGTGCCAAAAGACAGATATGGAAAAATGAATAATGTGTGGTTTTTACCCTCTGTTGATGCACTAATGCTTTGGCTAAAGAAGTGTGATTTCACGGATATACGTTGTGTTGATGTGGATGTGACTTCACTTGCAGAGCAAAGAAGGACTCAATGGATGCCAAATGAATCATTAGTAGATTATTTAGACCCTAATGATGTTAGCCTAACGGTTGAAGGCTATCCGGCGCCTAAAAGGGCAACAATCATTGCCACTAAAAATCAGCCTAATAAAGATTTGATCTAGCCAAAATAGTAAATGGGAAGCACTATGTTCAAGCAGATAATTTGTATCGCCGCAATAACAGCCCTTATGTCAGGTTGCGCAACGACTAAAGAAAACAACGCCCCGATCCCGATTGATGCCGCGGCATTAGAAACCAGTCTAACTAAACAAGAAGCCAATATTCTTGGTGCTATCGATACCTGCAATCAAGCACAGTCGGCAGGCTTTGCTTCGCTAACCACACAAATTGAAGAACTCAATGCCAAGGTTGCCCAGCTTAATGTCAAAGAAAAAGCTGCAGTTGTTCCGGTTGTCGCTCCAGTGCAATGCCCGCCTTCACCTATTGGTGACAAGTTCATGCTAGGCGCTATCGAGAACGTGTATGTTGATGAGGTTAAAGCAAGCTTTGATACTCGAATTGACACTGGCGCCGAATCTTCATCACTGGATGCCCGTAACATCATCCTATTTGAAAGAGATGGCAGTCAATGGGTTAGGTTCGACGTATTCACTCAAGGTGACAAGCAGCCTGCTAAGACATTTGAGTCAAAGGTAGAACGTTTTGTAAGGATCAAACAAGACTCTGATGAGAAAAGTGACCGTAGACCGGTTATCCATGCTCACTTAGAAATTGGCCAATATAAGGCTGAGACAGATCTGAACTTAAGCGATCGTAGCCATTTGGAGTATCCATTGCTACTTGGTCGTAAGTTTATGCAAGACATCGCGGTAGTCGATGTTGGGCAAACTTTTATCCACGGAAAAAAACAAGACGCTAAGCCGTCTAAAACCAATAAATAGGATAATTGCAAATGCATTCTAGAAAACCCTTTTACATTTTAGTTGCCTTGCTGTTCATAACCGGGATCGCGGCAAGCGTTTACCGTGGTATTGAACACAGCGTACCTTTCGTACCAGGCAAGCAAGTACAAAGCTGGGCAGTCGATGCCAAAGTTAGCTTTAGTGGTACTGGAGAACCTGCTGAGGTGTCTTTCTCATTACCAGAAGATCCTGCTTACGAAATTCTTGTGGAAAATGCGACGTCACCAGGTTACGGCTTAACCATTACCAATAATGCTATCGACCGCCGTGCAATATGGTCAATTCGTACAGCGACAGGAACGCAGGATTTATACTATAAAGTCACGCTTATCCCTACAGGGCAAGATAAACTTATAGATCCAAACGAACCTCAAGTACCAACAGCTTACACTTGGCCTGCAACTGAGCAAGCAGCAGCAGAGCAAGCAATTGAAGAAGTTTGGTCACGCAGTGCCACTAACCTTTCTTTCGCCCAGCAGCTAAACAAAGTATTAAATGCTAACGAGCGTAGCCAGAATATCGAGCTACTACTGACAAGCAATACGCCGACTAAATTGTTTATCCGAATGCTTCATAGCAAAGGGATCCCAGCGAAAGAAGTGAGTGGCCTTTATCTAGAAGATCAGCGCCGTAGACAACAGCTATCGAACTTTGTTGAAGTGTATAACGATGGCGAGTGGCACCTATTTAATGCTGCAGATGGCAGCCAAGGTCGTCCAGAAAACCTATTATTATGGGACCGTTCAGGCACATCGGTACTCGATGTTATTGGGGGTGTTAACTCACAAGTTAACTTCTCTATGCTGCAAGATACACGCTCAGCTTTGGCTACCGCAATTGATGTAATGAAAAATGACAATGCGTTAGACTTCTCACTTTATCAATTGCCACTTGAAGAGCAAAGCCTATTTAAGGGGATCCTACTTATCCCTATCGGCGTATTAATGGTGGTTTTTCTTCGCGTAATTATCGGTATTAAAACTTCCGGTACCTTTATGCCAGTATTGATTGCTTTGGCATTCATTCAAACCACCCTTTTAACCGGTTTAATTGGTTTCTTATTGATCGTCGCCTTTGGTTTAATGATCCGTTCGTACTTATCAGAACTAAACCTATTGCTCATATCGAGGATTTCAGCCGTTATCATCGTAGTGATAGGTATTATCGGCTTATTTACCTTACTGTCTTATAAGTTTGGTTTGAGCGAAGGCTTAACGATTACTTTCTTCCCAATGATTATTTTGGCGTGGACTATTGAAAGAATGTCTATCCTGTGGGAAGAAGAAGGTCCAAAAGAAGTGATTGTACAAGGTGGTGGTAGCCTATTTGTAGCGACCTTAGCTTACTTAGCAATGAGCGCAACTTGGGTTCAGCATTGGGTATTTAACTTCCTAGGTATTCACTTAGTGATCTTGGCGTTAGTGCTGTTAATGGGTCAATACACTGGATACCGCTTGCTTGAACTTAAACGCTTCAAGCCTCTAGCTGGAGAAAAGTAATGTTTCTAGCGAGTCCCTCAGCCTTAAAGCGCAACGGCGTGCTGTGTATGAACAAGCGTAATATCGACTATATTGGTCGTTATAACCCGCGTAAGTATTACAAACGAGTTGATGATAAGTTAACCACCAAGCAATTAGCGCTAGCTAACAATATCGCGGTACCCGATTTAATTGGTACCGTGTCTGAGCAGCATGGTATTGCCGATATCCCCGCGATGGTTAATGATAAAGACGGTTTTGTTATTAAGCCATCCAAGGGATCAGGCGGTAAAGGCATTTTGGTTGTCACTAAGGTCGAGCATGGGCGTTACTACAAGCCCAATGGTCAAGAAGTGACACCATCAGAAGTCTACCGCCACGTATCCAACGTTCTCAGTGGGTTATTTTCTCTTGGCGGAAAGCCAGATGTAGCCATTGTCGAAGGCTTAATACAGTTTGACCCTGTATTTGATGGATATTCTTATGAAGGCGTGCCTGATATCCGCCTGATTATCTTTAAAGGCTTCCCTATTATGGGCATGCTTCGATTATCGACTGCGGCATCTGACGGTAAGGCAAATCTACACCAAGGTGCTGTCGGTGTTGGTGTTGATATCGCTACTGGTAAAGGGCTGCATGCGGTGCAATTTGATCAGCCAATCGATCTGCATCCGGATACACAAAAAAAGCTGATCTCAATTGCTGTTCCTCAATGGGACACTCTGCTGCATACAGCATCGAAGGCCTATGAGATGTCAGAGCTTGGTTATCTAGGTACCGATATGGTTCTAGATAAGAATAAAGGCCCACTACTGCTTGAGCTAAATGCGCGTCCTGGTCTGGCAATTCAAATTGCTAATGGTCGTGGTATTTTGCCAAATCTTCGTCACGTTGAAAAAATGGGTAACCACAACATGACTGTAGAAGAACGTGTGGCTTATGCAAAAATACACTTCAGTGCCACCAGCTAAACAATTTACTTGGCTTTTAAGCCCGTTGTTGTTTTTTGTTTGTTGGATTAACACGGCAGCTTATGCTGCCGTGTCTCCTATTCCACTCCTTGTGGAGCAATGTTTATCTTATCGTTTTCCCGATAAGCTCTTTAATGATGCAAGCGATAGCGATACTCTTGCCGTTAAACTTGAGCGTGATTTTCTCGGCTTTTTTAACATTAACGACAGAATTAAATACTACCGCCAATTTCCACTCTCCTATGCCGACCGAGAACGCTTGCTACAATGTCAGCTATTTTTAGCTGATGAGTTAGCCCTATTTTTTAAATCAACTCAGTTTCAATCGATACGATTTAAACTCGCTGAAAGTGACAATCCTGCTGTCCAAGCATTATCGATGCGCATAAATAGAATTGCTAAAAGCAACGAAAGTCCTAAATATAAGGCACAATTACATACAGCCCAAGCCGCATTTAAACAAGGGGTTAGCAGCCAATCCCTTAGCCTTAATTTCACAAATGATAAATGTAAGCTCCCCCAAAACATCGATGCGACAAAGGCTAACGACTTTAATGACACATTAGCCAGTTATCTTATCAAGCAAACAGATCAACAATGCCGAAAACAAGTTTGGCAAGCCTATCAAGCTCGCGCATCGATTAAGAATAAGAGCTCGCTTGATTTAATTAAGGGCTTACGCCAACAACAGGCAAACCTTGATGGCTTTAACGACTTTGTCAGTGAGCAACTAGCTGAACAATGGCTTTCAAAACCCGAAGCTGTTGCACAATTTTTGCGAGGACAGACCCAAGCAATCAGTATTGCCCCTTGGGATCTTGGCTTAGTCCTATCCAAGGCGAAGGCAACTTCAGTTGAGCCTGTTTTAGCTGAGCAATGGATAATGCAGGTCGCAACAGAACTGCAAGCTTTTGGTATTACAGTTACGCAAATTAATCAAAAGCTATATCGGGCCTACTTAGACAGGCGTCTTTTAGGTGATATCTATATCACCTATGCTAACAGAGTAGCTGTAAAGCCGATTCGACAACAGGTTGTTGGTCAGCAGTTTGGTCAAGCTGAATTAATACTAAAACCTGAGCTAAATAGTTACCAACAGCAAAGCGCGGCAATCAATTCTATTGCAAAAGTAATAACTCAATTTGCTTCCGGGCAGCCATTTTATTTGTATAACACCATAGGCGATACTCAAGATACCGCGCAGATAGACACTCTTTGGTTGCAGCAATATCTTAAAAATCAGCTTTTACCAGAGTTAAAATCTGATAGTAGAGAAGCCATTGTTTTGCAATATGCTAAACAACTGCAAGTGTTCAGGGCCAAGGTCGCTCTTAATACCTATTTAGCATCTGATAGCTCATTGAGATTCGATTTAAATCGTGCTTTTACCCAAGCATTCTCTGCCCATTGGGACAATATCAAAGATGCGCCCTACACTTTTAGCGCCATAGTCTATGAAGGGCCGCTCTACTACCAAAAGATATGGCAACAAGCACTTGCAAACTATATTTACCAATCGACAAAAGACTGTCAAAATCAAAAACTTGTTTTCGATTATTTAGTTGTTAATGAATCATCTAATAGCATTGCCAATATACTGCGACTATTACTCGATGAGCCGCTAACCCATGACTCACTCATTAAAAGGACTCAACATGCCTTCAATCATCAAGATCAGCACCCTCGCCGCTGCACTATTTTGCGCAAATAGCTTTGCCGCAGACCTTGCTGTCACAGAGTCAACTAAAAGTCAGGTGTATCAAGGGATCAAAAACAATCTTGAAGAGCACTTATTCGAATTGCCACCTCGTGTACAAGGTCATTATGGTATTCGCCAATACCGCATGACTGGCGATCCGAAATATGCGAATGCCGCACTCGTTGATCTCTATGCCGTTACTGAGGCACAAGCTTTTTACGCCTGTAATTTAGATGAAGAAGGTTTCATTACAGATCAAGCTCAGCAAGCCATATCTGTATTAGGTAAAGGGCCACGCGCTAAGGCCCGCAAAAAGGCTCTTCAGCCCTTCCCTGAGTTTATATTCTATACCGATGTCTTGCTGCGTTATTCAAGTCGTATCGATGAGTTCGGCTTTACAGGCCCTTGTCATGACAAGCTAACCGCGGCATTAAAAAAAGCCGATTTAAAAACAGGTTTAACCGATAAAGCCATGATTGAAACTTGGGCTGCGCAGTTAGTCAACTATGTATACTGGGCAAAACAGATCGGCGTCGGTGACTATCTTGCGGATTATAAACAAGCCTTTATTGAGGTCTATCCTGATAACAAAGACGTAAAGCTCAATAAGAAACAGTATAGAAATAAGCTATACGGCATGACTCATTTTATCTTTGCTGCGAGTGAATATTACCAACACAATGTCGATGCTAAAGAGTTCGCTTGGATTTTGGACCATTTTGAGCACAATATTGATCGTATATTAGAAGACGCTACCGACGATATTATTGCCGAGGTGGGTATAAGCTTCCTACTAGCTGGTAAAGCAGATCACCCCGTAGTAAAGAAAACCCAGCAGCATATTATTAACGCCTTCAACACTAAAGAGCAGATCATTCCTTCACCGCGAGGTAATCCTGATCTGGTTATTGGCGAGCACCGCAATGTATTAGCTATGATGTTATTAGATTGGCCAGAAAAATTAAACAGAGGCCCTTATCTATCTGAGCTAAAGGCAACGAAAAAGTATCTACCGAAACAAGTCACACCACTGAAAAAGTAACCATTACCATTGACTAAGAGGCCTAATATCTAGGCCTCTTAGTTATACCAATTAGTATAAAGATTTGGTCGCTCAGCGAGAGTTTAGCGGCACTGAGACAAGGCAACGAGTGCAGAGCATAGTTATTCTACGTTTAAGCTTGTTAACGCAGTATCAGAATCGCTAAAACTCGCCATTCTGGAGCGTTTTTGGCTGCCTACTTCAGCGTTGAATAACTTCACAAGGGAGCAACCATTCTTTCAGTTATTCGCCTTGAATTAGTTTGCCAAAAACGCTCTGAGTAGATCAACTTCTTATACTGATTGGTATTAGTAATTAACAGGTATTGCTCACAGCCGTAGAATACATAATATTCTGGATAGAAAGTTCAACAACTTACTTTGTCAAAACCCTTACTGACGGGTGATTGTCGCAAGCTTGCTCATGGAAAATGTCATCAAGATAAACAGCGAGTTCATTATGTTTTAGTTCTGATGGGATGACAACGTCATAGCACCGGCAGCGTATGCCACTAACGGCAACATTGAAGAGTAACCATTCATTGTCTTTACGCTCAACAGACATCAGCTTTCCAAAAACATCGAACTTTATTTTCACCGTTTTATTCCCTCATAACCGTGTTCAACTTGCTAGGCTAATCAAAGGTGGCGCCTAACTCAGCTTAAGTAGCGGGCTCTAACGAACATAGACGTTATTGCTCTGACGTAATGGCTCTGACTTAATGCCTCTGAAATAATGCCTCTGAAATAATGTCTATCAGCATAAAGATTTGCTCGCTCAGTTGACGATAGCTATTTTGAAGCAAAGTAAATAACGGGTTCACAACAGCTAAAACACGCCATTCTGGAACATTCGAACTACCTGTTTTCATACTGATTGATGTGGTCTTTCTTAAAGTTATTTACCAACAAAAATAGTCTTAAACATCAGGTTTGCCTTCACTTTCTGAAGCCGTGACTCGATTTCGCCCATTATGTTTAGATTCATATAAAGCCTTATCGGCACGCACAATCAAAGAATCGAGAGTCTGATCATCCTTGCTCAACTCAGCGACACCGAGACTGATCGTCATCGAGTGCTTATCAAGCACAGAAAACTTCATTGCTTCAACTGTTTTCCTTATGTCTTCCGCCATCAACACTGCACTCTTAAGTGAAGTGTAAGGCAAAAGAATCACAAACTCCTCTCCACCATACCTTACGCCTAAGTCCGACGAGCGTATATTCTCTCTGACATAGTGTCCTAAGAGCCGTAATACTTCATCACCAGAAGCGTGTCCATAGCTATCATTAATACGTTTAAAATGGTCAATATCAAACATGATAATACTCAACTCATGCTTGTAACGATGACAGGTTAATATATGGCGCTTCGCTTCTTCAAGCATATAGCGACGGTTTTTTAGACCCGTTAAAGTATCAGTTGTCGCTTCATGAAGAGCATCATCAAGCTTAGTCTGTGTTTTCAGATTATCGTCGACAAGGGCATCTCTCGATTGAATAATTTTCTTCCCCATTAGATTAAATGCTGATGCAAGCTCACCTATCTCATCTTCTCTTGGTATATCAATAGGAATAAAGTCATCGTTAAATCGGTATGCTCTTGCTGACTCTGTTAATTTTGAAAGCGGACGTAGCATGCTTTTATTTACATACCACAAGGTAATAATAAGCGAGGTTATAAAAAGTACGGATTCCAAGATAAATGTATAATGAATAAAAGTTTGCCTATTTGAGTATGTTTTTCTTCGGTTTTTCAGAAGGTTTTCCTCTTCAATCTGAAAGTCACTCATCTCAACTCGGATCTTATCCATGACAATCTTGCCATAGTCACTCGATACCAACTGTATCGATTTATCAATTTCACCAGCCTTATGAAGTTCTATAGTACGATTTAACTCTGTGATCTTGTCTTTAATTAAATTATCTATTCTTATTAGCCGTTGCTGCTGATTTTGATTGTCTATGGTTAGATTCGTAAGTTTTTTTAATTCATTCCCACTCTGTGTAACACCAGAAAAAAATGGTGCTAGGTATTTTGGGTCACCTGTTAACAGATAGCCTCTTTGTCCTGTTTCAGCATCACGCATCTGGCCTAACAATTCTTCAGCATGCCTAATGACTGTGTGTGTATGTAGCACTAACCGGTAATCTTGCTCAGCAATCCCTTCCATTTCTGTCAGTAAGAAGAAATTTAACACTCCAATGCTCATTAGGCTGGCAAACAGCAAATATACTTTAGTCTTGATTTTGACAACCATGAATCACCATCAAATCTTCTTAAGAATTTTCATTTAAAACGGCTAATGTAGCAACGACTCTTATCCAAACATAAACGGTTTTAATAAGAAATCATACCCAAGAACTGAGTATCTAAACCCGGTTCTGAGATAGAAATACCGCAGCTATTGTTGATATTAGGAGTAAAAGTGGTATATGCGTTAATGCATCAGATAATAAAAAGCGCTCTAATAGAGCGCTTTTTACAATAAGAATAAATCTAATTTTTAAACCTTAATGTTAATCAAGGTTCCAATGGTGTCCGAGGAGGCTTGTATTACCTCAGCAGAAGCTTGGGCGTGAAAGTTAGCTTGGTTTGCCTCGACTAATGCTTGTGTCGTGCTACCACTAGAAACCGTAGTGATGCCAGATGCTGATTGACTCGCACCAGCTACATCAATTGTCGCTTGGGTTAAGTCTGACTGAGCAGACTGAAACCCATATTGCCCAGAGATAATGCTTGGTGGTATCTGCACAACACCTCCCCATAATAGGAACTTGATTGGTTGATTATTATCTAAATATTGTACAAAGTACAGCCACACGTAATCTTTATGTCATAATCATAACTACAGTGATCTTTAGGAATATTCAATAATGATTAATAACGTTCGAATTAGCTAATATCCCAGTATAATGATAGGGTTGTTAAGTTAAGTTGTGGTCTGATACTAGATGAATCTAGGAGGGGAATCTGAATGAATAAAGCAAAAATACTGGTTGTGGATGATGATCCTATTTGTTCGAGTCTTTTACTTTCGGTATTAGGTGATGACTACCAAGTCACTACGGTTAACTCTGGAGCAGACGTTATTGAAATTGCAATTATCCAGCAGCCTAATGTGATCTTTTTAGATATCATGATGCCGGGTAAAAATGGTTACCACGTACTTAAAGATCTTAAGCAAGATCCAAAAACGAATCAGCTACCGGTTATTATCGTCAGTGCGCTTGCTGAAGAGTCTGATGAAAACCTTGGATTACGATTAGGTGCCGATGGTTACTTAGCCAAACCTATCAGTCCGACAGAAGTATATGGAATACTAAAAAAACACCTCTAGTACGATTTTCAATTTACTAATCCAAACTTATTTTATGACTCTTGAGAATGACTAGATATACTCTAGCCTCATTCTCGAGTGCATTATCAAATAGCAATACCCGTTGTTTACAGCCAACAACTAAGCTCTCAAACTAGCTCTCAAGCAAGCCTGCGAAGTAAGTTACAGCCCTAGTATATAGATGACAGTCCATTAAGTGATGAAGTCCACCAGCAAAAATTATCACTATTTAGCAAAACTAAGCGTCTATTAATTTCCTAGCTATCAATGCCCCATACAGCGGAGCTCAAATATTCATTCAGAGCGCTTCATATTAAAATGTGGCTATCAAAACATAAGCACTTCTAACTCAAAGCATAGGCGAACACCATTGCGAATCGCTTTATACAGGTAAATGTAAAAGAGATCAGGCTATAGCGCTTTAACTTGGGAAATAAATCCGAGCAAATTGGTTGCTCATTAAGATACACACCAATTTTATTAATCGGGAAAATTAACGCCTTGATTTGATAGCGCTCACCGAAAATATCGATTGGGTATCGCTTATAAGGCAACCATAACGACTTTTCAAATAAGATATTTCCCTCACTAATAAGTTTCAAACGGCCAGATAAGCCGTGGTAATCAAATTTGATCTGATTACCACCTAGTTCGATAACTTTATTGTGTCTAAACATAAACCAATGCGTCCATTTTATTGATTTTTAACTCACTAAACTAAAGCTCTCGAAAAGTTGAGATTAGCCCATCACTCACAGTTCATCCCAAAACCTTTAACACCAACAGCTTACCAACCAGACTCCCAGTCTTTCCAAACCGGGTTTAATCCACGCTCAAGCATAGCGTTAGCCACCACTTGCGGTGGGCGGTCATCGCTGATCTCAAATTGATCCAGTTCAGTATTCGGCTCCACATAGCCACCGGGCTGTGTCGAACTGCCTGCACTGACATGGGTGACCCCTAATGCAAAAAGGTTATCACGCAGCTTAGGTGTTTCTCGTGTAGAGAGACTAATCTCTAGCTGTTGATTAAACAACCTAAAAGCGCAAATCATCTGTACTAGACCTTTATCGCTCAGCTCAACCTTTGGCGATACCCCGCCAGTACAAGGCCTCAATCTTGGCAAGGAAATACTATATCGGCTACGCCAATAAGTTTTCTCCATGTAATCTAAGTGATGCCCCATTAATAGCGCATCTAAGCGCCAGTCATCTAAACCAAGTAACACGCCTAAACCTATTTTATCAACGCCTGCTCGCGCCACTCGTTCGGGAGATTCAAGCCGATAGACAAAGTCACTCTTCTTACCTCGAGTATGATGTTCCGCATACGTCACAGGGTTGTAGGTTTCTTGGTATAGCATCACCGCATCGAGCCCTTCTGCAATCAGCTCTTTATAATCAGGCTCTTCTAACGGCTGCACCTCCATGGCCACATGACTAAACTGCTCAGTAACGAGTGGCAAGATCTGCTTAAAATAAGGCATGCCAACTTTTGACTCATGCTCACCCGACACCAATAAGATTGAATCGTAGCCCATGGTCTTTATCAATCGCATCTCATCTTTGATTTCGCTTTCAGTCAAAGTCTTACGTTTGATTTTATTGCTCATTGTAAAGCCGCAATAATCACATTCATTAGCACAGAGATTCGAAAGGTATAGCGGAATATACATACCGATACTCGCGCCAAATCGCTGCCGAGTTAGCGCAACAGCCTGCTGCGCCATCTGTTCAATATAAGGCTCTGCGGCAGGTGATAGGAGTGAGACTAAACTATCAACATTGCCCTGAGGGCTTTGCAGTGCACGTTCAACATCTGCCGCTGTGCTTGAGTACAATCTCAGTTTAAGTTCTGAGCGAGACAGCTTTTTAAATATATCGACAAAGCTCATAAGCACTCCTTCAAGGCTACGCAAACACTAATCATTTAAGAAGCCCGTTAGCGGGCTGGTATTGTGCGCTTGATGACTCACCGCACCTAAACCCGCAATATAAGCTTGCCGGCCCGTATTGACTGCTTGAGCAAAACAGCGCCCCATAGCAACCGGATCGCAGCTACTGGCGATTGCAGTATTAACCAGCACAGCATCGGCGCCGAGCTCCATCGCATGAGTTGCCTGAGAAGGCGCGCCAATACCCGCATCAACAATCACAGGGACTTTGGCTTGCTCGATGATAATCTTTAAAAAGGTTTCAGTAGCTAAACCTTGATTAGAACCAATTGGGCTGCCAAGTGGCATCACGGCAGCGCAGCCGACTTCCTCAAGTCTGCGGCATAATACCGGGTCAGCATGAACATAGGGCAAGACCACATAACCCTGTTCGCATAAAATACGCGCCGCCTCCAAGGTCTCAATGGGATCAGGCATCAGGTATTTAGGATCTGGGTGGATCTCAAGCTTTATCCAGTTAGTTGCTAACATTTCTCGCGAAAGATGAGCGGCAAACAGCGCTTCTTTAACATTCCGAGCCCCAGCGGTGTTAGGCAGTAGCTTTACCCCGCTATCGAGCAAAGGTTTAAGAATATTGTCACTGCCAGTATTCAGATCCAACCTTTTAACCGCTAGAGTCACTAATTGAGACTCAGAAGCCGCTACCGCATCCAACATGGTTTGGGCCGTTGCGAATTTTCCTGTACCAGTAAATAGTCGCGATTCAAATCGATGATCGGCAATCGTTAACATATTAGCCTCCCGCTACCACAGAGAAAATTTCAAACTTATCACCCGCTAAGCAGCATTGTATTTGCCAGCGACTACGCGGTAAAACTTCACTGTTTATAGCGACTGCAATACCATGAATATCGACTCCCCTCACCTCGGCGTACATTTCAATCACGCTTTGTACCGTAGAGTTAACTGCAACCAGCTTGCTCTCATCATTGATATTGATAGCAATGCTGTCATTACCTTTATACATATTCTTTCTCCGTAGATGTAAACTTGCTACTGCCTAATTCTCGTCCTAAAGGACCTTGCTTTTGCCCACAGATCACACAATCAGAGCTACGCGGTAAACGCGCTTCGCGCCAACTGAAGGATTTGCCATCGAAGCGAAACAGTTTACCCACGCTTTGCCTATCGCCGAGCAAATGCTGCAGTGCCATTAATGCCTGCATTGACGCCATCGCTGCGACCATAGGTCCCAAAATACCGACGGTTTGGCAGGTTTGACTCACAGCCATATCAGCAGGAAACAAACAGTGATAACAACCAGATTGTGGATTATGCTGTTGATCGATATTGAGCAGCTGCCCATGAAAGTGAGCCGCCGATGCCGATATTAAAGGAGTACAGCTCTCAATTGCGACCCGATTTACCCGCTGCCGAGTTTCGAAGTTGTCCGTGCAATCGAGTAGCAGATCATAATGACCATCAACGGTTAGCACCTGACTGATATTGGCTTGGGTTAAATGCTCGCTCACCTCGATAAGCTTAGTTTGAGTGTAGGCACGACTGAGCTTCTCCTTGGCCACCAGCGCTTTATTCTTACCGATATCAGTATCATTAAATAACAATTGCCGAGGTAAATTTGATAGCTCCACCCTATCGCCATCAATAAGGGTGATATGACCCACGCCAGCGGCTGCTAGCTGTTGAGCCACTAGATTACCCAAGCCACCCACACCGATAATAACAACATGAGATTTAGCAATTGTAATTTGACCTTTCTCGCCGACTTCAGGTAATAACACCTGACGCGAGTATCGTAAAAAATCACTATCAGTGAGTGACATACTATTTCTCATCAGCCCATGCCCTATTCAGCTTATTAAACGCCGCAGCGGGATCATCGGCCTCAGTCAAGGCTCGAACCACTGCAATGTCATCTACACCTGTCGCTTTAACGCTCTTAAGCCTAGACTCATCGATACCGCCAATGGCAACAATTGGCAGCTCGCCTTTCATCAAAGAAACATAGCGGCTCAGTTTTTCTAGCCCCTGAGGCAAAGATGGCATCTGCTTGGTGGTAGTCGGAAATATATGGCCAAATGCGATATATGACGGCTGGTGCTGCTTTGCGAGTAATATTTCGAAATAGCTATGACTCGACAACCCTAGTGCAATATTTGCATCACGTAGCTGCTGTAAGTTGCTGTCTATCAAGTCTTCCTGTCCAAGGTGAACGCCGTAGGCTTGGTGCTTAATCGCAAGCTGCCAGTGATCGTTAATGAACACTCGTGATTGATAATCTCGACCGAGAGCTATTGCTTTGATGATCTGATCTTCAAGGCTCGGCGAAGCAGCATCCTTCACTCTAAGCTGAATTGTCTTGGCTCCCGCTTTTAACAAGGTTTGTAGCAATTCAACATCGGCAACAACCGGATATAGACCCAAGCTGCCATCAATCTGCTTGAAATCGGCTTGCTGATGACTTTTCAATTCACCACCAGCAAGTGACATAGGTTCGGTATCGCTTGCTGTAATTGGTTTGATATAGGGAAATTGCTGTAAGTCTTTTGGCCACGCCGCTCTTGCCAAACATCCTGGTCCACCACCCGGCTGATAGCTAGCAATCAGTCCTGCATTGACATAGGCCTTAGCCACAACAACCGCATCATTAAGCACAAAGCCATGGGCCATCACCGATGCAATTGCCGATGATAATGTACAACCTGTTCCATGGTTATTTTGGCTATTAACACGATGACTCGATAGCCAAAAACTCTGCCATTGATGCTTATCGGAGATCCCTGCGACATCTGTACATACCAGCAAATCATTAGCCTGATGCTGACACCAAGCTGGACCCAAATCGCCACCTTTGGCTAGCACCGAAGTGTTTAACTGTTCTGATAGCTGTTTAGCAGCTGTAATACACGCATCAACACTCTCAAGCTCAGTTGCAGCCAGAATGGCTAACTCACTCACATTAGGCGTGATTAATGTGAGTAATCCTTTAAACGGCGTAAAATCAAGCCTTGCGCCATTTGCCAGTGCATCACCGCAGGTAGCCACCATCACTGGGTCTAAAATAACAGGCACTACAATGCCAGATTGACGCCAACTAGCTTGCTGCTCAGCTAACCATTTGGCTAGATAGTCAATTTGAGCCTGTTCGGCCAGCAAGCCAATTTTAATGGCTGCAGGCGGTAGGTCGCTCACTAAGGTGTCTAGCTGAGACTTAAGCATTTGGCTTGATACCGACTCAACCATTGCCACAGTCACAGAACTCTGTGCTGTCACTGCGGTGATAACACTGCAGGCGTGGGCATCAAGATCTGACATGGTTGCCAGATCCGCTTGAATGCCTGCACCACCGCCACTATCAGAGCCCGCAATCGTCCATACAACAGGACGACTCACAGGCAATGTATGTGCGTTTGCCATGATTAATCCTCTAGCGCAACATCAGGCTTTTTATGACTCGCTTCATGATAAAGCTCAGCGCCTTTGGCTTTAAACTCAGCCGACATTTGCGCCATGCCTTGCTCTCTTTGCGACGCAAGATTTGCCACTGTTGTTCCGCTGCCAGTATATGAGTCATACTCAGAGGCTGATTTAATATCAATCGCTTTAGCTTCAGCCTCACGCTCTTGTGCTGCAGCGTAATCTCGCACCTCTTGAGTAATTTTCATTGAGCAGAACTTAGGGCCACACATTGAGCAGAAATGGGCAACTTTGGCAGATTCTTGTGGAAGTGACTCATCGTGGTAAGCACGAGCCGTTTCAGGATCTAAACCTAGGTTGTACTGATCTTCCCAGCGAAACTCGAAACGGGCTTTTGATAATGCATTGTCACGAATTTGCGCGCTTGGATGGCCTTTAGCCACATCACCAGCATGAGCTGCAATCTTATAAGCAATTAGTCCTTGCTTAACATCTTCCTTATTTGGCAAACCTAAATGCTCTTTGGGCGTGACATAGCACAGCATTGCACAGCCATACCAAGCAATCATTGCTGCACCTATACCCGATGTAAAATGGTCATAACCAGGAGCTATATCGGTAGTTTGTGGACCTAAGGTATAAAATGGCGCTTCATCACATGCTTCAAGCTGCTTATCCATGTTCTCTTTAATCAAGTTCATTGGAATATGCCCTGGGCCTTCGATGATAGTCTGTACGTCATATTCCCAAGCAATCTTGACTAATTCACCTAAGGTTTCTAACTCAGAGAATTGAGCTTCATCGTTGGCATCGGCAATCGAGCCTGGACGCATGCCATCACCTAATGAAAGTGAGACATCATAGGCGGCGCAGATCTCACAAATTTCTCTAAAATGTTCATAAAGGAAATTTTCTTTATGGTGCGACAGACACCACTTAGCCATGATAGAGCCACCACGAGAAACAATGCCAGTTAGACGTTTAGCCGTCATCGGCACATAGCGCAGCAATACACCGGCATGAATGGTGAAGTAATCAACGCCCTGCTCGGCTTGTTCGATTAAGGTATCGCGGAACGTTTCCCAGTTAAGATCTTCGGCAACGCCATTTACTTTCTCTAATGCTTGATAGATAGGCACTGTACCGATTGGTACTGGAGAGTTACGAATGATCCATTCACGTGTTTCATGAATATAACGCCCAGTAGACAAGTCCATCACGGTATCGGCGCCCCATCGGGTCGACCAAACCAGTTTCTCAACTTCTTCCTCAATCGATGAGGTCACGGCAGAATTACCAATATTGGCATTCACTTTAACTAAGAAGTTACGACCAATAATCATTGGCTCAGCTTCAGGGTGGTTGATGTTTAGAGGAATAATTGCGCGGCCACGAGCAATTTCTTGTCTGACAAATTCTGCGGTAATTGGCTCGCCAATCACAGCGCCAAAGCTCTCACCTTTATCTTTTTGGGTCAGAATAGGGTCGGTTACCTCAGACTTGGCCATATTCTCGCGTATGGCAATATATTCCATCTCAGGGGTAATAATGCCTTGGCGGGCATAATGCAACTGAGTAACACGTTTGCCTTCTTTTGCACGGCGTGGTGGCAACAACGACTCGAAACGTAGATGATCTAAGCCATCATCTGCGAGGCGCTGCTGGGTAAAACCTGAGCTGGCACTTGTAAGCTGCACAGTATCACCACGCTCTTCAATCCAGTTTTCACGGAATTTTTCAAGACCTTTGCGTACATCAATATTGGCATCAGGATCTGAGTAAGCGCCCGCGCAGTCGTATACTTTTAGCGGCGGGTTAGCTTCAAAAACGGGATTGGCTTCATCACCAGCCACTAAGGTGTCGCTTTGATGGATTTGACGCATGCCCACTTTAAGATCTGGGCGACTGCCTTCAAGATAAACTTTCTCGGAATTTGGGTGCTGTAGCGGTTTTAGGTTATCAATAAACTGCTGTGCTTGAGCACGGGTTTCGCGACGATTTGACATTAGCAAACTCACTTTTTATTAGAAATGAAGTTGCTTGCCAGGAGAAATTGAGAATGTGAAAAGTTGAACATATAACTAGCGGTAAATTCTAGTTACACGTAACCACCGAAATACTGCTTTTAGCGCTTATTTAAAAGTCATTTATGCAGTTATTTCGCTTGTTTCCTTCGCAGGTTCTAGCCTGATCAGGTTCAACGGATCCCGAATTAACGGTCTCAGCCATATGGCACTCCGACAAGATGAGCTGGCAGTATAGACCTATCTACTAGTGAGATACAAGGGCTTAAAAAGTTATTAGACCAGAAGTTTATAACAAACATTTTCATATTCAAGCAACTGAAATTTAATGACTAAAATCAAATCAACCACAAAAAATGTCTACTAATATGAATTTTAATCAGTCAACAATTTCCGATAAACCCAGCTTCTTAGTATTCTAAGATTGGGCTTTAAAAGCTTATCATGCGCTGCTCTAGCCGTTTATCAATTGCCTCTTTAATGGCTATTTTGACTTTGTCTTCACCACAGTTAAACCAATAGCCAAGATTTTCTGCATAGGGGTTAATTTGGTTGCTGTTTTTGACAAGCCGGTAGCAATCATCACCGTGTTTTACAACTCTATTTGGGTCTAACCTGTGCTGAGTGGTGATGATTTAACTGCACTCATCCTCGTCTAAAAATATCAGCTCTTGCATTTCGCCATCCATCTCACTGAATGAGCGTTTTGAGTATATTGAGCAGCGCTGTCTGCCACTAATTCATCTAACTGAACCGTTCTCTGTAGCTGAAGTACGCCCTTGAGTTATCCCTATTGGTGTTTTAAATCCTATTCAATGCCCGTATTTGCTATAGCTGCTAGCTATATACGCTTGATATCTCATTTAACGATAGTTTAGAACAAGCTTATTAACATAAGTTACCTATCGCTAGCAAGCTGCTGTGAGTTTCAATCAAAAACTTAGCGTACACGTGTTCGCTTAAACTCTAGCTTTTCAATTCAAAGCTGTTACACTGCCCTTAATTGTGGTCTAACCAGAAGTCTTTTATACGATGGCAGTAGAACAAGTGACAGTTTCAGACAGTCAAGGATCTCATCCTAAAGGTAAGCAGATAACAGAAGCTAGCTACTGTGCTAGAGAAGAGCTTGCTAACAGCATCAGCCATGGTATGGGCGTCATTGTCGGTATTGTCGGGCTTATTCTGTGTTTGCTAAAGGGCTACGATCACTTAAGTTTTATTCAATTAACAGGTGTAGTTATTTACTGCAGTAGCATTATCTTACTTTTTCTGTGCTCAACCCTATACCACAGCGCCACATCTCCTTTATTGAAACACAGACTTAAAATTGCCGACCACTGCGCCATCTATCTATTGATAGCGGGTACGTACACGCCGCTAATGTTGATTAGCTTAAATAGTAGTGATGCCAATCTTGTATTAATTGCCATCTGGTCGTTAGCTATTGGGGGAGTATTATTTAAAACCCTATTTATTGGACGTTTTAAAGCTTTCAGTCTGGTGTTGTATTTAGTGATGGGTTGGCTATGTGTGACTGTGATGAAAGAGCTTATAGCCAATATGTCTGATCTGGGTTTTAATCTGTTACTCGGTGGCGGGTTATTTTATAGCTTAGGGGTTATTTTTTATGTGGCTAAACGCATCCCTTTTAATCACGCGATTTGGCACTTATTTGTATTAGGTGGAGCAATTTGCCACTTCCTTTGTATCTATCTAACCGTGATTTAGTTAGTCAACAATGAAGGGCAATAGTTAGGATAGGTCAATCATTATATAAAAAGGCACTCAAAGTGCCTTTTTGTTTTAGCCATTATTCTGAGTGTAATATTACAGCTTAAGTCTACTCACTGACAGAATGCTTTAAATGCTGCATTAAGTCGCTCAGCTTCATCTTGTTTATTAGCCAGCTTAAACAGTTCAATAATGCATTCAATCGTGCACAAGCCGCCCTCAATTTGATTACGTCGTAAATTAAACTGCGACTCGGGACTATGGGTTAAAGAAAAGGTTTTCGCCGTTTTCAAGTATGGGCTTTGGCGCAGCATCTTGCGCGCTTCTTGCCAAGTCGCATCCAAAATCACCAAAGTTTTCGGCAGCGACTTAAATTTATGCTCTCGTTGTGACAGCTGCTGAATTTTGTTCATACTCTGTTCAGAGCTAACTTGAGTATCGTCAGTGTCGTCTTCTGGGAACAACAGCGCAGTGTCGGCTTGCTGCAGCTTAGCTAACAACTCAGCTGAAGGCGCGACACGTGACCACATCACTCGCTGGCAATAGTTAGGAAACAGTTTAACAGCGAGGTTACCGGTATTCGTCGGACGCGTAGCTTCACGTTCATGGGTTAATAATATGACTTGCACAGAACTGACTCAAAATTAAATTACGACGAGAGTATAATAGGCTTAAAGCCAAAAAGCGCCCCTCTTATATGGGACGCTTTTATAAGGGACGCTTTATTTGATCTATTATTGACATCAACGGCTTAAAAGCCATATATCAATAACTAGACGCTAAAATTGATAGCCTATTTGTACTTCTTTACTTTCTTTAAAGCAACCTGCTGCTTTAGCATAGAAAGATGGTCAGTAAACACCACACCATTAAGGTGATCCATTTCATGCTGTAAAACGATAGCTAAGAATTCATCTGTATCGATTTCAAATGCTTTACCTTGGCGATCTAAAGCGCTGACCTTAACGCCTTCATGACGATTGACCTTAGCGCGATAACCAGGAATAGATAAACAACCCTCTTCACCTTGATATTCACCACGAGACTCAATGATCTCAGGGTTAATCAATACCATTGGTTGATCTCGCTCGTCAGACAGGTCGATAACCAAAATGGCATGCAAGCTGCCAACTTGAGTTGCAGCTAAACCGATACCATCGTCGGTGTCATACATAGTCTCAATCAAATCATCGATAAAGCTTTGTACAGATTCAATATCTGTTACCGGAACCGCTTTACGCTTTAGGCGCTCATCGGGGATCGTTAAAATGTCTAACACTGCCATATTATAATCACACTAAAAGTAAACTAAAAAATTCGCGCTATTATGACCGAATCAGGCGCAAAGGCAACTCTGGCAGGCATTTAAGTCATTTTTCTTCTTCAATTTAAAGCACTCCTTTAAATACCGCGGGCATGACCTTTTTACTCGCTAAGTCAGTTTGCAGACAATTGAGCAACTTTAACGCTTCCATTTTGCACAATAATCTCCACTTTTTTACAACATGTGATAGCATGATTTAAAATGTATAAAATATACGGATAATAATATGACTCAAGCAGGACGCACTGCGTTGCCCCCTACATTCTTTGTAGCCAATACCATGGAGATCTTTGAACGCCTTGCCTGGTATGGCTTTTTTGCCCTATCTTCGCTTTACATGACCTCGCCACAAAATCAAGGTGGCTTAGGGTTCTCTGAACAAGAGCGTGGCTTATTGCAAGGTATGATCCCCTTCTTTCTCTATCTATTTCCTGTTCTCACTGGCGCCCTTGCCGACCGCTATGGCTACCGAAGAATGTTCCTCGTCGCCTACGCCATCATGTGTCCAAGTTATTACTTATTGGGACAAGTCGATACCTTTATGGGCTTCTTTGTCGCCTTTATGGGCGTCGCGGTGGGTGCCGCCTGCTTTAAACCTGTCGTTACTGGCACTGTGGCGCGAACAACAGATGATACAAACCGCGGCTTAGGCTTCGGGATCTTCTATATGATGGTCAATATCGGCGGCTTCTTGGGGCCTTTTATCGCAGGTTATGTTAGAGC
Source organism: Shewanella sp. MBTL60-112-B2 (assembly GCF_019655055.1). Classification (GTDB taxonomy): domain Bacteria; phylum Pseudomonadota; class Gammaproteobacteria; order Enterobacterales; family Shewanellaceae; genus Shewanella. Next base: position 82,469 of record NZ_BPFA01000014.1, read on the forward strand.
AATAAGTTGGGATTGGGTATTTATCATGTCTGCATTCTGGATTGCGGTTAACTTCATTCCAGCTTACTTCTTCTATAAAGAACCAACGGATCAGAATCAACAAAAAGGAAAGCCTCTTAAAGCGGTATTCCAAGATATCCAGCAAGTGTTAGGTAATGCACGCTTTGCTATTTTATTCTTCGGTACCTTAATCATCTTAATGTCTTACGGCGCGAAATGGATCACAGGTGAAACCACCTTAATCATCTACGCTGTTTGGTTCACAGCCCATATTATTTGGGACAAGTTAGCCTCATCTAGTAAGCAAGCGCCTTGGTACGCACAAAAGATCAGTCTAGGTAATAAACCATTCGTTATTTATCTACTCATCCTCTCTGGTATGTGGATGGTTTATCAACAGATTTTTATAACCTTACCTATCTATATTCGAGACTTTGTCGATACATCAGATTTAGTCATGATGTTGGCTGGCTACCCTGACTTACAGCAGTTCTTTGCTCCTGTCGATGTCAGTCTATTACAATCCGAAATGACACGTCTAAGCCACGAAGTTGCTGCAGGTACACTTAATGTAAAACAAGCATATTTTGAGTTGGTGCATACTAAGGTGATGGTGCCAACGGCTGAAATCAGTCAAGCTTTTGCCGCTATAACCCAAACGCCAACAGCTGCAGCCCAGTACGCTCAAACTTGGGCTAGCGAATATCGCCAAGTTAATCCTGAGTACCTTATCGGACTTAACTTCCTATCGATTGTTGTGATGCAGTTATTTATTAGCCGCTTCGTAGAGCGCTTCCAAGCATTGCCTGTTTTAGTGGGTGGCACGATTATTCTCGCTATCGGTACAGCCATTGGTGGTATTGCTCATGGTGCGATCATGGGCGGAGCCATGGTGCTGACCTCTATTTTAGTATTCTCCATTGGTGAAATGGTTGCTTCACCTAAGAGCCAAGAGTATGTCGCAAGCTTTGCACCTAATGATAAAAAGGCTATGTTTATGGGCTATTACTTCGTCTCTTCGGCAATTGGCTTCTTATTAGCAGGACCTCTGTCTGGTTACCTATATGCAGAAGTAGCTAAAGGCGCGGGTCGTCCAGATATGATGTGGTACATCATTGGTGGCTTTGGCTTATTAACTGCATTTGGTCTGGTGATGTTCCACAAGTTTGGTACTACGCCACAGGCGGATAACGATACCGATGCAACGCTAGCCCAAGCGAGCTAAGTTGAAGGGCTATGTTAAAGGGCTAAGTGACAGAGCTAGCATCACGGACTAGCTTAAAGAGCTAATCAAGATCTGAAAAGATAAGCCTGCTCTTTAGATAATTAAGTCCATACTATATAAACAGTTCATATAAACAGCCCGCGTAAGCATACTTACACGGGCTGTTTTTTTCCCAACTGAGATTGAATCGCGAGTACGCATAACAATCAGTGTAATGGCGAACTAATAACTAAAATTGTGAGCGTATTGCAAATACCCACTGAGTGTCTTCATCCTCAAATTGTTCTAGCTTCTCCCAATCATACTGATAACGAACCGTCCAAGACCACTGCGGATTAATCAAATAACCTAGGGCTAACCAACTTTTAGCCTCATAACGCTCTACGCCATCGATGCCCAAATTACCTTGAGCATAAAACTCACTGTACCAATGCTCCGACAAAGGCTTAAGCACAGTCATATTTACATTCGCTGCAGTACTGTCTGTATAAGACTTAACAGCCAGATGATTCACTGCGACTTCGGTAAACACCTGTGTCGCAAACCATCCTTGATGTTCAGTCATCAAACCGAGCTGAAATTGATAATAACTCGCTTTGCCGTGCGGAGAGTCAGTCTTAGCATGCTGTACTGAAGCTCTTACATTTACTTCTTGCGTCGAATATAAGTAACCCATATGCCACTTATCGCCGCCTAAATTAGTATTGGCTGAAAATTTTTGATGGCTAGTAGCAAAACTACCGCCCAATTTGAATACATCGCCATCGAAGCCCACATACAGAGAGTCGTTAAGATTTAACGGGTCAGCAATATGCCTAAAATCATTAGCATAACTAGGAACTAGGACCGTGGAGAGGAATAACAGGGAGCCTACGAATGGTGTTAACGCCTTTACTGACATTATAGATACCGCTAAAAAAGCGCTATTATTACTTTAGCGCCAAGTCTCAGCAAGGGTTTTTACCATATATTACAAGCAGCTAACCACAAACTGCAGGTAGAAACAATTAGGTAACACTAGTATCCAAAAAAGCCTTAGTGCGAATACAAATGAACCAAAGAGTTGATATTATCAAGGTTAAAAACTACCGTAATAAAAGGAACAGTAATTATGCAAATGAATAGTGAATCTTCACCTATGGCGAGAATATGGCACATTGTGGCCATGATCCCTAAAGGTAAGGTCTATTCTTACGGTAAGGTAGCAGACTTAGCAGGCTTGCCCGGTCGAGCGCGTTTAGTCTCTAAAGCATTACGCGCGGCTCCAGCTGAGATGGATCTACCTTGGCATAGAGTCATCAATAGCCAGGGCAAAATTTCTTTTGCAGAGCATACGCAGCCCTTTATAGAGCAGATGCAAATCTTACGTACAGAAGGTGTTACAGTGAACCGAGGCAGAATTAAGCTGTCAGACTATGAGTGGCAACCCGATATTGCAACGTTAGTGCTTTCCTTGCCGTATTAGAAAGCTATTAAGGAGTTTTATTTGCCTAAAAAGTTACCGACTCTATTCACTATCAGCCTGTTAGTTGCAAGCAGCTCAACGCTTGCTGACGTCACAGTGTTAACTCCACATACTGCCGAGTATCAAGTCAATTACGGCAGTATAGAGCTTGGGCGTGCTCGCTATATTCTCGAGACTCCACAAGACAATTTCTTTCAGTATCGCTTCGATAGTGATGTAGGGCTATTAATGCTGTCAGATAAACGCCACATCCGTAGCGAATTTACCTTAGAGGGAGCTAATCAGCTGGTTCCTATGCGCTACTCGGTCGAACGAACCGGCACAGGCCCAAGTTTTAGAGAGCAAGCCGCCTTTGCTAAAGGGCAAAATGTGGTTCACAGCCGCTATAAAGATGAGCGTGCAACATTACCTTACGACAGTGAACTGTTTGACCCACTGATGGTGCAGCTTCAATTTAGACTCGATATGCAAGCCCATAAGGATGAGCTACATTACACCATGGTAAAAGAGGGAGAAGTCGATGACTATGCCTTTAAAATCGTGGCAAAAGAGCGAGTAAACATCGAAAGTGGTAGCTATCAAACCATCAAGTTTGAGGTCATCCGTGATAGTAAAAAGCGTCAAACCTTCTTTTGGATGGCGCCGGACCTTAGTTACCTGCCAATACGCTTAACTCACTTTGAAAAAGGCAGTAAGCAACTAGATATTAAACTGCTTAATTATCATTTTGATCAGAGTAGTAAAGAGACACCACCAACCACAGAGCAGGCACTGGTTGATGATAAGGTTAATAACGAAGAAGGCTGAGCTTATTAAATGGTGTTAAAAAGCTCGCAAAGTTAACCCTTGCGAGCTTTTAGATTTATTCTGCCAGCATTTAACTCTTTGATGAACTCACCAACTCGCCTTTTTTAAACAGTTTCCACTCACCGGGTGTCAGCACATTCCACTGCTCATTTTTAGTTAACGGTCGAGTGGCAATCACTGTGACCACATCATTGGGTGTCGTCTCTTGATTAAAGTCAATTACCACATCGGTATCAATCAACTTTGCCTTGCCAAAAGGGGCGCGACGAGTGATGTAGCAAAGGTTATTACTGCAATAACTCATTAAATGCTCGCCATCACTTAAGATCATATTGAAAACACCTAAGGCGCGGATCTCATCTGCAAGGGTCGATATATACTGATAAACAGCCAACCTATCATCAGGTGCTTTATCACCAAATTGATTTACAACTTGATCCATAATCCAGCAAAAAGCCATTTCACTGTCTGTATCCCCTACTGCAGCAAAACGTTTAGACACAAACTTGTCTTGGTAATCACTGAGCTGTCCGTTGTGAGCATAGGTCCAATACTGGCCCCAAAGCTCTCTTGTAAACGGATGAGTGTTCTCCAGAGATACACAGCCACGGTTTGCTTGACGAATATGGCTTACTACCACTTCACTCTTAATCGGATAAGATTTAATTAACTGAGCAATATGTGACTCGCTACTAGGGCGAGCATCCTTAAAGGTGCGATTACCCTTACCTTCGTAAAAGGTGATCCCCCAACCATCCACATGAGGTCCTGTGACTCCACCTCTTTGTGCTAAGCCAGTAAAACTAAATACTATATCAGTCGGAACATTGGCACTCATGGCCAGCAACTCGCACATTAATCTTTATCCCGTTCAATCTGCTACATCGTTAATAACGCTATTCTAACCACTTGCCAGCCATTGTGGAATGCTTGACTGCATACAAAAAATTAAACATTTGTTTGAAAACTACTTGTATTAAAATTAACGAACGTATAAATTTTATGAAACACAGGTCTGACCACACGCTATAATTGTGAGGTAGAGCTAAAAATAAGTGCCTTTAGGTAAACTATCGGTCACACATAAAAGGAGAATTACAGTGACTACCCTACTTTGGATCTTGGCGATGATTTTTACGATTGGTGCTTTAGCCTATCTAAGAGTCTCACTTTTAACCGCCACCTTAGGCACCGCGATTGTGTTAGCAATCGGAACCGGCGCCGCCAGCTTAAGCCCATTACTCTGGGTAGTATTTCTTGTCATTGCCTTACCTCTTAACATCAGCTCGTTTAGACAAAATGTTATCACTCGTCCACTCCTTAAGATGTACCGTGGCATTATGCCTGAGATGTCTTCAACAGAAAAAGAAGCCATTGAAGCGGGAACCACTTGGTGGGAGGCTGACCTATTTGCAGGAAAGCCCGACTGGAGCAAGCTTCATAACTATCCAAAAGCTACGTTAAGTGCTGAAGAGCAAGCTTTCCTAGACGGCCCTGTTGAAGAAGTTTGCCGTATGTTAAACCAGCATCAAGTCTCTCATGAGTTAGGCGATTTACCAGAAGAGATCTGGCAATACCTTAAAGATCATGGCTTCTTTGCGATGATCATTAAAAAGAAATATGGCGGCTTAGAGTATTCTGCCTATGCACAATCACGCGTATTACAAAAGCTTGCAGGCCTTAGCAGCGAGTTAGCATCAACTGTTGGTGTTCCTAACTCATTAGGACCTGGTGAGCTACTGCAACATTATGGAACCAAAGCTCAGCAAGACCATTACCTGCCCCGCCTTGCTCAAGGACTTGAAGTTCCATGTTTTGCTTTAACCAGCCCAGAAGCGGGTAGTGATGCTGGCGCCATTCCTGATTTTGGTATTGTGTGTAAAGGAGAATGGCAAGGCGAAGAAGTACTCGGCATGAAACTGACTTGGAACAAGCGTTACATTACTCTTGCACCAGTCGCTACAGTTCTTGGTCTTGCATTTAAGCTTCGCGACCCTGACCAATTACTGGGTAACCAAGAAGATTTAGGCATTACCTGTGCACTTATTCCTACCGACATTGAAGGTGTTGAAACTGGCCGTCGCCACTTTCCATTAAACTGTATGTTCCAAAATGGTCCTACACGCGGTAATGAAGTGTTTGTACCACTTAGCTTCATTATTGGTGGCGCAGAAATGGCTGGCCAAGGTTGGAGAATGCTAGTTGAATGCCTATCGGTTGGACGTGGTATCACACTACCGTCAAATTCGGCTGGCGGCATTAAGACAGCAGCAGTTGCAACCGGCGCTTACGCTCGCATTCGTCGCCAGTTCAAGCTACCTATCGGCAAGCTAGAAGGCATCGAAGAGCCGATGGCTAGAATAGGTGGTAACGCCTATCTAATGGATGCAGTAACTACACTGACCACAACCGGTATCGATCTGGGTGAAAAGCCATCAGTTATCTCTGCCATTGTGAAATACCATCTTACTGACAGAATGCAAAGATGTGTTATTGATGCCATGGACATTCATGGTGGTAAAGGGGTGTGTCTGGGCCCAAATAACTATCTTGGTCGTGGTTATCAGGCTGCACCTATCGCTATTACCGTTGAGGGAGCCAATATTCTTACTCGCTCGATGATCATCTATGGTCAAGGTGCCATTCGTTGTCACCCATATGTACTAGCCGAAATGGAATCGGCGTTTGATCCAGATGTGAACAAGGGACTACGTGACTTTGATGCGGCTATCTTTGGCCATATCGGATTTACCACCAGCAACTTAGTGCGTAGCTTATGGATGGGTTTAACCTCTAGCCGCTTCTCTAACGCGCCTTATTCGGATAAAACTAAGCGTTACTATCAACAAATGAACCGCTTCAGTGCTAACTTAGCGCTATTATCGGATCTTGCTATGGCAACTCTTGGTGGCAACCTTAAACGTAAAGAGCGCATATCTGCCCGTCTTGGCGATCTACTCAGCCAGCTGTATTTAGCATCGGCGACCCTTAAACGCTACGAAGATGAAGGTCGACTCACAGAGGATCTACCATTAGTACAGTGGGCAGTCGAAGACTCGCTCTACAAGTTACAGTCTTCACTCGATGAACTTTTAGATAACTTCCCAATGGGGCTTGGTATTGTTCTTCGTGGAGTCATCTTCCCATTTGGTCGCCCACTTAAACGCCCAAGTGATGTGCTAGACCATAAGGTTGCTAAGATCATGCAAACTCCTTGTGCCAGCCGTGACCGCCTGGGTAAAGGGCAATACTGGACGCCAACCGAGCATAACGCTGTAGGTATTCAGGAAGAAACCTTTAAAGATATCTTGGCATCAGAGCCAATCTACGACAAAGTCTGTAAGGCCGCAGGTAAACGCCTACCCTTTATGTGGTTAGATAAAATAGCCGCAGAAGGTAAAGCGCTTGGCGTGTTAAGTGAAGAAGAAGTCGCACTACTTCAGCGAGCTGAAATTGGCCGTATGAAGTCAATCAATGTCGATGATTTTGACCCTGAAGAGTTAAAAGCTCGCACGCTTGATTACACTAAAGAGGTGCAAGCAGCTTAATTAACAAGCAGAAGTGCGTAATAAAAGGCTTAAGTATTCACTTAAGCCTTTTTCATTTAATACCAATCAGTATAAGAATTTGATCTACTCAGAGCCAAAACAGAAGGTTAAACCACTAGTAAACATTACGCGGCTAACTCAATTGCTTGCTCACGTAAATAATCCATTCCAGCTAAAAAACCACTAAACATTTTTAACGCAATAAATTGCCCTGCCTCGGTAGTCAAATAACTATCCCCTTGCTTAATTAGCGCGCCAGCAGCTAAAAGATAAGTGAGCTCAACAGGAAAAGCTTGCCACAAGCTCTTACCTGTATGTGCTTTAAACAGCGCGTTATCTAAGTGACCCTTGCCCATCATTATCATTAAATGATGCTGATTTATCGATTTTAAGCTAAGTATTTTATGATGGCTTGTCCCTACACCACCTTGATTAATCAAGTGAATATATTTATCTATACTAAAGCTTGATATCTGGAATTGCTCGCCAAAGCGACCAAATGCACCCGAGCCTACGCCAAAGCAGTTTTCACCGTCTAACACATACTTGTTCTCAACGGCTTGACCAAAATTACGGCTGTAAGTCCACGGAAAATCCATCATATAGCGTTCTGACATCACCTGCTTAACAGCCAAAAACTGTGATAAAAGATCTTTAGGCTCACCCGCTAAACATTGGGACTTTTTGCGGCTTTTACCTATTCCTATCGTCAACGGATAGGTAGTGATTTGGTCAGGTTCCAATTGGATCATCCTCTTAATATCTGTTATGACACTATCGGGAGTTTGGCCTTTAAATCCGTACATCAAGTCCACATTAACCGTGGGAAACAGCTCTATACCGCGTCTAATATCTATTTCTTGTTCATCGCCTGAACCAAACTTTTCAAATCGGCCACTGGCTTTTAATATGTTATCGTCAAAGCTCTGTAATCCAATAGACATTCGATCTACTAAGCCCTTTAGTACTTCAGGATGACCCGTTCTAAAATAGCTAGGGTCAGTCTCACAAGAGACTTCACGGACAGTGGTTAAGCTTTTAATTAACTCTATGGTCTTAACTAATTCATCTTCCAATATCGTCGTTGTACCACCACCAATATATACCCGATTAAAACGAAGACCGCCCTCAATCACCCGGCGTATTTCTTTTCGTAAAGCCTGGAAATATTCTAAGGCTTTTTCTTGGTTATATTTAATCTTATGGAATGAGCAGAAACGACAAAGTGTATGGCAAAAAGGAATATGAATATAAAGGGTTTCGATATGCTGCTCTTGAGGAATACCTACTGATGACTGTACGCTAGGGAGCGCAGTTGCACCTGCAAGGCTAAGTGAATGCGTAATGGTATGCTGAATAACAAAATCAAGACTTTGTGATGCGAAACTTAAACGTAGATCGGCAAATGACATAGCTCACCTTGTAATGCTGAATTTACCTGAGCTTCAGGTTAGTAATTAACTAATACCTTACTCCTTGATTACATTAAAAAGTGTGTTATAAAGCCTATGTTTATCCATAAATATCATTACAGATACTATGTCTGTCACAGAACGTAGTATTGAATCATATCACTAACACTAATCTCAGCTAACAAAACATGTTCACAGAAAAGCATGTGCGTAGTAACAGGTATTGGCTAACTCTGCGGGCGTTATATCAATCAAAATAACATTTGGCCGCTAAACTCTCGCTTAGCGGCCAAATATTTACCCTGCTCGGTATTAAGTAAGCAAATAGAAGCTCTAATTCAAATCGAAGCGATCTGCATTCATCACCTTAGTCCACACTGCAACAAAATCCTCCACCAACTTTTGCTGATTATCATCTTGAGCATAGACCTCGGCATAGGCCCGAAGAATTGAGTTAGAACCAAACACAAGGTCTACCCGAGTGGCTGTCCACTTAACCTGCCCTGTTTCACGTTCGCAGATCTCATACAGATTATGACCTGCTGGTTGCCACGTATTGTTCATGTCAGTCAGATTAACAAAGAAGTCATTTGTCAGTGTTCCTTCACGCTCAGTGAGAAGCCCGTGGATGGTACCAGCATAATTGGTCCCCATTACTCGCATCCCTCCAAGGAGCACTGTCATCTCTTGTGCTGTGAGCCCAAGTAGCTGTGTTTGATCAAGCATCAACTCTTCAGCACTAACGGCATACTCTTTCTTTAGCCAATTACGATAACCATCATGAAGCGGCTCTAATACATTGAAAGATTCTACATCGGTCATATCTTCGCTAGCGTCGCCACGGCCTGGGCAAAACGGCACCTTGGTAACATATCCAGCCGCTTTAGCAGCTTGTTCAACGCCCAAGTTACCTGCAAGCACAATCACATCTGCCACACTAACGCCACTTTTCGCAGCAATAGGTTCAAGCACGTCCAGTACTCTATTGAGCCTTTCTGGCTCGTTACCTTGCCAGTCTCTTTGTGGCGCAAGACGGATCCTTGCGCCATTCGCCCCACCGCGAAGATCTGAGCCCCTAAATGTTCTCGCGCTATCCCAAGCAGTAGTAACCATATCGCTGACACTCAGTCCACTTGCTGCAATTTGTGCCTTAATCGCCTCAACATCGTAATCGCTCCTCCCTTGTGGGACAGGATCTTGCCATAGTAAGTCTTCAGTCGGCACATCTGGGCCGATATACCTTGTTTTAGGGCCCATATCACGGTGGGTTAGCTTAAACCATGCTTTCGCAAAGACAGCAGAAAAGTATGCTGGGTCCTTATAAAAATGTGCAGAAATTTTTTGGTAATCGGGATCCAACTTCATGGCCATATCTGCATCGGTCATAATCGGGTTATAACGGCGAGTTAAATCCTCAACATCAACAGGCTTGTCTTCTTCTTTAATGTTTATCGGCTCCCACTGCCAAGCTCCTGCAGGACTTTTATTCAGCTGCCACTCATGATTAAGTAGCAAGGTAAAGTAGCCGTTATCCCATTGAGTAGGATGCGTAGTCCACGCCCCCTCAAGTCCGCTCGATACGGTGTCACGGCCGATGCCACGTTTGCTGTTATTTATCCAACCTAGGCCTTGCTCTTTAATATCAGCTCCCTCAGGCACTGACCCTAACAACTCTGCATCTCCATTACCGTGGCATTTTCCTACTGTATGGCCACCAGCCGTTAACGCTACAGTTTCTTCATCGTTCATCGCCATACGACTAAAGGTCACGCGAACATCTTTAGCCGTTTGAAGTGGGTCGGGATGACCATCTACGCCCTCTGGATTAACGTAGATAAGTCCCATCATTACTGAAGCTAATGGGTTTTCAAGATCGCGCTCACCGGAGTATCGACTCCCTTCGCTGCCGCTAGGCGCTAGCCACTCCTTTTCTGCTCCCCAGTAGATATCTTTTTCAGGATGCCAAATATCTTCACGGCCAAAGGCAAAACCATAGGTTTTAAGGCCCATAGATTCATAAGCAATTGTGCCCGCATAAGCAATCAAGTCAGCCCAACTCAGCTTGTTGCCATACTTCTTTTTTATTGGCCATAGTAAACGACGCGCTTTGTCCAAATTAACATTGTCAGGCCAGGAATTAAGCGGCGCAAAACGTTGGTTTCCTCGCCCCGCCCCCCCTCGTCCATCAGCGGTACGGTATGTCCCTGCGGCATGCCAAGACAAGCGGATCATCAGTCCGCCATAATGCCCCCAATCTGCAGGCCACCAAGGCTGACTGTCTGTCATCAATGCGTGTAGGTCTTTCTTAAGTGTTTGGACATCAAGTAACTTAACCTGCTCTCGATAGTTAAAGCCTGCTCCCATAGGATTAGTCTTACTATCGTGCTGATGTAAAATATCGAGATTGAGCGCCTTAGGCCACCACTCCATATTCGACATACTGATTTCAGTTGCGCCGCCATGCATCACAGGGCATTTTTTGCCAGCCATAAACCTTCTCCATTGTCTAATGAACCCCTTCAAAAGGATTAAACACAATATGTTGGACCCTTGGGTTAATTAGTGTAGTTGCTTATGGTGACTTTTCGACATCCGGTGTGATTTCACTCTAGCTTTGGGTGACTGGTGTTCTTATAACAACATCAACTAACCTTGTTGATGGCAAGATGGCATCCCCGCTAATAAACCGGGGTCAACTGGTATTTGGCGGCTATAAACTCAGTCGTTATCGTTAGCTATTGCAGTTGCTGCTCCAATAATAGCCCCACCCACCAATACGCCTGTCAGGAAATTATTTTTGTTATTTTTCCATCGGTCATGGCGGTTATCATGCAGTGCATGACGGATTTCACGGCGTGCTTCGCGTTTTTCTCTAGCGACCTCTCGGTAACCTTCCCGAATTTCACGCTTGGCACATTTGCGGGTTTTACAACGTAAAACTTCACGGGCAGCTTCACGCTTTTCACGGTTGACTTCGCGGATCCCTTCACGGATCTCTTTGCGCACTTCATAGCGACCAGCATTGGCATCAAAGCTCCCAAGACCTGCAACCATCAATACTGTCAGGGCGAGTGTCAGACCTTGTTTCATTTCTCACCTCTCGTATCTTGTTGAAATGCAGCGGCACGTTTTTCAAAATTTATCAGCGCTTCTGTGCACTCCTGCTCATTGAGTTCAATATTGCTACCGTAACCAAAGCTAGCAGCATAGAGAAAAGCTCTGTTGCCGCCTAAAGTACGGCTGATTTCGCTATTAATATTCATAGCCTCAGCTTCTAATTGCGCACTTTGCTCTGCGGCCACACAACCAAGTGCTAAACCGGTCAAATAGCCGAAGTTCTTCAGCCCTATATCGACTTGCTCCTCTGTAGGCATAACATCAGACTTAGGTGCATTGGCCAAGGCAGGTGTTGACAATCCAGTTATCGCGACAAGTAACAATATTTTTGAGGGGCAATGCATAAATATCTCCTAGCTCCAACCTTTAGTTAATTCCACTTATTGAAGTTTTGCACTTCCCCATAAGTGAGTAAGTTTCAGTGATTATTCGCTGATGGCGCTAGTAGGCCTGTGTGGAGATGAACGGAAGCTGAACGCAAACTACAGCTCAAGCAAAGCTGCAACGACAAGAGTTTTATTTAATTGGTTGTTATAGAAGCGTTTGGCTGATTACTTACTGAAAAAGAGAACTAAGTGCCCATCTAGAAAAGGACCGGCTGATAGCCAGCACATTAGTTTTAACGTTCAGAGACAACCTATTAAGTCATTATAGATCAGCTAGATAATAAAAGACTACAGCACCAAATATTCGCTCAACGATCAAGCTGACGCTTACTATCAATAAGGAAGCTTCCTCTGCGATGGCAAAGGAAAAAATATGACTAACTCTAATAATAAGTTGAGTTACTTATAAATCTAAACCTGTCTAACTGACCATTTAATAGCCTGCAAAGACTGTCCCATTCATTCAACAAAAAGGCACAGCACTATCGTTTTTATTAAAGCTGAACTTAAAACCAACAAACCAGGCCGATAAGCAGTACGCAAAGAATTAGTAAATGATAAAGGTTTGGTTAAACCCAACTTTATAGGGAGCGGTATCTTAGGAGGTAAGCACCAATACTATTGGTAAGGAGCGATATCGATAAAGAGAACTACCAATTAAGAGAGCAAAAACATCAGTTCTTGCTCTCTTTGTCGTTTTACTGCACCAATGAATAAAAGATGGCAGATATAGATACCAGTCCGATTATCACCACAAAAACATTGCTTATGGCGCCGGAATATTGCTTCATCGCCGGTACTTTCATGATGGCGTACATAGGCATGATAAACAGTAACAACGCGATGATTGGTCCGCCTAGGCTTTCAATCATTCCTAAAATATTAGGGTTAATCGTTGCTACGGCCCAAGTGGTCACAAGCATAAAACCTGCGGTAAAGCGGTTTAGAATAACAGGATTGACCTCTTTTCCCTTGCCGCGTGCTGCCTTGATAATCAGACCATTAAAACCTTCACTGGCACCGATATAGTGACCAAAGAAAGACTTAGTGATTGCGATAATCGCAACGATTGGCGCAACGTAAGCAATAATAGGTGTATCAAAATGGTTTGCTAGATATGTCAATATCGACACATTTTGTGCTTTCGCCTCAGCTAAGTTTGCTGGCGATAGGCTAAACACGCAACTAAACACGAAAAACATCACGGTCACAACCATAAGAATATGGCTAAAAGCTAAGATCCGTGAACACTGTTTTTCAGCATTATCGCCGTGAAACTTTCGACGATCGACAGCGAATGAGGAAATAACAGGTGAGTGGTTAAATGAAAATACCATCACTGGCAATATCAACCACAAGGCCATTAAGATAGTGCTGATCCCACCTTCAGCTGGCATCACATTGCTAAATATTGACGTGTTCCAGTATGGAATTAGGTAAACAGAAAGCAGCAAAAGCACGGCTACGAATGGGAAAACCAACACACTCATCGCTTTGATAATTAACTGCTCACCTAAACGAACCACGGCAATCAGGCCAATAATCAAGATTAAGGCTAATGTTGCGCGGTTAGGCGGAGTAATACTCAACTGATGCTGCATAAAGCTTTCAACAGTATTGGTAAGTGCAACACTGTAAACAAGTAAAATCGGATAAATGGCAAAGAAATAAAGTAAGGTAATAACCTTACCCATACCTACGCCAAAATGCTCCTCTACCACTTCTGTGATCCCAGCGTCTGGATTTGAACCCGATAGCACGAATCGAGTTAAACCACGATGAGCAAAGAAGGTCATTGGCAGTGCCAATAGTGCCATAAGAATAAGAGGGATCAATCCGCCTTGAGCCGCATTAATCGGTAGAAAAAGCGTGCCTGCCCCTACAGCTGTGCCATATAGCCCTAATACCCATAGAGTATCGCTTTTGTTCCAGCTTGACTTTACCTTGAGTTGTGCCGAGGTATTTTCAGTTTTGTTAATTACAGAGTCCATTATGGACATCTCCTTAGACGGTTCTTATATGACCTTTTAAGAGTTCTGTTTACATAGCTAAAATCACATCGCCTCATCATATAGCCGCACCGTATTGCCATCGAAAATATCGACTCAAGCAAAATAGGCAACATAAGATAGGGAGTTTATCTCCAAAGGATGGATGAAAAACTAGCAGAACCCAGTAAAGGCCGCGCAGTATAGGGAAGTGAACTGTACAGAAATGTGATTTCGGACAAACTTATTTAGGTTTTACAAATAAAAGAGCCTGTATGTTGTTTTTTCAATCAATGAAGAGAGTATCAAGTACGAGTCATGCCCATCGAGACTAGAAAAAAATGACTTAGCCTTCGCTGCATAAGCTTGTCTGAATGACGACTCTTTACCAATTTAAATATTAGCCCCCCATATGAGATCATCACTTTCATCAAATTAATAATCTGCAATTAACACAGCATCGAGTTAAAGGAACTAAAGTTTATGCAAGCACAGCATCAACCTAATAACGAGGAAACGTCATTAGAGTACTCTCTCATTAACAAAATATGCACACAGTCGCCCGATACCCTACACTTGCTTTATTACGGACAATGATGGTGAATTACATGGATTTAAGCGATATTTCGATAAAGGCAAGATTACTCGGTAGTAATATTATCATTTGCACCATTCTGATTGTATTCAATATTGTTGTATACAAATCAATATCAACCATGGAAACAACCGCACATTGGGTAGACCACACTGAAGAGGTAATAGCTCAAACCAATGGCCTCGTCAATTCAATGGTCAACCAAGAAACTGGGATTAGAGGGTATGCCATAACTGGAGAAACTGAGTACCTAGAGCCCTATTTCTCAGGTAGGGAAGACTTTCAAACATTTTTTAAAGCTGCAAAGTTGTTAACTTCAGACAATCCTTCTCAGCAAGAACGCTATGATGGAGTTGCACAACAATCAATGTTATGGGGGAAATATGCCGAATCGATTATTTCACTGCGTAAAAATATCCGAAGTGGTGAACAAATTAATACACAGCTTAAGCAATTAATTCTGGTATCGGCAAGCAACAAATGGATTCCATAAGGACTGAATTAGACAAGCTAGGCTCGTCTAAATCAAATATCACATTACTAAATGCCATTGTCAATATGGAAACAGGTTTACGCGGTTTTTTACTCAACCGACAAGAAGCTTATCTGGAACCATATCAAGCTGGTAAAAACGTAATAGACCAACAAAACTCCAATATAAAGGAAACTAGGCTCGCTGAGTCTATTGATTCATGGATAAATGACTACGCCAAACAAGCTATTGTATTAACGCGTCAATCAACACAATTCAAATCAATGTCAGATCTCTATGCTGTGCTAGACAAAAAGCAGGGAAAAGTATACATGGATGAATTGCGCTCTAAAGTGACTGCAATCATTGATGTTGAGCTTAGTTTAATGGAGCAAAGAAAAGCCGAATCGGCGAGTGCTGCTACCATGGCAACAAGGGTCATCATATGGGGGTGCATCATAGTCATCCTACTTGTATTTATATTTGCTCATATCACATCAGTAAGTATTATTAACCCTATCCAACAAGCCGTATCCTATGCAAAACAATTAGCTGCAGGTAATTTAAATATTAATGTAGGACAACAAGGTAAGAATGAATCAGGCGTACTCCTATTAGCAATCCAAACGGTTTCAAATAATCTAAAGGACATTATCGGACACATTGCGCAAACCAGCAGTAAACTCAATGATGCTTCTACCTACTTAAACTCCGTGCTAGATAAAACGGGCTCCGGCGCAAAAGATCAACTAGATAAAACAGAGCAGATAACAGATGCCATGCAACAGTTATCGCTTGCCGTACAAGAAGTGTCGCAAAATACCGTTAATGCTTCCCATGTCGCGACAAATGCTGTTGATGAAGCTGAGGCTGGCTATGGAGTTATCCAGAATACCATCGGGCATATTGGTGATTTGAATGATGAAATCAAACGAACGTCCTTAAAAATTACCAGTCTTGCAGAAGAGACAAACAATATCGGTAAGATCCTCGACGTGATTGGTGGTGTTGCTGAACAAACTAACTTACTGGCACTAAACGCAGCGATAGAAGCGGCTCGGGCCGGTGAGCAGGGCCGAGGTTTTGCAGTGGTTGCAGACGAAGTGCGTGTTCTAGCTCAAAGGACACAAGAATCGACCACTGAAATACATTCTTTAATTGAAAGTATTCAAACAGGTACAAAAGATGTCGTTAATAGTATGCAGCAAAGTACTAGCTTATTAACTGCAAGCATCGACTCTGCCAGTCAGTCAGTCAGGCGGGACTTTTTCAGAAATTACGAGATCCATTACCAAGATTAATGACATGAACACCCAAAGTGCTAGTGCTACCGAGCAGCAAAGCGTTGCAACAGAGCAAGTCAATACAAGTATGTTGGCAGTTAATAGCATCTCTCAAGAAAATTACACGTTAATGTTGGATACCGTTAAGTCGTGTGAAGAGTTAACAAACTTGTCAAATTCATTAAATGATACTGTTAAGCAGTTCAAGATGTAATCAATAATGCTAATAGTTTAAGTGAATAAATTTAATTAAATAAATTACAGCTATGTTCATACGTTCACCCATTTTAGCGATGAACATAGCTATACAGGCAGAATTTATTTAACGCATCATTTTTCAAATCGGTTAACTCTCACCTAATCAAGTTACTATGTCTGATCTAAACTGACCAATATAGCCAGAAAGCAACACTTGCTCGGTCTTTAAAGGAAGGACGAGCAAGATTGATGGCTCTAATCTACATAACCGATTTTTGACTAAAACGAATACGCTAAATATTCACTCCATTACTCTCCTCAACGATAGAAGTCGAGCTCGTTATTTCTGCGTTGTCATTGCTACTGTCTGACTTTAGCGCATCAGCGGGAATTAAGCTAATAAGCTCAACCCCTATCGGGATCTCAAGTTCACCTTCACCACTAATAAGCCTCACCTTGTTATCTTGCAGATAAATCAATGGAATAGCCGTTTGGCTGTATTGCTCCATAAACATAGCGTAATTAAAGTTCTCAGTTAGACGAGTACCTTTAATGCTTGCACCTTTGGCCATTAAACTCGCAAGCTTAGAGTAAGAGACACCATCACCAAATAGACTTAATCGCTCCAAGTAAGATTCAGATAATTGATGTCTTGCACTTGCGATTTCACCATTATTGAGTCCAAAAACCTTTTTACTACCAAATACATCTTGAAAATAGAAAGTGACAAGTGGGTTAAGCTGCCTATATGGTGACATCACCAGTACTCGACCAATACCTGCCATATTCATATGGTTTTCGGCATGCTCTGACGCAGGATTACCAAAATATACCGGAATGTTATCCATACGGGCTAAGCGAACATTATCCCAGTTATTATCAGCAAGCAGCACTGTGACCCCCTTAGACTGCAAGGTTTTAGCCAATGCACGTGGAAACCTAGATGCACCGAAAATTAATAAGCCTTGAGAAGAGTCTGCAGTAACTCCTAGCATTTTTGCCCATCGTCCCGCCGTTAAACTCTGAATAACAACTGTGCCGATAATAATCAAAAACACCAAAGGCACAATCATCTCAGCGCCTTTAATACCAATTGCTTCGAGCTTGATAGCAAACAAAGACGAGATAGCAGCGGCTACAATACCCCGTGGTGCTACCCAACTTAAGAACCATTTATCACCGTTAGATAAAGACGTCCCCACACCGCAGCACCAAATACTCAACGGCCTTGCAATCAACATCACCACAGCGAGTAGCGCTAAGCCCTCCCAGCCTAGGCTTAGCAGCGCATCAGCATTCAGTCTTGCAGCAAGCAATATAAATAGCGCAGAAATAAGTAATACGGTCAGGGTCTCTTTAAACTCAAGAATATCTGCGATATCAACCCCTTTCATATTCGCTAACCAAATTCCCATTACTGTCACCGACAGCAAACCCGCCTCTTCCTGTAACAGATTAGAACCAACAAAAACCGCTAGCATCAAGGTCAGCACGGCTGTATTACGTAAGTAATGTGGCATTAAGTTGTTACGCAGTATTAGACCAACTAAATAACCACTTAAAACACCAAAGCCAAGCCCTACGGCTAACATGGCACTCAAAGCGTGCAATACATGGGTGGTGGGATCTGCCGCTACAGCTATATATTCAAACACTAATACAGCAAGTAGCGCGCCGATGGGGTCGATAACTATGCCTTCCCAGCGCAAAATACTAGCAAGCTCAGTTTTTGGCCTCACGCTTCGGAGCATAGGAACAATAACCGTCGGTCCGGTAACAACGACTAATGCGCCAAATAGCAAAGCCATTGACCATTCAAAATCGAGTAAATAGAAGGTGCCAACAGCAATACAGGCCCAAGTGATCACCGTACCTAAGGTAACAAGCCGCGTCACCATAACACCATGCTCTTTAATCTCTTTGAAATTAAGGGTTAATGCGCCCTCAAATAAGATAATTGCAACACCAAGGGAGATAATCGGAAACAACAGATCGCCAAAAAGGACATCAGGCTGTAAAAAGCCAAGGCCAGGCCCAAGCAAGAGGCCGCACAATAATAGCGGTAAAATAGCAGGTAGCCTTAATTTCCACCCTATCCACTGACAAAACAACGATAACACACCTAGCAAAGCAAGCATCGCAGTGATCTGCTCCAGCATAGCCTATTTCCTTATTTGATCGTTTAACTTGAAACGATGTTTGTTAAAACATGCCGTTGAGTGTAAAAACTATAGTCAAGCCTGAGTAAAATACGATAACACCAAGAAAAGTAAATCAATATTATCGTTAAATAATCTAGGTGAGTAAGAATGCATCAAGGTAAGGTAAGGTAAGGTAAGGTAAGGTGCTAGGTGCTAGGTGCTAGGTGCTAGGTGCTAGGTGCTAGGTGCTAGGTGCTAGGTAAATAGCAAAGCAGACAAGCAATAGAGTTCAAGCCGATAAACTGTTTAAATTTTTAATCCAAGTACGAAAAATGCCTCCACATTCTTTATTATGTAAAGTGTAGAGGCTTTTATCTTTGTGTTGGCAGAGCGGATTGGCTGGTAATACTGACGAAGCCGCGACCTCAGCGTGATAGGCATAGCCCACTTGTGAATAAAATTACTGAGCGTTATAACGAAAAAAGCCTCCACATTTCTGTAGAGGCTTTTATCTTTGTGTTGGCGGAGCGGACGGGACTCGAACCCGCGACCCCCGGCGTGACAGGCCGGTATTCTAACCAACTGAACTACCGCTCCTAAACTTTTCTAGAAATCTTTACGGCGATTTCTGTAACTATTGCTATGTCACTAACAGTAATTAACCTTTACAACTAAATTGGCGGAGCGGACGGGACTCGAACCCGCGACCCCCGGCGTGACAGGCCGGTATTCTAACCAACTGAACTACCGCTCCAAAACTTTTATAGAAATCTTTACGGCGATTTCTGTAGTTATTGCTATGTCACTAACAATAATTAACCTTACAACTAAATTGGCGGAGCGGACGGGACTCGAACCCGCGACCCCCGGCGTGACAGGCCGGTATTCTAACCAACTGAACTACCGCTCCAAAACTTTTCTAGAAATCATTAATGTTGATTTCTGATGTTACTCGTTATGTCACTAACAAATAACTAAAATTTAGTACTTGATTGGCGGAGCGGACGGGACTCGAACCCGCGACCCCCGGCGTGACAGGCCGGTATTCTAACCAACTGAACTACCGCTCCACATCAAGTGCGGTGAATAATACGTAGAGTGACGTTGTCCGTCAATAAGTTTTTTATAAGATCTTAACTGACTAATCGAAAAACGAACAACCCGTATTTTCCTTATACAATTTAGCAAGGAATACTAACGCTTAGAGTCATTCGTATCTGTGTCTTCTGGCATAGTGAGATCGATTTGATCCAGTTCAAGTAATACTTTCTCTCTACGGATCTCTTTTTCCAGTCGCGCCTCTGTCGCCGCTAATGCTCTGTTAAGGTTACTTCGCTTACGAATAAACAATAAAACCAATACACCCACTACGATAAGCACAGCATTGATTGAAACTATCAGTAAAATCGCTTCTTCTTTGGCTTTCTGCTCCTGTACCTTAGCAATCGCTTCGGCTCTGGCGGCAAGCTCTTCTTCACTAGGTGGCGGCTCTGGCGGTTCGATAAGATTAAAAAACAGTTCAGGCAGAGTTAAATAGATCTCTCTTCCATCGAGAGTTGTACTCATGGCGCTAATTTTGAGATCATAACTGCCAAAATCTATGACTTGCGGTAAATTGAACTGACTGTGCTTTTCGGTGAGATTAGTGATGGAAACAGCAATAACCTTCCCTGTAGGCCCCATAATTTCGGCCTCTAGATGAGTCTGCTGCAATAACAGTAATTCATCGTCTATATTAATGTCCAATGTCCAAAGCCCAGCATTAGGAGTTTCTGGGGTGAGCAGTTTCACGTCAATTGGCCGTTGAGACAACCTAAAATCTTGAGTGAACTCTCGCTCTAATACCGTATTTTTAGCCTGAACTTGCAGGGCATAATCTCCCCAAGGCTGCTCCAGGTCTAAATCACTGGTAAATATGCCGTCATCAGGTTTCTCATCTAGGGCCTCACCGTTATCTCTATAAGCCCCGACAATTACGATTCCCGCGGCGTAATTTTCATCTGCGGTATTATTCTTGCTCGCAAAACGAGCGGTCCAATTCATCATAAAATCTAGACCAGGTAGACGTACTTTTTGCTCATCTCCCAATAATCTGGCCGTTAACTTAAGACGCTCCCCTTGGAACAAAGGTTGAGGAATGGCATCGACTTCAATAGTCAGTGTCGAAACCTTTTCAATAACCGAGCCCTCCACCACTTGTCCAAGCAGCTGCCATGGGCCCGGCATTGGCTTTTTAATGGTGATCATGTCACCCGTTAGACCTTCCATCCAGGTGACTTTATCTTCAGGGTGACGATTGACGTACCATTTACTACCATCAGGACGCACCAACACCACAGGTCCACTGCCGTATTCTCTGTGGATAAGCAAAGTCATAGAATCAACCATATGGTCGATTCTAAAGCGGTTTTTTAATTCCGAAGCATGGTTAGAAAGCACTACATTAGCGAGAACAGTAGTGCTCAACGAGCAATAGCAGAGTATGAAAGCCGTGAAAAGTTTAACTCTTCTAACCATATTAAGACTCATAAAATGACATTTATCCGCGCCAGAGGCATTGTCCTGATTTTGCGACTAGATCTAATCGCTCTTCGTGTCTAATCAGTTCATCGGCCGATGCGGCGATCACTTTAAGTTTTGTTCTATCAGCAGTTAAACGATTGATCCCACCACCTTCTTGTCCGGCTTTTTCGCTTGAAAGGTTAAATTTAGTCTGCCCACCTGTCATCAACAGATATACGTCAGCCAAAATCTCGGCATCGAGTAATGCGCCGTGGAGATCACGGGCAGAGTTATCGATACCGTAACGCTTACATAGTGCATCCAAGTTATTCTTCTGGCCTGGATGCAAATGTTTGGCAATGGCTAACGAATCGAGGATTTGACAAATGTCAGCCGTTTTTGGCCCCAGTGGCTGCAACATTGAAAATTCATGATCCATAAAGCTAACGTCGAAGTTAGCGTTATGTGCCACAATTTCTGCGCCATCGATAAACTCGATAAAGCTTTGGGCTACTTCATGGAACTTTGGCTTGTCTGCAACAAACTCATTGGTAATACCGTGAACCGCGATAGCCTCTTCATCAATCGGCTGTTGCGGATTGATGTATTCATGATAATGACGGCCCGTTAAACGACGGTTTACCACTTCGACACAACCAATTTCAATAATTCGATGGCCTAAATAAATTGGACCACTCGATTGGTTCATACCAGTGGTTTCGGTATCAAGAATAATTTGCCGCTTGGCGCTTGAAACAATATTCATATGAATTTATACATTTCTCAGTTAAATTTTTTGGGTATACTCGCCCGCAATTATAGCTATGGTAGCAACTTGATGACTGGACTGAAACAGATCTCTATCTATACCGACGGTTCTTGCCTAGGAAATCCTGGCCCTGGCGGCTATGGCATCGTTTTAAAGTACAAAAAATGCACCAAAGAACTGGCTGATGGTTTTGCCCTCACCACCAATAACCGTATGGAGATGCTTGCGCCGATTATAGCCCTTGAAGCACTAAAGGTGCCATGCGAGGTAATTTTAACCAGCGATAGCCAGTATATGCGCCAAGGGATCACCCAATGGATCCATGGTTGGAAACGAAAAGGCTGGATCACTTCTACAAATCAGCCCGTTAAAAATGTCGATCTTTGGAAACGTTTAGATGCCGTATCACAACGTCATCAGGTTGAATGGCGCTGGGTTAAAGGCCACGCAGGCCATAGCGAAAACGAACGCTGTGACGACCTTGCCCGCCAAGCAGCGGAGGCCAAACCTACACAAGAAGATATCGGCTATCTAACCCAGCAAAAGCCAGAGTAATGTTTACACGGGTTAGAAGCTGTCACAATGACAGTTTCTAGCCTTGATATTCAATACTTGTAGCTTAAGTTTTTCTGCTCTAGTTCTAAGCTCCAGTGATTAAGATCCAGTTCTAAGCAATAGTACTTAAGCTCTAGCATTTAAACTCAAGCACTGGCTTTCACAATATTAATGTTCGGTATTAAGAAAGCTTCGACAAAAATCGATAAAGGCTAAGCCCACGGCTGTAAAGTGGCGGCTTTTATGGTGAATACGATAAAACTTTCGCTCTAATGCTAACCCTTCAACTTCAATGACCGACAACTCTTTACGGATCAGGTCTTTCTCAAGAGTCAGCTCAGATAACACGCCTAAGCCAGCGCCTTGCTTTACCGCTTGTTTAATTGCATCGGGGGTCGAAAAGCGAAACTTCTCTTGCGGTTGCATATCCAAAGCGTTGGCGGCACTGACAAAGCAATCTCGCGTGCCGGAGCCCTCTTCTCGCATCACCCAAGGCATGCCATTAAGCTCACTCGGCTTGACGGTTTTACCCGCGAGTGGATGTGCTGGATGACAAAACACTAATAACTTGTCTCTGTGCCAGGCTTCGACTGCAATGCGACTATCGAGACATTGACCTTCGATAAAGCCCATCTCACTTCTAAATTCTAATACCGAATTAATCACCTTTTGGCTATTTTCAATATCAACATTGACTAAGGTATTGGTGTGCTGTTGACAAAATGCCACCGCCGACTTTGCTAATAGATAGTTGCCTATCGTTGAGCTAGCACTAACGTTGAGATTACCGCCTAGCTCAGCACCAGCTGGCGAAAAAGCATGTTCAATTTGATCAATTTTTTGCAGTGCTTCAGTTGCTAAAGGTAACAGTAGACTCCCCTGTGAATTTAAACGTAGACGATTACCAATACGTTCAAATAATCGTGCATCCAGTTGTTTCTCTAATTCTGACAATGCCATCGAAGTAGCTGGAGACGATAAACTAAGCATCTCTGCAGCCTTTGCAACTTGCCCACTGCGGGCTACCGCTTCAAAAACGGCTAGCTGTTTTAATGTAATACGCATTAAGTCTCTTACTTATTAATCTAAAGTTATTAATCTAAAGTTATTAATCTGAAGATTTTGGCGCGTGGCCTGCACGACTCGCGCTTGCCGTTGACCAACTAGGGCGCTTAACTTTTCGTTTTGCCTGTATTGGTGTTAACGGCGTTTCTAATTTTTTTGCCACCAGCACATAGACGCTCCCCGTACTAGGCAACCAGGATTTAAGCGCATGCGACCATATACTGTCAGTTTTCACATCTCTAAGCATATGGTGATGCAATAAACGTTCATCAGCGACCACTTGATAGCCCAATAGGCCTAACCAGTCTTTTACCCTTGAGGGCATAAAGAAACGACCGCACCAAGGGATCTCTTGTTGATAGTTAGGTAATACTTTCCCCATAAACATAGGACTAAGGGGATTGAATCCGGTTATCACAAGATGGCCACCAGCAATGAGAACTCTATCAACTTCACGCAGCACCCGATAAGGATCGGCTTCAAACTCAAGTAAGAAGTTCATCACTACCGCATCAATACTGGTGTTTTGGATCGGTAACTGGCAGTAATCCCCCTCAATATTTGCCTGAGCCTCATCGAATAAAGAATACTGTCGGCTAATGCCTACGCCTTTTTTTGCCATTTTATGACTTAAAGGACCTAAATTAAGCATGAAATAACCAAAAATTCTTGGCCACCATGGAGATAAAGCCTGCTCTACGCTTTGGCGTATAACCGGCCCATTAGGGAGTTCAGACCAATGATAAGGCTTTAAGGGTAATTCAGACTGTGACAAATCAATCTCCAAAATCACTAATGCTCTACTTTAATAACGAAAGCGGTATACAAGCAATAGCTTTGCTCAGTAAACTGAGTTTAGTGCTCAAATTAATTTTGCGGCAGCGCTTAATTACATTAAATGAGAGAGTTTAGACATGTTGCATATCACCCCATTATCCGCGTTCAATGATAATTATATCTGGGCGTTCCAATCTCAGCAAAATAGTGGCGCCCATAACAGTGGCGTCTATGTCGTCGATCCCGGCGATGCTCAAGTCGTCATCGACTATCTGCACCAAACAGAACAGACACTGCTAGGCATACTTATTACCCATCATCATCACGACCACACTGGCGGGATCGAGCAATTAATCCGTCAATTTGGTGATCACATCGCAGTTTATGGTCCGCAATGCGAAAACATTATCGGTGTAAACCACCCTATTGCGACCAGCGGTAATATCACCCTCGCAAATACAGATGTTAATGCAAAGGTTATTCAATTGCCTGGGCATACTTTAGGTCATATCGCTTATTTAATTGAAGACGTATTGTTTTGTGGTGATACCTTGTTTAGTGCAGGCTGTGGCCGCCTGTTTGAAGGTAGTGCCGAACAGATGTACCAGTCACTGAGTCAATTAAGTCAGCTACCCGACGATACTAAAGTTTGCTGCGCTCACGAATACACCTTAGCGAACCTGGCATTTGCCAACAAAGTTGAGCCCAATAACGCTGCGCTCATAGATTACACAAAAAAGGCCCATGCCCTTCGAGGTCAAAATAATCCGACCTTGCCTTCATCAATTGGCCAAGAAAAGGCAATTAACCCCTTTTTAAGAAGCGATAGCGAGGAAATTTGGCAATCTTTATCCATTCAATTCCAACAACCTATCGATAATCCATTGCAAAGCTTCTCACTTCTACGCCAATGGAAAGACAATTTCTAAAAAATAATCTACAATAGCTCGCTATTCCAGCGCCACTAAGCCAGATTTTTTCTGGCTTTTTTGAGCCTAAGTTAAGGATACAGATTTTAGATGCGCGTACCATTTTTATTTGTCGCAGGGGGCATTGCCCTGTTGACAGGTTGTCAAACTTTAGACAACCAACAGACTTCGGAAGGGATCCCTGCCAAGCCAGTTGCAGTTGAGAAAGTCGCCCCAAAACCTATTGAACCTGAAGTTGTTAAGGTTGTTGAAGTTACCGATATTTGGCAACGGATCCGTCTTAATATGCAGATGGAAGTACCTGATGAAAAACTGGTTCGCCAATATCGCGACTGGTACATCAAACACCCTCAACATTTAGAGCGCGTATCTGAGCGAGCGACGCCATTTATGTATTTGATAGTCGATGAGATTGAGAAACGTAATCTTCCTATCGAGTTGGCTCTGCTACCTATTGTTGAAAGTGCTTTCGATCCTTTTGCTTATTCACATGGCGCAGCATCAGGCCTTTGGCAATTCACTTCGCCAATGGCGCGTCACTTCGGCCTACAGATGAACTGGTGGTATGACGGTCGCAGAGATGTCCCCGCAGCCACGATAGCCGCTTTAGATATGCTTGAGTACCTTCATGGTAAAACAGGCCAAAACTGGCTATACGCCATTGCCGCCTATAATACCGGCGAAGGTCGCGTGATCAACGCCGCTAAGCGAAATAAGAAAAAAGGCATATCGACTGACTTTTTTAGCCTTAATCTACCAACAGAAACCGAGCGCTATGTTCCTCAGTTACTTGCATTAGCCGATGTGATCAAAAATGCCGATAAGTATGGCATTAAACTGACACCAATCAGCAACAAGCCTCAAATTGAAGTCATCGATATTGGTAGTCAAATTGATTTAGCGCTAGCCGCTGATCTTGCCAATATGACTACATCTGAGCTACACAAGTTAAACCCTGGATTTAACCGCTGGGCGACGGCTCCTGAAGGCCCCCATAAACTGGTACTGCCTGTTGCTAAAGCCGATGCTTTTAAACTCGCGTTAAATGATACTAGCACAACGGTTCGCCTAAACTGGGAACGCTATAAGATTAAGTCAGGAGACAGCTTAGGCTTAATTGCAAAACGTTATCGCACTACGATTTCGGCATTAAAAGCGGTCAACGATATCAATGGCAACACCATTATTGTAGGTAAGTATCTGTTGATCCCGGTTTCAGCTAAGAACCTTGATGAATATCTGTTATCAACCGATCAACGTCTAGTACGTAAGCAAAATAAAGCCCGTGGTGCCAGTAAAATTACTTACAAGGTCCGTTCGGGTGATTCACTGTGGAAAATTGCGAAACAGCACAAGGTTAAAACTGCTCAGTTAGCCAGCTGGAACAGTATGGCGCCTAAAGATCCGCTACAGATAGGCCAGAAGCTAGTGATTTGGTCTGGTACCGTATCTAAAAAGAGTGGCTTAAGTGAAGTCATGCGTACCGTTAACTATAAGGTTCGCAATGGTGACTCTTTAGCTCGTATCGCTAGCAAGTTCAATGTCAGCGTTAATGATCTCGTGCGTTGGAACGAACTTGAAAAGAGCAAGTATATCCAACCGGGTCAAATGCTTAAGCTCTATGTTGATATGACAAAAGTCAGAACATAAATTATCCCCATTAAAAAGGCGACCTAAGGTCGCCTTTTTTGTCACTCGCAATAAGTTAACTTAGTAGCTATATATTACCGGAAGCATTGCTGGCACTTGAGATTCAGTCGCACGCCCGCCAAAGGTAGCTTTAAGGCTATAACCTTCACCTATGTTTACCGCGATATCAGCAGGTATTTTAAACTCGACTCGCTGAGTCTTACCCGCTGGCATCACCAGCTCCCGAATGGCCTGAGTAAACATCATTTCATTGGACCAAGCCCAGACTCGCTTGCCTTGAGGATCGAGCAACCAAAGGTCTGCCGTCATTCCAGATGAAAACATCAAGGGCACGCCATAAGACTGATTATTCGTATACTCCAGCGTAATATCAGCCTTGTTTTTCACTATTAGTTGAGCATCTAATAGTCCTTGACTCACAGCTTTACCCTCCTTAACGTAACGCTGTTCACCGTTAGCACCACCAACAATAGTTGGGTTACTTGCAGCTGGAGACGGCTCAAGTTGAGCACTCGGAGCGCTTGGCGCTGCGCTCTTATTCAAATTGTTGCCTTCTGTTTGCTGACCAGAACAGCCCAGTAAACTTATTGCTATTAAAGGGAGTAGAAGTGTCTTAGCCATTAAAAACCTCCAAATTTCTTAAATAAGCTGTCTTTTAGCTTATTCGTTTCATCTTTAAGTTTTGAGTCCAGTAAGGCTTTAGTGTCTAACGCAAATTTAGGCTCTGACATAGTACCGCTAATCGCAAATGGGATCTCGACACCATACAGTGAGTCGCGAGTATCGCCGCCTTGCCCTTCAAGTGAACCAACTACAGACGTGGTTAATTTATAATCTAATGCCTCACTGATAATGTTTGCCGTACCAGCCCCTTGCAGACGAATAAGCGGTGAAGCCATATCCAGATCAGGATTTGTAACTACACCCTTGGCGACATTAAATGAGCCTGTCATGCTAGTAAAATCAGTCTTCTTTTCAGTAGAGCCTGCAGTTGCCGACAGATCGCCACCCAACTTAGCTTTTGCTTCGCGGATCATCTGTGGAATATTAACGCCATGGATTGCACCATCGGCAATTTCAAACTGGCCGTTTGCCACAAGATTTCGCTTCAAGTTATCAGGAAGCAAGCTACGTCCCTTACCCGCTACGTTAAAGTTTGCCTTACCGTCGAGCAGATCGACGTCGGCCATATCGATTAGCAAGGCACGAATGTCCACACCCGATAGACGCTTATCAAACTGATAGCTAGCCACCTTTTCTCGGCCATCAAGTTTTGCCGTCACATTGATTTTTCCGCCATAAAGATCGGCTGATAGTTGCTTAATATCGGCTACGCCGCCTTTCATCAGCAGCTTCATCACCCAGTTTTCAGTCTTTAAGTTTGCCACTTTAACCGACTTAATCCGTACATCGACGTCAAGATTAACTGACTTCATCGCGGTTAAATCTGGCTCAACTGCCTTAGATGGATTTGCTGTTGGCTTATCTTGATTAGCCGGCTCGCCCTCTTGCTTTGGCAATAGCGCATCAAGGTCGACATCGCCTACTTCAAGCTTGGCGACTACCTGAGGTACTTTACTTCCGTATGCAATATCGAGCTTACCAGTCGCATTGATATTAGCGGCATTAAAGCTTGAGAGCACTAGGCTCAATGTTTGCTTATCTAACGCCACGACTAAAGAGGTGGCTAAGTCGGCCTTTAGGCTGCCATTTGGTATGCCTTCACCAGTGACTTGGTTGTTAACCACGAAATCATTGATGGTAATTGTCTGTAGATCTTGCGCGACCTTTATCTGCCCTTGACCTTGGCTAGTTACGGCCATATCAGGCAAGGTGGCAGAAAACTCATAATTTAGCGGTGCAAACTCGCCCAATTGGAATCTACCTAGCGTTAACTCTTTTAAGGCAAAAACTTGTTCGGTTTGGCTTAAATGATCAATGTTAGTTATTTGGGTATTGGTGATTGCAATGCCGCCGATATCGAGCCGTGCTAGCGTAGCATTACTCGAAGCTGTACTTTGCGTAGCACCTTCTGAGGTAGCCTTGTTATCTGCGTTACCCGCCAAACCATCAAAACTGGTTCGACCATCCTTTTGCGTTTCCAGCTTCAAGGTTAAACCATCAAGATTGAGTTGAGAGATCTCAACCTCTTTCTTTAATAGCGGCATTAATGCAACTTCAGCCACCACCTCATTGACAGACACCATGGAGGCATTTTTAAAGCCTTGAGGATTTGACAGGGTAATTTTGCCTAACTTTATTCCCAAACTAGGGAAAAAAGTCCACGATAAGTCACTACCAATTGCCAACTCGCGCCCTGTCTGCAGCTTCACTAGGTCAACGATTTGAGGCTTAAAATCATTAGGGTCAAAAATCACTGTGATATATAGCACCAAAGCGAGGACTAATCCTAAGAGTGTTATAAAAAACCATTTTAAAAATTTCATAGCAGATCCCATCTGTTATCACTAAAAGACTCAGAAAAGTGCACCTTTTTAAAGAGTCTAATTTGAAGAAATAATTATAAATTGAGTACCGAAATGTCTAGCGCCTCATTCGATAAAGCGACTCCATTACCATCGGCATAGATGAATGAATGGGGTGAAATAATAACGCCGTAAATTTCAACAGCAATGTTAACTTCACCAATACCTTTTTTCACTGTTTTTATTGGGTTAGCACCAATAGCTTGAATTCCGAGATCAATTGTTTTCAATGCACCTACATCACGAACACAGCCCAAAATAACCACTCCATTCCAACCATTATCAGCAGCACTTTGAGCAATCATGTCGCCTAATAGGGCACAATCCATTCCTCCTTGCCCATCGACAACTAAGACTTTACCTCGACCATCTTGCGCAAGTAACTCTTTGACTTTTGAGTTGTCTCGATAGCATTTTACTGTGACAACTTCCCCCCAAAAGCACTCTTGTTTACCATAAGAAATAAACATAGGCGGGAGTAGTGTGAGTTTGTCGCCATAAGCGTCGAATAAATCGGGTAACAGATCTAGCATCAAGCCTCCATGCGTGGGTAGAAGTAAACTCCTTCTTAGACTGACAGGTAAGGAGTCGAAACCCAAGTATTAACGCAGAAATTTATCATAATTTATGTCATCGAGACTTTTCCAAGAACAAAATACAAACTATAATATTACTCAATGTCTTAAACAGACTCCTCTGTAAGTTAGCCGTAGGTAAAAATGAACACTAATATCGAATTAGAAAGTGCTATCGCTGCACTTGATCAGTATGGTTATGATAAAAAGAATTCAAGTGATTTAGAGCAAGCTCGCAATAAAACCCAGATGTTGAAATATATCGACTCACTAGACTTTAGTCTTCGTCGATTATTAATCTTACAAGAAGCGGTTAATGAGCAAGTCGAAAAAGAAAAAAAGTTAATCGCTCAGAAAGAAAGCATTCAGACTTATAAAACAAAAATCATTAATCTTTCACGCCAATATAACCTTTCTTACGATGAAGTTGTGCAGATTATGAAGAAGCAAGAAAACGGTTAAAACCCTAGTTTCATATCCG
>NZ_BPFA01000015.1 GCF_019655055.1 Shewanella sp. MBTL60-112-B2
CGAATCCTCCCACGCGCACCATGAATTGACGGAGAGGTGGCCGAGTGGCCGAAGGCGCTCCCCTGCTAAGGGAGTATGGGCTTTAACTCCCATCGAGGGTTCGAATCCCTCCTTCTCCGCCATCATTTGAAGCAAAAAACCGCAACTTGGTTGCGGTTTTTTGTCCTCAGAATGAGTGTGATGTTTAAGTTTTATATGAGCGGATGTAGCTCAGCTGGATAGAGTACCTGGCTACGAACCAGGCGGTCGGAGGTTCGAATCCTCCCATCCGCACCATATAAAACAATTGATTTAAGTAGTACCGATTTTGCGCGTGTAGCTCAGCTGGATAGAGTACCTGGCTACGAACCAGGCGGTCGGAGGTTCGAATCCTCCCACGCGCACCATGAATTGACGGAGAGGTGGCCGAGTGGCCGAAGGCGCTCCCCTGCTAAGGGAGTATGGGCTTTAACTCCCATCGAGGGTTCGAATCCCTCCTTCTCCGCCATCATTAAATACAAAAAAACCGCACTTAGTTGCGGTTTTTTTGTATCTGTTAATTAGCCAATTCTGATTTGATTACTCTTATACCAATAAGTATAAAGATTTGATCGCTCAGCGAAAATTTAGCGGCACTGAGACAAGGTCATTAAGTGCTCCTCGGTAACTGCTCCTGCGTTACTCTACCTCCTATATCCATATAGTCGTGCATTAATGACATTCAACACATTCGTGTGGTTTGCAACGAGTGAAGAGCATAGTTAAACTAGGTTTAAGCTCCCTCTTTGTTTATTAAGAGTCGCAGTATCAGAGCCGCTAAAACGCTCTGAGTAGATCAACTGCTTATACTAATTGGTATTATATCAATCAGTATATACATTTAGTCGCTCAGCGAGAGTTTAGCGGTTCTGAGGCAAGGTTATTAAATGCTCCTCGGTAACTGCTCCTGCGTTACTCTACCTCCTATATCCATATAGTCGTGCATTAATGACAGTCACCACATCTGACCTCCAGGGATGGAGGAAATGTCTTATGTATGTCGGGAACATACAAGACCATGTGGTTTGAAACGAGTGAAGAGTATAGTTGTTCTAGGGCTAGACTCGTTAACACAGTGTTGTTGTCAACTAAGCCTCGCCATTGTGAAACGTTTCTGACTGTCTACTGCTACGCTGAACCCTTCATAAGGGAATCGCCATTCTTACAGCTATTCGGCTTGAATTAGTTTGCCAAAAAACGCTCTGAGTAGATCAACTTCTTATACTGATTGGTATGATATGACCTTACCAATCATCCCCCCCTCTTTTTACTCACTCATACTGCTGAAAAATTATGCTGAAAATCAGAAGTTGAAATTGCATAAAATTGCAGATGAGTATATTTCAGCCTTAGCTGTTCTTTTTTCTGAATTCATTTTCCCGTAAATACGCTGTTAAATTTGAAAAAATCGCTATCAAAGTCTCTGTGTTGTGGAATGCTCATTTTTGGCGTTGATTTAATATGGAATTGTTAGTCGTTGGCGGTTAATAATTGTTTTTATGGTATGACCAATTTACAAGGGGTTCACTACTTTGTTATAAATTAGTTATTGTTTAAGTCGGCATTAGCCCCCTTAACAGTAAACCTGTACCTGAAATGAATGGAATAAATTGCATAACGTGTGAACGGATCGTGAATATTTATTTTGTAAGCACTAATAATGTTCACAACTTCATGCTAATGAGAGGAAGAGATGGCTTCAATATCTGAGCAGTTATATGACGCACTGGGGATCATGATACTAGGCATGTCTCTAGTATTTATTTTTCTGAGTATTCTTATTGTTGCGATGACATTGGTTGCTCGAAAGTTTGGACCTACGCCCCCATCCGAAAGTCTATTAACTGAGAGTCAACCGCAATCGAGTCAATCCGCCGTGAGCCCATTAATGGCCGCGGTAATTACTGCTGCAATTCATCAGCACCGTAAAAAAGCATAATAAAAGTAGGGAGTTTTTGTATGAGCAAGCCATTGGCTTTAACTGATGTTGCCTTAAGAGATGCACACCAATCTATTCTCGCTACTCGTTTGCGTACCGAAGATATGTTACCTATTGCACCATTACTCGATAAAGTGGGTCTTTGGTCTATTGAGTCATGGGGCGGCGCCACTTTTGACTCTTGTATACGCTATTTAGGTGAAGATCCTTGGGAAAGGATCCGTGAACTCAAGAAGGTTATGCCTAATACGCCGCAACAGATGTTACTTCGTGGACAAAACCTTTTAGGTTACCGTCATTATGCCGATGACTTAGTACATCGTTTTGTTGAGCGAGCTCATACCAATGGTGTTGATGTGTTCCGTGTCTTTGACGCGATGAACGATGTGCGCAATCTAGAAACCGCAGTAAAATCGGTAATTGAAGTGGGCGGTCATGCCCAGGGCACAATATCTTATACCACTAGCCCGGTACACAACTTAGGTACCTGGGTTGATATGGCTAAGCGTATCGAAGATATGGGTTGTCACTCTTTATGTATTAAAGATATGGCCGGGCTATTAAAGCCGTTTGAAGCATTCGAACTTATCAGTCAAATAAAGTCTCAAACCGATCTAGTTTTATCTCTGCACTGCCACGCAACCACAGGTCTGAGCACCGCAACCTACCAAAAAGCCATTGAAGCAGGCGTCGATGTTCTCGACACGGCTATCTCCTCAATGAGCCAAACATACGGGCATAGTGCAACAGAAACTTTGGTTGCCATGGTTGAAGGCACAGATAGAGCAACTGGCTACGATATGGCGCTGCTCGAAGAGATTGCAGCCTACTTTAGAGTCGTACGTAAAAAGTATGCGGCGTTTGAAGGTGAGCTAAAAGGCATCGACTCGCGTATTTTACGCGCTCAAGTGCCAGGCGGCATGCTAACAAACATGGAAAGCCAACTTAAAGAGCAGGGCGCAGCAGATAAGTTAGATCTAGTACTTGAGGAGATCCCTCGCGTTCGTGAAGACTTAGGTTTCTTGCCTTTAGTGACACCAACCTCACAAATTGTCGGTACTCAATCAGTGATTAACGTGCTGACGGGTGAGCGTTATAAGTCGATGACTAAAGAAACGGAAGGTGTGTTAAAAGGCGAGTACGGTGCAACACCTGCGCCTGTTAATTTTGAACTTCAGCAAAGAGTATTAGCGGGTACAGAAGCCATTACTTGTCGTCCAGCTGATCTACTCGAATCTGAATTAGACCGATTACGTATCGAGCTAAAAGACAAAGCTGCTGCCGATGGCATTACGTTGGCTGAAGAGCTAG
Organism: Shewanella sp. MBTL60-112-B2; assembly: GCF_019655055.1. Lineage (GTDB taxonomy): Bacteria > Pseudomonadota > Gammaproteobacteria > Enterobacterales > Shewanellaceae > Shewanella. The sequence continues at coordinate 3,269 of NZ_BPFA01000015.1, forward strand.
ATGATGACGTTCTGACCTATGCGTTATTCCCGCAAATCGGCCTTAAATTCTTAAGTAACCGTAATAACCCTGATGCATTTGAGCCAAAACCTGAAGTCGCAGCTAAAGCGCTTGAGGAAGCGAAAAAAGCAGAAGCAGAAGCAGAAGCAAAAGCGGCGAGCCAGCAAGGGCCTGAAACATATACCGTAACCGTTCAAGGCCAAAGTTTTGTGGTTGAAGTCGCCGAAGGTGGCGATATCAGTCAGATCACGCCAAGCGAGAATGTAGTGCCTTTTACTGCTCCAGTGCAAGCTGCGCCAGTTGTAGATCTGTCTGCAGTTAAGCATCAGCAGAATGCACCGCTATCGGGCAACATCTTCAAAGTTCACGTATCGCCTGGCGATAGCGTTAAAGAGGGTGATGTTGTGATTATCCTAGAAGCGATGAAGATGGAAACTGAAGTCCGTGCTGAAGCCGATGGCGTGATCTCTAAGGTTTGGGTTAAAGAAGGTGACGCTGTTGCAGTGGGTAGCCAATTGTTGGCATTAGCTTAGGGGTCATCATGGAAGGATTAATCGCGTTTTGGGCTGAATCTGGCATCGCCAATTTTACTTCAGGCCAATTGCTAATGATGGGTGTGGGTTGCCTATTGTTATATTTAGCAATCGCAAAGAAGTTTGAACCATTACTCTTGTTGCCTATAGGCTTTGGCGCCATATTGGCCAACATTCCTAATGGTGGATTTACCGAAGAAGGTGGCTTACTGTATTTTGCCTACTATGTTGGTATCGAAACCGGTATTTTCCCGCTACTGATTTTTATGGGCGTGGGAGCATTAACTGATTTTGGAGCACTGATCGCTAACCCTAAGATGTTATTACTAGGCGCCGCTGCTCAGTTTGGCATTTTCGCCACCTTAATTGGCGCGATTGCACTTAACTGGGTACCCGGATTTGAGTTCTCAATGAAAGATGCGGCGGCGATAGCCATCATTGGTGGTGCTGATGGGCCAACGGCTATTTTCCTAGCGTCCAAGCTTGCACCGGACTTACTCGGAGCGATTGCGGTTGCAGCCTATTCTTATATGGCATTGGTACCGCTAATTCAGCCACCTATCATGCGTTTATTGACGACCGAGTCTGAGCGTAAAATTAAGATGGAGCAGCTGCGTGAGGTGAGCAAGAAGGAGAAGATTATCTTCCCGTTGATGGTGCTTGGACTAACGATTTTGTTCCTGCCTGCAGCTACACCACTGGTGGGTATGTTCTGTCTAGGTAACTTAATGCGCGAATCAGGTGTTGTTGATAGATTATCGAGCACAGCGCAAAACGAGCTAATCAATATAGTGACTATTTTCCTAGGCCTTGCAGTCGGCTCTAAGTTATCTGCAGAGCAATTCTTACAGATGGAAACTTTAGGTATTTTAGTGCTTGGTGCAGTTGCATTCTCTATCGGTACGGCTTCAGGCGTATTAATGGCGAAAGTGATGAGCAAACTATCCGGTGGTAAGATTAACCCATTACTTGGTGCGGCAGGTGTTTCAGCTGTCCCTATGGCGGCGCGAGTGGTGAACAAGGTGGGTCTTGAGTCGAATAACCAAAACTTCTTATTGATGCATGCAATGGGGCCAAATGTGGCCGGGGTGCTTGGTAGTGCAGTTGCAGCAGGTGTCTTATTAGCTGTACTTGGTTAGTTAGGAGTTATTGATAAGAAAGTCCTGCTTTTTGCAGGACTTTTTTGTTTTCAAACTATAGCTAATTGGGCTGCTTATCTAAGACTTTAAGTTTTGTCCTGCCGTTAGCCAAAGTAAAAAAGCGAGTGCAAAAATAACGGTTAGGCTAATGCCGATGATATAGAGGAAGCCGGTCTTACCCTGCTTTAACGGTACGCCGTTATAGTTTAGAAAGAGCGCCCATGCCAGAGAAAGTAATATTGGCAGAATGAAAAGTTTAGTCATATCTAAGCGCTCCAATAGGGTATTTATATTTAGTAGAATATTGAAAAGTATAAAGTAAAAAGGCCGCAATTGCGGCCTTTTTTATTGAAGCTAAACTGAATGTTAGCTACGAGCTTGCTCTATTTCAGTATTTTCTTGGGTATAGAACTGCTGCTCATCTAATTGACCTTCAGACTTACCAATCACTACGGCTGTCATCATATCCCCGGTAACATTGGTCGCTGTACGGATCATATCAATAATACGGTCAACAGCGGCAATAAAGGCGATACCTTCAAGCGGTAAGCCAACAACGCCTAAGGTCACCGTTAACATCACCATTGCGCTACCTGGCACGCCTGCAGTACCTACAGACGCGACAGTCGCTGTTACCGCAATTAGCATGTAGTCGGTCATATCAAGCGGAATACCATAAATCTGTGCAATAAATATGGCGGCAATAGCAGGGTAAATACCACCACAACCGTCCATATTCATGGTTGCACCGAGTGGCAATACAAATGAGCCATAGCGTTTAGATACGCCCATCGACTCAGTACAACGAGTACTAGCAGGTAAAGTGCCAAAACTTGATGCTGTGGTAAATGCGACAATTTGTGCTGGTATCGCTTTACGGAAAAATTGAACAGGGCTTAGTTTCGCCGCGAATTTAACTAAACCACCGTAAACAAAGATAATGTGGATTAGTGCAGCTAAGTATATTGCACCAATAAACTTACCTAGTGGCAGTAAAGTCGATAAGCCGTACTCGCCAACAACCCAAGCCATTAGACCAAACACACCAATAGGAGTCAGTTGTAGCACCATGCGAGTTAGTTGAAACATCACCTCTGCACCCGCTTCAATCGTGTGTTTTAGTGGGGCAGCTTTTTCACCGACTTTATTTATGGCAATACCAATTAGGGCGGCAAAGATGATGATCTGTAACACCTTACCTTCGGCAAGAGAGGCAAAAGGGTTCACAGGGATCATATCGAGCAAGACTTGTGCGAAGCCCGGAACATTACGTTCACGCACCTCTGTAGCTACCAGTTCCATTGAGCCGCCCATATCAATCAAGGAACCGATTGTTAGGCCAATAAGTGATGCTATCGTGCCTGTAAACATAAACATGGCTAAGGTTTTGAAGCTAAGTCTCTTTAAGCTAACTTCAGAGCCTAAAGAGGTGATGCTGACAACGATAGCGCAGAAAATGAGTGGTGCAACTAACATCTTAATTGCACTGATAAATAGATCGCCTAGCGGCTTTAATACAGTGGCCGACTCGCCAAAGATGACACCCACACCGGCGCCTAAGATAAAGGCAGCTAATACTTTCTGCCAAAAAGGGATATTTTTAATCGCTTGCCACATTATCGAATTCCAATTGTTTAATTTTTATCAGGTTACTCTACGGGTGAATCTTCGTTCACTCCAGTATTTGTTTCAGGCAATTGTTGTTTAAATTTACATTTACTTACCTAATTGTCATTCATTCTATAGATAGATCTACTTGCAGAACAAACCGATTTGGTTATAACTTATCGTGATATGTAAGCTTGTTTTAATAACTTTAAATCTTAACTGTGTTGCAACATTGTAGGCTTTTTGGCATTAGCAGTGTGAAAATATCTGTTAATTCACAGGTTAAGGAACTTACCTTGGTATGAGACTGTCGATGGAATGCATGTCTTTAAGTGTTAATTGTTATATAAAACGACATGTTTACTCGCAATTTAAATCAAATTTCAATGCTGGTTGTTTTATCTGTAGTAGGTAATACTAGCTGCATTAATAAACAGCAAGGCAAGAGTTCGAAAAAAACGCCTGTTGTAAAAAGGAGAAAGTCATTGAAAAAATGGATATTAGCCGCAGCCATTAGTGCTGCATTAATGGGTTGCGCAGGACAGCAACAGGCCGAAACCTCTTTACCTGAAGGGGTGACTCTATTAGAGACGGTTAGCTTTAGTGGTGAGCAAGTAGGGATCCCGTATCGCAAATACCAGTTAGCTAACGGCCTTACTGTGATCTTACATGAAGATCACTCCGATCCTTTAGTACATGTTGATGTGACTTATCATGTCGGCTCTGGCCGTGAGCTTGAAGGTCGAAGCGGCTTTGCCCATCTATTCGAGCACATGATGTTTCAAGGCTCACAAAACGTCGGTGATGAGCAGCATTTCAAGATGGTTACCGAGGCCGGTGGCACATTAAACGGCACGACTAATAGCGATAGAACCAATTATTTTGAGACGGTACCGAATAACCAACTAGAAAAAATGCTTTGGTTAGAGTCGGACCGCATGGGCTTCTTCTTACCAGCATTAACCGAAGAGAAGTTTGAAGTACAGCGTGAGACAGTTAAGAATGAGCGTGCACAAAGAGTCGATAATCGTCCTTATGGTCGCATGGGAGAGCGCTTTAACCAAGCATTCTACCCTCAGGGGCATCCATATTCATGGCCTGTCATTGGCTGGCCAGAAGATTTAAATCGCGCCGATGTTGAAGATGTGAAACATTTCTTCCAACGCTGGTATGGCCCTAATAATGCCACTCTTACCATAGGCGGTGATTTTGATGAGATGCAAGTTCTTGCGTGGGTGAATAAGTATTTCGGCGAGATCCCATCGGGACCTAAAGTTGATGCACCGAAAAAAGAGCTAGTGACCCTTGATGAGACGCTTCACCTGTCGATGGAAGACAGAGTCCATTTGCCACTGCTTAGAATCGGTATGCCAACGGTTTATGCCCGTCATGAAGATGAAGCGGCACTGGATCTACTGTCTAATATTTTAGGTGGTGGTAAAACATCACTATTCTATAAAAACCTCGTTAAAGATGGCTTAGCCGTACAGGCTGGCGTGAATCATCCATGTCAGGAATTGGCTTGTCAGTTCTCTATGTATGCACTGGCTAACCCTGCACGAGGCGGCAACTTAGCCGAAATCGAGCAGGCGATGCTAGATTCGATTAAAGAGTTTGAAAAGCGTGGCGTGACCGATGACGATCTTGAGAAAGTAAAAGTAAACTTTGAGGCGGGCACCATTTTTGGCCTGCAAAGCGTACAAGGCAAGGTGGCAAGCCTAGCCTTTAACGAAACCTTTTCAGATAACCCTAATATGATTGGGTTTGATCTGTCTCGTTATGCCAATGTCACTAAAGAAGATGTGATGAGAGTCTTTAATAAGTACATCAAAGATAAGCCTATGGTGATAATGAGCGTTGTGCCTCAAGGGCAGACACAGCTTATTGCTAAGGCTGATAACTTTGTAGCACCCGCTGAACAAGTTGCTAGCGTAGCGGTAGAAGAGCTAGCGCTCGCGCCGCAGATAGTTTCATCATTCGACAGAAGTGTTATCCCTGCGGCAGGCCCTGCTCCAGTGCTGACTATGCCTGAACTTTGGAAGGGGAAACTTGCAAATGATATCGAAGTCATTGGCACGCAAACCAGCGAGACACCAACGGTAGAGATTGTAGTTTATCTGAATGGTGGTCATCGACTTCTCGACGTAAACCAAGCGGGCCTTGCCGGTTTAACGGCTGCTATGATGAACGAGTCGAGTTTAAAACGTAGCTCTGAGGAGTTAACTCAGGCGTTAGAGATGCTTGGCAGTAATGTCAGTTTCAGTGCTAGCGGTTACCAAAGCCAGCTGAAGATCTCATCACTAACGACAAACCTCGATAAGACTATGGAGATTGTGCAAGAGAAGTTATTTGAACCGGGCTTTAAGGCTGCTGATTTTGAGCGTGTTAAACAGCAAAAGTTACAGCATCTACAACGTGAGCTTACCGAGCCAAACTATTTGGCGAACACGGCATTTAGTAGCTTGTTGTATGGCGATAAAAGCCCATTTGGTGTTAGCAGTGGTGGGTCTTTAGAGACTGTTTCGGCAATCACTCTAGATGATGTTAAAGCCTTCTATAAGCAGCAGTACACCGCGGGCAATGCACAAGTTGTGGCTGTGGGTAATCTGAATGAAGCGCAAATGTTAGCGAAACTTTCGACTCTTGCAAGTTGGAATGGCGCAGCGACACCATTCCCAGAGCTTGCTGAGTTACCAAAGTTTCAAGGTGGCAAAGTCTTTATTGTAGATAAGCCAGATGCGGCGCAGTCAGTTATCAAAATAGGTAAGCGAGCATTACCTTTTGATGCCACAGGCGAGTATTTTGAGTCATACTTGATGAACTATCCGCTAGGTGGTGCGTTCAACAGCCGTATAAACCTTAACCTGCGTGAAGACAAAGGTTACACCTACGGTGCGAGAAGTTACTTCTCGGGCGGGCCTGAGCAAGGTTTCTATCAAGCGACAGCAAGCGTGCGCAGCGATGTTACCACCAAGGCATTAATCGAGTTCATAAAAGAGATTAATACGTTCCAAGAGTCAGGAATGACAGAGAAAGAGCTAGACTTTATGAAAAGCTCTATCTCTCAATCAAAGGCTCTTGATTATGAAACGCCGTATCAAAAAGCGGGGTTGATGCGTAATATTCAACGCTACAATTTGGATGATAACTATAGTGAAAAGCAAAGTGAAATCACCAATAGTATTGGTCGTAATGAGTTGAATAAATTGGCAAAAGAGCAGTTGAATATTGATGACATGGTGATCTTAGTTGTGGGGGATCGCGCTAAAATAGAGTCTGAATTATCAACACTTGGTTATCCAATTGAAATTTTACAGTTGTAAAAGACTTCGCTAGGCCATATATCCGAAAGATGGTGCCATGGATATGGCACCATCTCATCGTTTATTAGGCTGGTGATTGATAAACGCTAATTTGGTACGACTTGAAATTTAAGTAAGTTATAGCGGGTCTACCAGATCAGTTATAAGGTTAGAGTCACGCACTAGAGAATAATGTATTGAAATCTTTCAATGAATTAGTTGGTAAGTTGTCGGATCCGGCAAGTCGGCAAGCGCTAAAATCGATGCAGCGAGGCATTGAGCGTGAAGCGTTAAGAATTGAAAAGTCGGGTCACTTGGCACTGGATAAACATCCTAAAGCACTGGGCTCGGCATTAACGCATTCGCGGATCACTACAGATTATAGTGAATCTCTACTTGAGTTTATTACGCCTGTTTTTGCTGATATCGATGAATTAGTTGAAGATCTCACTCAGACTCATGCTTATAGCGTGCGTCACCTCAATGGCCAACGCTTATGGCCTGTGAGTATGCCTTGTTATCTAGGTGATGGTGCCGATATTCCTATCGCCGATTATGGTAGCTCTAATTCAGGTCAAATGAAGAAACTATATCGTAAAGGATTAACTTATCGGTATGGCGCTCAGATGCAGATTATCTCTGGGGTACATTTTAATTTCTCTGTATCAGACAAACTCTGGCACAGACTGTACGAACTTTCTGATAAGTCACTAGGTTTAGATGATTTTATTTCGGAATCCTATTTTGGTCTGATCCGCAACTACCGCCGATTAGTCTGGGTATTACCCTATCTATTTGGTGCATCACCAGCACTGTGCAGTACTTTTATTGAGGACCCTAAGACCAGTCATTTTCCGTTTGAAGTGATCGGTAATGGTACCTTGTTTATGCCTTACGCAACGTCATTGCGTATGAGTGATTTAGGCTATACCAATCAAGAGCAAGATAACTTAAATATCAGTTACAACAGTCTCACAGATTATTTAACTGGCATGCAAGCCGCGATAAATATGCCATCAGCAAACTTTGCCAAAATAGGCGTTAAAGTTGATGGTGAATATCGTCAGTTGAACGACAATATCTTACAGATAGAAAACGAATTTTATGCGCCTATTCGCGCCAAGCGAGTGGCTAAGGGCAATGAAAAACCATCAGAGTCTCTAGCGCGCGCAGGAGTGGAATATATTGAGGTTAGGGCGTTAGACGTTAACCCGTATAGCGCTGTTGGCATCGAAAAGTCGCAGATCCGCTTCTTAGATCTTTTCCTATTGAACTGCTTGCTGCAGCCATCGGCTCCGTCAGATGCAAGTGAAGAAGCTGAAATTGCCGAAAACTTGCAGGCAGTTGTGCTAGAAGGGCGTAAGCCAGGCTTGTTGCTAAAGCGTTCTGGAGAAGAGTTAAGTTTAACTGATTGGCTAGAGTCACTATTCGGTAATTTAAAACAGATCGCCGAGCTGTTAGACGATGAAGGCCAAGATGACTATCAAGTCGCACTGGCTAAATGGCATAAAGCGGTCGAAAATCCTAATGAAACTCTGTCGGGTAAAATTATGGCAGGGCTAAAGGATGAGCAAATTGATCATAGTCAGTGGGTGATGGAGCTTGCTGAGCAGTATCATCAGCAGCTGAAAGCTTACCCGCTAACTGAGAGCGTAGACAAAAAATATCAGCAAGATGCTGTCGAATCACTAGAGAAACAGGCTGATCTTGAGTCGCAGCCTAGTGTGAGCTTCGATCAGTTTTTAGTCGACTACTTTAAGGTTTAGTTTTGGCGATAAAGGCTTTCAAAAGCGTATTAGGCATAGCCGTACTATTATTGCTTGTATCGGGTTGTGCTTCACAGCCCGATACGGCTAATCAGTGTGGCATAGTTGCGACTTATATGGAGCCTGACCGTAAGGCGGATATCTATCGAGTGGTAGTGACTCATCTTGATGGAAAGCCAGTGATTTCTCAACCTAACTACCGTTTGAGTGTTGGAGAGCATACCTTTACGGTTGCCGAGTTGATTGATGCGCCTAGCTTAAAGGTTAAACTCGCTGCTCGCACGCCTAAGCAACTCAAGGTGAATGTAGCCCATAACCAACGCTACCATATAGGCGCAAAGCTGAATACCGACAAGGTATACAGAGGCAATGACAGTGATTTTTGGCAGCCTGAAGTGTGGCAACAAGAAGCCCACGATTGCGAGTTTCCTGCACCGCTTTAATCTACAGATTATATGGTTTTTCCCTTGTTGATTTGTAACACAATTTACTCAAACCTCAATTGCATGTTTGGCCTATCAATGTGACACTACGGCTTTGCTTTTACTGTCTGTTGGTATCCTTATTTTATGAAATGGCCTGCATTATTTGCGACTGTTGTTTTAGCAACCCTGTTAACAGGGTGTGCCACTCCTCCGCCAAAAGATCCTGAGAATCTTTGTTCGATATATACCGAAAACAGATCTTGGTATAGCGCCGCTAAAAATACTCGCGAAAAGTGGGGCGTTCCGGTTCACGTACCTTTGGCCATGATGTATCAAGAGAGCTCTTTTAAACACAACGCAGCGCCACCTATGGAGTACTTCCTAGGCTTTATTCCTATTGGTCGAGCAAGCTCTGCTTATGGCTATGCTCAGGCTAAGACGATGACCTGGGATGATTACGTTAAAGAAACCGGTAACTCTTGGTCGAGCCGAAGTAACTTCGACGATGCTATGGACTTTATGGGCTGGTTTATTTACAAGAGCCACAAGATTAATGGTGTGTCGAAGTGGGATGCCCGAAATCAATATCTTAATTATCACGAAGGTTGGGGGGGCTACAAGCGTAAAACCTATAACCAAAAACCCTGGTTAATTAAGGTGGCAGGTAAAGTCGATGCACGTTCTAAGCGCTATGCGGCTCAATATAGACAGTGCCAGGAAGATCTCGATTCCTCTTGGTTATGGCGACTCTTTTTTGGTTAGAAAAACGATAATTGGGCCTCTACATTAGTAGGGGCTTTTTATTTTCAGGTCTTATCTACTTTCCCGCAAACCGCGACATTTAAGCTTATTTGCTGGCTTTCTTTAATTTCATATTCATCCAAAAACCTCTCATTGTTGGAGCTGAAGCAAAAAAGAGCGGTATTTTTTTAATCTACTGAATACTTTTCATGTTTAGCTAAGTAGCGCAATGCCGACAAACTCTCTGGTGAGCTATCGATTTTTCTCGGTTTATAGCTAATTCAAAAGCCATTTCACTTAAATTTAAAAGCTAAGTTAAAAGCATATTTTTTATGATGGAAAATGGACTGCTTTTGTCACAACCCTTAGCTGGGTGGGCTTATCAGAGTAGCCTAAGTTATGGGTTTAATTATTCATGTGTAATTTTACATGTTTGTTATACATATGTATGAATAAGTTATTTGCAGTTGAGGCCAACCTTAGGGATAATTGCGCCGCAGGCTTGGGGGAAGCCTGTTTACTAAGTGCGCTAAATTTCAGTATAATGCGCGCAAATATAATAATGTACCGCCCTACTCAAGGACTTAAAATGAGCAAACCATTTGTTGCAGTATTAATGGGATCTGATTCAGATCTTCCTACAATGCAAGCCACCCTCGATGTGCTTAGAACTTTCGAAATCAACTTTGAAGCAAAAGTAACTTCAGCGCACCGTACGCCAGCTGCTACGCATGCCTACGTAACCGATGCAGAAGCGCGTGGTTGTAAAGTCTTTATTTGTGCTGCAGGTCTTGCTGCGCACTTAGCTGGTGCTGTAGCGGGTATTACTACTCGTCCAGTCATCGGTGTTCCAGTTGATTGTGGTCCACTACAAGGCCATGACGCACTGCTATCTACAGTAATGATGCCTGGCGGCGTTCCTGTAGCAACTGTTGCTATCGGTAGTGCTGGTGCTAAAAACGCAGGTTACCTAGCAGCGCAAATGTTAGCTGTAGGTGATGATGCTCTAGCTGTAGCTGTAAAAGAAGAGCGTGCAAAGTCTGCCGAAGCTGTTCAAGCTAAAGACGCAGCTCTACAAGCTAAACTAGCTTAATTTAACAGGCACTTAGCCTGTAAATATCAAATGCCATCTAAATATCCATTTAGGTGGCATTTTTTATTCTAGTTACTTCAATTCTCACATCTGCTTAGCCCTTCTCGATTACTCATACCAATTAGTATAAAGATTTGGTTGCTCAGCGAGAGTTTAGCGGCACTGAGACAAGGCAACGAGTGCAGAGCATAGTTATTCTACGTTTAAGCTTGTTAACGCAGCATCAGAGCCGCTAAAACTCGCCATTCTGGAGCGTTTTTGGCTGCCTACTTCTGCGTTGAATAACTTCACAAGGGAGCAACCATTCTTTCAGTTATTCGCCTTGAATTAGTTTGCCAAAAACGCTCTGAGTAGATCAACTTCTTATACTGATTGGTATTATATCGCTGATACTGAACATTCCTCGCTCAATCATCACTTGGCTAACTAGCTTTAGTTTGCATAGACTAGACAATGCTTTAGGTAAGATGCAGACTCAATGAGCGAAAAACTTAAGCTAAGGAAGATACCGTGGAGCAACCCTTGCCCTCAGATGAAATGCCTAATGAGGTCGATTCAGATCAAGCCTTGATGTTGCAATATGCCGCAGGCAGCGCTCGAGCGTTTGAGCTACTTTACAGTAAGCACAAAGGTCCGCTATATCGCTACTTCATTCGGCAAATTTATGATCAACAGCTAGCAGAAGACCTGTATCAGGAAACTTGGAGTCGAGTGATAAAGGCGGCCAGCAGTTATGAGACCAGCGCCAAATTTACCACTTGGCTATATCGCATCGCTCATAACCTTATTATCGATCATGTTAGGGCATTAAAGCCGGTAAATAACTTCAGTGAAGTTTTCGAGCCGGAGCAAGATACTGAGTCACTGCTGAGTAACGATGATTTTAATCCTGAGCTGCAAATGGTAGATAAGCAAAAGTCGATTCTGCTTAAAGGTTGTGTGGCCAACTTACCGCAAGTACAAAAAGAGGCGTTCGTGCTAAACGTCGAGATGGGCTTTACCGCTGCGATTATCGCAGACATAGCTGGGGCAACGTTAGAGGCGACAAAAAGTCGCATTCGTTATGCTTATAAAGGGCTTAAAGATTGCGTAGACTTAAAATGGCAAGGAGCTGAACATGACAGATAAAGAGCATGAAGCAGTAGAGGCTGAGATTAAGTCGCTTTATCAGCAAATCGACAAAGAACAGCCTTCGAGTCAGCTCGATGCTGAAATCCTTAAAATGGCTCGTAGTGGTGTCGTTAAGCGGCAAGAGAGTCAGTCTTTTTGGCGCAAATACCGCTGGCCATTATCTTCCGCCGCCTCAGTTTTAGTGGTAGTGACCTTATTTGTGGTTAATCCTGCAATGAAAAGTGGCGATGTATTAGAGCAAGGTGAACCTGTAATGATGTCTTCGCCTAAGCCACAGATGATGCGCTCGATGGATAACCCCAACCCAATGGTTGAGCAATTGAATGAGCAGGCTCCCATGACAATGCAGGGCAATGATCCTAAGTCGGAAGATGCTGATTTAACTGCGCAACTAGATAATATTGAGCGGTTAATTCGAGATAAGAAAATTGCAGAGGCTAATCGCTTGCTAAAATTACTGGTTGAGCAGGAGCCGCTGTTACTGAAGCCGAACCATCCGTTAAATGCAAGATACCTAACTTTGCAAAAGGCGCTAATGTCAGGCCACTAACAAGGCGGATCAATAGCACTGAGCAACGCTTTAATAAAAAAGCCCACATTTGCGGGCTTTTTTAGCTTCATATATCTAGAGAGCAACTTTGCTAGTGCGCTTTGAACCAATCCCAAATGCCGAGAGAGGTTCCCTCTAACAGATCGATACCTAGCATGGATTTTAGTAAGTAGAGAAGTAACAGGCCAAATGCAATAGACATCACGATAAAGGCAAAGATACATAGAAGGAAGAGTACCAATGAAAGCTGCTTTTCCCTTCGCGTGTAAGCGCGATTGTTACGCCCGAGTAAGAATACATAGAAAAAACGCCATCCTAAAAAAGGTAGATAGAAGCTCCCACGACTATCTATCATATGTTTTTGCCATCTGTTGTTAATTAATGCACGCCGCAGGTAGAGAAGTTGTGGTTCTGAAAAACTATCGGCGTGAACCTTCGGCATATTGCCAAGGGCTCGATTAACTCTAGTATCATCTTTAAGAGAAGGACGAAGATAGTCTTTTGGCATTCATTCCTCATGTTGATTCATTTAGCGCATGATGCTTGAAAGTTAAGCATAGCAGTTATAGAACTTGGCCAATTTTAGTTATTTTGCTTTATGTCGATGAAACACATTTACTAATAATTATTTGGGACTCTTTTGCTGCTGCTTTGTGAAAAGTTTGCTACCTTGTTGCCTTGAAATTAATTCTTTTAAGAACAATAACAATAGGATTGGTAGCCAGATGAAACTCCGTCACTCTCTCGTATGCTGCATGCTTGCCTTAGGCACCATTAGTGTTTCTCCCTCTTTTGCCGCTGAGTCCACAGTAAAGCCTGGTTACTTCCGCGCGCCAGCTTTAAATCAACAGACCTTAGTCTTTACCGCAGAAGGTGATCTTTGGACGCAGTCTCTTGGTGAGGCTCAAGCAAAACGCCTGACGAGCTTACCAGCACAGGAGCTCGGAGCGACCATTTCCCCCGATGGCAAGTCTGTGGCTTATATGGCCAATTATGAAGGCTCAACTGAGGTCTACGTTATTCCTATTGCTGGTGGACAGGCTAAACGGGTGAGCTTTGAAAATAGCCGAGTACGCGTTCAGGGCTGGACTGCTGATGGCAAGGTGCTTTATTCAACCGATAATGCATTTGGCCCAGCGAACTACTGGGTGTTAAGAACCGTCGATCCCGACACTTTGATAACGGAAGACTTACCACTAGCCGATGCGATTGAAGGCGCTATAGATGACAAGGGAGAATACCTCTACTTCACTCGATTTGGTCTGCAGACCACAGGTGACAACGCTAAGGTTTATCGTGGCGGTGCTAAAGGCGAGTTGTGGAAGTTCAAGTTAGGCAGTAAGCAAGAAGCCACGCCTCTGACTCAAACTCATCAAGGCTCTGTCAGGCAGCCAATGTTGTGGCAGTCGCGCCTCTATTTTATAAGCGATAGCGATGGTAATGACAACATCTGGTCAATGGCCACAGATGGCAGTGACATTAAGCAGCATACTCATTATAAAGAGTGGCAAGTTCGTGCGGCTCGTCTAAATCAAGGCCGCATTGTGTTTCAGCAAGGCGCCGATATTAAATTGTTCGATATTGCGTCTGGTAAAGAGCAGGCTCTCGATATTGAACTGGTCTCCGACTTTGCACAAAAGCGTGAGCATTGGGTACAAGAGCCAATGAAGTACGCCACGTCCACCACTCTTGCCCCTAATGGCGATAAGGTGGTGATCACGGCGCGAAGTCATGTGGCAATAGCGGGCACGGATGGTCAACGCTTAGTTGAAATCGCATTGCCAGAGCAGAGTCGTGTACGTAATGCGGTAATGAGCACAAATGGCGCTTGGGTTTACGGGATTAGTGACGCCTCTGGTGAACAAGAAGTATGGCAGTTTGCAGCCGATGGCAGTGATAATTCTAAGCAACTGACTAAAGATGCCAAAACACTTAAGCTGAGTTTGCACCTGTCCCCTGATGGGCGCTATCTAGCTCATGATGACTACGACGGCAATGTTTGGTTACTGGATCTTAAAAAGGGCAGCAATAAAAAGATCATCACTCAAGGTGAAGGTCTTGGACCTTATGCCGATATCGTCTGGTCAGCAGATGGCCGCTTTATTGCCTTAACTAAGGCCGAAATGGGTAAGGCTCGGCCGCAAATCGTGCTGTACTCATTAAAGAATAACCGGGCAGAATCATTAACTAGCGACAAGTACGAGTCATTTTCACCAAGCTTCAGCGCCGATGGCGATTGGTTATATTTCTTGTCTAATCGAAAGTTTGTCTCCACTCCTAGCTCACCTTGGGGAGACAGAAACTTAGGCCCTATGTTCGATAAGCGCACTCAAGTGTTTGCTATTGCCTTAAATGAAGATGCGCGCTTTGCTTTCCAAAAGCCCAATGAGCTGATGTCTGAAGCTAAAAAGTCCGATGACGATGAGATAGAAACAGAAGTCGATTGGCAAGGGCTATCTAGTCGCCTATGGCAAGTGCCGATTGCTGCGGGGAACTATGACTCTCTGCAGATGGCCAAAGATAAGTTTTATCTGCTCGATACATCAACTAGTGGCAAGTCGACACTTAAACTGGTGAAGTTTGACGCGCTTAGCCCTAAGGTTGAAACTTTCTCTAAAGATGTTGGCGAGTACCAACTGTCTCAAGATGGCGAAAAGCTGTTTATCCGTAAGCAGTCTAAGCAGGGCAGTGAAATGCTGATTGTCGATGCAGGTGACAAGCTTCCTAAAGAGCTTAACCACGCCAAAGTTCAAACCAATTTATGGCAACTCGCCATTGAACCCGCGAGCGAGTGGCAGCAGATGTTTGAAGATGCCTGGTTAATGCATAGAGACTCTTTTTATGACAAAAACATGCGCGGTTTAGACTGGCAAGCAACCAAAGCTAAATATCAACCTCTGGTCGACAGACTCACTGACCGACATGAGCTTAATGATATCTTTATGCAGATGATGGGGGAGCTAGATTCACTCCACTCTCAGGTGCGTGGTGGTGATACACCTAAAGATGCCGATAAAGCTAAGTCGGCAAGCTTAGGGGCGCGTCTTGAGCAAACTAAAGCTGGGGTAGTTATTGAACATATTTATCAGGGCGACCCAGAGTTACCAGAACAGGCTGCACCGCTAATGCAGATGGGCGTGAACGCAAAGGTAGGTGATGTAATTGTTGCTATCAATGCTAAGAAGCTAACCAGTATTGCCGATGTGACTAAACTTTTGCGTAACCAAGGTGGCAAGCAGGTATTGCTGACCCTTAAGCGTGGCAGTAAAACACACCAGACCATAGTTAAACCGGTCTCGGCGTCTAAAAATGCCAAGCTAAGGTATGTTGATTGGGTACGACACAACAGCGATGAGGTGACTCAAAGCAGCGATGGTAAGATAGGTTATTTGCACCTATACGCGATGGGAAGCGGTGATATTGCCAGCTTTGCACGTGAGTTTTATGCCAATGTCGACAAAGATGGTTTGATTATTGACGTGCGCCGTAATCGTGGTGGCAATATTGATAGCTGGATCATCGAAAAGCTACTACGTCGAACTTGGGCGTTTTGGGCACCCACTCATGGTACTCCGTCGGGTAATATGCAGCAGACCTTTAGGGGGCAGTTGGTCGTGTTGACCGATCAGTTGACCTATTCAGATGGCGAAACCTTCTCTGCCGGCGTTAAGGCATTAGGGCTTGCTCCTTTGATAGGTAAACAGACAGCGGGCGCAGGTGTTTGGCTCTCAGGTCGTAACTCGCTGACTGATAAAGGTATGGCGAGGGTTGCCGAGTATCCTCAATATGCGATGGATGGCAGTTGGATCATCGAAGGTCGTGGCGTTAGCCCAGATATTGAAGTGGATAACTTACCTTATGCTACATTTAGCGGCGCGGATGCGCAGTTAGAAAAAGCGATAAGCTACTTGAAGGGAGCGCTACAAAAGCAACCGACTCAAGAATTGACGCCAAAGCCTATGCCAATCAAAGGCATGGCTGAAGACGTACATAAGGCGTTTTAAAGGCTCTAAGCGCCAATTTCTAATTATATAGGAATTGGCGCTTAATCACTGTTTTGGACGTTATAAACTGAGCCCCCCTGGTTAATATTGTCAGTTATTGACCTATTCAAATAAAAAACTCTCATAAAGCCTTGCCTAAAAATCATCCTAATTTCGCCTGAATCGGTTACCAATTTAAGACCTTTTACTCATCTATGGTTTGTAAATGTTTGGTTTGTGAATAAATTTGGTAAAACTATTGTATGTTAACTGTTTAAGACACTAAACTGGTTAAAAATAGCTCGGTTAATTGAGTGTTAACAGACAGCAATATTGAGTGCGTGTACTAATCGTAATTAGATACAGGCTTATCGGCGACTAAAGGGATGAGTATGACTGAAGAAAAGGGTGTGGCTGTAAGCGAGGACGTTACAAGAAGTGAGCAGAGTAACGAGCCCGAGCAAAGCGAAAATAAAAAGAACAATAAAATTCGTAAAGCTACTAATATCATCTTAATTGTCGTTAGTTTTCTATTTGTTTTTCATCTCATTGCTGACCGATTTATCCCGTCAACGGATCTCGGTCGCATTCGTGGTTATGTGGTTCCCATCAGCCCTCAAGTGTCCGGTGAGATAATTGATATTTTAGTTGAGCCTAACACCTTAATAAAACAAGGTGACGTTCTCGCTAAGATCAACCCTCAAGATTATGAAATCGCGCTGCATCAGGCAGAGCAATCACTCAAAAAAGCCGGGCAAAATGTTGGTGCCCAAACAGCCAATGTTGCAGCCGCTCAAGCTAAGGTCACCAATGCTCAGGCCAATTTAACCAATGCTCAAGTTCAATCTAAGCGTATTTTTGCCATGGTTGATAAAGCGGTGATGTCTAAGGCAGATGCCGATAATGCAAGAGCCGAGTTAACTAAGGCTGAAGCAGGCGTTGCCAGCGCTAAAGCTGATTTAGCCAAAGCACAGGAGCGTTTAGGCGCCGAGGGTGAGAATAATACCAATGTTAAATCTGCATTATTGAGTCTAGAGAAAGCTCAGCTAGATTTAACCCGAACTTCTATTACAGCTCCAACCAATGGTGTCGCGTCTAACTTTCGATTAAAAGAGGGCATTTACGCCAGTGCAGGTCAGCCTGTGATGACCTTTATTTCGTCGGAAGATGTATGGATTGAAGCTTACTTTAGGGAAAACAGTTTAGGTAATATGCAGCCAGGTGACAAAGTAGAGTTTGCCCTCGACTATGCACCAGGAGAGGTCTTTCAAGCAACGGTTGGCAGCATAGATTACGGTATCGACTGGGGCCAGAGCGAGCAGACTGGAAAATTAGCACAAGTCACAGGTCAAACGGGCTGGTTACGTCAATCTCAGCGTTTCCCTGTTACTATTGTATTGCCTGCTGATGAAGCGGTGGGCTTAAGACGAGTCGGCGGCCAAGCCGATGTAATTGTCTATACCAGTGACAGCAGTATCATTAACCTCTTTGGTAAGTTCTGGATCCGCCTAGTAAGCTGGTTCTCTTATGTCAGATAGCAATCAACAGCAGAGCTCGATTGCTTCAGCAAATAGCCAAAATGCGACTGAAGAGGCCATTTATACTCGTAGGGTATTGCGTTTTACCCTCGGGATAGGCCTTGCGGTAGCCGTGTCAGCCATTTGGGCTTGGCCGTTAGCCTTTATCGTCCCGGTATTTGTGGCTAAGTTTTTGGTTGATAGACAAGAGCCGACAATGCAGACCGTGTATGAGTTGCTTATCTCCATGATCTGTACCATAGGCTTAGCCTGGTTAGTGAGTTTTGGACCGACGCAATACCCTATGGTGTTATTGCCATTGCTCGCCATGATGATGCTGTGGGGCTATTACTTATTTAGCGATCCTAAGTGGAACTTCTTCGCCACCATTTTTATTGTGGCGACCTTGCTGCTGCCATACTTAAGTTTATTACAGCCCGGCGCGGCGATAATGGTGGGGGTCGGCTTGAGCTTTTCTGGCGTAGTGGCAGTGACTATCTTTGCATTACTGCATGCCTTGTTGCCGGACCTTTCTCCTCAAAAAGAGCAGTTAGCTAGCGCAGAACAAAGTCACGATGAGCGAACCCATGAGGCATTTCGCGCGCTAATTATCGCTTTCCCGGTGATCTGTTTCTTCTATTTCCTCGAGATCTCAGGTGCGCTACTGACCATGATCTTTATCGCCATCTTATCCTTGCAAGCTGCAGGGGCTAAAAGTATTAAGGTGAGTTTGTTTTTGCTGGTGACCAATGGAATTGGCGGCGCGTTAGCCGTGGTGTTCTATAACTTGCTCACCATAGTCCCTGAGATCCAATTTTATATTGGTATGTCTATGTTAGCGGCTTTGTTTTTTGGCCAAAAAATCTATGCAGAGCCGGCTAAAGCCCCTCTTTATGCAGGGATCTTATCGGCACTACTTGTGGTTGTGGGCTCAACGGCATCATCGACCGATAAAGATGTGGCAGTCAATTTTTACCTGAGGATCTTGCAACTATTTTTAGTGGGCGTTTACATGATTTTCGCTTCTTTCTTTTTAGAATCTAGAGACTGGAAATTCTTAAAGAAGCGTAACAGCTTATAAAACAAAAGTTATTAACTGTCATTAAATGGCAATTACTGAGTCAGTATAAGCGGTAGTATGGAGATCAGATCACGTAAAGTTGAGTATCCCCTTTGAGATTACGCTTGGTTAAGGGGCGGTTAAGCAAAATTTTGTTATATAACTGAATCAATGACTTGGTTCATATGCTATATGTTAATGGCGCAGAGTATTAATCAGTAGATATCACAGAGAGAGTGCATCGGCCACTCAACATTTATCGATAAGGATGAAACAATGTTTCGACTAAATAAACTTAAACTAGCAGCAGTAGCGCTACCAGTATTACTTGTTGGTTGTGCAACAGGTGACACCCCTGAAGCAAAGAAAATGCATGCGAGAGAAGAAACGCAAGCAGCACTTCAGGAGATCTATACCGAGCATCCAGCGGCTAAAACAGCGGTTTCTAATTCGGTTGGCTATGTAGTTTGTACTGGTAGTAATAGCTATCTGTTTGCCTTATCGACCGGTGGGGGGATCTGTGTTTTACATGAAGGCGGCAAGGTTTCTTACTACCGCTTTGCAACGGGCGGTGTAGGCGCGGGTATTGGCTGGAAGCAAATGGCGTTTGTTCAAGCCTTTACTGAGCGTTCGGCATTAACACGCTTTAAAGAGTCAGGATATGAAGGCCAAGCTCAGGCTGAGGCAAGTGCTGAATACGAAGGAAGTGGTGATCAGGCATCGGCAAACCAGTCTGTTGACGTGTCAGGGGTGAAGACTTATCAAGTTAACTTGATGGGCGCTGCGGCTCAGGCAACGGTACAAGGTTATAAATATTGGGAAACCGATTTTACCGATGATTTTGTCGAAAATGATGGCTAGAGTTTAGTCATTGCCCGGTATTAAAAAGCTAGGTTTTTACCTAGCTATTTTTGTGGCTTAATGGTCACTTAAAAGGTACCTATTTGATCTCGAATACAGTCTCAGGGCTTAAGCTATTAGCAATAAAACAGTTACTGTGAGACTTTTCATGGATCTTGTCTAGCACCTCTTGTTCGACTTCAGTCGAAAACTCAATCTTTGGGTTTAAGACAATTTTACTGACAAAGATTTTTCCTGCTGAGTTCTTACCAAGTTCTGCATAGGCATTATCTTGATACGAGACAATGGGTAAGCGTTTTAGGTGTGCAATTGTCAGGAAAGTTAACATATGGCAAGAAGAAAGCGCCGCCAATAGACTTTCCTCAGGATTAACATTCTCAGGATTACCGCTATATTCTGGTGCGGAAGAACCGTTAACTTGTTGGCCACTGCCAAAGGTAATTTGATGATCGCGACAAAACTTTTGTGGATCGTTTATAGGCTCCTCAGGGGCGGTCCAACAGAGGTTGATTTTAAAGCTCATAAGGTTAACTCATTTAATTCGTGAATAACTCGCGCTGCAGGGTATGACTAGGTTTAAGCGATTTGGCTAGGATTTGCTAGTTAAATTGCAGCAACTTCAAAATAATTAAACGAAAGTGTACTCGCACTAAAGAGGGCGAGAGTTTGATTTTAATCAAAAGCATCACGGTTGTGTGTTAGTGAGGGGGATTACAGGGGGAAAAAGCTTTGCTATAAGAACTGAGTCAAACTCCCTTGAATAAGGAGGCGTCGCTAATTACTCTCCATAGAGTTTTGGCTTGTTTTTACGTAGATTTGCATGTTAGCAATCTGGTGTTGTTGGGACTTAGCGTTCACTGTTGCTGCCCGAGCATCATCATTTTTAGACAGGTAGTAGGCTGTGGCTGGAGAGATACCACTGTTGCTGCCAGTGGCGATATTCGCCATATCAGCATAGATTTGATACTGCACCATTGCTTTTTTATATTGCACATAAGCTTCGGCTTTCTCACCATTATTGGGTCGTTCACTTGGATCCGGACGTGTTTGCGAAGGTTGAGATATAGGGTCTTGATTGCTTAACGCTATCGCTTTAGAACTGAGAGTTAGGGTGTCAGTTTGTGCTGTTAACTTAGGTTCTTGATTAGCTTGATAGCACATGTTCTGGCTATGATTTGGAACGTTTGACGGCGTAGTCAATTGTTGCGAGCTGTGGTTTGAAACAAGCATCATTTCTCTAAGTCAGTTTTAAATATGTCAACACCTTAGCGCTAGTTAGCTGTATGTAAGCTGAATCATTTTACGTCAGCTTTCATTCCCTGCTTATCAGATAGAAAACAGCCTTTTGTGCGCGCTTTTATTGCGATGCAAAAGGCTGCTTTATTTGCTAAACCATAGTGATATTAGGCCGCTATATTTTTAGTTAAAGCCCACCAAAACGGAGCTTAGTAGAGTACTTAGCGCCATAGAATAAGGCAGAAACTTAGCGCGGTAGCTTAAGGTTAGAATGACCAATAGCCCTGCAAAGGACAAAAACCCGAAAAACAAAATGCTACCGTAAGCGCCTCCGAGGCTTGTTATGCAGCCCCAATAAGTGCCTGCGATGGCGAGCCAACCTGCAAGATATAAAACCTTAGCCTGTGTTGGGCTAGGAGCACTACCAAAAGTATCTCGGTAGTGTGAAAACATGGCCAGCGCTAATAAGCCAAATGCAAGGTAGCTAAATCCTAAAAGACTTAAAATCACCGCTTATACTCCTTCTTTTGTCGCTGATGAGGTGTCGACTCTTAGCTGATTATTCTCACAGCGTGTACGCACGGTTCTTTTAGATATGACATCTTGTTTAGCACCAAGTTTCGTTGTCGCGAAAATAAGTGATAAGCCAATCACTACGCACATTAAATCAAATCCCACTAAAGGCCACTGCTCTTGTGCAATGTTACTTAATAGGTCGCTATTTGAGGTCAGTGCGTTTAAGGCTGGAATGGCAATTAGGCTGGTAGCCGTTACCGTCATAACAAGGCGCCAGGCGCTAAGCGTACGGTTAAAACAGGCTATTAATCCCACAAAAGCGAGTGCGATAAAGAAGCTATTAACTTCCCATTGTGCTCGATTAACTAAATCCACAGGTAGCAGACGATTAGCGTAAAAGAAGCTCGCAGTGGCTAAAGGCAGACCAGTAATAAAGGTTAGGTTGAGTCCTTCAACTAGGCGTAGGCCCAAACTGGCTTTGTGACCTTGTTTAATTTGCTTTTGTTGTTTCTGACGGATCTTAACCGCCCAGAGTAATGTGCCAGTTGTAATCATGGCGCAGCCTAGGATACCGCTAATGAAAAATAGCACGCGCAGTATTGGCTCTGCGAAACGTCCGGTATGCAAGGCTATTAAAGTATCATGAGTGTTATGTGCACCCGAGTCAGGCTCTATACCGGCATTGAGTAATTCGGCATTGGTACCGTTAAAGGTTATTGCCGTTCTTCTGTCAGTCACTGCTTCACCGGTCTCTTTGTAGAAATTAACTCGGCTATTTTGATCGCTCGGGTTATTAACAACGACTTGTTTAAGCTGAGCATCGCCCCAGATATTTGTTACCTCGGGTAATAACGCATTCAGAGATACGGTTTGCGCTTCAATGCCTACAGGTTTAACGAGTACTCTGCTTGGTCTTAACTCCTTACTAAAGGCTTTAAAGTCGCCATCATAGGCCGTAATGACCCCCCATGGCATATACATCACCATCAGCGTTACAAGACCTGTATAGGTGATCATCAGGTGATAAGGCAGAGCAAGTACCGAGCTGACATTATGGGCGTCTAACCATGAGCGACTGCCTTTGTTACGTCTAAAGCTGAAAAAGTCTTTAAAAATACGCTTATGGATCACTACGCCGCTAATCAGTGCTAAGAGCATAAACATGGTACAAAAGCCGACTATCCAACGAGCGACTTTAGCTGGCATGTAGTGCAAGTCAAAGTGCAAACGATAGAAAAAGTGCCCGCCTTTTGATTCACGTACCTCTGTGACCAGCTCCTCGGAGTCTGTTTTGACAATATGCTCAATAAATTTACCCCTACGCTGACCGTCCTTTGGCTGTGTTTGCCAGCTGTAACTCATATAAGGCTTGCGGTCGGTAGGGAAATTTACTCGCCAGTCTCGCGCGTCTGGAGCATGCTGTTGTAGATAGCGTTGAGCGCGCTCAAGTTCATTGCTGACCTGGGTAGCATCATACTGTTGGAACACATCTTTATGCAGTTCTGGTTTGCTCCACAACGTCATTTCATAACGGTAGTAACTTAATGTGCCAGCAAAAAACACCAGTAATAATATCCAGCATACGAGTAAGCCAACCCAAGTATGCAGCCAAGTCATGCTGCGAAAAAAAGTCTCTTTCATTGTTTAACCTATTGCCAGAATAATCAGGTAGACAAGCCCACTAAGTAACACAAGATCGCTTATTGCACGCCAATGGCTTTGTACACTAAAGGCCCATATAGCTGCACAGGCATAAACTGCAAATGACAGCATCATTGCGGCTAATACGTTATCAATAGGGGAGAAGGGCAGTGCTAAGGCGAGAGCACTCGATACAGTGGCTGCTAAAAGGTAGCCTGCAAAAATAGCAGATAAGGCACGGCAGCCAATCTTCACTCTGTCTGAATTTAGAGTTTGAAGTAAGTTTATTTTTGTTGTTTGCACTTAGGCGTACACCTGTTTGACGTAAGTTTGGAAAGCACATTATGAAAGTGATGGCATTTTACATTAAAACCTGTAACTGAGAACTGTTTTCATTCGTGTTTACTTTGTCAGCTTGTAAACTTGCGATATAGCTCGCACTTTCTTAAGCGTGAATAGTTGCTCAAATAAGCGCAGACAGGGTTAAGATTTGATGGCTACGACACTATCAATATGTGAATGGTTTTGCGCGTAAGTGTCTGATGGGAGGTAAACATCAAAATAAAATTAAATTTATTTGATAAAAGAGTGATAAAAATCAAGCTAAAGCATTTTTTTTTGTCTAAATTAGTAGAGGTATAACGAGGTTAGATTGCTGTTTGCTAATACTCAGTATCCTTATGAATGCCACCGTTAGCTTATGTTTTAACCATAGTTAACCGGTCGCTTGATTAAAATTATCAATATAACAAAATGTGTACTTCCCCTGTATATACTGGGCTACAGCGAATTATTAGGATAATTTCTTCAAAATTTTGTATAAATTATTTTTAATAAAGCTTGTAATTTAAAGCGAAAGCCTCAAATGTATTAGGTAAGAAGTCATTGTAAAAAGGAAAACCTATGAAAATAAATCTTTCTGGTCACCACGTTGAAGTTACAGACGTTGTTAGGCAGCATGTCCAAGAGAAGTTTTCGAAGATAGAGAGTCATTTTCCAACCCTGATCGCTTTAGATATTATCGTTTCGAAAGAGCACGGCGAATTCCAGGTTGAAATTAGAACTAATTATGAGGGAAGTCGAATTTCGGCGTCTGGTAATGATCCAGTTATGTATCCCGCGATTACCAACGCAGCTAAAAAACTCGATGCGGCACTAAAGCATCGTAAAGGTCAACTAAAGGCAGATCTACATTCCAAGCCTGTTGTGACGACACCAGAGATTGCACATGAGAAAGTTCAAGAGATGAACTTAGTCTAATCTCCAAAGATAGATTCTTGTCACCAGACAAAAAATCACAAGCCCTCGCTACCTAATGGTAACGAGGGCTTTTTTTAACTGTTTTGTCAACATGTTCCATAGCAACAAATACTCGGCTGCATCCTACTCACAGTAGAGGCTAAATCGTTTACTTTAAACATCCTTACACTAGACCACTAGAACCTCAAAACCACTAGATACAAAACCTCAAAGCCTCAAAGCCTAAGCCATACTCCAAAGCCTTAAAGTTCGGTAAAGGGTCTGTGTGTGGCAGTCGTTGCAAATAGTTACGACATGGGCTGGTGGCCTATGTCGTTTGCTATCGGGCTTAATCGCTTTCGGCTTTAGAGAACTCAGTATGATTCTCCTTAGGCGGTGGCGTCCAGCTACGCTCTATTTTAGAAAAGCTGCGATAACGTTCGTCCTTCATCGCCTCGCTTAGGGTTTCTTCAAGCTGAATAAACATATCGCGGTAATGAACTAGATATTTATCGTCTTCGGTGAACTGCTTCCAAGCCTCATACAGAGTATCTTTATGAGTCGTTTCGGTCTCATAGAAAGTCGCACGTTGTTGCTCAGCCTTAAACGGGTGTACGCCAAGTCTTATCAGGGCGTGTTTACCTAGATTGAGCGCTGAATGGAAAGTCTCGCTTACCATAAAGTCAGCCCCAGCATTACGAAGACGATATAGGTGACGTCGATCAAAGGCACGAGCCATCACAATCACATGGGGGTGGCTATGCTTGATGTATTCGACTAAACCAACGGCTCGATCTGGGTCATCAATGGCAATAACAAGCATCTTAGCCTGTTCTATACCCGCAGTATGAAGTAGATCAGGCTGAGTGGCATCGCCGTAATAGCTTTTGGTATTGATTTTACGCAAGTTTTCGATTTGCTGAACCTCATGGTCCAATACCACAGTCTTAACGCCATTCGTCACCAGCAGGCGATTAACTATCTGACCAAAACGGCCGACGCCGGCGATAATCACAGTGCCTGTCTCATCGATATCGTCTGGCTCTCGAGTATTTTCTGTTTTCTCGTAGCGAGGCAAAATAACTTTATCAAATAGGATGAACAAACCTGGTGTGAGGAACATAGATATGGCGACGACTAGCGAGAGTAATTGCGCTAGCTCTGTAGGGATCACATGATTTTGTACTGTGTAACTTAAGAGCACGAAACCAAATTCACCGGCTTGGGCTAGGCTTAGGGCAAACAACCAGCGGTCACTGCCCCTGATCTTAAAAATAAAAGCCAGAACGAGTAATACTAAGGCCTTAATGACAATGACTCCTGCTGTCATCGCCATCACTGGACCGATATTACTGAACAGCACGTCGAAGTTGATGCCTGCGCCAACAGTTATAAAAAATAGCCCGAGTAATAAGCCCTTGAAAGGCTCAATATTAGACTCAAGCTCGTGTCTAAATTCACTGTTTGCCAACACAACGCCCGCAAGGAAGGTGCCCAGCGCCGGAGACAGACCTACCAAACTCATGAGGGCTGCAATACCGATAACGAGCATAAGCGCGGTGGCTGTAAAAATCTCTCTAAGTCCTGAGCTGGCGACATAGCGAAATAACGGACGACTTAAATAATGACCGCCTACCACAACGCTGGCGATGGCCATTAATACGACTATCCCGTAAGCCCAACCGGGCAGACCTGCGACGAGTGACAGCTCTTCATGGTGCTCTGCCGCACTTTGGGTGACCGATTGTGCTTTTTCCACCAGCTCAGGCAAAGCAAGAAGTGGGATAAACGCTAGCATAGGGATTACGGCGATATCTTGAAACAAGAGTACTGAAAAGGCATTCTTGCCGCCTTCAGTTTTGGTCAGACTCTTCTCATTGAATGTCTGCAGTACAATAGCCGTTGAAGACAGAGAAAAAATCATCCCCACTGTGAGGGCTATGCTCCAGCCATAGCCAAAACTCAGGGCAATACCCATCACGACTAAGGTAGAAATCCCTACCTGAAGCCCGCCTAAGCCAATAAGTTTATTACGCATGTTCCAGAGCATTTTGGGCTCAAGTTCAAGACCGACCAGGAATAACATCATGACTACACCAAATTCGGCAAAATGCTGCAGTGTATTGGTCTCCGCACCGACTAGGCCAATAATTGGCCCAATCACAACACCTGCCATTAAATAGCCGAGCACTGAGCCTAGGCCGAGGCGTTTAGCGATAGGCACGGCGATAACGGCGGCGCATAAATAGATAAAAGCTTGAATAAAGTAAGCTGTCATTATTAGTGCTCCTGGATCAATTGGTCGAGGTGACCATTCAATTTATCGAGAGATAGCGCTCGCTCTATATCAAATCGGCCCTCACTGAGTGCTGACAGGGTTCGCTGCCACTTTTGTACGTGAGTATCGACCCTATTCTCTTCATAGGCAGAGCGGGCGCAGAAGAGCGCAAAAGGCGCTAAGAAATGCATACCGGTTAGGTTAGCCATCTGCTCTAGGGGGCGTAGTAACTCTCTAAGGGTAAAGTGATTGTAGCCATCTTCATTGTAGGCGGCTTCGCTACCGCCAGCGCTAATCGCACACAGAAAGGTTTTTCCACATAGGGCTTTGCCTTTAGTGCCGTAGGCAAAGTTGTACTCTAAGACCAGATCTTGCCACTCTTTTAAAATTGCTGGGGTGGAATACCAGTACAGTGGAAACATAAAGACCACTATGTCGTGATCTCTAAGTCTTTGTTGTTCTTTGTCGATATTGATCCTGAAAGTGGGGTATTCACCATAGAGATCAACTGCAGTCACGTTCGGCTGTAATTGGGTGGCTTTAAATAATGGGGTGTTGATTTCAGATCGTTCTTGAGAGGGGTGAGCATAAAGGACGAGGATTTTTTTTGCCGCGAGTACCATTTCTATCCAACCAGATTACATAACAGATTGTTATTCAATCTAGCATAGACAACAAGATGCGCTAAATGTTTTTAGGAAGAAGCCTCGATAGTGACTTGAGAAGAGCTGATGGATTCGTTGCGTTACATGCAGCGTATTGCTCGCTGTTATTATGTAACGGTTGATATAACACTGCGGAGAATAACAGCGGCCTAAGAATAAGTTTATTCTTACTAGCTACTCATAAAGATATATCTTTAAAACAGTCAGATAGCTACATTGGTCACAGAAGCTATAATCTAAATCAATAGTGATTGTTATCACGAATATGCGCATATACACTGACGGATAAATTAAAGCTGTATTTCAAATACGTGTTTATAGGGTGGACCATGTTGAATATTGACGATCCAAAAGAGACGGAAAAGATCCCGGCCATTTTTCGCTTAGGGTTTAGACCCTTTTTCTTAGGTGGTGCAGCGGTTGCCATGCTATTCGTTCCTCTCTGGTTACTGACCTGGTTTTATCCGCAATTCAGTCTGTTCCAAACCGACTTCTGGGTGAAGGTCGTGCCGTTATGGTGGCATCCCCATGAGATGCTATTTGGTTTTGCATTGGCAATAGTCTGTGGCTTCTTGCTGACGTCTGTACAGACATGGACTAATCAGCCCGGCATGAAAGGTTGGGCTTTGGCACTGACTTTCTCTTGTTGGCTCTTAGCAAGGCTGGCTCTGCTGTTACCGGTTTCTATTCCTCTGTGGCTACCAGCATTACTCGACTCTCTGTTTCTAACCTTCACTGCTATTAAGCTTTGGCGCTGCATTTATAAAGTAAAGCAATGGCACAATATTGGGTTTCCTATAATGCTGTTTGTGGCGATGCTGATTAACCTTTTAAGCTATTACGCCCTAAGTGAGAGAGATTTCTCTCTGAGTCAGAATATTTGGCAAGCTATGTTGTGGTGGTTGGGTTTACTTATCACTATAGTCGGTGGACGTGTGATCCCATTCTTTACCGCCATTCGTATTAAACAAACCAAGCCAAATCCAATTGCCGTAATAGATAAAAGCTTGATTGCTATTATGGTTTTACTTGTGGTGCAAGCAATTAGCCAAGTGATGCCCAAAGGGCTAGAACAGGTATTATTGTTTACTGCAGCAGCACTTCACTTTGTAAGGTGGTCGCGCTGGTTTCCCCATAAAACACTAAAAGAGCCTATGTTATGGTCGTTACAAATTGCTTATTTGTTTCTTCCCATTACGCTATTTTTATTAGCTTGGAATATTAATGACTCAATGGCTTATCGCCATTTACTGCACCTATTTGCCATAGGTACGCTGGCAGGGATCTGTTTGTCAATGATCTCAAGAGTGTCGTTAGGCCACACCAGTCGCAATATATATGAAGGGCCGAATATGGCTGTCGCATTCGCTTGTTTGCCCGTTGCAGCCATACTGCGCTCGATAATGCCAATCATCGCGCCAGCTCAGTACCAGCTGTGGCTATGGTTAGCGGGGGGATTATGGTCGTTGGCGTTTGCTATGTTTGTTGGCAATTACGCAGCAATTTTATCTAAGCCACGTGTTGATGGTCGACCTGGATAGATTTACGCTGCTAGTTTTCCTTCATTAGCTTGAGCAAGAGGTAATTCAACATAATCAAATGGCTGGTGGGGGAATAGCGAGTTAAAAAAGCTTAGTAAAGCAGCTTAAAAAGTTGAACAATAAGAACGTAGATAAGGTAGATAGAGAACCAAATGACAGTAAACAACCTGATAAAAATGGCTGGGGCAGTATCGTTAGCCTTGCTGATGCCAATAACGAGTGTGCAAGCGGCTGATAATGCCAATGCTCAGACTGCTGCAGCAAAGGAACAGCAGCAAAGAGACAAATCACTACGGGCTCAATTTCCGGTTCAGTATCAAAGCTGGCAGGAAACTTCGGAGCAAACAGAGCGTGAAGACATGCTTGCTAGCTATCCCGCAGCGATTATTCTATGGGCGGGTTCGTCATTTGCAAAAGAGTACAATAGCCCACGAGGCCATCACTTTGCGGTTGCCGACGTAACCCATACATTGCGCACTGGCGTACCGCCAAAAGACGGTAAAAAGGGGCTGTCGGCCAGCTGCTGGACTTGTAAAACACCCGATGCACCAAGACTGATGAAAGAGTTAGGCGTTGAAGGGTTTTCTGCCAAAAATTTTACCGATGTTGGCACTGAAGTGAATAGCGTGGTCTATTGCACCGATTGTCACGTAGACGGTAAGGCTGAGCTTGCTATGCCTCGTCCGCACGCCCAAGATGCAATGGCAAAAGTACATCTCCCATTTGATAAACAAGATGCCAATATGCAAGGCGCGCAGACTTGTGGTCAATGCCATGTGACTTACTATTTTCAGCCTGAACGCAGCGATAAAGTGAACATTCCGTGGATCTTCGGTAACAACGTTGATGATATCGAAAAGTACTACGATACTCGCCGTTTCTATGAGTGGATCCATCCAATATCACAAACGCCGATTTTAAAGGCGCGTCACCCTGAGTTTGAGCATTGGAGCCGCAGTAAACACGCAGAAGCTGGTGTAACTTGTATCACTTGTCATATGCCAGAAGAAACAGATGCTAAAGGTAATACTTTTACCAGCCATAAGGTGAGTAAAGCCTTGGATCACTTTGATACGGTTTGCCAAGGTTGCCATACGAGTGAAAAGACGATTGTTAAATCACTTGAGAATAGCAAGGCTGAAATTAACGCTAAAGCCCGTGAAGTTGAAGGTTTATTAGTTAAAGCCCACTATGAAGCGAAAGCGGCTTGGGATGCGGGCGCGACATGGCCGCTGATGAATGACGCTATTATGGCTATTCGTCATTCACAATGGCGTTGGGACTTTGCCATGGCTTCGCACGGTCTTTATGCTCATAATCCTGAAGAAGGCCATGCATTGCTAGATATGTCGATAAAACAAGTCAACTATGCTCGCTCATCGCTTGCTGAGATCTTGAAGAAATTCGAGGTCAATAACGTAGCTTACCCAGATATCACCACTAAAGAGTCTGCACAAAAAGCGGTTGGTATTGAGCTTGATAAACTAACAGAGCAAAAAAAGCAGTTTATCAAACAAGAGGTCGATAAAAATTGGTCAGAAGTGACCCGTTATGGCTATGAATAAGCATTAAAAAAGCGATATATTTTTAGTTTTATATTAAAGGCTCAAAGGTTCTCCTTTGAGCCTTTTTTTGTTGGCGTACTTAGATGACAGTGCTAAGTCGAGCTGATAATCTGTGTAGTGAGTGAATTTCATACAGAGTGTTTGAGTGTTAAATGGAACATAAATAACTGACTTACCGCTAACTAAGAACTGGGACTGAATATGCAGAATAATTTTATGTTAAGTGCTTTAGTGTTTACTTGCTTAGTATTTTCAAGTTCCAGTTTTGCCTCAACAAGTTTGAGTGATTCACAGCTTAAGCTGAAGGCAGAGGCATTTGTGGCGGCGAAAAATGCTAGGCAGAAGCCAGATAGCGCAGTTACTGATATTGACCACTATTTGAGTTTGTTGTCAGAGAGTTTTATCGATGAATATGTGCACTATAAGGTTACTTTCGCTGCCGATAAAACCAAGTTACGTGCCCGTTTGATTGAGAAAATGAAACATCAAACACTAGAGAATCAAGTTATTTTGCAGCAGATGATTATAGGGCCTAACGTGGTGGTGTTAAAACTGGCGGAAAAAGGAAAAATCATACCTTCGGGACAGGATCAGGTTCTGGATATCAATCGAGTCAGCGTTATTACTTTAGAATTTGATAAGCAAGGCTTTATCAGTCATATACGGCGGCACGGTGAGTCGTTGTGAGTTGAAGAACATTCCTAATCAAGAGGCTGTGATGAGTCTTGGATAACTACAGCACGATTGCAGCTTGGTCTTTGGCGATTGCACGGGCATTAAGCGTCAGTAACATTGAGCCTAGCGCTTTGTTTAAGCAAGTCGGTTTAGATCTTGATGAGTTAGAAGCTCAACCCGATGCCAGAGTCGATATCGACAAAATGACTCGGCTTTGGCAAGCTGCTGAAAAGGCATCAACTTCTGCGGCTTTTGGGCTAACCGTTGGCCGTTATGCATATCCAATGCATTTTCATAACTTGGGTAAGCTATTAATGGCGAGTGACTCATTAGCGCAAGCCTTCGAAGCATTGCCTGACTATTCAGCGCTGGTGAGCAATGGTGGCCAGATCCGCTTACAGCGAACGCCACACATGCTTGGGCTGACGATTAGCCCATTAAAAGGCGTTGAAATTAGCGAATTAGCTATCGATGCGTTCTTTAGTAGCCTAATGCAGCATGGTAAGCAGATGGTAGGCCACAGTCACTTTGTGCGTAGAGTCGAGTTAATACGTCAGGAACCTAAGTCTTCCAAAGCCTGGCAAGCGTGTTTCGGTTGCCCTGTGGTAATGAATGCGTCAGATAATTGCATGTGGATGGACAGAAGCATACTAGAGCAAGCGGCGCTGACCAAAGATCCGTTATTGGCTAGGTCTAATGAAATTGCCGTGCGACAATATCTCGATAATATGCAGGCTTTGAGCTGGAGGCAGAAAACCAGCCAAGGGATCCACGCAAGCTTACTGAATCAAGAGCCTACGGCGGCTAAAATTGCGCAGATGTATAATATTAGTGAGCGCAGTTTAGGCCGTTACCTGCAGCACGAAGGCACGGGTTTTAGAGAGTTACTCAGCCTTAAGCGTCAAGAACTTGCTCATCATTATCTTACCCATACCGATATGTCCATTAGCCTGCTATCCGATACTCTAGGCTATAGTAGCGTGAGTAATTTCACTCGTTCATTCAAGTCCTGGCTGGGGGTTAGCCCTTCGCAATATCGTCAAACAATCCGCCGCTAACCAATGAAAACTTGCTCACTAAAAGCCAAAGTTAACGCCCATATCTAAAAGTCTATTGCTAAAGTCCATAGCTAAAAGCCCAAAATTAAAAGCCTGTTATTAAAACCTGCCATTTAAGCCCATAGCTAAATTCACTGTTTAAGCAGCCGTTACACGCTGTAGTTAAACGCAGTCGAAAAATGACTGTGCGAGAAATTTGGCGAAAAATGATAACTGCAGTGTTGCAAGTATGTAATAAGTTGGTTTTAATTTATTCACAACTTGGCGTAGCTGCATGTTAATTAAAACAATAAAAAAAACTTTTATACCCTACACAGTTGCAGGAGTAACGGCTCTCTTACTGCTGGGCTGCCAACCTGAAACTACATCGACAGAACTTTCCTCCTCCGTCGCTGATAGCGCGGGGTTTACTCCAGCCAGTACCCATACTGTCGCGGCTAATCTGGCCGTGAAATCTCAATTACCCTTCGATGATATTCAGGATTTTGAAGACGCCAATCGAGGCTTTATCGCACGAATGCCGCAGCTAACTGTATTGGATAGTGAGGACAATACTGTCTGGGATAGAACGGCTTATGATTTCATCCAGGGAGAAGCCCCTGTAAGCGTAAACCCTAGCCTTTGGCGCCAAGCGAGTCTGAACAACATAGATGGCCTATTTGAGGTCACAGAGGGGGTTTATCAGTTGCGGGGCTTTGACTTGGCCAATATGACGGTGATAGAAGGAGAGAAGGGCTGGATCATTGTCGACCCGCTTACCACAGCCGAAACGGCGAAGCTTGCCTTCGAGTTTCTCAATAAGACATTGGGGCCACGTCCCGTCTCAGCGATAATCTTCACCCATAGCCATATGGATCACTTCGGCGGTGCACTCGGTTTATTGGCACCGGGAGAGGTGTTTTCAGAGACCGTGGATATTATTGCGCCCGCAGGCTTTATGCATGAGGCAACCAGCGAAAACGTTACCGCGGGTACCGCCATGAGTCGCCGCGCCATGTATATGTATGGTAAGCAATTACCGCGATCAAAGCGTGGCCATATCGATTCGGGTCTTGGTAAAGAGCCCGCATTTGGACAATTTGGGATCTTGAACCCGACCTTAGTCATCGAACAAGATTCATCTATGATGATTGACGGAGTGCCGTTTGAGTTTCAAATCGTTTCTGGCTCAGAAGCGCCTGCCGAATTTACTTTTTACCTGCCAGAGCAGCAAGCCTATTGCGGCGCCGAACTCGTCTCTAAGAACATGCATAACCTGTATACCCTGCGCGGTGCTAAGGTCAGGGACGCGCTGACATGGAGCCGTGCAATTGATGAGGCATTAATGGCCCAGCGAGACACGAAAGTCTATTTTGGCAGTCACCATTGGCCTATTTGGGGCCAAGAGAGGGTTAATGACTTCTTAGCAAAGCAGCGAGATACCTATAAGTATATTCATGACCAAGCTGTACGAATGCTCAATGCTGGACTCACTCCAGCAGAAATTGCCGAACAAATTAACATGCCACCATCGCTTTCTAACACCTTTGCTAGTCGAGGCTATTACGGAACGGCTAAGCATAATGCCAAGGCAGTGTACCAAGCCTATTTAGGTTGGTATGACGCCAACCCAGTTAACTTAGATCCTCTGCCCGCAACTGCAACCGCCATTAAGTATGTTGAGCTGATGGGGGGCGCAGACAAGGTGATAGCGGCAACGCAGATGGCGGTGGACTCAGGAGAGTATCGCTGGGCAGCCGAGCTGATTAATCACTTGGTGGTTAGCGACGCTGATAACGATAAGGCCAAAGCTCTGTTGGCACATATCTATGATCAGTTGGGTTATCAAGCGGAATCGGCGCCGTGGCGAGATGTATACCTAACTGCTGCTTATGAGTTACGCCACGGTAGCCCTGAAAAGGGCATCGATCTCGCCTCGATGAAGCAGATATTGCTGCAATCTCCCATTGAAAATTTTATGCTGTCGATGGCAACACGGGTGATTGGCCCTGAGGTTTTTGGTGAGGAGTTTGTGCTAAATATTCACTTTACCGATCTTAATAAAAATTACGTGTTAAGCCTTAACAATGCGGTGCTGCATCATAAGCTCGCGCCTAAGTCCGATAAGGCTAACGCGACACTCAACATCAGTCACGAGCTGTTTGTCGACCTCATCATAGGCAATGCAGGAGTGAAAGAAGTACTGTTTTCTGACGAGCTTGAAATTGAGGGCAGTAAGCTGGATCTGGTGAGTTTCTTCTCCTCTCTCGATAAGCCCAAGGGCGTGTTTAATATTGTCACACCATAATTGGCTCTATGATGATTGGGCGTCATAGCGGGCGCCCGAGTTATCGAGGCTAACTGTGGCATCTAACAAAAGTGGTTCCAATGGCCAGCGCATAAGGTCGTTCCTTCACATCTGACCCATAGGGATATGGGAAATGTCATAATGATGTAGGGAACATCATTGACCATGTGATCACGACATTCGGACATCCTGTCCATCACCCGCTGCAGGCGATTGATAGCAATGAAGATACATTTTAGAACTCACCACCATATAACACCGAGCAAAAACAAAAATCTAATTAGCTTATTTCGAAGCTAAAAAAACCACCTTGCGGTGGCTTTTAGTGAGTACTTGTAATCGATATCAAACAGCTAGCAATTAGTTAGCAATCTTTAAGTCAGGTCTGTCGCTAATCAAATTCATATCAAAATCAAACTCATCGACACGAATAGCACGCTCACGCTTAAGATTGTAATCTTGTAAAAGCTTGTGTTCGTCACTGGTGATCACCTTAGCCTCAAGCGCAGCATCTAGGGTCAGTGCAAATCTTACACCTGGTTTAAACGCCTTGGCTCGAATGGCTTTTTTGACCTTAGCTAGCAATGGCAAGCAGACCATTTTTGCAAGGTAAGCTTGCTCGTTAATGTCGTTACCATCGCCTGCTACAGGCTTAACTAAGTGTGTCAGGTTCTTCTTAAATTCGGTATTAAGTTGTGCCTGCTCAGCCAGCTCGCGAACCAAGTTGTCGTTAATTTTTGGCATCTTAGCCGAGTAAGTGACCGTGATTAAACGCATAAACTTACGAGTCGCCGATGATGGGAAGTTCTCTAAAAACTCAAGCAGTGCTTTTTCTGCCTGGCATAGTGACCAGCGCGTTGCGTAGTGGAAGTATGGCGCAGCTTCTATTCGCTCGGCGGCGGTTAGCTTTTTCTCGTAGTAACGAATTGAAGCCATAGCAGCGTAAAGGTAGCTCATCACATCGCCTAGGCGGGCTGACAGCATTTCTGCCTGCTTGAGCTTGCCACCTAATACTAATAGCGAGAAGTCGGCATATACTGCTAGCTTAGAGGCAAGCTTATGTACTGACTGCTCGTAAGGTTTAACTTCTGCAAGTGTCGAACCCGCAGCAGCTGTAAACGGAAGTAATCCAAGCTTAAAAGCACGCAGGCTATTACCGACACTGTAACTAACGGTTTTACGTAAGATGCCATTAAACTCTTTGTCGGCGCCTTTTTCGTTTGAGTGGATAGACTCCACCATAGACTGTAGGTATGGGTGACAACGCATCACGCCTTGACCGAAAATCATCAGGTTACGGGTCAGAATGTTGGCGCCCTCAACGGTAATCGCAATGGGCTGCGCCACATAACCTGAGGCTAAGGTGTTTTGCGGCCCGCATTGAATCGCTTTACCGGCTTGAATATCCATTGCTGAGTCGAGCACATCACGGCCAAGCTCTGTCATATGGTATTTAGCGATGGCGGTTACCACTGATGGCTTTAATCCAAGGCCTAGGCCCTCAGTTGTGAGTACGCGCATTGCTTCTTGTAGATAGGTTTTACCGGCAATATCGGCCAGCTTTTCTTGAATACCTTCAAATTTACCAATCGATAAACCAAATTGCTCACGTACCGCGGCGTACTCAGCAGAAGACTTAAATGATGCCTGACTCACTGACACCCCAAGGGCTGGCAGTGAAATACCGCGTCCAGCGCCTAAACAGGCTACCAACATTGCCCAGCCGCGGCCGATGTTCTTCTGGCCACCGATGATGAACTCCATTGGAATAAATACGTTTTCACCGCGAGTAGTACCGTTGTAGAAACGAATGCCCATAGGGTCGTGACGATTACCTAATTGCACACCCGGGTGCGACTTAGGAATAAGCGCGCAGGTAATGCCTAGCTGCTCTTTGTCACCGAGTAGGCCATTTGGATCTTCTACTTTAAAGGCCAAACCTAATACGCTGGCGATAGGAGCAAGGGTGATATAACGCTTATCCCAAGTCACGCTTAAGCCGAGAACTTGCTCACCTTGGTATTCACCCATGGTCACTGTGCCAATATCTGGAATACCGCCAGCATCTGAACCCGCTTCAGGGCTAGTCAGTGCAAAACAAGGGATCTCTTGGCCGTTGGCTAAACGAGGCAACCAGTAATCTTGTTGCTCTGATGTACCGTAATGCATCAGTAGCTCACCCGGTCCGAGTGAGTTTGGCACCATAACAGTGACCGCAACTGCCGAACTCTTAGCTGCAATGGTTGCCACAATCGTCGAGTTTGCGTAAGGGCTAAATTCTAATCCACCGAATGACTTGGGAATAATAAGCGAGAAAAATTTATTCTCTTTTAGGAAGTTAAGAATGTTTTCAGGAAGGTGTGTGCTGCGCTGGATCTCAAAGTCATCCACCATCTCTAATAAGGTTGCTACAGGTCCGTCTAGGAATGCCTGCTCGTCGTTCGATAGAGTTGCTACAGGAATATCACGTAGGGCTGCAAAGTCTGGTACACCTTGGTAAATCGAGCCTTCTAACCACACATCACCGGCATCGAGTGCTTCCTGTTCTGTGGTTGAAATGCTTGGCAATATTTTTTTTAGTTGTGTTCTTATGCTCATATAAATGCTCGTCCGACCAGAAGTTATGCTTCACATTACGTCACAAAACGAGGCGTAGATCAAATTTTCAAACGATAAATTTAAACGCTTGTTTGGATTTTGACTAAGATTCTGTTTAGTTTTGATTATTTACGTTAAAATTTTCATAAGCTTACGCATGTACGCTCGAATGAATTTATTTTTTAGTGATATGACTTTTGAATAGTGTTAATGACTTACTAGAGCCTGCAATAGAGATGGTAGATGGCTTGTTTGTCTAAGTTACTATTAGAGGTGTTCTATCATGGAGTTACAAAATAAAACAAGGGCGATATCGCCCTTGTTAATGCTTGGTTTAATACGAAGTCAGTATAAAGATTTGGTCGCTTAAGCACATTAGTTATTAGGTTTTAGGCCTTTTAACCTCGCTTATTTAATCTAGCCTCGCCCTGAACTCGCTTGTACATTTTGCTTAAGCTTTTACCTTTAGCTCGTTTCTCGGCCATACTGGCGCCGTTTAACGCCTGCTCCCGCATCAGTTTTTGGTAGCTTTGTAAGCGTCGCTCTGTTAATTGACCATTTTCAATTGCTGCCTGAACAGCGCAGCCGGGTTCTTGCTCGTGCTGACAGTCGACAAAGCGGCATTGCTGCGAATATTCAACCAAATCGGCAAAGGTCTCGTTAAGCCCCTCTTCGCAATCGGCTAGTTGTAATTCGCGCATCCCTGGAGTGTCGAGCAATAGCCCACCGCCACGAGTTAAATGCAGTGAACGACTGGTGGTGGTATGTCGTCCCTTACTATCGTCTTGGCGAATGGCCGAAGTTAACTGGCTGCTATCACCTAATAGTGCGTTAACAAGAGTGGACTTACCCACACCAGAAGAGCCGATAAAAGCCACGGTTTTACCGTCAACGCAATAACTCGATAGTGCTTGAGTACTTTGCTCATCAAGACCGTTAACGGTTTCGATTAATAGGCTCGAATCTAATTCTCTTAATGCCTCTATGTAGGGGGGAAGATCATCACATAAATCGACTTTTGTTAGCACGATAACTGGAGTCACTTTCGCTTCGTGAACCAGTGCCAAGTAGCGCTCGATGCGGTTAATATTAAAGTCATCATTAAGTGATGAAACGATAAATACCCAGTCAAGGTTCGCTGCGATAAGTTGCTGCTCAACCTTAGCGCCTGCTGCCTTTCGACTAAACAATGCGCTGCGCTCTAGCAGCGACACAAAGTGCTGTTGGTCATCTAATAATAACCAATCACCCACAGTCATCTCTGGCATGTTTAGATGGATAGCCAGTGTCGACTCTCCGTCTTTAGTGAGTAATTGATACTGGCTACGGTGATGAGCACTAATCCTTGCTACAGTCACGTACTCTTGAGTTTTAGTTTGCAGCTGTTGCTGAAAAAATCCATTCCAACCAAGTTGTTTTAAGCTGTATATAGAAGCACTGTCTAGCGGCGTAGGCACGCTTGGATCGTTTTCTACACTCGTAGCCGTCGATGTACCAGCTGAAGTTGTGTTTACTGAAGATGTTGTACGTGAAAATGTACTGGATTTTAGGTGGTTAAAACGGTTTGATTTTGTCATATAAACCCCAGCGCAAAGCGCCTGAATAATGATTCTGGGGGGACTTGATTCGATAAGACCCCGGTACTTAGAAAAGAGTTACCGGGCAAAGCGCTTTAAAGTGTCAGCAGAATAGGTAAGCATGATAAATATCATACCAACTCGCTGATCTGACTCGCATGATAAACATGCATAATACTGACTCTTGTTTTAAGCAAGAGAAGGTACTTAAAGTGCTGTAGTTGCCCAGTTAGGGTTTACTACAATCATCAAATTCTCCATACTATAAAGCTGTCGTTAATAGGGCGTTTGTAGTGTGAAATACAACAATAAAAACTTTAAATGTAATTTAGCAACTCCTTAGTTAGAAGGCTAGGTTTGGTTAATTAATGTTGATGAAGTTGTGGTGGCTCTCACATTTAACTAGGGGAGAAAGACCGCTAGCGAACGGCAGTTGTCTTCAGCTTTCCTTACTTAAGCTACCTGCTTCTGTTTGGCTTTATAGCTGCAGTTGAGAGCGAAAATAGTCAATTAGTGTTAGGTAGCAACTGCAAACCATATCGGCTTGGTCGGCGTAGTCTGGTATTAGACTTGGCGTATAAAGGATACTTCTTGTTCCGGCGTTTTTGGCGGTTTGAACATCAAACAAATAATCACCGACAAATAAAATATTTGCGGGTTTGATTTGCCACTTTGCACAGATCAATTCAACACCTTCTGGGTGTGGTTTAGCTTTAGCGTCAAAGCGGGTGAGTAATATCTGTATATCTGAGCCTATTTCTAACCCTAAGTTACTTAAGGTGATATTAGCGGCCTCGGGTAAATTACGAGTCAGTATGGCTTGGGGGATTTGCATCTGCTTTAAAAAGGCTATTAGCTGCTGAGCCCCGTCGATCCATGTTGCACTGTGTGAGCTTTCAAGTTCATAACGCTTTATGACCGCTTGAGTTTTAAGCGCACACTCAGGTTCAGTAAGTGAATTAACGTAACCTAGGATATCTATGGATGACTCAATGCCAAGCTCCGCTCTTAAGCTTGCAAAATCTGGGTTCGAATCCGCTAGAGTGCCATCTAAATCAAAGATAACGCCGTGGATCTGACTAAAATTGAAATGTCGGTTTACCGTTATGCTCAATTGGAGGGCCTTTAATTATTGATGATTTTTTGATGTTACTGCTCAGATGCATTAGCGATAAAATCTATATTTTTAAACGTTAGCTCAAATGCACCCGACTGCTTATCGGCAAGTAGAAAACCAATTTGCTTAATTTGGCTAAAGTTTAGCGCTGGAGCGTCAACCTCGCGGCCTCGGTATACCGGCGTAAAATCTTTAGCTTTAAACACTAATTGTAACCATTGGTTATTCTCAGTATTGAAAGGCTTTGAATAAGCATAAGAGTCCCATTGCTCGTCTGTTCGTATTCTTAACTGGTACTGCCTGCCGTCCCCTTTAACGGCAATACGTATTAAATTATGAGTAGCAGGGACTGCTTGAGTCATTGGAGTTCTGGTTGATGCAAAGCCTCCATTTCGCTCTAATGACAGTTCGCCAGAAAAAGTTGCGCTGGTGGCATTGGCCGTTACGGTGCTTTGCGAGATCCCGCCCATCACAGTGTCGTTTACTGTCCGCCAAATTGTAGGTGCTGTTACATCGAAGCTGATTGCTTGTTCTGCTGCGTTAGCTTGATAACTTGTGGTCATAGTTAAGCCTAAAGTTAAGCCCATAGTTAGGATCACGATTAAAGTATGCGGTCTCGCGGCCAAGAACAGTCTCAGTACCTGATTGTTGCTTGTTTTTCGTAAACCTTCAGTAGCATTGAATCTAAATTTTCTGATTGTTTTTAGCATTGCTTATTAATCATTGTAATCACTTTCTTTTGATTACGTAGTTATGACTAGAAAAGTTTACTGAAGTGATTCATTCAATCTCAGTAAGCCGTTTGCAGATAAGCGATAGCAAGCAAAATGGAATCAATACTTTGGATTTTGGTTACTATTTTTTCGCATAAAAAGCTGCGCTCCAGTGGAGAATGAACCGCAGCAAAACTTTAAATTAAGCTATCGCGAGTAACTTCAAGATTAATTCATAGTGAGTACTTGTGACTCCACATCTTGCAAATAACTCCACTCTATAAATTGTGGTGCTTGCCCTTCATAAAACCAAATAACCGCAATCAATTGACTCTCATGATTGGCAACTTTGACTTCTTTACTCAGTTTGCCTTGAGTTAATGGTCCCCTAAATAGGCAAGAGTTGAAGTTGACTGAATAGCCATCACCTTGGGCTTGGTAGTCATCACACAGTGAAAAGTAGCCTCTTTCAGTACTGACTCGGTCGACATCTATCGTTAAAAGATAGGCTGACTCCAGCTTGTTATCTGCATCGACTACAAGATCGTCCAATGATGTTGGATCTGGCGCGGGATCATCGGTTGTTGTAGTTGTAGTTGTCGTATCAGTCGATGTCGTCGTTTCTGTAGGCGTTTGTATCGGAGCCGGAGTATCGGCTGCATCATCGCCACCGCCACCACATGCGCTAATGAATACCGCAATGATAGATAACAGAACAAAGTGGCTGCTCATAAACTTCTCATTTTTATTCTTCATAACGCTCTCCATTAGTTGTTAAAAATTAGCGAGTCATTGGCATTTTCATACCAAGTCGGGTTGGTGTTACCTGTGCTATCGGCGGCAAAGTCTACGAACTCTGTGTAGGCATCATCTAAGCGCTGATTCTCTTTTGGGTGTTTCCAAGTGACGGGGATCTCGATGGCCCAAGCCATACCATTTTCATCCTGAAAGTACTGCCCAGCACTTGGGTTGGATGAATCGTCTCGGGCACCAAAATAATTAGTTGAGAACTTATCGGTTGGAGTCTGGTTCTTTAGATGGATCTCTAACTGACGGCCGGGAAGAGCACCGACCACATTTTTTGCGGCTAAGCCGTGATCAGTATTTGGGGTAGCAAAAATAAATGGGTCATAAGGAAATGCAGGGACTAGGTTTTCATCCACAAGGCTCTCAAAGGGGATCTCAAATGACCAAGTGGTTCTATAGGCTGCATCACAACCTGTTTCGGTTCTCAGGTACTGACAGCCTTGCTCGAGGGTAACGTACTGTTTTAAGTCTTCAGTGAAAACAAAGACCGCGTTAGATTGTCCTGTTTCGAGAGGGGAGTCTGTTTGAGCTACACCATCAATTGACCAGCTGATAACAGACTCTTTGATGTTGCTACGGCTGACGCCGGGTAAATGTATGGCAAAGCCATTGTGATAGGCTGCCCCCATAGCGGCTAACTGTGCTTCGAAGCCGATGCGTCTAACCTGATCATTTTTAACATATTCGATGAGACGTAACTGAATAACCACATCATTCATATCAAAGTCACCTTGATCAGGGTAAAGATCTTCGTAGGCGAGGGTGGTATAAGTGGAAGACGAGGGGTAGTAATTAATGGTCACGCCGGTTTCCGTTAGGGTTACGGCATAATCTTCAACCTCGCCATCACCGACACCACCCGTTGGATTTATCACTTGTTGAGTGCTTAGGCGAAAGCGTGCCCAAGTTGAGCCTGCTCTAGCCCAGCTCGGCACATCGATACTAATGCTATTTTGGCCGTCAGTGAGGCTTTCTCCACTGATAGCTTGCTCATCAGCACTAAAGCTGCCGTCTCTATCCCAGTCAAACCAGGCATTTAGGTAACCCTCGCCTCCTTTAGCTGTGACCAATAAAATTGCGCTTTCCCCTAGTTCAAACCCCGTCGGCATCGATACCCCATCTTCATCATTGGAGTTGTCGCTACTGTCATCACTCAATGGTGATGGATAACCGTTGGACTCATTATCAACGCTGGCACCTAGATATAAGTCATCACTCATTGTGTGCCTTGCGCCGTTAGAGGCCAAGAGGGTGCCGTAGCTGTCAGGGGCGTCACCGAAGTCGACATCATCGCCGAGTACGACTTCGGCTAGAGCGCAGCGAGCGCCATCATTACTCGAAGAGGCCGGGCCGTAGGCGAATAAAACAGGGCTAGGTGAGAGGGCATTAACATTCAGTTTGTAAATGTAGCCATTGCTGTTATTGCTGACATAGAGATTACCATCGGGGTCGAAGAACTGTGCACCGAAGGTAAAGCTTCCGGCGTCAGAGGTAATCACAGTACCTAAATCTGTCGCTTCGCCTGTGGCGGGGTCAATTCTTAGCAGCTTTCCAGAGGCACCATTACTGATACTGTATAGGTAACCATCGGTGGGATGAAAGGCAAAGTCGGTGATATTGTAGCTGGCAAAGTTGGTA
Organism: Shewanella sp. MBTL60-112-B2; assembly: GCF_019655055.1. Taxonomy (GTDB): domain Bacteria; phylum Pseudomonadota; class Gammaproteobacteria; order Enterobacterales; family Shewanellaceae; genus Shewanella. Next base: position 46,129 of record NZ_BPFA01000015.1, read on the forward strand.
CTACCGGGCACCAGTGTCATGCTGTAACTGTCGGGATTATCCAGTGGAATTTTAAATAGCCCCTTACCTTTTCTATAGCCATACCAAACATTGTCATTGATGGCGATATCACCCACAAAGAAGTTACCAGCCGCGGCAGAGGCTGCATCCTTGGTGACGCTCAGTGCTGTTATCTGATAGTCATTACCTGTGCGCCCGAGTGAACCACTGGCGTAATCCCAACCATAGAGGTAGTTATCATGGTAATTAAATCCTACGCCGTTGTAGCCATTACCGGTCCCCATATCATCAGATAAAACCACATAGCTACCTGTTGCTAAGTTAACGCCATAACTTTTAGGAGTATTAGATTGCTTCTGGATAACAAAGGCTTCTGTAGGGCATGCACTAAAGGGGTCTGATGCACTGACGTTGGCACAAATCAGTACGCTGAGGAGTAATGGGGAACAGGTTAATGAAATTGGCTTGGCTATTTTCATAATGCATCTCTCGCAGTCTGGAAGTCAATATAACTAGGAAGAGCATATTCTGTGCCACTAGGTTTAACTTCATAAATTCAATGGTTTAAGTTGTTTATAGCTTTAGGAGGAATGCCGTTATTTGCATTTTGCAAATCACAAGTTTAAGCCAACATTGGTTTAATTAGAGTTCAGTTTGCTACGAGTTAACAGAGTTGGCTCTGTTAGCAGTTAGCTGTGTACACTCATTTAAGGATTCGCTTGGATTAAGTGATTAACAGTGCTAAGTTTTCTTTGTTGTAACATTCTTATAACTGTTTTGTGATGGTAGGAATTTATGTCGAAGATGCGCATAGGGATAGTGTGCCACCCCAGTATTGGTGGTTCAGGGTTAGTGGCAACAGAATTGGGGCTTGGGCTGGCTAAGCTTGGCCATGAAGTACACTTTATATCGAGCGTACGCCCTTTTAAATTAATAGAAGACTCAGACCGTTTGTTCTTTCACTCGGTAGAAGCGATCAATTATCCGCTATTTTCAGATCCGTTATACACTTTTGCATTAACGGCTAAAATCGTTGAAGTGGTAGAGCAATTTAAGCTTGATGTTGTACACGCGCACTACTCGATCCCTCACTCTCTATGTGCCTATCTAGCTGGCGAAATTACCACGCATAAATTCCCAACAGTAACGACTATTCATGGCACTGATGTCACCATAGTGGGGCAAGATAAGCCGCTTTATCCTCTTAATCGGTTCAGTATTCATAAAAGTACCAGAGTGACAACGGTATCGGATTTTCAACGAAACTACATCTATAGCCATTTCGACAAAACAAAGTCGATAGATGTGATTCATAATTTCATTGATTTAAGCGTTTTCTCACCTGATCTAGCCGATATCGAGGTTCGTCGTAAGATGGCTAAAGATGATGAGAAAATCGTCATGCATGTATCAAATTTTAGACCGTTAAAAAATAGTGATACGGTGATCCGCTCCTTTCATATGCTGCGCCGGAAGGTCAAAGCACGGCTCGTTTTGCTCGGTAGCGGCCCCGATATTGATGGTATTAAGCAGCAATGTGAAAAGTTGGGAATTTTAAAGTATGTCACCTTTATGGGAGATGTGACTCATGTTGAGCACTACCTGCCAAATGCAGATTGCATGATCCAACCTAGCTACCGTGAATCTTTTAGCATGGTGCTGCTTGAAGCTATGGCCTGTGGGGTACCGACTGTAAGCAGTAATATCGATGGGATCCCAGAGGTTGTAGACGATGGGCAAACTGGATTTATGTTTGATCCCGATGATGCAATTGCAATGGCTAAAGGCATGGAGCAGGTCTTGCTTGAGCCGGGTAGACAAAAGCAGATGGGGCATGCTGGCAGACTGCGGGCAGCTAAGCTCTTTAATCCCGAGGCGAAAATTGAGCAATACCTAGCCTGTTACCTTGAAGCAATAAATGATTGCCAAGCCAACTCTTCATCGGCGCAGACATTACACGGAGACAGTAATGAGTAGTAAAACGGAAACGATAGAGCCAGAAACTAACCCGTCAGAGCAACAAAAACCAAAGCAAAAGATGAGTATGTCGACTCTGGTTTTATTGTCGTTTGCGGTAGGGATCATTGCCGGACTGTTTTTTGGTGAAATGTTGGCGTGGATGTCAGTCATTGGTGATGCATTTATTAAACTGCTACAGATGACCATTATTCCCTATATCATAGTGTCCTTGGTCTCGAGCCTCGGTAGTTTGACCATGGAGCAAGCTAAATCTTTGGGGGTGAAGGTTGGTAAGTTGATGCTGGTGATCTGGGCCTTTGGTCTACTGACCATGTATCTTATCAAGTACACTTTTCCTGACTGGCAGGCGGGAGAGTTTTTTAGCTTAACGGCTCTGGAAGATCCTAACTCAGTCAATCTGCTCGATATCTATATTCCTTCTAATCCATTCTTTTCATTATCGAACAGTTATATCCCTGCGATTGTACTGTTTTGTGTTGCCACGGGTATTGCGCTGATCTCTATCGATAATAAAGACTCACTTATGAAGCCGATGCAGCTCCTTGGTGAGTCTTTTAATAAGGTGACTCAAAGCATAGTGAAATTAATGCCGATTGGTATCTTTGCTATGACTGCGGCGACAGCTGGCACCATGGACTTTGATGAGTTTCAAAAGCTCCAGGTCTATTTTGTGGCCCATGTGGTAATGACGCTTATCCTGACTTACTGGGTCTTGCCGGGTATTTTAGTGGTGATCACACCTTTCTCGTATCGAGATATCACAGGTATTGCTAAAGATGCGATGATCACTGCATTTGCTGCGGGTAATATTTTTATCGTTATTCCTATTCTAATTGAGCGCACTAAAGAGTTATTCCATAAATACAATATCGGCAGTCAACAGAGTGATGACTATGCCAATATTATTATTCCAGTGGTGTTCAGCTTTCCCAATCTTGGCAAATTACTTACCATTGTCTTTGTGCTATTTGCCGCTTGGTTCTCAGGAACTGAACTGGATTTTTTAACTTACTTACCTATGTCATTAAATGGTTTAGTTAGCCTATTTGGTAGTGTTTACTTGACCATACCTATGCTGCTTGACTCTCTTGAGCTTTCTTCCGATCTCTTTCAGTTGTATATGGTGTCGAGTCTGTTCACTAGTCGTTTTACTTCTCTACTTGCAGCTATGAATATCTTCATACTCGCTATCGGCGGTACGGCGATGCTGGTGGGGATAGCTAAAGTGAGTATGAAACGATTAGCTATGGTAAGCCTACTTACTCCCGTAGTTTTCGGTGTGAGTTTACTGGCAACGAGTTGGTTACTAAGCTCTATCGTCAATACCGAATATGAGATGGATGAAGTGGTGGCACAGATGAGTGCAGCCGAGAAAGTACCAGATCAAGTTACCGCCTATAACTGGGCTGACTTAGCCCAAGCAGACGGGCCACGCAGCATGCAGCAGATTAGAGAGAGTGGTGTGATCAGAGTGGGTTATAACCCGACTCAGGTTCCTTTCTCTTTTTATAATGCAGAGCAACAGCTTGTGGGATTTGATGTTGAGCTAATGAAAAAGTTAGCCTTAGAATTGGAGCTTAAAATTGCATTTGTACCTTATACCTTTAGCAATGTGTTAGAAGGGATAAATCAAGGACAATTCGATATTGCAATATCGGGTTTACAGATGACAACCAAGCGCATCGAGCAGGTGGGCTTTACCACTCCAGTACTCGACCTACACTACGCATTTGTGGTGAAAGATCATCGTGTTGATGAATTTAAAACTGACAAGTTAATTCGTGATGCCGACAAGATCCGCATAGCCACAGTGGGACGTTATTCGATTATTCCTCACTTAGAGGAAAAGTTTCCCAATATTGAGTTTGTGACCATACAATCGGACCGATTATTTTTTGAAGATGATGGTAAGACCTGGGATGGGCTTATGATTAGTCTTGAGGCGGGTAAAACCTGGACCATCTTATATCCAGAGTACGCCACACTTTATAATCGAGAAGAGATTAAATCGTTTCCAGCATCTTATGCCGTGGCTCGTGACAACGCTTCGTTACAAACGTTTTTAAATAGTTGGTTGCAACTTCAAAAGTCATCGGGTTATGTAGATAAACTCTATGGCTATTGGATTTTAGGCAAGAATGCCAAGCCACAAGAGCCTCGTTGGTCTGTGATAAAAGATGTGCTGCACTGGGTCGAATAAGTGACTAATGATAAGGAGTATTGTTGGTGAGAATAGCAACTGCATTATTATTGATGACGCTGACTCATTCTACGGCCTTTGCCAGCGATGAGTATGAGATTGGCCCCGACTCTTATGATGAAAGCAAAGATGAATGGAATTATTTAATCGCTTTTCCTATGGTATGGGCGCCGGATATTTCAGGTTCTATTGCGGCTGATGCCGACAGACTCGATATAGATGTACCGTTTAAAAATATAATAGACAACCTCAATTTTGGTGTGATTGGTGAGCTTTACGCTCAAAAAGGTGATTGGCTTTACAGCCTTAGGATTAACTATTTAAGAGTGAAAAGTGATAGCCAAACAGAGGGCCTTAAAGGGCCTATTACAGGTGGTATTATTTCTCCGGGGCATAATATCGAAACCGACATGCATTTAGCCGTTAATGATTTACTAGCAGGTTATGAAGTGATGCCGGGGTTACGTTTGTTTACTGGAGTACGTCATGTGTTTAGCAAAATCGACCTTAACGTCAAACCATTAAGTGACGCGGGGATCATCAACATCAATGCCAATGTACCAATTGCCAATGAGCACCTGTTTGATTGGTTAGTGGGTGTGACCTATCGCTACTGGTTATCGGAGTCTTGGGGCGTTTCTGTTGGTGTGGACACTAAGATTTACGGTGATAATGACAGAGATTATGGCTTTAATGCTTCGGCGTTATACCGTTTCGGAGATCTACATAATGTTTGGATAGGTTATCGTTACTTGCAAATAGGTAACGACAGTGAGATTGATGGCGTTCAATATGAGATGGACTTTATTGAAAAAGGCCCACAGATAGGCTGGGCCTTTAGTTTTTGAGCCGTGTGTTGCCAAGTAAACACCTTTAAGCTTATCTCTTTATCTTATATTGTTATTTTCTATTTTGTTATAGCACGAAGCTGTAACTCAGCACGCCATAGCCATGCCATTTGTTTGGATCTGGCTCATACTCTGGAGTGTAAACCTCAAAACTCCAGCTGACAGACCAAGTGGGAAACGCCCAGATAACTCCTGTACTGGCTTTGACTTGTTGGTGCTTGATCTGCACATAAGAGTCGTAGGGCACATCACCGTCGATGGTGAGATCATTAAATCGATACCCCGCCTGTGCCCGAGCATATACAGTCCAACTTCCGTCAGTGAGTGCTGTAGCACTGTATTGACCATAGTGACCCGCATGACTACTGAGTTGACCAAATGACTCGGCCAAGTCATCTCCCCAGCGTAGTGTAAAACCAAGGTTTGCTTCAGAGCGAAAATTCCCCAGCATGGTATGACTATAGCCACTTATTTCCCACTGGCTATCATCTGTCGCATCTTGGCGAAACGCCAATGCATCCACCTCGTAAGCGAGCTGTAGCGTGAGTTGATTCTCGACTTGATATTGCCAACCTTGGGGCTGGGTCGATGGGGTGATCTTATGCACTAGCTCCTGCATAGTTTGTGCACCAGATGCTGGGCCAATAACGCCAACGCTGAACCAGTTTTTTTGCGCAAAGTATGCACTATAACTTCCTGTAAAACTTTCCAGCTCAAGCAGGCCAGCGTAAGGGCGATCATTGGGCTGAGCGTAATCATATTCAATTTCACTCGGAGTCCACATTCTTTGATAGATCTTAGCTCCCCATTGCACCGTCCTACTCTGGTTTGAGAATTGTAATTTCTGTTGCCAGCTAAATGGCCAAGGAGCTTGGGTAAAATCAGCTTGAGGAAGAGCTTGCCAACCAAAAACGAAACCATTGGAGTAATCGCCATCCTGGCCAATCACCACATCGTTATCAAAACTTAAATGCCATTGGTCAGCATAGGACGAAAAAGGGATACAGATAAGTAGACTCGCTAAGCTTAATCTGCCGAACGTTTGGGGATTCGATAAGAAGGTCAAGGTATGACTCCTCAAAGGTTAGGGATGCATGATTTCAGGCAAAATTCTACATTCAGGCTAACCTGACCAGAATAGCGTTAAAGAATGGCGAGTTGCAAACCTAAATGTCACCTATTTTCTTTGTCTTTGATAGTCCAGAGTTTGGTCTTTTATTGGGTTATGTTTTATAGGTTTTTAAAGCTTTCTATAGCTGTGTGCGATTTTCATACAAAATAGTTGTTGAGTTTTTGTCTAAATGGGCGTAAATTCGCGCTCCTTTTGAGCAAAAGGCTCCGAAAAAGAGGCTTTAGGAGCGGTCATTTTAAATATGCTGTTTATGTTTAACGGTACGTAAGTACATGAAATATTAGGTAGTGCTGTTTTAATGTGGCAGAAAGTTATTAACCAGAATCCGTCTATTTTAATGTTAACAATATTCATTAAGCGAAAAGTAACACTTTGTGGAGTATCAACAAGATCATGACAGCGTCGACAGTTTGTTTGCCATGAGGGAATTCGCTTTTGTTGTAAAACCCTTAGGAGGCTCTAGTAGGGCAAGCTGTCGTAAAGGGCTCTTGTTATCCTTTAATCGATTTCAATCTGTCAGGCAAAGGTTTTATGCTTAACAATATGCTAGATAAACGACATTCTTCTTGGCTAATTTTTGCCTTGTTGATGCTGTGCCTAATTATTTCTTATGTTTTGACTCAATATCAGCTATACAAAAGGCTTGAAGTTAGGGTTAATGATTTTGACAACTTTTATAGCGAACGCCTAGAAAGTGCTGATCGCAGTTTACTTGCCGTAGAACAGGTGTTGAAAAATATAGAGGTGGGGAGATGCTCACAAGGGGTAGTTACTTCACTAAAAGACTATATCTTATCTTCAGGCTCCCTAGATATCGCTTGGGTAAATTTTATCGATGAGCCAAGTCTCTGTTCGGCGCTTGGTGTTTCCCAATTACTAGAGGACAAATATTATCCCTTGATTGCTTCTATGGGAAATGGGCTAGAGCTCTATCAAAAGGCGCATAATGGTAATCTTGAGGAAATAAAGCCTATTTATGTGGGACGGCATACCGATCAGTATCGCTGGTTTATCGGTATTGATGTTTTTCCATACATGCATGAAATATTGAAAAATTGTAATTTCTGTGGGTCATTAACTATCGAGCTTAATAAAAACCATGAACTATTTAAGATAGATAAAAGTGCCCCATATTGGGGGGCTTTGCAATTTAACTCAGAAGTCACAGGGTTGACCTATAGATTCTCTCTTAATCTATATAGCAAGGCATTAATGTGGTTACGCCACTTTATTGGGGTAGTCGTGACTTTTGGTATGTTATTTATTAGCGGGTTGCTACTTAGAGGTGTGTTGAGGCAATTTTATTGGCATAGGCTGTTTTTAAAGGCACTGAAAAAGAAGGAGTTTACCTTAGTTTACCAACCTGTTCTCGACAACCAAAAGCAAGAAGCTGTTGGGGTTGAGGTGCTATTAAGATGGCAAAAAGCGGATGGCACAATGCGTAATACCGGAGAGTTTATAGAGATGCTTGAGAAAGATCCTATTATGCCAGAGGTTACTCGTTGGGTTGTTAAAACGGCATTGAATGAACTTAAAGATCAATTAGATGGCAAGCTTATTGGCTGGTGTAGTATCAATGTCAGTGCAATGGAAATTGAGCAGGGCAAGATGCTGCCATTTTTACGGGAGTTAGTGGATGAGGGCTACCCTGTAGAATATTTAAGCTTCGAATTGACTGAGCGGCTTCCCATTAATAATTGGCAACAGCTTGAGTATTTTATGTTGGAGTGTAGAAAGCTAGGCTGCAAGGTTAAGCTTGATGATGTAGGTACTGGCTATGGCGGTAGCTTGTGTTTACAGAATTTAGAGTTTGATTACTTGAAAATCGATCAGCAGTTTGTTGGTCATTTAGGCACGCCAGAAAGTAAGCTGTCTTTAATCGCATCATATATTGCGATTGCTAAAGAATTAAATATTGGTGTTATCGCCGAAGGAGTTGAAACCTTAGAGCAGGCAGAGATCCTTAAAGTACTCGGTGTTAATTTGCATCAGGGCTGGCTTTACTCTAAGGCAGTACCTATTAGAGAGTTTGAAGCATATTTACTTAAAGCGTCATAAGCTGGCTGTTTAGCGATACAAAGCCATAGAGTAAGAACCAAAGTCAGAAAGCCTGAATATAGTTAATTCAGGCTTTTTTATTTCTAGCCCGCAGATGCTTACTACCAATCAATATAAGAAGTTGATCTACTCAGAGCGTTTTTTGGCAAACTAATTCAAGGCGAATAGCTGTAAGAATGGCTATTTCCTTGTAAAGCTGTTCAACGCTGAAGTAGGCAGCCAAAAACGCTCCAGAATGGCGAGTTTTAGCGGCTAAGCTGCTGTGTTCACGAACTAAACCGTAGAACAACTATGCTCTTCACTCGTTGCAAGCCACACGGTCTTGTATGTTCCTGACATACATAAGACATTTCCTCCATCCTTGGAGGTCAGATGTGGTGAATGTCATTAATGCAGGAGCAATTAATGACCTTGCATCAGAACCGTTAAACTCTCGCTGAGCGACCAAATCTTTATACTGATTGGTATTATAAACACTCAAGTGCCAAATTCATCTCGACGCTTAAAGTCGCAAACTAAGGTTACCTTGTAGCCTTGAAAATCTGTATAAATGAAGGTGGCTTTTGAATATCAATTGGGATATTAAGTTTCCTTGCTACATCATTGGCAGCAATTAATCCTCTAATATGGTGCAGTTCATGATCGATGACTAACATGTGATGCAAGCCATTCTCTTGCAGTGCCCGTACTATATCGCTGACATTGGCGGTCGAAACTTGATGATAGTCTAACGCCATCAGTTCATTTTTTGGCACCATGAGTTCGGTGACCTGAATATCGTTGATATGAGCTGAGTTTTTAGCGGCAAGCTTCATCATTTTACTGTGGGATAATTCGTACTGGGTAATGATGCCTAGAAAACGATTATTTTTGTCTACAACCAGTCGCATAAAAGCGTGAGTTTTTTCCATGATTTCAGCTGTATCGACAGCACTTGCTGATGAGTCGATAACCATTGGCTGAGAGTGGTCAAAATCAGTGAAAATAGAAAGGGCTGGCGAGTCCAAATTTGCTGAGTATTCTTTACGTGACCACATTAAATGGTCAATTGAGGCTGTGCTAAATAGTTCTAAATTTCTCATCAGTATGCTCCATGACAATTTATGGCTGACGGAGATGGCAAAATGTGATCTCTGCACCATATGTTTATTAACCTATTCCTGTAGTAGCAACAGGTCAATAAAGATGAATCACATTTAATTTTAGTTAACTATCTGATGCAATTGTTGATATTTTGCTATTTTGTTTCGTTTTTCTTTGATTCAATAAGGGAATATAAGCTGGGGGAAGTGGCTTTTACAGTTGAAAACAAGCTTATTTTTAATGCTTTAGCTTGCGACTAGCATGAAGGAAAAGTAGGCTGTTATTTAAAATCTTCAAAGTGACTTAATCATGAATCACACTATAGAAACCATGTTACAGCATCGCTCGATTAGGCACTTTACAGAGCAAAAGATCGAAGCTGAAAAGTTAGCACTCATCCTACGCTGTGCCAATGCCGCTTCTAGCTCCAGTTTCATACAGTGCAGCAGCATTATCAGGGTGACGTTACCAAGTGTCAGAGCCAAGTTAGCTGAACTTGCAGGTGGGCAAGCCTATGTTGAATCAGCTGCGGAGTTTTTGGTTTTTTGCGCCGACTATAAGCGTCATCAACAAATATACTCTGATGCTCAGCTTGGTTTTACAGAGCAAACATTAATTGGTGCAGTCGATACCGGTTTAATGGGGCAAAATGCCATGTTAGCCGCGGAATCTATGGGGCTGGGTGGCGTGTATATTGGTGGGATCCGCAATGACCCTGAGCAAGTCACAGAGCTCCTTGCTTTACCTAAGCATGTATTACCTTTATTTGGTATGTGCCTTGGCTACCCAGCCAAAATACCACAGCCAAAACCACGCTTGCCCTTGAGTATAGTGGTCCATCAAGAGCGTTATCAGAGCTTAGATAAGGCAGAGCTTGAGAATTATGATCAGCATATAAGAGCCTATTACGGCAGTAGAAGTAGTAATAACAAGCAGACTTCTTGGTCTGATCAAATTAGGGCGACTCTGAATAAGGAGTCGAGACCTTTTATGCAAGCCTATTTAAACGGTCAAGGCTTTAGCACTAAGTGAGTCGTTTGCTAGGGTGAAAATATGCCGTGTTGAACAGGACTTTAGTTAGGACCTTATGCGCGTATTTTTACCCGTCAATTTTCTACAGAAACTCTCACATTCTGGTAATGAGCACTCTATTATGACTATTTGTGTTAATTATTGTTCAGGGGTTTGTCTAAACTAGCTAGATACTCACCATGTAATCTAGGACAATAAAATGAAACGTCTTGCTTTATCTATCGGCTTAATTGCTTTTTCGGCTCATAGCTATGCCTTAGAATTAACAAGTTCAGATATCAGCGAAGGTCAGCTGATGTCATCTAAGTTTGAATACAAGGGCATGGGTTGCGATGGTGGTAATCTTTCACCTCAACTTAGCTGGAGTGACGCACCGAAAGGCACTAAGAGTTTTGCTATTACAGCATTTGATCCCGATGCGCCAACAGGTAGTGGTTGGTGGCACTGGACGCTACTCAATATTCCTGTTACGACCACATCGTTAGAGCAAGGCGCATCAGGCAAGCTTAAAATCGGTCATGAAACCAGAACAGATTACGGCAAGCCTGGTTATGGCGGTGTTTGCCCACCAGAAGGTGATGGCATGCATCGTTATCAATTCACTATCTGGGCGCTGCCAGAGGCTAACATTGAATTGCCTACAGATATTTCCCCTGCGGTAGTGGGTTTCACGTTGAATAAAATGGCAATAGATAAAGCTGTATTAACAGCAACTTATGTACGTTAACCGTATACTGTGTAGTAGAAGTCTTTTGTAGTAAATAGTTGTGCCATTGAGGGAGAGAGTAAGAGTGACACCATTGGTGAAGATTGAACGTTTCTATGGGCAAAAGTCGCAGCCTTTACGTAATGTACCTGTGTATACACCAAGTATTATAGCGGTTACATCTGGCGTGAAGGCCCTGCTTTGGCAGGGAGAAACCCTAGCATTCGATCCTAACTATTGGCTGCTTGCCTCTTCCGCTCAAGAGCTCACCTTTGTTAATGAGCCTTATCAGAATAAATTTCAGTCAATTCAGTTGTCATTTTTATCGCGCCCCTCTGAATGGGTTTTAAAGCAGCGGGTTAACACAGACACAAATCATTTAACGGCTTTGAGTTCACCGAGACTTAGGGCTACTGATAGCCTTAATTTTGCGTTTTCACAGCTTATCGCGATGTCAGGGCAAGATTTAAGTTCAGCTGTGCAGCAGTGTTACTTAGATGCTTTCTACTTACAGCTTAAGGAGCTAGGAGCACTATCTAGCTTATTTGAAGGAGACTTGCTTTCTCTAAGAGAAAAGGTGAGCCGTTACTTGTCAGCCGAACCTGCCGCTAACCATACGATTGATAATACCTGTAGTCATTTTGCCATGAGCCAAGCTACCTTTATGCGTCACCTAAGCAAAGAAGGGACCTCATTTCGAGTGATCTTGGCTGAAGTTAGAATGCTATGTGCAATAGGCGTGATGCAATCGATTTCGGCTCGAAATGGCGTACCACTGTCACAACTAGAGTTAGCAATACGTTGTGGGTATCAATCTGAAGCACGTTTTAGTCAACGTTTTAAAACACAGTTTGGGATCTCATTAAAGCAATATATGAAGACAATCAGTGAGTAAGGCCTTCTTTGAAAAGTAGTTTAAATAATGGTGTAAATCGGGGCGACAATTACCATGCTTTCAGCGAAAAATATTAAACAGCTAGCTTAGTAGTGGCCTCAATATAGACTATAATTAACAATGAAAAGCGTATTTTAGACAATGACTATTGCGTAAGTAAGTAGTAAGTCGGCTAACCAAACATTTTGGTTTGTGTGTTTGTAAGTGTGAAGTTAGCTATTGTGAGTAAGTAAAAGGTCATGGCTCTAAGAGCAGCAACCGTGTTAGTTTCTGGGCTTATAGCGCGGTCAACGAGGGAAACAGCATAACCCTGTGTGACAGTATAGCTACCCCGACGCGCTTTTCACTCATTCTTAAGGCTCGCTAATTAGCGAGCTTTTTTGTGTCCAACCTCCAGCAAAGCTTTTTATATCAGCTGTTTGCCACAAAGCGTGAATTCTCAGTAGCCAGAACCTAATTTCAATATCCAAGTCTTAATAGCCTGTCTCAGTAGCTCTGTCTCAACATCAGTATTAATAGCTTAGTATTAATAGTCCTGTCTCAACAACTCGGTCACAAAGTCTCAGTCTCATTTATCGACATCCAATCGTCTTAACCCTGAATGGTGTTAAGCTTGAATGAGCAAGGAGCTAGCTGGGTTGTTGTTGCAGCGCTTTACAGAGCCAATATAGTCACAACTCGAATAGGCTCTTTACTAACGGCTATTATAAGGAAGATTGCAAAGTCTTGATCTCTCATCTTAGCTCAATGAGTGATGAGTCTTCAGTGTCGGAAAATGAGTTTAAGCATCGCGTCTATAACTTAAGCACCGAGTCTAGAGCTTGAGTCTGAACCTAGAGCTAAAAGTAAGATGTTTGCGATAGTCATGGGCCATTAATGGCTGGTGAAATTGAGAGCTTAGTAACACTTATTACTCGTTTATGGGCAAAAGCTGAGTTTTTCGAGGTGGAAATGATAACTTGATCATATCTGGCTCGTGGCAAATAGAGGCGTGCTCACAGGATGGCGGTTTGAACCTAGCTGGTATTCAAAATTTTGATTATAATATGTCTTTGAAATGCGAGTCGTATTGATGCTCACTTTTACAAGTGGCGTATTAAGTATGGCTCAGTAGATTACTTATTAAAGAGAAAATACCATGAGCGCAATGCCACCATGCCCAAAATGTGAGTCTGAATATGTTTACGAAGACGGCTCAAACCTAGTTTGCCCAGAATGTGCTCATGAATGGAACCCGAACGAAGTTATCGTTGATCCAGATGCAATCATCTTAAAAGATGCTGTAGGCAACCTATTGGCTGAAGAAGACAAGGTTACGCTAATCAAAGACCTTAAAGTTAAAGGTTCATCGCTAATTCTGAAAGTAGGTACTAAAGCGGTTATTAAGCGTTTTGTCGATGCGGACCACGATATTGACTGTAAAGTAGATGGTCACGGCCAGATGATGCTTAAGTCTAAGTTTGTAAGAAAGCAAAGCTAATCGCTTTGAAATATAAGCTGCTTTGATATGAAAAGACCTGCCAAGTGCAGGTTTTTTTGTAGCTGAAATTGATAGTAGGCTATAGCAGTACCTAGAACGCCTTAGCATGCATACTTAAGTGCCATATTTTAAAGTCTTAGTGTTCTGTTAAAACTTTATGTTCATCAGTGGCTTACTTGGTTTTCTGTTGTATGGTTTTAAGGTGAGTAAACAGCAGATACAAAAAAGCCGCTAAATCCGTCTGGTAGGGATTTAGCGGCCTTTGAAGGTTACTGCTAACCTAGTATTGGTGGAGGCGGCGGGGCTCGAACCCGCGTCCAAAAAGCCTACATCCAAGGCGCTACATGCTTAGTCTCTCTTTTGGTTAACCAAGTACACTCCGAAAGACAGGATTGCAATTGGCGAGTTCAGTACTATTTCGCGGTTCACCCCTGAACGTGGTTCCCTCGCTATCAAATGTAAAGGTGACCATCTTATTACTCTGCCCATTTGAGAAACGTGAGCAAGATGGCTAGCTAGCCTAAGCTGCTAGAGCGTAGTTATCGTCGTTTGCAACTATAACTGTGCGGCTTTTTACGAGGCCAACCGCCCCTCGGCATGCTCCCAGGGTTTCGAGAATCTTGTCGAATCCAGAATCGCCCCCAAGTACAATGTGATTGTAACGCGACCTTTCTTGTTTTACCAAGCATAAAAATTGCATTTACAACCGATTGTTCGTTATACGTACGTTATTGACCACATACGTTGCTGAAATTACTGTTGAACGGCCTTTTTCATAGTTCGAGACTTTTCAATTTGCCATTCACGGTCTTTGGTATCTTCACGTTTGTCGTGATCTTTCTTACCTTTACCTAAACCAATTTCGATTTTAACCCAAGCACCTTTCTGCCAATACATGGAAATAGGTACGATTGAGTAACCTTTACGTTCAACTAAACCTTCAAGCTTATCAAGCTCTTTTCGTTTAAGTAGTAGTTTACGCGAGCGCAGCGGATCACATACTACATGGGAAGATGCAGTATTAAGTGGCGCGATGGTGCAACCAAAAAGATAAGCTTCGCCTTCTCTTAGAAACACATAGCTCTCAGACAAGTTTACCTTGCCCATGCGAATAGACTTCACTTCCCATCCCATAAGGGATAAGCCTGCTTCTAGCTTCTCTTCAAACTTATAGTCGAAAGTTGCGCGCTTATTGCGTGCAATGGAAGCTGAACTGTTCTTTGAATTTTTTGCGTTTTTCTTAGCCATAGGCAGTCATTATACCCGCGCCAAACAAATATGGAATTGGGCAAATCAATTTATTACAGATTTTATCACTTTGCTGAGTGAGTTTGTCTGCTTTTTAGCCGCTCAATACGCTGGGGCTGTATCAAAGATGCGTTTTTTTGTGTTCATGTTAAAATCTACACTTCGAATTTAATTACTGAGTACCAATCGTCAGATGCCGCAAATTTCCCGCAGTGTATTAGTTCGCTTCAGCGCGATGCAGATGTATGAGCTAGTCAACGATGTTGAGTCTTATAAAGAGTTCTTGCCCGGTTGTGTGGGTGGCAAAGTGCTAGAGTTTGATGGAAAAACTATGGTGGCCTCGGTTGATGTTGCAAAAGCAGGGATTAGTAAGACCTTTACTACCCGTAATCAGGTCGTTCCAGGTAAAAGTATTCAGTTGCAGCTAGAGAACGGTCCTTTTAAAGAGCTGGTCGGTGAGTGGAAGTTTACAGAGTTAACTGAAGATGCCTGTAAGGTTGAGTTTGAATTGAGTTTTGAATTTTCAAATTCGATTGCCGATTTAGCCTTCGGTAAAGTATTTAAAGAGCTGATGGCTTCAATGGTCACGGCATTTACTAGTCGTGCAAAGGTGATATATCAATGAGTACTGAGCAAGCTTCATTTCTGGTTGAAGTTATCTATGCGCTGCCTAATCAGCAAAAGCTGATTAAAGTGAATGTTACGCCAGGAACCACATGTATTGAGGCGGTCAAGTTAAGTGACATGCAGCTTTACTTTCCTGAGATTGACTTAGAAACGGCAAAGCTCGGAATTTTTAGTCGCTTAGTTAAACATGATGAAGTGTTACTACCGGGTCAAAGAGTCGAGATTTATCGCCCCTTAATTGCCGACCCTAAAGATGTGCGCCGCAAGCGGGCTGAAAAAGCCAAAGAAGATGGCAGGATCAATAAGATTACTGGCGGTAAGCTGTAATCCTAGCAATCTGTAAGATTTATTAAAGTGTATAAAAAATGGCGAGTTTCCAATAGGAACTCGCCATTTATCTAAGCTTAATCAGTTGAACAATCGCTTGTATTCAAAAGTTATTCAAACTTTTCAGAAAGTGTCTCTGGTTGGGTTTCTTGCTCTTCTACCAAAGGTTCAGCTTGAGGGCGTTGCTCTGGGATCAGTGGCTCACCTTCTGGCGTATTGATCTCTGGTAACTTGCTCTCTTCCAATGGCGTATTAAATTCGGTGCTTAAATCGTAATCACCTTTTACTTCTGCAAGTTTATCGCCATTGAAGTTAATAATAAGCTCTTTATGTATGATGCTCGCGTCACGACCACTCTTATAGTGGTAGACATAATACCAGGTATCATCAGAGAAGCTGTCACGTAGTACCGGACGACCAAGCACGTATTCAACCTGCTCTTTAGTCATATCTATGCGCAATTTTTCGACTTGTTGTTTTTCCATATAGTTACCCTGAGGGATATCAGGCTTATAGATCAAATAGTCAAAAACACCACAGCCACTTAGTGATAACGAGAGCGCAGCAGCGCCCAAAAGGGTAAGACTTTTCTTTTTAATTGTCATTGAATGCGCTACTTCATAAAAATCTGTCGGTCATAATACCCAAGCGATCCCCCTTATGACAAGGGCTATTGCGCTAAGGCGTGCTTCGAATGTAATTCTTTAGTTGATTACAGGTTTTAACATTAAAGCCTAATTAGTCAATATATGGAGTAGTAAAAGGCTAATAAGTTCATTCTCTATGGTTATTTAACTGATTAACGGCTTAGTTTTATCTTTTAATTTTAGATAAGACGACTTTGTAATTCAGCTCAACTAATTCACTTTATCTCACTGATATGAAAGCTGTAACTGAAATCAAGTCATGCTGCTTAGAGAAAGAAGACCCACCAGTCTAATTCTGGTTTAAGTTACTAAAATGTTGTGTTAACTTAACATTGTTTTCTCATCAAGTTTAAGCCTTTAAATTTAAGCCTTTAAAAATGGAAAGCAGGCGTGATAAACATTGAGTTAGAGCGAGATTAAAACTTACATAGATAGGCATAGAGTAGATGACAACAGAAAAAGGAACTTTGGTTTGTGTCGGCACAGGGCTCAATTTAGCCGGACAAATTAGCGTATTGAGTAAAAGCTACATAGAGCATGCCGACGTGGTGTTTTCTCTGGTACCGGATGGATTTGCCCAGCATTGGCTGGAGTCACTTAATCAAGATGTGCGCAGTCTGCAACCCTATTATGCGCAAGACGGCGAAGTTAAAAATCGCCGCGATACCTATGATCAGATGGTGGGTGCTATTTTGGATCAAGTGCGCCTAGGCAAGCAAGTTGTCTGCGCGCTTTATGGTCATCCAGGGGTATTTGCTTGTGTTTCTCACTTTGCGATTGCTCAGGCAAGAGAAGAGGGCTATAGCGCACAAATGGAGCCGGGTATTTCTGCCGAGGCCTGTTTATGGGCCGACGTAGGTATAGATCCTGGCGCTTCAGGCCATCAAAGCTTCGAAGCCAGCCAGTTTATGTTCTATAAGCACACACCTGACCCAACCACCCATCTTTTGCTGTGGCAAATAGGCATTGCCGGCGAGCACACTCTGACCGAATTTCATACGTCATCAGACAGGTTACAGGTGTTAGTTGATCAACTTAGTGAGTGGTACCCGCTTGAACATGAAGTAGTGCTCTATGAGGCGCCAAATTTGCCGACTCAATCTCCGAGAATAGAGAAAATAGCCTTGAAGCAACTGCCGTTTGCACTGCTTTCATCTATTACTACCTTGCTCATTCCGCCTTCACGGGAGCTTGAGTTTAACCATGAGGTTTTGGCTAAACTTGGGATCACCGCTGAAGAGCTAGGTTAATGAGCTCGCCGTTATGAGATTGAAATTAAGAGCTGTAGTGTTGAGCCTGAAGCAATCTAGCGTTTTAAAAGGTAAAGCCAGCCGTTAGATGGTTAGCAGTTAAACAAAAGTAACCAAAATAAGATGTAAAAAGCAAAACAAACCAAACCAAAGATGTTCATTTAATTTAAGGGAATAAAAATGTCAAAGTTTAATCAATTTTTCGAGAAGTTAGGTTCTGATGCCAAATTGTTAGAGGAGTATAAGCAAGATCCTCAAGGAGTGATGCAGGCTCACGGTCTAAGTGATGAAGAAATCCAGACGGTGATGTCGGGCGATGATAACAAGCTTAAATCATTGTCGGGTGGTAAGAGCGTTAAAGGATTTATGGTTGTGCATGCCAATAAGAAGTAAAACGATAATGCGCTGGGTTGCCATCGTGGGGCTCTTTTTTTGTTTAGCATTTCCTCTTGTGGGAAATGCTAACGAAAAATCATTTGATGAAACTTTAAATGAGCTTGATAAGGCAAGTAGTTCTTCCCAGTTAGAGGCCGAAGTCATTATTGAGTCTTTGTTAACTTCCTGGGCTGAGCTTTCTAACGAGCAACAAGCTCGATTAAAAATATATATAGCGATAAGAAAAATCTATGGCGGGGATTATCAAGCTTCGATACAGCTATTAAGAGAAGCAGAGAGATTAAAACCAAGTACTGAAATACTTAACAAAATTTATCAATATTTATCTACAAGCTATATCGGTTTGAAGGACTATCCCGCAGCGCTTGATTTAATGACGGAAAATTTAGAGCGTATTGATAAAATAACTGATATCGATATTAAGGTGGGCTCATATGTGCGCTTGGCAAACCTCGCGTTAGAGTTGGATGCCTATCAAGATCTACGTGAATATGCGTTACAAGCCATGAGACTTAGTCTAGACCATGATAATAGACAGCATTGCTTCGCTTTGCTGTATGTCGCTGTTGCAGACTTAAAGCAGCAACAATATCAAAGTGCAGAGAGTGGTTTTCAACGTAGCCAGACTTTTTGTGAAGCAAATCAATTGCCTCTGATTGGTTTGATGTCCCAAAAAGGTTTGGGATTAATTACTATTAAGAATGAGAATTATCAGTCGGCTAAAGATTTGTTAGAGCCTGTGTTAATAGGCTATCAAAAATTTAATTTTCAAAGTGAAATCAATCATGTTCATGCACTACTAACTCAAGTTTACTTTGGTTTAGCTGATTATTTACGAGCGGAAGAGTTTGCCAATAAGGTGATGGTTTTAAGTGATGAGTCCAGTCATATTGAATATAAAGCTATTGCGGCGAAAGTGCTGTCGCAGCGATACTTTGAGTCAAAGCAGTACAAACTTGCTTATGATTATTTAAAGTCGCATCAGCAATACAGTAATTTAATCCTCGACGACACTAAAGCTAAAGCGAATGCTTATCTGATGGCCAAGTTTAAACATCAAGAGCAGGCGCGTGAGATCACTTTGCTCAATCAAGAGCGGCAGTTAGTAGAGACTCAGAAAGAACTAGACCAATCTGCCCGTACCAATAATGTCATGATTATGACCATGTTGGCTGGCAGTGTGATTTTCTTATCGTTATTTTTGCTCTACAGCCATAGACAGAAATTACGTTACCGTAGGTTGGCATTAACAGATAGATTAACCAGTGTTTATAATCGCGGGGCTGGGCAAGATTTTGCCGAGAATGAGTTCATACAGGTCAGTATGCGTAAAGCTGACTACTCAGTGATAGTGTTTGATTTAGATCTATTTAAAAATATTAATGATAGTTTCGGCCATGCAACTGGCGACTGGACGTTAAAACATGTGGTGTCGGTGATCAGGCCGCTTATTCGCGATAGCGATATTTTCACTCGAATGGGAGGTGAAGAGTTTGCATTATTCTTACCTTATTCTAGCGAGCAGACCGCAGTTAAAATAGCCGAACGCTGTAAGCTGGCGATAGCCGCAATCGATACTAAGTATTCTGGCCATGTGTTTCACATTACTGCAAGCTTTGGCGTATCGTGTAGCACTCGTGAGGATCTAAGTTTAGATCCGTTATTAAAACGCGCAGATATTGCGCTCTACGCATCGAAACACTCGGGCCGTAATAGAGTGACGCTATACAACTCTGAGCTACAGCGTCCGACAGATGAGACTCAGCGGTCACTCGTTTTTAATTAGACAAAAGTTCAAATTATTTAGTGTATTAGCGGGCTTAACTTGGGCTAGAGCTAACTATTTTCTAATCATTGGCGTTTGTAAGTCAACCTATTAAGGCTGCTTATCAACCCAAGTCTTAACAGCATTATAGATGGTTTGAGCTTTGCTTATGCACAAGCTTTTAATTTTCCCATCCTTCTAATACTGATTGTTATTAAACTCTTAACTCCACTCTTAGTTCCATTCCTAACTCGGATTTGATGAACTATTGAAGCATTAAGTGCTTTTGTTTAGCTCTTCTTCATTGCTTCTAGGTTGTTGAACTGAGTCATTGTGTTTACTCACATCTACGAAAAAAGAGGCTTAGGTTACATTCACTTCGCAGACATCGGCTAGTGATGCCAATCAGTATAAAGATTTAGTCGTCATTCTGGAGCGTTTTGGGCTGGGCACTTCTACGTTGAACAACTTCAAAAGCAAGTAACCGTTCTTTCTGTTATTCGCCACGGATTAGTTTGCCAAAAACTGCTCTGGGTTGATCAACTTGCATGGATAATAACCCCAGCTGATATTTCAAATACGCCCTGTTGTAACGCCTTTTTCGTCTAAAAATAAACTTTTTTACGGTTTAACCAATATTTTTTCTTATGTTGGTCAATATTTATCGTTAAGGATCTTATCAAAAGGTTGTACTTACAGGTTTACGTTGTCGTAAACGTAAGATTAAAACGCTTGTTTGAAGCTGGGCTTTGGTATCTTGAGTCTAAGTGTCTGTTTTAATGTGTTTTTAAGGCTTGTCGCTAGCGAGAGTCATAAACATTGCACCAGATTTATATCGTACCAGGTTCACCTTTTCGCTGGAAATATATGTTAACAGTATGAAATATAATAACGAACTAATTCTCAGGTGGTTTTATATGGTCAATTTGTCTTACAAGTTAAAACTCAAAAATAATACATTCATTGGTAGGGTTTTAATTTTATTATTTATCAGTGGCTTGTTCGGTTATTTGTTCATGGTTAGGTATGGGTTTAGCTCATTTTAGACATTTGGGAATGGAGGAGATCGACTTGGCGTATGCTTGCAACCGAAACTTTTAATCAGTAGGTTTTGTTGTAAATCAACATATGCTTACTTAGCAATCTTACCGCTAATTAAGTCATAAGTTTGAATATTCAAGTTAAGCACGACTATATGAAAAGCATGCTAGGGAACTTGATTAATTAAGCGCTGACGGCCTAAAGCAAGCAATGCTAGGTGTCATCAAGGATATGAGCAAAGTTTTGGGAGATAAAATGATGACAGAGCAATTAACAGCGCTAGCGACTTTTGACTCACAAGTATCAACATCGGATCAAGAATTACGGATTAAGGGCCACGCAGTTGTTGGTCAGGAGCAGGTATTAACTGAAGGTACACTGTGTTTGTTAAAGGCATTGTGTAAGCAGTTTGCGCCAGAGGTGCCAGATTTACTTGCTAAGAGGCAGGCAAAGCAAAAGCGCATTGATTTAGGTGAGTTGCCTGACTTTTTGGAGCAGACCAAAGAGATCCGTCAGCAAAATTGGCAGATCCGAGGCATTCCTCAAGACTTGCAAGATAGACGCGTGGAGATCACCGGACCTGTCGAGCGCAAGATGGTGATCAATGCACTTAATGCCAATGCAAAAGTATTTATGGCAGATTTTGAGGATTCACTGGCGCCAAGCTGGCAGAAGGTAGTGCAAGGTCAAATCAATTTGCGCGACGCGGTGAATGGTGACATTAGCTATACGACGCCTGAAACAGGCAAGCATTATTCATTAAATGACAACCCCGCGGTGCTTATTTGTCGAGTCCGTGGGCTACATATGCAAGAGCAGCATGTGCAGTTTGCTGGAGAGGCTATTCCAGCCAGTCTGTTCGATTTTTGCGTCTATTTCTATAATAACTACCGTAAGTTATTGAGTAAGGGCAGTGGTCCGTATTTTTATATTCCTAAGCTGGAAAGCCACCTAGAGGCGAAATGGTGGGCCAGAGTCTTTGCCTTTGTTGAGGCGCGTTTCTGTTTACAGCCTGGCACCATTAAGTGTACCTGCTTAATTGAAACCCTGCCTGCGGTCTTTGAGATGGATGAGATCTTGTATGAGCTGCGCTCTAACATTGTTGCACTTAATTGTGGGCGTTGGGATTATATATTTAGCTACATTAAAACCCTAAATAACCATAGCGACAGAGTGCTGCCTGATAGGACATCACTCACCATGGACAAGCCTTTTTTAAGTGCTTATTCACGTTTGTTGATTAAAACCTGCCACAAACGCGGCGCGTTAGCTATGGGCGGAATGGCGGCCTTTATCCCTGCAAAAGATACAGAACTCAATCAACAAGTGTTAGAAAAGGTTAAGCAGGATAAGCAACTCGAAGCGCGAAATGGCCATGATGGCACCTGGGTGGCGCATCCTGGACTCGCCAATACTGCGATGGCCATTTTTAATGAATACATAGGTGAAGATCATATTAATCAACGACACATTACCCGTGATGTTGATGCCCCTATTCATGCTAGAGAGTTACTTGAACCAGCAAGGGGTGAGTGTACAGAAGCGGGTATGCGTCTCAATATCCGCATTGCACTGCAATACATAGAATCATGGATTAACGGCAATGGTTGCGTTCCTATCTATGGCTTAATGGAAGATGCGGCTACGGCTGAAATATCTCGTACTTCAATCTGGCAGTGGATTAAGCATCGCCAGCAACTCACCTCAGGGGTTGTGGTTACTCAGGCGCTGTTTAAAGAGATATTGGTAGAGGAGCTTGCTCAGGTTAAAGATGAAGTTGGGGCCGATCGTTTTACCCATGGCTGTTTTACTCAGGCGGCAGTCTTGCTAGAGCAGATCACCACATCAGACGAGTTAGTCGACTTCTTAACTGAGCCGGGTTATCAACTGCTGGTTGAGTAATACCAGTAACATATCGAGCATATTTGTTATAAAACTTCTTTTGAAAAAGTTTGGCTACATCTTGTAGCTTGTGTCCCCCGCACAGTATTCCTACGTGCTGTGCGGGTTTTTAATTTCGCTGCTCATCTTTCCAGTGAGTGGCTTGGTTGTGATTGGCGACTCTTCGGAGTCGTTTTTTTTTGAAAACCAATAGAGTTTGGTGCAGGTATTGAGTGTTAACGAACTGTAATGGCTTTATTGTTAGCTATTAACGTATAGAATGTAGTTATAGATTGCTCACTTATGTTTGAGTACTTATCTTAGTGATAAGTGCCATAATGAGCATGGTGTATTTTTAGGCAAGAGAACAGAGCATGACATAAGTAGCATGCATAGCCTGATGTGGAAAACCATCATAAGATGAGAGTGACTTGAAAGTAAGTAATATAGAAAATAGTCGATATAAGGGCGTTGAATACTGGACTAATCGCATCAGTGACCAAGAGATGCCAGCTCTTTGCTCTACAGTGAAAACCCTCGAAAAGCTTGCAAAGGACGACGTCTCCTCTTTATCTATCTTAGGTAAAAGTGTCATGCATGATAATGCATTGACCTCTAGGATCTTGCGAGTGGCAAATAGCGTGACCTACAGTAAAGGCGTTAGCCAGGTCACTACGGTAAGCCGTGCTGCTGTGGTACTAGGTTTTGATACAATTAAGAATATTTGTATTACAGCTAAATTACTTAGTAGTTTGCTTGAAGCGGAAGGACTCTCTGAAGGGGTTTACCACAGAATGCTCAAGCTGATGGCTCAAGCTTTTCAAGCTGCAATGCTAACAAAAATGTTACTCAAGGACTACGACGAAGAATTACAAGAGGAGGTGTTTATTGCCTCTTTGCTGTATCACTTAGGAGAAAGTGCTTTTTGGAGTACAGGCTGCACCGAAACCATAGTGCTTGATAATAAACTCAATCAATGTGATTCGTCGCAAGATATGAATCACATTGTTCGCGAGCTGCTTGGTACCACGTTTGAACAGTTATCCTTAGGGCTTGCAAGGAGCTGGGGACTCGGTCATTTGCTGATAAAATCATTAAGCCAACCAGATCTGCGTACCCCTGAGATCCGCAGTATTTTTCTCGCTAATAAACTCAGCGAGATATTGTGTCAGCAAACTCCTAACATGGCGGAATTGTCGAAACGGCTACAGCAGACAGCTACTATGTTAGGGCTTGAAGTTGACGAGCTAAAAGGGCGGATCATTCGCTGCCATAAAGCGACTAAAACTATGGCTGATGCTTATGGTGCCAGAATATTAGTTGAGCATTTACCTGAGCCTAAATACCTTCAAGAGCAAACTGAGGAGAGTCAGCCAGCCCCTATTATTTATGTTAGCGATGCTAATCGTCAGTTGCAGTGTTTGCGACAGCTCACTCAATGCGCATTAAATAAACAAGATTTCAATCAGGTTCTTTCCATTACATTAAATGGGATCTTAACCGGTGTTGGAGTAGACCGCTGCTGCGTGTTGTTAATGGCTCCAAATCGAAAGTCATTGCAGCCTCGTATTGTTCACGGTGAGGATGTTGAGCAAATGAAAGCGTCGTTTAAGATTTCATTGAACAGTACTAAAAGTGTATTTCAAGATTGTATTTCACTGAAGCATGCTCTGTTTATTGATAACCCTGGCTCATCTAAATGGCGATTATTTATGGACGATGACATTAGAGCCATCACCTCTGCCACTGGCTTTATGCTTGCGCCACTTATTGTGGATCAAACCGCAATTGGTGTGGTGTACGCCGATAGGGCTAGTTCAGGAAGGCGTTTATCCCAAGATGATTTTACTAGCTTTAGTCATTTGGTTGATATGGCAAATGTCTGTTTTACTACCTCAACGAAATAACGGGCTAACTGATTAACTCGTTAAATTGCTAAAGCACTTTTAAATTTTAGGCATTGGCCAGCTTCAACCCTTGTCACACCATGAGTGAGTTCGTTAGGGGCAGTGATTATCTGCTGGGTAATTGCTATAGCGTTAGGGATAGGAAAGCTTAAGTGATATTGAGCTATTTTCCAGCCATGTGCGGTTTTGATTAAGGCTTTAGAGGCACTTAGATTGAAGATATCTATCCATGTCATTATATAGGCGCTTTACTGACACCAATACTTGTTTAAAGGTTAGTGCCAATTCACAGGATCGAGTTGATAAAAGGAGCTCAACTCTTGATATAGCGCTGGGTGTAAGGCAACAAAGTCATGGGGTTGTTCGAAAAATACTTCACTCACAACGGCAAAAAATTCCGCAGGGTTAGTTGCACCATAGTAGCTAAAAAGTGAATGCTCGCCGTATTGACTTGCCCTTACTAAAGCCTGGTATTCCCGCATTAATACTTCAGACCAAGAAGCGTAATCTTTGCTATGTTGCAGAATGGGAGCTCCATTTGCATTGCCATCTTCTTGATCTAATTGGTGGGCAAACTCATGGATGACCACATTGCTACCGTCATCAGGTACCGCCGCGTCGTGTTTAGTTGTTTGCCAAGACAATATTACACGGCCATGTTGCCATGATTCACCCGATAGAACTCTTCGCTGATCAGACACAACTCCTGCACCGTGATGCTGCTGGTTTTCGACAATAAACACCGATGGATAAATCAGGATCTCTTTTAACCTAGGATAAAAATCGGTTGTTCTATTGAGTAATAACAAACAGGCTTGCGCGGCTACGGTGACACGAATGTCATCATTAATTCTCAAACCATCGCAGCCGACAAAGCGCTTTTCAGCGATAAAAACTTGTATATGTTTCTTAAGTTGTAGCTGTAAATCGGCGGGTAATGTCCTGAAGAAAGGAATACGACGTTTTAAGATCTCTCGCCATTCATGAGGGAAGGGTTGCTGGCTAATTAATTTGCGTCTATAGCGAGCACGCCATGACGCACTAGCAATCCATGCGATGGCGCTGATACTGAACAGTAGGATAAGAAAGATCGCTAACATAGTGCGCCTTTTATTTTTGTAATGAGTTAACTTTGATATGCGGATCTTAAGTGCAAAATTCAACCATTACCGTTTATCTATTGGCTACAAAGTTTTTGTTACTTATGGAAATGGACTTGTAAAAAGGTAAAAAAATGCTGGCAGTGCAATAATTCTAAATTGTCGGTTTACTGCCAGCTAAGGGAGGGGGAGGGAGGTTTATACTTATTCAACTATGATACTTTTTTCTTTTAGCTTTCTTTGCTCGGGGCTTAAATTAAAGTGATGCTCAATCAAAAAGCGAATAAGCTTTGATTTTGCTACATCGCAGTCATCGGCTAATGTGGCTAAGTGAGCAATCGCTGATTCAGTTAAGGTGAAGGTCGCCTTTCTGACTGGGCAATTACCTTTTTTCACGGTTAAAACTGTTTCGCTTTGTTGGCTGTTAAGTAAATGACTTCTATATTCAGGCTGAAAGCGAGCTTTCTGACTTTCTAAGTCAATGACTTTATGTTTGTTAGACGCGAGTACTTCTTGCCCTGAAGCATAACGGCTCGCATCGTTAATGAAGTCATCAATTAGATCATCGAGTGCCAGCTGGCTTGTTTGGATCTGCCTATGAGTTGAACTAGACGGCGTAGAGTTTTTCTTGAGATCTGCCAGACCCATAATTACCTCTCATCTTGTTCATCTGTTTTTCAGCAAGGCGATTGCGAATTTCAGTGGCATTATTTACCTGTAGCATTTCACAGGCAATGCCTCTTATTTCTCCTGCAGCTTTTCCTTTAGGCTCAATCTCGAGTACCGACAGACCAGACTCTTCGCTGTCATCGTAAATATTTCGGCTATAGGTAATCGCGTCTAACACATTGATGTCATATGTCTTACATACTTCTTTAGCTTCAAAAATACGGTTGGCCTGGTTAGGTAGGCTAGGGCATTGGGTAATAACAAATGTGGCACGCATTTTGGGGTTTATCATCATACAAGTAGCGACGATATCATCCATATGGCTGACTGTTTTTAAATCTCGGCGCTTAGGGCGAAGAGGCATAAGTACGTGTGAAGCGACTGACATTGTTGCACGTAATGCTAGGTTATCTTGGCCACCACAATCGACGATTACATAGTCATAGTGTTGTTCTAAACTAAGGAGATCATTACGGATTTTCCCGTAAAGTTGTACACAATTAATGCTGGGTAAATCTGAATTATTATTGCGAGCATGGATCCAATCTGAGGTCGTACGTTGGGGGTCGCAATCAACCATAATTACTGAGGCTTGGCATTCTGCTGTTAGAAATACAGCGATATTTTGGGCTAGGCAACTTTTACCACTACCACCTTTTTCGCCACCGACGAGTATGATCATATTGTTTTCCTCTTGTACGCGGTGAATTTATCTTTCTTATTATATGAATGGAGGTAAGTAACAGTTTGCGTACTTATGACATTGGATTTGTTAATAACGGAATCCATATTTATCCTGCTGTTACTGTAAGGTTAATTTAGGTCGATACTTATCATCCGTCAACAGTATGATTTTTGACGTTTTTATTGCTTTTGACTACCGCCATGTATTTGACGGTTAGAGTTGCAAGGATGTTTTGTTGACGCCGAGTTGAGATTGTTGTGTTCGCTGGTTATTTGTTTGTTTAATTAGGTGTTTAGCTTTGTCGTGTTTATAAATAATCGTTTTCACTGCATAAATATTGTTTTGGTTTGCAGTTGTTATAGCTTGTTAGCATGTTTATTTATTCCAATGGGATATAATTGATAACCTTAATATTTATAATTGATATATATGGTTTTACATCTGAGCAGATAATTATTGTGTCACAGCGGTAGTCTGCGCGAGTTAAAGTGCAGTATTTCTATGAGAACTTGATAGAATGCGGCACTAGAACTGTTGATGAGTTAAACATCTTAATAATGAGGTTAGTTTGTGATGGATGAAAAACTTCTACTTGAAGCCATTACTCAGAAGATGCCATTTGGTAAATATGCAGGCAGACGTTTACTTGAACTGCCTGAACCCTACTTAGTTTGGTTCCACTCAAAAGGCTTCCCGGAAGGAAAGTTGGGCCAGCAACTAGCGTTAATGTATGAGGTTAAGTTAAATGGTCTTGAAGGAATGTTGCAGCCAATATTAGATGAGGCAAAGCGTTCTTAACTGGCTCATTAATCTATTTGAGCAATAAATCTACTGTAATTAATAAAGTTCCGTGATAGAGATTAAAATACTTGGTTATGAGAGTTGGATCTAATTGTTGGAGATCCGAGGCTTATACTTGTGACTAATTAGAGATTTATCACCTATTGCATGCTTTAATACTTGTGAATTGATAACTTATTTAAAGGAAACTTCCGATGATAGCTAAATTAGTGAAATTGGCTGCAGCTGCAACTCTAGCACTCGGTATCTCAAGCGCATGGGCACAAGGTGTTATGCATGAAGGTACAGTCATGGATACCATGAATGGCGGCGGTTATACCTACGTTCAGATCAAAGAAGCTGACAAGACTTTTTGGGCTGCTGGTCCACAAATTGAAGTTAAGAAAGGCGACACTGTTGTTGTTCAAGAGCAGATGTGGATGAACGATTTCAGCAGCAAAACTCTAAATCGTACTTTCGATGAGCTGTTATTCGTTGGTCGTATCGACAAGAAGTAATTGTCACTTTATGCCTTAAGCAGAACTGCTTGGCTTTTAAGAGTGAACTTTCGCAAAGAGTGTTAAATGGCGTAGACTGAGTCTACGCCATTTTCTTTTGTGTAGCACTGCTGCAAAATCTAGCTAAAGCCTTATCCATCGTAATTCTCAATCGCCTAAGTAAGTGAATAATACCAATGCTTAAACTGATCCCATACCAAAAGAGTTATGCAGCAGAAGTCGCTACATTGGCGCACATTGCTATCTGTGACGTAAGTGATGGCGTTTATAGCGAGGAAGAAAAGTCGGCTTGGTCTTTTGCGCCAAGATCTGCATATCACTGGCATAAGAGGCTATCTAAATCTCAAACTTGGTTAATGGTGTATGACAAGCATGTAGAGGCTGAAAAAGCTGTTTGCTGCGGCTTTATCAATCTTGAGACTCAATTTAACAGTCGTGGCTATATCGATAGTTTATATGTGCATCCAGACTATCAGCGGCGCGGTATTGCAAAGCAGTTATATGCAGCGTTAGAGCAATGGGCCAGCCTGCAAAAGATTGATGAGCTATCTGTCGATGCTTCAAAAGTGTCGAAGCCGCTCTTCGAGTCTGTGGGGTTTAAAGTTAGACACCGTAGCTATCAAGAGAAACGAGGTGTGGTCATAATGGGTTATTACATGCTTAAGGAATTGATTTAGGAGTGCGTAATTAACTTTGCCTTAGTTCGTCAGTCTTGCAAGTAGCGAGTCAATTTATTACCGAATTAAAAGGATTTATCCAATGAAACCCCCAGTAATCAGCGTCAGACCATTTGCGGTTAAGGATGTCACAGAGCTCGCTCAGGTATTTCACTTGAGTATCAATCAAGGTGCCGCTTCTCATTATAGTGAGATGCAACGAAAAGTTTGGTCACCAAACTTGCGTAGCGATGAGGTTTGGCTTGAGCGTTTATCTGGGACGTTAACTTGGGTCGCTGAAACAAGCTGCGGTATTATCGGTTTTATTAACCTCAAGAAACCTAGCGATGTTGATTGCGATAGCGATATCGCACAGGCAATTGCAGGCTCTTTGGCGGAAGCTGAGGTTGATTGCTTGTTTACTCATCCTGAATTTGTGGGGATGGGAGTCGCGAAGGCTTTATATGCTGAGCTGGAAAACAAGGCACTAACACTCGGGATTAAGCTGTTAACGGTGCAGGCCTCATATTTAGCTAAGCCAGTGTTTGAGCGGTTTGGCTTTGAAACTATTACCCAAAACAGCCACAACAAAGGCGATCAAGTGTTGGTGAACTTCAGCATGATTAAGCAATTATACCAATTGCATTAATAATCTGTTCATTCAGTGGGAATTCAAAGCACTGAAGGCAAGCAGGGAACTTGAAGCTAATAGTTATTCTATATCGAGAGTTTCTGGCGCAGTATGCAGTGCTTTGAAACCCACCCAGAGGGAAGCACTCAAGCATTCCACTTCTGCTTTGCATGGTCTCACAAGGGAATAACCATTCTGTCGTCCATGCGCCTTGAATTGAAAAGCTTGAGCGCTTCTGAATTGATTAAATTACTAATGCAATTGGTATTACCCTAAAACTATTTACGGAGTTGTTGGGGCAAGGCCAAAGCCAAAGGTCGACTCTTGCCCACTTAGATAGTACATAATTACAGTGGCACGAGATTATGGCTGGTGTAATGAACCTGTGGTTCGATTACTTCATCTAAGCTCTGAGCTTTACTGATAAAGCGAATAAACGCCTCTGGTAGACTTAAGCCTTCAATATCCTTTTGCCAATTCGCTTTTAATATTGGGTAGTAACCTTCCTTACCCGAAGCGGTATAGGAAGAAGAAACACCTTTATAGTGAGCCTTAGCATCAACTTCTAGCCACTGGTTTTTACCCTCTACAAGGCTGAGAATTTCAAGCTTGATGATGCGTTGCCCCAAAGCTTGCTTGCCATCGTAAAAGTATTTCAAGCCATAAGTGTATGGGAAACTGCCTGCGCCAGTGCCAATGACACTGTTATTGGTCGCGGCATTTATCGCAGACTCTAGCATCTGAAACAGGTACTGGCCCTGGATCTCGTACGTCACTAATGGGATATCGAAAGGTAAAATACGGCCTAAGACTTCGGCTAAACTCACATCACCTTTATCGAGAGACTGACGTACGCCGCCAGCATTATGTAGTGCGAAGTCGACCTCAATCCCTAGCTCTCGGGTTTCTTGATACATGCTGCGGCTGACCCAAGGTGCTATTTCGCTGCCATGGGGCAGGGCTTTACTGGGCAGGCGCGTATGAACCAAACTTTTAGGGACAAAGCCTAAAATTTTATTATTTAACGCTTCTAGACTAGGACGGTATTTTGTCTGGATCCTTGTCTGTACTTGGCTGTCTTCCTCATCCCATAAGATAAGTGGATGTGACTGTAATTTTTGGCGAACCGTTAAATAATCCTGTGGACTAACATCATCGGAAGCTTGCAGAATAAATTGCTGATCTAACATGAAGTAATTGCCACCAGAGAGGCTTAATACTTTACCTTTCTCATCAAAAACGATGTCGGCCATACCTAAGGTTTCAGCATACTTCCCTGCGTGCAATATAGCGGTATTGTTAATACGCTCGCCATAGGACATATTTGATAAGCCAAGTTCGCTGAAGTCGCCCTGCAGGGTATGTGAGTGACCACCAACAATCAGGCTGATGCCATCGACCTCACTGGCCAAGACCTTATCTTGATCCAGCCCTAAATGACTTAATACGATAATGTGGTCGATGCCCTGAGCCTTCAGATGAGAAACTGTGCGGCGTGTGGTATCAATTGCGCTAACAAAATGAGTGTCTTCATCGGGACGGGCAATCTCTTTCATTTGATCTAAAGTGATACCAATAATCGCCACTTGCTTATCTTGCAGAGGCTTTAACAGCACTTTAGCTGTTTGCGTGAGCGAGTCAAAATCGAGTAACCGTGGATGCCTTGCAAGACATGCCGGTTTTTGTTGACACTCTTGGCTCAGATCCATGTTGCCAGCTAGCAATGGGAAGCGAATATCATTAAGAAAGTCGAGTACTGGCTCGTTACCAGCGTCGATTTCATGATTGCCTAGTACCATAGCATCAGGCTGGAGCATATTCAGCAAGTCTGAGTTGGCTTTACCTTTAAACTCATTGTAGTAAAGGGTGCCTTGAAAACTGTCGCCGCCATGTAGAAATAGAAAACTCTGTTGATTATCTTGGGCTGCTAATTTTGCTTGTTTGAGCTGATAAGCGATACGAGCGTAACCACCGGTGTGGCTATAAAGAGTCAGCTCTTTTTGTTGCTCACAAATCGTAAACTGAATACGGTTTGCATCAAAGTGTGAGTGAGTGTCATTGATGTGGGTAAGTTTTAACTTATATTGCGCCTTTGTAGGCACTGACTTAGGTAGGGTGGTTGTCATCTTATTCCTCTGGACCAAACGAGGAGTATAGCACGGAGAGATGAAATAATACCAAGCAGAATCTTTTTTGCGCTGCAGGCAAAGCGGTCTGTTTGCGCTGAAAACTAAGTATCAAAACAAGGTATCAAAACAAGGTATTAAAAAAGGGAGCCAAGCTCCCTTTTTTGCCATCCTATGGATGATTAACTGCTTTTAGCGGTTTTCTTTTTCGAAATCGCCATCATCAGATAATACTATGCCTTTATCTTTCATACGACGACTCCATAACTTACGTGCAAATTGTTGCATGTCTGCCACAGGGTCGTTTGAATCGACAATCTCAAGGCCAAGTAATGATTCAACGATATCTTCTAAGGTTACAATACCTTCGTGAGAACCGTATTCGTCAACAACCATAGCAATCTTAGTATTTCGCTTAATCATGAGCTCAAATAGAGGCAAAATCTTAGCGGTCTCAGGGATCACCAATAAGCTCTTTTTAAGCACGGCGATAGACTCTTTTGGAGTGTTTCGCTCGGCAAGCAAAATATCGTTTCTATTAACGTAACCAATAATGTTATCTGGCTCTTCGTCATAGACTGGAATTCGAGTAAACGGCTTTGCCATATACTGGCGTGTAAACTCATCTTGGGTCAAGTCAGTAGGCAGTCTGAATAGCACTGTTCTTGGCGTCATAATGGCGGTTACAGGCATCTCTTTAACCGACAGCATCTGAGTCAAAATCTTCGACTCTTGCTCATCAAGTTCTCCAGATGCGCGACCAATCTCTGCCATTGCACTCATTTCTTGACGAATGTACTGACCTTCATCGCCTTTGCCCATCAGCTTAGTAACTTGATTAGACATCCAAATAAGAGGCAAAGTACTACGTTCCATCCAAACCAATGCGATAGATACAGTTGGAGCGAGTGAGCGCCAGTAGTTTGCACCTAAGGTCTTAGGAATGATCTCCGAGAAGAAGAGAATTAAGAAGGTAAGAACACCAGAAAATACGCCTAACATCTCATCGCCAAAAACCTTAGCCGCTTGCGCACCAGCAACAGCAGCACCTACGGTGTGCGCGATAGTGTTTAAGGTAAGGATCGAAACGAGTGGAGATTCAACATTCTCTTTCTGCTTACGTAATCTATTAGCTGCACCAGGATTGGTTTTAGATAATGAGGCTATGTAACTAGGTGTTACCGAAAGCAATACAGCTTCAAACACACTACAAAGAAAAGAGACAGTTATCGCGACAAATATTATAATGATAAGAGTTATCATAAAGGTGAAATTACACCTCCAAATGGCAGACCAAAAGTAGTCTGCGCGGATTCTAGCACAGGTTTTTAACTTTGGTGATAGCCCGCTGGCTAATATTTGTTAAGATCTGTATAATTCGCCGCCCGCAGGCAGGTTTTAGGTTTTTTTGAGGTTAGACTAAATGAGTGAAAAGAAGATCAATTTATTGGATCTTGATCGTAAAGCATTAAGAGCGCTATTTACCGAGATGGGTGAAAAGCCATTCCGTGCTGATCAATTGATGAAATGGATTTATCATTTTGGCGTTAGTGACTTCGAAGAAATGACGAACATTAACAAAGCACTGCGCGCTAAACTTGCCGCAAAATGTGAAATCGTCGCTCCTGAAATTTCAAGTTATCAAAAGTCTGCTGATGGCACTATTAAGTTTGCTATTAACGTTGGTGATGGCCAAGAAGTTGAAACGGTTTACATCCCTGAAGATGACCGCGCAACCTTATGTGTGTCTTCTCAAGTGGGTTGTGCACTTGAATGTACTTTCTGCTCAACAGCGCAGCAAGGCTTTAACCGTAACCTAACGGTTGCAGAAATTGTTGGCCAAATTTGGCGCGTTGCTGATTTCATTGGTTTTGTGAAAGATACCGGTGAGCGTCCAATCACAAACGTCGTGATGATGGGCATGGGCGAGCCTTTGCTTAACCTTAAGAATGTGATCCCAGCGATGGATATCATGCTTGATGATTTTGGTTTTAGCCTATCTAAGCGCCGCGTAACCTTATCAACTTCAGGTGTTGTTCCTGCACTCGATAAGTTGGGCGATGCACTAGACGTTGCATTGGCTGTGAGTATTCATGCACCAAATGATGAGCTGCGTGACGTATTGGTTCCAGTTAACAAAAAATATCCATTAGAAGAGTTTTTAGCGGGTATTCGCCGTTATATTGCTAAATCTAATGCTAACCGTGGCCGAGTAACAGTCGAATACGTGATGTTAGATCATATTAATGACAGTACTGATCAGGCTCATGAATTAGCTAAGCTAATGAAAGATACGCCATGTAAGGTTAACCTTATTCCGTTTAACCCATACCCTGGGTCTCCATATGGGCGTTCATCGAACTCGCGTATAGATAGATTCTCCAAAGTCTTGATGGAATACGGCCTAACCGTTATCGTTCGTAAAACACGTGGTGACGATATCGATGCTGCATGTGGTCAGTTAGCGGGTGATATTCGCGATAGAACCAAACGTTTAGCAAAAAAACAAATGCAACAAAATCAAATTTCAGTCACAATAAACTAACTCTTTGTATCTACTGATAGATGACTGTTAGATGGGCTTAAAAATGAATCAGAGTAAGCTGGTATTGCCGCTGGTATTAATCTTGTCGTCAGTGATGACAACAGGGTGTGTTACCCAAGATACCTATGCGGGTACCGATACGCCTGTCTCTGAAAGAAAAGTGGATAAAGTTGCCGCTGCACGTCAGCGAGTGCAACTTGGCCTGACCTATCTACAAAAAGGCAATAGTGAGCAAGCGAAAGCTAACCTCGACCGAGCATTGGCTTTTGCGCCTGACTTGGAAGAAGTTCACATTGCCTTTGCTTATTATTACCAGTCTGTTGGTGAATTAGAAAAAACTGAGCAAGCATATAGAGAAGCGATTAACGCGAGTGATGCATCAGGTGATTCATTCAATAACTTCGGTGCATTTTTATGTCAGCAAGGTAAATATGCCGAGTCTGAGAAGATGTTTCTAGAAGCGGTTGATCAGCCTCTGTATACCCGTTCTGCTTCAACCTACGAAAACCTTGGTATTTGTAGCCGAAAAGCCGGACAAATGATTAAAGCGCAGTCTTATTTTGCGATGGCACTAAACTACGATCCTAGAAGACGCACCTCATTAATCGAGCTGACAGAGATCGATTTTGAAGAGGGCAAATATGCCGAGGCGAGAGAACAACTTTCTCGTTATCATAGAGTGGCTGCAGAATCTGCAGGCAGTTTGGCACTCGGGATTAAAATTGAACAAGGTTTGAATGACCAAGAAGCGGTTAGACGATTCGGTATTTTACTACTGGCAAAGTTTCCGCAGTCTGTTCAAGCCAAAGAATATCGGGCTAGTATGCATTAATGAAAAATGAACAGAATCAAGAGCCCAATGTAGACAATGAAAGCCTAGTGGATGAGCCGACGCTCACACTGGGCGTTTTGCTAAAAACAGCCCGAGAAAGTAAGGGACTGTCGATAGAGGCTATTGCAGCACAGTTGCATTTACGACCGACTATCGTGCAAGAGATTGAGGCTGATAATCTAGAGGCGGTAGGCGCAGCAACGTATGTGCGAGGGTATGTGAAAAACTACGCTCGCGCTGTGCAGGCAGACCCATTTTCCGTACAAGAGTGCTTAAATAAGCAGCTTGCGAATGACGATGAGCCATCGATGCAGAGCTTTTCTCGTAAGACGACACGTCAGGCTCGTGATGGCCGCTTGATGGCGTTGACCTACCTTATCGTGTTTGCGCTGTTAGCATTAATGGTTTGGTGGTGGTTTCAAAAGTCGTCATTAGAGACTGCAATAGACTATTCACAACCGACGGTTGAGGAGGTTGCTGCATCGGAACAGTTGCCAGAGGCAAGTCCAGCTGAGCCATTATTAGTGGGTAATCAAGCTGCGAGTGTTGAACAAATCTCTGAGCCTGTTGATGAGACTTTGCAACTGACCAATGAAAACAACCAAGTCGCTGACTCTCCTGCGACGATTTCAAAGCCAGTTTTAGCTGAAACGTCTCAAACAGATAATTCTTCAGCAGACATTACATCAGCAGAGATAGCGCCATCTACAACGATTCAGGCAGAGCCAGTTACGGCTGAGAGCAATACAGGCTCAGCGCTTAAGCTAAGTCTAACCGGAGACTGCTGGATTAAAGTCGCTGATGCGACAGGCAAGACCTTAGTCAGCGATCTTAAGAAAGCCGGTAGCGAGATTAACTTAGTAGGGGCCGAGCCGTTTTCGGTGACCTTAGGCGCCCCACAAGTAGTCAATATCCAACTTAATGGTAAAGCGATTAGTTTGGAGCAGTATCCTAGCGGTAAGGTGGCGAGATTGACGTTACCACTCGCTGGACAATAACGGATCACAGAGCACAAAACGATGTATAACGAATCTCCTATTATCAGACGCAAATCAAGCCGCATTTATGTTGGCAATGTACCTATTGGTGACGGCGCCCCGATTGCAGTGCAGTCGATGACCAACACCCGCACAACAGATGTTGAAGCGACCGTTGCGCAAATTAAGGCGTTAGAAAATGTTGGTGCTGATATTGTGCGCGTTTCAGTACCAACCATGGATGCCGCTGAAGCGTTTAAACTGATCAAGCAGCAAACTACAGTGCCGTTAGTGGCAGATATTCATTTTGACTACCGTATCGCACTTAAAGTGGCGGAATACGGTGTCGATTGCTTACGTATTAACCCAGGTAATATTGGTAACGAAGAGCGTATTCGTAGCGTAGTTGAATGTGCCCGCGACAAGAATATTCCAATTCGTATCGGTGTAAACGGCGGTTCATTAGAGAAAGATCTAATGGATAAATACAAAGAGCCAACACCACAAGCCTTGCTTGAATCTGCGATGCGCCATGTGGATATTCTAGATCGTATGAACTTCGATCAATTTAAGGTCAGTGTAAAAGCATCAGACGTATTCTTAGCGGTTGAGTCATACCGCTTGCTGGCTAAGCAGATAATTCAGCCACTTCACCTTGGTATTACCGAGGCGGGCGGTGCACGTGCTGGTTCAGTTAAATCAGCCGTAGGTCTAGGTATGCTATTGGCCGATGGTATTGGTGATACGCTACGTATTTCATTAGCGGCCGATCCAGTGGAAGAGATCAAAGTCGGCTTTGATATTCTTAAGTCACTACGCATTCGCTCACGCGGTATTAACTTTATCGCTTGTCCATCGTGTTCACGCCAAGAGTTTGATGTGATTTCAACGGTTAACGAACTTGAGCAGC
The DNA here is from genome assembly GCF_019655055.1 of Shewanella sp. MBTL60-112-B2. Classification (GTDB taxonomy): domain Bacteria; phylum Pseudomonadota; class Gammaproteobacteria; order Enterobacterales; family Shewanellaceae; genus Shewanella. The sequence continues at coordinate 83,061 of NZ_BPFA01000015.1, forward strand.
GCCTCGAAGATATCGTGACACCAATGGATGTCTCTATCATTGGCTGTGTGGTCAATGGCCCAGGCGAAGCATTAGTGTCGGATATTGGCCTTACTGGTGGTAACCGCATGAGTGGTTATTACGACGATGGTGTTCGCCAGAAAGAGCGTTTTGACAATACCAATATTGTTGACTCGTTAGAGGCGAAGATCCGCGCTAAAGCGGCTATCGTAGCGGGTCGTATTCCGGCTCAAGATTTAAATAAGTAAGTACAATTGCATCACAAGCCTGCTGCGTGGGCTTGTGATTTTTTATGGGTGAATGCACCTGTTGTACGTTTAGTCTCGAAACGCCTATAATGCGAGGCGTTTTTTAATTTTATATAGCAAATTTGACGAGTCGAATAGTGGCAAAACAGATCCAAGCGATTCGCGGAATGAACGACATTCTGCCTACTCAAAGTCCTTTATGGCAAAAACTTGAAACCGTATTACGTGACACTGTTGGGTCATATGGTTATAGCGAAATTCGTACTCCTATCGTTGAAAGTACAGATCTCTTTAAGCGCTCTATCGGTGAAGTAACTGATATCGTTGAAAAAGAGATGTATACCTTTGAAGATAGAAACGGTGACAGCTTAACGCTACGTCCTGAAGGCACAGCCTCAACGGTACGTGCGGGTAACGAGCACGGTTTGCTATACAACCAAGAACAGCGTCTGTGGTATATGGGACCAATGTTCCGTCACGAACGCCCACAGAAAGGTCGTTATCGTCAATTCCACCAGTTTGGTGTTGAAGTTTATGGTATTCCTACTGCAGATATCGACGCAGAAGTCTTGATGCTATCAGCCAAGCTGTGGGAAAAACTAGGGATCACTGAGCATGTGACCCTAGAGCTAAATACTTTAGGTGATACAGAAGAGCGTGCTGCTTACCGTGACGCCCTGATTGCTTTCTTAGAGCAGCATAAAGACGTATTAGACGAAGACAGCCAACGCCGTATGTATTCGAATCCGCTACGTGTACTTGATTCTAAGAATGCCGATGTGCAGGCACTTCTAGCCGATGCACCAGTACTAATGGATTACTTCGGTGAAGACACGCGTTCACATTTTTCACATTTATGTGAACTCTTAGAGGCTGTCGGCATCCAATACACAATCAATCCTCGCCTAGTGCGCGGTTTAGATTATTATAATCGCACGGTTTTTGAGTGGGTAACATCAAGCCTAGGCTCACAAGGCACAGTATTGGCCGGTGGTCGTTACGACGGTCTTGTTGGTCAACTTGGTGGTAAGCCAACGCCAGCAGTTGGTTTTGCTATGGGCCTTGAGCGCATCGTATTACTACTGCAAACGCTTGAACTAGACAAAGATATCGGCCCAGCTGTTGACGTATACGTAACGGCGATGGGTGATAACTGCAAAGTTGAAGCGATTAAGATTGCGCAAGAACTAAGAGCTAGCTTACCTACAGCTAAAGTGATGAGCCATTGTGGTGGCGGTAACTTTAAGAAGCAGATGAAGCGAGCCGATAAGAGCGGTGCCTGCGTTGCACTGGTAATTGGTGAAGATGAACTAGCCAATAATCAAGTTGCAGTGAAACACCTTCGCGAAGATAAAGCACAAGAATTGGTTGCCCGTGATGCATTGGCGACATATATTGCAGAGCTGATTTAAAAGGGGAAGACTTAAGTGGAAATCTATAGCACAGAAGATCAACAAGTAGATGCTATCAAACAGTTCTGGAAAGATTACGGCACCTCAGTTGTTGTTGGCGCCGTTGTCGGTTTAGGTGGATTATTCGGTTGGAATTATTATTCTGACCATCAGGTAGCGCAAGCTGAAGCAGCATCAGAGTCTTTTCAGGCGCTGAGCAGCCAAAACACTGCCGATACGGCAATGTTAACCGCGGCTGAAAATTTTGCCAAAGAGCATGGCCAAAAAGGTTATCAATCACTGCTTGAGCTATTAGTGGCTAAGTCTGCGGTTGAAACTGGCGATCTAGCTAAAGCAGAAGTGACCCTTAAAAATGTTATCGCGACCAATGTTGATAACAGCATTGTGTTGATTGCCACTATGCGTCTAGCACGTGTACAGGCAGAACAAGGTCAATACGCTACAGCGATTGCTACCCTTGAACAAATTACAGATCCAGCCTCGAAGGCTCAAAAAGATGAGCTAAAGGGTGACTTCTTAGTGCGCCAAGGTGAAACAGAGAAGGCAAAGGTTGCCTATCAAACTGCGGTAGACAATGGTGGCACTATGACTAGTCCAACATTACAAATGAAGCTTGATAATCTGAACAAGGCATAAGGAATCTGCCCATGAAGTCTTGGTGCAAAACACTACTAGCATGTGGCATGAGCATAGGCATCTTGTCTGCTTGTTCTTCGAGTGATGTAGAGGAAGATCCGATTACACCACTTACCGAGATAGAAGCCAGCGTGTTTCCTGAGGTAAACTGGAGCGCAAACGTCGGCGACGGTGTCGGTGATTACTACTCTCGCTTACGCCCTGCGGCTAATTACGGCAAACTGTTTGTTGCAGACCGTTACGGTAAAGTTGAAGCATTCGACGAAGTAACCGGTGAGCGTATTTGGCAAAATGATTTTAGCTCTGCATTTAGAGATAATGCGTTAGCTAAAAACAAAGGTGCACGTTTAGCGGGCGGTGTAACAGCGTCACGCAACAAGGTATTTGTGGGCGGCGAAAGCGGTCTTCTAGCGGCTTTTGACGAAGCTACTGGAGAAGCGGTTTGGCATGTCGTTGCCGGTGGAGAGTTGTTATCAGCCCCCACGGTAGGCGAAGATGTGGTAGTGGTTAATACCGGTGCGGGTACGTTAGAAGCGTTTGACGTGGAAGACGGTACTCAGCAGTGGGTATATGAAAACCAACTACCAACCTTGACCCTACGTGGTACTGGCGCCGCTTCTTATGAAGCAGGTGGTTTCTTTGTTGGCACCGCCGATGGTAAAATTGCTGTTGTGATCAAGAACAATGGCCAGGCTGCATGGGAACAGGCTATCTACACACCAACGGGAGGCAATGAGTTCTCGCGTATGGCCGATATAGATATGAAGCCATTGCTTGTAGGTGAAAACCTATATGCTGTCAGTTACAACGGTAACTTAGTGTCTATGGAGATGCGCACTGGTCGTATCGTTTGGTCACGCAGTTATTCGAGCTTTAATGAGTTAGCTTATTCTGGCGTAAGCCTATTTGTGGTCGACGATCACAGTCGTATTTATTCTGTTGATAGACGAAATGGTCTAGAGTTATGGAATAATGCAGAACTTGCTAACCGTAATTTAACCGCACCTGTGTCGTTTAAAGATTACGTGGTTGTGGGGGATTTTGAGGGGTATCTACACTTCTTAAATAAGTCTGACGGTCAAATCGTTGGACGCGTAGAAGTTGATAGCTCAGGTTTATACAGTCAGCCATTAGTTGTTAATGACAACTTATATGTGCAGACTCGTGGTGGAAAAGTGGTTCGAGTCACACTTCCGTAAGCCAAATCGTTAGAGATGATAAGGCCCCTGGATGTGTATGCCGGGGGCTTTTTAGTTATTAGAAATGAGTAATAGAGGCAATTAAATGATTCCTGTTGTGGCCCTAGTTGGGCGACCAAACGTTGGTAAGTCGACCCTTTTTAACAGACTTACCCGTACCAGAGACGCGCTTGTCGCTGACTTTCCTGGGCTAACTCGGGATCGTAAATACGGCCGAGCACATCTTGCAGGTTATGAGTTCATCGTAGTTGATACCGGCGGTATTGACGGCACTGAAGAAGGGATTGAAACTCGCATGGCCGAGCAATCTCTAGCTGCGATTGAAGAAGCAGATGTAGTGCTATTTTTGACTGACGCTCGCGCGGGCTTAACCGCTGCCGATCTTGCGATTGCTCAACATTTACGTAGTCGCGAAAAAACCACTTTCGTTGTGGCTAACAAAGTCGACGGTATCGATGCCGATTCTGCCTGTGCAGAGTTCTGGTCATTGGGTCTAGGTGAAGTCTACCAGATGGCTGCGGCTCAGGGCCGTGGTGTTACCAACATGATTGAATATTCTTTAGCGCCATATGCAGAAGCAATGGGGATCACTAAAGAAGAAGACAATGATGACGACGAAGAAGAGCGCGAGTACACGGAAGAGCAAGCAGAAGCTGATCAAAAGCGTCTGCAAGACTTGCCAATCAAGCTTGCTATTATCGGTAAGCCAAACGTAGGTAAATCGACGCTAACTAACCGTATTTTGGGTGAAGAGCGCGTTGTTGTATACGATGAGCCAGGCACCACCCGTGACAGTATCTATATTCCTATGGAACGTCAGGGCCGAGAATACGTATTGATTGACACCGCGGGTGTACGTCGTCGTAGTAAGGTTCATGAAACAGTTGAGAAATTCTCTGTTATTAAGACTCTTAAAGCGGTTGAAGACAGTAACGTAGTCTTGCTTGTTATCGACGCCCGTGAAGGTATTGCCGAGCAAGATCTAGGTCTATTAGGTTTCGTGCTTAACGCTGGCCGTGCATTAGTTATTGCCGTCAACAAGTGGGACGGTATCGACCAAAACGTTAAAGACAGAGTGAAAACTGAGCTTGATCGTCGTTTAGGCTTTATCGATTTTGCTCGTATTCACTTTATTTCTGCACTTCATGGTACAGGTGTAGGTCACTTGTTTGAGTCAATCGAAGAAGCTTACGACAGTGCAACGCGCCGCGTAAGTACCTCTATGCTGACTCGTATCATGCAGATGTCACAAGACGATCACCAGCCACCATTGGTTAACGGTCGCCGCGTTAAGCTTAAATACGCTCACGCCGGTGGTTACAACCCACCAATCGTGGTTGTGCACGGTAACCAGGTTAAGAAGCTTCCAGACTCTTACAAGCGTTATATGATGAACTACTTCCGTCGTTCATTGAAGGTGATTGGTACGCCAATCCAGTTACGCTTCCAAGAGGGTGGCAACCCATTTGAGGGGATGAACTCTAAGAAGCTAACAGTGAGTCAGGAGCGTCGTCGTAAACGTATGACAGCCCATATTCGCGACAAGAATAAAGATTAATTCGTGTTTTAGTTTGAGCTTGCTTGAACTAGCCGAATGATATTGAAAAAGGAACCCTAGGGTTCCTTTTTCTTATTTTGTACTTTGTTGAATAACATCTATGAGTCGTTGTCTCAATGGCTCGCTTATCGGAAACGTAAAGCTGGCACCTTGCATTATTGCTACGGGTTCAATCACCTGATCTTCCTTGTAAGCCACAACATAGTCATTGTCGCTCACCATCTTTTGGTAATGTGTTATCGCATCGATTGCTGTTTTTCGTCCTAGGTCTTTGTAGGTGAATTCAGAAGTATGACTTAACTCATATTCCGTGTCTCTTTGTTGTTGAAAACGTCTATCGGTGCGACTGACAAAGCCGCGCATGCCACCGGTTTCAATATAAGAGTTACTGGTGCCTTCAATTCGATTGACGCTAATACCGTCTGGCGTAGTGATTTGATGACCACTCCAAAAGTTAATTTGTTTATGTTTTAAATCAATTAGGATGTCGTTTAACTCTACATGCTTATACATATCGTTATGGGTAGTGCGTGTATTGTAGCGATACTGCACAATTAAGCTTTCAAAGGGGCCGTCTTCACCTGAATGGTGACAAGTAATACTGACAATATCAGGCAGAGGCTCGCATAAACGATTGGCTAATTCTGGTTTGAATCCATGCTTGATCGCTGCGGCGGTAAAAGAGTCTGAAATGACAACTTCACTCTCTGGTGTTGCATAGGCGTTGAAGTTTAATGCTGCCAAAACTAGGCCAAGTGACAATCTTATGGTTTTGCTCATATTTGTTCGCATGTAATCTAATCTGTCTTTTGTTTTGTAGCTTTCGTTATCCAGAAGCTTACTTTCGTGTTAAGAGTGATGAACGTTCAGCCAATTATATCACGATTAATCAACCGTAAGTCTGTGTAAAAACAAGGTTTACATGGTCTCTATGCGGTATTTTATTTCGCTTACCTAATGGATTAGATTTTTTGGTGATTTCGATAGGAAGTCTGTGTTTTCTGTGGAGTGAAGTAGAGTTGTTTACTCTAAATGGGTTTGCTTTTTGAGAAGTGGTTAATCACGTCTATCAGTTGTGACTTCTGTTTAGTGGAAACCCACTCCAAGTTGAACAGGTAACAAGCAGACTCCGCCAGAGTTATTTGATGTAAGTTTCTCTGCGAGTTAATTAGCAGTTCAAAGCAGACAGACTCTAAAGTCTGTTTAGATATGTGATTAGCACAAGCATAGCTGATTTGAGGTTTATCTGTATCATCTTCAAACTTCCAATAGCACTGTTCATCTAGATTTATTAGCAGTTGCTGGAAAGTAGCTACAGGCATTTGGTCTTTTACTCGTAAAATAGATGCTAAAGCAATGAGATTATGTCCCCAAAAACCAGGTTGTTTTAGTGCGCTTGCCAGTACTGTTTGCTCATCAATACTCTTCGGTTTATTGTAATCAGTTGCTACTGGATATGATTGATGGTTATTGCCGTAGAAAGTTGCCGTTACGAACTCACAGAAACGCTCAATAAATCGCAGTTTTTGCTTTTCTGTTTTTACTAATGGCCAAGCTAGCTTAAAAGCTATCAGTACTGAAATATTATGGCTGAGATACTCATTTTTCTCTGCACATTGTTCGACGTAATAGCTAAAAATTTCACTAGTATCACTTTGATTAAACCAGTCTTGCATGGTGAAATAGGCGTAGGGGTAGATAGCATGCGCTAATACCCAGTGACGTCTGCGTGCGACTGGTTCAAAGGGCATTGAACCGGGTTTAAGAATAGCTATGTCAAAGCTAGGTTCCTCTAACTCAATTAGCTTGTTAATTTTTAGCCAATCTTTTTCAGGCCAATCAAATTGGGCTTTTAGCGATTCAATAGCGAGGTAGCATTTTAGTGCATGCTGTTGGTGAATCGCTGCAATTCTTGAAAGTACTTCATCCATGTTTGCCTATTCCTTTTTCGCTACTTTATTACCTTTGTTGCTAGGTTACCCTAAATATTTCAGTCGTCTAGCGCAATATCTTTAGTGACTAATTCATTTGGTATAAAAGAAGTAATTAAATCTAACCTATTAATTATTGTTTAGTTTTATCTTTGGGCATACTTCTGGTTTTACCAACTTAGGCATCAAATAACGATGTTTTAAATGAAACACCAATTATCCCGTGTAGATACGGTTGAAGCCGTCGAAAACAGGGATGTTTTCGTTGAGCCTACACGGACGTACTAGCGGCGAGCTTCAGCAGTGTCTGCACATAAGGTCTTCCTTAACATCCCTGTGAACACGACATTCTGACATCCTGTTGAGCACCCGCGGCAGGCTATTAACCACTCTAAAGTGACAGTTTAGAATGAGCACTCCTGTAGCAGCGATCCAAAAATAAATGTAATCAGCCTTCCTTCAAAGGCTAACCAACTTTGGGGCAAAACTGAGTTATGAAGCATACAGAAAACACCAACTCACCATCGAAATTGCCGAAGTGCCACGACATTAATTTTCAAACGAAGTTTGAATCGCTATCCTTTAAGCGAAACTTAAACCTAAGGTTATCTAACCCACCTCAACCACAGTAGAAGTGACACTGCCATCTCGCAGACGAGTAGTCAGTGTATCGCCAATGCAGGTATCAGACGGAGACTGCACCACTTTGCCATCACCTGAAAGCGTAATGCTGTAACCACGGCTTAATGTAGCGAGCGGGCTAACGGTTTCTAATTGTTGTGCGCGGTGAGCAAGGCGCTGTTCACTCGTCTTTAATTTATCATTGATGGCGTCATTGAGCTTTGCGCTTAAGTAGCTCAACCGCTGCGTTTCAAGCGTCAGGCGATGCTGCGGTGATTGATTGGCTAATCTATTACTTAAGTTTTGCTGTTTTAAGGTAGAAGCATGTAACTTGGTTTGCATCGCTTGATGCAGGCGTAGCTGCATTTCATCGAAACTTTGCTCATACATCTGCAGGCGACGCTGTGGATCTTGTTTTTGTAAGCGGTGCTCTATGGTTTGAACTTGGCTTTGTTTCTTTAGTTGGTAATGCTGCCAAGCCTGTTTAAGGCGTGAAAGCTGTGCTAATAATTTTTGCGCCTTATTGTCGGCATCTTTCGATAATAGTTCAGCACCTGCAGAGGGGGTTGGCGCACGAAGGTCTGCCACATAATCACTGATGGTCATATCCACTTCATGGCCAACGGCTGACACCACAGGAATACCACTGTTATAAATAGTGTGGGCTAAGCCTTCGTCGTTAAAGCTCCATAAATCTTCGAGTGAACCGCCACCACGAGTCACCAGTAATACGTCAACTTCGGCTCGCGAATTAGCTAGATTAATGGCATCGCAAATACTTTTTGCGGCATCAGTGCCTTGTACGGGAGTAGGGTAGATAATGACTTCTATTGATGAATCACGGCGGGCAAGCACATGCAAAATATCGCGAATAGCAGCACCAGTAGGCGAGGTGACAACACCAATTTTTTGAATGTTAGCGGGAAGCGGGCGTTTAGTATCACTGGCAAAAAGGCCTTCGGCCGCAAGCTTCATCTTTAACGCTTCATATTGCTGTGCGAGTAAACCGTCACCAGCTGGCAACATAGACTCAATTAGCAATTGATAATCGCCACGAGGTTCGTAGACGCTGATATTGCCTTTAACTAAAACCTGTTGGCCGTTAGCGGGGCGAAAGGTAACCGCTTGATTACGGCCTTTAAACATAGCGCAGCGAATTTGTGAGAAATTATCTTTGAGGGTTAAATACCAATGGCCAGAGCCCGGCGCCGCAAAGTTTGAAATTTCAGCATTGAGCCAAATTCGGCCAAGCTGACCCTCTAAAAGTTGTCTAACTTCGCCGTTGAGGCGGGAGACGGTATAAACATCGTTTTTTGGGGTTTTCATAATTTTTTTACACACAAATGCGAATTAGTGTCTATTTTCCATTTACCAACCCAGATATGCAAGGTATAATCTCGCCGCAATATTTCACCTCTAATTCCTACTCTCTTGGGGAGATGTTGCATGTTAAGATTGAAAAAAGAAGCGTTAACTTTTGATGATGTGTTGCTGGTTCCAGCGCACTCTACCGTCCTCCCAAATACAGCTGTTTTAAAAACACGCCTGACGAATAAGATTGAGTTGAATACTCCAATCGTGTCCGCTGCTATGGATACAGTTACTGAAGCTCGCTTGGCAATTGCTATTGCTCAAGAAGGTGGCCTAGGCTTTATCCATAAAAACATGACGATTGAGCAGCAAGCTGAAGAAGTTCGCAAAGTAAAAATTTACGAAGCGGGTATCGTTCAGCAGCCAGTGACAGTGACCCCAGCAACGACACTAGCCGATGTTAAGGTTCTAACTGAAAAAAATGGTTTCGCAGGTTACCCAGTGGTAAACGACGCTAACGAGTTAGTGGGTATTATCACTGGCCGCGACGTACGTTTTATCACTGATTGGTCGCGCACCGTTGATCAAGTGATGACTCCAAAAGATCGTCTAGTGACTGTACTTGAAGGCACTAAGCTAGATGAAGTTCAAAAGTTGATGCATTCTCACCGCGTTGAGAAAGTATTAGTTGTTGATGACAACTTCAAGCTTAAGGGTCTTATCACTGTTAAAGATTTCCAAAAAGCAGAGCGTAAACCAAACGCATGTAAAGACGAGTTAGGTCGTTTACGTGTTGGTGCAGCTGTTGGTGCAGGTCCAGGTAACGAAGAACGTGTTGACGCCCTAGTATTAGCTGGCGTTGATATCTTGCTTATCGACTCGTCTCACGGTCATTCTGAAGGTGTTCTACAACGCATTCGTGATACTCGTGCTAAATACCCAGACTTACAAATCGTTGGTGGTAACGTCGCTACAGCTGAAGGTGCGATTGCACTCGTTGAAGCGGGCGTTAACGCAGTTAAAGTCGGTATTGGTCCTGGCTCTATCTGTACAACACGTATCGTAACGGGTGTGGGTGTTCCGCAAATTACTGCTGTATCAGACGCTGCAGCTGCGGTTAAGCACTTAGACATTCCAGTGATTGCTGACGGTGGTATCCGTTTCTCTGGTGACCTTGCTAAAGCATTAGCTGCTGGCGCATCGTGCATCATGGCGGGTTCTATGTTTGCTGGTACTGATGAAGCGCCAGGTGAAACTGAGCTTTATAACGGTCGTGCATATAAGTCATACCGTGGTATGGGCTCACTAGGTGCAATGACTCAGACTCAAGGTTCATCTGACCGTTACTTCCAAAGTGATAACGCAGCAGACAAGCTAGTACCTGAAGGTATTGAAGGTCGCGTAGCTTACAAAGGTAAGCTAAAAGAGATCATTCACCAGCACATGGGCGGTCTACGTTCATGCATGGGCCTAACAGGTTGTGCAACGATTAAAGAGCTAAATGAGAAAGCTGAGTTTGTGAAAATCACTGCAGCGGGCATGGGTGAATCTCATGTTCACGACGTGACGATTAGTAAAGAAGCACCTAACTACAGCACTCGTTCTTAATTAGTGTTTTAAATCTTAAGGGCGACATATAATGTCGCCCTTAAATTAAGCTAAGCAGAAAGGTCAAAAAGCACTCACTGCTTAGTTAGTTAACAATAAAGAAAAATAGAGATAAGGTACCCCATGAGCAACATTCATGAGCATAAGATCCTCATATTAGATTTTGGATCGCAATACACTCAACTGATCGCCCGTCGTATTCGTGAAATCGGTGTGTATTGTGAACTTTGGGCTTGGGATGTTTCTGAAGAGCAAATTCGTGAATTCGCTCCTAACGGCATTATCTTAGCCGGTGGCCCTGAAAGTGTTACCGCTGAGAACTCACCTCGTGCTCCAGAATATGTGTTTAACGCTGGCGTACCTGTACTAGGTATTTGTTACGGCATGCAAACCATGTCTGAGCAGCTTGGTGGTAAAGTTATTCAAGGTGTAGGCGAAGGTGAATTTGGCTACGCACAAGTTGAATTACAAACTGAATCTGCACTATTCAAAGCGATTGAAGACGCGGTAAGCGAAACAGGCAAGCCACTGCTTGACGTATGGATGAGCCACGGTGACAAGGTTTCTGAAATTCCAGCAGGTTTTGTGGCTGTTGCTAAGACTGAAACGTGTCCTTTTGCAGCTATGGCAAATGAAGACAAGCAGTTCTACGGCGTGCAGTTCCACCCAGAAGTGACTCATACTCGTCAAGGTAAGCGTATGCTTGAGCATTTCGCCCTTGAGATCTGTGCTTGTCCAGCAAACTGGAAACCTGCTTCAATTATTGAAGATGCGGTAGAGCGCTTAAAAGAGCAGATTGGTGATGACGAAGTTATCTTAGGTCTATCTGGTGGTGTTGATTCATCAGTGGTTGCTATGCTGCTTCACCGCGCAATTGGTGACAAGCTAACATGTGTGTTCGTTGATAACGGTCTACTTCGTCTTAACGAAGCGCAGCAAGTTATGGACATGTTTGGTGACCACTTCGGTCTAAACATCGTTCACGTTGATGCTGAAAACCGTTTCTTAGATGCAATGGCTGGCGAAGCAGAACCTGAAGCTAAGCGTAAGATCATTGGCCGTGTATTCGTAGAAATCTTCGATGAAGAATCTAAGAAGTGCGTTAATGCTAAATGGCTTGCACAAGGCACTATCTACCCAGACGTTATTGAGTCTGCTGGTAGCGCAACGGGTAAGGCACACTGCATTAAGTCACACCATAACGTTGGCGGTTTACCAGATGATATGGCAATGGGTCTGGTTGAGCCATTACGTGAACTGTTTAAAGATGAAGTGCGTAAGATTGGTCTAGAGCTAGGTCTGCCATACGACATGCTTTACCGTCACCCGTTCCCAGGACCAGGTCTTGGTGTACGTGTTCTAGGTGAAGTGAAGAAAGAATACTGTGACTTGCTACGTTTAGCTGATGCGATTTTCATCGAAGAGCTACACAAAGCTGACCTTTACAACAAGGTAAGCCAAGCATTTACCGTGTTCCTGCCAGTACGTTCTGTTGGCGTAATGGGCGACGGTCGTAAGTACGACTGGGTTGTATCACTACGTGCAGTAGAAACTATCGACTTTATGACAGCGCATTGGGCACACCTACCTTATGATTTCCTTGGTCGTGTATCTAACCGTATCATTAACGAAGTAAATGGTATTTCACGCGTGGTTTACGACATTTCAGGTAAGCCACCTGCAACGATTGAATGGGAATAATGGCTGACGCCTAACCCATTAACGTTAAGACCTACATGGGTCTGATTTATATCGATAATAAAAACGCGTTCATAGCAATATGAACGCGTTTTTTTATGCTTGTTAATAAGTTATTCAACTATAAATAGTTAAAGGGACTATATCGATTAGAACAGCATTAAAGGGAGTTTGCCTATGCGCTATAGAGCGGAAGTTGATGGATTAAGAGCCTTAGCCGTGATCCCAGTGATCTTGTTTCATGCCGGATTTAACCAGTTTAGTGGCGGTTTTGTTGGGGTCGATGTGTTTTTTGTGATCAGTGGCTATTTGATTACTAGCATCATCTTAAACGAGCTCGAGCAAGAAAAATTTAGCATCCTTAACTTCTATGAGCGCCGCGCAAGAAGGATCTTACCGGTACTCTTCTTTGTTATCCTAGTTTGTATTCCATTTGCTTGGCTCTGGTTAATGCCGCTGGATCTGCAAGATTTCTTTCAGAGTATCGTGGCGGTAGCGACGTTCTCCTCCAATATCCTGTTTTGGCTGGAGAGTGATTATTTTGATACCGCGGCGGAGCTTAAGCCTTTATTGCATACCTGGAGTCTGGCGGTTGAGGAGCAATATTATATCTTCTTTCCACTACTTTTAATGATGCTATGGGGTATGGGAAAGCGGGTGATTTTAGTGGCGTTCGCGATTATTTTCTTGTTGAGTTTATCGTTAGCCCAGTGGGCGGCTTTCAATGCACCTAGCGCTAATTTTTATTTGTTACCGACTCGAGGCTGGGAGCTGCTAATTGGTGTATTTGCCGCATTTTTCCTAAATCAGCAATTGCCTCACTGGATGACTTCAAGCTTAAATAATAGTCTCAGTATTCTGGGGTTGTTATTGATTGTTTTTTCAATTTTCATCTTCGATTCCAGTGTGCCGTTCCCAAGTGTTTATGCTTTGGTTCCAACAATCGGTACGGTACTGATTATTGTATTTGCCCAAGAGGGGAGCTGGGTTCAGCGCTGCTTAAGCTTCAAGCCCCTAGTCGGTGTAGGCTTGATAAGTTATAGCGCCTATTTATGGCATCAACCTGTATTTGCGTTTGTAAAATACCGCAGCTTTACTGAGCCCTCGGTTTGGCTGATGCTGTCATTGTGCGCCGCTGTAGTGGGACTATCTTATTTAAGCTGGCGTTTTGTGGAGATCCCCTTTAGAAACAAGCAGGCCTACAGTCGACAGTTCATCTTTAGTAGTGGTGGAGTATTAACGGCTGTATTGGTTATAGGTGGGCTATGGATTGATAATCAGCAGCTCTATAAGGCAAATGACGCCTACTTAGATTTGATGGTCAAATCCTACCAACCTGATAACCGTGAGCTAGGTGCTGATAGTTGGCAATACTTACGAACATTGAGTGGCAATCAAGATTATGGCGTGGATAAGAATAACTTTGATAGAACTCAATGGTTCGAAGTTGAGGACGACAGACAAAAATTATTGATTGTCGGCAATTCTCACTCAAAAGATCTATTTAATGTACTCACCAGTAGTGAGGCTACCCTTGCACAGTTCCAAATTGCGCGCTTTGGCACCGAAATTGGCCATATAGACGAGTCATTTTTTAGTTCGCCGAATTATCGCTTGGCTGATGCTGTTATGTTGGCGTCTCAATATAAACCGCAGGACCTTAGCCAGATTGAAGTGTTAGTCGCTCGCCTATTAGCCGACAATAAAAAAACAATTTTAGTGAAAAACATCTATGAGTTTGAAGAGTTTGGTCAGCGCACCTATGCCGACTTCCTATTTCACCTCCTAGCTAAGGAACATGGAACTGACAATATTTCTAACCTAGATATTTTCAAGATTAATCAGAAGCATTTTGAACAGTTTTCTCATCGAGAATTTAAGCAGTTTACTCAAAAGGCTAATTTAACGTTAGCGGCTCTCGCTGGGCAATATCAAGATGTGATACTGCTCGATAGAATGGATTATGTGTGTAATAAGCGCGAGCGAGTCTGTTATGCCATTGATAACGAATACCAGAAGTACTTCTATGATTACGGACACCATACGGTTGCGGGGGCGATGTTTTTTGGAGAGCGAGTTGATAAGGTTAACTGGTTAGGCAAGATTTAGCCCTACAATGAGCGATTGATGGCTCGTTTAAGTATAAAGCTTGATATAATCTGGCGTCATAGATTGACAGTGTTTTTACTTAGCTATGTTTTTCAAATGATATGTTTTCAAATGTTAAGCATTTCAAATGCGATGTTTCAAGCAGGGTTAAGTTAACAATATCGAACGGTTATAGATAAATATTAGGGGCGTAGATTGTCACAGCAGGAACAGGATATCCATTTCATGAAAATGGCGATGGATATGGCGATAAAAGCGGAAGAGAAGGGGGAAGTACCTGTTGGAGCCGTGTTGGTTAAAAATGGTGAAGTGGTCAGCGCTGGATTTAATTTTAGTATAGGTTTACACGACCCAAGTGCTCATGCCGAAATGCAGTGTTTGCGCCAAGCAGGGCAGATAATGCAAAACTACCGCTTACTCGATACCACACTGTATGTGACGCTGGAGCCCTGTGCAATGTGTGCAGGAGCTATTGTACACTCTCGAATTAATCGCTTGGTATTTGGCGCCCGTGATGAAAAAACTGGTGCAGCAGGCACTGTGATCGACATTGTGCGACTCAGTGCTTTTAATCATCAAGTTGATGTTAGCTCTGGCGTGCTTGAAACCGAGTGTAGCGAACAGCTAAGCGCATTTTTCAAGCGTAGAAGAAAAGAGAAAAAGGCAGCCAAAGCCTTAGCTAAGCAACAAGCCTTGTTATCGACTCCTAAGAGTTAAAAAAAAGCGTCATCCGAAGGTTTAATAAATGCGAAGAACTGTTTGTGTCTGTTAAGGACTTTTAGGTGGCGTGTTTTCAATTGGCTACGACGACGCGCTGCAACATTATTAATTGTTTTTTTTCTCATATAGACCTCACTGGTATTTTCACTTAAGACCTTTATCAACTTACTACATAAAAGTCTACGTGAGTATGATTAATCTATGATGAATTCGTTCAAAAATAGCTAAATAGGCTATCGGCTGGCGATAAAATGCTCTATATCGAGAACTACTTTACCTGGAAGGGCTAGCGCGTTTGTTAGCTTAATTTGGTGGTTTATTCACTTATTACAGGGCTGTTTATATAAAGGCAGGCTCAGGGCTGTTTATATAAGGATAAGCTCAGGGCTGTTTATATAAAGACAGGCTCAGGGCTGTTTATATAAAGACAAGCTCAGGGCTGTTTATATAAAGACAAGCTCAGGGCTGTTTATATAAAGACAAGCTCAGGGCTGTTTATATAAAGACAAGCTCAGGGCTGTTTATATAAAGACAAGCTCAGGGCTGTTTACTATATAAAAACTGGCTCAGGGCTGTTGTGGCTGGCTTGCATCGGCCAGAGGTTCTTGGCTCTTTATATTTTGTTCGGTCTCATTGGCTTCGGCGGTTTGAAGCGGCTTCTTCTTGAGCTCAAGCAGCATATTCTGATTATCGATCCACACAAGCGTGTCATAGTAACGACGAATACTATCGACATAATGCACCGCTTCATTGCCTCTGGCGTAACCATAACGGGTTTTCTTGTAATACTTACGTTTTTGCAGCAGCGGTAATATCGACTTTACATCTCGCCAAGCACTCGGGTTCAATCCCTGAGCTTGCGCCAATTTCCGTGCATCTTCCACATGCCCTAAGCCAATATTATAAGAGGCGAGGGCAAACCACATACGCTGACTCTCAGGAATCGAATCAGGCAGACGCTCAAGCATACTGTTAAGGTATTTAGCACCACCCTTGATGCTCTGGTGAGGATCTAGGCGGTTTTTAATGCCCACTTGTTTCGCCGTTGGCAGGGTCAGCATCATCAAGCCGCGCACACCGGTTGGCGAACGTGCATTTGGGTTCCAATGAGACTCCTGATAGGCGGTTGCGGCAAGTTTACGCCAGTCTATACCCTCAGCGTATTTTTCAAATGTGGCTTGATACTTAGGCAGCTTGTTATCGATGGCACGAATAAAGGCGCGGGTGTCGACGTAATCGAAGCGCTCAACGTGAGCAAAGTATTTCTCATTGAGGTGAGCCAAGGTGCCACTGCGTTTCTCTATGTGCCAAAACGCCAGTAACTCACTCATTAGCTTGTCGCTGTTGGTGGCTGGCAATAACCATACAACTGGCTGTTTACGTTTTAAAACTAGGCCTTCCCGTAACTCAGGCATAAAACGTCTGTTGATATCTAAACTGGTCGAGTCGGCAATGGTGTAAGGGATCTCTCCGGCGGCTATCATGGTGAGTAGCTCTTCGGCATCCTTGTCTTTTTCTTGATTCCATACAAGGTTCGGGTTGGATTTTTGCAGCTCGGTTAAAGTATCAACAAAAGAGGAATCGGTAGTTACCGTGATCTCGCCTTTAAGTGTATCTATATTTCTTGGGATCGGGGTACCTTGGCGATAAACCAATATTTGATTAACTCGGTAAAGTGGCGGGCCGAGTCTAAACTGCTCGCGTCTTGCTGGTGTATCGGCTAAGCCCGCTGCAATAATATCGATTTCGCCACTGCGCATAGCGTTATACAGCTCGCTAATATTGGCGAAAGGCTTCATTTTTAATTCTAGATCTAAGTAATCAGCAAAGCGCTCCGCCATCTCATAGTCATAACCTGAGTCCCCTTGCCCTGAGGTAAAGTAAATTTGTGGGCCATATAAAGTACCGACCACTAATTGAGTGGGCTTAGGCGGGGGAGTCGTGTTTGTTTGCTCCACGACAACCTTCTGGCAGGCAGCCAGTAAGGTGATACAGCATAGAGCAAATAAGAGTTTTTTCATCGATTATATAGTGTTAGCGCTTAACTTAAATTATAAGAAAAATAATGAAATAGTCGTCGATTATACCACAAACTTGGTTGACGTAAAAAAACTGACATTTTATTGGTAAGTGTTGATTTTAGTATGAACCTAAATGAAGTTTTTGCTGGGAATATCCCCTTGGGAGTGCAAAAGTTTTTAAGCCACTTTTTCCTGTGCGGGAAACACTGTTTTCAATAGCGACTGCTGATGATTTGTGACAAACATTTCCCTATAATAGCGCCCAGATCTGACCCTGCAATTATAATATATAAGGTGAAAAGACGTGATGGAGATCATCCGCGGAGCCCCTGCACTTTCGGCGTTTAGAGTACAGAAGCTGATGCAAGCTTGTGAATCGGCAGCACTGCCAGTGCGCCAAATCTATGCCGAGTTTATCCATTTAGCCGATTTAAAAGAATCCCTAAATGACACTGAAAGTCAACAGCTTGAAAAAATCCTCACCTACGGCCCCGCTATCGAAGCGCACACGCCAGAAGGTCATCTCCACTTCGTTACACCCCGTCCCGGTACCATCTCTCCTTGGTCATCAAAAGCAACTGATATCGCTCACAACTGCGGCCTGAATAAGGTTAAACGTTTAGAGCGTGGTCTTGCTTACTATGTGGTGAGCGATGAGTTGACTGGCGAACAGCTAAAAACGTTAAACGCATTGCTACATGACCGTATGGTAGAAGTCATTTTACCAAGCTTTGATGATGCAAGCGTATTGTTTGCTCGCACAGAGCCTGCAAAGTTCACTAGCGTTGATGTACTTTGCGCTGGACGCGTCGCACTAGAGCAAGCCAACACTAAACTTGGCTTGGCTTTGGCCGATGATGAAATTGACTACCTAGTTGAGAACTTTACTCGATTAGGTCGTAACCCAAATGACATCGAGCTAATGATGTTTGCTCAAGCAAACTCAGAGCATTGTCGTCATAAAATCTTTAACGCAGATTGGACAATCGACGGTGAAGTTCAGCCAAAGTCATTGTTCAAGATGATCAAAAATACCTTCGAGAAGACGCCTGACAACGTGTTATCTGCTTATAAAGATAACGCTGCGGTAATGACAGGCTCTACAGCCGGTCGTTTCTTCCCGAAACAAGATGGCGTTTATGGCTACCACACTGAGCCAATGCATATCTTAATGAAGGTTGAAACTCATAACCACCCAACTGCAATTAGCCCATACCCAGGTGCTGCAACCGGTAGCGGTGGTGAAATTCGTGATGAGGGCGCTACAGGCCGTGGCTCTAAGCCAAAGGCGGGCCTAACAGGCTTTAGCGTATCAAACCTTAAGATCCCAGGTTTTGTGCAACCATGGGAAGCAGATTACGGTAAGCCAGATCGCATTGTTACTGCGCTTGATATTATGACCGAAGGCCCATTAGGCGGCGCGGCATTTAACAACGAGTTTGGTCGCCCAGCACTTGTGGGTTACTTCCGTACTTACGAGCAAGAAGTTAACAGTCACAACGGCGTTGAAGTTCGTGGTTACCACAAGCCAATTATGCTGGCGGGTGGTTTAGGTAATATCCGCGAAGAGCATGTGCAAAAAGGTGAAATTACCGTTGGTGCGAAGCTTGTAGTTCTTGGCGGCCCTGCGATGAACATCGGTTTGGGCGGCGGCGCTGCGTCATCAATGACATCGGGTCAGTCGAGTGAAGATTTGGACTTTGCTTCTGTGCAGCGTGAAAACCCAGAAATGGAGCGTCGTTGCCAAGAGGTTATCGACCGCTGCTGGCAGATGGGTGATGCTAACCCAATCCAGTTTATTCACGATGTGGGCGCGGGCGGTTTATCAAATGCTTTCCCTGAGCTGGTTAATGATGGCGAGCGTGGCGGTAAGTTTGAGCTACGTAAAGTACCGTCTGATGAGCCAGGTATGAGCCCGCTAGAGATTTGGTGTAACGAATCACAAGAGCGTTATGTGATGTCAATTGCACCAGAGAATATCGAGTTGTTTACCCAAATTTGTCAGCGTGAGCGTGCTCCGTTTGCCATTGTAGGTGTGGCGACGGAAGAGAAAGAGTTAGTCCTTAGTGACGAGCACTTTGAAAACCACCCAATCGATTTGCCACTTGAAGTGCTATTAGGTAAAGCGCCTAAGATGAGCCGCGATGTAGTAAGCGCAAAAGCTAACTCTGCAGCACTTGACCAAACAGGTATTGAAGTTAAAGAAGCGGCGCATCGTTTACTGCGTTTGCCAACGATTGCTGAAAAGACCTTCCTTATCACCATTGGTGATAGAACGGTAACGGGTCTGGTTAATCGTGACCAAATGGTTGGCCCATGGCAGGTGCCGGTAGCCGATTGCGCGGTAACTGCGTCAAGCTACGACTCATACACAGGTGAAGCTATGTCTATTGGCGAGCGTACACCGCTTGCATTACTAGACTTTGGTGCATCGGCGCGTATGGCGGTTGCCGAGTCAATTATGAACATTGCTGGTACCGACATTGGTTCGTTCAAGCGTGTTAAGCTATCTGCGAACTGGATGTCTCCAGCGGGTCACCCAGGTGAAGATGCAGGTCTTTACGAGGCTGTTAAAGCCATCGGTGAAGAGTTATGCCCTGATTTGTCGCTGACAATCCCAGTAGGTAAAGACTCAATGTCGATGAAAACGGCTTGGGAAGAAAACGGCGTTCAAAAGGCTGTGACCTCTCCTATGTCATTAGTTATCACTGCATTTGGTGTGGTGCAAGATGTTCGCAATACAGTAACCCCAGAGCTTCGCACCGATAAAGGTGACACAGATTTGTTACTGCTTGACCTTGGTCTTGGCCAGAACCGTTTAGGCGGATCTTGTTTAGCGCAGGTTTACAGCGAGCTAGGTGATATCGCCCCAGATCTTGATAACTCTGCAACGCTTAAAGGTTTCTTCGAAACCATTCAGCCAATGATTGCCGATAAATCTATTATTGCTTATCACGATAGAAGCGATGGCGGTCTATATACCACATTGGTTGAAATGGCGTTTGCCGGTCACATAGGTCTAAATGTTGATTTAAGTGCACTGACTGGTACTGACGTTGAACGCCTGTTTAACGAAGAGCTAGGCGCTGTTATTCAAGTTCGTCGTCAAGACGCTGCGATTATCAGCGAAAAATTTGCTGCTGCTGGCGTGCCTTGCCATAAAGTTGCTGAACTGACCGACAATGACAGCATTGCAATCTTTGATGGCGCGCGTGAAGTTCTCACTGAAACGCGTACTTCACTACGTACTATTTGGGCTGAAACCACATATCGCATGCAGGCGTTACGTGACAACCCTGAGTGTGCTAAAGAAGAGTTCGAGCTTAAGCAAGACGCTAGTGATTTAGGTCTAACGGTTGATTTAAGCTTCGATCCAAGCGAAGACGTTGCCGCGCCATTTATCTTAAAAGGCGCTGCACCTAAGATGGCTATCTTGCGTGAGCAAGGCGTTAACTCGCACATCGAAATGGCTGCAGCGTTTGACAGAGCCGGTTTCGAGGCGATGGACGTACACATGAGTGACATCCTAAGCGGTCGTATTAGTCTTGAGCAGTTCCAAGGCCTAGTGGCGTGTGGTGGCTTCTCTTACGGTGACGTACTGGGCGCGGGTGAAGGTTGGGCTAAGTCAATTCTGTTTAACGAGCGTGCTCGTGAGCAGTTTAGCCAATTCTTTGAACGTAACGATAGCTTCTCGCTTGGTGTGTGTAATGGTTGTCAGATGTTGTCTAACCTAAAAGACATTATTCCTGGCACTGAGTTATGGCCACACTTCGTACGTAACCGTTCTGAGCGTTTTGAAGCGCGTTTCAGTTTAGTTGAAGTGCAGAAGAGCCCGTCGTTATTCTTCCAAGGTATGGAAGGCTCTCGCATGCCAATCGCCGTATCTCACGGTGAAGGTCGCGCAGAGTTTGCATCGCCTGAAGCGTTAGCAGCTGCAGAAGCGTCTGGTACGGTTGCACTGCGTTATGTTGATGGCAATGGCCAAATCGCTACTCAGTATCCACAGAATCCGAATGGTTCGCCAAATGCGATTACTGCATTGAGTTCAACTGACGGCCGAGTGACGATTATGATGCCGCACCCTGAGCGTGTATTTAGAACCGTTGCTAACTCATGGCACCCTGAGTCTTGGGGTGAAGATAGCCCTTGGATGAGAATGTTCCGCAATGTGAGAAAGTCAGTCGGCTAATATACTTATTGCTGATGTGACGTTAGCCTTGCTAACGAAAAGCCCCTATCTTTAGGGGCTTTTTTTTGCCTGAAATATTTGATAGCAGCAGAGTTCGCCAAACAAGGTTGATTAAACAATAGATTACAACGGGATTAGTGGTTCATTGAATGCTAAATTAATTGTTTTAAGCCGCTATTCATCATTTTATGGATAAGCAGAAGTTATCCATAATCAACAAGCTTAGTGGTAAACGTATATTTGGGTTGTGGAATAAACAAACAGGCATAAAAAAGCCCTCCTTATTGCTAAGGAGGGCCGCTTTGCGCTAACAAAACTTCAAGATTAATCTTGCATTAGAAAGTCTTACTTATAGCTCTCTAGAAGTATAAAGTTCAACGAAAACACGCTGATAGCTAACAACTAGACGCTCGAATAATTTTGTCATAACAGTTTCTCCACATAGATTGATGATTTAAGCGGAGTTAGTCTTTACCGGGCTACTTCACCGGATTGGCTAGACCGTCTCCTTAACTTGGTGCTCATTTTAGGCGAGTCGTTATATTTCATCAAACGAGAAAAATTGTATTGTGAGATTAGTTAAACTAATGCTTTTGATGGGGCTTTAAGTTTTTTACTGCAAGAGGCTGATTTTAAGTTACTGTATTTAAGGTGTATCTTGTTTTTATGTGATTTCGATCTCATAGATTTGGGTTATTAT
>NZ_BPFA01000016.1 GCF_019655055.1 Shewanella sp. MBTL60-112-B2
AATAATAATGTTTAAATTTTGCACATTTTAGCGACGTAATTGCATGTTTTTAATGTGTTCGCGGCTAACCCATGGTGGAAGACAATGAAAGAAATCGTCATTATATTGCTGATTGTATTAGGTGTTTATCTCTATATGCGTACTCAAAAAGCGGCGCAAGCAGAGAAAGAGCAGGCAGCTAAGCGCGCAGAGGCGACGCAAGAAGTACCAGAGAGTGAGATGAAAGATATCACTCCAGAGGCAACAGAAGAGATATCGACTCCCACCGTCGAAGGTGTGAGTTTTGAGCCTAAGGTTGATCAGCAAGAAGAAGTGAAACAAGCTACTGTTAAGCCAGAGCCAGAGCCAGAGCCAGAGCCAGAGCCAGAGCCAGAGCCAGAGCCAGAGCCAAAAGCTGAAGTCGTTGTTGAACTTGAGGCTGATGTAAAAACAGTTGCTGAAGCAGAAATTAAAGCTGAGCCTGAAGTAAAAGCTGAAGCAGAGCCTGTTGTTGCTGAAACTGAGCCAGCTGTGACGGCGAAGTCCGTTGACCAGTCATGGGCCAATCCAAAATTAACTAAAGCCGTTGGCGAACTAGAGATTGCCGCAGACGCATCGGCGCAGCATATAGCTATCTCTGCAGTTATCGGCGAGTGTTACAAGCTGCGTAAGCAAAGTGAATACGTACAATACGGTGCAGGTTTATCTCAAAACTACCTTGAGATATTTGCGGCTTATGTCAAAGGCCTCAAGGCTGAAAATCCCGACGCCGAAGTAAAAGGGACTGCCATGATGCATCTGTCTACCTTGCTTAATGATAATGGCGAGTTCGACACTGCGATTGCCATCTGTAAGACGGCAATAGAATATGGCCTGACTGATGGCACGGTAACTGGATTCGAAGGGCGAATCACTCGTATAGAGAAAGCTAAGGCGAAAGCCAATAAATAGCTATAACCGCTAAAAATAATTAATCACTAACCAAGCTGTGTAGAATAAGCGCATTGGTTAGCAAAGAGGCGAACTCCCGACTTGCATTGGGACTTCGCCTTTTTATTTATTTAGCTGGCTTAGAATTAGTTATGAGGAGAGCTTGTATGAATTTTCGTTCGTTGTGTTTACTTGGTATGGCGTCAATAGGCTTAGTGGCTTGCACTCAGTCTCCTGAATGGACACTATTGTATTATCCAGATAGTCAAACTCAGCCCAGCGTTGAGCAGTCAGCCAGCTTTATTAATGGCTATTATGAAACTATCGAACAGTGCCATGCCAAAGGAAAAGGCCTAATCCGCTTAGAAGGCGATATTGGTGGTCACTATATTTGTGGTTATCAGTGTCAAGGCGATGGTCAGTCGCTGAGCTGTCAGAGTGTGATTGCTTCAGGAGGCTAGCCATTAAATACGCCTTGTCTCAGCCGAAATGTCTCAGTCGAAATTTAAAGCAATATAGGTGCGCCGTATGCGATTAAAACAAGACTTTTTTGAACAGCTGCCGGAATTCTATTCGCAAGTCTTTCCATTAGGCATTAGCGATCCGCACTGGCTAGCTTGGAGCCAAGATGCGGCGGAACTCATCGACCTAAAACAGCCCAGTGATGAGCTACTGCAGGGGCTATCTGGCAATGCGAGTATCGATGGTGCAAGTTATTATGCACAGGTCTACAGCGGCCACCAGTTTGGCGGTTACTCTCCTCAGCTGGGTGATGGTCGCTCAATCATCCTCGGTGAGGCTCTAGGGCCACAAGGCGCTTGGGATGTGGCTTTAAAAGGTGCAGGCCCAACACCTTACTCACGCCATGGCGATGGTCGCGCAGTGATGCGCTCAGCTGTGCGGGAGTTTTTAATCTCAGAAGCTCTGCATCACCTGCATATTCCTACAACCCGTGCATTAGCGGTTATTGGCTCAGATCTGCCCGTATGGCGTGAAACCCAAGAAACAGCGGCAATAACGGTACGCTTAGCTAAGAGTCATATTCGTTTCGGGCATTTTGAGTATTTTTGCCACAGTGAACGCGGTGCACCGGCAAAACTGAAGCAATTACTGGATTTCACCATCAGGCAGCATTACCCCGATTTAAGCTGTGATAGTGCAGGCTATA
This sequence comes from Shewanella sp. MBTL60-112-B2, assembly GCF_019655055.1. Taxonomy (GTDB): domain Bacteria; phylum Pseudomonadota; class Gammaproteobacteria; order Enterobacterales; family Shewanellaceae; genus Shewanella. Next base: position 2,078 of record NZ_BPFA01000016.1, read on the forward strand.
AGGCGTGGTTTATGCGAGTGGTGAGTGACACGGCTAAGATGATAGCTAATTGGCAGGCGATAGGTTTTGCCCACGGAGTCATGAACACTGATAATATGTCGATTCTTGGGGATACATTCGATTTCGGCCCGTTTGCCTTTCTAGACACCTTCAAAGAAGACTTTATCTGTAATCATTCGGATCCTGAAGGGCGTTATGCCTTTGGTCAGCAGCCGGGAATAGGGCTGTGGAACTTACAACGTTTAGCCCAGGCACTATCGCCCATCATAGCTTCAGATGATTTGATTGAGTCTCTGAATTTATATCAAGTGGAACTGGTTAGGCATTATTTAGTATTAATGCGCAGCAAGTTGGGGTTAATGACTTCTACAGAAGAAGTCGAGCAGGACGAACATGACTTAGCCTTGATTGGTGGCTTCACGGGTTTGATGGAGCGTAATCAGTTAGATCACACTAATACTTGGCGTCGATTTGGGCAACTGGATCCTAACTCTGAGAAGTCGTCTTTACGGGATGATTTTGTCGATTTAAATGGTTTCGACACTTGGTATCAAGCCTATCAGGCTCGACTCGGAAAAGTTGACGATGTAGGCCTGTGGCAGAGTGAGCGAAATAGCGTTAACCCTAAATACATTTTACGTAATTATTTAGCCCAAGAGGCGATAATTGCCGTCGAGCAAGGCGACTTGAAACCCTTGCAGCAGCTACAACATTTGCTACAAAGACCTTTCGACGAGCAGGTAGAGTTTGAAGGCATGGCCAAGCGACCGCCGGATTGGGGCCAAGGCTTAATTATGTCATGCAGTAGTTAAACTGCAGAGCTTGTCGTCATTAAAACAACAATAAGAGTAAATGAATGCAATTAACTTCAATTAAATTAGATCGCGAAACTCTGAGTTTAGCGGTGCAGGCTGATATTGATTTTGAGCAGTTTGAATCGTTTGCCGAGCCCTTTGCCAAAGCGCTGGATTGCCGTGTGGTTGAAAGGCAATGGGGTGCCGACCGCCATCAGTGGCTACTGGAGTTTGAAGGCACACACCTGCAGCTACACTATGAGTTTTATGGGGATATCTGCTGGTTATCGACAGATAGAGAAGATGAATACGAAGTTTTGGTTTATCTTGCCGAGTTAATGAAGCCTTATACCAATTAGTATTCTTAGTAGTAAACAGCACTAAATAAGCATGAATATATTTACAATTTGAAGGTCAATCTAGGCCTTCACCATTGAGCATAATCAAATGAATATCGATCCACCTAAGACGGTAATTGAGCAAGGCTCAGATTCGGCTTTTCACTATCAAGCCTTGACGCCAGACCTTATTTTAACCGCTATTGAAACTCTTGGGATCTATCCTGAAACCGGGCTGTTAGCACTCAATAGTTATGAGAACAGGGTTTATCAGTTCCGTTGTGACAGAGGCCAGCGCTATGTGGTTAAGTTTTACCGCCCTGAGCGCTGGAGCGATGAGCAGATCCAAGAGGAGCATGACTTTTCAGCCGCCCTTGCAGAGCAAGAGGTGCCCATTGCCACACCGGTGATAATTGACGGTAAGTCACTGCACGAGTATCAGGGCTTTAGATTTGCCCTGTTCCCCTCTATTGGTGGCCGTGCTTTTGAGGTCGATAATCTTGACCAGCTAGAGCAGGTAGGGCGTTTTATCGGCCGTATTCATCAATATTCAAAGCAGGCTAATTTTAAATACCGAGATGTGATGTCACCTAAATTATTGGGGGAAGAATCACTTGGTTGGCTTAAGTCATCAGGACACATTCCTGCCAGTTTAGAGCTGCCTTATTTTACTGTGGTGGAGCAGATCTTAGAAAAAGCCTCATCGCTATGGCTACCTGAGAGTTATCAAGCAATCAGGCTTCATGGCGATCTGCATCCTAGTAATATCTTATGGACACCGGATGGCCCGGGCTTTGTCGATCTCGATGACGCTAAAATGGGACCCGCAGTGCAGGATATTTGGATGATGCTCGCAGGAGATAGGCCGCAACAGCTTCTACAGCTCGAAGTCTTGCTAGAAGGCTATGAAGAATTCTGTGAATTCGATAGTCGCGAACTTAAGTTGATAGAGCCGCTTAGAGCGATGCGCATGTTACATTACAATGCGTGGCTCAGCCGTCGCTGGGGCGATCCAGCCTTTCCAATGAACTTCCCTTGGTTTGCTGAGGATAAGTATTGGGAGCAGCAAATTTTAGCCTTTAAAGAGCAGTTAGCGGTACTGGATGAAGCACCATTGAGTCTCATTCCTCAGTATTAATACTGCTGAAGACACTTATTTTGTAACAGAAAAATGAACTTTTGCGCTTGAGGTAGACTCGAAAGCACATTATGTTATGTCCAAATTATTAGCGTGATGCACGATTTGCATCGAGGGGAAGTTAAATGAAAAAAGCTCTACTAGTTGCATTTGCACTATTGATGGCACCTATGGCTGCAATGGCTGCTCAATACGAAGAAGGTGTACATTACACGGTCATTAACGAAGGTCCGGGTACCGCTAAGCCAGAGATTGCCGAGTTCTTCTCTTTCTATTGCCCACACTGCTACACCTTTGCTAAAGAGCAGGTGCCTAAAATCAAGGCAACACTTCCAGAAGGTGTGACTTTTAAGCAGAACCACGTTGAGTTTATCGGTCGTGAAATGGGTGTTGAGATGTCTCGTGCATTCGCCATCGCACACCAGTTAAAGATTGAAGAAAAGATGGAGCATGCTCTATTTTCTGCTATTCAAGATAAGAAGCAGCGTTTCACTAACCTTGATGATATTAAGGCGCTTTTTGTTGTTAATGGTGTAGAACCTAAAGCATTCGATGCGGCAGCTAACTCATTTATGGTTAACGCGCAGATGTCTAAGATGAAGCGTGACACTGAGAATGGCAAGATTGCAGGCGTACCTGCATTGGTGGTTAACGGTAAATACCGTGTTGAGACTGGTGCTATCAAGTCTTACCAAGAGCTACTCGACATCGCTTATTACCTAGCAACGCAAAAGTAATTTGCAGCGAAATAGATTAAAAGGAGCCTAAAGGCTCCTTTTTTTATGCATTTGATTGTCATAGATATTCCCAGGTTTCACCGCTTTTGATTTAAATTTTTACATTTTTTTGCTCAAAAAAATGAAACTCTCATGGTACAAATCGTGTCCAACAAATAACAACAAAGGTTGTCGGGAGGGTCTTATGAGAGTTTTTCCTGTCTATGCACCAAAACTTATCGTAAAGCATGCGCGCATTTTTCTGACTGGGGTGATCTGGGTGAAAGATCTAGGTCGACTAGAGTTTGATAAGGGGAGGTTTTTACTGCCAAGAAAAAGCCTGCCTAAAATTAAGCAGGCTATTTTAGAGCTCAATGAATTGATTGAGGCTCAGAATAACGAGATGCACACAGCATAGCGTTTGAAATTTATTAGTTTACTTCTTCGTTTAGTAGACCAACTAGGCCAGTCACTTTCTCATTCCAAGAGTTAAGTTCCTGCTGTAATTGTTGGTTCTGTTCAGACAGGCCAGTGCTTGTCTGCTTCTCTTCTTCAAGCTCCATTTTTAGTAGCTCGATAGTTTCTAGTGCGGCTTGGATTTTTGTTTCCAATTTCGATAATAATTCTAGGCTCATGGCGAGTCCCTTTGATAGCGAGATGATAGCTCCGATTCTAGCAGTGACGTGGCATTGCTGAATAGTTAATTATGCTAAATGAAGAAAAAATAGCCGATAAAATTGACAAAAATGTTTTTTTTTTGCACTTGTTGCTAAGTAGTTAGTATTCTTCTAATTATTTCCTATTGAATCCTGCCCATGTTGGATAATTTTCTGGTACTCATTCCGCTTCTGCTAACGCTGACTTTGGCTCTGTTATTGCGCAGAACCTTAGTGGCCCTGGGTGTCGGGATTGTCTCTGGTGCACTGATCTTAACCGAGTTCAATTTAACCCAGTCTGTCGTATATATGGCTGATAAAGCCTGGCTACAACTTTATCGTGATGGCCAATGGCAGACGTGGCACTTAAATGTGCTCGCAGCCATGGTATTGCTTGGGATGATGACTCAAGTATTGGCCCGCGGTGGGGCGGTTAAGTTATTTGCCGATTGGTTATATCACAGGATTAGTAGTGGTCGTCAGGCGCGGATCGGAGTGGTGCTGCTGGGTTGGCTGGTATTTATCGACGGCATATTCAGTTGTTTAGCCGTGGGTCATGTTTGTCAGCCCTTAAGTCAAAGATACAAGATGCCACCTGAGCAAATTGCTTATTTAGTCGATTCAAATGCTTCGCCTCTGTGTGCTTTATTACCATTTTCGAGTTGGGGCCCCTATGTGATGGCGATCTTGGCCGGGATAACCTTATTACCCCTTACGCCGCTAGAGTCTTTTATCGAAATGGCAAAAATAAATTTTTATGCGGTCACCGTGGTGTTGCTATCTTTGTTGGTTGCCTGGTTTGGTATTGGTTTTAATTCAGAATCAGCTCCGCTTCAAAGCAGTGAGCAAGTCGATGTTGGTAATCCATGGCTACTTGGACTGCCAATGGCCAGTTTGCTATTAGCTTCTATCGGCCTAACTTTATATTCGGGGGCGAGCAATGCTCAGGGAACAAGTCTTAGCGAGTGGATCTCTGCAGCCGATATAGGTGCTGCCATGCGTAATGCCTGCCTAATTGCCATCTCACTTGCTCTGTTGATGCTAAAGATAAGCGGCCGCAGTATCTCGTTATTATTGGCCGATCTCCTATCTGGATTGCGCTCAATGAGTTTCGCTATTTCTATCTTACTTTTTACTTGGATGATAGGCGCGGTGATTGCCGATCTTGGCGTGGCTAAGTTGCTCGCTGGCTGGGCAGAGCAATTTCTCTCGAAAGAGTTGCTCATTGCCGGTACTTTTTTATTGTGTGCAATAATGGCGTTTACCACAGGATCTAGCTGGGGAACCTTCGCAATAATGATCCCAATCGGGGCTGAAGTGGCATTAACCTTAGACCAAGCTCTGTTATTACCCGCGCTAAGTGCTGTGATGGCGGGTTCTGTATTTGGTGACCATTGCTCACCGATCTCCGACACCAGCGTGATCAGTGCGACCAGTTCTGGCTGTGCCCCTCATGATCACGTGGTCACGCAGTTGCCCTTTGCAATTATTGCTGCCTTGAGCTCAGTGCTTGGCTTTCAACTTATTAACCTAGATGTGTCGGTATTTTGGACTTGGCTAGCGGTGATTGTGACTGCGCTGACGCTATTAGCTGGTTATCAAAAGTTTAATCAAAGTGAGCGATTATCCCTATCAGCATAGCTGTCACTTAGTGGGTTATCGCATAGCAAAAAGCCGCCAACTAACTTGGTTAGTTGGCGGCTTTTCTAGAGGCCGCAGCGCTTAGAAACGGTAGTCAACTGATAGGTAAAGCTGTTGGCTATCGTTTAATGAGGCGCTTTCTGAGCCAGCAACTACACCGTTATATGGCGTTGGCTGAGCACCACTTACATCGTAATCTTGCTTTAGGTAGCGGTAACCGATCTCGGTGCTCACCTTGTCGTTAATCTTATACATTAGACCTGTTTGACCACCCCAAACAAAGCGATTTTTTGAATCTAGCGAGCTAGCGTCTGGGCTGATGTGGTTCATACCTGCCGTCGCACCAATAAACCAATTCAGTTTGTTGCTGTCACCTAGTCCAACTAAGTAGTCGTAAGACATTAAGAAGCTTTGCTGACGGCTAAGGTCATCTGAGTTGTAAGAGTAAGTACCGTAAACACGGTTAGCATCATTTAAGTAAACACCTGCTCTGACTTCATAGATGACGTTGTTTTCGGTTTCTTTCAGATGTTCAGTTTGAGAGCCACCCTCAATTGGGTTTTGTAATTCAGGGTCATAAGAGCCTTTGTAAGTGTTTTGCTGTGCGCCAACACCGCCACCAATGAACCAGTCTGCAGCCATAGTTGGTGCCGAGATTGCTGTTGCCATTACAGATGCTAAGATAAGTGATTTAGTTTTCATGTTGTGCTCCCACACTAGATAAATTGTTTAGGTGTTGCGTTTTGTTGGACACATCATAGGGGGGACTAGCTGAATAATAACTGAATGATATTAACGATCGATGATGTTGATTATTTTGCTATAAAGGCGGTAAGCACTAATTGGTAAGTTATTGAAAATTTATTAATTAGCTAATTCATACTATATAAATAAGTCGAATAGGCTTGTCACCTAATGGCAAGTTAATAAAAGTTGAGGTCACAATGGAATTGGTCTTTATTCATGGATGGAGTGTAACCCATACAGACACTTATGCTCAGCTACCACAGGCATTAGTTAAGCTGCTGGGGGATGAGATAAACCTGACTATTCGCCATATCCATCTAGGCCGATATATCAGCTTCGATGACGCTGTTCGGTTGACTGATATCGCCAAAGCTTTCAATGATGCACGGCTCGAGCTGCTAGGTGAAAAGCCTTTTGCGGTGATAGCTCACTCTACTGGGGGACCGGTTATTCGGCAGTGGCTGCAAACATTTTTTAGTGGCGATAACTTTGCCCGTTGCCCGCTAACTCACTTAATTATGCTGGCTCCAGCTAATCACGGTTCGGCCTTAGCACAGTTAGGAAAGTCGCGAGTCGGTCGTATCAAGAGCTTTTTTTCCGGGGTGGAGCCGGGGCAAGGGATCTTAGATTGGTTAGAACTAGGTAGTGATGGCCAGTATGATTTGAATCGATATTGGCTGGACAATTTCAGCCTCAATGGCCCTTTGCCATTTGTGCTTACAGGTGAGGCTATCGACAGCCAGTTCTATGATTATCTTAATAGCTATACCGGTGAGGAAGGCTCTGACGGAGTAGTGCGGGTGGCATCGGCTAACCTTAACTTTTCACACCTGTTGCTAACCGAAACCGCGCACACTTGCGAGGGCTTTGACAAGCGTTGCATTGCAGCACTTAAGTTGAGCCAGCACTCCATAGCTAGCCAGCAAACGGCCTTCGAAGTGATAAAAAGTGCCAGCCATAGTGGTAGCAGAAAAGGCATTATGGGCTCAGTAACAGTCCGCAATGCAAAAAATAAATCTGTGGTGCAGCGTATCGCTCAATGTTTGAAGGTGACTAACCCTCAGCAATATCGACAGCTCGCCAATGAGATGAGTCAAGCAAACTCAATTAAGCGTAAACCTAGGGCTTGCATGCTGGTGGTCAGAGTGACCGACGATACCGGGCTGCCTATAGAAGATTTCGATATATTATTACTCTCTGGGCCCAAGTTCGTTCCCGGTGAGTTTAGCAAAGGTTTTATGCTTGATAAGCAGAAAAACCATACCAATAAGCATGTGCTGACGTTCTACTTTAATGCCGATAAGTTAGCTAAGGTTCGTGAGGGTAAAATCGGTTTTAGAGTCGAGCCTAGGCCCAATAGTGGTATGTGTTATTACCATAGTGCAGAGTTTCAATCCGAAACTAATCAGGTTCATGATTTGCTGCAGGCCGACCAAACGACCATGGTGGATATCATACTTAATCGGCAGATTAACCCTAAAGTTTTTAGTTTAGTGCCACCTGATCTGGCGGGGGATTTTTCTCAGTTAGTAAATAATTAAGAATTATAAATGACTTTAGCTAAGGCTATGGCGGATATCGACTTTATCACTAGTGTTACGCCACTTGGCAGGTTATGATTCTTTATTGTTGGAGTTTTGGCTCTAATTTATTGCATAAACAGGGGCTATTTCAGATTGACTTCAGCTTGCTGAGTGATAATTAACCTAAGTTATTAGTGTTCTGTTATTGCTTTCGGCTAAACATCCCCATTGATACTCAAAAGACGATTTTATTTTTCTAGTAAAGGTTCATTCTATACATGCTTAAAGCAACCCATTTCCTTGCAGCACTTTTAGTGCTGTTTTTTGTTTCTCCGGTTCAATCACAATCAATCGAGCGAGAGCCACAAAAACCACGTTACGACAGAACGTTTCCAATCTGGGCCCAAGAGGCAATAGATTTAGGCCATGAGTTACCTAAGCCTTATGGTTTTTCAGTCAATTACATGACTATGGACCAACCTCTAGTTGTCGATTCCGTTGGCTTCTCAGGCCTTCCAATAGGGCTAGATGACATATTAAGTATCAAGGGTAGTGAAGCGGTACAGGACTCTGAAACTCTCACATTTAGAGGCGATATGTGGGTACTCCCCTTTTTGAATCTGTACGGCGTTATTGGCCATACCAAAGGTAGTAGCGTTGCCAATGTGAAGCTAGAGGCGGACCTAACTGAAGTGTTACCGCCGATATATTGCAAGTTCAACCCTTGTAATGTCAGCAGTCCGGCATTCGATTTCGTATTGGACTTTAAAGGCACCACCTATGGTGTCGGCGGCACCTTAGTTGGCGGTATCGACAATTGGTTTGCCTTACTGGATGTCAATTACACCAATACTCGACTCAATATTCTCGATGGCGAGATCAGCTCTATTGTGGTGTCTCCTCGTGCAGGTTACCGCACCAGTTACAACAACCATGATATTCAAATCTGGGTGGGTGCCATGTATCAAAACGTGGAGCAAACATTCAGTGGTTACTTACGTGATATCGGCTTTCCCCTTGGTGATGCCAAGTTTGAGGTTAACCAGCACCTAGAAGATAAGTGGAACGGTTTAATTGGCAGTCAGGTGGGATTGACCAAGAACGTTGATCTGCTAATGGAGTTTGGTATTGGCACCCGTAGTAGCTTTATGATGAGCCTAGGTTACCGTTTTTAACAGCTCGTTTATAAAGTCCGTTTTAAAGACATTTGAGGTGAAGATGCGCCATATCTCTCTATTGCTATTGACGCTATTTATGACCGCATGTTCCGCGGTGGATATTGTCGATTCTCGCGAGCAGTCAGCACTGCAAAAGGCCGGGTTTGAGCAGAGCAAGCTCAGCCTCAAAGAAGGCGGTGAGCTTAACTATTGGCAGGCTGGCGAGGGCAAAACAGTATTACTGATCCATGGTTTTGGTGGTACAGCCGTAACCAGTTGGCAGCAGGTGATGCTTGAGCTTAGTCAAGATTATCGCGTCATTGCCCCAGATCTTGCCTGGTTTGGGCAGTCGGTTAGCCATGGTAGGCCAAGCCTAGCGACTCAATCACAAGCGGTTATGCAGCTGATCGACTTTCTTGCTTTGGATAAGGTCAATGTGGTGGGGATCTCTTACGGCGGCTTCGTCACCTTCGATCTGATGATTAACGAACCTAAAGTCGATAAAGCAGTATTGTTGGCAAGTCCTGGAGTGCTGTTTTCAGACGATGATTTACAACTGATGAATCAGCGTTTTGAGGTCGACGATCCAAGCGCTATCTTTGTGCCTGAAACGCCAAAGCAGATGCGGCGCCTGCTCGATGCCACTTTTGTCGACTTTCCATGGTATCCGGGTTTTATCGACTCGAGTATTTTCGATAAATACTTTGCAGGCTACTTGAATGAAAAGCGACAGCTGATCGCAGGGCTGCCCGCTGATAGAGACCGTATTGCCGCTAATATCTCGGTCGACTCACTCCCCCCTAGTGTGTTGATCTGGGGCGAGAATGATAAAGTCTTTCCGCTGGCATCGGGTATTCAGCTGGCTGACTACCTAGCAGCGCCAATCGTGGTGATCCCCCAAGGTGCTCACGGGATCAGTAATGACTACCCCAAGATTGTCAGTCAGACCATTAAGGCCTTTGTACAATGATGACCAGCCGTTCCCCTGTCGCTAGACTGATGTATGGCACGGTTAGTACTGTAGCCATTATGCTGTTGAGCGCTTGTAGTAGTAACGATTGGCAGGTGCGTGCGCTGCCGAGCGATATCGCCATCGGTGCAGCGCTCGACAGTGAGCCAGATCCTGCACTGTTAAGTGCCATTGAATTACAAGACTTACCCTTAATTAGCATACCCGAGGCGGTGCGGCCTTGCTGCGCCTTTGGCAACTCACAGAAGGTAAAAGTGGGCTCGTTGCAGGTGCCTTTTTTTCGTTATGCTAACACCTTAGCCGTCGACAGAGTTGGGCCTCATGCCTATGAGGCAGGCACCTTTAGTTTTCAAAAAGATGCTCCCAATGGCAGCCGAGGCACAGAGAATAATGGTCAGATGTATACGCTGCAAGGTGGCTTTATCGATTTAGCCCATGTACGCGATACCGCAGATAATGCCATCGCACTGTTTTACCACATCTATCCAAAGCTTGGGCAGCAACAAACGATCCCATTACCCGATGAGATAGGCTCCAGAGTTATCGAGCTTAGCGAGTTTGATACCTCGCAATTAAGTGCAAGACAACGTTGGGAAGTGGCGGCGGCGATGTCGGTAAGGCTGGCTTACTTTATGGCAGAGGCCCATGAAATCGCCCAGTGGCATGGATATCGTAGTTGGGCACCTTGGTCCGAAACCGTGTCGGCCTACTCGCCTGAAGATCTGTACTCCAATATGCTCGGTGCCAAAATCGCACTGGCGCTGATTAACAATAATCTGGCGATGAATAAAGAGCTGTATAACCAGCATATGAGCCAATGGTTAACGGCGACGCTTAACTGGTTGGAGCCGGTGTCGATTGAGCATACTAATGCACTATTTGATGTGATCGATGGCGATTGGTGGGACTCGAACCAAGCGCTGCCGAGTAAGTTTATGTTACTCAAGCGCCATTACCAATTAGGTGATAAGCAGTCACCTTACTTAGTACCAAAAGCAACGGCTCAGGCTCATGCTAAATGGCCTGAAGTAGAAGCGCTCTATGGGTCTCAACATCAGCCGCATCACCTTTCCTTGAGCAATAGCATCTATGGAATCGACATCGATGCCGTTGCCCAGCAAAAGCTTGTTGTTGCCGATAAATATAAAGCCAGCTTTAAGCATATTCCAGCCGAGCTTTGGCAAGATGGCTTTACTCAGGCTGACTTTAATCTGATCAGTCAATACAACCAGAGGCAGGATGAAATAGAGCTGCGTCAGCATCAAAATCGAGATGAGGCGAATCAAGCCGTGACAGAGCAGGAGCCGCAATGACAGCAAGAAACAGCAGAGCGGTTTTAATGTCTTGGTCGACTCGGTTTGCACTGATATTGGCTTGTAGCACTACGCCTGTCTTGGCGAAAGAAACTGCACAGCAAGATATTGATCTTGATAAGGCGGCAGAAATCGCTCAGGTGGCAGATGAAGCGCCAGATGATAAGGCGTCTCAAGGCTGGCTAGAAGACTTCTTGCAAACCCTAGGCGCCGACGGTGAATTCGATCCCAATAAACTGATCGATTTTAGCTATTTACCGGGACCATTTTATAACCCAGAGATGGATCTAGGTGTGGGGATCTCGGCGGTCGGCTTATATCAATATGATCCAGATGACGAGGTAAGTCAGTTATCCTCGTTAGTGATCAATGGCCTTGCCTCGACTAATGGTGCATTGGGCGTTGCAGTGGCAAACAAGACCTTTATTAATCAAGACCAACAGCGTTTCTATCTTAATGCTGAAGTCTACGATGCTCCGGATGTTTTCTATGGTGTGGGCTACGATAGTAACCACCAAGAGGGCAATCGGGTAGAGTTCAATCAGCGTATTATCTCGATAAATCCTATGCTGCTACAGCGGATGAGCCCCACCAGTTTTGTCGGTATAGGTTTTGATTTCAGCTATGCCGATGCTAGCAAGATTAACTTGTTAGACTCGGATGTGGATACCGATATTCTTGATGAGAGCTCTCGCAGTGTCGGCTTAAATTTACTGCTTAATCACGACAGTCGAGACAATGTACTCAACCCGCAGTCGGGGCGTATTTTAGAGATAGACGCGACTTTTTATCGCCAGTACCTAGGCAGTAAAACCGATTTTGATATCTACAATGCGCTATATAGTGAATATATGCAGACTGGGCGCGGTGAGGATATCTTAGCTTGGCAGATGCGAGGGCGTTTCACTAGTGGCGATGTGCCATGGGATCAGCTGTCAAAAGCAGGTGGTGGCGATTTGCTTCGCGGCTATACATCAGGGCGCTACCGAGATAAACAGATGCTGATGACACAAATAGAGTACCGCTTAAATCTGCCTGGGCGCCATGGTATGGTGTTTTGGGGCGGTGCAGGTGTGATTGCTGATGATATAAGCGAGTTCGATGGCAATAAAATCCTACCCAATGGCGGTATTGGCTATCGCTTTGAGGTTAAACCAAGAGTGAACCTAAGGCTAGATATGGCTTGGGGAGATGGTGACAGTGGTTTTTATTTTAACGTCAACGAAGCGTTTTAATACTCTTAACCATAGCTGCAATGGCGAAATACAAATATAGCTAATACCAATTGGTATAACAGCAAAAAAGGGCTCAGATGAGCCCTTTTTATTGACTAATAAGCTTACTTCTTGAAGATAGCTTCGTTAGTGCCGTATGGGCCTAAGTTTAGGTCACGTTTACGGATCTCATCAACGCGGTCGAATGCTTCTTCTGCTACGCGTAGGTTTTTAACGTCTTTACGCCAGTAGTACTTAAAGCCGTTGAAGTTTGCATTGTTCGGGTACCAGTACATTACACCTAGGCCTTTATCAGACATGATTGGTGTGTTGTGAATAGTCGCACCCGGAATGTAGAAGTACTGGCCTGTACCTAGCTTCTTGAACTGGTTATCAGCAAGAGTTTGGCCTTCACCGTTTACGACGTAGTAACACTCTGGCTGGCCATGGAAGTGTGGTGCGTGGTCTGATTTGCCACCGTCTGTAATACCAATAACAACTGGACTATCTGACAGCTCTTTCCAGATGTAGCCAACAGGTGATTTTGACTTATCACAATCTTGAATTTCAAGTACGTTGCCATCGTCATCTAATGACTTACAGAATTGCTGATCTTTAGCAATGCTGTTGTTTGCTTGGATAGTCGTGAAATCAATTTCACCCGCTTCCCATGCAGCGATATACGCTTCAACCTCAGGGTTGCTACACTGCTCAGGCATAGTGTCCTGTGGCGAGTACGGGGTGCTGTCGTATGGCACTGGCGTCATCTGCTGGTACGGTAGTTGGGCGTGGTCGCACTGTGGACCTTGAGCAAATGCAGCTGTAGAAGTTAGTGCGGCGATGCCGAACATCATTTTTAATTTCATCATTCTCATCCTATTTTTTAGCTGATGCAGCTAAAGCTGCGATATTGTGCTCGTTTTAACGGGCTTGAACTAACAATAAAGTGATAATTACTGCGTAAAGTTGAAATGGATCACGCAGCGTTTTTAGCAGCAAACTTATTCGTGAACTCGGTCGCGAATAATCTTTTCTTCGTAACTTCTTAAATGTGAAACTGCAGGCTCAATTGGGCGTAATTTGAGGCCCCTTGCGGTGCAGTTACTTCCGAATACGGGCTTATTCCGTCATCAATTTGATAGCGGCCAAGCTCAAAACCCAGGGCTAAAACAGGCGTTAGATTGGTGAATAAATTGACTCCAGCATGGAAGCGTTTTGTTTGCTCTTCTTCGGTGATGGTGTGGCCATAGAATAGGCTAGAACGTGTGCGCTCAGTCCAGAAGTGTCGATAAGCAAACATGGCAGAGGTTGTGGTTTCTATTTCGCCATTGATCATATCTCTGGCAGCATCAGTGCCCACGTAGCGACCCAAATTACCGTAGTGAAGTTGCAGGCGAACATCGTTTTTACCATAGGTTTTAAGCTTGGCGGCGACAGACACTCCAGCGCCGAATTGTGCCGTGTCTTGTGGGTCTAAATAGCGCAGCAGGCTCGATACCGATACATTGCCCCAATCGCCTTGTTGATCGAATCTAATCACTGCATCAGGGACATAGTCATTGCTGGTGTCGACCCACTTCTTATCGGCCGCTGTATTGCTAGTCTGGGCGCTACTCGCTTGGGTACCGTAGGTATAGGGGTTTTCCAATGCAAATTGCCAATTCTCGGTGCTGTAACGAACTAATGCTTGGCGCACCATCGCTTGGCCGACCAGCGGCCCACCTAGGTCTGCGGTCTCGGCAAAAGCGCTAGTATTGACCATGGTTGACCAGGTTTGCCCTGCGGTGACATCTTTATATTGAATATAGGCATGCCTTAGGCGCGGGCTATAGGAGTTAGAAAATGCGGCATTACCTTGCGCCGAGCCAGAAAAGTCAATCTCTGCAAAGCCTTTCACTTCACCGTGAGTGATGCCAACATTAAAACGGCTTTCGGCGGCACTGAATTGCGTGCGTTTAGCCGAGTCGGTGACGAGTCCACCACCAGTCCAGCTATCCTGAAAGGCAATATTGCCATCCACATAACGAGCGTTGGCTTTAATAAAACCGCCAAAATGATATTCGCTTGCCATTGATGGCAGCGAGTAAGCGCCAATAAAGCAAACATAAATAGAGATTCTAGTAATCGGTTTCATAGTTCTTTCTTGTAGGGGAAGGGGAAAAAAGCCCTAGTACATTGAATGCTAAGGGCGTGATCCATCGAGGTGACAGTAAGCAGGGATACTGTACCCGGTCCAATAGTTGGGCGAATCTAAGATGTAAATGGAGAGACAGAAGCGAAGTGAGAGCAGCTTAGCTTCTGTCGATAACGCTAATTAACCTTGTTAGCTTTGTTAATGATCTCTGCGTGTTCCAGTGCTTGAATCATTGGCAAGCGCTAACGTAATAGCTGAAAGTTCAACAGCTATTAGAAGTAGTAACCGAAGTTAATGTTAACGCGCTTGTCCCAGCTGTCGCCCATTTCTGGTAGCCCAACGTGGTCGTTGTTAGCGGTCGAGAAGGTCATGTTCTTACCCATAACAAAATCGACCATGGTGTAAGTTGGGCCTGCTGAAATTGCACAACCGGTTACGTTTTGCAGGCTGTTGTCGTAACTAGCATCATCAACATCAGGCGTCATTAAGCCGAAGTCGTTGTAGCACTTAACACTGCCCCAATCCGTAGGAATAGTTTTGGCGAGGTTTAGGTTATACGCCTGACCTTTTGAGGCAATTTCGTACTGCCAGCTAACAACCGATACTGCAATCTTGTTGGCATCCACAGCATCCGCTGCATCGTATTCGTACTGCATTGCCTGCAACTGTAGATTCCAGCCGTTGTAGCTGCTGTCTAAGTGCAGTGCAACAGCGTAACGATCGCCGTTATTACCCGTATTGCTGTTATAGATCTGACCATACTGGACAGAGCCACCAAGGGTTGTTTGACCGCCCTCATGCTCGGCCGTATAAGTTTGGCGCAGGTTGAGCTGGTTAGTCTCTTCGTTATAGTAAGTGATCCCACTGGCTTCAATTTTGCCGCTGTAGATATCAGTCGAATAACGCTTGTTCTCAGATGGACCGTACTCAGCGCTCTTATAGAATGCTAAGTCAGTGTGCCAGCCGTTTTTCTCGTAAACAGCCTTAATACCAGTGTCATGATCATCTTCAAAACCTAAGTAATAAGGAATGCCAAACCAGTAGCTGTTTGAGATGAAATCGCGATTACCAAATGGTACCTTGTTGATACCGACTTGTAGTTGCCAGTCAGGGTTTACATCATAGTATGCGTAACCATATTTAATGTAGTCAGTACCTGAAGTGAAGCGGTATTCGGCTGATAGACCCCAGTCACCGTGCTTGCCATCAAACTTGATTGCCGCCATATCAAAATAAAAGTCACCGCCTTTATCTTTGTTGACTTCATCGTAGTCGCGGTAAGCGTAGTTAACACGTACGGCGCCGCCTAGTTTGATACCATCTTCGGTCTGTTCTGTTGCATAAGCAGCTGAACTCGAAAGTGCGATTGCTGTAGCCACCATCGACAACATAAACTTAGTGGTTTTTCTCATCATCATTCCCTATTACTTTTTTAGATTTTTAAATTAATCAGTCACGTTACATCTCTTCAAACCAAGTGCGGTGGCACTCTGTACAGATTGGTGCTTTCTTCTCGTGCTCTGCGTGACACGCTAGGCAACTTGCGCCTTGGTTGTAATGCAGTGACTTGTGAGGATGCGCTTCTGGAATAGCCAGCTTGCTTTCATCGACAGGAATGCTGTTGATGTCGCCATGACATTCAACGCAAGCTGCGTCAGTAGTGTTTTTCTTACCTGAGCCTTGATGACAAGTTTGGCAACCATCTTGGTAGATAAACTCGTGGTTAATCCGGCCTTCAGTTTTGCCTTTCATCTTGATTAGATCGCCCGCCATGACGTTGCTAGACAGAGCAAGGCCGAGTAGTGCGCTTAGTAATAACTTGTTCATTAGACGGCTCCTTCAAGGTCAGCTTTGATGGTTTCAGACACGATAATGCCCATGACTAGACACTCTAAACAGGAGGTCGAGCTCAAACGGGCTTCACCGTGGATACCGCCGGTAACTTCACCGATAGCGTATAAGTTTTTGATCGGAGCCATAGAGCGGCCATCAATCACGCGTGCACCTAAATCAGTCTTTAGGCCACCCATGCAGTAATGCACTTTTGGCCAAATACGTGACACAACGAATGGGCCAGTAAGCTCTTCTGCGGTATCCATCTTGCGGTTGAATAGTGGGTCTTTACGCTCGCTAACATGCTTGTTGTATTCCTTGATGCTGCGCTTAAGCTCTGCGGCTGGAATATCGAACTTAGCGGCGATCTCATCTAATGAATCAACTTTCCAAGCCATTTCGTCACGCAGGGCGCGCACAACACGGTCGTCTTTGGCGTAGTTGTTGTAGTTGAAGAACACAACTGGGTAGGCAGGGCTACCATCGGCGTTACGGTTTTTCATAATCGCTTCTGAGCAGGTCTTACGGTCTGCACGCTCATCCATAAAGCGTTTACCGTTGAGGACGCTGATCGCTACACCTTGGTGCCAGCCAATAGATAGCAATGCGTTTGACCAACCGAATCCGCCTTCATCTGGAGAACCCCAGTGGCCAGTTTGGATTAGGTTCATGTGTACAGGTAGAGCGCCGTAAGCCATTGCTGTTAGGGTAACTTCACCAGTTGCGCCCATAGCGTTGGTGCAATCAAGCGTTGGATCAAGAGATGGATCAACCGCTTCACGTAGCGCCATGTTCCGCGCGAAACCACCGTTAGCGAGCACGACAGCTTTATTCGCTTTAATAAAAATCGTGGTGCCGGTTTTTAGATCTGGGAAGCGGTAGTTCTTACGAACCTTAACGCCGACGATCTTCTGACCGTCCATAATGAAGTCTTCGATATAGTGCTGTAGGCGATGATCAACACCTTCTTTCACGCCTGCTTCATAGAGTTTGGTGGTGATGTCACCACCAGTACCGTGTTGGGTACGGATTGCGCGTGCTTTATTGTGACCGCCAACTTGAATGTTGAAGCCATCGCGGAATTTAACGCCGGTATCGATACACAGATCGTAAGCATCTAAAGAGCGGTTGGCGATGACACGTAGTGCAGCTTCATTTTGCATGCCACGACCAGATATGATCTGATCTTTGACTAATTCTTCTGGAGAGTCGTCATTTACGCCTTGAGCTAATTGGATAGGATTCTTAGGGATCGCTAACCAACCACCGTTAATGGCTGAGTTACCACCGATCACTTGCATCTTTTCTAAAACAAGTACTGAACCTAAGCCTTGGCGCTTAGCATTTACGGCTGCAGAAAGGCCAGCAAAGCCTGAACCCACAACGATCACGTCAACGCTTTCGTCCCAGTTAATTTCGCCACAGGTTTTAGCTTGTACGGTACCGGGTAATGTTGCCGCTAAACTACCAACGGCAGCACCAGCACTTAGCTTTAAAAAGTTTCTTCTACCTTGCATTTTCTAATTCTCTCAATGGGAATGAGCTAACGATAAACGCAAGTTCAGTTGCTAAAGGTGAACTAAGTCACGCCATTTTTTCAGCGACAAATTTATTCGTGAGTCAGCTCTCGAATAAATTTTCTCTGTCAATATGGAGCGCGATGAGCAGATATTGAATGTGAATGGAATCAAGCTTGAGTTAAAAAATATTACCGCAATGTTTCTATGACGTAATTCACAAAGCCCACCAATAAAGTGGTATTAGCGTGAAGTGAATCCCGATTAGTAAAGAGATATCTATAATCCGAAATTGTTACAAGTGCATAATTAGCCGAATTCGATATACAGGTTTTTTATAGATGAAATGTCCCACTGAAGCATTGCCTATGATGCGCTGCAACCAGATACTCGATGCTGCTGAGCAGCTGATTGAATCGCAAGGTATTGTGTCGTTTAAGTTCTCGCAGCTTGCGAAAGAAGTGGGCTGTTCTACCGGTACCTTGTACAAGTTTTTTGAGCGTAAAGAAGATGTACTCGTCTGCCTATTTTTGCGCAGTGCCACCTCAAATCACCTACCAATTTTTATTAACAAATATCCCGATTTAACCGCGCAAGAAAAAGTGCTGTTACCTATTTTGTTTACATTTGAAACCATCAAACGTAGCAAGAGTTTCTTCACTCTGCGCTCAGTTTCGGTCAATACTATGGTGTGGCAGCTTGCCAGCGATGAGAAAGTTGACCGTTTTAAGAAGCGTATTAATGCATTTTGGGGCTGGTTTACCGACTCGCTTAATGAAGCGGTAGCTAAAGGCGAGCTTGATGCCACGCCACTGCAAGTAAAAGAGTTAGTGCAGGGCATAACCTTCTTCTTAACTGGTTCGTTAACTCAATTTGAAAGTCAGTTGATTGCACCTGAGTACTTATCTAATCGGCGTGAGACTTGTTACCGACATTTAGCGCGCTTAATGGGGCAGTATAAGTGGAGTAAACCGCTCAATCCTGAATTATTTGATTGCCTTGAAAATCGAAGCTCAGCTTTCTTTGATAAGCACTATCGTGATCACATGAGCTGCAGCGCTTGTAGTGCATTAGCGTGTTCCTCAGCCGGTACTAGCGGTGCTTGCGCACGTAATAAAGGCTACGCAGCCTAGATTTATCTGTTGGCAATTCATTATCGTAGCGCTCTTCTTGATGGGGTGGCTGTCCAAATACAAGGGGAAACAAGATGACTAATGTTCATTTTGTTTCCTTTCCCGTAACTGTTCCCTGCTTAATGGTTATGTGCGGCAGCACTCGAACTCACTTGTACCGGGTATGCAATGGCCTCGATACCTTTTAGGTGATAGCCTGTTTTGGCAAATCCCGCTTGCGCACTCTTGATGCTTATAGTGCCAGCGATATACATAGGTTGCTCTAAATCTGGAATGGCAATAGGCACATCAAAAGCGACATGAATTAATTGGTTTGGTGCCGATGGTGGTTTATGAAAACAAGCACCTTGCTGAGGTGTGAGTAAAAAGTTCTTGGTATAACCGCTGTTTTGCCCATCCAATGGCACTATAAATCCTGGAATAATGACTTTTTTACCGTCGAGCTCAAGATTAACATTGGTTTCTGCCGGCAAATCTTTTGGGCCGGGGGCTAAGTTATTCCATAAGATGGAGATAGCCTCTTCGGCCAAAAGGTTTGGGCTAAAAAGTAAGCTCAGTACGAGAATTAGTTTTTTCATATTTAATAAATGAGGCCAAGATGACTTAGCCTCACTCTCTTCAAAGGTTAAGTGGGATTACTTAGTTTTTTGAATAACGTCCCATCCGTAGCCACCATTACCCGAGCGCACTAGCTTAGAGTTAGTGTATGGCACGAAATCGAACATAAGCTGTTCACCTGGACCTACATCTTGTGGCCATTGGTATTTAAATGTTGAGAACTTGCCGTCTAATGGGAACCAGTACATATAGATCAAGTCTTGGTCGTCATAAGTGTTCGGTGTGTAGTGAATCGCTTTACTTGGGATCTCGATGTAATCACCAGGGCCAAATGGTTGCATACGTTCTTGTGCCCAAGTTAGGCCTTCACCGCTTAATCCGTAATAACATTCCATTTCACGGTGGTAGTGTGGCGCAGCAGTGCCTGGAGCAACACGTACTAGACCAATAACTGTTGGCTCGTCGTTAAGCTCTTTCCAACACATACCCACTTCAGAGTCTGACGCGCCGCCTTTAGGGCAAGGAATAAGGTTACTTGGATCATCAACGCGCCAAGTTAACCAGCCCGAGTCATTAGCACCTTTACCGCCATGATCGTTTGACTTGATGCTATAGATATCTTTTTCACCGCTTTGCAGCTCCTTAAGATAAGCCATCGCTTGCTCTTGCTTACAAACCATAGGCATCACTTTGGTTGGCGCATTAATTGTCGATAGCGTTGGCTTTTCATTGTGCCATGGCTTGTCAGCTGGTTTTTCTGCTGCTTGGGCAACACCCATGCCTGCGACTAGCATTGTTGAAACACATAGTAATTTTTTCATCATCATTTCTCTTTAATTTATATTTTAATTGTTTATTTTTTTGTTTAAGCATCCTTGCTCTGCATATGGTTTAGTTATTTAAATTTTGGATAGTCGAAATTATGACAATCCATACAGATAGCTTGCTTCTTGGTGTGCTCGCCGTGACACTCCATGCATGGCGCCTCTAAGCCGTAGTGCATGCTGTCATGCGGATTCTGCTTGGCTTCATGGCCTTCACGTTTGGTTTGCTCAGCAAGTTCGCCCATGTCATGGCACTGCAAGCAAGATTCGTCAGATGGGAATGCTTTTAATCCCTGGTCATGGCAAGTTTTACAACCCTCTTCATATAAGGCTTCGTGGTAGTCACGCTTATCTCTTGCTTGTGCCGAAAGGGCGATAACGCTGCTAAACACCAGCACAAGTAAAGTCGTCATTGGTTTCATGTTGGTATCCTTATACTTTCATCATTGAGCGTGCGGCTGTTACACCGAAGGCCATACAGTCTGGAGTAGAACAGCCACCTAAGCGACTGACTCCGTGTACACCACCTGACACTTCACCAGCGGCATATAAGTTAGGGATAGGCTTGCCGTTTTTAGCGGCAATCACTTCAGCTTTGGTATTGATTTGAATGCCGCCCTGGCAGTAATGCACTTTTGGCCACAAACGCTGCACGATAAATGGCGCAGTTAAGTAGATGCCTGCCCCCATATCCATGCGTTTACCAAACTGAGGATCATCACCTGCTTTGACGTATTTGTTCCAATCGTCAATTTGTTGTTTAAGCGGCTTAAGTGGTAAGTCGAAGTGTTTAGCAATGGCTTCAACGCTATCGAATTCCCAGGCAACGTTATATTTGAGTACGTTTTCTAAAGACGGATCTTTTTGCGCTTCATGTTTAGGCGCAATGAGTAGGGCTGGGTTTGGTTTGCCATCTTTATCGCGACGCTGGATCTCTAGATCTGCGCGGTGCTTACGGTCAGCGGTTTCATTCATGAAACGCATGCCTGTATTACGATCAATAGCGATTGAGTGGGGGAAGTTATACAGTGAGAAACCCGCGCCGTAGCCAAAACCACCTTCATCGGGTGAAGCCCATGGACCAGACTGAATAAAGCTTAGGTGAATAGGCATAGCGCCTTCGGCAAGCATGGCAATTAGACCATCACCTGTAGCACCACGGGCATTAGTATGACCAACTTCATCACCCAATGTTGGATCGAGTGCTTGACGGAAAGCAACGTTTGCAGCAAAGCCTCCAGTTGCGATCAACACACCTTTTTCGGCTTTGACATTAATGAGCTTGCCAGAGTCTTCGTGATCTGTGTGGTAACCCTTGCGTACTTTAATCCCTAATACGCTGCCATCTGCTGCTGTGATGAGTCCTTCAAATTTATGGCGAGTCTTGGTTTTTACTCCATAGCTACGCGCAGTTTTGAGCATAGGGCGAATAAAACCAGCACCGCTGCGCTCAACAACTTGGTGACTGCGAGTCGCACTGGTGCCGCCAGTATTGATAATGTGATCGCGATAGACGCAGCCACAGTCTTTGGTTAATTGGTAAATGTATGGGCCAAGTTCAGCACTATGGCGTAACAGCTCTTCACTGGCATAACCTCTACCCGATGCTAATTGGTCTTTCACCATTAAGTCGGCACTATCTTTAATACCGAGCTTTTTCTGTAGATCTGTATCGGCGAAGCAGGCTTGACCAGCGTTCAGGGTAGAGTTACCCCCATAAACGCCGAGCTTTTCGAAAACGACAATATCTTTAGCGCCCAGTTTACCTGCTTCAACTGCAGCGGCTAGACCGGCAAAACCAGAACCAACAATAACCACTTCATGGGTTTCATCCCATTTTATATTTGATGATTGAGCATTTACTGTAAGTGGGGCAAAAGCGCCAACTGCAGCAGCTCCTGCTCCAAATTTTAAAAATGAACGTCTTGTTTGCATATTTTTAGTCTCCATTTAAATTGGAATAACAATATGCCTGCACAAGAAACCCAAATATGCGCGAACTCACACTTTATATTGGGGGAGAAAGTTTTTTGTGGCATCCATCAAGAAAATGTTTCTTTTAAGTATCTAAACCCCTGGTTATTTGTAATAACATCAATAATGTTTTTTCATTCTTTTTTATATTTTTCATATATTAAAATATGCATTGTCCACATAATAATTTAGATGCGATAAGGTGTAACCAGCTCTTGAATGTGGCTGAGGAACTAATTGATAATCAAGGTGTTGTATCTTTTAGGTTTGCGCAGATCGCCAAAGGCGCAGGCTGCTCTACTAATACCTTATATAAATACTTTGAATCTAAAGAAGACGTACTTGTATGTTTGTTTTTAAGAAATACAACGTCTAGCCAAATTCCAGTTTTTATAAATGAAAACCCTAATTTAAATACTTATGAAAGATCTGTTCTTGCCGTTTTATTTACGTTTGAAGTTGTGAAGAGAAGTCCAATATTTAATGTTTTGCGAGTTGTAGCTATCAATAGTATGTTTTGGCAATTAGCCAGCTCTGAAAAGGTCGATATTCTAAAAAATCGGGTTAATTTATTTTGGAGTAATATAAAACGGCCTTTAGAAGAAGCGGTAAAACAAGGAAATCTTAAAGCAACCCAAGTTGAAATTGATGACTTAAGCCAAGCACTTTATTTCTTTTTGGCGGGAGCGACCTCTTCATATGAGAGTCGCTTGATGGATCAGCAATACTTTGTGAGTGGCGACGATATTGCTTACCGGCATATCAGCCGTTTAATGAATCACTACCAATGGCGAGAGCCGATAACGCGTGAAATGATGCAGAATTTATCACTTCGTATTAGTGCATTTCTAGATAAAGGCCATGGCAGCATACGTAGTTGTGAAACATGCTTATGCATTGGTAAGCGCTCGGATTGTACTAGCAAGAGTTCTTCTAAAGCGGGATTGAAATCGTTAGCTTTAAACTGAAGATCTTGAAGCTAGCCCCCGTTTTACTTGACTTTTTTATGACCACTGATAGGCTGCTCAGTCAGTAATCAAGGTGGTATACAATGCAAATAACTTATAATTTAAAACCTGCGTTAGAGCGCCGAACCGAGCAGTTTAAGCCGACAACAAATGTGGGCTTCGGTAACCTCAGAACTGACCACATGTTTTTAATGGATTATCGCGACGGCGAGTGGTGTGATCCAAGAGTCGTTCCTTATGGCCCATTTCAAGTCGCACCGGGCGCCATCGCGTTGCATTATGGTCAGTCTGTTTTTGAAGGCGCCAAAGCCTTCCAACATGACGACGGCGAAATCTATACTTTCCGCATAGACAAAAATGCCGAGCGACTCAACCGTTCTGCAGACATTCTGTGTATTCCTGCGTTATCAGAGCAGATGCAGGTTGATGCCATCAATGCCTTGATTGATGTCGATCGTTTATGGTTCCCGATGCAAGAAGGGGCCTGTCTGTATATTCGTCCATTTATCTTTGCCACAGAAGATCGTCTATCGGTTAGCCCGAGCGAGCAATACACCTTCTGCGTAATGTTAAGCCCGAGCGGCCCCTACTATAGCGATGGTTTCGATAAGGCGATTCGTTTATTGATTAGTGAGCGTTTCCACCGTGCAGTATCGGGTGGCACTGGCGCCTCAAAGGCTGCGGGTAACTACGCCGCATCGCTAAAAGCGGGCAAGGCGGCGGCAGAATATGGCGCCGCGCAGGTATTGTACCTAGATGCTAATAATAAGCAGATTGAAGAAGTGGGCGCGATGAACCACTTCCACGTGCTAAAAGACGGCAGCATTATTATCCCTAAATTTACCGACACCATCTTAAAGTCGATTACCTCACAGTCAATCCTCGATTTGGGCGAGTTACTGGGCTGCGAAGTACGCCAAGAAACAGTGATGCTTGATCAGTTTATTAGTGATATTGAGTCGGGTGAGATTATTGAGGCAGGTGGCTTTGGTACCGCAGCGGTAGTATCGCCAGTGGGTTCTTATATCTTCGAAGATAATCGTGTAGTGACGGTTGGCGATGGTGGTGTAGGTGAGCACACTAAGCGCATCTATAAGGTATTGACTGATATCCAGAAGGGGCTTATTCAAGGGCCTGCTGGCTGGGTACAACACGTGAAGCGAGTGCAGGCTTAACCTTCTTCTCTGATTTAGTTAACCAAACTCACTTAAAGGCTCCTTGTGGAGCCTTTTTTGTTTTGTGCTAATCCACAGGCTTCAACCGATGATCTCTTTGAGTTTATCTACTCATGGTGATGGCAATCAGTTGAGGCTAGTTGGTGATAGCCATATCCCAGAGCCCATTAGAGACTACCCACCATAGTTGGCGTATCAGCGAATATTAAACGAGAACAACTTTCGACACTTAATGGGCGGCTTAATAGGTACCCTTGAACTTGATCGCAATGATGTTGTTTCAAGAATGCCATTTGCTGCTCATTTTCAACTCCTTCTGCAATAACATTCAGGTTCAAAATCTTAGCTAATCCGATAATCGCAATAATGATCTTGTTTTCATTACTGTTGTCATCGATATCGCTCACAAACTCTCGATCAATTTTTAGGGTATCAAAAGGAAAGCGATTTAAGTAACTAAGGCTGGAGTACCCGGTGCCAAAGTCATCAATAGCAAGGATAACGCCGAGCTTTTTCATTTGATTAAGTGCTCTAGTTGAGTCAGTTGGATGATTCATTATCGCTGACTCGGTAATTTCGAGCTCCAGCGATCTTGAAGGTAGGTTTGAAATACCCAAGGCGATTTCAATAACAGAGCAAATATCATTGTTGAGCTGTTTAGCTGACAGATTGACGGCCATGGTGAGGTGAGTGAGCCCTTGCTGATGCCATTGGGCAAGTTGTAAGCATGCCTGTTCTAGTACCCATTGCCCAATAGGCACTATGCTGCCACTGTCTTCTGCGATTGGAATAAATTCGTCTGGAGATATCTCTCCTAACTCTTGAGAGCGCCAACGAAGTAGAGCTTCAAAGCCAATGATCTTTCTAGATGTAAGGCTAAATTTAGGCTGATAAACAATGCTCATTTCATTATTTTTGATAGCTTGTTTTAAATTGGCCTCTATTTGTAACTGTCGGCTACGGGTCTCATTCAATGATTGGCTATAAAACTGAAAGTTATCCCTTCCCATTGATTTGGCGTAATACATTGCAGTATCTGCATACTTGAGCAGGTCATCACTGTTATGAGCGTCTTCAGGGTAAAGGCTTACACCGATAGAAGGTGATACATTAAATAGCTTTCGGTCCAGTACAAATGGTGCTTTAAAAGCATTAATAATGTTATTCGCAACAACCTCTGATGATGTGCGCTTTTGACCACAATTTTCGAGGATAATGGTGAACTCATCTCCCCCCAGTCTCGCTACCGTATCATCACTGCGGACAGCTTTTAATAGCCTGCTTGAAACTTGTTTAAGCAGCTGATCACCAATATGATGCCCCATTGAGTCATTAATAAACTTAAAATGGTCGAGATCAATGAATAGTATCGCCATCGACTGATGCGCAATATCAGCTCTGCGAATCGCTTCAGCTAAATTATCGTGAAAGAGTGAGCGGTTAGGTAGACCTGTTAAAGGGTCAAAATTAGCAAGTAGCCTAAGTTTCTCCTCTGATTGTTTTCGGGAAGTAATATCGCTAAAAACGCCAACAAAGTGGCCATGTTCTTGTTGTTGGTCAAAGACTTTATTAACCTCTAACCAAGCAAGAATACACTGTTTGCTGCGGCTATTTAGGCTCACTTCTCCAACCCAGTGATCATGTTGAACGAGTTGTTGCTCCACCTTTTGTTGGGCGTTCTCGCAATTGGTACCGATAATGAGATGGAGGAAGTGCTTGCCTATCATCTCTTCTTTGCTAAAGCCTGTTATGCGGGTAAATGCAGGATTCACAGAGGTTATAATATAGTCAGTATTCGCTACGATAACCGCCTCGTTAATGCTGTTAAGCACTTGAGATGATAATTTGAGATCATTCTCAACGATTTTTCGAGAAGTAATATCTTGGTGAGTGCCTGACATGCGAATGGGTTGATCTTTGGTATCAAACTCGACAACCTTGCCTCGGTCAAGTAACCACATCCATGTATTGTCTTTCTGTTTTATACGGTATTCAGCTTCGAAGTAGCGACTTTCACCAGATAGATGTGCCTCGAGTTGCTTCTGCACACGAGGCTTATCTTCAGGGTGCATGATGCAGAGCAAAGTCTTGTTATTCTCACTAAACAGCTTAGGGTTGATGATATTGGTTCTAAAGACACTATTTTCTATAATATTCCAATCCCACATGCCATCACCTGACGCCCATAAGGCGAGCTTTAGGCGTTCTTCTGAAAGGCGAATGCTAGATTGAATCGACTTCTCCTTTTTGTGCCTATTCTTAAGTTTAACCATTAGCCTGATAAGGAATATGGCTAAGATTATGCGAAAAGCCCACAAATAAGGATTAATGTCTCTAGTAATGTAGCTTTTTAGTTGTAGTGGAAACCCTTCATTATTGGTTATGGCGTAGAAGAGTGGAGCATAAACTAACTGATTATGACTAATATATTTAGACAGTTCAGAGTCAGGTAATTGACTTACCGATAC
Source organism: Shewanella sp. MBTL60-112-B2 (assembly GCF_019655055.1). Classification (GTDB taxonomy): domain Bacteria; phylum Pseudomonadota; class Gammaproteobacteria; order Enterobacterales; family Shewanellaceae; genus Shewanella. Next base: position 28,869 of record NZ_BPFA01000016.1, read on the forward strand.
CGGGCAATATGGCAGTACTTGCTCTACTCCTAACTCAACTTGGTTAATCAATATTGAATGAGGCTTTTGCTCTGCAATAACTGAACCTGAGAACAATATGCAGCATAACATGATGCAAAATAACGTTAATGATAACACTTGAGGCATGAACGTAATGCTATGGTTGTGATGGTAATTTAAACAGTTTATACATTAACTTTAACGTATAAACAAGTGTATATGCACATGTTTATGTGTTGAATCGGGTGAGATTATCGAAGCGGGCGGTTTTGGCACTGCGGCCGTGGTATCGCCAGTGGGTTCTTATATCTTCGAAGATAATCGTGTAGTGACGGTTGGCGATGGTGGTGTAGGTGAGAACACTAAGCGCATCTATAAGGTATTGACTGATATCCAGAAGGGGCTTATTCAAGGACCTGCTGGCTGGGTGCAACACGTGAAGCGAGTGCAGCTTTAATAACGCATTTGGTTGAATGTAAAAGGCTCCTTATGGAGCCTTTTTTATGGATATTATTTTAAAGTGGGTCTTTTAAGGTGCTGCTCGTTAAGAGTGCATTTTTTTAAAATTCAACAATGGTGTTAACCATCACTGCTTGGCGACTAAAGTTTTTCGCAGTGGGGTAAAACTGATAATTGCTTACATCTGTTAGCTTTTCTGCGGGGATCTTAGTTCCATCGACCGTGCTAACCATATTGACCTGTTTCATAGCCCCTGAAGTGTCAATGATAAACGAAACCGCATAGCTGGTTTTCTTATGTGAGCTAGTTGCTGATTGGGGGAATATTTGTTGCCAGCTGATAAGGGTATCTTTTGTTACCCAAAAGTAAGCCATCTCGCTAGCGTTGAGCTTTATCGGTGATTGCGTTGCGTGGGAGAGCCCTTGATTTGCACAACCCGCGACATTAAGCAAAAACAGGGTGACGAATAAGATACGAGCTCGCTTAAATGTGTGATACAAAATAACATCCTTGTTGCAATCGTGTTAAGTCTGAGGGCAGGTTATCTTTTATCACTGACTAAGTCTAGTCAACAAGTTGACATGCTTAGAGCATGAACAGGCTTTTGTAGTGTAAGGCTTGTAATCTTGTGAAGATGGCTTTGGTATTACTTTTTATATTAGATAACGCTGTGGTGTATAGGGGGAAAGTTAGGTTTATAAGCTGTTTGATTTAGGCGTGATTTAATTGACGAAAGACTGCAGAGTCTGTCTAAACGGAAGGAAGAGCTGAATAGAGAGCTTAGCTTACCTATTCAGCTGCAACTTAGGTTTATTTTGAGGGGCTTGGCTTGTCGATAATATGCTCGCTAGATGGATTGTGCTTGAGCATTAACTGATGGATCTCTTCGTCTTTCCTTCCCCAAAGCTCATTGAGCCAGCGTTGAAAATCCACTCGGTAAGCGGCTTCTGAGAAATAGCGCTTATTATCGACCTCGGGTACCGGGAGGACTTTTACCCGCACTACAATCTTCTTTAAGCGACCATGCATCACTTCGTACAAAGCATCTTTTTTAAATGCGTCAGGGTAAAGAACTGTGACGTCGAGTACGTTAGTAAACTGTTCACCCATGGCCGATAGAGCAAAGGCGATGCCGCCTGCTTTAGGGCGTAGTAGATAACGGTAAGGAGAATCTTGGCGAGCGTGCTTTTCTGCAGTGAAGCGGCTACCCTCGACGTAGTTGATAATCGAGGTAGGCATGTTGCGAAACTTTTTACAGGCTCGGCGAGTCGACTTTAAGTCCTTACCTTTAAGCTTTGGGTTTTTCTTTAGCTTGGCAGGACTGGTGCGGGTCATAAACGGCATATCTAGCGCCCAGCAGCCTAAACCTAAGAAGGGCACATACATGAGCTCTTTTTTGAGGAAGAACTTAAGCATTGGAATATGATTACGCAATACATAGGTCTGCGCCGCAATATCGAACCCACTAAGGTGATTACTGATCAGTAAGTACCAGCTATGCTTATCTAGGTTTTCTAAGCCTTCTATATCCCATTCGATATCGGCTAATAGGAAAAGGATCCCACCATTACAGGTTGCCCAAGCCCACATGAAGCGGTTCATGATATGGGTTAAACCGTTACGAGCAGCGGTAAAAGGCAGTAGCAGCTTGATGATGCCGCCTATGCTAATCAATGACGCCCATAAAACCGTGTTGATGATTAATAGCAGGGTGCTTATGAAATATAAGACTGGTCCAGGTAAAAAGTTTAACATCTGACTATTACGCCTCTTCTCGGGTTTCTCTTGGTTGTGCCAACTGGGTGAGTACCTGATCTTTTTGCTGCCAAATCAGGTTTAATTGCTCTTGGAATTGGATCTTAAACTGGCGATCTTTAATGTAATCGCCACGCAGCTTGTCATCGATATCGCAAACCTCAATATGCACTCTGACTTCATCTACTTGGCCACTGATAAACTCCCAGTAAGTTGGAACCTTGCCGGGATAATAGATCGAGACATTAACGAGCTTATGGATATGTTCACCCATAGCCGACAACGCAAATGCCATTCCGCCCGCTTTAGGCTTGAGTAGGTGATTGAAAGGAGAGTTTTGTTTACCGTGTTTACTGGCATGGAAGCGAGTGCCCTCCACAAAGTTCATCACACTTACTGGCTTACTTTTAAATTTGGCACAAGCTTTACGGGTGATCTCAATATCTTTGCCTCTAAGCTTAGGGTTTCTCTTTAGCTGAGCCGTGCTATAGCGACGCATAAAGGGGAAATCTAATGCCCACCAGGCGAGTCCAAGTACAGGAACAAAAATCAGCTCCTGCTTTAAGAAGAACTTTAAGAAAGGGATCTTACGATTCAACACTCGTTGCAAGATAAGGATGTCTACCCAAGATTGGTGATTAGCGATAACCATGTACCACTCTTTAGTCGATAGCTGGCTATCACCTTCAAGGGTTAACTTTATGGGATGGAGTAGATTTTCGATAGCGCCATTGACGCTGATCCAGGCACTGGCACAAAAATCGAGAAAGTAGGTGCAGGCCTTGCGAGTCGAGGCTAAAGGAATGAGTTTGAAAATACTCATTATTAATATGGGGGTCACCCAAAATAGGGTATTAATAAAATAGCAGAAAAAGGCGAAACTTCCCCTAATGCGTGACACTATCGCACCCATTCAGAACCTCGAGAAAAAAATTGGAGACCTATAGTACTCGTTGTCAGCTTTTGTCTCAATCTAGATGTTAAATTTTACCCGTTAACTCACGACTAAATTAGTGCTTTTGAGGAAGTTTGTTAGCAATGTTCAAGTTGTTATGAGGCGTAATCTGCATTGCTTTAAAAAATAATAAGCCCCAGCATAAAACTAGGGCTTAGGTAGAATAAAGTAGTTAATGCTTGAGAAGGTAGGTTCTTAGCTCCGAAGCCGGTAAGGCTTTAGAATATAGCCAGCCCTGATGCAGGTGTACGCCTAAGTTTTTAAGTAGCTCAGCCTGCTCTTTGGTTTCAACCCCTTCTGCAATAAGAGAAATACCCATCTCTTTGGCTATAGCGACATATGAGCGGATGAGGAAAGGCTGATTATTCTCAACCGATAGTAGTCGAGTGAAAGCCTTATTGATCTTAAAGCAATCAAACTCTAATTGCTGGATAAGCATGCCACCACCATAGCCTATGCCGACATCATCAAGCTTGATGCGGCAACCAAGTTGTTTACAGCCGGCGACAAACTCATGTATTTGTTGCCAAGATTCAACAGGCTGTCGCTCGGTAAGCTCGAAACATAATTGATCTACAGGATAGCCCTTATTAGCCAGCAGCTGCAGATAAGGTAGCAGCTGCCCCTGCTCAATCAGCTTGGCACTAATATTGATACTGCACTTGGCTATTTGATTACTTCGAAGTAAAGACTTCAATTCACTTAGTGCAGTTTTTATCATCCACTTGGTCAGTTCAGGCATCACAGAGTCTTGTTCAAGTATGCCTATATAGCTGCCCGTCTCCCAGTATTGGTCATCTTTTTTACGCCACCTCAATAGGGTTTCCACACCAAATGTTTGTTCATTTTCGGTGTCGACAATAGGTTGATAAGCTAAATAAAAGCTCTCATTCTTAAATGCACAATAGAAGCGGCGGTGCCAGTAGAATTTAATGAGTTGAGGGCTAACCAGATAAAGTACGCCAGCCAACAAAGCTGTAGGAATGAGCAACAATAAAAAGATCGTTAACCACAGTTGATTTCTGGCACTTTCATTGGCTATTAAGGTATAGGCAAAATCTGAGTCTTTGGACTGATAGCCGATGCTGGCAAATGGATTCCCATCAGTATTCTGAGCCATCCAATTTTTACCATTTACGGTAACTTTTATGCCGCCACACATTTGGCATTCAGCAAGGATCTTATTGATAGCATCAGCCGATTGAACAGGTACAAACACTTTTGCTGTGCCATCTATCACACTGGCATAAATGGTCTGCTGCTTGTTAAAGGTACGCGCATCATCAGCTTGGACTAAGGCGTTACCGTCGATATCACGGTATATTATTTCTCCACCTGCAGGAACAGGCCAGCGGCCAATAGCTGAGCAGATAGTATTTTCACCAATAAATCTTACCCAAGGTACAGGTTGGGCATTTTGTACGAATAATTTTTTTTTGAGTAATTCTATGGTCTCGTCTGAGCAATAAGTTTCTTGCTCTTGTTGCAGCATCGTCTGCACTTCTTTCATCTGCACTTTAGCTGTTAGATGTCTTTGTTGATATTTTTGATCTATCTGCTTGGCAACGCTTGTCAGCTGGTGGGTTAACCAGTAGTGACTGAGTCCGAGCGAGGTGATCATTAAAATGATAAAAAGAAGGCCTGCGGTAAGGGATTTTATCGCATTTGGACTGTTATATTTGAATGTACTAGGCATGGCCATTATGAATTAACTATAAGAAAAAATTAAATAAAAGATGATATTAGTGGGTCAGTGGTTGACTGGAAATATTAGCAAAACAGATCATTAACATTTTTGAATTCGCGTTATTAAGGTTGTTCTGATTACGCGAATGCTGCGAAAGCGATTGTTAAGTATGATCAAAGTAAATAAATGTTTGCTACTTCAATACCATCGAGTTAACGAAGCTGGCGGAATTTACTGCAATCTGAGCTTTGATACAACTTATTTCTGTGTCTTGAGCAAAGATAATGAGTTAACAGATCTCTTAATTCCGCCATTTGTTATAACAGCCATTCAGAATAACACAGTGTCATTGCCTCGAAAGGGATGAAAGTAAGCGATCCATAGCGCGGTAGCCGAGTGCTTGTGCGATGTGGGCGCGACTGACGTTATCTTGTTGTTGAAGATCGGCAATGGTGCGAGCCACCCGCTGTAGCCGATGATAACTACGCACCGACAGTCCGAGTCGATGCACGCTTTGCTCTAAAAAGACCAAGTCATCATCGTTAAACCTAGCATCTTGTTTCAGTTGTTTGCCGGAAAGTTCACTATTGAGTACGCCAGAGCGGGCGAGTTGACATTCTCTGGCTTGATGTACTCGATTAGCTACTGTGTCGCTGGTTTCAGCATTACTATTGTGACTATTGAGTGCACCAATAGGCAGCTTAGGTACATCTATGGTCAGATCGAAACGATCGAGAAAAGGCCCTGATAATTTACTCAGGTAACGCTGGATCTGTTCATTGCTGGCTCTGGCATTGTCGCTATCGCCGCAAGGGCTTGGGTTCATGGCTGCGATGAGCTGAAAGCGGCTGGCAAAGGTCAGCTTGGCCGCTGCTCGGGAGATACTCACCTCGCCAGTTTCCATCGGTTCACGCAGACAATCGAGCACTTTTCTCGGAAATTCAGCCACCTCATCGAGAAAAAGCACTCCTCTATGGGCTAATGATATTTCACCGGGTTTAGGTTGAGCGCCACCACCCACCAGTGACACCGCCGAACAGGTGTGGTGCGGACTCCTAAAAGGCCGCTGATAAAAGCTAGTGGGTTTGATACTGCGCCCGGCAACAGAGTGAATGGCGGCAACCTCCAGCGCTTCGTCATAATTTAACTTGGGTAATAGCTGCATCATGCGGCTAGCTAGCATGGTTTTGCCTGTACCGGGGGGCCCAAGTAACAGCAAGTTATGGTTGCCCGCAGCAGCAATCTCTAACGCTTGTTTAGCCTGATATTGGCCTATTACCTCACTTAAACACGATGTTTTAGGCTCAGGGCTCTGGGTTAGCCATTCGAGGTTAGTATCGATACTCGGCAGTTGTGACTGACCATGGAGGTATGCTGCTAGCGATTGCAGATGGGTAGCGAAGCAGACTTTCTCAAAGCCAACGAGTTCGGCATCGTCACGGTTATCAATCGGCAATACTAAGGTGCTATTTTGCTTGCTGGCTTCGACGATTACTGGCAGTAGGCCTTGGCAGTAACGCACATGGCCAGAAAGCGCCAGTTCGCCAACAAATTCGTGTTGGTCTATGGACTTAAGCGGGATCTGTTTCGAGGCGGCGAGGATCCCTATGGCGATAGGCAAGTCATAACGTCCGCCTTGTTTGGGAAGGTCTGCCGGGGCAAGGTTTACTGTTATGCGGCGCATTGGGAACTCAAACCCAGCGTTAATCAGCGCGCTACGCACTCGCTCTTTCGCCTCTTTGACAGAGGCTTCGGGCAATCCAACTAAATTAAATGCGGGGAGTCCATTGCTTAAGTGGACTTCAACTTGCACGGCAGGGGCTTGGACACCGTGGCTAGCACGGGTGGCAACACAGGCGATGGGCATAAACAAATCCTTTTGTTTTATTTATTGTTTTTAGTTTAGCTAAAGTTTGCTGGTTTGCTTAACGTAGCAAACGGTGACTTGTTGTTAGCAATCAAACTTCGTTTGATAAATGTAATCAGGCTACGCCTGACCAAAGTCGTGAGCTTCCAGCTCACACACGGGCAAGAGGGGGGCTACAGCTCCCCCCTCTTGGCTATTTCATTCATAAAGAGTCCCAGCCGCCCCGACGAAGTTGTTGATCCTCATGCTTATGGATAAATTGCTAACGCTTCCGATAGGGCATCCTGCCCCGCGAAAGCTACGCCGACATCCCTGTCGGCATCACGCAATTCTGGTTTACAAAGAGTTTCCAACGCACTTCGGCAACTCCGATGGGGAAATGGTGTTCTCTGTATGGTTGGGAGAACCTGGTAACTGTGAGGTTATGTTTAGCAGAGCAAAAACTACGGCAGAGTTTATTTAACTCTGACACCATGCCACCAGATTTAAAAATGCATTAAAAACTAGACTTTATATAGACTAAAATAGTAATTCCGTGTACTAATGAGTGTTGTTTTCAGTGCGCAAGCTATTGATTTTATAGGTGGGTGTTTGGCTGCTTCTTTCTAGAAAGATTATATCTTGGACCATAGACATCTTAATTAAGCGTGCGCACAATCCAGTTATCAAAACTTTTCGAGGTAAGTATGTGGATAGTTGGTCTAAGTTTGTTTCGTTTACAAAGGACGTGGCAGTAGTTATTAAGTGTCTCAAAGATGTTGTTTTTATAATACTAATATTAGTGGGGTTGTTTTTTTTCGACCTTCAGACTCTCCTAGGGTATTTTTTGTAAGAGGTGTTATATGGCTCATTTGCCTTGGGTTATGGCCCCATCGATGTGGATCAGAGGAAAGGGGTTAAAGTATTTTTTTAGTGGAGGAAAAGAGGTTTCAACTGATATCGCTGCCCTGAAGATATTTATTTTCATGTGTATGAAAGCTGAAAGGAAGAAGACTGCTGTACCAACGTCTCATGCTTTATATGGAATAAAGTCAGTAATAGAGTGTTTAGAAATTAATGTTACATATGAAGAGATTTCTGAGGCCTGTAATTTAAGCCGAACTTTAATATCAAGGGGCTTAAAGAAGCTGGTCGTTGCTGCAGATTTGAAAAGAGCTGGAGGGACTCGTAAAGTAATCTATGTAGTTGATGCTTTACACTGGGGGTGGTTCAAACTCCCATGTAAGCCTATATTGTCATTAGAGGATCATATAACTTCATTTCACAATATTACCAATAGAAAAAGGATAGAAAGAGATGCGTTGAAATTGTACTTATATCTTCTTTCGATAAGAACAAATTCAAAGGAAACCTCGGCAGTTTCAAACAGTACAATATCGGAATCAACAGGTATTTCCATTATTGATATTGATGACATTGAAATGTTATTAATTAGATTAGAGCTTGTGGAGAGAATTGAGAAGAAAGGTGTTAAGAAAAATGCCTCCAAACCCTACACAGTAGATGATCTCACTAAAGAGTATTCATTTAACGGTTCTATTTATTTGAATAAAGTTGCTAAATACTATCGCTCGGATGATTATGAAGATAAATCTATATAACTTCAGTTCGGGGGCATTGTTACGACTACAGTTTTTCTGTCGAAGAAACAAGAGCGGGAAATATGAATCAAACTCAACAGGATGCGTTAATTTACCTAAGTAAAGTTGACTATGAGATTATTCAGGAAAGGAGCTTTAACTTATTACTAGGACAATTAGATTCAGAAGGTTGTGAATTATTAAAGGAGTACAATAAGGCGTTAACCGATGCATCTACGGTATTCAAGTGTGAACTTGGAATACTAAGACCTGATGAGATAACAGAGTGTTTAGAAAACGAGCTAAGTAAAAAGGAGTCTTTTCTAGCTAATAGTGATAAAGCCCCTGCTAAGATCGTTGGTAAGCTTCACAAGCGTGTTAATTCAGCATTGAGCAAGCTGAAAGATGACAAGCCCGATTTTATTCTCTATCCCGCGTATTCTAGGTTTGGATTGATACCTAAAGGCGAACTGTCCGTCATTGAAATAATCGATCCGACAGACAATTCTGAGTACATTGACTTTCGACCTGAAGGAGCGATAGAGAACTCTTTAGTTAAGATTAGAAATTATCACTCTTTCAGCAAGAGCAAGTTTTTAAGCTGGTCTAAGGGAATTATAGAGGTCTTACAGGGGATTGTCCGAGTGTTTGCTGTAGTTTCTGGATACACAGACATACGTCATGTGTTGTTCTTTTATCAACATGAAACATCCTATGGTTGGAAAGATAGGAGTTATATATCAAAAAATGGAATTCTGGAAAATATTGAAGCTTTTGGTTGCGTAGCTCCTGAATATCATTATTTATTTGAAAATTTGAAGTCAGCAAATTTAGTTACCGTCGTTAACTCCCTTACAACCCAAGAGTTTTTAGATAATACATTGGCTAACAATGTGCAATTTGCACTCAGCAGGTTTAATCGAGCTATTGAAAGTCATGATGATTGTGAAGCTATCGTAAACCTATGCACGTCTCTTGAAGCTATCTCCAATCAGCTCTACCCAGCAGATATTTGTAAGACGTGTAGCTCTAAAAAAGTCTCGGAGGGCTTAAAAGCATTCTTGAATGCAAATGCATTTCAACAAGCAGGTTTATACGGTAAAAGTATAAATCCTATGAAAGAGTTTAGTACTATTTATAGCCTGCGTTCCAAGGTGGCTCATGGGAGCCTTAATAAGAGCGATGCAGAAGTCTTGAAAACTTACATGCCAAAAGCAACAATGTTTGTGGCTATAACTCTTTATAACTTGATGCTCAATGCTTGTACTACTGGGTTTGATTCACATTTACCTCTGAAATAAACATAAATCACAAATAATTTGGTCAGAGTAAATTAATAACCCTAGCTCTTCAGGCATGACTCCAGAACCAAACTATTCCGCTTTTCTAACCTAGTGCAGATAGGGCTGAAGCCTTCGATGGCATGGATGCAATCGTAGAGCTCACAGGGATGTGCTCGCAGCGGGCTTCAGAAGTGTCTGCACATGCGCTGGCCGCAGGCCATTGGAACCACTGGAGTTGGAAGTTAGTTTAGGGGTTCAAGTGCCGAAAAACTTAAAGGTTCGGATGTTTTAGATTTAAAGCCTGCGTTAGTTTCACGCAAAGGAACCCTCAAACGCTGGCTGCAGGCCATTGGAACCATAACTGCTGGATGTTGCATCAAATGCAGCCTAAGCATAGATAAGCCAAAGGTTCGAAGCTTTAGCTTTAAACTGTGCAACAGTTTCAACCACATAGCCAAATCCAACCACAGAGCCAAACCAACCACCAAACAGGGAATCGCTAAAGGGGCTCCCCTTTGGCAGAAAACACCAAAGTTGTGCAAAACTCAACCCCGTTATCTTGAGGCAGATAACTCCACCCCATGCGTTCACAGATGCGCTCGACGATGACCAGTCCAACCCCATAGCCAGCATTGTAGGTTTCATTGCCTTCGTGGCGATTGGTGATGGTTAAGGTGTGCTGATTAAGCACGATTTCGATATCACCTATGCTATAACTGAAAGCATTCTTGATAATGTTGTTAAGTACGATGGCTATAAAACTGTGGGGCGCATGTACGATTGCGGCGTCATCTATCGTTAAGTTGTAACTGCTATTTTGTCTGGCGAATAACTCTTTCATCTCGATGAGCTGCTTGCTTAGTGCAGCCTCCAAGCTGACGTCGGCATAGTAACGTTGGCTAATCGATTCTTTACCCAAAAGCAGAAAGGTATCGGTGAGTACCTGCATCTCGTCACTGGCCCGCTGCAAACGCTTAACCGCGTTGACTGCCAGTGGATGCTGGTTAGGGATTTTTGCCAACAACTCGGCAGAACCCTTTATCACAGTGATAGGGGTTCTTAGCTCGTGGGAGGCAAAGTGACTGAACTCCTTTTCACGTTGAAAGAAGCCATTGATATCGTTGCGGCTATCTAACAGTGTTTGCTCGATATTACGGGTTTCGACAAAACGGGTATCAACGCTAAAGTCGGGGTCATCTGGCGCCATCTGGGTGATCTTGTGTTCAATAATCGTCAGCGGCTTGGATAGGGTCCGGATGAAGTACAAACTATATAGCGTCATTAATAGGCCGATAAGTAGCCCTAGAATGAGAATGTAATCGTGTAAGTGCTCCTCGTACTCATCAAGGTAGTCATCGGCATCATCTTGAAACACAACATACATTAACCCTCTATTCGACGGATGGAGGGTCACAATAAAGTGCTTGTCTTCTTCTCCGATTAACTTTTCATATAGACCGGGTGAGGTATAGGCTTTAAGCCACTGCGGAATGTTTTGCTCACTCCAATAGGTGGTGAACTCATTGGTATTGGGCAGAACTGTTTTATCGCCATAAATCTTGTAGTCCTGCTTATAGCGATATACTTCAGTGTCTAACCAGTGATTCAGGCTGATCTTTTCAATTTGGTTTTCAGCAATATAAATAAGCGACCAAAATAAGCTGAACATGGCAAACGTCATCAAACCGAAGCTCCAACGGAGCTTGCGGTAGATACTCGGGAAATGCTTATGCTTTGAGGCGGTAACCTTGTCCATGAATTGTCTCTAATCGTGAATATTCAAAGCCTTTATTAAGGGCGGTTCTTAGGCCGTAGATGTGACTACGTAAGGCGTCACTTGGAGGGGATTCATCGCCCCAGACTGCGTCACTTACATCTTGACGACTGACCACACTCGGCGCGCGCTTTATCAGTACCTTTAATATTTTTAGCTGAATACGGCTGAGCTTTATCGGTTGTTCTGCCCGTGTCACTACATCGGTCTGGGTATTAATATTTATGTCGGCGAACGACAAGGTGCCGATATCTTGCCTTGGGCCACGATTACTCAGTGCATGTAAACGGAGAGTCAGCTCTTCCATGGCAAAAGGTTTGAGTAAATAGTCATCTCCACCGGCCTTGAAAGCGGCAACCTTGTCATCGAGGCTGTCTTTGGCGGTTAAGAATAAAATCGGTGTGTTGCAATACAGCTCTTCACGTAGTTTTCGTACCGCGGTAATGCCGTCTAGTTTAGGCATCATGATATCCATAATAATCACATCGTAACTATTTTCGGCTACTAAATTAATCGCCGCTTCGCCGTGATAGGCGCAGTCGATGACCATGCCTTCGAGTTCCAAATAATCGGCGATTGTTTCGCTGAGGTTATGGCTGTCATCAACAATTAGCACTTTCATAAATTATTTTATCTTTCTTCACGATCGCTTCACGGGCCAAGTTTTAACATACAGCTAAATTTGATAATCATCTTACTAAATAAGGGTATTTAGATGAAAAAAATAGCTTTAGTTTCAACACTTGCTCTGATTTTAGCTGCTTGTGGCGGTGGAAGCGATAGTTCTTCTGACAATGGTAATGGCGATAACGGCAATGGCGGCGGCATTCCTACTGTACCAACAGCTCCAACTGCAGTTAAAGGCACTATTGATAAAGTCGATTCTGTACAGAATAAAGTGGTTGTGAACGGCTACAGCTATGACGTTGCTGGCGTAATGTACGGCGATGTAAAACTAAATATTAACGATCTGCAGCCTAACATGATGGTGCAAATCGGCGGCGCTCAAAAAGCAGCAGTTCAAGTTCAACTTGAACCGACTATCACAGGTAAAGTCACTGCAATCGATGCAGTTGCCGGTACTTTTGATGTTAACGGTATGAAGTTATCTTATAAGTTATCTAACGAAATCGAATTAGGTGATTGGGTAATGGTGTCTTCATTACCAACAGCGGATGCAGGCTATAAAGTCTTATCTGTGATTAAGTTTGATATTGAAAGCCAGTACCCTGGACTTGCTAATAGTTACGAAGTTGAAGGCCGTTTATCTAGCTTAGATGAAAGTGCAAAAAGCTTTAAACTGGGCGCTGCTCTAACTGTTGATTACTCAGGCACTGCTGCTCATAACATTGAAGGCGTGCTTGCTAATGGCCAGTGGGTTGAAGTAGAAGGTACGCTAGTTAATGGCGTGTTTAATGCTGATACTGTTGAAGTTGAAGATTATAGCGATCTTGCTAACGACACCGAAGTTGAAGGTATCGTGACTTGGGTTGATGCACAGCAAACTGCGTTTGAACTTAACTACCAGGGTCGTTTTGTTGTTAATACGCAAACTAAGTTTGAAGACGGCGTGAAAGCTGACTTAAAGCAGGGCGCTTTAGTGGAAGTGACTTCTGTTAAGAATGGTACGACTCAAGTTGCTACCGAAGTTGAGTTCGATGATGACAATTCAACAGGTGATGACAACGACAATGTTGGCAGCTGGAAAGAGTTTGAGCAAGAAGGTCAGGCTTCAGTGTTTGATACAACGACTCAGAGCTTTGTGATTAACGGTATGACAGTCTTCGTTGACGCTAAAACCGTGCTTGAAGATGGTATTAAATTAGACACGATTAATCAGCAACTTATCGAAGTTGAAGGCGTGGTGCTTAATAAGCAAAACATCGCTCGCGAAATCGAAAGATACGACGACTAATTGTAAATCTATATTTCGATTAATCACTCCAAAATGCCTTTCTTATGAAAGGCATTTTTGCATCTGCACTTTAATATTTATTAATTAAATCTGACTCTTATATCTTGTTGTGCGCTTGGGTATAGCATAAAGAGCAGAGGCTCGGATGTTAATCTGCTGAGTCGTGTTGGCGAGTTTAAGGCAGCGTTATCGTAAGTCTATGAAATAAATTCTTATTATTATTCTGATGAAAAACTAATTTTGGTACTACACTGAAGCGTATGTTTTTTTACCCCATTACATAAAGGATTATATTATGGATGAAGAGTACCAGTATCCCGCCAATTACAATTTAATCTCTATCACTTCTCCTTCTAGCCATATCAAATACGCCAGTCCTCATTTTACCGAAGTAGCTGGTTTTCAGCCTGGTGAATTAAATGGCTTACCTCATAATGTTGTTAGGCACCCTGATATGCCTAAAGCCGCCTTTAAAGACCTATGGGGTCACTTACAAAGTGGTAACCATTGGATGGGAATGGTTAAAAACAGCCGTAAGGGAGGAGGGTATTATTGGGTTGATGCATTTGCCTCGCCGATAAAAAGTAATGGTGAAATCGTCGAGTTACAATCGGTTCGCTTTAAACCAGAACGAATTCATGTCAAACGAGCCGAAGCCGTTTATAAACAATTATCAAATGACAAGAAACCTTGGCAACTGAGTGTGGGTCTGAGAACTCGGCTGTGGCAGCGTAGCGCATTTTGTTATGGCATCGCGGCGCTTATCTCCTATGCCATCGCCATGTTTAGCCAAAATACCGCACTTACATTGGCCTCTTTTTTCGCTATGGCGACTCTAATTAGCTATCTGTTAACTCGTCCCTTGGAGCGACTCGCAAAAGAGGCTCGTAAAGATTTTAATAACCCGTTGATGGAGCTTATCTATACGGGGAAGGTCAACGACTTTTCAGAAATTGAGCTGGCTATGAAGATGCGTAAACAACACGTAAAAGCCTTGATTGGCCGCGTAAATATCTCTGTGATGGAGGCCTGCGACAAGACCTTAGATAATGCCAAGCTAGCCACCCAGAACAATCATAAAGTCACCGAGCATCTCAATACTCAGAAAACAGAGATTGAAATGGTGGCTACGGCAGTGAATGAGATGCAGGCGGCATCAACTGAGATCTCTCAAAATGCGCAGGGCACAGCTGAAGCTACAATGCAGACACAAAGTACTATGTCGGAGAACTTGGAGTGCATTAATCAGGTTAATAAGTCGATGCTGGAATTGGTCGATGAGTTAGCCTCAATCTCGAGTACCGTGGTGTCTCTCGATAAGCAGACCCAGCAAATTAGTTCGGTGATCGATGTGATTAATGGCATTGCAGAACAGACCAACCTACTAGCGCTAAATGCTGCGATTGAAGCGGCGAGGGCCGGAGATTCTGGTCGTGGTTTTGCGGTGGTTTCCGATGAGGTGCGAACCTTAGCTCAGCGCACTCAAGTAGCGACGACCGAGATCCAGACGGCGATTGAGCAGATCCAGACCAATAGCCAAGTAGCGGTAAAATCGCTTGAAGTGGGTAATGACAAATCCAGCAAGACGGTCAATATCATCAATACCTCGCTGAGCAAAATTAATGAACTTGAGGAGTTGATTGAGGGCATAGTGGAACGCAATCAGCAGATAGCGGTAGCTATCGAAGAGCAGGTTTATGTATGTAATGAGGTCAACACCAATGTGCAGATGGTCAACTGCAAGGTGTCTGAGTCTTATGATTTGATCACCGTGACCAATACGCTCAACCAAGAGGTTGAGAGCAGTACTGATGATCTATCTAATACCATCAGGAATTTCAATATGTAGCGGATTAGCATT
Source organism: Shewanella sp. MBTL60-112-B2 (assembly GCF_019655055.1). Taxonomy (GTDB): domain Bacteria; phylum Pseudomonadota; class Gammaproteobacteria; order Enterobacterales; family Shewanellaceae; genus Shewanella. Next base: position 44,005 of record NZ_BPFA01000016.1, read on the forward strand.
CGTGAATGGATAAAAGTGATTGGCTTTATCTCTGGTGGGAAAGTCATTACAGAAAGGGCCTAGCTTAACGCTAGGCCCTTTTACTTATGATGATGTCAGTTATTTTAGAAACAATAACTTAGGTGATGTTACTTTAAGAGATCTTCTGTATGCGCACCGGAATACCACTGCGGCAATTGGTACCGGCATAGTAATCATTTAGCATACTAGCCTTGCCTTTGCGGGTTGGGTCGGCTGGGATCATTTGGTTAATTGCCGTTCCGCCGCCGCGATGGCTTAAGCCTGGGTGTTTTACGCCGTCGATGGTTCGGTCATCGGCGCCATAGGCAAGCTTATGCCCGAACGTATGGGAGATACAGACGGCATCTTTACTAACCCCAATATCTGCAAATAATACCCCATCAGTGGCTTTGCCATTGCCGGTTTCTAATCGCACCGTATCACCGTGTGTAAGCCCATGCTTAAGCGCGGTATCGCTATGCATATAAACATAGTTTTGAGGTGTGACTTCGGCGCAGCGATCGAACGCGGCTGAATAGTTAGAACGCAACGTTGGTTTATAGCTAGAGAATAGCAAAGGATATTGAGCGGCGGGCCAATGCTGCTCCCAACTATCTCCATTCCAGAAACGCTTTACATCGTAAGCGGGCACGCCAGGGTAATTTTTACCTGAGTAACTGTGGCGCAGCTGCGACATCTGCTGGTTATATATTTGTAGAAACTTACCGCCAGCGTTATGGGTAAACTCACCGTTATACTTTTCTGCAGTTTCATAATAGCCACCGCGAGAAAGCAAGGCTTCGACTTTTCCAGCTTCTTCATTGGTTAAACGTGGACGCAGCGGTTTCATTGAGTAATCCAGTGAGGCCCATTCACGGTCTTCGTCAGTGACCAGTGGCAGAGCGCTGCACTGAACGGCAATGTTGGCCATATAACGAGCGTGCCAGTCTTCAAAGGTCAGCAGGTCGACTTGACGTCCATCGCTAGCTGAAATGGCATTCTTACCAAAGCCTGGTAGCTTCATTTCTAAGGCAACATCAATTAAGAATTGCTCCATACAAATGTGGTAGCCGTTAGCTGTTTTTGGCGTGCGTGGTGTCACTAATGGTGCGCCTGCGACTACACCAAGATTAAATGCCCCCCACATGCGATCGGCGGCGTATTCTTCATACATTACCCTGTCAGGGATAATATAATCTGCATAGCGGTTAGTTTCGTTGATGTAGCAGTCAATGCCCACAAACAATGGCAGTTTGTTAGTGTCAGCAAGCGCGGCTTCGACTTGGTGGCTAATTGATGATGCACTGTAAATGGCATTACTACGCCAGTTAATCAATGCTTTGGCCGAATATGGGTTTTTATTGGTATGTGCAGTCAGCGCTTCTGCAGCATTGCCTGCGGCATAACCAGGTACTAAGTTATGCCAGATATCACTGGCTGGGTAAGGCGAAATGCCTTGTGCCACTTTCTGTTTATATTCAGTTGAGTCTTCATAGGCACCGGCACGGCAAATATTCATTACCGCACTGGTATCGATCTCACCCTCAAATCCACCAAGATTGTAATTGCCTTCAAAGCCCCAGAAGGCACCATTACCATAAATCGCACCACCTTTAGTGTCGTGGTTGCCAATCAATGTGTTTAGGGTGGAGACTAACCAGCCCACCATGATGCTATCGGCACTGTTGGCGCCAGTATTGGTTGCGACGCAAGAGCGGCGACCGTGGTGACTAAGGTCCTTAGCAACTTGACGAATATCTGACTCGGCAATACCACAAGCTGCTACATAATCAGCCATTGGAGTTCGGTCTGCTTCAATCTTTAGCAATGCCAAAGATGACACTAGACGAACCTTGTTACCCGATTGATCAATAAAGTCTTGATCGATTAATAGCTCTGCGCGCTTGGCTTGACTTGCTGCAATCAGTTGATCATTTTCAGCAACCAGCGGCTCTTCGCCACCTAAATTGAATTCACTGGCATGGGCAAATTGGCGATATCTTGGATGTTGATCATCCATGATCACTAGGTGGCTGGCATTGCTGCGGTTAGGCTCACCTTTTGCTGCAGCTTGCGCTTCATTAGGGATGGATAGGAAGTCTTGGTTATACCAGCCTTGCTTGAGCATGATTTGCAATAACGCAAAAATAAAGGCGCTATCTTCACCAGGACGAATGGCTAGCCATTGGCCTTGAGTGTTATTAGCAACGCTTGTACGAAGTAGAGGGTCAACACAGACATACTTCATCTCTCTATCGACACGTGCGTCGGCTAAGCCGCGGCCTAGGCGGTTAAGGCTTGCGCCTGCTGACCCTGGTGCGGTACCAATAAAGAGTGCGTATTCGACGTGATCCCAGTCAACGTCGTTCATTGCTGGGCCAATATCAGGGTTAAGTCCTATACCAAAACCAATACCAATCGGCGCGCCGCAATAAGCGTGTTTAGTGACTAGGTTGGCCGTGCCGTAAGCTTGGCGCATAAAGCGCGCATATAAACTACCGCGCAGGGTATCTTCTTCGTTGAAGGTTGCGAGTAGTTGGTTAGCTTTACTGCCAAATTCTGGCTGATCAGCGACCACTAATTGATCGAGTTGGCGGATTGATTTTAGGCCTTCGACTTTGCCTTCACCAAATAGATCGCCACCATAGATAATTTCTTTTACCGCTTGCTCGTAGTTGATGCTAATCCATTTGCCTTCTCCGCGCTTACCGCTGCGCTTTAGCACCTGGGTAACACGACGAGGATCATCAACACAACCAATACCGCTGGCGCCTTTACCGCAAGTTGTGGCGCGGTTTTGCAAGCCTTTATCACCGGCAAGTGCGTAATAGCTTTCACGAACAGGGGTATCTAACGCAAGGGGGGAGCCAGAATTAAGCTCACAGTATGGATTGCCGCCGACCTTTAACACTTGGTCGGTGACTTCATCAATGCGTACTCTTAGGCCACACATGTTATTGCAGGTAAAGCACTTGGTGTACATGGTACGAATGCCTTGTGCTTTGTGCAATCGCCCATCTTCACCCAGTAAGGCTTCAGTTGGCAGTGGATTACCAAAACGAGCAGGGCTTTTTTCAACAGTTGTTAAGCCTGATTTGACCTGAGGTTTTGAACTACAGGCTGTCCCTGTTGCAGCCGCAGCGGTAACGATACCGGCGCGGCTAATAAAGGTTCTTCTATCCATTATGGTTTCCTATCTTTGCCAATCTAAAGGAGAAAGTTTCAGTATCTTTTTGTCGTCACTAGGCGTCGGCAAACCGATATAAAGAATATTGGGAAGGTTGCCATTGGCTGGGAGCATGCCATAGACGTCGTTCTCTGAAACCAGCTTGGCAATAGTGCTATTTGGGTCATTAAGGTCGCCAAATATTCGCGCTTCACCAATACAGGTCTCTACGCAAGCGGGTAATAAGCCTTGCTCTAATCTATGAATACAGAAATTACACTTTTCTGGTGGCGCCTTTCGCTTAGGATCTTTAATGCGGGCACCATAAGGACAGGCGGTAACACAGCGCTGGCAATGTATGCATTTGTCGTAATCAATGACAACAATGCCATCTTCTGGGCGTTTGTAAGTTGCCTTAGCAGGGCACACTTCTACACATGTTGGGTTTTTGCAATGATTGCATTGATGAGGAACCGATAACGTCGATATCCCCTCGCTGTGTTCAATAGCGCATTGGCTGACTTTAGTACGCCCACGGCCCATTGGCACTTGGTTTTCAATTGAGCAAGATACGCTACAAGAGATACAGCCTGTGCAGCGGCGCACATCAAACACCATAGCTAATCGCTTTCCTGGTGTTTGCGCTAGAAGCTTGGCTGTCGGTATAAGTGTTAATGCAGTGGTTCCGACAGCCATTTTTAACAACGAACGCCTATTTAACATAGATTGTCCTTGAGAAAAGGTTAATTAAAAAATAAAAAATGAACACAAATTAGAATACAGATGAATATCAGATGAGTGGAGGTAAATATTTAATGGATTCCACTAATTGCAGTGCTTGTCCCATATTGCAAAAGTCGAAATTTGTATGTTGTGTTATTCGAAATTAGGCTGGTTTTATTTTCCTATGTTGGCTTGTATTCGTTTGGCTAAATTTCGTGTTACTTATTTTATTGGAGCTAAATAAAGTTTGTGTGAGCAATGAGCTTTTTGTTTTTTTAAGTTGTGTTATTTCGATTTCCGATATTTCCGAGTGGCGGAGCAGTGGAGGTTTATTGCAATTTAAATAAATAAAAAAACTTTAGTTAACCATTAAATTAGTGGAGAGTTAGCTAGATCTGTTATAAGCCAATCTGGGCTAGTTTTGATGTTTTCAGTGTTGATTTTTATCGTTAAAAAAGCGCTTTTCTTTAAAGCTATAAACTACTGCTTGCTCACTTTGTGTTCTTTGTTATTTATTTTTATCTTCAAAGTCATCTGGATTTTCTTAGAGTTTCCCTTAGGGAAATAGAATATTTGTAGACTTTTTTATACCCATACTCTTACTTCTTAGGGGCATGTGCTTAGGTTTTAATGGATGGTAATGCAGAGGAGGAGACAAAATGAAAAGGTGTTTAGCAATTGGCTAAACACCTTTTTTAATGCAGGGGACTAACTTAGGCTTAATAAACTAAGCTGTGTATTCTTACTTGGCTACAGAATAGCTCTTAAGGAACTTAATACCGTTATTTATATCGGGTGTGTAAGTTCGGTCTAAATCAACAAATGGCACTACTTTACGGTACTGCTCGATTAAGTGACTTGTACCCGTACCCATTTTCTTATCTTGATCTCTCATGCGGATCTCCATACCTTGAGTTGTATGCAATACCTCATAGGCATAGATCTCGTAACCAATATCAGCCATTTTCTCGACGCGAGAGGCAATTAAGTTAACGTTGCTGAACGTCTCCTCAATGCCTACAGACGTTGGTACACCGTAAAGTGTTGCGCTATTGGTTAATGTCATTGCTTCAGCATATAAGCCTGACATTGATTGGGCGATGTTAGCAAAACCGTCGCCGCCGACATTCTCTTTCGCGATTAGGTAAGTCGGTAGATTAGTGCGATGGCCATCGTCTAACTGAGTGGTACGCCATGCAGAAATATGGATAACTTGTGCAAGTGCACGGCCTAAAGATTCCATCTGCACGGCTAATTGAGTGTTGTCGAAGTTAGCACCAGAGTTTACAAAAACGCTATCATCGCCGACACGTAATGCATTAACAGCTGGAGTGTCGCTATACCAAAGGTCATCACGAGCTTCAGTGTTCACAATTGGGTTATCTGTCGTGTGATTAATCGCAGTGTTCAGTAGCTCTTTTGCTTGGCGTAGTTCTTCTTTTGCGGTCGCTAAAATATAACCAGATGAGCGGAATGACAGTGGGTCTTGCAGGTTACGCTTGCTATCTAATTCCCATAAATATGAGCCTTTTAGCGCACCAAGAATAGCTTCTGCAGCTTCATGACCTTGTGGCCAGCCTTTAGTATCAACTGTGTGCCATAGGAATGGTGATACGTTACCGTTAAGTGCTTCTAGTGAAGAGGCAATAATTACCGGTGAAATTTCTAGGAAATGTTCGGCTTTTTTAACCGCTGCAATGTTCTGTGCTTCGGCCACGTTACCGTTTGATAAGATAGAAATACCGTCTAAACCGAACGGTCTGTAAGGCTTTAGATCTAGCTCTTCACGTACTTCTTTTGAGTCACGGCGCTCGCCTTTGTACATCACGTCCCATTCACCCATTAGCGATAAACCAATATGGGTCGCTAAACTTAAATCGTTAGCGCCAGATGAGCCTCGACTTGGGATCAGTGGTGTAACGTCTGCATTGATGTAGTCCATAAATGCTTGCGCACCTTCGGTACTCATCGCAGTGTAACCCGCTGCCATTTGGTTAAGGCGAATGATCATCGCCATCTTTGATTCGCGCTCAGACACGAACGGCTCTACCCCCGCAGCTTGAATACGCATCTGGCGTTCGTTGAACTTAATTGAAGCAGTAAAGTTAGGTTCGTCTTCAACTGATGTGCCTGCAACACGCTGATCTTTTAAGGCGCCGTAGTTAACGGTTAAGCCGTAAATAGAGCGGCCATCAGCAGCTGCGTGAATAGGCGCCTTGTAACCTGCGTTAATGCGTTGCCAACCTGCTTTAGAAATCTTAACGTCTTCACCTGGTTGGGCGATTTCCCATAGCTGATCCACTGTGAGTGAACGACCATCTAGAGTATGTGTTGCCGCATTAGCGGATAAAGGTAGGCTTGCTGCAACGAGTAATGCAAATACACTTTTCTTCATTTTTAACTCTCTAATTTAGTAGTACATTTACTTAAGGTTGTTAAATTCGACTTTATGGCAGTCGGAGCAAATATCTTTCGATGGCTTGTGTTCAGAATGGCAAACCATACATTCAAGCAAGTCTTCGTAGTGATGCGAATTATGTGGATTCTTATCAAAACGATTTGGCTCTGTAGGGATATCATGCATGCCACCGTGGCAATCAATACAGGCCTGATCGCTCGGCCGTTCAAACGCACCCTTAGTCGTATGGCAGGTGCGGCAGTTCATATCATCGCCAAGTGCGTCGATATGATGTTGTTTAATCGTCGGTTTAGCAGCAAATGCACTGCAAGATAGTAGAGTTGCGATAACGGCAACGGCAAAAGAAGTTTTCATTACGCATTCGCCTTATAATTTGCTGCAGTTCTGCCTGCAATCTGACCAAAAACCAAGCCGTCAACTGACGAACAACCACCTAAACGGTCCATACCATGGGTACCGCCAGCGACTTCGCCAGCAGCAAACAGCCCTTTGATTGGCTCACAGGTCGTTGCATCAATCACTTCTGCATCAGGAGTGATAGCTACGCCGCCCATGCAGTAATGCAACTTTGGCGATAGTCGTAGTGAGTAAAATGGTGGTTTTAATTCGGTTCTTCTGTCCAATGGCTTGTTAAATGGATCTGGCTTGCCTGCAACAATCTCGTTCCAATCTGCAATCGACTGAGCAAGTACCGCCTCATCGACACCGTGACGTTTAGCCAGTTCAGCAACAGAGTTCGACTTGTTAACCGCACCGTCACGGTAAGCGCCCTTAAAGCCTTCAGCACGCTGTGTGGTTGCTTCGCTACAGAAAGTGAATGGGAAGTTAGGCTTTTCTGAAGTCCCTTTCTCTAATACGACCAACTGTGCTTCAGCGCGAGTGCGGCGATCGGCCAATTCATTCATAAAGCGCTTGCCGGTCATTGGGTCGATGGCAATCCCTTCACTAAATGAGTAATCAGCAAAGAAAGATGCGGGACCTGCACCTTTTTCATCTGGAGAAGCCCAAGGGCCGAGCTGATACATGTCGAGCATGATAGGTAGCGAGCCTACTGCAAGTAAGGATTTGATCATGCCTGCTGTTGCGCCCGGGTGCGCAGTCGCTTCTAGGTGAGCGTAAATAGGCATAGTTGTCTTAACGAACTTCTTATCTTGTCCCCAACCACCGGTCGCAACAACTACACCATGGCGTGACTTGTAGGTTTGCTCGCCTTTGAACTTTTCCGTTTCAAAATCAAATTTCTCTTGTACGGCAACGCCGGTGATCGCGTTATTCTTATCACGCAGTAAAGAGGTCACTTGAGTACGATTTTGGAACTGCACACCTTTATTCACTAAGTACTTGTGCATAGGAACCACAATTCCGCCACCAGAGGCATTAGCTGGAATATGCGCTCTAGGCGCGCTGTGTCCTCCAAGGCGGATAATTTTATCCATAAATTCGACGCCACAACCAATTAACATGTCGTATACGGTGTGGGCCTCGGTCGCTAAGGTTTTGCACAGTTCTGGATGGTTAAAACCACGACCGGCTTTTACCATATCTTTGATCATTAACTCTGGAGAGTCTTCGATGCCGTGCTTTTTCTGAAGAGAGGTATTCGGCATACAAGCAATACCGCCGCAAATCGCTGAGTTGCCGCCCCAGGTTTCCATCTTTTCAAGGATCAGTATGTTTTTTAATCCAGCTTTGTTAGCCGAATAAGCAGCAGCTAACCCCGCAAAACCACTGCCGACAATGATTAAGTCGTATTCTCGGTCCCAACTATTTTCTGATGCAATAGCTGTCGCTGAAAATGGTAAAGCCATTGCTGCGGTAATACCCATGCTTTTAGTTAGAAAGTCTCTTCTTTTCATTATTATTCCACGAATTTTATATTAGTCATCATTCGAGCTTGATGATATGAATCGTGTCGTGCCGAGTTTGTGATTGTCATCTGATATATATAGGTATAAAAAAAAGTAATACCAAAGATTGTGAGCGTGGTTATAGCTGGAAATGGCGTAAAGTATGATAATTAATTAATGGTTTTTTAAATCATAAATATTAATTAAATATCGTGCATTTGATTGCGGTCACACAACAATAAGAATCTAGAACTAGATCCCGAATAATTATGATTAATAACACAACAGTTTATTGTTTCTATTACTCCGCAAAGTTTTCATCATTTTCTAAAGCGGCAAGCTTTTTAAAAATGACTCAACCTAGTGTTAGCTCCAGCATTATTGCTCTAGAGAAAAAAATTGGCGCGAAACTGTTTGAAAGAGAGAGTCGCGGGGTGAGGTTGACTGACCGCGGTCATGAAATCTACAAAAAAGCTGAAGATGTCATCATGTCGATGAATGAACTCGAGTCGGCACTTCAGCAGGTTAATAGAAAGTCTGTCATTAAAATAGCGACTCAACCTAGACTGTACGAGAAGTACTTGTCAGCCAAGTTAACCAATGACTTTATTGAAGAGTTTTTCGTGCAAATCAATACAGGTGAGTTGGCTACAATTAAAGGCTGGATGGATTCAGGGGAAGTCGATGTTGTTATCACCGAAGGCATATTTGATGATCATCCAATCTTTGAACATTTTACCGAACTCGACAATTTAAAGTTTTTTTGGGCTAAAAAGGTGGGGATAGAATTTGCTAAACCAGTTCCTACATTCGTGCACTCTGATATTTGGAATCATTGGCATGATTTAAGTGCTTGTATGTATAACAATCCTGATTATAAGAAGGTTATGGTGATAGATACTCCAGATTTCTCTTGTAAATTAATCGAGCGTGGAATGGGAATTGGTTTATTGCCTGAGCAAATTATTCTCAAAAACGAAAATATTGAAAAGTGTGCGGGACCAACCTCTGGCGATATTAATGGACCTATTGCTATCTATGTGAATCAAGATCGCAAGTTAGAGTTACAGCAGATTGGGTTAATTGAAAAGATTATTTCTACTGGTGACTCTCGTTAAAAACTGAATGTGTTTTTGGTCACAATTAATCTTATAGTCTGATTGAGATCGTTAATATATTGATGAAATCAATTAAAGTAATATGGGCGTTTATTTTCTTTTAATATATTAAATTGTTATGTAAGCCATAAATATACCTACACTGCTCTAATCAAAATGGGTTTGCCGATTGTTAATCACAACTAAGTAGAGACAGGTCTAGGCTGGTGGTTTAGCCCGGTTAGAATGAATATCAATAGCGTATGTTTGCAAACCCTTTATGATAAGACGCATAACTTGCGTCATTTGCAAAAGGCCTATTGTGAAACAGTTGGATTTCAATTTACTCAGAGTGTTAGAAGTACTGCTTGAAGAGCAGAGTGTTACTGCGGCGGCTTCGCGTTTGCATTTAACCCAATCTGCAGTCAGTAAGCAGTTGAGTAAGTTACGTGAAACCTTCGATGACCAATTGTTTGAACGCACGGCTTATGGCTTAAAAGCCACGCCTCGTGCCTTACAGCTAGCGCCAGAGCTAAGAGAGGTGCTGCAAAGGCTGGAGCAGTTCACCCGCCCAAGTACCTTTGAGCCTGCAGAAAGTCAGCGCCGCTTTAGAATGCATTTAGTTGAAACGGCTTACTCGTTAACTTTTCCGCACTTTATGCCTAAGCTGCTAAAGCAAGCCCCACAAGTGAGTATTAATAGCCAAACATGGTCGCATAACAGTATGGAACAGCTATTACGCTGTGAAATCGATATGGGCATTATCTGCCGCGAGTGGGATAAGCGTTCCTTGCTGCACATGGATAACTTGCCTGAAGAATTAGCTTATTCAGAAGTTATTCGAGATCACCCTGTTTGTCTGGTACGTGAAGGGCATCCATTGCTCAGTGAACGCTGGAATTTAGATACCTTCCTTAAATATCGTCATCTACAAGTTGCTTTTGGCGGTCTTGAGCAGTGGCTGCTAGACGATGTATTGCGATTAGAGCATCTACATCGCGATATTGCTGTGAATATGACAGACTTTAATTGTGCGCTTGATTTGTGTGAAAACAGCGATTTAATTTTATGTGCTCCGCAGAAATATGTCTTGCAGATGATAGCGGATTACCAATTAGTTTGCCTTGATGTACCGATAAAAGTCGAATCCGGCGCTTATGTGCTGGTTTGGCATAAACATTTCAATCTTGACCCAAGTCATAGCTGGTTGCGTAATATGCTGATTGACGGCGTCAAAGCCGCCAATCAATAGGTCATTATATTGCCTGTAAAAATGCCTCAATAACGGGTTCAGCTGTACGCTTGCTCTTACAGCAGCAACCGAGTTCAAAGGGAGGGATGTCGATAGGCGAGGTCAGTAGCTGAATACGATCTCTTACCGGGCTGTTATTGATCACCACCTCTGGAGTAATGCTCACGCCACATCCCAATGCCACCATAGAGGTTATGGCTTCTTGGCCTGAGACCTGCGCATAAATATTGGGAATTAACCCCAAAGACTTAAACCAGTTGTCGATACGTTTTCGACCTGGGCCATGCTCAGGCACGATAAAAGGTAGCCTATCCCATGGAATATAAGACTCAGTGAGTAGTTCTTGCACCTGACATCTAAAGGTTGGGGCAATTATCGACAGCGGCACATCATCAATCTTGGCAAAGTGAAGGTTGTCGGGAAACGGATCGGGTAGGGCGGCGATGGCGATATCGGCACGATTGTTACGTACTTCATTAACCGCGTTGGCAGCATCACCAGTCGTTAGCGCGATTTCAACTAAGGGGTGCTCACGTCTAAAACGGTCAAGTAAACCAGGCAGATGGCTATAGGCGGCAGTTACCGAGCAATATAGATTGAGTCTACCTCTAAGAAAGTCCTGCTTGGGATCGATTTTGGTTTTTAGCTTGCCCCATTGCTCAAGTGTGGACTCGGCAAAGTGGCGGTACTCCACGCCAGCGCTCGTCAGGGTCACACTGCGGTTGTCACGCTGAAACAACTGCGCACCAACTTCCTCTTCCAGCCTTTGCATGGCGCGACTCAAGGTCGATGGGCTGACATGCATCGCCTGTGCTGTTCTAGCAAAGTGCAAGCTATCAGCTAAATGCAGATAAAGCTTTATGGTGCGAATATCCAAACCGAGCTCTCCATGTTGACTAAACTGGATTAATTTAGTTTGTGTTGCAAAAAACGCAATACTACATCCCAAATATATCATTTTAAGCAATGAAAGGCATGCGCTATAGTGATCTCAATCACAGCGTGGCTCAAAGTGAGCCAGCCCGTATAACAATCCAGAATCAAGGTGGTATATCAGATGGCTAACTATTTTAACTCTCTGAATTTGCGTCAACAATTGGAACAGCTGGCTCAATGCCGCTTCATGGATCGTAGTGAGTTCAGCGAAGGCTGTAACTTCATTAAAGGCTGGAACATCGTCATTCTTGGCTGTGGCGCTCAAGGTCTTAACCAAGGCTTGAATATGCGTGACTCAGGTCTAAATATCTCTTTTGCATTACGTGAGCAAGCGATTAGCGAGAAGCGTGATTCTTACCAGAAAGCAACCGGTAACGGTTTCCGCGTTGGCACTATCGAAGAGCTGATCCCTGATGCAGATTTGGTACTAAACCTGACGCCAGACAAGCAACACACCAATGCTGTTACTACGGTTATGCCGCTAATGAAGCAAGGTGCAACGCTATCTTACTCTCATGGTTTCAACATTGTTGAAGAGGGCATGCAGGTTCGCCCAGATATTACAGTTATCATGGTTGCGCCTAAGTGTCCGGGTACTGAAGTTCGTGAAGAATACAAGCGTGGCTTTGGTGTACCAACACTGATTGCTGTTCACCCAGAAAATGATCCTAAGGGTGAAGGTTTCGATATCGCTAAGGCGTATGCAAGTGCAACTGGTGGCGATCGCGCTGGTGTATTGCATTCTTCTTTCATCGCCGAAGTAAAATCTGACCTAATGGGCGAGCAGACTATTCTATGTGGCATGCTGCAAACGGGTGCCATCCTAGGTTATGAGAAGATGCTTGCCGACGGTGTTGAGCCAGGTTACGCAGCTAAGCTTATTCAGCAAGGTTGGGAAACAACCACTGAAGCGCTTAAGCATGGTGGTATCACTCATATGATGGACCGCCTATCAAACCCGGCCAAGATCAAAGCATTCGATATGGCTGAAGAGTTGAAAGTGATTCTTAAGCCGCTATTTGAAAAGCACATGGATGACATCATTGGTGGTGAGTTCTCTAAGACCATGATGGCTGACTGGGCTAACGACGACGCTAACCTACTTAAGTGGCGCAGCGAAACTAACGATACCGGTTTTGAAAATGCACCAGGCTGTGAAGAGCACATCGACGAGCAAGCTTATTTCGATAAAGGCATCTTCCTAGTGGCAATGATTAAAGCAGGTGTTGAGCTGGCTTTCGACACCATGGTTGCTGCAGGCATCATTGAAGAGTCGGCTTATTACGAGTCACTGCACGAGACGCCGCTTATCGCTAACACTATTGCACGTAAGCGTTTATACGAGATGAACGTAGTGATTTCAGATACCGCTGAATACGGTTGTTACCTATTTAACCATGCTGCACTGCCATTACTAAAAGATTACGTAGCTAACATGTCTGCAGAGTACCTAGGTGGCGGTCTACAAGATGCGAGCAACGGCGTTGATAACGTCCGTTTAATCGAGGTCAACGCTGCGATTCGTGGTACAGCAGTTGAAGAAATTGGTGCTGAACTTCGTGGTTACATGACCGAAATGAAGCGCATCGTAGAAGAGAAATAAATTAATTTTCACATCTATTCTAGCCGGGCTTAAATCTTAATTGATTTGGGCCTAGGCTAAAAAATTTAAATTTGAGAACGTCACGTTTTTAGAAAAAGCACTTTCGATAACTCACTTTCGATTAACCACTAAGGATTAACACCTTAATAGCAGTAATAAAGTCAGGCAGAGCATCAGATATTCTTGCACTGGTCACGGCCTAAACCGCATAGACTAGATGATAAAATTTGATGTTAGAAAGTTTTTATTGTGTTTTTTATAGGCTTTGTGGTACTTCTTAATGGTCGTGTTTTAGACGACACCGAATTTAAGCAAAGAATCTGATTAGGAACCCAGTCGAATATGTTCAACCAAGCTGCCCAGCTCATTATTGTGATTATTAGCGTCGTGATTATTAAATCACAGCGGGGGCTGCGCATATTGAATCGACACACCTAATCTAGGTTTAAGATTGCAAAAACCCCCGCTCCGCAAGGAACGGGGGTTTTTTCGTATAAGGGCCCAGATAAAGTAAAAACTGAATCTAAGTCCTTATGAAATACGTTAATGGTAGTGGGGCACTGATTTATGGAACAAGGGCAAATGGAGCAGAGTCAAATGGAACCTGGGCAGATGATACGAGGCGCAGATGCAGTCATCAAAGCGATTGCAGCTCACGGTGTAACTACAGTTTTTGGTTATCCCGGTGGGGCAATTATGCCTATCTATGATGCGCTCTACGGCAGCCCAGTAGAACATCTTCTCAGTCGTCACGAGCAAGGCGCTGCATTTGCTGCTGTCGGTTTTGCAAGAGCAAGTGGCCAAACTGGCGTATGTTTTGCGACTTCCGGCCCCGGCGCCACAAATTTGGTGACTTCCCTTGCTGACGCGCTACTCGACTCAGTTCCCGTGGTAGCCATCACCGGCCAAGTCTCTACTGCGGTTATCGGCACCGATGCCTTCCAAGAAATCGATGTTTTAGGCATGTCACTATCGTGCACTAAGCACAGTTTTATGGTGTCCCATGTCGATGAACTCGTGCCTACGCTTTATAAAGCATTTGAGATTGCCGCTTCAGGCCGCCCTGGTCCCGTTTTAGTCGATATACCCAAAGATGTGCAAATCGCCATGCTGGAGTACAAGACGCCACTGCAAGCGGTAACGCCTGAGCCGGAGCATACGCCTGAGCAAATAAATGATGCTCGCGAGCTTATCAGTCAAGCTAAGCAGCCAATGCTGTATGTGGGCGGCGGTGTTGGCATGGCAAGCGCGGTTGACCAGCTACGTGACTTTATCAAGGTCACTGGCATTCCGTCGGTTGCCACATTAAAGGGCTTAGGCTCTATCGCGCCTGAGACCCCTGGCTATTTAGGCATGCTGGGTATGCATGGCTCTAAAGCGTCTAACTTGGCGGTACAAGAGTGCGACCTGTTGATTGTTGTTGGCGCGCGATTTGACGACCGAGTGACTGGGCGCTTAGCCAGCTTTGCTGAAAATGCCAAGGTGATCCACTTAGACATCGATGCTGCTGAGCTAGGTAAGTTACGCCTGCCTGAAGTGGCTATCGCTGGCGACCTACGTCAGATCCTGCCCGCGTTAACTCAAAACCTAGGTGAGCAATTTGCTCCATGGCAAACCAAGATTGTACAGATGAAGCAAGAGCATCAGTGGCGTTATGACCGCCCGGGTGAGCTTATCTATGCCCCTGCTATGCTAAATCGTTTGGCGCATAAGTTACCGCAAAACAGTGTTGTTGCCTGTGATGTGGGTCAGCACCAGATGTGGGTGGCGCAGCATATGTTCTTTAACCGTCCTGAAGATCATCTATCGAGTGCGGGACTTGGCACTATGGGCTTTGGTCTTCCGGCAGCGATTGGCGCAAAAGTCGCACGACCCGATGCCACGGTTGTTGTCGTATCAGGCGATGGCTCATTTATGATGAATGTACAAGAGCTAACCACCATCAAGCGTAAGCGTCTACCCGTCAAAATCTTGCTTATCGATAATCAAAAGCTCGGCATGGTGAAGCAATGGCAACAGCTATTTTTTGAAGAGCGTTATAGCGAAACCGATCTTTCTGACAACCCAGATTTCGTCAAGATGGCATCGGCGTTTGATATCTCTGGGCGTAATATCAATAAGGCCTGTGATGTCGAGGCGGGCTTAGATGAGCTGCTTAATAGCGAGGGGCCGTTCTTATTGCATGTGTCGATAGATGATGCCCATAACGTGTGGCCATTAGTGCCGCCAGGGGCGTCAAACCAAGACATGATGGATGAGATGGACAAGCAAACGTAAAGGTAAAAACGCCGAGTTTGAGACATTGAATTAACGCATTGAAGCATTAGCGATAGCGCGAGACGGAGAGCAAGAATATGAACAATTACTCATTAGCATTAAATGTGCAGCAAAGGCCTGAAGTATTAGAGCGTGTGCTGCGTGTCGTTCGTCATCGTGGATTTAAGGTCGCTAATTTGAGCATGCAGCTCAACAGTAATAACAGCACTAGCATCGATATGCTGGTGCAGAGCGAGCGCGAAGTTGGCTTGCTAACTAATCAAATAAATAAGCTTATTGATGTAATTGATTGCCAGGTATTGGTAAACAGCTCAAGTGAACTAGCACAACAGGAAGGGTGAGAATATGGCCGCTAAAACAGCAGAGTTAATTTGGTTCAATGGTGAAATGATGCCTTGGGGTGATGCTAAGGTTCATGTCATGTCTCACGCACTGCACTATGGCACCTCCGTTTTTGAAGGTATCCGTGTTTACGATACTCATCGCGGGCCGGCTGGTTTCCGCTTAACTGAGCATGTTCAGCGTCTGTTTGATTCTGCCAAAATTTATCGTATGCCGATCCCTTATAGCTTCGATGATGTGATGCAGGCGTGTCGAGACGCCACACTCGGTAATAGCTTAACTAGTGCATATATCCGCCCCTTGGCCTTTTATGGCGACGTCGGTATGGGGATCACACCACCAAAAGATGCTCAGTGCGATTTGTTAGTAGCAGCATTTCCGTGGGGAGCCTATCTAGGTGAAGACAGTATGGATGCTGGGGTGGATGTGGCTGTGACCTCGTGGAATCGTTTGGCGCCAAATACTATTCCAACAGGTGCTAAAGCGGGTGGCAACTATCTCTCGTCACTACAAATATCAACCGAAGCCAAACGCAATGGCTTCGATGAAGGGATCGCGCTGGACACCAACGGTTTAGTGAGTGAAGCGGCCGGTGCTAATATTTTTGTCATTAAAAAGAACAAGATCTACACACCACCTGCAACAGCAGCTATTCTGATGGGGCTGACACGGGACAGTATTATCACCCTTGCTCGAGATAAAGGTTATCAGGTGGTTGAAGAACAAATGTCACGTGAATTTCTCTATCTTGCCGACGAGATCTTTATGACTGGTACCGCTGCTGAAATCGTGCCAGTGCGCAGCGTGGATCGTATCGAAGTCGGCACTGGCAAGCGCGGTGAGATCACCAAAGAAATTCAGCAGAGCTTCTTTGGTCTGTTTAATGGTGAGACCGAAGATAAGTGGGGTTGGTTGGAGGTTTTATAAAAAAGCAGGTCCTAGGTGCTAGGAAAGCTAAGAAAGGTCCTAGGAAAGCACAAGCAGAGACGAACGCTGCGCTTACGGATAGCGGTTAACGGAACGTTCGCAGGCTCACTGACGGAAAAGCCGGAAAAATTGGATTTTTGTAGGTCGGGCTTTAGCCCGTCAATCAAGATTTGATATTAAGACTTGTCGGTATAACTACTGACTCACGAAAAAGCCGGAAAAGATTAGAGCGATATAAGAATCTAAGGATTGGCTAGATGTTTTTAGGACCTAGGGCCTAGAGCCAGGATATCAAACCTCAGGTTAACGAATTAGAAAATAGAAGGTGAGAAATAGGTGCTATAGAACCTACAACCTTCTTTAAAAAAATAAAGGATAATGCAATGCCAAAACTACGTTCAGCAACCAGTACCGAAGGCCGTAACATGGCAGGAGCGCGTGCACTTTGGCGTGCCACAGGTGTGAAAGATAACGACTTCGGTAAGCCGATTATCGCCATTTCTAACTCCTTTACTCAGTTTGTGCCCGGTCACGTACATCTGAAAGATATGGGCTCTTTGGTGGCTGGTGCCATTGAAGAAGCGGGCGGCATTGCAAAAGAATTTAATACCATCGCCGTTGATGACGGCATCGCGATGGGGCACGGCGGTATGCTGTACAGCTTGCCATCGCGTGAACTGATTGCCGATAGCGTTGAATATATGGTGAATGCACACTGCGCCGATGCCTTAGTGTGTATCTCGAATTGCGATAAGATCACCCCTGGCATGCTAATGGCGTCATTACGCCTTAATATTCCAGTGATTTTTGTATCGGGCGGCCCGATGGAAGCGGGTAAAACTAAGCTGTCAGATAAGCTTATCAAGCTAGATCTGGTCGATGCTATGGTGGCGGGTGCCGATGAGCGCGTATCTGACGAAGACAGTGAAAAGATTGAGCGTAGTGCTTGTCCAACCTGTGGTTCATGCTCGGGTATGTTTACTGCTAACTCGATGAACTGTTTAACCGAGGCGCTTGGTTTATCATTGCCAGGTAACGGCTCTATGTTAGCGACTCACGCCGATCGCCGTGAACTCTTCCTTGAAGCGGGTCGCCGTATTATGGACCTTGCCACACGCTATTACCGCGATGATGACGAGTCAGCCTTGCCGCGTAATATCGCTAACTTCAAGGCGTTTGAAAATGCCATGACCTTAGATATCGCCATGGGCGGCTCAAGTAATACCGTGCTGCATTTACTTGCAGCAGCCCAAGAGGCTGAAGTGGATTTCACTATGGCTGATATTGACCGTTTATCTAGACTGGTACCGCACTTGTGTAAAGTGGCTCCAGCCACGCCGAAATACCATATGGAAGATGTCCACCGCGCTGGTGGTGTAATGGGGATCTTGGGTGAGCTAGACCGAGCTAACTTACTGCATAACGATGCCTATCACGTAGCCGGAAAAAATCTTGCAGAAGTATTGGCAAAATTCGATATTGCCCAGAGTGATGACGCCGCGGTGCGTAAATTCTTCTCTGCAGGCCCTGCTGGTATTCCAACTACCAAGGCCTTTAGTCAGGATTGCCGCTGGGACAGTGTTGATGATGATCGCCAAGAAGGTTGTATTCGCAGTCGTGAATTTGCTTTTAGCCAAGAAGGTGGTTTGGCAGTACTGTCAGGCAACGTAGCGCTTGATGGCTGTATCGTTAAAACCGCGGGCGTTGAAGTGGAGAATCACACTTTTGTGGGTAGCGCGCGCGTGTATGAAAGCCAAGACGATGCGGTAGCTGGTATTTTAGGTGGTGAAGTGGTTGCAGGTGACGTGGTGGTTATTCGCTACGAAGGCCCTAAAGGTGGACCCGGTATGCAAGAGATGCTTTACCCAACCAGTTATTTGAAATCTCGTGGTCTAGGCACACAATGCGCACTGATCACAGATGGTCGTTTCTCGGGTGGTACTTCAGGCTTGTCTATTGGCCATGTTTCACCAGAAGCGGCGGCTGGCGGCACCATAGGTTTAGTGCAAACTGGCGATCGTATTGAAATCGATATTCCGGCACGCTCAATCAAACTCGCTATCAGTGATATTGAGTTAGCGGCGCGCCGCACTGCAATGGAAGCGCTTGGTAGTGATGCTTGGAAGCCTCTAGGGCGAGTAAGACAAGTATCGATGGCACTTAAGGCCTATGCACTATTAGCGACCAGTGCCGATAAGGGCGCTGTGCGTGATACGAGCAAGCTAGTTTAATCGATTTAACGGGATTAAGAGGTAGTTTATGTTGGCTCTAGCATCACAATCGCAACTAGATTTGGCGCACTATTATTTGCAGAAGACATTACTGTCATCGGTTTATGATGTGGCTAAAGTTACGCCGCTTTCTAGCCTTAACAAGCTGTCGGCACGTTTAGGCTGTCAGGTATTTTTAAAGCGTGAAGATATGCAGCCTGTGCACTCGTTTAAACTTCGCGGTGCTTACAACAAGATAGCGGAATTGACTAAAGAAGAATGTGAATGTGGTGTGGTGTGCGCCTCGGCGGGTAATCATGCTCAAGGCGTGGCGATGTCGGCTTCAGCTCGCGGTATTAGTGCGGTGATAGTGATGCCTGAGACGACTCCCGATATTAAGGTCGATGCGGTTAGGCGTCTTGGTGGAGAAGTGGTGCTGCATGGCCAAGCGTTCGATCAGGCCAATGCTTATGCCCAAAGTCTTGCGAAGAATGAAGGGCGCGTTTATGTGGCGCCGTTTGATGACGAAGCAGTGATTGCAGGCCAAGGCACTGTGGCGCAAGAGATGTTGCAGCAGCAGCGCGATCTCGAAGTGGTGTTTGTACCTGTTGGTGGCGGTGGCTTAATTGCGGGTGTTGCGGCTTACTATAAAGCGGTAATGCCACAGGTGAAGATAATCGGTGTCGAGCCGGAAGATTCTGCCTGTTTAAAGGCGGCGCTAGAAGCCGATGAGCGGGTGATATTGCCGCAAGTTGGTTTGTTTGCTGATGGCGTGGCCGTTAAGCAGATTGGCGCCGAACCATTTAGATTGGCTCGTGAGTATGTCGATGATGTGATCACCGTGAGTTCAGATGAAATCTGCGCAGCGGTGAAGGATATCTTTGAAGATACGCGAGCGATTGCCGAGCCGTCAGGTGCGCTATCCTTGGCTGGGCTGAAAAAGTATATTGGTAGTAATGGTAAAGGCGAGAAAGTGGGCGCGATTTTAAGTGGCGCTAACGTGAATTTTCATAGCTTGCGCTATGTGTCTGAACGCTGTGAACTTGGTGAGCAGAAAGAAGCGATTTTGGCGGTTAAAGTTCCTGAGCGCCCAGGTGTGTTTCTGCGTTTTTGCGAGCTATTAGACAAGCGAGCGATGACCGAATTTAACTACCGCTTCAGTAGCCGTGATAAAGCTGTGGTGTTTGCGGGGATTCGTTTGTCAGAAGGGCAGAGTGAGCTCGATGGCATTATTGCTAACCTGGAGTCTGAAGGCTTTGGTGTGCAGGATTTGTCTAATGATGAAACGGCCAAGTTGCATGTGCGTTACATGGTGGGAGGGCAGCCGCCTGAGCCACTTGAGGAACGTTTGTTTAGCTTTGAATTTCCAGAGCATCCTGGCGCACTATTTAAGTTTTTAACCACCTTGCAGAGTAAGTGGAATATCAGCCTGTTTCATTATCGAAATCATGGTGCTGCTTACGGTCGAGTATTAGCGGGTTTTGAGGTGCCAGAATGTGATAATTTGGCCTTTAAACAGTTTTTAACTGAATTAGGTTTTGTCTATCAAGAGGAAACTGAAAGCCCAGCTTATCAGCTGTTTTTAGATAACCGCAGCCAATAAGCAGATTGAGTTGGTCATCCATATAGGCAGTGTCGATTATCGATGCTGTCTTTTTATTTTCTCAGCTTAAGTATTATTAACGTTGCTGTAAGATTTATCAGCTATCTGCTTGATAGTAACAGAGCTTCTTTTGTAGTATGGCGTGAAGCTGTTTTTTTATACTGTTTGTTTTTTCGCTGACTTATAGCTTTGATAGAGTAATCGATACAAGAATAATATTTCATAGCAGACTGACTCACACGTAGGGGCTTAATGATATTTTTCGTTATAGCAGTATGGCGGCAGTCGAATTTAACCTAATACCAAGCGACCAGTTTTAGAGGAAATATCATGTTACCTGCACCCTTTATAGAGTCATTTAATCCCCCCCGACGCGTGCTGATGGGCCCGGGCCCTTCAGATGTTTATCCTGAGGTGCTGGCGGCACAGGCCAAGCCTACAATCGGTCATTTAGATCCGCTATTTGTTGAGATGATGGATGAACTTAAGGCATTAATTCAATATGCATTTCAGACCAAAAACGAGATGACCATGGCGGTCTCAGCCCCAGGCAGTGCAGGCATGGAAACCTGTTTTGTTAATTTGGTTGAACCGGGTGAAAAAGTGATTGTTTGCCGCAATGGCGTGTTCGGTGAGCGTATGCGCCAGAACGTTGAGCGTGTTGGCGGCGTAGCAGTGGTGGTGGATAACGAATGGGGTGAGGCGGTTGATACTGACCAAGTTGCCAGCGCCTTGGCTGCTCATCCTGATGCCAAGTTTTTAGCCTTTGTGCATGCCGAAACCTCTACGGGGGCTTTATCAGATGCCAAGGCTTTGTGTGCGTTAGCTAAGCAACATGATTGCTTATCCATCGTCGACGCGGTCACCTCTTTAGGCGGCGTTGAGTTGCTGGTGGATGAGTGGGGCATAGATGCGATTTATTCAGGTAGTCAGAAGTGCTTATCCTGTGTGCCGGGCTTGTCGCCAGTGTCATTTTC
The DNA here is from genome assembly GCF_019655055.1 of Shewanella sp. MBTL60-112-B2. GTDB lineage: Bacteria > Pseudomonadota > Gammaproteobacteria > Enterobacterales > Shewanellaceae > Shewanella. Next base: position 65,384 of record NZ_BPFA01000016.1, read on the forward strand.
ACCTGCAGCTGTGGCTAAGTTAAAGGCGCGTAAAACGCCTGTACAAAGTTGGTTCCTCGATCAAACTTTAGTCATGGGATATTGGGATGCTTCTAGTGATGGCAAGCGTAGCTACCATCATACCGCGCCAGTTAATGCCCTCTATGCACTGCATGAATCACTGCGCTTATTAGCGGCTGAAGGCTTAGAGCTTGCTTGGCAGCGCCATGCCGATATGCACCAAGTACTACGACACGGTCTACAGCGTTTAGGGCTTAAGTTTGTGGTGGCTGAAGAGTGTCGTTTACCTCAGTTGAATGCGGTGTATATTCCAGAAGGCATCGATGACGCCAGAATTAGAAAGCAACTGCTAGAGAACTATAATCTAGAGATAGGTGCAGGCCTTGGCGCGCTGGCTGGAAAAGCTTGGCGCATTGGCTTGATGGGCTTTGGTGCAAGGCGTGAAAATGTCGCGCTTTGTCTTAAAGCATTAGAGGAAGTATTGGCGTAGAAACTTTAACCGCTCTCTTCTGAGAGCTATACCATTAAGTCTTAATAAACCACGAAGCGCTCACTGTGTTTGCGACACAGAGGGCACGAAGAAAACAAAAAGTACGGCTAGCTTTTCTTCGTGAGCTTCGTGCCCTCCGTGGTCCATAGATTTTAGCTGTGGACCTTAATTCTTTAGAAAGTGTAATCCACTTTTACCCAAGCGGTACGACCCGGCTCGTTAACCTGGAACATAGGTGAGCTACCTGGAATATCGTTACCTGCACCAGAGCGACTAATATGCTCTGCGTAGGTGATATCGAATAAGTTTTCTACTCCGAAGCTGACTAAAACTGCTTCGTTATGCTTCCAGCTGGCGTTGACAGAAAGGGTACCAAAACCGCTACTTTCAGCCAAATCCTGGCCAGAGATGTTACCTTCGCCAATCGCCACTCTATCTTGAGCGGCGACTAGGCGCCAAAGTAGGCCTGCCGTCCACTGGTTATATTGGTAATCTAAAGTGATACGTCCCTCTAGTGGCGGGATCTGCCCTAGTGGTGTGCCAGCTGTATCATTGTCGCCGTGACTGTAGCTGACGCTGGTTTGGCTAGAGAAATGCTCAGTTAATGGAATCGTTGCAGCGATTTCACCGCCATAGACGGTGGCATCGATATTATAAGCGCTGGTCATCTTGGTATTGTCATCAATTAAGATGTAGTCGCGGATCTCACCATAAAATAGCGAGGTCGAGATAGCGATATCGGCTTCATAGATCCAACCTATATCTAGCTGAGTGGTTTTCTCTGGGGCTAAATCAAATGCTTTCTGGCTTGGATTATTCACATCAGACTTCATTATCTCCCAGTAATCAGGCATACGTTGAGCATGGCCAACACCGGCATAGTATTGGCTGTTGCCCAAAGTGAGTTCATAGCGGCCGTAACCACTGAAGAGATCGTCGCTACGCTCACCTTTTTGGCCGACCATGAGTTCAGTTTTCCAGTGATCATAACGGGCGCCAGCAAGGAGCTTACCCACTGCAAAATCATAGCTAGACTCTACAAATAGACCCGTTGCCTGATAGCGCATATTGTCTTTAAATGGCTTATTTAGAAGATCGTCTAAACCGTTATCTATGGCAGGGTTGATACTGCGACCTTCGTGGGTGCTATCCATATAATCGGCGCCAGTGGTCAGAGTCCAATCATTTGCTAGGGTAAAATCAAGCCAAACATGACCGCCCTGAGTACCACGTCTGACGTTAGTCCCTGAATTTATGCCTTGGTCGAACTGATCCATCACATGGTCATTTTCATTGGTGTAGGCCTGAACTTCGATATTATTTAGCCATTCACTATCAAACTCATGTTGCAGTAGAAAGGTGAGGTTTTCATTGCTGATCTCACGGGCTTTATTGGCGCGATCTGCATACTCTGCTTCACCAGATGAACTGCCATATGCTAATTCAAGCACGGTCGCTTCACTCGGCGTCCACCCTAGCGCAAAGTTATAGTTGGAGCGGTCATAACTCGACTGTACCTTGTTACCGTCACCGTCTTTATAATGATCGCTTTCTGATTGGTTAACATCCATATCGAAATAGTGCTTTTCGTCACCGGCTTTTAGCTCGACTAAGTAATCGGTGCGGCCAAAACTGCCCGCTGTCATGCTGGCGCGGCCATCTAAGCCCGGCTCATCGAAGTTGTGGCGATCTTTCTCGAACAATACGGTACCAGCACTACCCACAGGGCCGTATTTTACGGTTTGTGGGCCCTTGATGACGGTAATGTTGTCGTAGGCTTCAGGGTAAATATAGGCCGTTGGTGGATCCATTCGGCCGCCACAAGTGCCATAAACGTGCTGACCATCGTCGACAATGCTTAAGCGTGAACCACCTAAACCGCGCAGGCTTGGATCGCCACCAGCGCCACCTTTGCGACCGATACTAAAGCCGGGAATGGTCTTTAGAAATCCTGCGCCATCATAGGCAGGCAGTGGTAGTCGTGGCTTTTTAGGGTCGGTATAGGTCTTAGTCGGATCCTTCATCAATTCGCCGGTGACGATAATGCGTTCAACGGGCTCAGAGTCTTTCGTATCTTGAATAGTTTCGGCTAAAGCTGGGATTGAAATCAGCCCTAAGGTGACCACAGGAATGGTCAGCATTGTTTTCTTGTTCATCACTGTTATCGCTATTGTTATTTATTTTTAGGGCTGTTTTACAGAGGTTTACGATAGCGATAAACCAATTTGTCGCAAGGTGCGACAAAGGGTCACAGGTGGGTGTGACAAATCTCACTTTTTGTAGGCGTTAGGAATAAAAAAGGGCGATAAAATCGCCCTGATACTTGTGAGTAAAATGGTGGTTAATTAGCTAATTAACTGCACAATAATTAGGATGATAAGTACTGGGCAAATGTATTTCACATACCAAGGCCATACCTTCCAAAACAGGCTGTCAGTGCTAACATTATCTTGTGCGGCAATAGCACTAATCAGTTGGTTTCTGTTCCAGACCCAGCCTAAGTAAATAGCGATACCTAGTGCAATCAAAGGCTGAGCACGCTCGGTGGTTAGGGTGATCATAAAGCCAAATAGCATCTCAAAGTTAAACACAACCACCATAGACAGTGCAGCAACGACGCTGCCGACAATGAATGTGGCCTTATCACGACTCAAATTAGTCTTTTCTACCAGATAGCTGGTGGGCACTTCGACAATCGATATCGCCGAGGTTAAGCCTGCAATGGTCATCAAGATGAAGAAGGTAATAGCCAATAAGTATTGGCTTATGCCGCCAATGGTGTCGAACAGGGCCGGCAATACGGTAAACACTAAGGTGTCAGAGTTCAGCAAGCTGCCATCTTCGGCAAAAATCTGTACACCGTTGTGCTGTGCCACATACATGGCAGGTAGCACCATAAGTGCGGCTAAAAATGCCACGCAGGTATCGGTCAATGTGACGTAGGCGGTTAGCTTGCTTAAGTCTTCTTTCTGACTCAAGTAAGCGCCATAAACCATCATGGCTGCGGTGCCTATGGTTAAAGAGAAGAAGGTTTGGCCCAAGGCGCCAATTAGCACATCGGCTTCAAACACCCTTGAAAAATCGGGAACCAATAACACTTCTAGCCCTTGCATCGCCCCAGGTTGAGTCAAGATATAAGCCACACCAGCGACTAAGATCAATAGCAACATAGGCATTAGACGTTTTGACCAGCGCTCAATGCCTTTCTGCACCCCCTGGCGGATCACCAAGATCACCAAGGCGATAAAAATTAGGGTGAACACTAAGTTGCGCGATAGCGAGAAGTCCATTAACCAAGACGCGACATTGGTTTGGCCGGTTAACTCGGCAACGGGAGCGATAGCAAAGCTGACAAACCAGCCCGATAAAATGCTGTAGAAAGTACAAATTAAGGTGGCCGTGATGATGGAGATAAAGCCGATTGCCTTACCTATCTTCTTGGCCAGCGGTTTAGTCGCAACCTTAGCCATGGCATCGGCTGGGTTAGTCTGTCCGTGGCGACCAATCATTAACTCAGCCAATAGCATCGGGTAGCCGAGTACTAAGATTAGAAACAGATAAACAAGCAAGAATGCGCCGCCGCCATGGGTGGCTGCTTGAGTGGGGAAGCCCCAGATATTACCGACACCGACAGCTGAGCCTGCCGCCGCCATAATAAAGCCTATTCTTGAGCTGAAGTGCCCTTGTTTTACTGTACTCATTGGAGCTCTCTTTCTGTGCTTATTTGTCAATTCAGAGCGCGCATATTAGTGCTTTAAAACGATACGTCAACGCCTTAAATTCGCGTTTAAGATTATTTTATTGATGCTTTATTTTAATTATTTAATCTAAATCGACGTAGTTTGTCGCTTGTGTAATATAAGGCGATATTTGATTGCGTATGACTGTTTTAATCTATGGCTATACGCAATTAAATCATTTGTCGATTAAAGGAGGAAATGCGAGCGAATGCACAGATTATAGCCGCTATGACTAATCTGGGGAGAGGTAGCTTGGGTATATGCCGCTCGATGCTGTGTCAAAGCAAGTTGGATAAGAGAGAGTTAAATCGGCAGTGGGATACTGGTTTGGTTTTTAACTTGTTTAAGCACGAAGCTTGAGCGCACACCCGCGATATGATCGTTAGTGGTGAGCTTGTCTAGCAGGAATACTTTAAAGTGCTTCATGTCTCTAACAAGCACCTTGAGTTGGTAATCGGCGTCGCTACCTGTAAGTAGGCAGCACTCTTGCACTTCATCATAGCTGCTTACCTTAACCTCGAAAGCCTCTAAAATTTCGGTGGAATGTTTCTCTAAACGGACTTGAATATAGGCAGTCAGTGCGAGGTCAAAATGGTCGGCGCTTAGCAAAGTTGCGTAGCCTGCAATGTAGCCCGCCTCTTCTAGTGACTTCACTCGTCTGGAGCAAGGTGATGGCGATAAGCCGACTTTCTCGGCAAGCTCTTGGTTGGACAATTTTCCATGTTGCTGCATCAATTTAAGAATGTGCAGATCAATTTTGTCTAATTGCAGTTCAGCCATGCTTGAGTCTCACCAGAGTTGGGGTTAATCATTATTATTTCTTTGCAGGCAGAATACCTTAATTGACATCAAGCGCAAGCAACCTATCTAACTGGCCCTCATAAAGAGGCCAGCTTAATTTATCAATAGGCGGCTTTTAGTTTCGAAGGCAGCAGCAGGCTGAGTCTAGGCCATAGTGCCTGAGTGGCGTAGATGCTGCTAAAGGCGATGCAGCCACCAATGGCGGTGGAGGCTAAGACATCTTGCGGCCAGTGCATGCCAAGCAGCATACGGCTAAAGCCCATAGCAATTGCCCAGGATAACAAAACTAGCGGCATGGCAAGATTACCTGCAAGTAATAGATAATAGCCAACAACGAGGGCTAGGGTGACAGCAAATAGCGTGTGGCCAGATGGAAAAGCATAACCGACTTCATGCTGCCAGTGACGTTTAATTGAAGCGCTAAGCTGCAGGTCTGGGCGAGCAATATCAAGTTGCTGAATAGCCACTCCTAAAATCTCTCTTTTTTCTGCTTTGCCATGTTGATAAAAATCTTGAGTGTTAAGCAAGTACTCTTGCTCTAACAGAGCTGCATTGGGGCGAGGCTCTGCAAAGTAGGGTTTTAAAAAGTGATTAAGGCTTAATGTGGCCGCCATACTAATGGAAACGGCTAAGACTAACTTTAGGAAATGTGCTTTGCTCATGCAGCGATAGCACGTCGTGAGTATGAGTAAGCCAGTGATGATGCCATAAGGCGCAGTGCCAGTGCTGGTTAGCCAATAAAGGGCTTCAGACAGCCAAGTGTTTAAGGTAATACTGGGAAATAAGTGGCTGGCGCTTAAATAGATAGCGGCAGGGAGCATTAATAATACTAGCCATGCAGCCAGCATGAGCTTATTGGTATGTTGAGGCAAAAATTGATTGTGCTTGTCTGGATTAAAATTATTCAAAAATTCCTCAGTACGTAATTTACAAAGCCCTGAAAGTTGGGCGTCATTAAAAAAACTAACTATTAAACAAGGCTATCTATTTAAGAAGGCTAGCCATATTAAGAAGATTAACTGTCGAAGTCGCGACATTCTAGCCCCTACGGATGAAGCATAAATTAATCTTATTTCATGGGATACTTAATTGGATGAAAGGCATTAGTGATTTTGCAGGTCTACTGCAAAAAATTGGAGCCTTACATGTCAAATATACTAAAACACTTATCCGTTGCTAGCAGCGTGGTGATCGCACAGTTTTTGTTAGCGAGCTTTTTATTGCTGACGGCAATGGCTAGATTTACTGCCAATGACGCAAGCTATTTCACTAAACAGTTAATGCAGGTTGGTTTGCCTGATCTACCTTGGCTTAGTGCTGTAATTGGTGTTGTGCAGTTACTAACAGTGCTTGCGCTGTTTAAGCCGAAACAGAGCTGGGCGCAGTTAGTGATTTACTTTTATGCGGGGCTCGCCATTGTGCCGTTATTAATGCTGTTTACTCACCCAGTCTGGCTTGAGAGCTTGGGCGGTTTTCCAGCCATAGGTGCCGGGCAAAGTCTTATTAAGTATTTAGGGATCTCGGCTTTAGCGATATTTATTGCGTCATACTATGATGGCAAGCAAGGGCTCAATGCTGTGGCAGAAAAACTAATGCTAGCTGGAATAGTACTGGTGATGGCATGGATTGGCGGCATGAAGTTTACCCAGTATGAAGCCGACGGAATTGAAGGTTTAATGAGAACTAGCCCGCTGTTTAGTTGGATATACGATATTTTTAGTGTATTGCACGGTTCGTATTTTATTGGCGTGATAGAGCTTATTGCTGTGGTTGCTATTGGGTTAATGCCCTGGTCTAGCAAAGCCTATCTTACGGGGGTGAGTGTTGCGGCGCTAACCTTTGCGGCCACACAAACGTTTTTGATAACTCTGCCAGCCTATGACACCAGTATGGGCTTTCCTCTGCTCACTGGCAGCGGTCAGTTTATTGTCAAAGATCTAGCCTTGTTGGCTTGTTGCATTATTTTAATGGCTAAAATCTCCGACACCATAGCTAACTAGAGATAGAAATAAAAAGAGTCTCTATTTAGAGACTCTTTTTATTCATGCCGTTAGGCAATTAATCAGCTGCGTTTAGCTTAGCTTCAAGCGCATCAACTTGCGCTTGCAGTGCTTCTAATTTTTCACGGGTTTTAATTAACACGTGTTGCTGTACTTCAAACTCTTCACGAGATACCACATCTAGTTTCTGTAGCTGGTTTTGTAAAACCTGCTTGCTGCGTTCTTCAAATTCGCCCGCAAATTGCTTTAATCCACTAGGAAGGTTTTCGCTTAACTGCTTAGCCACTTCTTCGATTTTCTTTGGGTTAATCATTATCTATATCCGCTTAAGTACATAGTGCCTGTTATTCTTTGATTGTACCTGAGCTCAGTTATATTGCCAAAATAATCACCACAGTTTGCAATAAGAAGATTGCGTTATGTGAAGGTGATTAGGTAATAAAAAAGCCTGCAATTGCAGGCTTTTAGGTTTATTAAACGAGGGCTTAAGCTTTTGCCTCTTCGCCGGTATTCAACGCTTCATCGAATACTGGAAGTGGCTCGTGCTTCTCTGCTAGATAGGTGTAGATAACTGGCAAGACAAACAGGGTAAACACGGTACCGATAGCCAGACCCGATACAATCACTAGACCGATATTAAATCGTGCCACTGCACCGGCTCCTGAGGCAAATAGCAGCGGGATCAAACCTGCGATCATCGCTGCGGTTGTCATTAAGATTGGGCGCAAACGTATGGTTGCTGCATGCTTAATGGCATCAGCCTTACTAAGAGCGTTATGCAATTGCTCTTCTTTTGCCACCTCACACATTAAGATGCCGTGCTTAGTGATAAGGCCCACCAAGGTAATAAGTCCTACCTGAGTGTAGATGTTCATCGATGAAAGCCCAAATACATGAGTCCAACCTAAGGCGACCAGGGCACCACTAATCGCTAGAGGTACTGATACTAAAATAACCAAAGGATCTTTAAGGCTCTCAAATTGACTTGCTAAGACTAAGAAGATGATTGCTAATGCTAAACCAAAAGTGGCATAAAGCGCTGAGCCTTCTGTGACATATTGACGTGCTTCACCTAGGAAGTCATAGCTATAACCCTTAGGAAGCTCGTTATCACCGATATTCTTCAAGAAGGCAATCGCATCACCAATCGCAACTCCAGGTGCTGCTACACCGCCAACGGTAATAGCGTTCATCTGGTTAAAGTGTGGCAGTGAGCGTGGCTCTGATATTATTTCGATATCCACTAGGCTAGCGAGTGGCACAGAGCGCCCATCTGCAGCAGTTAAGTAGTAACCTGCTAGCGCCTCAGGGTTAGCTCGGAGCTTACGTTCAACTTGCGGGATCACTTCATAGGAGCGACCATCTAAGTTAATGCGGTTGACGTAGCCATCACTCATCATGGTGGTCAAGGTTAAACCTATATCTTGCATGGTGATGCCGTAAGCACCTGCAACATCGCGTTTTATATGAATTTTCATCGACCCTGAATCAAACTTTAAGTTGATCTCTGAGTATACGAAGAGTGGGCTTTTTTGCACTTGTTCCAGCACGCCCGAACCGATTTGGAATAAGCTTTCGAAAGACGTCGAGCTGGTAATCACGAACTGGATCGGCAGGCCGCTAGATGCACCTGGAAGTTCAGGCATCTGGAAGGTGGTCACCGCCATACCTGGGACATTCTTGACCTCTTTACCAAAGAACTCCTGCATCTGCTTCTGACTCTTATCACGCTCACTCCAAGGCACAAGCGGTGCGATACCAAAGGCTTGGTTAGCACTTGGCACACCCACGAACGCAAGCGAGGCTGCAGATTCTGGCTGAGCGCTAATCATGTCGGTGACGATTTTCATATTTGCTTGGATGTAATCCAAGTTAGCGCTCGATGGCGCGGTACCCATCATCATTACTACGCTTTTATCTTCACTAGGAGCCAGTTCTGATGGGATAAAGCTAAACATCACCGGCAGAGAGGCGAATACGATAAGAGCAAAAGCGATAACTACAGGTCGCTTATCCAGTACGGCAGTAAGCATACGGTTGTAGCGGCTGGTTAAGCCATCTAAGAAGCTCTCTACACCACGCTCAAAGCGGTTGGGTGCTGCGTGCGCTTTAAGAATTTTAGAGCACATCATAGGTGATAGTGTCAGTGCCACGATACCAGAGATAAACACCGCACCCGCCAAGGTTAAGGCGAACTCTTTAAACAAGGATCCTGTGACTCCCCCCATTAAGGCAATAGGGGCGTAAACGGCTGCTAGGGTAATGGTCATAGAGATAACGGGTACGGCAATTTCTCGTGTACCAATTATCGCGGCCCTAAATGGTGTTTCACCCAGCTTGATATGCCTGTCGACGTTTTCCACCACCACGATGGCGTCATCAACCACCAGACCGATGGCGAGTACCATGGCTAGCAATGTCATCAGGTTAAGAGTGAAGCCAAACATCTGCATGATAATAGCTACACCAATGAGCGATAGAGGGATCGTGACAATTGGAATAATAACCGCTCGCAATGACCCTAAGAATAGGGTGATTACCACGATGACAATCAATGCCGCTTCACCAATCGTCTTAATCACCTCGTTAATCGATTCATCAATAGCCAATGATGAATCATATAGAATACGTGCCTTAATCGAGACCGGTAGGTTACGTGTGATTTGAGGCATCATGGCACGTGCATCGGCAGCCACAATTAACGGGTTGGCCGTAGGTGTAACGTCAAGACCAACGACAACCGCCTCTTGGCCATCGGCTAAAGCGCGATAGACATCATGGCTCTTATCTAAATTTACATCGGCAATATCGCCTAAGCGGATCACCATGCCATCTTTGCTGCCAATAACCAGTTTCTTGAGTTCAGCAACGGTGGCAACTTGGGTGTCAGCAGTGCCGTTGAGTAAGGTAAAGGTATTGTTGGTTTGACCCACAGCAGACTGGTAGTTGTTGGCCTGCAAGACGTTCATGACATCAGTTGATGATAGGTTAAACGCACCCATACGAGCAGGGTCTAGCCATATACGCATAGCATATTTGATACCACCGTATAGGTTCACCTTGGCGACACCATCGATAGTAAATAGCTCTGGCTTAACCACGCGTTCGAGATAATCGGTGATCTGACTTGAGTTAATTTGATTACTATAGAAAGAGATATATAGGGCCGAGGTTTGTGAGCCTGTAGACATCTCAACAGTAGGATCTTCAGCTTCTTTAGGTAACTGAGAGCGTACCGAGTTTACCTTAGCCAAGATGTCGGCTAAGGCGCCATTGGGGTCGGTATTGAGCTTCATATAGACAGTGATTTTAGAGCTACCTAAAAAACTGTCTGATGTCATAAAGTCAACGTTGTCTGCCTGGGCTAACGCTTGCTCCAAGGGCTGCGTAATAAAGCCTTGGATCAAGTTAGAGTCGGCACCATAGTAGCTGGTGGTTACGGTGACAACCGTATTGGTCATTTCTGGATATTCACGTACTTGCATGCTTTTTAGGGCATAGAAGCCAAGCAGTAATATCAGAAAGCTGATGGAGGCCGCGAGTACCGGCCTGCGGATAAATATATCAGTGAAGCGCATCGCCAAATCCTCCGCTTACAACATTGGCAATGTGGCTGGAGGGTTTAGTGCATCATCCTCAGTCACCTTGACTTTTGTGTTGTTACTTAGGCGTACTTGGCCTGAAGTGACGACGATATCGCCAGCTTTCACACCACCAACGACGAGAGCGTTGATGTCATCGCGCTCAAGGACTTTGACATTCACCTGCTTAACGCGCTTTACTTGCTCGCCATTTTCGTTTTTCTCTTCAATCACATAGACTGAGTCACCGTAAAGAGTAAAACTAATTGCGGTTTGCGGTATCACCACTTGCTGGGTTAACTCCGGCAACATAATATCGACTTTGGCGAACATACCACTACGCAGTTTCCCATGAGAGTTCGGGATAATAGCTTGTACCTGAATCAAACCGCTTTGGTAGAAAACTGCCGGTTCAATTGCAGCGATAGTCCCTTCAAATGGCTCGGTAGGGTAGGCATCAACATGGACGTGTACCACTTGCCCTGTCTCAATTCGAGGTAGCTGGGTTTGTGGAATGGTGAAGCGGATCTTCATGGTGCTGATATCTTCAAGGCGAACGATATCGGTACCGGTTTGCAGATACTCACCTAAGTTGACGTTACGAATACCGACCAGGCCTGTAAAAGGCGCCTTTATCTCGCGACGACCTATGGTGGCACTTAAGCTTTCAATGTCAGCCATTAAAGCCAAATACTTAGATTGGCTATTATCGAGATCTTGTTTAGAGATGGAGTTTTGCTTGTAGAGTTTACTAAGGCGCTTATAGTCCGCCTCGGCTGCGGGTAGCTGCACTTGCTTACTCTTAAGGTTGGCTCTCTCCACTTTAGAGTCTAGTTCCACAAGCATTTGACCCGCTTGCACTTCGCTGCCGTTTTCAAAGCGAATTGCAGAAACTACACCGGATAACTCATTTGCAATGGTGACGCCTTGGTTGGGCTCAACAAATCCAATCGCGTTAATCGTTGGTTGCCATTTGCCCTCTTTAATATCGATAGCTGTGACCGGAGCCACTGCTTCAGGCATGTTAGCAATTGCATCGGCAATTTTACCTTTAATAAAAAGATTGAAGCCAATGACTGAGCCGAAGGCCAGTACTGCAATGATTATCATCACCAGGGTCCATTTTTTCATGTCCTGATAACTCCTTTAGTTTGTCGGTGTAGTTGGGATTAGAATGGCTTGCCAGCAAAGGTCGCAGGCAAGTGTGATATCTTTTTCATCGTATTCAATTAGGCCGCGCCTAATCGATCGCGCGAGTGCCATTGAGGGCTCCATCGCGATGGCGTATAGGAATCTAGGGTTTAAAGGTTGGATCAAACCTTGTTTAACGCCCTCTTCGAAGAGTTGTTGTAATGGTGCGAATAACCCCATTTCTAACTGGCGGATTTCATCGGTATTACTTTCTGGCAGGTTCGCGTATTGCTCATAGCTTAAATTGGTTGGAGTTCGCTGTTTACCGTAGTGATGCATTTTCATCCAGATCCGTTTAAATCTCTGCTCTAAGGTGCCGATGTCATGATCGGCCAAAATGGCGCCAGCAACTTGAGATAGCACATCTTTTCTAAGCTCTAGGATGAGCTGATCCTTATCTTTGAAATAGCGATAAATGGTACCTGCGGCGACACCTGCCTCGGTTGCAACTTGTTGCATAGACAAGCCCTGTATTCCGCCAGTTGCAATAATTTTTTCAGCGGCGCGAAGAATTAAATCGTATTTGCTGTGCATAATAACATCATAAAATGAATGAACGTTCATTCATTAGTTTAATGTTCGGCTAAATTATTAGCAATAGCGATGTGCTAAAATTTCAGCGCTTTACAAAAAGCTAATGAGTTAGTTATTGATAAATATAGTCGGTAATTGGCAAGGAGGAGATATTGTCGATAACTTTTCCGCTTGCTGGGGCCTTTCTGCTATCATTCCTTTTTTAATGCCTTCCTTAATACCTTGGTTATAACGTATCCATGAAGCTCAATCCCGGACAAAATGATGCCGTACACTATGTGAGTGGTCCTTGCTTAGTACTTGCTGGCGCTGGCAGTGGCAAGACCAGAGTGATCATTAACAAGATCGCCTATCTGGTAGAAAAGTGTGGCTATAAAGCACGCAATATTGCTGCGGTAACTTTTACCAATAAAGCGGCGCGCGAGATGAAAGAGCGTGTGTCGCAGTCTATGGGGCGCAAAGACGCGCGAGGGTTATGGATCTCTACGTTCCATACCTTAGGCTTAGAGATTATTAAACGCGAGCATAAGGTGGTTGGCTTAAAGGCTGGCTTTTCACTGTTTGATGATCAAGATACGTTAGCGCTATTAAAGGAACTGACTCAAGATGAGTTAGACGAAGATAAAGATCTGCTGAGACTGCTAGCGACCACCATTTCAAACTGGAAGGGTGACTTAGTTATTCCTGAGCAAGCGCGTAAGATTGCTAAAGATGAACAGCAGCAACTTTTTGCGCTCTTGTATCAGCGCTATGCTCAGCATATGAAGGCCTACAATGCGCTCGACTTCGATGACTTGATTCTATTGCCGACCCTATTGCTGAGACAGAATGAAGAGGTAAGAACCCGCTGGCAGACTCGCATTCAATATATGCTGGTGGATGAGTATCAAGACACCAACACTAGCCAATATGAGATGGTGAAGTTGCTGGTGGGCGAACGCGCTCGCTTTACTGTGGTAGGTGATGACGATCAGTCTATCTATTCATGGCGTGGCGCTAAGCCACAAAACTTGGTGCTCTTGGGTAAAGATTTTCCTAGGTTGAAACTGATTAAGCTGGAGCAAAACTATCGCTCTAGCCAGCGGATCTTGCGTGCGGCTAACATTCTTATCGCCAATAATCCGCACGTATATGAAAAGGCTCTGTTTAGTGAGTTGGCTTACGGGGAACCTATCAGGGTACTGATAGCTGCAAACGAAGAGCAAGAAGCGGAGCGAGTCGTCGCCGAGATGATCCGCCACAAGTTCGTGGGTAAGACCTCGTATGGGGATTACGCGATTTTGTATCGTGGTAACCATCAGTCACGCTTACTCGAGCGAGCTTTGATGACGAACCGTATTCCTTATAAATTGAGCGGCGGCACCTCTTTCTTTGGTCGTGCCGAGATCAAAGACATCATGGCTTACCTGCGTTTAGTGGTTAACCCTGATGATGATAACGCCTTCTTGCGCATCGTTAACTTACCTAAGCGAGGGATTGGCCCGGCAACGCTTGAGCGTCTAGGTAACTTTGCTAATCAGAAGCAGATCTCTATGTTTGCCGCTATTTTTGAAGCGGATTTAAACCATGAATTGCCACCGGCTGCGATGGCGAGCCTGTATAAGTTTGGCCGCTTTGTGGTTGAGATGGGTGATTGCGCAGAACGTGGCGACCCTGTTGATGCGGTAAAGCAATTAATTCGTAACATTAACTACGAAGACTACCTGTACGAGACCAGTACTAGCGCAAAAGCGGCTGAAATGCGCATGAAGAACATTTCTGAGCTGTATCGCTGGGTAACTGAAATGCTACAAGGTGACGATTTAGATGAAGGCATGACATTGCCGGAGGTCGTTACCCGTCTGACATTACGCGACATGATGGAGCGTAATAATGAAGATGAGGGCGGCGATCAGGTTCAGCTTATGACCTTGCACGCCTCTAAAGGTTTGGAGTTCCCATATGTGTTTATGGTGGGCGCAGAAGAACGTATTTTGCCGCACCAAAGCAGTATTGATGAAGATAACGTTGATGAAGAGCGTCGTCTGGCATATGTGGGGATCACCCGCGCGCAAAGAGAATTGTGGTTTGTTATTTGCCGCGAGCGTCGTCAATTTGGTGAAACCATTCGTTGCGAACCGAGTCGATTCTTGATGGAGCTTCCCCAAGATGATCTTATCTGGGAAAACCGTAAGCCTGTGCAAAGTGCGGAGCAGATGCAGCAGTCAGGGCGTTCAAATATCGCGAACCTAAGAGATATGTTCAAGAATAAGTAGTTTGATATTAGTCGAACTTAAAGCAGGGTATTGGCTTAAATTAGGCACATACCCTGTTTTTTTTTGCCTCTAGCTCAATCACATCACCTAATAGGCTGCCTTGGCCTTTAGTAAATCCTAACTCCTGCAATATAGTGCACTGCTTGTGGTTGCAGATCCCTACGGCGAAGACCTCCAATTCTAGAGCTTGAGCTGCATTAAAGTAGGCTCTTACCAACTTAACATGTTGCTTACTCTCTAGGTGAGCTGCATAGCTAGAATCGAGTTTTAATGCTTGGATTGGGAGGAAGGTCAGACTACTGATAGCGCTGTGGGCACTACCATAGGCTTCAATCCCAAGTTTGACATCAAGTTTGTTGAGGCTATCAAAGGCGCTAATGTGATTATTAGTGTTTTGCACAAAAGCCTTCTCATTAAAAAATAGCGTCAATTCGTTGATATTGAATTGGCACTGCTTAATTCTGTTCTTTAGGGCTCTTAGCGCATACTTATGATTTAAATGCTGGCTCGAAATAGACATATGCAATTGAAATTGACAGCCATACTCCTGCTGCATATGTTGATAGCTCTGATTGACGAGATCTAATAAGTAATTGTCGAGCTCTATCACCATGTTGCAATGCTCAGCTATATTGCTGAGTTGCGCTTGCTTGAGTTTGCCTAAAGTTGGGTGATGCCAGAATAGTCTCGGCTCGAATGCCAGAGTTTTTTCAGAGCCTAATGTCATGATTGGTAGATAACTTAGTTGTAGCTCTGTATTGAGTAGTGCTTTTTTAAGTTCATTTTCTAGCTTGATATCTTTAATCTGTTGTTGGTTCACCCCATGATTAAAAATCACGTAGCAGCCTTTGCCTTGTGATTTGGCTTGGTACATTGCCGTGTCGGCATCTCGCAGTATCGACTCACTAGTATCTGAATGGCTTTGACCACTCATCGCAAGGCCAATGCTGGCACTGGAATTAAATTGCTGGTTGGCAAGCTCATAAGGTCTAGATAGCTCTGTCAGTACTCTATCCGCTACATCTTCAGCATCTTGCTGGCCATTAATGCTATCGAGGAGAATGACAAATTCGTCGCCACCTAGGCGGGCGAGCATGTCATTACTTCTAATACACTGTTGCAGGCGTTTTGCGGTTTCAATTAAGAAGCGGTCACCTTCTAGGTGGCCTAGGGTATCGTTGAGCAACTTAAATCTGTCCATATCAATAAAGAGTACGGCAAATCGGTCAAGACTATGTCTGCGGACGTGCTTTATTGCTTGAGTTAAGCGCTCCATAAACATAGAGCGATTGGGAAGACCTGTTAAGTTGTCGTGTTTAGCATCGTGCACTAACTGACGTTCAATACGCTTACGTTGATTAATTTCTTTTTCAAGATCTTGATTAACACTTTCTAGCGCCTTAGTGCGCTTATTCACCTTGTCTTCTAATTGCTCGTAGCTCTGCTTAAGTGACTCGGCAGATAATTTTTTCTCAATCGCAGTCGCAATGTGGTGAGAGACAAAAGTAAGTAACTCTAAGTCTTTCTCTTGATAGTTTTGGCTAAAGCTATAACTGTAGACCGTTAATGCACCGCAGACTTGACCATGAATAAATAACGGCACACCAATCCATTGGTTTATCTCTTGGGTTTCATTGAGTTCTGGTGCTTCGCAGTAAAGTACACCGGATTCGATGAGTTCATTAATATCATCTCGATTGAGCAACCTGGGCTTACTATGTAATAGGATGTACTCGGTTAAACCATCACTTAGTGGCCGAGGTTTTGGCAAAGGAAGATCGAACTGCGATACGAAATAAGGGAAGGTGAGCGCATCTCTTTGTTCGTTAAGTTGCGAGATAAAGCAGTTATTGACCGGCAATAGATGACTAATCACCCGATGGATCTCGCTATAGAATTCTTGGGTATCGATATTTGAGTTGGCTAAGTCGGCAATCTCAAACAGTGATTGTTGAAGGCGCTCAGCGCGGCGTCTTTCATAGACTTCTTGCTTAAGCTTGTTATACGCGATGCTCAACTCTTTGGTACGAGCACTGATTGCTTGCTCTAACTGCTCTTGGTTTTGCAGCCTCTGGATCACTCCGGAAATATGGTGACTAATGAAGTTCATTAGCTCAATCTCTATTTCGTCATAGAGAACGTCTCGGCTGTAGCTTTGAAAGACCAATACACCTATGGTGCTATTGACGCTCCTAATAGGAGTGCCCACCCATTGACGAAAATGACTGCCTCTTGGGGTTATGGCTTTTGATTCGACAAGTTGTTGATAGGTTTCGTCATCACAGATCAATGTTTGATCTGTTTTAAGAACGTAACCGGTTAGGCCACTGTATAAGGTGTCTGATAGATCTTCATCGGGGTAGAATTCTTTAGGGTGTGCATCTTTCTCATCTTGAAAGAAGGGGACCTCAATCTTGCCTGTCGCCGAGTTGAGTGTCGCGATGAAAAAGTTATCAGCAGGGATAAGCCTTTTGATCGAACTATGCAGAGATGAATAGAATTCTTCGGGCGTGGTCACTTGTGCTGCAAAGTTAGAGATCTCTAATAGCGCATTTTGAGTTATCTCTGCGTGCTTGTATTTTTGCGCCAGCTTTTTTAAGCGAGTAATCCTTTTATTCAACCTCAATGTCATTTTTGACTGAGATGTTTGTTCCCTAAACATGTTGTTCCGCCAATCGCCACTTTAAATTTGGTTATGATTTGAGCTGATACCTATTGAAACATGAAATAGGCTCATATCCAAGTCATTATTTTGACGCTTTCGGGTATAAAAGTGTACAGATCACTCAAATCTTGAGCGAACGAACGTAAAAACCATAAAAAAAGCAAAACAAGTGTAGACGGCAGGGCGTTTTGAACCTACTATATGCCCCGCTAACAAGGCAAGGCACCCATAGCTCAGCTGGATAGAGCGCACCCCTCCGGAGGGTGAGGCCGAGGGTTCGAATCCTTCTGGGTGCACCAGAATGAAACGAAGCGTTGTTAGTAGGAAATATCAGTGGTGATTGTAGCTCAGTTGGTAGAGTCCCGGATTGTGATTCCGGTTGTCGTGGGTTCGAACCCCATCAGTCACCCCATTTTCCTAAAGCTTTAAATGTTGTAAAAGACTCGGTGATTAGCGCAACTTGGCAGTGTATCAGGATTGTGATAAGAAGCGGAGCAGAGGGTGACCCTCTTTAAACATCTAAAACTCGGTGATTAGCGCAGCCCGGTAGCGCATCTGGTTTGGGACCAGAGGGTCAGAGGTTCGAATCCTCTATCACCGACCATATATATAGATAGCGAGTTTACTCGATATTTAGCAAGTTAAGTAAGATAAAAGATTTTCGGTGATTAGCGCAGCCCGGTAGCGCATCTGGTTTGGGACCAGAGGGTCAGAGGTTCGAATCCTCTATCACCGACCACCTTTCGAAAAGCCTCTTGAGAAATCAAGAGGCTTTTTTCGTTTTATAACTTGATAAAAAGTTCGAATCCTCACTCTTTCGTTCATGCGACCATTTTTACATGAAGCCCTTCGAGTAATCGAAGGGCTTTTTTGTTTTTTAAAAGGTCCTAGGAAAAGCTGAGAAAGGTACTAGGTTCTAGGAAACCTTAAAGCTAAGACGAACGCTGCGCTTTACGGATAACGGAACGTTCGCAAGCTCACTGATGGAAAGGCAGAACCTAGAGCCTCTCTTTCCCGCTGTTGCTTTTCCTATCCTAAAAATAAAAAAGGTCTCCTGAGAGACCTTTAACTATTTCATTTTTATTCAATACATCTTTAACTATCGATTCTATTCGACTGCGGTAGGCGGTGAGA
Organism: Shewanella sp. MBTL60-112-B2; assembly: GCF_019655055.1. GTDB lineage: Bacteria > Pseudomonadota > Gammaproteobacteria > Enterobacterales > Shewanellaceae > Shewanella. Next base: position 83,775 of record NZ_BPFA01000016.1, read on the forward strand.
TAAAGCCCATATATGCATTGGTCTTCAAGGGAATGAAACGTTTAAGCTGTGCTTCTTCCTCTATACCTGTCGCTATCACTTCAATATCTAACCCTTTGGCGACATTAATTAACGCTCGGCATAGTTCACTGCTGTGAGTATCTTCATCGTAATAAGCAAAAGACTGATCTAGCTTCACGTAGCTCGGGCGTATGTTCTGTAAGTATGCCATTGAGCCAAACTGGCGGCCAAAGTGGTCAATACCAAAGTGGGCACCGTTATCTCGAATGATGGCACAAATTGCCTGACAAGCATCCGGGTTACTGTAAACAGCGGCTTCAGGAATATCAAAACAGATCCGCTCTCGTAGCGTTGAAGACCGTAAGAACTTATCGAGCCATTGGTGGAACTCAATATCGCCGATACTCTGGAAGGTTAAATTAATGGCGACGGGTTCGAAATTTCTCTCCAATAACTTCTTACTATGAATCGTCTTAATTAGGCATTTATCGAGTAGGCTGCCTAAAGAGAGGAGTTCGACATAAGGCATAAACTGTCCCGCATGTACCATCTTGCCGTCGATCTCTAATTGGCAATATAGCTCTCGTTGTAAAACCGAATCAGTTTGATTAAGTAAAATGGGTTGCCACTTAAACTTAAATTGACCGTCGGTAATTGCATGACTTAGATGATCGCGCCACTGCTCTCGAGTGAATAGCTGCTTTTCACTGGTCTCAAACCAATGGAAAACTTTATTCTCTTGTAGGGACTTTTGCTGGGCATTATCGGCTTGGGCTAAGATATCAGTAACGGTCATTTGGCCTATTCGTTCGGCAATGCCAATGGCAAAGTGCTCATTTGGTTTGCAGCCAGCCTTAGATATCTCTTGGTTAATAGTGCGGATCAGCGTTTGTAGGTATTTACTGGTTTGTTCATGTTCGGCGCTAGTGATTAAGAAGGCAAACTCATATGCGGCAATGCGCGCAATGACCGAGGTGGTTACACCGTCTAAATGTTGCTTCATTTTATCCGCTAGCAATTTGATGGTTTCATCGCGGACTTGGTAACCGTACTTGCTGTGTACTTCTTCTAACCAGTCAAACTTTGCCATCATGAGTGCACCACTTTTAGGTTCACTCAGCCAACTGTTTAACCGCCCCATCATGTACTGGCGGTTGGGGAGCCCAGACACCTGATCGACTAAGTTTTTCTTTCTCAACTCGCCAACTTCTTCATCGAGCGAATTAAAGATCTGCTTGAGTTGATCAGACATGCTGTTAAAAGCCTGTACCACAGATTTTAACTCGACAGTCTTGGGCACTGTCATGTCGGGTCCAAACTTGCGATTTGCGATCTCTTTGGCATGCTCTGCGATCTCGTGCAGAGGCCTTAAAATCCAAGTTAAGCCGACGCGGGCGAAAATAATGGCAATCAGAAATAGGATTGAAAAGACGATTATGGCATTGGTCATGGTACGCCAGAGTTCGTGATAACCGAAACCTGGATGAGCAGTGATCTCAAGGCGAGCGAGTTGGATCCAGCCAGAGGTGATAGTGCTCTCACGCTTAATGGTTTTGAATAGATCTAAGTCGATAAACCACTGGGGAACCCCCTCAATTTTCATTGGGTTTTCCCATACCTGTTGCTTGCCATCGACCAACCAAGTGAGTTTTACCTGTTGGTAGTAGCCCCCCTCAAAAATCACATTGATAAGGGTTTCTGCACCGACAATATCGCCCGCTTCTAAATCGGGTACCAACATAATACCGAGTGAATGACTGGTATTGTTGAGATCGGATTCCATTTGCTTAGTTAGGAAGCTTTGAGTTTCGGTAAACTGTACATAACCTAAGCTCGCAACGACCAATAAGAACAATACAAACAGTAGTGTGTATATCTGTCGAAACAGTGTCATCTTCTAACTACTCCAGTTTTATCTTGGGCTGGTTAAGGCGCTCAACACCCAAGCGATGTTTCAGGTCATTCCATTTAGCAAGTTTTGATGAAGAACCCGCTAGAACACCTCGTCCTTTTTCTTTGTTTAGCCATAGCTGTCGACCATTAAAGCTGTAGACAGGCAACAGATCTTTTCTTTGGGTTGCAGGCTTAATTTGTTTATCAAGATTATCTAAAACGAGAGGGATAGAAGAGGGTGTCTCATAGTAGGCGAGTACCATGTGATATTGATTTACGCTGGTTGCTTTAACCATAGTTATGCGTAATTTATCTTCAGACACACCGAGCTGAAGTAGGGTAAAGTATTTGGCGATTGAGAAATCCTCACAGTCACCCCCACTGACCCCAATAAACTCCATGGGCGTTGCCCAGTAATTCTTGTTTCCCCAAAGTTTTATATCGTCGACAAAATGAAACAGGTTAAAAAAGTTATTCACCATCAATATTTTATCGCTATCTTGCAAACCTTTAGCTTCATCTAAAATCTTAAACCAGGCTCTAATTCTCTTTCCCGCCCGTTCGCCATATTGCGACTCAATCGTTCGGGTAATGTGTGTGGCGTCTAATTCTTGAACCGGCCCAGCATAAAGGCTAGAGACGGACAGAGCTAACACCGTCAATTTTAATTGGCAGACTTTTCTTAATTTTTTTAATTGATAAAGCCTGCCAACCATGATGCTCCTGAACGACTCCTATTTGACTTCTTCGTCTACCGTGTAGATGTGCCACTTCATATCAGCTGTTGTGTCATCACCTGTTAGCTCGGCAATGACTCGGCGGTTAACTTTATGTGCTGCAGCGGTATGAGTGGGATCAATAGGACGGTCGAAGCTATAACCTACTGCACTGAGTCTACCTGAATCAATACCAAAGCGCTCAGCAAGTAGCGAGCTGACGGCATTGGCACGGTTTTGCGATAGAGTCTGGTTATGCTCATGACTACCCGTCTTACTACAATGTCCTTCAATAACCGCTTGGGTATTCGGGAAGTCGCGCATAAACGTTGCAATAACTTCTACCTGTGGATAGTACTGAGGATCGATATAGTAAGAGTCATTGGCAAATAGAACTTTAAGCTCCTGACGCTCATTAATCGGTTTTATCTTTCCGCAGCCATAGTTATCAATCGTTGCACCTAATGCCGTTTCTGTGCAGCGCTCTCTGGCAACAATCACACCATCATGATCGATATCGTTAAGGTCATTTACCTGTACCGTGGGTTCGTCCATGGTGGCAATGTCACGCATAGAACAGCCACCTAGAATCGCGAGACTTAATATAGCTATCATGATCTTCATTGTGGGACTCCTCCTTCGTAATCTCTTTCCCCTGCCCAAACATCGGGTCTAGTGACTCGCAGCGAGTCGAGTAGTTGCCCTGTAGCGTTTAGTACACGATATTGAGCGATAATTTCATCATATTCAGATTCTAAGTAATCCTTTCGAGCCTCAAATAACTCGTTTTCAGTATCGAGTAAATCCAGCAAGGTACGTTGGCCTAAGTTGAACTGTTGGCTATAGGCAACTTGGGTGTCTTTTGCGGCAATAACATGATCGCGAATATACATTTTTTGCGGCGTGAGAAGCTCGTAGGCATTCCAGGCTAGATTAACGCCTTCAACAACTTGTCGGTGAGCACGTTGACGGATCTCTTTAGCTTCGCCAACTTTATATGCGGCTTCTTTTTCACGGGCAAGATCGCGACCACCGGCAAATAGGTTGTACTTTAAGCGCACCATAGCAACGAGATCATTGTTATGGCCACCAACATTGTTACTCGCTAACAGAGAGTAGCCATCTTCGCCATCAAGGTTATTATTCCAGTTACCATCTAGCTCTAAGGTAACCTTTGGATAATAATTTGACTGGGCCGAGTCCTTCTCATTCTCTGCTGCGTAGATATCGCTTGCCGCGGACTTAAGAATCGGATGATTATCTTGGGCCATCATGACACTAGTGCTGAGATCTGCTGGTAGCATATCTGCATCAGGCACTGGTACTATCATATCTTCAGGTTGCTGTTCAACGACGCGAACAAACTGAGATTTTGCATCGTAGAAGTTATTGCGTGCAGAGATTACATTGGCGTTAGCACGTGCTAAACGACCGGTAATTTGTGAAAGGTCGGCTGTAGAGCCTAAGCCTGAATCGGTACGCTGCTTAATTTGCTCATAGATATCTTTATGGCTTTGAAGATTCTTCTCTGCCAAGGTGAGCACTTGCTCACTGCGTATATAGTTGATGTAAACTTTTGCGACATCGAGTGCCATATCTTCGGCGGCGGCAAATAGCGCCCACTGTTCAGCGCTGGCTTCGAAGCTGTATCTATCGACTTCGCTACTGGTGTAGAAGCCATCGAAAAGCATCTGCTTGATACTAAAGCCAGCTTCACCACGTTCGAGTTCTATCACACCATCATCATCGACATCACCTTGACCTGCGCGACGACGAGTCGACGGACTGTTAGTCTGCTCCCAACCATAACCCGCACTAATATCAACTGTCGGCATGTAGCCTGCGACCGCTTGACTGACTTGCTCTTCACGAGCTTTAAAGCGGTTAAATGCAATTCGTATCTCTGGGTTCGTGTCCAGTGTGTGTGCTACCGCCTGCTCTAGTGTTTGACTAGAAGCTGAGGCAGGTATTATCAGCGCGCTGACAGCAAGTGCTAATGCACTGCGTTTTAGCTGCCGTAATGTGCTGCTATCCATGTTAAACCCCTCCTGGTTGTTTTTATCTCGAGCCTAGCGCTCTCTGAGCGCCGTATCTTTAGCTCGTAATATTGGATTAAGTATGTACTCTAAAACTGATCTTTGCCCTGTAATTACATCCACTGAGGTGAGCATTCCAGGAATGATGGGCATTTGTGTACCATCGTCTTTTGTTAAACTAGAAAATTCAGTTCTAACTTTTACGATATAGAAGCTATTACCCTCTTCATCTTGCGTGGTATCGGCACTAATATGCTCTACCACGCCATTCAAGCCACCGTAGCGAGTAAAGTCATAAGCAGTGACCTTCACTACCGCAGGTAAACCGGGATGCAAGAATGCGATATCTTTAGGAATAATCTTCGTTTCAATTAATAGTTTGTCTTCTGAGGGGACGATTTCAATAATGTCGACACCAGGCTGGACTACACCACCTAGTGTATTGATATGGATGGTTTTTACCGTACCGTTTACTGGAGATGTAATTTCAGCTTTGCTGACTTTATCTTGAGCGCCGACTTGAGCTTCGGTCATGCGCGATAACTTAGTCTGCATTTCGTTAAGCTGAGCGCGGCTGTCTGCAGCATAAATCAACACTGATTCACGGCGTTTTAGAATGGCTTCATCCATGGTGGATTTTACTTTTGGCCTAAGGAGGCGAAGCGAGGCGAGTTCTCCTTGAATATCATTCACAACTCGCTGCAGTTTTAGCAATTCAACTTCCGGGACAATGCCTTTTTCTGCCAGTGGTCGAGTTAATTCAAGTTCTCTTGAGACCAATTGAAAGCTAGTTGTTAAGGTTCTAATTTTTGAAGCTAACTCTTGGATCTCTTGGTTTCGCTGCTGGATCTGCCTTGCTTGGATCTCGAGTTGGTTACTTAAGTTATCTAATCGACCAGTATATTCTTCACGTTGGCGACGAGTTAACTCAGGCTCATTTTGCTCAAGCGATTCGGGGAAGATTAATGGCTGTGGAGAAATTTTTACTTGCTCTTTCCAGTCATTAGTAATAGCTGAAATAGTAATGCTATTTAGCTCGGTTTTTAAGCGAATAACGTTCGAAAGTAAGCTGTTTACCTCTTGCTCCTGCTGAGCAAAATCAGACTGAAATCGAGTCGCATCGATACGAACTAGAGGTTGACCTTTAGTTACAATCAGGCCTTCTTGGACGTACATTTCTTGCAAAATACCGCCATCTAAACTTTGGATAACTTGTACTTGCGACGAAGGGATTACCTTACCCATACCAGTGGTTACTTGATCCAGTTCGGCAAAATAAGCCCAAATTAAAAATGTCACTGCTAAGGCGGAAAGTGCCCAGATAATGAGCCTATGGCTGGTTGGCGCATCAGTCATCATCGCACCGTAAACGTCATCCACCATCTCTAGATCATGTGTGGTTAAGTGCTTACTCATTGCTTGGCTGCTCCCGCTAATAAGCCTTCATTTAGCTTCTTGAGGACATCGGCCTTTGGGCCATCGGCTACGATATGGCCGCGATCGAGAACTATGATGCGGTCGACAAGATTGAGTAGGTGCATCTTATGAGTGATTAGCAGCAAGGTTCTGTCTTTACTGACATTGTGCATGGCGTGAATAAACTGCTTTTCAGCTCTAGCATCGAGACTGGCTGTGGGTTCATCCATTAATAGAACGGGAGGATCATTTAATGTCGCACGGGCGAGGGCGATGGTTTGTCGTTGACCGCGTGATAGTTCGCGGCCCCCTTCACCGACTTGCTGATCTAGGCCTTCTGCTTCTAAATTGGTAAATAAACTTACACCAGATAGCTGCACCGCGCGGATAAGTTGATGTTCGGTAACTTGGCGAGTGCCAAACAAAATGTTGTCGCGAATCGTGCCGTGAAATAGGGTGATATCTTGCGGTAAGTAGCCAAAGTTACGTCTCAGGTCGCTAGGATGGATTTGAGCGGAGTCTAAGCCATCATAAGTTAGGCTGCCCTTGGTTGGCTGGAATAGGCCGACAAGTAATTTAGCTAAAGTGCTTTTTCCTGAACCGTTGCGGCCAATAATAGCCACTCGCTCACCAGGAGCGATATTCAGTGATAATGGATGCAGTATGGGGCGCTCTGAACCTGGATAACTAAAGCCAATATGGTGCGCGGATATTTGGCCCAGCAAACGCTGTCTGCTTACAAGGTGGCCTTTGTTTTCAAATTCATCTTCTTGAGTCATTAGCTCATTAAGCTGACGCAGAGCACTGGCAGTTTGGTTACCTCGTGTCATTAAGCCTGCAAGTTGTGCCATTGGAGAAATCGCGCGACTAGAAAGAATCACCGCCGCAATGATGCCACCCATGGATATCTCATTTTCAGATACGCGATAGACCCCGAGGATCACCACAAAAATCACTGAGGTTTGTACCACGAACGTGGCCACATTGGTCACTGAGGTGGTTATCTTTTTGCACTTGAGTTGCCAGTTAGCCGTATGACCAATCATCTGCTGCCAGCTTTTTTGAACAACACCTTCAGCACCACTGGATTTTATTGATTCAATAGAGGCTAGAGACTCAATAAGATGACCATGCTTGAGGCCTGAAAACTTATTGCTTTCATCAATTGCTGCCTTGAGTTTTGGCTGCATGATTAAGGTATAGCCGATAATAATAATGCTACCTAAGAAAGGTATAAGCGCGAGATCGCCAGCGACAAGATAGATAATCGTTAAGAAAAAGAGTGCAAACGGCAGGTCTACTAAAGTCGTTATCGTTGCTGAGGTGAGGATATCTCTAATGCTGTCGAATTCACCGAGTTGCTTCGCCATACCGCCGACACTAGGGGAGCGTTTTTCGAGTGGTATGCCGATGGCCTTGGCAAAAAGCTTAGACGATACGATGATATCGACTTTTTTGCCTGCCACATCGATAAGATAGCTACGAAGTTGGCGCATGATTAAGTCGAAGATGTACGCAATACCTGCACCAATTGCCAGTACCCATAATGAGTCAAATGCCAAATTAGGAACGACTTTATCGTACACATTCATGATAAATAACGGAGAAACTAGCGCAAATAAGTTCACTAATACCGAGGCGATTAGAGCATCTCGGTAGATGGGGGCCGAATCTTTTATCGTCTGCATCAACCAATGAGCTTTGCTTTCATGCAGATGGACATCTAAGCCCATGTCACCTCGGTATTCCTGCTTAACCAAGAATAGGTAACCAACGTAAAGCGCCTCAAGCTCTTCTATAGATAGAGTTTCTTCACCGCCAGTTTCTGGGAGCTGGATAACGGCTTTATCTTGCTCGATATCAAGTTCACGCAGTAGGCAGGCTTTTTTATCTTTTAAAAGTAAAATACAAGGCAGTAAGATAGGCGATATTTCGTTTAATCCCTTACGAGATAACTTAGCTGCAAGGCCTGCACGACTCGCGGCTTGAGGGAGTAGCTCAGGTGTTAACACGTGACCCTGCATAGGCAAGCCTGCCGCCAGCGAGTCGCTGGAGCATGGGCTACCGAAATGCTCAGTGAGTAATACTAGGCTATCTAGCAGAGGATCGACCATCACTCTTTGAGAGGCTGAGATCGTCCATTGCTCAGTATTATTGGATGCTGCCACTAATTTTTACCCTTTTCCCTAAGGCTGTGTTGCGCAATTGTTAGTATTATCAGGCATTGGCGGTTATTTTTCCATAAACAATTAGTTACTACTGCTTAAATAGGGCTAATTACAGCATTTATATTTAAATCATCAGATAGTGGTGCTACTTGGTGCGCTATTAGCTGTGCGCCATCATCACTGCTGACAATCAATGGACCCTCCCCATTATCACCCAGCAATCCGTTAATGATATCGAGACTGTTACTACCAAACTTTTCTGATAGATCAACGCCATCTAACACAATATGTTGCTCAATATCGGCATCATCATCGAGGTTAATGTTGATGCTGGTAGAGCCGTTTTCAAATGTGAATGAAATCAATGCGCCGAGTTCATTGGCATTATTGGCTATTAAGATTTCACTTAAATCAAGTTTGTCTTCATCAAGATTAAAGTCAGTAATATGGTCAGTAACACCAACAGCGCTCGGATCGGTTGAGTTGCTGTACCATGCAAACGTATCTTCGCCCGTACCACCAGTTAATGTGTCTTCACCTAGGCCGCCTATCAAGGTGTCATTCCCCGCGCCACCAATAAGCAAGTCGCTACCGGCGCCACCAAATAGCAGATCATTGCCTTCGCCACCGTTTATTTCATCATTGCCGCCTTGGCCGAATAAAATATCGTTGCCTTGCTCACCATTGAGTTTGTCGTGTCCATCGTTGGCGCCCGACTGATCAAATTCTGCCGCATTGTTGATGATATAGTCATGGACGTCTTGAGTGCTGGTATCTGCGGGTGCTTGACCTAACTGATGTGCGACATATTGCTGTAACGCATTGAAACTTTGCCCCTCAATACCGTCGAATGCTACGAGATCACCAAAGATGATGTCGTTACCATCACCGGCTTGAACGCCGTCATTACCCGGCAGAAGTGAATGCTCTGAGCCCAAAATAATATTAGCTAGATTGCCAATGTCGACGTTATTAATTGGTCTGCCGTTACTATCGAGTTGACCGAGGTTACCCTCATTAACGTTATTACCAATACCGATAGTTTCAACATGCGAGATACCATTTAGAATGCTGAACGCTGCAATAGCTTGTGCAAGCGCTTCAGCTTCACCTAAGCTACCATCGATTTTAGCCATATAGTAGTCGCCGTTTTCATCGACTCGCAGGCTGCCTACTTGGTAGTTTGTCATTGCACCGTCTTTTTCATACCAATAGTACATATTGCCGTATTGGTCGATGATTTCATTACCATTAAAGCTGTAACCTACGCCAGGGACGTATTCATCAATAATATCTGCAAAACTAAATTGTTCATCACGAGTTGCTCCATAATAGGCCCAACCATTGAGGTCATCATCTGTGTTGTAACTGCCGGGATCACCATCAGTAATGAAGTAGGTTAAGTTAGTGCCATCGTTAGTGGATGCGCTACCATTTTGGAACCAGTCGGTGACGGTTTCAAAAGGCGCTTCGTAGTTGGTCGAGCCATCGTCATTAATGGTTGCCATTGCGGCTTCTAATTGAGCGAGCGCATTGGGATCTGCCATGTTTACGGCTACATTTGCCCGAGTACCAGTATCAAAATCGACCAGTAATACGTTGACAACACCCGAGTGCGTTCCTGTAGCGCTGGCTTGTAAGGTTGTGAAAACCTCTAGCAGTTGCTCTTTGGCTGTAGCAATGTTGGCGGAGCCCATACTGCCAGAAGAGTCGAGAATAAAGGCGATGTTATAGTTTTCACCCGGGATAATTTGAATACCTGAGGTGTCACTGACTATGACATCATTGCCGTCTGAGCCTGAAAGGTTATCATCACCATCGGCGCCGTTATTCACTGAATATTGGCGTAGAGAAACATCTAAATCGATATTGCTATTGGCACTGTCACCGTTACTGCTTTCAGTGGAATCAGCACTAATATTGATAGAGAACTCTAAGTTGCCTGTGTAATCTTCAGCGACTTTTAGGTTCAGATCTGTTAAATCTGCCGGATTGACCGTCCAGCTGCCATCGGCGTTTAAGGTGCCGCTACTTAAATAAACACCATCTGGAATTCCGGTAACCGTTACTGCAGATAATGACTCACTGCCATCGGTATCAACCAAGCTCAAATTGATATCGAGTGGCACTTCAAACAAGTTTACTTGCTCAAGTGAACCATCAGCTGCCACATCGTAAACGCCATCGGCAAACACTAGTCGCTCAACGTTAGATAGGGTTTCTCCTTGGTCAGGGTTTAAAGCATCAAGAATGGAGGTATCAATGCCACGGTTATCGTTGATTTGTAAGTTTGAGTCATTGTTCTTGCTGGTTATGACGTAATCGGCAAAATTACCTGAATACACTACGGTGTCTAGACCGCTGCCACCGTCAATCACATCGTTACCGGCTCCAGCATAAAAGATATCGTTTCCTTGGCCGCCAGATAATGTGTCGCTAGCTGCACCGCCAACAATAACGTCGTTACCTTCACCGCCATCAATAGTGTTGCTTGTGGCTTGATCGCCAGTGATCAGATCGTTTGCACTTGTACCTTGATTATCAGCAAGGATATTTTCAATTTCATTACCTAATACTGAGTCACCAACTTCGATATCAAGGCCGGGTATCGTCGTGCTTAATAGGTAATCACTTTCAAATATTTGACCTGTCGAGGCGCTTAAGTCTGGCGCATCTGCAACGGCATCAATATTGATGGTAACCGTTGATTCTTCACTGACTTTATTGCCATCGGTTGCGACAAAGGTAAAGTCCGCGAGTGCATCACCTAAGTTACCCACACCGGTGGCAGAGTCATCGCCATCTGCTTGGTTACTTCCCGGTACAAATTGTACAAAACCTGCAGCAAAAAGAGCATGTGATAGCTGCATCCCTACAGTGACTGCTTGCCAGCTGGTACCATTAAAGTATTGTAAGCTACCGTTAGCAGGATTTGGCACACTAGTGATCTGCACTGAAAGTGAGCTTGTGGCACTGTCAATATCACTCACATTAAGTTGCTCCCAACTGATGCTGAGCGAGGTATCTTCTGTGCCATTAATAACTGAATCAGCAACCACATCTGGTGCGTCATTAGTTGGCGTGACGTTGACCTCAACGGTTGCAGTTTCTGACACGCCACCAGAGGTGACGGTATAGGTGAAGCTGTCATCGCCGTTGTAATCATCATCAGGGGTGTACGTGACTGTGCCGTCGGCATTAACTGTGACAGTACCGTGAGCAGGCTGACCATCAATGGTAACAACCGGGTTTGCCCCTTCAAAGCTGTCGTTTTGTAGCACATCGATAATGGTAGCCGTGTCTTCAGCAATGCTGACCACGCCGTCATCTTGAATATCAATAACCGGATTAACAGTAAACTCAACGGTTTGGCTAACGCTGTTGCCGTCACTGTCGGTGGCGGTAATGACGATGCTCTCGCTGCCGTGCCAATCGCCAGTGCTGGTAATGGTGGCGATGCCATCAACAATCACAATCTGAATATTGCTGTTGCCGCTAACGGAATAAGTCAGCTCGCTATCGCTGTCTTCGACATCGCTAAAGGCGGCATTTAAATTAAGCGTGTACTCGTCGAAATCTTCCGGCAACACTTGATCGGCAATATCGGATTCCACGACAGGCGCGTCATTATCAGGGGTGACATTGACCTCAACGGTGGCAGTTTCTGACACGCTACCGGAGGTAACGGTATAGGTGAAGCTGTCATCGCCGTTGTAGTTCTCATCTGGGGTGTACGTAACAGTGCCATCGGCATTAACGGTCACAGTACCGTGAGTGGGCTGACCATCAATGGTAACAACCGGGTTTTCCCCTTCAAAGCTGTCGTTTTGTAGTACATCAATAACGGTAGCCGTGTCTTCAGCAATGCTGACAACGCCGTCATCTTGAATATCAATAACCGGATTAACCGTAAACTCAACGGTTTGGCTAACGCTGTTGCCTTCGCTGTCGGTGGCGGTAATAACCACGCTTTCGCTGCCATGCCAATCGCCGGTGCTAGTAATGGTCGCGATGCCATCAACAATCACAATCTGAATGTTGCTGTTGCCGCTCACGGTATAGGTCAGCTCGCTATCGCTGTCTTCTACATCGCTAAAGGCAGCGTTCAGATCAAGCGTGTATTCGTCGAAATCTTCTGATAACACTTGGTCTGCTATTTCGGCTTCAACAACCGGGTCATCATTGCTTGGGGTGACAGTGACATCAACGGTGGCTGTTTCTGACACGCCACCGGAGGTAACGGTATAGGTGAAGCTGTCATCGCCGTTGTAGTTCTCATCTGGGGTGTACGTAACAGTGCCATCGGCATTAACTGTCACAGTACCGTGAGCGGGCTGACCATCAATGGTAACAACCGGGTTTGCCCCTTCAAAGCTGTCGTTTTGTAGTACATCAATAACGGTAGCCGTATCTTCAGCAATGCTGACTACACCGTCATCTTGAATATCGATAACCGGATTAACCGTAAACTCAACGGTTTGGCTAACGCTGTTGCCTTCGCTGTCGGTGGCGGTAATGATAACGCTTTCGCTGCCATGCCAATCGCCGGTGCTGGTAATGGTCGCGATGCCATCAACAATCACAATCTGAATGTTGCTGTTGCCGCTCATGATATAGGTCAGCTCGCTATCGCTGTCTTCCACATCGCTAAAGGCAGCGTTCAGATCAAGCGTGTATTCGTCGAAATCTTCTGGTAATACTTGGTCTGCTATTTCGGCTTCAACCACCGGGTCATCATTGCTTGGGGTTACAGTGACATCAACGGTGGCAGTTTCTGACACGCCACCGGAGGTAACGGTATAGGTGAAGCTGTCATCGCCGTTGTAGTTCTCATCTGGGGTGTACGTAACAGTGCCATCGGCATTAACTGTCACAGTACCGTGAGCGGGCTGACCATCAATGGTAACAACCGGGTTTGCCCCTTCAAAGCTGTCGTTTTGTTGCACATCGATAATGGTAGCCGTGTCTTCAGCAATGCTGACAACGCCGTCATCTTGAATATCGATAACCGGATTAACCGTAAACTCAACAGTCTGGCTAACGCTATTGCCTTCGCTGTCGGTGGCGGTAATAACCACGCTTTCAGTGCCGTGCCAATCGCCAGTGCTAGTAATGGTCGCGATGCCATCAACAATCACAATCTGAATGTTGCTGTTGCCGCTCACGGTATAGGTCAGCTCGCTATCACTGTCTTCCACATCGCTAAAGGCAGCGTTCAGATCAAGAGTGTACTCGTCAAAGTCTTCAGATATCACTTGGTCAGGAATATTAACTTCTACACTAGGTGATTGATCTTCTGCAGGCTTTTCAGTATCGGGAAAAATAATATCTGAAGTGGATTCTTCATATGGTTTTATTATTGATTCGTCTTGAACAAAGCCTTTGGTGTCATATGTAGCTGCAGCGATAGTTTCGCTGGCACTTCTATCAAGCGATGAAAAGTTGCTTCCCCCTTCATTTTGGTAACTTATTCCGCCAGTCGTCGCCAGCTCCGTTACATCATCAAGTTGTTCAACAATACTTTGTGTTTCAGTTTCTTCAATAGAAGTGACTTCGGCTGTATTGACTGTTGTTTCTTGAAAGCTACCACCTGATAGCGGACTGTCGATAATACTATTTTCAGCAATATTAAACGGCCGTTCATGAGTTGAAAATTCACTAGGGTTCGAGAGGTGATTAAAGCTCTCTTTAGATATTGAGGTTGAGTTATCGATCTCAGATACTGTTTTAGGCAGAGCTGTTGTTAACGGCTTCACTTTCAAGACTCCTAGTAAAATCCATTATTTTTATACGGTTTTTTAGCTAATCATCCTTTTAAGCCTACCGTGGGGTAACGAATCGTATACAATATCTCAAAATGAGTCAATCTTTTGACGTGCCCATAACATACTTATGATTTATTTAAGGTTTTACTGTTTTGCATAGTTATAAAAAAGACCACAATAAATGTGGTCTTTATGACTTTATAACTACGTAATTATCTACTATCAGAGCATATCAATAATTTTTTGCTCTAAGGGGTTGTCAAGTTGGACTGGAGTGTTGAGAAGCTGACTTTGGTTTGAATCACTTACTATTAATGCGCCATCACCATTATTTCCAAGCAGGCCAGAAATGATGTCTGCATCGTTATCACCAAACTTGTCGAATAGATCGACACCATCTAACACAATATGCTGGTCAAAGCTGCCATTCCCATCAGTATCAATATGGATACTAGTTGAGCCACTTTCGTCAGTAAAGCTTAGATGTTGAGCGAGTTCACTAACCGTATCACCTTGCAAGATATCACTTAAATCAAGCTTATCTTCGGCTAAGTTAAAGTCAGTGATATGATCGGTATTGCGGTCAGCAGGATCTGAACTATCGATAGAGTTTCTGTCCCATACAAATGTATCAGCTCCCTCATTACCTGTAAGTTCATCGTCACCTAAGCCGCCAATTAAGGTATCTGCGCCTTGGCCACCGATTAGTGTGTCATTGCCGCCTTGACCGAACAGGATATCGTTACCCGCTTCACCTGTTAGGGTATCAGCACCATCATCAGTATTACTCTCTCCAAACAGATGAGTGTTATTAGAGATAAACTCATGCACATCTTGTACTGTGATATCTGCAATGTCTTTAGAGATTTGTGGTGCAACAAAAGCTTGTAGTGCGCTATAGCCTTGGCCATCTATGCCATCAAATGAGACTAGATCGCCAAAGATGATGTCGTTACCGGCACCTGCGTTAACTTCGTCATCGCCTTGGATGAGCAATTGTTCTGAGCCAAGGATGACGCTGGCTAATGAGTTGGCATCAATGTTTGCTGTAGCTTCAGCATTTGAGTCGTAAGGATTTAATCTTGTTAAGTAAATTCCGCCTCCGATCCCTATAGCTTCGACATATGACAAAGCATTTAATTGCTGGAATGCGGCTTGGGCTGCTACATCTGCTTCAGAATCCTCTTCAGCTGTTGGAACGCGAACGATATATTGCCCTTGCCCATTTAGCTCAAGTTGTCCTACTTCTTTTTTATTGTGCCAATTACCGTTCCCAGTTTGATCCCATTGGTATACCACGCCGTTTGCGTCAATAATTTCAACACCATGTGAGATAAGAGGTGTTCCAGCTTGGTAGTTGCTGATTAATTGATCAAGATAGATGTCGCTATCTTGATGAACATCTAACACTTCGATCTCTTCGAGAGCGGTATCTTTCAGATAATAGTTTGGCTCTCCATCTGTGATGAAGTAGGTGAGATTAGTGCCATCATTTGTAGAAGCTGAACCATTTTCAAACCAATCAGAGGCCGATTCAAATGCTGCCTCGTAATTAGTCCAGCCACTGTCATCAATACTTGCTAATGCATCTTTTAGAGTTTGCAAGGCATTAGGGTCTGTCAAATCAACAGAGATTGCGAAATTGGTATCGTAATCAAAATCCACAAGCAATATGTTTACTGTTCCAGCATGTTGGCTTGTAGCGCTTGCTTGGAGAGTCGTGAATACCTGAGTGAGCTGTGCTGTCGCATCATCTAAATAATCATTCATACTGCCAGATGAATCGAGAATAAAGGCGATATTGTAGTTTTCACCGTCGACTATTTGAATGCCAGTGGTATCACTGACAATCACATCATGATCATCACTACCTTGAAGATCGTTATCACCATCTGTGCCGCCCACGAAACCATAGTCACGTGTCTGCACCACATCGAAGGTTACACTCGACGTATCACTGCCACCTTGGCCGTCACTGACGGTATAGGTAAAGTTGGCAGGTGCAGTTTGAGATCCATCATGAGTGTAGCTAAAACTTCCGTCTTGGTTGATGGTTAGGCTGCCATCTTCGACGTTTACGGTAGCTGTACCGTTAACAAATGTCAGCTCGGAACCATCGATATGGGTAATACTTAGAGGGCTACCATCGATATCGGAGTCAACACCATTGCCAGTGTCGTCTGTGATAATGTTGCCAGTAACCGTTTCACTTTCATTAACCTGATAGCTATTAGAAAAAGCTTCAGGGGCATCATTGGTACCGATAATATTAATGGTGACAGTGGCGGTGTCCGTTGCGCCGTGATCATCGGTAATCGTGTAGTCAAATGTTAAGGTATCGAGCTCACCTGCGGCGAGATGATCGTACGCACCGTTAGTGTTAAAGGTGTAGCGACCATCAGCGTGCACTGTGACACTAGCGCCATTGGTAAAAGTAATATCAACACTTGTTGATTGAGCAAACTCAGTTCCGTGAACATTTGTAATGGCAAAGTCATCGCCCTGCAGGTCGTTATCATTCGCTAATAAACCATCTGCGGCAGTAGTCGCAACTAATGAATCACCTTCGTTAACAACCAGAGCATCACCAGCAATTGCCGGTCCTGACACTTCAATTGAAGTCAGGTAATAATCTGATGAGTCATCACTAGGGGCAGCCTGTGATTCTTCGCCAACGGTATAAGTGGCTTCAAATACTAAAGTATCAAATACCAAGTTGCCGGTATCTATTTCGAACTTACCGCTATTGCTGCCTTCAGTTTTGAAGGTTTCCATGGCAACGAGTTGGCCTTGATAATAAGCCTTCCAAACGCCTTGCTCACCACCTTCTTCTTCGTGGAACATGTTGCTTACATTGAAGGTAGCTTTATTGACTAAGCCATTGAAGTTAAAGACGAGGCCTTCAGATTGACCTGTTTCAGCATTGAATTCAATTTGCCCCTCTGTCGCACCTTCAGTTCTTGGTGTTCCTGAAACACCAAGCTTGTTGTTGTCAGAAGCGTAATTAACCGTTCCTTCAGACCCATCAGCGTTTATCGCGCTAATGGTGAAAAGAGGGTTTACTTGGGTACCGTTTTCGGTTCCCCAGTTATCGCTAGAGCTTGCACTGGCGCTAAATGAACTACCTTGAGCGTCATCTACAGCGTCGACAGTGTTGATATTGATATTAACTACCGCAGTGTCGCTAAGGTTACTTTCATCGGTGACTAACACGTTAAATGTATAGTCGCTGCTGGAGTTACTATTAATGGCTTGATTAAGCGTAATCTCACCTGTATCTGGGTCAATGGTAAAGATGCCGTTAATCAAAGAACCATCTTCAAAGCTATATTGAAGAGACCCTCCTGAATCGAGATCATCAGCAATGACTGTGCCGACTTTCGTTCCAGCCCCTGAGTTATTGTTGACACTATTGAAGGCATAAACATCTTGGTTAACTTGCGAGGCATCAGTATCTGCTCCAGATAAAAACTCTGGTGCAAAGTTATGATCTTCAACATTCACATTAACGCTAGAGTTGGCCGTATTACCTGAACCATCGACCGCTATTACTTCAATACCTGTGATTGAGAGGCTATCGAGGTTGATATTGTGCGGGAAGTCTTCAAGAAGTTCAGCTGTGACAGTAACATCACCAGTTGTACCGCTTGCAATACTGTTCCAATTAAGAGTGAGGCTGATAGCCTCTTTCCCATTTACTGTACCAATTAATTGGCCTGCCGGGTTGAGACTCCAGAAGATATTGGCGTTGATCCCATCGACAGAGATATCATCAGTATTGCCAAACTGGAAAGCATTGAGTGAGTCTGAACCAGCTTTAAAGCTTAGTGTTTGCAGATCTTGCTCAGTACCATTATTGAGAAGATCGGTCTCACTTAGCGTAGAAAGTACGCTACTTTGCAGTGCAGTTGGAGCTGTAGGAGTTGTACCTGGTGAATTTAAGTCGATAACCAGATTGCCACTGCTACTGTCTCCGTCACTGTCGATGACAGTAACGGCTAAGTCGAGCTGTACATCCTCTGTTGAGCTGACAATATTTTCAGCTGTTGTCCCGTTATATTGGAAGCGGTTACCTGTATCTGAATCTATGGTTGTCAGCTCTATATAGCTGATAGAGCCAATATTTCCGATTGTTTCTCCACTTGTCAGAGTTCCTTCACCTAGAAGGTTACCAGCCGCATCAAAAGCTTTGAAATAAACAGTGGTAGCGCCACTAAAATTAACTGCAGCAGAGGCGACATCGTTGGCGTAATCGATAACGAAAGTCTCGCCACTATCTACCCAGGCATTACCAGCACCAAAAGAGTTACTATTACCATTGACACTAGTCGCTCCTGAGGCGTCACTTGCAGTTAAGGTAACGGCAAGTTCATTACCAGCAGGTACATCATTAATGTCATTATCGATGACATAGCCGCTCGCGCCTGATGAGATATAGGCTGCGTAAGTATTTCCGCCGAGGCCACCATCAACATTTGCGACAGCAATGGTTTCTGTACTATCGATAGACTGAGCTACGTCTAGTTGGTAGCTATCATTATTAGGGTTAGCCGTAAGGGTAAAGATGATTGCTTGTTCTTGGTTACTAGCATCATATTCCGATGGCGTTGCGCTTGTATCTGAGTATGCAATCAACACACTTGGGTCTGCCGGATCGACATAATAGAAAACAATTAAGCCGCCCGCTGTGATCCCAGAGTCAGCAAATGTCGTTGTAGCATTCCAGCCGCTAATATTGTCAGTGAGATCGGCACTGTAATTGTTATCTGCACCGTTTGTGACAAGGGAGCCGTCATAGATACCGATAGAATTATCTGCTGCTAAATTGACAGTCGAAAACGATACAGAGTCATCTTCGATGATAACGTTGAAATTACCATCAGTTATACCACCATTGCCATCATCAACAGATATACCGAAATCTAAAGACAGATTGTCTTCAGATGACGGGTCTAAATGATCAACTGGTGCAAGTAGTGTTACATCATAGCTCCATTCACCAGTTCCATTCCCGGCAAGAGCTGTGAGTTTAACTGTCATCACTTCTTGATATGAATCTGTACCCGCAACACCAATAGAGCCTGTTAAGGTTCCAGTATCTACATTCCAAGACCAGTTAATCGCTTGGCCATCTGATGTGATGCCTGATGGGCCAGTAAGAGCAGCTGTCAATGCATCGCCATCGACGTCTTCGATATTGATAATGCCACTTGCCGTTACAGAGTCTGTTGTATCTGTATTACCAGTAGCGTCAGCAATACCATCTATAAGGCCCTCTTCAGAGACTCGAGTGTTGGTGGCAGAACTGATGGTTGGAGCATCGTTGATAGGGTTGACCGTGATCGTCACGCTGCCGTTTTCAGTGACAGTGCCGTCATTGACGCTGTAGGTGAAGTTACCCACGGCATCACCGCTGTCATAGTCGGCAGGGGCATCGTACTGCAAGCCTTCTAATTGGCCAGCGGTTAAGATCATGCCATTGGTGATCGCAGTACCATCAGCGAGGGTGACGGTGCCCAGAGTCGGTAGGCCGGTGACCGTAATGGTGAGGTTATCGCCATCAGCATCGGTTGGTGCGCTGAGGCCTAAAGACGTGTTTTGCGTCTCTTCATTGACATTGATGCTATTGCTGTCGACGAG
>NZ_BPFA01000017.1 GCF_019655055.1 Shewanella sp. MBTL60-112-B2
TCTATCTTTAAAATGCTTTTTGACCAACTTATAAAGTATGAAATAAAAACAGAACTCAAGTGATAAAATCACCATGTTTCATTATGGCTGTTCATATAAACAGTGAATAAAACTAATCCAAAATCTCGTTAATACGATATGAATGAGCTTTTACTCTGAATGATAATGGGGAATTTCCGCGTTAGACATCATGCAACACCAACCAAAATGAGTACTCCAATTACCACGTGTAGATACGGCCGTGATCGTCCATGACATGGTGAGAGATAACGAAGTTATCAAGCTTTCGAACGAGAGGCTGGATGCCGAACTGGCCATTTAGCAGGGATACTATTCGTCATCGCAGAGCTTACAGGGATACTTTCCGTTATAGAGAAGTGCTGCGCCTCGCAGCAGTATCTGCACATGCCCCGCTTGAGGCGATTGATAACGACGAAGCTACAAGCTAAAACGGGCTACCCCATAGCAAGGATACAAAGATAATGTAACCAGCCTTAATTCCAAGGCTAACCAATTTTGGGGCATAAGTGAGTCAGCGCAGACTCGGTGACTCGAAAATGAACAAAAATCAGTTAGTGATATTACTGATTTAGCAATTTCTGAATTAACTTTGGTATGGAAAAGTAACGCCGCATTAAGGTGTGAGCGGCGCTTGCCTATACTTTGAGCGAAGAGAAAACGTTAAATGCTTTGTTATGTGAATTTTATTTTGTCGTAAAGGCCAACAATTTTATACCTTGCAAAGACATCTTTCCCATCCCAGTTGGCCGGCATAGTTTTCTGTAATTTGTATTCTCGAAAGAGTGCATCTTCATCACTAGAGATAATTACAACTGCTGCGTATTTAAGAATTATTTTCTTAAAGGTTTCTAACGGTGTATTTTTAGGATAAGACAGCAATTTTTCTACGACAACTGAAATTGGAACAATATGCTCATGTCTAAGCTTACTAGTACAACGAGTGATAGCTCCATCATGAGCATCTAGAATTGCCAGCGCTTCATTAGACCAGCCGGGGTGACCTAAATACTTTTTCTCTCCACGAAATGAACTAGCTGAGTCGTGAAGCTTTCTAATCGCAACATTAATAACTTGATTAGTCAACTGACTATCAACCTCCACAACACCTTGATCTATCGAAAATTTAACAAGCATTGTTAGGGCTTCTAATTTTGATTCACTATATTCTGCTACATAGCTCAAATGTATGTACCTCTTGATTCACATAACAGCTTATTATGCGGAATCAATCCGCCTTTCAAAATCACAAAAATCAGTTTTTTACGCATTTTCTCTTTCGAAGAATACGAATAACACACTGAAAGTCAACCATAAATCGCTCTCTGATTTTCTTTGTTTCCGCTCTCTATGGTAAAAGCGGCATCCGTCTCAAAAAAGGTGGATTTTTACGAAACTATATCTTTATACAGTTGGTAAGATTTGCTAAAACACAGGCAGATTCTAAGAATTCGATTTTCAACCAGCGCACACCTCAAATAACCATGCTCTCATCGCCTTTCGTCAGATTAGATTTGATAGGGAAAGTGTAGGCTCCGAAAAATGTGTAGAGTATTAGCTCGGAGTGATTTTGGGGCATTTCCAAGTTAGAAACCAAACCTCTCAGCCGAATGAGTACACCAATTATCCCGTGTAGATACGGTTGAAGCCGTCGAAAAAAGGGATGTTTTCGTTGAGCCTACATGGACGTACTTGAGGCGTGCTTCAGCAGTGTCTGCACATCCGCCCGCGGCAGGCGATTGATAACGACGAAGCTACCAGTTCAAGTACGCTACCGTGTAACAACGATACAAAAGTAAATGTAATCAGCCTTCATTCGAAGGCTGCCAAGTTTGAGGTAAAAACCATTTACCACGGCGAATATGGCGAAGCCATGTGCTAACACGCTGAGCGGGCTAAGAACGGGAAGAATCCCCCGTTATTAGCTTGCTCTATCTGCTATGTCTACTGCTCTAGGGGCTTACTAGGCTAACAGCCCTTAGGAAATATCCAGACTTCAACAGCGCCATTTTTACTGCCAAAGTCATCACCAGATGTTCCTGGATTTGAAGGTGCAGTATCTTGAGTAGGCGTGCTATTACAAGTAATAGTAGGGATGACCGACCAACTTCCACCACCGGCTCCAGCTCCATCATCGCCAGCACCGCCGCCGCCATAACCACCACCGCCGCCACCGCCTCCAGCAGCGGTAAAGCTATCATCTGCATTACCGCCCCTGCCGTCCGAACCAACGCTAGGGTCGCCATTTACCCACTCACTATTAGCGCCTAGAAAACCTTGACCGCCTTGACCACCAATACCATCTTTGCCGTCACCTGCACCATTTCCACCATTTCCCCATTCATCGGTGCTGCCACCGTCGGCTACACTGATAATGGCTTGGCCTACACCAATGGTTCCCTGCCCCATGATTGATGAGGCTGCAACGCCGCCTTCGCCGCCATCTGTGCCATCGTTAAGCCATCCAGATGAGTCTCCACCGCCGCCACCGCCAGCAATAAGTATCACATCGTCTTCAAGTGAAGACGGGCTACTTTCAGCAATCATGACGAGTGTCGAAGAGCCGCCATCACCATAGACATTACTCAGAGTACCATTTTCACCGATAAAGAAATTGAATGAAGTTTGGCCATAATCGTCTAGAAAATTAGATAAGGTTGTGACTGTCGATGCAAAACCGCTCTTACCGCCATCACCACCAGAGGTCCAGAGTCCGCCACTAGAGCCAATGCCACCTTCCCCTCCCCAGGCTAGAATGGCCATAGGCGTATCGTTGTCCAGAGTGGTATCGAAAGATGAGCTAACTTGGCTGAATATATCAACAAGATTAACAGAGGTTACCAGCTCTGAAGTATCTATTGCTTCACAGCTTGTTATTGGCGTAGCACCATTAACACCACCGTACTCTGTGGTACAAACTTCTTTATCAACCGCCGGCAATAAACATTTATAGACGGTGTTACCATCATCGGTAACATCCTGCTTTACAGAGTCGCACGGATCAGACTCGGCAACCACTGTTGAATTACAAAAGCCAACAGAAGTGATATCGCAAATGCCTCCGTCTATCCATGTCGCGCCAACAAGGTTGGCGTTATCAAAATCTGTATCCGTGACAGTCGCTTTATCAAGGTCCGCTGGCGATAATTGCGCGCTTGAAAAATAAGCCCCACTCAAGTTGGCATTGCTGAGATCTGCATAGGTCATTTCCGAACCACGAAAGTCCCCATTGCTCATATCGGCGCCACTAAAGTTGGTTCCGGTGAGCGTTGATTCGAAAAGGTCTACATTGGTTAAGATGGCATCGCTCAAATCAGCGCCGGAAAGATCTGCAAATGTGAATGTTGCATTATCCAAATCTGCGCCTGACAAATCACAATTCTTACATGCGTTGGTAGAAATAAGCGTAGTCACATTATCATCTGCAGTGTCTGCATAAGCAGGACTTATCAAGACATTGCCAATGCTCATCAGTAGTTTGGAAACTATTGAGTAATTTGCACTATTTGCTTCTGGCTGCGAACCACTATCGGGCATTGTCACTAAGAAGGTAGGATCTGTGCTATCAACATGCTGGCCGTGGGTCATGACTAAATGATATTCCCCAGCAGATATGATTGCCGATACGCAATCATCATTGGCTGTAAGGCTAAGCACTTCCTCGCCACTGCTATTGTTAAGCACCATAGAGTGATTTGACTTACTGTTACCATCTTCATAGCAAAATGTATGCTTAAGGGTACGCAAATATTTGTAGGGGATGAGATCAGAGCCGGATTCGCCGTTGGAATCATCTTCTACAGTGGCTGAAGGTGGCTCAAGAAATAAAGCAACGGTACCCTGTTCGGGGTTGGCACGTAAGCGACTATTTTTAGCAAAATCCTTTTCGGTTGAAAGGTTTAATTGGGTTTGAGTCTCATTGTTGCTATTACAAGCTGTCATGAAAATGAGGGGGAATGTTAACGCTAACAACACGTTAAAGTTGCCGCGGCAATCATTGATAGTCTGCACGTTATTTTCCTTATAATGGAACAGATTTTTCTGAAGTTTTAACAAGACGTTTTAATAATGGCTCCCCCTAATCCTCCGGATTTACAGGGCGTCATTATCCTTTATGAGCCTGAATCAGAGTGCCGTTTTAGTCAACCCTACATGAGAATAAGTAACCGATAGCATTTCATGTCCTGCTTGATGTATCCACCAGCATCTATAACCTAGCTCCTAAGCTGCATCAAGACTGCATTAAAGCCATGAAAGCCATAAAAGCAGGCAGCATCTGCACATACCCCGCAGGGGCGATTGATAGCGGTGAAGAGATAATCCAGAGCTGCTACTTGGTAACACGGATCCAAAAAAATGTAATCAGCCTTCATTCGAAGGCTAACCAACTCTGAGTTGCTGAAAGTGTAACTATAATTTGGGCAATATCATTGAGTTTATGCTCACGATATTAAAGCTATTAAAATCGTCCTAGGTAGGCTTTGCCAATAAGATTACTGTTCTTTTCAAGCAATAGATTATCTATGTGACCTAACACATCTGCCTTTACTTGCTGTAACGTGCCTTTCATTGGCAATAGGTTAGACCCATGAGTGCTGTCAATGAGTAAACCTTCTCGCTGCAAGTTTTCTAATAAGATCTTTATCTCCTCTAGTACTTCATAAGGGCTTAGCAGCTTAAAGTCACCTTGTTGAACTTGCCTAAATAATGTCGTCCCGTCTATCGCTACCGTGGTCAACAGTCCCAGCAGATATGGGTTCATCTGATTAATCAACTCGGCAGTTTGCCGCGCATGGGAATGAGAATACTCACCACTTCCCCCTAGGCCAATCATCACCATAGCAACAAGTTTAATGCCAGATTCGACGATACTTTGCCCCGCGGTTAGCATTTCATTAGCAGTTACGCCTTTGCGTACCGCTTTTAACACGTCATTAGAGCCTGATTCCACACCTAGGTATGTCATGGTTAAGCCAGCTTTTTTGAGTTGTTTAAACTCATCGACTGTTTTATCCAACGTACTTTGCGGCCCAGCGTAAGTACTCACATGAGTCAATTTAGGGAATGCGGCATAGAGCTCAGCTAAAATCTCTAATAGCATTTCGCTTGGTAATGAAATCGCATCACCATCGCTTAAAAAGACTTTTTCGACCTTGTCGCCCATTGCCGCCTTTGCCATAGCAATATCTTTTTTTAGTTCATCGAGTTGGCGAACTCGGTAACGAACATTTTTGTACATAGAGCAATAAGTACACTTGTTATAAGAGCAACCAATTGTACATTGCAAAATATAAGCGTCAGCCTCTGGTGGCGGACGGTAAATAGCACCTTCGTATCTCATAAATCACCTTTCAGTTGCACTAAAAAGCCGCCTTTACGACGGCTTATTAGTGTTAAAACCACGCATTCACTTTATGATAAGTGAAGCTACAATTATTTAGACAGTTCAGCCGCAGTGTCGGCAAAAATGCCAGGCATATCTTTTGCCTCACGTTCGGTTTGTCCACCATGCTTTAAAAACGCTTCGATAATCGCTGCAGTTTTTTGCTCTTTGGCACGCTCTAAGAAATAACGAAGCTCTAACTCTGCGCCAGCCTCTTCATCTTTAATTGAAGTGGCAATGATCTCTTTGTACATCACGATATCACGCACCTCTAGCCCGCTAATCACAGTTAATGTCATGTCCAAAAAGCTATCTAGCTCTGCCTTAGGAACAAATTTAGTGATGATATTGAGATTTTCAGCCTCTTGGGCGGTGAAATCGTTACCTAATAACAGGGCTTGCAATGCTTTATTTTTGCCCATTCTTCTTGCATATTGCACTGCGCCTTGGCCGCCAGTTGGAATATTCACGTGAATTTCTGGTTGAGCAAACGCGGCATTTTCAGTCCCATAGGCAAGGTCGCATGCCATTACAAACTCATCACCGCCACCACGGGCAACGCCATCTACTACCGCGACAGAGACTTGTTTCATCGCTTTGATGTTTGTAATCATGTGGCTGAACTCAATCGATGCCGCCTGGCCACCTTGTGTGCCGTTAATCACATTCAAATCCAGGTGCGCTAAAAAGAAAGATTCATGCAAGGACTTAAACACCACCACCTTAGTATCACGGGAGTCTTTAAGAGAAAGTACAAACTCATTAATTTCATTAATTAAGTCTATGGTAAGTACGTTGACTGGTGGATTGTTGATAGCAACTGTTGCGATACCATTGTGCTGAGTAATTGATAATTTTTTCATTGTAAACTGCCTCATTGATTGAGTTGTTAGCTGTCTCAGTATAGTCACTCTGAAAAAGCCTTCTCTCTGTAAGTGCAGCTACTATAAACCTTGCATTGGATGGTAAAAATACTATTATAAGCACAACATTGGTGCTTACTTTGCACCAATGTCAAACCAATTACTCCGAGGTCATCATGGATTTTTCTAGTCGTTTATTGTTATTGCTTGAAGTGATTGAGCTCGGTTCTTTTACTAATGTCGCCGAGCGCAATAATTTGGATCGCTCGGTCATCTCAAAACAAATAAGCCGGTTAGAGAAGGAGCTTGGAGTTCGCTTGTTAAACCGTACCACTCGCTCATTATCGCTAACAGCTGCAGGCAATGAGATGATAGCGCAGGCTAAACAGCTACGAGATTTACTTAGCGATACGCGCCGATTAGCGCAAAACTATCACTCTGAGCCTAGAGGGTACTTGAGGCTGACAAGTTCAATGATGTTTGGTCGCCAATATGTACAAGACGCTATTTCTGTGTTTCAAAAGAAATACCCTGATATTCAATGCGAGCTCAGATTAGAAGATAAGCTTGTCGATATGGTTCAAGAAGGGTTCGACATAGGTTTTCGTATTGGTAAACCCAAAAGTTCGAGTTTGATTTCTCGTAAAATTGCCCGCAGTCGTTTATTAATCGTCGCTTCCCCTGACTTTATTCAACAACATGGTGACATTGAGACGGTGACAAAACTGGAGTCGCTTCCAGCCACCATTTACTCAACTCCCGGTTTGTTCATGGATAAGTTTAGCTACCTCGATGATAATCATGTTAGCCAGCATTTTCAGCTAAATGCCGCTTATAAAGTCAATGACGTGGAGATGGTCGTAAAGAGTGTCGTTGCAGGTAACACTCTTGCCGTTGTGACCGCGCAGATGATTCAAAATGAAGTAATTGAAGGAAAACTAATCCCGATCATGACTCATTTGAACCTCGATGATTTTGGCACCTTTTATGCTGTCTATCCTCACCGCGATGCGCCGATTAAAACCAAGTTATTTATTGAAGTTCTAAAATCAATCATTGGTGAAGATACGCCTGTCTGGGAGCAAAATATTCCTGACTTTGAAAATTTGTATTGCAGCAAACCTTAGGCTCAATGCCTATATCCACTGTAATCCAATTCTTAAAGATGCAGGCTTAATCCGACACGGCAAAAATATAACTTAGTCAGCTCACGTTACAGCGATAAAGCGATAAAGCCCATTTACTCCATTTGCTTATCTCATTATGATGCGCGCATCTAAACTATTGGAATGCCACTAAGATGCGCACCACTGTCGTTGTTATCGCTTTGATCTATTCACTTCTTTCATTTCATGCCGTTGCTGAAACAGCAATGCATGCAGCAAATAATACAACAAAGAATGTCAAACCTATCGCCATTTTAGGCGCAATGGATGCTGAAATTGAAAAGCTACTGCCTGAAATTAGCCATCGCCAAACTTATAATGTTGCCAAAAATACTTATTACACCGGATTTATCGAAGGCAAACCTGTGGTTGTGGCTCGCTCTGGTGTGGGTAAAGTCAATGCAGCTATCACCACTTACGTGTTGATTAACCAATTTGACGTTAACAGTATTATTTTTACTGGTATTGCTGGCGCTGCGAGCCCTGAACTCAATGTTGCCGATGTGGTTATATCGACTGCATTGGTGCAGCACGATGTTGACTTAACCGCCTTTGGTGCGCCAAAAGGCCAACTTGACGGTTATGACGATCGCTTGTTCTATGCAGATAAAAAGCTGCAAGCCTTGGCACTAAATGCTGCCAAAGAGTCAATTGGTAAAGCGCGTGTTCATTCAGGGATTATCGCAACAGGCGATCAGTTCATTGCCGATAAAGCCGTGGTCAGTATGTTACGTCAAGAATTCAACGCTATCGCCGTTGAAATGGAGGGCGCCGCAGTGGCGCAGGTGACCGACATGTTTGATATTCCACTGGTCGTCATTCGTACCATCTCTGATAAAGCGGACGGCTCTGCGCATTTAACCTACGAAGATGCTAAACAAACCACCGCGGATAACTCCGTAGCGATTACACTCAATATGCTAAGTAAGATGTAATTAAACGAGTTTATTGATAATAATCGATAACGAAAAAGGCGCTAACCTTTAGGTTTAGCGCCTTTTTTATCTGTTTGCTTTATCTACTCGATTTCTCTATTCACCAGTAGGATTAAGCCTCGATCGTCTGGTCTTTTTTACTAAAACTCACCTTGCCAAAGTCTTCTAAAATCGCGTAGCTGGCTGGCACCATAAAGAGTACCAGCGCGGTTGAAGCGAAAATACCGAACACCATAGAGACCACTAGAGGTTGCAGAACCTGCGCTTGAATACTGGTCTCAAGTAGCAGCGGTAACATGCCAGCAGCAGTGGTTAGTGAGGTAATAAATACCGCTCTAAAGCGCTCTTTGCTAGCACTCACTACGGCCTCATGCACCGATTGGCCCTCTTCTACGTGATAACGAATATATTGCACCAGCAAAATAGAGTCGTTAACCACGACCCCTGCAAGGGCTACAAAGCCGAGTATTGATGGCATACTCATGGAGTAGCCTAACAATAAGTGGCCCCACAACACGCCAATAAGACCTAGCGGAATAACCGCCATAACCACTAATGGCTCAATATAACTTTTAAACTGCAAACTTAAGATGGCAAACACTGCCAACAAGCCGACAATAAAGCCGCTAGCCATCGAGTTTTGCGTCGTCTTACTTTCTTTTACTTCGCCCTCGTAGCTGACGCGAATATCCGGATAACGCTGCTTCAGCTCAGGTAAAAGCTCATCTCTAAACGCCTTATTAATCTCAGTGGCATTGGCTAAGTGAGTATCCACTTCGCCGGTAATAGTCACAAAGCGCATCCCGTCTAGTCGGGAGATTTTGACGTAATTACGTTGCCACTTAAAATCTGCCACCGCCGATAACGGTACTTGCTCGCCTGCACTACCAATGGTGATTGGAAAGTTAGCTAGGTTTTCAAGCTTGGCCGCATCAACTTTATCTAACTGCACATCAATTTGAATGCTTTCAGGCCCCACTTGAATATTGTCGGCGGTTTGGTGGAAGTACGCGCCGCGAAGCTGACTTGCTAGCATCATACCATTAACGCCAAATGCTTCTGCGCCAGGCTTTAACGTCATCAGAATTTCGGCTTTACCCGGACGCATGCTGTCCAGTACACCAGACACACCATTAAAGCCCTTCAAATATTGCTGCACTTCTATTGATGCTGACTTTAGCTCATCAAGATTATCACCGCGTATGCGAATTTCAATGGCGCGACCAGCAGGTCCCATTGCGCCTTGCTTGTAGACAATGCCTATCGGGTCAACCATTTCACCCACGCCTTGCTGCCACTCGCGGATAAAGGTGTTAATTAAGGTCTGGCGGATCTCAGCGCTCAGCAAGTCAACTTTAACCGTTGCCACGTGAGCACCACTTTCTCCCGCATCGGCGTTAAAGTTAAAACGCTCGGTAATATGCTGAATAAGGCGCTGACCGTCCTCCTTCTGGCTGTACTTATCATCGAGTTCTCGAGCAACACTCACCACTCTATTAACTACAAATTCAGTCTGTTCAAGCGTTGCGCCTGGCGGCAAAATAATCCGCGCCTCGGCAACGTCACCATCAAGCTCTGGAAAACCCACAAACTTAACCACGCCACCTGCGGCTAACGAAATAGAGACAAGTAGCAGACTTATCACGCCGCCCATAAACACATAACGCCAGTTAATCACCCATTCAACTGCGGCCACTAACTGCACCGTTCTAAAGTACTCAAACTTTTGATTAAACTTTTGTTTAAAGCGACTGGTTTTACGCTTTTTGCCCTTAGCAGCATGGGCTAAGTGATTAGGTAAAATTAAAAAGGCTTCAACTAAACTCACGGTCAAAATAAGCAGTAATGTTTGCGGAATAACCCGCAGCACCTTACCCATGTCCCCTTCCATAAAGGCGATACTAGAGAAGATAAACACTGTGGTTAAAAACGATGACACCACGCCCGGCAATACACGCTTTACGCCTTGTACAACCGCTTCAGTTTTACTTAAACCGCGCTCGATATGCGCAGCAATGGATTCTGCAATTACAATCGCGTCATCCATCATAATGCCGATAGCCATTAAGAATGCCACCAGCGTCATAATGTTTAAGGTGAGGCCTACTTGCGCCATAAAGAATAAGCTACCCATAAACGCAACAGGTAAACCCATTGCCACCCAAAAAGAGTAGCGCAAACTAAAAAATAGCCACATACACAAGAACACTAGCACGACACCTTGCAAGCCATTTTCGATTAGCATGTTGAGGCGGTCCCACAACAGTGAACTCAAATCATTTGAAGTACTAATGGTGATGCCATTTGGTGTACGCAATTTTTCTGCATCTAAAAAGCCAATCACTTCCTCCTTTAAACGCAGAGAGTCTTGTGATTTATTCTTAAACACGGTCAAAATGGCCGCTTGTTCGCCATCAAAGCGAATGCTTTCCTCGTCTAACTCAAATCTATCAGTAATTGTTGCAATGTCTCGCAGACGCACTAATCCGCCTTGGGCATTAGAGCGGATCACGATATTACCAAGGCGCTCAGGCTCAACTTCGCGTTGGTCGAATCGAATTAGAATGTTCTTACTGGCAGTTTCAACGGTACCGCTCGGCAGCTGCACGTTTTGTTGCTCAATTTGATTGGCAACATCAGCAACACTCATACCTAAACGCTTTATTGCACCGAGTGAGACTTCAACCAGCAATTGATGCTGAGAAAACCCGGCGATCTCCACTTGGCTAATGCTGGTATCAAGCTTTAATCGACGCTTTAAATCCTCGGCGTAAGCTTTTAGCTCGGGCTTGCTGGTCGAGGCTGTTACCGCAATGTCGATAATGCGCTCATTAAAATCAAGCTCCTCAACAATTGGCGGTTCAATCTCTGCAGGAAAATCTTTAATCGCCGAGATTTTGGTTTGTACGTCAACTAAGCTTCGACCAAGGTCTGCGTTATCTTCAAGCTTTAACGTCATGCGTGCTACGCCTTCAAGCGCATCACATTTGGTTTCGGTAATGCTGCCGAGACTATCGACTGCATCTTCCATTCTAAGACAGAGGTTTTCTTCTACATCTTGTGGAGATGCCCCAGGAAGCACAACTTGGGCACTAATGTAATTTTTTGAAAACTCCGGGAATGTCTCTCGTTTAAGCTCTGGTAACGCCTTAATACCCAACACGATGAACGCTAACATCAACAAGGTTGTTGCTGTTGGGTGGCGAACAAAAAAACCTATCACGGCTGCGTCCCCTCTTGTGATTTAGAGGTTTGAGTTCGCAGCGCCATACCATTAACAGCTGGAATAAGGTCAGTAAGCACTAGTTGCATGCCTTCCACTAGCTCACCTTGCACAGCCGCTTGACCTTCTTGACGGAACAACACTTGAACATCAACCAGTTGCAAACGGTTATCTTGGTTCATGATATACAGTTTGTCGCCGTGTAGTGCGCGCTCTGGCACCATCCAGTAGTTACGCTCGCCGCCCTTAATTCTAGCGCTAACAAACATGCCATTTACCAACGGAGGCGACTGGCCAATTTTAAGTTGGCGATACTCTTGCTCAACTTGTAACACCACGCTCACTGTAGCAAGTGTCGGGTCAACGGTTTCACCGATTCGGTTAATCGCTGCCGGCCAGCTAAATGAATATGTCGCGCCTTTAAGGGTAATTT
Organism: Shewanella sp. MBTL60-112-B2; assembly: GCF_019655055.1. Taxonomy (GTDB): domain Bacteria; phylum Pseudomonadota; class Gammaproteobacteria; order Enterobacterales; family Shewanellaceae; genus Shewanella. Next base: position 12,022 of record NZ_BPFA01000017.1, read on the forward strand.
CCGCCGTTAGCCCTAATGCCTCAGCTCGAGGCAGTTGTCCCATTTCAGCCTGAGGTTGATTAACGGTTTTCATTAAGGTCATCACATCGCCGAGTGATACCTGAGCTTCAACTTCCATTACCTCAATGCCGTTAATACGGGCAAGAACTTGCTGCGGCGACACCACTTGGTTACTTTCAACGTTAACTTCGGCTACCCGCCCTTCAAATGGTTGGCGAATTTCAGTTTTAGCCAGTTGACTGCTTGCTTCTTGTTCACGGGCAAGCGCTTGCTGTAACTGCGCCTTAAGAATGTCAGTTTCATTCGGCATTAGGTTTAAACTGTTATCTAATTCTTGCAGTTTTTGCTGCTGCGCTAACAAGTTTTGTCTTTCACCATCTAATTCTGATTGTGAAATCAGGTTTTGTTTACGCAGGGTTTCTTTACGCTTTAAATCTGATTTCACTAAGTCGTAGCGATTATTTTCAATCTCAAGTGATAGCTGTAGGTTTTTTAGTTGCAAGGCTTTACCCGCGAGCTGACCTTCTAATGCCTTACGATCAGCTTGGGCTTGAGCCAAACGAATTTGGTAATCGAGCGGGTCGATAGAAAGTAATAGCGTGTCTTTTGGCAGGATTTTACCTACGGCAAGATCGGGGTGTTTATACACCACACGCCCACCAACCTCGGGTAATAACTGCCACTGGATCTTAGGACTCACTCGGCCAAAAGCGTCGACCTGTGCAACAACTGGGACTTGTTTTAACTCAATCACCTCAACCAACTTACTCGGCTCGGCCTGTAGCTCAAGTGGCGGATGGCTGCGTAATTTAACCACTAAAATAAGCACAACAAAGCCAACTGCCAATGCAGGGAAGAAATACCAGCGCTTTCCTTTATAGCTAGACATTAATGCTTTCCTCCAGACAAACCATGTTCGAGCAGAGCAATATTGTGTTTGGCCAATTGTTGATAAAATTCTTCATTAAGTTGATAACCATGTAGTTTTGCCATTGGAGTTGGCATGACAAAGGGGAAAATCATTAAGCTCAGTAGCGACATCTTTACCATTTGCGGATCAAGTTCGCCCGACTCTTCTAATAGTTGTTTCGGCATAGGCGTGAGTTCGGCGATTGGTTCAAACAATTTGTAGATCACCGCCTTTGCCTCTGATGAGTGGTCTGAACTCATCAGCTGAAATAAAAAGCGCGGAAACTCTGGATTGGGGATCATTGTTTGATAAAACTCAGCGACAATATCTGCCACCGTCGGCTTACCGTGAGATTGTTGTAATGCTTTTGCGCGCTGATGGATAGGATGGATATGTTCAGTCACCATCGCCTCAAACAAACCCAGTTTATTACCGAAGTAGTAACGGATCATCGCCATATTCACACCGGCTAATTCGCTAATTTGTCGGATACTAACTTTGTCGTAATCTGCGGCGGTAAAACAACGATATGCCGCTCGAATTAAACTCGCACGAACATTATCTTGTTCTGCTTTTTTGGAAGTATCTTTTGCCATCAGCGACATAGACTTGTGTTATTCTGTTGAATAACGCAAGTCTACTGTCTGCTTTGGGATTTTGCATGAATTATCGTTATTCAGAAACCAGAGTTTTGAATAACTGCACACTACAATAATTTAGTGACAAAATAGCTAGAGATAAGTTGAACTAAACCAATTTAAAGTGAATTAAACCAATTTAAAATGAATGAGATATAGGGCTTCAATACCCGGATAAATCTGTCTAATTAAGGTTTTAAGCTCAGCTAAACTCATATTTTCTTGCTCTGCGTGCGTATCATTTAAGTCATCATAAGCCACGCGGCTAACTGAGAGAATATCAAGCTCGCCATAGCAGCGACCATCTTCTAAATTAGACACACTCACACGCTGCCCAGCTTGATAATAAGACTCGGACTCATCACGTAAGGTGATGGTTTTGTTACCGGCTAGAATATCAGTCTCAAAACGACTGAAAAAAGTGATATTGCTTGGTGGATTCATGCGGCTTTATTACTCATCTTAAGACTTTATCGTGCACCACTATTGATGCTTTGAAGCCATTTTATATCAAATCACAAAAAATTCAGTATAACAAAGTGCTCGACTCTGAGTAATTTTGGAAAATTAAGTAGCATGGAAGGCGCCATGCCTATGGTCTTACGGTGCAATTTCGCGCCGACCCCACAAGCTAAACAACCTTAGGTTCTTGGAGGCGAGATTGTTAATCACAATACTGCGGTAGCGGTTACGCCTTGTTTAGGGTAAAATTCGCCTCCGATTTCTAGCTTGGCGCAGAATGTGCCACAATAGACATCATATAGACGTTATTAATAGGCATATCGTAGAGAACTCATGAACAGAAAACAGAAGATGATCAAAAAGACTGCAAAACGTGCTAAGGCTCGCCTTAATAAGCACACTGCGCCTACGATCAAAAAATACGTGTCTAAAGCAGAGCGTGCGGAGCAGCAAGCAAAACTTGAAGCCGAAGCGGCAGAGCAAGCTGCTGCACAAGAGACAACTGATGCGACAAATGACGCACCAGTAGAAACAAACGAAGAAAAAGCGGCGTCAGTTAACTAAATATCGGCATGCCCGCGCAGTCTTTCTCGTTTGATTGAGCTTATTTGCTTGGAGCACTTTCCTCTTTAACGCCAATAAGCTCAGCTATTTCATTACTCCCCTCGCAGTCTTGCTCCTCATTGACTATTGCCATGTTGGCACAAGAGGAAGAAAGTGGGCTTTGACCACTCAAACTTAGCTCCTCATCAAACTCGCTCTTATCCTTGGTTTTGCCCTTGGCCTTATCTTTAGTCTTATCTGTAGCCTTAGCGAATTCAGTGACGTCAGCAGCAGTTGCAATAGATGCAGCCTTAACCCGCTCAACCAATCTGTACGCCACCAGCACCCCCACTATTCCGAAAATAATCGAACCTAGTGCCTGACCAATCAACACTCCGTAAACCCCGCCCCACTGCGCACCGAAATAAACAAATGGAATGGTGCCTAAGGTCGCCTTACCAACATTAAACAGAGTCGAGTATTTGGCCTTACCTAAGTTATTAAATGAGGCATTGGCGACAAATAAAATACCTGAGAAAATAAAGAATACCGCTATAAACGAGCAGAAGAACAAAATCAGATCCGCCGCATCACCTTTCATATCGAACACGCTGACAATTTGATGACGAGTTAAGAACAAGAGCAGCGATACAGCTAGTACATAGACAGCGCAGAACTGTATCGCTCTGGTCAATGACTCTTTAACCCGTTCAAATTCCAGCGCACCGTAGTTTTGCCCAACAATCGGCCCTATGGCGCCAGAAAGCGCGAATATCATGCCAAATGATACCGGGATCAGTCGGCCTAAAACCGCCCACCCGGCCACATAGCTATCACCAAAATCAGCGATGGCGCGCGTCACTACCGCATTACCGATAGGGGTCGCTACGTTAGTGAGCATTGCAGGACCTGCGATGGCAAAGATTGGAGATAAATCTTCAACAAAGTGTTCGATATTAAAGCGCCCTAATAGCTTGTGCTTGAACACAACGCCTCGGGCCGCAACCACAAACACGGCAAATCGAGCCATTACCGAGGCAACAGCCGCACCTTCAATTCCCATAGCAAACATGAAGATAAATATCGGATCAAAAACCGCATTCACACCACCGCCAACTAAGGTCGACACCATAGACAACTTGGCATCGCCCACCGCCCTTAACGCGCTACCTAGCGCCATTGCTAGGCAGATAAGCGGTAGTGATGGCACCAGAATATTAAGATAACTCTCGGCAAGTTCAGCGGTTTTGCCTGTTGCGCCTACCAGACTCAATAGTTCTGGAATAAACATATACACGCTAAACGCCACCAATAGACTCATCAAAAAAGTTACAACGAGGCTGTTTAATAGTAAGCGCTTAGCTTTTTCTGCTTGTTTGGCGCCAATGGAGCGCGAGACCAAAGCCCCTAGGGCAATTGAGAGGCCGATACCGATGGAAGTCGTAAAGAATGAGATGGTGCCAGCGTAGCCAACTGCCGCTGCAAGTTCCTGTTCCCCCAGTAGACTGAGGAAAAATATATCCAATAAATCGACCACAAACAGCGCCGAAATGCCGATAGCCGCGGTGGAACTCATCACCAAAATATGGCGTAAAATCGATCCCTGTACAAACTTGGCTACAGCCATAACACCTCTAATCCTTTAATTTTAGTATTTACAGTTCGCTCTCTAACTCACTGCCACATTGATCGCAGTAGAGCGCATTATTTTCATGGCCCACTTTAAGGCAGTTACTACAGCGCCTTAAATCTCGTGTCCGGCCAATCTCTTGTGAAATTTCCGCAGTTAAAATACCCGTTGGAATGGCTATAATTGAGTAACCTAGCAGCATAGTAAAAGCCGCAATGGCCTGGCCGAGTGGTGTGCCAGGAGTAATATCACCATAGCCTACGGTGGTGATAGTCACAATGGTCCAATAAATCGATTTAGGAATAGAGGTAAAGCCGTTGTTAGGCCCTTCTACCACATACATTACCGCACTCAATACCACCACAATTAGACTCACCGAGAAAAAGAAGATAAAAACCTTACGTCCCGATTGCATCATGGCACGCAATAGTAAGTTACCTTCGCTTAAATAACGCAGTAGCTTTAATACGCGGAAGATCCTGAACAAACGCAAGATCCTAATGACCATGGTGAAGTTAGCCCCAGGGAAGAACAGGGCTAAATAGGTCGGTAATACCGATAACAGATCCACCACGCCATAGAAGCTTTTAGCGTAACTGAGTGGCTTAGCCGAGCAGTAGAGTCTTAATAGGTACTCTATGGTAAAAATAAAGGTAAAGCCCCACTCCATAATGACAATAATATCGCCATATCGCTCATGCACCTTAGCCACGGTATCAAGAAAGACGAGCAGAACACTCATCACGATACAGACCATCAAACTGATATCAAAGTAACGTCCGGCTCGAGTATCGGTACCGAAAATTACCCGGCGTAATTTAAGCTTTAACAAACTTTCTGGATCTTTCTCTGTTGCCATTTTTACAACAAATCCTTGCAAAAATTTAGCGATGATTCCGTCTGTTTAATCTGACTAATCAAGGCATTTAAGATTGGTGATATGAATAGTGTGACACGCATATAGGGTGAGCTCAAAAATAATCTTAGCCTTTATCATCAACAGCCGTGCTTTTTTAAGGTAATATAGAGCCAGTCACTCATCGATTTTTAGCCATTTCGCTCAGGGTTTTTCATGCGTTTTATTGTTTTATCGCTCAGCTTGCTGATGCTAATTTCAAGCACCTTCTTTTCAAACGCTACTTTCGCAAGTGCAATGGCCAGTGGTAAAGCCGACTTAGTGATTGTGACTAAGTCTGAAGCAAGCATGGCAATTCTTCGCCAAGGTAAAGTGCTAAAGAAATACCGTATCGCCATGGGCGATAACCCTGTGGGTCATAAGCTGACAGAGGGCGATCAACGTACCCCTGAAGGCCGTTATATTCTGGATTACAAAAAGTCTGATAGTGCTTACTATCGCGCGATCCATATATCCTACCCAAATGATGAAGACAAATTACGTGCGGATGCCCTCGGCATTAGCCCCGGCGGACAAATTATGATCCACGGTGAAAACCCAAATTCCAGCCTAACTCCAGAAGAAGCCCAGATGTATAATTGGACCGATGGTTGTATCGCGATCACCAACGCCGAAATGGACGAGCTTTGGCGAGCGATTGAGCCCGGCACCCCGATTGAGATCTGGCCTTAAGAGCTAGTCACTGTTCCCATTAACAGCTATTTTCCACTTTTTATTCCATGCCCATTTGCGTTAAGGCACACCCTATGACATACCAAGAATTAATTGGCAGCTGGCCGACATTTAGCCAGCGCATACAAGCATTTACTCAAGAGTTAGGCCTAGACTCACTCAAACTTGAATGTGACCACAGCGCACTTCGCGTTAATAGCCCTGAGGCCGCAGATGAACTGCGCCATGAGTTTGCCAAGGTCGGTAACATCATTTCAGATAATATGATTAACGGCCGCCCAATTCTGATCATTGAGCTAAATACACCTTTAATTATGGGCACTAGTTCGATTGAGTGTGTCGAGCTGCCCTACCCAAGTGACAAAGTCTATCCGGTTGAAGGCTGGGAGCATATTGAGTTAGTACTCGATTGTGGCGCAATAGACTGCGATACACTAAGCCAAGCGTTATTGGCTCACGCACCGCAACTCGCCGCGGTTTTAGCGGGAGAAACTGAGGTTAAGGTGAAAATGAGTTCACCTAAAGGTGATAAAGAGCGTTTAGCCAATCCAACTATCGCCTTTAAGAGAGATGGCATTTGCGTCAAAATCCACTCTCAAGGGATTAAAGCGGTTATCGCTTCGGAAGCGGAATAAGACGTCGTAGGCTCTAGGTTATAGGCTCGAGTGCTAACAGCTTTTAGGTCCTAGGTCCTAGGTCCTAGGTCCTACAAAGTTTTAGCCGATAACATTAATCATTGCCCAAATAAATATCGTCCTTAATCAGTTTACGACAAAGCACTAATAAGGTATCTCGCTCTTGGGCGCTTAGAGGCTGATAAAACTGTTCAATAATTCCAGACAGTATGGTGCCAGCCTGCTCTTTTATCATTAAGCCTTTGTCGGTGATCATTAAGTATTTTGCTTTTTTATTGGTTTCACTTTTATAACTGCTGATCAATTCGCGCTTAATACAATTATCCACTAAGCGCTTAGTCGCCGAGCGTTCACGCTGCAGACTTTCTGCTAAGCCTTGCTGCGGGATCTCACCGCTATGGGCTAATACCCTAAGTGCACCTAACATTTCTAAACTTATTCCAAGCTCTACCGACAAGGCTTGGTTAGCCAAGGTTCTAAATTGTTTGTAGGCTAATCCCATCATAAATGATGTACTTGCTTCAAGCTCTGGCACCATTTTGCTCGTCTGTGACATGGGGCTCTCTTCTGTTAGATAATTGAAATAATAAGAATAATATACCTAAAGTAACCGCCAGTTCCCACGCTCTTAGAAAGATACTCTCTAAGCCCATGTTGACAGTACCGATATAAAGTTGAATGGGCAGCACTGTGGCTAAAAGCGCATCACCATGGAACTCTCTTTGACTATTTTCTCCTGTCACCATCAATACTGCAATGGCCAGTATTGCGGCGCCAACAACCAGTGCATAATAACTGATAATCGCCTGATGATTAGCAAGTAAAATACTCACTAATACGGCAATCGCACAGCCGCCAATTTGGGTGATAAATCGACGAGAGATCACCATTTTAAAAGCCAGGCGATCATTTTGAGTTGCCGCAGCAATAACTGGCACCATACAAAAAGTGGCCGTCAACAGATTGATATTCATCAATAAGGCTATACCGCTGCCAATCAAACCTAACGTCACGAGTCTTTGCTGGTAGGTGACTTTTTGTGGCTTAAATGCCACAGGGTTTAGCATGTTCGTCACAGGGAGTAGCTTAACCGCCAGCTTAGCCACACAAGCAGTAATCACCATAGACAATAAGATTTCACTGACTCTGTCTGGCATGCTTTGAGTACTGAACTGTGAAAAAATCACAATCAAGATCCAGTTAAAAATAGGCATGATCAAGCCGCCACGTTTAGCGGGTGTATCGGCTTTTTTACGCATCCAATCAATAAACAGTAAGCTTATTGTCCACACGACAAACGGATGTGACTGGAATAGCTCCACCACGGTTAAAGCCACACAAGCAGAAACAAAAGTGGGAGCGAAGGTTTTAAAAAGACTGACCCATGCATAGTCTTTCACTTTTGTCATGACTATGGTTGGGTAGAGTGCAAGGTAAACACTCGAATCAAAACTAAAGACTTTGCCAATCAGCATACAAAGCAAAATGACTAAAGTGATTCTAATCGCTTCATTTCTCTGTTCATGTCTTAGATAGGTGTTCTTTGCTGAGATCTTTCGAAAACAGTTTGCAGTAGTGTTTGCAACACAGCTTACTAAACTGTTTTTTGAACGGGTTTCTTTACTATTAAGCATACTCACACCCAAAGACTGTCTTTGATTGCTCTAGCACCCACTGATAATACTTGCACACAATAATTAGCCACTGAAAGACTATCTTGGATAACTGGCATTGGAAAACGGGCACTGGAATTTCTGCCCCAGGAATACTGCATGTGGAATAAATCGTTGTGATATACACTCATCAACACGCAGCGTTAGTATATATAGTGAAAATAGCTAACTAAGTGCATCCAGAGCTTGGCGCAAGTATCCACCAGCCAATTACCATTTTCTACCATCACACTGGCTCTAGAACCCGAAATCAGTTGCGGGTTTTGCTCATTGACGCTGATGCGAGTGCGAATTTTCTGCTGTTCTCTGATCCAGCTGTCACTGTTAGTCACATCGGCTAGCTGGCTGAGCTGACTCGATGAATCGTAAATGGCACTGTCTTGATTAATGATTTTTCCCTGAAACACTTTTCCCGGCAAGGCATCGAAAACCACAGCAACTCGGGCGCCAGCTTTAAGGTGCGCAATGCCTTTTTCATTGAAGTCCGCACTAAGCCATGAGTCTTGTTCGTTGACAACAAACATAGCACTCGCCCCTGCTGCTAAGTAACTACCCGTTTGTAGCTGCAAATTACTCACAGAACCCGCCAGTTTGGCTTTAATGACGGTATGCTCAAGGCTTAGCTGAGCTTGAGCTAGCTTAGCCTTGGCAAGCTCTATCGCCGCATTGTCTTGCTCTGTTGCCAGCTCTACCTGAATACGCTTCACTTCAGCTTTGGCTGCTGATTCTGTGCTGACAGATACTTTATAAGCCAGCTGTGCATCTTCTAACTCTTGCTGAGTCACTGTGCCCTGCTTTAATAATGACTCATATCGCTCCATCTTACGGCTAGCATTTAATTTCTCTAATGTGCGCTGGGAGGTAAGCTGCTCAGCCGAAACAAGCTGCTGTCCTTTTGCCGAATTAGATTCCAGCGCTTGGTCAAGTTCAGCTTGGGCTTGTTTTACCGCAATAAGGTAACGACTCTGTTCGATGGCAAATAATGACTGTCCTTTATTCACCTGCTGACCATTTTTAACATAAACCTGAGTCACAACGCCCTCGACTTCAGAGGCTATTGTCGCCACGTTCTTATGTACAGCAGCCTGCGTGGTGAAAGGGGCGATATTGTCTGTTGTGACCAAAAATAGCGAAAAAAGTACGGCTAAGCTCAGTACTGCATAGCTAATATATTGGTATATTTTGTCTTTCATCTTCTCTCCACAAACATCACTTGCTCTAATTCCAGCATCTTTATTCGTTAGCCACAACGGGCTTAGGTGTTAGCTGTTAAGCCTTGCTTCAACAGACTCATGAGTTGAACAGCCAGTTAACTTGCTACTTAAAAATTATTGTTGCATATACAACAACTGTGAATTCTAGACTAATTTTGTTGCATAGGCAACAATGGTCTTGCTAAAGTTTATTTTCTAGGCATTAAAAAACGCAGGCCCCCTGATTTCAGGTAATGGCTGCGTTTTCTTTTTTTAAGCTATGTTATAACTCTGGCTTGACGCCGCGCCTTACTCAAACTATTGATATGACCACATATTAAACACTTCCACCGCGATACAGATGTCTCAATTACTGCTAGCGAGTCTGAAGTCAGTTTAACTTAGCCTGCAAACCTTACTTTTGCGCGGCTAAATGCTCGGTAAAACTCAGAAACACTGCAAATAGCCAGAGCGAAGCTGACCACTAACTCAGGACGCTCAGGCGCAGTACTCAATGCTTGTAATAACGGCTCAGAGCGATAGATAAGATGACCGAGTAATCGACCTGTATTGAAGACACTCGCAATAAAAATGATTGGACAAATGATTAAGCCAAACCAAAACCAGAACTCGTTAAATACTCTCATTGCGCATTCCTTGCTACTTTGTGTTGATGGTTAATGCTCGTATTATGTTAATGCTCATTTTAAATTATAGGTATTGCTGAAACCAAGAGACTACCTCTTGGTACGCTTGCTCTTTATTGCGGGTTAAGCCGTGATCATCCTTATCATAAACAACCAGCTTATGACTCAAGTTATGTTGCTTCAGCTTCAGCTTCTCGGCAAATGTAATTGAGTGACTGACATCGACTCGCCTATCATCACTGCCATGTAACAACAGAATGGGGACATTAGTCGGTAACTTATCGACCCACTTAATCACCGATCGCTTGTCAAGTTCAGCGGCTTTATTTTGACGATAGTCTGGAATACGTTTTTTATATACACGCTCCATATCAGGGCGCTGACTAAGACCAGCTAACAGATCTGTGCTCCCGGCTATCGTCACTACCGCTTTAATATTTTCAAGCTGCTTTAATACTAGATAGTTTTGCATTCCCCCTCGACTCCAGCCAAATAGGCCAATACGCTCTGAGTCTGCACCAGCAATACTCGGAATATAATCAATCAAGTGAGTCACATCTTGTATATCTTTACCGCCAAATTCGTCCTCGACACTTACTCGGTCAACGGCTTTTGAGCCCGATTGAGAAAGGAGCTGAGCGCTATAGGAGCCCCTATATTGGCTGCCAATAATCACAAAGCCTTCTTGCGCGATGGGAAAAAGAGTGTGCATCATAGCGCTGAAGCCTACCCGGCCAAAGTCGCCGTTGCCACCGCGGTTAAAAACCACCACTGGTAAAGGTTTTATTGAGAACTTGGGTTTAATCACAAAGCCATCAACTGGAATGCCATCGACCATATAGGTAAACGTGCTGCAAGCTAACTCGCGCTGAGCATAATTAAATTTATGCCGTGGATATCGAGCTTCGAACGAGCTCATCGCATGACTTATCTGTTCTTGGGTATGGTAGTGAGGTTGGTACCTTTGCTTTACCTCTTTTTTCCACACATCGTAACTGGAGAATGTCCCGCTGAAGCAACCCTGCTGCTGGGTAACCTTGGGGTTTTCAATAAGCACCGATGAATCGCCGTTCAAGGGCACAAGTACTGAGAGAGATAAAGCAAAAGCTGAGGTAGCTAAAACTATACTCATTCGCAAATTTCCTTTTGCTGTTTTTTGTCATTATTATCGCAATCAGGTTAACTGAAAGTGACCTTTTACTTCAAATACATTTCTTCAAGCAGATGAAAATACAGGCATAAAAAAGCCTCATCTATATGACGAGGCTATTGTGCTAAAGCCGCATTTTTACTGCAAAATGCTAAACTAGAGCCTTAAACTAGAGTCATAAACCAAAGCCTAGGGTCACAGCTAAGAAGCAAAAGCTACAGGGTTAGCAAGTAATCCAGTCCACCGGTTATCGCAGCGACCTGCGCCACAATGCAGTTTTCAGCATCTGATAATGGGCTGTCTGGGTAGACTTCTGTAGTGGTGACATATTTTGCATCTGTCACGCCTGCACATAAACCTAACGCCTTAGTCGCATAGTTAATCACGCCAAATTGAGATAATTCTACGCCAATTAGCTTACCATCGTCATCGGCTGGTGCGATATGAGTCACCTGCTCTACCGATTTAATCATTGCCGTTTGGAATGCATCTTGTGGGTTGATGGTATCGCCAACTAAGTAAAAGCCATCTGGAATGTTCCAGTTGGTGTGATCCACAGCATCACGCGCCGCCAATGCGGGTCTAAATTCGCTGTTGTCGGTATCTGTGGTTTCGTGTAGATCGATATGAGCAAAAATCTCAGCGCCAAGTCCCGCTAAAAGCGCCATCAAGGCTGCAGACTCTTCGGCCGGGCTATCCTGATAAAAAGAACGGTTAGGATCGACCGCTTTGGGATTCCAGCGGTTAATGGTTTCATAACCCCAAGGACTAATACAAGGCGCCACTAAGATATTAAAATGTTTAGCGTACTCAGTAGCCTTGGTTTCAATAAAACGAATTGCGCCTTGCACACCGCTGGTTTCGTAACCATGGACTCCACCTGTTACTAAAATGGTTGGCTTACTCATATCCCAGTTTAACGACTTCACAGCAAACAGCGGGTAGCGCTCAACATCGTAGGAAAGAGCACCATACTGTGCAACCTCAAAACGGTCTTTAAGCGCAAGAATTTTGGTCATCACCTCTTCTTGATAAGAGCGTTTTATCTCTTGAGCGTTAAACCACTGAGCCTTTTCTGCCTCGCCCCACTTATGTCCCTTCACACCGATTGCATATGCTTGCTGATCCATTATTATTCCTTTTGACTTGGTTTTATGCCCAAGCTCTTCTATACCTACATTCAAACTAAAAATCTTAAGCTCGTATTCTACGTTTATATACTAAGCTCAAACTCATAAAGCAGGTTTGCTCTGACACGGGTTACTAAATTGCTCGAAAGCATAAACGCGATACCATTCTATATCAATGTGATTAGCCGCTAACGGCTTGAATCTTCCTTATGCAAACTAACGCATTAAGGAGAAAACCTTAGCGTTAATCAAGGTAACAACTCAATTGTCTAATCAAGGAGAGGTGCAATGACAGCCCTAAGACATGGATTTTCCATCGGGATCGAAAGAATGAATGATGAGTTTTTTCTTACCCTCAAAGCCAAAGGTAAGTTAACCCATAGTGATTACCTTGCGATTACACCAGTGATTGACTCGGCGCTATCTGAGGTTAAGCAGCCAAAAATTAAAGCATTATTTGATGCAACTGAACTTGAAGGCTGGGAACTCAGCGCCGCTTGGGATGATTTAAAACTTGGATTAAAACATGGCAATCAATTCGTTAAGATTGCGCTTTATGGTAATAAGGGCTGGCAAGAGATTGCTTCAAAAATAGGTAACTGGTTTATTGCCGGAGAGACTCGCTACTTTGACAATGAGCCCGATGCCCTCGCTTGGCTTCACCAATAGCGCTTAACCAATAGCGCTTAATCGTCAGCATTTAATCGATAGTTCTTAACCCAGACCCTATAACCGAGCAGGAATTGGGTTCTTTGCTTTAAAAGCAATAAACCACGAAGCGCTCACTTCTTTGCTGCACTGAGGACACGAAGAAAAGATAAAGCTCTGGGTGGCTTTTCTTCGTGCTCTTCGTCCTCTTAGTGTCTTTTGTAGTCTATTGCTATCTTTCGAAGCTATCGAATTTTCTCTGAATAACTTCCTTAAGAGATCAGCATTACTGTATCTGCTGTATTTATCAATCGCTTCTACCGACCCGCTAATGCTCTCGCTGGCGGAGTCTGGCTGGCTTTCCATGCCGGATACAAAGTCGCTATTACGCTCATCACAAAGGCCAGTGCTATAACCGTCACCACATCGCCGCCTTTTAGCTGTGAAGGCAAAAAGTCAATAAAATAGACATCGGCAGATAACAGCTGAATGCCAAACAACGACTCAATGCCACGGGCTATCGCACTTAAGTTTAAGGCGATAAGCGTGCCTAACACCCCGCCGATAGCACAACCTAAAACACCATTAAACGCCCCCTGTACAATAAAGATCAGCATAATTGATGCTTTTTTCATGCCCATAGTAAGTAAAATCGCAATTTCAGACTGCTTATCGCGTACCGCCATGACTAAGGTCGATACGATATTAAAGCACGCTACCGCAATCACTAGTGCCAACACTAAGTACATCACCATACGTACCAATTGAATATCTTGATACAGGTGGCCTTGAGTGCGGGTCCAGTCAGAAATATACACATACTGCTGCTGGCTATAACCTAAATCGCGGATCAATCTTGGTGCGGCAAACACATCATCCACTTTAATGCGCACACCTGAAACACTGTCGCCTAGCTTTAAGGTCTTGGCTGCATACTGCATTGGAATATAAGCCGTGCTCATATCCAGCTCTCCACCGAGTTCAAAAATCCCCGAGACCACAAAACGGTGGCTCTTTGCTGCGCCAATCCGATTTTGTGACTGATTATTAATGTTGGGCATATATAAACTTAGAGACTGGCCAACTTTTAAATCGAGACTCTTAGCTAAGCCCTTACCTAAGACGATGTTGTTACTTTTGTGCTGAGCAAGACTTTGCCAACTTTCAGGCGACATAAACTGCTTAATATTGGACACCTTTGCCTCAGTATCCACATCAACGCCAAGTACGGTCAAGCCTTGAAAGCCGCCAACCTTCTGCACGAGTCCCTGCATGCGCACAAACGGTGCAGCTGCAACAATGCCCGGCACCTTATTGGCATCATCAACTATCGATTGCCATTGATGAATAGGCTCGTTAACACCAATAAGCTCACCATGGGACACCACGCCTAATAGGCGCTGTTCTAACTCTTTCTCAAAGCCGTTCATTGCCGACAACACCACGATCAGCACAGCAACCCCAAGGGCAATACCTGCCGTTGACGCGAAAGAGATAAAGCTAATAAATCGATTAGACTGGCGGGCGAAGTAAAAGCGCCAACCTATCCACATCGCCAACAAAGCTCTCATGCGTTAAGTTCCTCAGCTTGCACTAGACGGCCATCTTTCATGTGCAACTGTCTGTCCATTCTAGCGGCTAAACTTTGATCATGGGTGACGACCACAAATGCGGTGCCAAGCTGCGCCGCAAGCTCTGTTATCAACTCATAAACGGCTTCGCCACTATTTGCATCTAAGTTACCTGTTGGCTCATCGGCTAACACTAACTTAGGGTCGTTAATTAAGGCTCTTGCTATCGCCACTCTTTGGCGTTCACCACCCGACATTTCAGCCGGAGTATGGCTCAATCTATGCCCTAGCCCCACGCGCTCAAGAAGTGACTTTGCCTTGGCCTCAACCTGCTTTCGACTCTGCCCCTGGATAAGCGCTGGCATGGAAACATTTTCAAGCGCTGTAAATTCCGGTAACAGATGGTGAAACTGATAGATAAAGCCAAGATGCTCGTTGCGGATCTGTGCTTGGCGCTGGCTCGAGAGTTTATATAAGTCTTCACCTAACATGGTTACACTGCCGCTGCTCGGGCTATCTAAAGTGCCCATAATATGCAGTAAAGTACTCTTACCCGAACCTGAGCTACCAACAATTGCCAGCTGCTCGCCTTTAAATACTTGCAGCTCAACGCCATGTAACACCTCGGTATCGACCGAGCCTTCTTGATAACGTTTGCTTACGTGACTGACTTGCAGCAATAATTCTTGATTCATTTTTAACTCGCTATTCATATCTTATTCTTGCCCTACTCGTATCACCGCTTATTCGTATCGACGCTTATTTGTATCTAAGCTACTCATATCTAAGCGCGGTAGCAGGCTGTACATTAGCCGCTCTAATTGCAGGATAAACGGTGGCGACTAATGTCATCACTAAGGTGCCAACAACGATCCAACTCAGTTGACTCAACTCAAGTTGTACAGGCAGGTTTTGCCCCGCTCCCAAGATGGAGATCCCCAGAGCCTGAGTAATAGTGTTTAGGTTAAGGGTGAGCAAGCTGCCGACGGCCACGCCAGAAATAAGGCCGATAACGGCATTGAGCGAGCCTTGGATCATAAAAATCCCCATCACATTCGCCGTTGTCAGGCCTTGCGTCTTAAGTACCGCCACATCAGTAGTCTTATCCACCACCATCATCACTAAGGCTGAAACGATGTTAAACGCCGCTACAGCAATAATAAGGCTGAGCATCAAAGACATCATGTTCTTTTCCATCTTCACCGCACCAAACAGATGGCCATAGGTATCACGCCAATCAGTAGTACTCACAGGGGTGCTAAATTGCGCTGTCACCTCAGGTGCAATTTTGGCGGCATTAAATGGGTCGTCTAGATACAGTCGTAGCTCTTTGACCTCTCCAGCCTTTTGACGCATCAGTCGCTGAGCGTCATCGTGATGAACATAGGCCAGGGTCGCATCGACTTGTGAGCCCATTTCAAAGACACCTGCGACGGTGAACTTACGTTGACTCGGCACCGGGCCCAATGGGGTATATACCACGCCATCACCGCTAAGGATTCGAATTTTATCCCCTGGTGCAACATCGAGTTTTCGAGCTAACTCGGCACCTAAAATAACTCGGTACTTTCCTGACTCTAAGGCGTCAAAATTCCCAGAAAAGACTCGCTGAGTGGTATTGAGTAGTGTTTTTTCTTGCTCAGGATAGATGCCATACACCTGCGCTGCGCCAATATTACTCGGCGACTGCACCATGGCTTGAGTTGATATGCTGGGAGTTACGCCTATAACTCCCGCCAGTTGGCTCAATTTAGCCACTTGCTTTGGCCAATTTTCGATGGGCGTTTGCGAGTGCACGGTTAATTGCGGCACCGCACCTAGAATGCGTTGTTTAAGCTGATTTTCTAAGCCATTCATCACCGAACTGACCACAATCAATGCTGCCACTCCGAGTAAAATGCCAGAAACAGAAAAAATAGTAATAAATGATGCGAATGCGTTGGCTTTACGGGAACGCCAGTAGCGATAACCAATATAAAACGATAATGAAAAATTCATTAAAAAACCTAAATAAAATCAACTAATGCAGAGCTCAATTACCATTATCGTTATCTTGTTAACGGCGACTGAAACGAGACAAGTATTACTCAAGGCTTTACAAAAAAGTCCCAATACTCGCTAAAACTGTAAGACATTTTTATGTCTAACCTTGCTAAATCATAAAGATGCGCACGATAATAGGGGTATTAGCCCCCTAAAAACAAGAGGCAACCCCCTTGTTAACAGACTCTACCGCCTATTTTAGTATTAATCACCCATTTGATGTCTATTTGAGTCCTTGGGACAAAGCCAAACCGCTGCCATCTGCTGAGCAACTTAGCTTTATGTTACCAACAAGTTTACAGCTAATTAGCGATGTAAAAGCTCTCGAATCAGACTGCCTGATACAACTTCGCCACCTCGATGATGATGCAAAAACTGTAGTTGAATTTTTGAAACTACAATCTCGAAAAATCGATATGGTGTTGCAGCACATCATAGCCAAAGAGGAATACCAAGGCAGCCATTACATCGGCACGCAGTTTGGTGGCAGCGGCATTACTTTGATGAGCCCATCACCTCTAGCACTCGGCCAAGAGTATCAGGTGACGTTACATATCAAAGAAGAGCTCGTCGCCCTGCTCTGTTTAGCCAAAGTTAAAGCCTGCTCACTCGTCGAAAACGCTGATGAATCTAACACGACGCAATATGCGGCGGAGCTAAGCTTTAGTGTGATCCAAGATAGCGATGTCGAGCAGTTGGTTAAAGCCAGCCTTAGTTTGCAGCAAAAACAACTCAAGCTACGACAATTATCACGCTAACCCAAAAAGAATTTTCACTGGCATGAGCTGAGACAAGCCTCTACAATACTTAGCAAGTTTACTGCTATCTGGACTTGTTTCCTCGCCTTAATGAATGCTTTTTCTGTATTGACTCCACCAGCGGTCAAGAGTGCCAAACTGGCCCAAACGCTGTGTACACTTGGCGGCGCAGCTCAAGCGCTTACCATCGCGAATATTGCTAAGCAACATTTAGGGGTTACCTTAGTGGTGACCGCTGATACACCTAATGCAATCAGCCTAGAAACTGAGCTTGGCTATCTGCTGAGTGAGCAATCAATACCGATCTGGCTTTTTCCCGATAGAGAAACACTTCCCTACGACAGCTTTTCGCCGCACCAAGACTTGGTTTCACAGCGACTTGAAGCCTTGTCGCGTATCCCACAAGCACAACACGCCGTTGTTATTGTCCCTATCACCACATTAATGGTGCGCCTGCCGCCACAATCGTTCCTAACCGGTAACGTATTGATGCTGGAAAAAGGCGACAAATACCGCCTAATGGATGTGCGTGAGCAGCTTATTAACACAGGCTATCATGGGGTTGAGCAGGTTTATGAACATGGCGAGTTTGCTGTGCGTGGCTCGATTATCGATATTTTCCCTATGGGCTCGAGCCAGCCTTTTAGAATCGAGTTATTCGACGATGAAGTGGAAACCATTCGTCATTTTGATCCTGAGACTCAAAGATCGAGTAAAGAGATCAATGCCATTCGTTTGTTACCGGCAAAAGAGTTTCCTACCGATGACGCCGCAATTGAAGGCTTTAGACAAAGATACCGTCGCCGTTTTGAGGTCTTAGTCAAAGAACCAGGCTCTATCTATCAGATGGTCAGTAAGAAGACCATGCCTGCCGGTATTGAAAACTACCTGCCGCTGTTTTTTGATGAAACCGCGACCCTGTTTGATTATCTGCCGAGTAATACCCAACTGATCACCCTAGGTGATATTGAAGCGGCGACTCACTCGCACCTTCATGAAGTAGAATTACGCTATGAAGACAGACGAGTCGACCCATTAAGACCCCTACTTACACCACAAGAGTTATACCTACTTACCGAGCAGATCTTCGCCTCTTTTAAAGGCTTACCTCGATTTGGGCTTAAAGATGAGAGCTACACTGGCACGGCTGCCCATGCTAAAACCAGCAAGCTACCGGATATTTGCGCCAACCATAAGCTCAAACAACCTTTAGCCGAGCTAGAAAAATACGCAGCCCTTGGCGACCGAATGTTATTTAGCGCCGAATCTGAAGGTCGCCGCGAGGCGCTTCTAGAGTTGCTTGGTAAGATCAGCATTAAGCCCAAACTGTTTAATCACTTCGATGAGTTTGTTGTCAGTAAGGCAAAAGTGGGACTCATAGTGTCCCCCCTTGCTCAAGGCTGTATCGTTGAGAAAAAAACAGGCGGCAAGTTCAGTTTAATCTGTGAAACTGAGCTGTTTGGTCAAAGGATCTCACAGCGTCGCCGCCGTGATAAGCAGCGCCAAATTAGCTCCGATGCGCTAGTTAAAAACTTAGCCGAACTCAAAGTAGGCCAGCCTATTGTTCACTTAGATCATGGCGTGGCGCGCTATCAAGGTTTAGAAACTTTAGACACTGGTGGCTTAGTGGCCGAGTATTTGGTGCTTGAATACTCGGGTGGCGATAAGCTTTATGTGCCAGTGGCTGCACTTAATTTAATTAGCCGTTATAGCGTTGGCCCTGATGAAGAGGCAACGCTAAATAAACTCGGTAATGAAAGCTGGGCTA
Source organism: Shewanella sp. MBTL60-112-B2 (assembly GCF_019655055.1). Lineage (GTDB taxonomy): Bacteria > Pseudomonadota > Gammaproteobacteria > Enterobacterales > Shewanellaceae > Shewanella. The sequence goes on from NZ_BPFA01000017.1 coordinate 31,009, forward strand.
AAGCAAAGAAAAAAGCGGTTGAAAAAATTCGCGATGTCGCCGCCGAGCTTCTTGATGTTTATGCTCGCAGACAAGCGCGCCCAGGTGAAGCTTGTCGAATCGACCAAGAAGAGTATGCTCAGTTTGCCAATAGCTTCCCTTATGAAGAAACCGTTGACCAAGAAACGGCTATCGAAGCCGTTTTGGAAGATATGCGTAATCCAACCGCCATGGACAGACTGGTTTGTGGTGATGTGGGCTTTGGTAAAACCGAAGTTGCCATGCGCGCGGCTTTTGTCGCCGTAAATGATGGTAAACAAGTCGCAATTTTGGTGCCGACGACCCTGCTCGCTCAGCAACATTATGAAAACTTTAAGGACAGATTTGCTGACTGGCCATTTAAGATTGAAGTCATGTCGCGCTTTAAAACCGCCAAAGAGCAGACTCAGGTCATGAAAGATTTGCTAGACGGTAAAGTGGATATCGTTATTGGTACTCATAAGCTACTGCAATCTGAGGCTAAGTTTGAAAACTTAGGCTTACTGGTGATTGATGAAGAGCACCGTTTTGGCGTCAGACAAAAAGAGAAAATTAAAGCGCTACGTGCTAATGTCGATATCTTAACCTTAACCGCTACGCCAATTCCACGTACCTTAAATATGGCCATGTCTGGCATGCGTGATTTGTCGATTATTGCCACTCCTCCGGCTAAACGACTCGCCGTAAAGACCTTCGTCAGAGAGTACGATGAACCCACAATACGTGAAGCCTTGTTGCGTGAAATATTAAGGGGTGGCCAGGTCTACTTCTTGCACAATAGCGTTGAGACCATCGAAAAGCGTGCGGCAGAGATAAGTGAACTGCTACCTGAAGCGCGGGTCGTGACTGCCCATGGCCAGATGCGAGAGCGTGAACTTGAACGAGTGATGTCAGATTTTTATCATCAGCGCTTTAACGTGTTGGTGTGTACTACCATCATCGAAACCGGTATCGACGTACCATCAGCCAATACGATTGTGATTGAGCGTGCCGATAACTTTGGTCTGGCACAGTTGCATCAGCTACGAGGCCGTGTGGGGCGTTCTCATCATCAAGCCTACGCCTATTTGATGACGCCCCATCCAAAGCGTATGACCAAAGATGCCCGTAAACGTTTAGAGGCCATCGGTGCGTTAGAAGATCTTGGAGCAGGATTTATGCTTGCCACCCAAGATTTGGAAATTCGCGGCGCTGGAGAGTTGCTAGGCGATGAGCAAAGCGGTCATATCTCCAAGATTGGTTTTACCCTCTACATGGAAATGTTAGAAGATGCGGTGAAATCACTTAAGCAAGGTAAAGAGCCGTCGCTAAACCAGATGTTGCGCCATCAGTGTGAAATCGAGCTGCGGATCCCTGCGCTATTGCCTGAAGATTATGTTGGCGATGTGAATATTCGCCTATCTCTGTATAAACGCATTGCTAACTGCGAAACCGCAAAAGCACTCGACGAAATGAAAGTTGAGTTGATTGACCGCTTCGGTATGTTGCCCGATGCGACTAAAAATCTTATGGAGATGACACTTTATAAGCATTTGGCCACACAGTTAGGCTTAAGAAAAATCGAAATGCACGCTAAAGGTGGTAGTATAGAGTTCGGTGAAAACAATAAGGTTGATCCAACCTTCATCATCGGATTACTACAGAGCCAGCCCCAAGTATATCGAATGGACGGGCCCAATAAGCTAAAATTTGCAATGCCTTCTGAAACAGCGAAAGACAGGCTCGCACTACTTAAACTGTTAATTGAGCAGTTGTTTCAACATCGTCTTGGAGAATAACCGTGTTAAGACTATCTAAAAACAAGCTAAGCGCAGCTTTAGCTGTTAGCCTTTTATCCAGCTTATCTGCTGCTGTAAGCGCCGCAGAGGAACGTTGGTTTGAGGTCGAAGTCTATCTCTTTGAGCGCGATGCACCGAGCGTTGAGCAGTGGCCTGCTAAAGTCGCAGAGACTCGTACACGCAAGACTGTCGACTTTATTACGCCAATGGTCAGCACTGATTTAACTGCCGTGAGTATGGGGCTTAACGGTTGTAGTTCAAGCGATTGGGCTACTGACAGCGTCAACTGTAATGAGCAACTTAGTAAAGCCAACCATAAAGCTTTAGCCGATGTGCCGATGCAAATTGCCGCACCACGACCTGCGGTTGCGCATTTAGGTGATGGCGCGGTACTGCTCGCTGAAACCCAAAGTCAATTCAAAGATATTATCGCTACTATTTCTCGTGAAAAAGGCACCACCAGCCTTTTGCATATGACATGGCAGCAATCAATGCTCCCTCGTAGCCGAGCGATTCCGGTAAAACTCTACTCAGGGCATGATTACTCAGAGCAGTACGAGTTTAACGGACAGCCGATTGAGGTTAACACTAGCGCTTCAGAGTTTGGCAACTTCGATTTTATGGAGAGTCAATTCTCAAGTGATACCCAAGAACCCGTTTGGAAACTTGATGGCACGATAAATATTTATCTGCAGCATTATCTGTTTATTGAAACTAACTTCACCTTACGCGAAGAAGGGTATAAAACGATAACGTTGACACAAAATGAACGGTTAATGAGCCCTAATACTGAAGAAAGTGTAGCAGATGTGTCAGCTCAAGAAGTAACAAAACCTTACCTCTACGCAATTGGTATGCAGCAAAATCGCCGAGTACGTAGTGATGAAGTACACTACTTTGACCACCCTAAAATGGGCATGATCATTCAGATTAGAAAAATGCAGCAACCGAGCGCTATGACCAGCCAGGTGACGGATAACCTTGCGACCTTGCCACAGGCTACGTATTAAAGCTGGATAATAGAAAAATCGAGGTAGATCTCATCTGCCTCGTCCTCTTCAACAATCACCTCTTCTACCCGTGACGTAGCTGAGCCGATATAGCACCAACTGATAAGCTTATCCACTGCAGGATGGCCTCCTTGCGCTAAGATCTGCACCGAACCATCGCTTAGATTACTCACGTACCCAGTCACTCCAAGTGCATTAGCTTGAACAAGTGCATTATCACGATAAGAAACTCCTTGCACCTTACCGTAAATCTTAATGATGACACGCTTCATAACACATTCCTTGTACGACCACTCAACACGCCTGCAGTCGAATCTTGGTAAATAGTAGCAATTTCAGATCCAAAACAACCGAATATCAATCTGTATAAGAAATAACATAGTCTAAAGCCCAGCGATGAGCAAAGATAAGCTCAAGTTGTGCTCTTTAACCATAACAACTTATACCAATCAGTATTAACCGTGATTAAAAAGGGGCTGAGTCATTATACCAATCAGTATAAGAATTTGATCTACTCAGAGCGATTTTTGGCAAACTAATTCAAGGCGAATAGCAGCAATAATGGTTATTCGCTTATAAAGTTATTCAACGCAGAAGTAGGCAGCCAAAAACGCTCCAGAATGGCGAGTTTTAGCAATTCTGATGCTGTGTTAACGGGCTTAACCGTAGAACGACTATGCTCTTCACTCGTTGCAAACCACATATATGTGGTGAATGTCATTAATGCACGACTATATGGATATAGGAGGTAGAGTAACGCAGGAGCAGTTACCGAGGAGCATTTAATGACCTTGCCTCAGAACCGCTAAACTCTCGCTGAGCGACTAAATGTTTATACTAATTGGTATGTCAAACGATATAAAAAACCACCAAGAGCATGATTGCTATTGGTGGTTTTAGAAAAGCGTAGCAAAATTAGCCCGCTTTAAATGCCTTAATACACTGCAATTGACCCGCTAGCGAGACAAACTTATGCAGCTGCTCTTCATCCCACTCTATTGAATAGTAATCTTTAAGGGTGGACTCAACATTGACGTTGTCATTGACATCATCCTTACGTGCCAAGATGCACAGCGCTTTACCTTTATTTAAGGCGCGAAAATCTTTAACACACTTGTTAGCAATATCGGCGTACTCTTCTGGGCGGTCAATCTGACCGACCATATTATTTTGAGGCAACAAATTTGGATTAATCAGCACCGATTTAATGCCATTTAAAAATCCGATCCGCTCAGCCCAATACCCTCCTAAACCGACCCCAATAATCAAAGGCGACTTATCCTCTGAAGAGGCGATCTGCTTGCTGACTTCGTTCAGCAAGTACTGCATATCGTTTTTAGGATGCAAGGTGCTATAACTGACCAAGCGCACGTCGTCGTCAATAAACTGCAACTGACGCATTTTGTCATGATTACCTGGGCTTGTTGCATCAAACCCATGAAGATAAAGGATCATTCTCGTCCTCCGAAAAAATTCATGTATATTATTAACTACTAACCTAGCAAGCTAAATGGACTTGCGTGTTGTGCTAAATCAAATTTTGGGCAATGGCCTTAGCCCGCTCCCAGCGACTACTGTCTTCTAAGGCTTTAGCCACTCGACTCTGATCCGGTTTTAACAGGTTAGCACTCAAACCCTGAGCTGCATCGGGCCAATTAACCCCCTCTAACACCTCTGTCGCTCCAAGACTATCGTTACAAACTAGAATCATATTACATCCGGCATCGAGAGCTGCTTGGGCCCTAGCGGTGTAACCACCCGCAACCGCCGCGCCCTTCATACCTAAATCATCGGAGAAAATCACCCCGTTGAAGGCTAGCTGCTTACGCAATACATCTTGTAGCCAAAATGGAGAAAAACCCGCTGGCTGACTATCCACCTTAGGATAAATCACATGAGCAGGCATGATGCCCTGAAGTCGATTTTTAGCAATGAGCGTCTTGAACGGCTGCATATCGTTGGCAAAAATCTCATCTTGGCTGCGCTCATCAACAGGTTTCGCAATATGAGAGTCGGCTTCAACACTACCATGCCCAGGGAAATGCTTACCCACGGCGCACATACCCGCTTGCTCCATGCCATCAATGAAGGCACTAGCAAGCTCGGCAACCTCCCCCTTGTCTGGACTGAAACTTCTGGTGCCTATCACTTGGCTAACACCATTTAAATCCAATACTGGCGCAAAGCTTAAATCGATATCGACTGCAAGCAATTCTATCGCCATCAAATAACCAAGCTCGGTAGCCCAGCTCTTTGCCTGCGCCATATCGCCTTTGGCAGCGGGAAGAATATCTCCCATAGCTGGTAGCACAGTAAAACCTTCTCGAAAGCGTTGCACTCTGCCACCTTCATGATCGACTGCGATCAAAATATCTGGGCGAATAGCACGTATTGACTTAATGAGGGTGATCAACTGAGTCCTGCTGACATAATTACGACTAAACAAAATTAAGCCGCCAATCATGGGGTGAGTTAACTGCGATGATTCCGTAGCACTCAGCTCCGTTGACTCGATATCTAACATCAAATAACTCATATTACCCTCTAAATTCTTAATCTCTTGACAATCTAACCTAGCAAAACTTAAAAAACACATTCTATCGCCTGAACGAAAACCTGCTAAATAAACGCATACAAAACAACAGCTAACACCAATTTAAAAACAAAAAAACAGCATTAACCCAACCAAAATGCAATTAGAATATCTAATGTGTAGAAATTGCATACAAAAAACTAATGGTAGAGAAAAAGCTAAAGTATGGGATACTTTTTAACAGCAATTAATTCAAGCTACTAAGATTAACATCAAGCATAGTGTTTTCACGCTCAATCAGTGAAATATACCAAGATAATGGGCATTCCTCCATTACCTCATCTTAGTAAAGTTGATCATAACTATAACGACTAGAGCAATAAAGGTTTAGCATGATTAGTGTATTCGACATGTTCAAAATCGGCATCGGGCCGTCAAGTTCTCATACAGTAGGTCCAATGAAAGCGGGCAACGTTTTTATTGAACAACTTCAGCAGTTAAATATTCTCGACAGCGTTGATGAATTACGTTCAGAGCTGTTTGGCTCTTTAGGGCAAACAGGTGTAGGGCACGGTACAGGTAAGGCTGTCATTTTAGGCCTTATGGGAGAAGCGCCAGATACAGTAGACACTGACTGCATTGATGCCATTTTAGAGCAGGTAAAAAATACCGGGCAGCTAACACTGCCGAATGGACGAAAAGTCTTGTTTACCCGCGCAGACGGCATCACCTACCATAGACGCAAAAGCCTGCCTGCTCATGCTAATGCCATGACCTTATATGCCTATAAGGACGGTGAATGCATTTATGAACGCACCTATTACTCTGTAGGTGGTGGCTTCATTCTCGATGAAGATGAAATTAAAGCGCAAGATGCATCACCAGCCGCCCCAATAAAATCAGCTCCTTTTGACTTTGACTCAGCACAACAACTGCTTGAGCTCTGTACTGAAAATGGTTTCAGTATTTCATCACTGATGATGATGAATGAACTCAGCATTGCCAACGCCGACGAGATCAATGATCAATTATGGCAAATTTGGCAAACCATGAAGACCTGTGTTGAACGCGGTTATCAAAAAGAAGGGATCCTTCCCGGTGGTCTTAAGCTTCGACGCCGTGCCCCTTCGCTACATCGCCGTTTAAAAGCTGAAGGCAAGAACTGCGTCGACCCGCTAACGGCTATGGATTGGGTCGATCTATTTGCCCTTTCTGTGAACGAGCAAAATGCTGCTGGCGACCGCGTTGTTACCGCACCGACGAACGGAGCCGCGGGGATCATCCCTGCAGTTTTATGCTATTACGATATGTTCGTTCAAGAAGTTGATAGAGACGTATGTTCTCGTTACCTACTTACCGCAGCGGCAATTGGTATTCTTTATAAGAAAAATGCTTCTATCTCAGGCGCTGAAGTCGGCTGTCAGGGCGAAGTTGGCGTGGCTTGCTCTATGGCAGCAGCAGCACTCACTGAAATCATGGGCGGCACGGTTGAGCATGTTGAGAATGCAGCAGAAATCGGCATGGAACATAACCTGGGCTTAACCTGTGACCCCGTAGGCGGCCTTGTACAAGTTCCTTGTATCGAACGTAACGCTATGGGTGCGGTAAAAGCAATTAACGCTTCACGCATGGCTATGCGTGGCGATGGTAACCATAAAGTCTCACTCGATAAAGTGATTAAGACCATGATGGATACAGGTAAAGATATGCGCAGCAAGTATAAAGAGACCGCCAAGGGTGGCCTTGCGGTAAATATTGTAGAGTGTTAAATCACAGAGTCATCTGCCGATAAGATGATTTAGTACATAATAAAAAACCTCGCGATGGCGAGGTTTTTTTATTTCAGGCACATGACTAGCGTACTGGTAGCTCTATATCTGCAAACATAGCTTCAATCTGCTGTGCGTCTCTTAATGCAACGGCTTGCTCAACCACAGGTCGAGTCAAATGCGGTGCAAAATGCTCGATAAAATCATACATATATGTACGAAGGAAATTACCCTTCCTGAAGCCAATTTTGGTGGTGCTATGGGCAAATAGATGACTTGCATCAATTGCGACGAGATCTTTATCCATATGCTCATCAATCGCCATAGAGGCAATTACCCCCACACCTAGCCCTAGTCTTACATAAGTCTTTAACACGTCAGCACTGGTCGCACTGAAAACCACTCTTGGCTCAAGGCCTGCGCGATTAAAAGATTTTTCAATTTCAGATGCACGGTCAAAACCAAAAACATAAGTGACTAACGGAAAACGAGCGAGATCTTCGATACTAATATTGCTTCTAGACGCTAAAGGATGATCGCGCGTAACGACTATCGAACGATTCCAGTGATAACAAGGCAACATGATCAAGTCACTGTAGAGGTGCATGGCTTCAGTCGCAATTGCAAAATCGGCGTCGCCTCTTGCAGCCAACTCACTGATCTGCGACGGCGTACCTTGATGCATATGCAAGTTAACTTTTGGATAGCGGTCGATGAACCCTTGAATGATATGCGGTAAAGCGTACCTTGCTTGAGTATCTGTAGTCGCAATATTGAGCTCGCCTTGATCTGGCTTAGTATACTCTTCAGCCACTTTCTTGATACTTTCAACTTTACCGAGAATGTCGTTAGCAATATTAATTACTTGCTGACCAGCTGGCGTAACATGGGTTAAATGCTTACCACTGCGGCCAAAAATCTGGATCCCAAGTTCGTCTTCAAGCATTCGTACTTGCTTGCTTATACCCGGCTGAGATGTATACAGATTTTCTGCAGTAGCAGAAACATTGAGATTGTGATTTACAACCTCAGCAATATATCTAAGTTGCTGCAACTTCATCTTATATCCTTCCGATGGGCAGGCTAAAAACCTGTCTAATATATGAGTTATGATCCATTCAAGTATAATTATTGGTTATAGTACAACGCTATAATTAAATCAAATGGAATATAGCACAATAGTTAACCTCTGCGAAGAGATTATAGAGAATCCATGATGAAGATTACTACCCTAGAATATTGATTTATAGTAGCATTAGTCGAATTCTACACTTATTGGTTTTGCTATGATATTTGCGTCAGTCTTGATCTTACTCGGCACCTTATTACTCCTGGTGATCGGTATTAGCATCATTCAGCAACATAAAGCACGTGTCGAGTCTGAAAGACGTATAGAGCTGGCTCGCCATCGCGCAGTAATAGATGAAACTGAGGAAGTATTGTCCAATACAGGGCTAATCCCCTGCTCTTCGAGTATCATTCTTGTTCTTTATCGAAGAGTTGAAGATGCATTGACCTCTGCACTTCCGCTTGCTCGTAACCAGAGCAGCGATTTTGAACGTCGTTTAATTGATTTACGTGGCCAGATCCAAGCGCTGCAAGCTGCACCAAAACCCGCACCAGCCATCGAACAATTTCGCTTGCCTGACAGTGACCGTCAAATCTTGACTCTAGTACAAACCCTTAAAAAGATGAAAGCGATTCTTCGTGCCGAACACAATAAGGGCAAAGTTGAGCCAAGCGTTTTTAGTCAAGAAGAACAGCGTATCGATAGCTTACAGCTGCGTATTAACGTCGACTCTATGCTCGGCAGAGGTAGAGCGGCCTGCTTTATGAAGCAGTATGGCTCAGCCAAACAGATGGTCACTAAGGCCTTAGCGACTCTGCATACGATTAAGGCTCAGACCCCAAATGATCCCTTTATCGGCCGTAAAGTAGAAGAGGCCAAGGCGATGCTTGAAGAGATCACTGGCGCCCAGAAATCGGCTCAGCCAGTATCTATCAGAACCAAAGAAGATGACGATGATATCGATGTCTTGTTCCAGCCAAAGAAAAAGTGGTAACTCAAAGCTAAGACTTGTAATTTAAAGCCTAACGTATAAGCAGGATGTGTACGTATACTGCTGATTGAATTTGCAAGTTTCATATAAGTCTCCAAAGTGGAGACATATCTCGAACTGGACTGACACTGAATTCAAAACTGAATACAAAAAAGCCCCGATAATTCGGGGCTTTTTTGTAACTAGACAGTAGCGCTGTAAACCGATTACTCGGCTTTGGTCGCCTTAGCTTTTGGTTTGGCTTTAGGTTTTGCTTTGGCCTTCGGCTTTGGCTTGGCCTTAGCTTTTGCTTCAGTCACCCACTTGCCATCAACAAACTTTGATGTCCAGCCTGTCGCCTTACCATCAACATCTGTTGCAACGTACTGCTCTTTAGTCTTACGGCTAAAGCGAACAGATGCAAGATTACCATCATCGTCAGCCACTGGCGCATCTGCCAGATACTGGTACTTAGGCCATAATAGCTCGCGGTACTTCACAAGCTCTTCGACTAACGGACCACGAGTCTCACGTGATTTAGGGAAGGTGCTCGCCGCAAGGAAGATCCCCGCTGCGCCATCTCTTAACACGAAATACGCATCAGACTTAGTACACTTAAGTTCAGGTAAGTGAATTGGGTCTTCTTTTGGCGGCGCAGCTTCACCGCTCTTAAGCAGCTTACGCGTGTTCTTACACTCAGAGTTTGTACAACCAAAATACTTACCAAAACGGCCATTCTTAAGTTCCATATCGTTTCCACAACGATCGCACTCAATAATAGGTCCTTCGTAGCCTTTGATCTTAAACTGACCCGCTTCAACCTCATAGCCATTACACGTTGGGTTATTACCACATACGTGTAACTTACGAGCTTCATCGATTAAGTAGCTATCCATGGCTGTACCACAGATGCCACAACGATGCTTAGCACGTAATGCTTCTGTCTCAGCGTCTTCACCGCTACTCACAGCCTCTTCACCAGGCGTTAAGTTCAATGTTGTTTTGCAGCGCTCTTTTGGCGGAAGTGCATAACCAGAACAGCCGAGGAATACACCCGTCGTACCGGTACGAATGCCCATAGGGCGTCCACAAGTTGGACACTTGATGTCATCGGTGATCACCATTTCGTTCGGGCGCATACCGCCCTCTTCTGGTGATAACTCAGCGACTTCTAATTGCTTAGTGAAGTCTTTATAGAAACCATCGAGAACTTTTTTCCACTCAAGCTTACCTTGAGCAACATCATCTAATGTTTGCTCCATGCTTGCAGTGAAGTCGTAACTCATTAGATCTTCAAAGCTACCCACTAAACTATCACTAACGATTTCCCCCATCTTTTCAGCAAAGAAACGACGGTTGTCAACTTTGACATAACCACGATCTTGAATCGTTGAAATAATCGTTGCGTAAGTAGACGGACGGCCAATACCACGCTTTTCAAGCTCTTTAACTAAAGAAGCTTCGCTGTAACGCGCTGGCGGCTTAGTAAAGTGCTGCTTAGGCAGTAATTCTTTTAGCGTGACGGCATCACCTTGTGCCACGTATGGCAAAGTGTTGTCTTCTTCGTTTTTCTTCTTAATGGCAGTTTGAACGCGAGTCCAACCATCGAAACGAAGAGTACGACCTGTCGCTTTTAATTCATATTCGCCAGCACTCACAGTTAGGCGAGTCGCATCATATTTTGCAGGTGTCATCTGACACGATACAAACTGACGCCAAATAAGCTCGTAAAGACGCTGTGCGTCACGTTCCATATCTGACAGCGACGCAGCACTCACTTTTACATTTGAAGGACGGATCGCTTCGTGAGCCTCTTGTGCGCCTTCTTTACTACCATAACGGATAGGTGATTCAGGCAAGTACTTATCACCATACTCTTTGCCAATCATATCACGCACGTTGTCGAGCGCTTCTTGGCTTAAGTTGGTCGAGTCGGTACGCATATACGTGATGTGGCCCGCTTCATACAAGCGCTGCGCCATCATCATGGTTTTCTTCACACCAAAGCCTAAGCGAGTACTCGCGGCTTGTTGCAGCGTCGATGTAATATAAGGTGCAGATGGTTTGCTTGATGTCGCTCTGTCTTCACGCGCAGCAACCACAAAGCTAGACTGTGATAACTGACTAACCGCAGTTTGTGCTTGTGATTCATTGACAGGATTAAACGCCTTACCTTGGAATTTAACTACCTGCATTTTTAGCAAGTCGTCGGTTAAGGTGTTGAGCTCAGCATGAACATCCCAGAACTCTTCTGGCACAAAGGCTTTAATCTCGCTTTCGCGTTCAACCACAAGACGAACGGCGACAGACTGTACACGCCCAGCAGACAGGCCACGAGCAACCTTTTTCCACAATAGCGGTGAAGCCATAAAGCCAACAACACGGTCCAAGAAACGACGCGCCTGTTGTGCATTAACCATATTAGTGTCAAGCACCGATGGTTGGCTAAATGCGTCTTGAATAGCGGTCTTGGTAATTTCGTTAAACACCACGCGCTGGTAGCGAGATTCATCGCCGCCAATCACTTGCTGTAGATGCCAAGCAATCGCCTCTCCCTCTCTATCCAAATCGGTTGCGAGATAGATATGGTCAGCAGATGCTGCCAGAGTTTGGAGTTCCTTAACGACTTTTTCTTTGCCTGGTAAGGTTTGATAGTTTGCTTTCCAGCCTTTTTCTGGATCGACCCCCATGCGCGCAACTAACGCTTGCTTCGCTTTTAAACTCTTATACTCAGCCTTCTCCTCTGGAGACATCTTTTTAACTTCAGCAACTGTCTTACTAACAACTTTAGCGTCTGAACTTGATGATGTAGGCAGATCACGGATGTGACCTACACTCGACTTAACGATGAAATCTTTGCCTAGATATTTATTAATAGTCTTGGCTTTGGCCGGTGATTCGACGATTACTAGCGATTTACCCATAGATTAATTTGCGCCAACGAGTCTCAAAAATCGGAAATTTGGCTCCATATATAGAGGGTTGTGTACAGAGTTTCAAGCTAATCCCTCTTTTATTTGTACCGGAGTATCAATTTTTAACCATTTTTGAAATAAATGTGAAAAAAAATAGTGCGTATTTAAAAACTAATATTTCATTATTAGTCATCAAGCAAGTCATCGTTGTGCATTTCAATTCAAATTCAGTGTTTTTGTCAATTTAAACTCGCTTGTGTGGCACTGTCGCTTAAGTATACTGACCGTAATAATTACAACTCAGAAAAGATATTACAACCTGAGCTACCCTTAAGGAAAACAAGAATGAAGCATTTTGAAGCGAATTTCGACGGACTCGTTGGGCCAACGCACAATTACGCTGGTTTATCATTTGGTAACGTCGCCTCATTAAATAACGCTGCTGCAACCTCAAGCCCAAAAGATGCTGCTAAACAAGGACTAAAAAAAGCAAAAGCGCTCGCCGATCTCGGTTTAGTTCAAGGCATGCTTGCCCCTCAAGAGCGCCCAGACCTACACACACTTCGTAAAATTGGTTTTTCTGGCACTGACGCTGAAGTTCTCAATAAAGCTGCGAAAGAAGCACCAGCGCTTCTACGTGCGTGCTGTAGTGCATCAAGCATGTGGACAGCTAACGCTGCCACCGTATCTCCTAGTGCAGACACCCATGATGGTAAATTACACTTTACCCCTGCTAATTTGGTCGACAAATTGCACCGCAGCATAGAACCTACGACCACGGGTAACATACTTCAAGCTACGTTTAACGATAGCCGCTTTTTCAAACATCACCAACATCTTCCAGAACATAGCAGCTTTGGTGATGAAGGTGCAGCTAACCACACGCGCTTATGTAGTGAATATGGACTGGCTGGTGTTGAACTGTTTGTCTATGGTCAGGAGGCCACTAATCCATCTGCGCCAAAGCCGCAAAAGTTTCCAGCACGTCAGACGCTTGAAGCATCCCAAGCGGTTGCCCGTCTGCACCAATTAGATGATAACGGCACCGTCTACATTCAACAAAACCCCGATGTGATTGACCAAGGCGTGTTCCATAACGATGTAATTGCCGTAGGTAACCAAAATGTGCTGTTCTACCATGAGCAAGCCTTTTTAAACACCCAGGCAAAACGGACTGAAATTAAGAACAAGTTTGGAGACTCAGCGCTACACTTCGTCGAAGTGCCTACCTCTAAGGTGGCGATTCAAGATGCTGTTAAGAGTTACCTCTTTAATACGCAAGTTGTTACCCTACCTTCAGGTGAAATGGCAATTATTGCGCCAACGAACTGCCAGGAAAACCCTGCCGTATTTGCTTATTTAAATGAGTTGGTGACACTAGACACTCCGATTAAGCAAGTCCTTTACTTTGACGTTAAGCAGAGCATGCAAAATGGTGGTGGGCCAGCATGTTTACGTTTACGCGTAGCAATGAACCAAGATGAAGTGGCGGCGGTTAATCAGCATACTTTAATGAACGATGCGCTGTTTAGTCGTTTAAATCTGTGGGTAGATAAACATTACCGTGATCGCTTGCTAGTTGAAGACTTAGCCGACCCGCAGTTAATAATCGAATCGCGTACAGCACTCGATGAACTAACACAGATTATGCAACTAGGCAGTGTTTATCAGTTCCAGAGATAACTGTAGCTTCAGCTGTTAATACAAAAAACCACCTTTATAGGTGGTTTTTTTGATGGGTGCACTTAATATCGACCTGGGTAAGACAAGAGCGACAGCCCTATTTATACAATTACCACGATATTAACCCCATCAGAACTATCCTTTTTCTTTTATAGTACATTCAGAAAGCCAAATTTTTTATAAAAAAAGCCTTGCTTCAGCAAGGCTTTCATAAAATAGTCACTAACAATAAATTCGTATTACGACTAGTGGATAGTTAGCGGGATAGTGGCAATTAGTGTTAGATCGCCTTTTGGCGTAACGGCTTCAATAACCAGCGTACCAGACTCTGGATCATCAGCGCCTTTAATCACCACACTGTAAGACAAGGCACCATTCTTGTTAGTAGAGGCGACAGTGAATGTACCATTGCTTGCCAAACTACCAACTGATGGCTTGAAGGTCAAAATAGTGCCTGAGGGTAACGGCTGATTGTGTAAGTCACTGACGATAATCGATACACCGCCTGTCGACTTACCAAAAATATCGAGAGTGTTATTCTCGTTCAAGCCGTCACAAGCATCAACCACGCCAGCTTCATCAGTACAACTATCAGAGATCACTGGAGCCGATGAATAGGCATCACTACCTGCCATCACAATAACAACACTTGCTCTGACGTTTAATGATTTATTTGTCGTTGAACAGCCAGAATGCGCCGTACCGTTCGCATCAAGTGCACATAAACTGCCGTTATATAGACCATCAGCGCCATCGAATACACTATTATTGTTAAAGTCAGCGAATGTTTCTAAATCCCCGCCGTCTTCTCCTGTCGTTTCAGGGTTATAGACAGTGTCTTCGTTATGATCAACAAATGCTTCAGCCAGATCATAGCTATTACCTGAGACGTTTGGCTTGGTTTTAAAGTCTGAAACCTCAGTTGCATCAAAACGACCATTGCCATTGGTATCAGGGAAAGATTCTTCACCGATAGCGGTTGCAAGGATAGTAACGCGGCCGCCATAGGGCTGGCCAAGTTTTGGAGTTAGCGAAGGAGCACTATTGAGTATTGCACCTGTTGGTCTTGGGTTTTGACTAGTCCACTTTACAGAGCAAGTCCCCTTTAACGTTACGCAAGATGGGTCGATTGAGCCACCTTCAGTCGTGAACGATACAGCCGTTCCATCAGGAACAGGGTTATTAAAGGCATCGGCAAGCCTTGCTGTAACGTTGACCTCAGTTCCATCATAATCCCAGCCTTCAGGACTCGCGTTATCAACCGATAACGAGAAACTGTCTTGATCTGGCAAACCTGTTGAAATTACGAGTAAATTAGACTGGCTTGATATTTCAGGTGTTTTCCCATCAACAACGGCAGTTACTCTTACCGAAGTTGCCACAGTTCCTGAATTAACCACTGTTTGAGCTATACCGTTTGCATCAGTTTTAGCGTTTTCAGGGCTAAACTTAATCCCGCCAGCTTCAGTGTTTAGTGAGAAGTTTACTTGCTGATTGGTAACTGCAATGCCGTTACTATCCAGTACTTTAAATTTAACTGTTGATGCTTCTGAACCACCAGTGCCTTTTAACCGGATATTTTCAGGTAGTGCTTCAACAAAATAGATACTGCCAACACTTGCTGGTAGAACTGTCAACTTAGCTGACGCTGTCAATGCTTTACCGCCTACATTGGCGCTAACATTAACGGAGTCCTCGCCAACGCAACCTTTTGCAAGATATGTACTAGTCGCTACGCCATTAACAGCAATAACTGGTGAGCTAATTTCAGCTTCCGGAGACGCTTTAGCAGAGCAGATCGAAGAAAAAATAACTTCTGCTGGTTCTGTGAATAACTTGCCTTGGTCATCTTGCAAAGTCACTGAAATACTTGCTGTACCGCCAGCAGATACACTCACTGGGGTAATTGACGCAACACCTGACTCGAACGGTGCGCCGCTCCCCATGAGGACGTTGGTTGCTCCAATGGTAAACGGTAAATTAGCCGTTTCACCTGATAATAACGTCACAATTGCATTCGCGGCTCCAGGCTCAGCACCCGCCAAGATTTGTACCCTTGCTTGTCCATCTTCAGTAACTGCAGTATTGATTGGGATCTCACCACGACTTGTAGTGAAAGTCACAATGGTTTCTTTAGAAAGTCCAGTAACGGTAGCTACCAAGAAACCAGGGGATAAACTGCTAATCCCTGATGTAGGCTGATTATTTTCATCTACTAAGCTAATCGCTACAGATGCGCCGTTACCCGCGTCACCACCATCGCCGACCATAGTCACATTAATACTTGCTGTTTCTCCTGTTGAGGTTTTGGCTGTAACTGTAGCACCAGTACTAATAGAGGCAGTGCTTAAAGTAACAACGGCATTACCCTCATTATTAGTAGAGACTTCACCAGTAGCAGGATCGAAAGAACCATAGGTTGCATTATTTAATGAAAACGAGACTAACGTACTGACCGCAGCCCCATTTGAATCAGTCACCTTAGCCGTTATCTGTGCATTTTCTGCAACCGAAATAAGTGAATTAGTAGTGCTTAACTCTATTGAAATTGTCGTTGGGTCAGGAGTAGTACCACCGTCTTCATCCTCAGAAATACTTCCTCCCCCACTACAACCAATGAGAAGAAATGACCATATAAAAGCAATAAAAATGCTATAAGCTGACTTCATTGTCAGACTCCCTGTTACTCAGATTATTATTTTTGGCAACGCTTTGATTACCTTGCGACTCAAGTTAAACAATCTTCCCATAACTTTTACACAATAAACATCTATTTATTTGTCAGAACACTGCAAAACTTAACTTTTACCCCATTTCATCGGTGTCACTTTCTTGCTAGGCTTTAGAACGCAAATTGAAAGAATAAAAATTATACAGGAAGCACTATGTCTGCTACGAAAACCAAAAAACTCGGCCTCACGAGTAAGATTGTAATCGGTATGTTTGCCGGTATTATCCTCGGGCTATTATTACGCAATCTGTTTCCAGAGAGTGATTTCATCAAAGAGTACATCACCGAAGGCGTACTTAACGTTATCGGTACCATCTTCATCTCCAGCTTAAAAATGCTTGTCGTTCCTCTCGTATTTGTCTCATTAGTCTGTGGTACCTGCTCACTTAGCGAGCCTTCTAAAGTCGGTCGCTTAGGTGGCAAGACCATCGCGTTTTATCTCTTCACCACCGCGATTGCACTCTCAATGGCGATTCTAGTCGCCATTGCAGTTCACCCAGGCAACGCCAGCATGGTGACCGAGGGAATGCAGTTCGATGTAAAGCAAGCACCGAGTCTTTCAGACGTTATCATCAACCTTGTGCCAACTAACCCACTGCATGCAATGAGTGAAGGCAACATGCTTCAGATCATCATCTTTGCAGTGATCTTTGGTTTTGCTATTTCCCATATCGGCGAACGTGGTGCACGTGTTGCCGCGCTGTTTAACGACCTTAACGAAGTCATCATGCGTGTTGTTACACTTATCATGCAGCTTGCTCCTTACGGTGTGTTTGCTCTGATGGCAAAGCTTGCACTAACATTGGGCATGGAAACCTTTGGCAGTGTTGTGAAGTACTTCTTCGTAGTACTAGGTGTATTACTTGTCCATGCGTTCGTTGTGTACCCGACGCTACTTAAAGTGTTCTCAGGGCTAAACCCGTTCACCTTTATCCGTAAAATCCGCGATGTACAGCTATTTGCCTTCAGCACTGCAAGCTCCAATGCAACATTACCTGTGACGATTGAGACTGCAGAGCATCGTATGGGCGTGGATAATAAGATTGCCTCTTTTACCCTACCGCTTGGCGCAACCATCAACATGGATGGAACCGCGATCATGCAGGGTGTGGCAACCGTATTTATTGCACAAGTATTTGGTATTGAGTTAACGATCACCGATTACGCAATGGTTGTTGTTACGGCAACGCTTGCCTCTATCGGTACAGCTGGTGTGCCTGGTGTGGGTCTAATCATGCTTGCCATGGTACTTAACCAAGTTGGTCTACCTGTTGAAGGTATCGCGCTAATTATCGGTGTAGATAGATTACTTGATATGGTACGTACGGCGGTTAACGTCACTGGCGATACAGTCGCGACAGTGGTGATTGCCAAGTCTGAAAATGAATTTAACGAAGAAATCTTCAACAATACCCAAGCGGGTAAAGTCGCTCCTGGCTTTAACGCTCAAGTTCATGCTGAAGAAATGAAGTTGAACAAATAAAAATATACGCTAAATCTAAAAAGGCATCCTAATGGATGCCTTTTTAATGCCCTTGTTTCTAGCTAGGCTAATTACTCTGTAGTATTGAGCTTCTTTAACACTCTTGCGGGAACACCACCGACCATACAGTCTGCTGGCACATCTTTATTCACTACAGCGCCTGCGGCAACAATGGAGCGCGCACCAATAGTGACACCTTGATTAATCACCACGTTACCACCTATCCACACATCATCTTCAATGGTGATCGGTAAGCAAAATGTCTCCCAGCGGCGGCGACTCATATGATCTAGAGCATGAGAAGCGGTATAAAATTGGCAGCTTGGGCCAACCATTACGTGATTACCTATCGTTATTTTTGCTCCATCTAGCATCACCGCGCCAATATTGATAAAACTCCCCTTACCTATCGTGATCTGTTTACCGAACTCACAGCTAAACGGCTCTCTTACTATAGAACCTTCACCAATATTATTGAGTAATTGCTTTATCAAGCACTGGGTTTCGCTATAGCCTAAACTATTGCTAATTTGTTTTTGTAATAAATAGGCATTGTCTCGTACCGCTGAAATTTCAGGATCTGCGCCTTCAAACACTTCACCATTGAGCATTTTTTCGTATTCAGTCATAACTTCATTCTTCTTACTATTATTCCAGACTAGATTCAAAAAAGGCATAACTCAGAATTCCAAGTTATGCCTTTCAAAATTATTTAGCTAATTGCCAGTTAGGGCGTCTCAGCTTATCGTTCCCAGTATGACTCTTCTAAGCTGTCTTCACGCTCAGGTAAGCCACGAGAAAGCCTTGGGCTATGCTGTGCCAGTACTTCATAAGCCACGCGGTTAGCGTACTTACAAATTTGTGAGAACGACGAGTAGCACAAACCATCACGCTTATGCTTGCTTGAGCCTGGCACATTGGTCTTATGGAAAGTATTTGACGCTAAATCATGCAGCAAAGCCGCTAAAGCACCATCGCCTGCACCGTTTGTGTTACGAATAATTTCTGGACCGCCCATGTAAGGAGAGATATGTGCGTACACCTTTAGTGGCGAGTCACAATCTGCTTTTAATTTAGGGCGAGAGAACTCGTAACGGTTAAACTCTGGAATTGAACCCGGTAATAGGGTGTGGCTTGTTTCACGCTTTTCAGAGTCTTCTGTATAGCCTGCGGTATAAAGACCTAAAGGACCAGCTGTGGTCAACACCATATCACACCACTCAAGCGCAGCTTCACTCGCTTGCAGTGGATCGCTAAAGCCAGTCAATGCCTCGCCTTCATCTTCGTTCATCGCCAAAATAGTCACGTGTTCTTTGATGAACTCCTGCCACCATTTTGGATCTTCTTCGATTAAGAAGCGCGTACCAAGGGTTAATACAACTGGCACTTCAGCTTCTTTCGCGTAATTAATCGCCGTCATTGCCGCATCAGTGATCTGATCGCCACCGCTAGCACGCATCAAGTAAGCTGTTAAAATCAGCGCTGAACCGCCCTGTACCACTTCTTTATCGATATATGTCGGCGTTAATTGATCCATTGAGCCTTTACTGATCGCAAAAGTACGCTCGCCGCACTCGGAGATCAAGGTAAAACAACGGCCAATTGGACCCGCTACCGGTTGCAGGTAATTCAAATCCACTTTAGATGAAGTGTTACATAGGTAACGGTATGCATAGCTACCCACTTCAATATTTTGGCTCATTACGCCAAATAATACTGAACGGTCATCCGCTAAAATCGAGTAATTGTGTACTGTGTTACCAATCGTGCCACCAGCAAATTCATCGCTGATCAACTCATTAGTTTTAAGCTCAGTATAAAGTGCATGGGCCTTGTCATCATCGATCAAGGTTGAGTTGCCTTTAGGCAATTCGTAGCGGCTCAATAACTCATCTTCCACTTTCGCCTCAATATCTACAAGTGTCTGATCGATGCCAGAGATGTAGGTTGAAATCGGTAGAGGCTGTTGGATCAACTGCGCAAGCAATGGATCACGGTTTTTAACTGGAAAATAATGTTTAGACTTACGCTGACCTGGAAACTTCATATTGAGCTCTCTTTCATTCGGCATCCATGCAAAATATCAATTAAAACGGGTAAGTTATCTCAAGCTGTTTATTCAATGCGAACAAGCAAACTCTACACTTCTAGCAACTAGCCATAATAAAAACTCTACCCTCACTATTTCTTTAGCTTAGTCACAACTTAAACAAAATAGTGAATTTAAAGGGCTAGATGCAAAAAAAGGTGGGGGATTTTACCACACCCCACCTCTTTCGCTAGCTGAAATCACTATAGAAGTTAGAAAATTTAATACCAACCCTTAGTTTGCTCCTGAACAAGGCTAGCTAATAACTCAATGTGAGCAGGAGAGTCATTGAGGCAATCAATAAATTCATAGCGCTCACCACCAGCCGATAAGAAGTCTTCTTTACCTTCTTGTGAGATCTCCTCAAGGGTTTCTAAACAATCACAAGAGAACGCAGGACACATAATGTCAACCGACTTAATGCCCTGTTCAGGCAGAGACTCAAGTAACCCGTCAGTTGCAGGCCCAATCCACTCTTCTTTACCAAATTGCGACTGGAAACAAATACGCCATTGTTCCTTGGTTAACCTAAGTTCTGCTGCTAGCAATTCTGCCGTTGCTTGGCACTGTGCTTGATAGGGATCGCCCTCAGTAATGTAACGTAGCGGTACACCATGAAACGACATTAACAAAACCTGTGCCTGGCCTTTTGCTTGCCAATGAGCCTTAACCGACTCCGCTAACGCTTTAATGTAAGCAGGGTGATCAAAATACTGCTTGTTGATGCGCACCTCAGGAATATTGCGTTCAGACTTTAAAAGCAGTGCAATTGCATCATAAACTGGGGCAACGGTAGAGCATGAGTATTGTGCGTAGAGTGGCAGAACGATGATCTTTTCAGCCCCTTGAGACTTTAAGCTGTCGAGCCCCGATTGCAATGACGGGTTGCCATAGCTCATACCTAGTTCAACGGGAATGGCTTGCCCGAGAGTCTCAAATAAAGAAGCTTTAAGCTTATCGCGCTGCTTTTGGCTTATCACCATCAAAGGTGAACCTTCATCCCACCAGATAGATTGATACAGCTTGGCGACTTTGGCCGGACGAGTATTAAGAATGATACCGTTTAAAATTGGCTTCCATAGCCAAGGGGAAAGATCGACCACGCGAGGATCGCTCAAGAACTGCTTAAGGAATTTTCTAACATCAGGAGCGGTAGGTGAATCAGGGGTACCTAAGTTTACTAATAACACACCAAATGGCGGGGCTAAATCACTCACATGAATTCTCTTTTTAGCAAGATATTCGGGTCAGGCTATCACCGCAAAACGCATAAAAAAAGCCCATTTACATGGGCTTTTCAAAATATGAGAACTAGCTCATAAACACATATTCAGCCGAGTATTTTTTATACTCGCTGACTAAGGAATTGACGCTAGATATTAGCCAAGAATAGTAACGATTTCTTCGCTAACTGTGGCTACAGACTTAGTACCGTCAAACTTGTTGTAAGTTACGTCGCCTTTAGCTGCAACCGCGCCGTAGTATTCTACTAGTGGCTTAGTTTGCTCATGGTAAATATCAAGACGCTTACGAACAGTTGACTCTTCGTCATCAGGACGGATAGCTAGGTCTTCACCAGTCACGTCATCTTTACCTTCAACCTTAGGCTGGTTGAATACGATGTGGTAAACACGGCCTGAACCTGGGTGAACACGACGACCGCTCATACGCTTAACGATCTCTTCGTCTGGCACATCAATTTCAATCACGTGATCAAGAGCGATACCGCTTGAGGCCATAGCGTCTGCTTGTGGAATAGTACGTGGGAAACCGTCTAATAGGAAACCTGAAGCGCAATCATCTTGTGCAACACGCTCTTTTACTAGGCCAATAATTAACTCATCAGAAACCAACTGACCAGCATCCATGACTTTCTTAGCTTCTAAGCCTAGTGGTGTGCCCGCTTTAACCGCTGCACGTAGCATGTCGCCTGTTGAAATTTGAGGAATACCGTACTTTTCCATGATGAATTGGGCTTGGGTACCTTTACCGGCACCTGGGGCACCTAATAGCATAATGCGCATCTGAATCTTCCTCTTAATTTCGCACTGTGATACCAACATCTGCCTAGAATAAGCAAAAAGCTGTCTAGTCGATGGGTATTGTTCTGTTTAGGGCGGCGATCTTCGCACAAATAGCCGCTATTTTGAAGTTATTTTCATTCGACTTTAGCATCAGTCACGGTAAATAAACTTTGACACGAATCAGTAAAGTAGAGTGTAGAGTTTGCGTCTATATTGATTGGCTAAACTGTTGCCTTGACCCAGTGCGGTTAAAATCTCTAGAAACAATGCTTTTACCTTGCCATCTAGTGCCGCAAGATCTTTCTGTAGTGGTGTAAACAACAAAGGCAAAGCTTCATCATTACGCCCAGCTTGATGCAGCGCCTTGGCCAAATCTAACACTAAGCTTAAATCATCTGGCGTGTTGTCTACTGCTTGCTGTAAATTTCTGATCTCTGGTGTATCGGCAGCATCTAACGCTAACGCAAGCTTTGCCTTAAGGCTTTGATAATAACCGTCTTGGTCAGCAAGCCCCACAGAGTCGAGCAGGCCTTTAGCATCGTCAAGTACGCCTAATGACAAGTACACATCGGCTAATGCTAAAGCTATTTCAGCGAGCTGGTTTTCGTTATAAGCATCTTTTAACAGTGGCAAAGCTGCAATCGCATTGTTTTCTGCTAAAAATACTCGCGCTTGGTTCAGCTTTAACTGCCACTCGGCAGGTAAATGTTTATCAAGCATCTCCACGATTTGCGGCGCTTCTTGCACACCTGCAAAGCCATCTACCGGCTTGCCTTCGTGTAATACTAAGGTGGTGGGCAAGCTTTGGATCTGGAAATAATTGGCAATTTCCATTTCCGTCTCACAGTTAATCTTGGCTAATACAAAACGGCCATTTTGTTGCTGTGCGATACCTTCAAGGGTTTGCATTAGGCTTAAACTTTCTGGGCTTTGACTCGCCCAAAATGCCATCACCACGACCTTCTCCATCGAAGCGTCGACCACTTGCTGTATATTTTCTTTCGTCAGCTCTAGAATCGATTGCATAACTTTTCCTTCGCTTTTAGCGAGTGACCATAAAAAGAGGCAGTAATACCAATTAGTATAACTGCCTCTTTAATCATAGCTGTTGATTATTTAACGCTAGCTAATAGCATTTGGTTCATTAACTTAATGAATGCTGATGGGTCAGCAAGGCTACCTTTTTCAGATAACAATGCTTGCTGTAGTAATAGCTCAGACCACTGAGCAAATAACTGCTCATCTTGCTCGTCGTTTAAACGGGCAACCAGCGGGTGCTCAGGGTTTAGCTCAAATGTCGGCTTAGGCTCTGGTACATCTTGACCAGCTGCTTGCATCAGCTTGATCATCTGAGTCGACATCTCACCTTCACCAGCAACCACACAAGCAGGGGTATCGGTTAGACGTGTCGTCACCTTAACCTCGGAAACTTTATCGCCTAGGCTATCTTTAACGCGTTTAACTAGGCCTTCAGACTCAGTTTCTAATTTCTCTTGCGCTTCTTTTTCACTTGCATCTTCAAGCTCACCTAACTCAAGGTCGCCACGAGTTACCGAGTGCAGTTTCTTGCCATCAAATTCAGTTAAGTGGTTAATCAACCACTCATCAATACGCTCAGACATCAACAGTACTTCGATGCCTTTTTTACGTAGCAATTCTAGATGCGGGCTGTTAGCTGCAGCTTCATGGCTATCGGCAACAATGTAGTAGATCTTAGACTGACCTTCTTGCATGCGCTCAATGTAATCAGCTAGCGATACATTGGCCGTTGCTTCACCTGTGTGAGTCGATGCGAAACGCAGTAGACCAGCCACACGTTCTTTGTTAGCGAAGTCTTCAGCAGGGCCTTCTTTTAGCACTTGACCAAACTCGGTCCAGAAAGACTGATATTTCTCAGCGTCATTTTTAGCTAGTTTTTCAAGCATGCCTAACACACGCTTAGTCACTGCAGTGCGTAGCGCCGTTGTAACCTTATTATCTTGCAAGATTTCACGTGACACGTTTAGTGGCAGATCGTTCGAGTCAATTAGACCTTGCACAAAACGCAGGTAGCTTGGCATAAACTGCTCAGCGTCATCCATTACAAATACGCGCTGTACAAACAGTTTGAGTCCATGCTTACGGTCGCGGTTCCACATATCCCAAGGCGCTTTAGCTGGAATATATAGCAAGCTTGTGTACTCTTGCTTACCTTCTACGCGGTTATGGCTCCACATTAGTGGGTCGGTAAAGTCATGAGAAATATGCTTGTAGAACTCTTGATACTCCTCGTCTGACACATCGCTCTTGTTACGAGTCCAAAGTGCTGTAGCCTTGTTCATTGGCTTCCAGCTACCTTCAGTGGCTGCAACGGCTTCTGTATCTTCAGTGGCTTCAACCGCTGGGGTACCAGCTTCGAACATCTCTACTGGGACTGAGATATGATCAGAGTATTTCGTGATAATTGAGCGTAAACGGTAGTCGTCGGCGAACTCTTTTTCGTCATCACGTAGGTGTAGCGTGATTTCAGTACCACGAGTCTGCTTAGAAATCGTCTCAACAGTGAAGTCACCTTCACCGGCTGATTCCCAAAGTACCGCTTCATCGGCACTATGGCCAGCAGCACGAGTACGAACAGTTACGCGATCTGCAACGATAAAAGCAGAGTAGAAACCCACACCGAACTGGCCAATTAATTGCGAGTCTTTAGACTCATCGCCAGACATGTTCTTAAAAAATTCTGCAGTACCCGACTTTGCGATTGTACCTAGATGCTCAATCACACCGTCGCGGGTCATACCGATACCGTTATCTTCGATAGTAACAGTACCTTTTTCTTTATCAGCGCTAATGCGAACTCGTAGCTCGCCATCACCTTCATAAAGGTCATCGTTTGTTAGGGCTTCATAGCGTAGCTTATCTGCAGCATCGGCGGCGTTAGATACTAACTCACGCAAAAAGATCTCTTTGTTTGAGTACAGAGAGTGGATCATCAAATGTAATAGTTGTTTGACTTCAGTTTGAAAGCCATGAGTCTCTTGTTGTGACATGAAATGTTCCCTTTAAAAATCAGTTTAAATAAAGCTTACAAATAAGATGGGGTTATAAAATCGCTTTTCAAGGGAAAGAGTGCGCATTGATTTCAATTGCACAAAAAAAATCCAGTTTGTAATAATCACAAACTGGATTTATAAAGCATTTCATTCTCAAACAAGTGCTTATCGCTATCGTTTAGACTTAAGCCTCAACAATGCAGAAATAATCTGGATGATATTAGATAGGTAAACGTCCATTAAAAGATAAAGCTAAGGTCGTACTATCTACATATTCAAGCTCACCACCCACTGGCACGCCATGAGCAATACGACTAACAGTCAATTGATGGCGTTTTGCCATATCGGCAATGTAGTGCGCGGTGGCATCACCTTCAACGGTTGGATTAGTCGCTAAAATAAGCTCACTCACATCACCAGACGCTAAATGCTGTTCTAGTAAATCAAGTCCAAGCTCATCTGGCCCCACTCCATCAAGCGGTGATAGGTGGCCAAGTAATACAAAGTAGCGCCCCGTAAAGTGCCCACCCGCTTCGATTGCAAGCACATCAGCTGGTGTTTCTACCACACAAATCACTTCAGAATGGCCACGCTTAGTGCTGACACAAATCGGACAATAGGTTTCTTCGGTAAACGTACGACATGATTGGCAATGGCCTACATCAGACATAGCTTTGGCTAACGAGTCAGCCAATTTAGCGCCCGCTTTTCGGTCTCGCTCTAGCAGTTGAAACGCCATTCTTTGGGCAGATTTTGGGCCAACCCCAGGTAAACAACGAAGTGACTGGATGAGCTCATCAACGAGTGGACTAAATTTCATTTAACGTTCCGCATATATAAGACATCTTTATGCCTTAGAAAATAGCCAATAACCTGTACAGCATGGGAGAAAACCACCCGCTAACACAAGCCATCATAAAATTAGCGTCAGATACTAGCATAGAATATGAAATTTTTACCCCTATCAGATAACCCAGACAAGTTTAACATTCACCGAAACGCGTTTATTTAAGCTCGATGGCCTTCACATTAAAAGCGACTGCAGATGACTCTCCCTGTGCAACGGCGCGCATACCGGGGCGAATAACCTTCCAATAGGCTCTATCCTCCAAACAAACAGCGCCAAAAAAGTGCTCAATATTAACCCCGCCCTTGCAGTTCTTACCCCAATAATCTCGGTTTTTATCGGAAAAAGTAATGTCGAGTTCTACCGGCTTGGCGCTGATAACGTGCCATAAATTACCGCCGCCCACTATAACTGCAGCACTCAATATAATATTACCGACTAATATGGCAATGACTTGTTTGGTTGTAGTCTGCCCCATTTGTGATGATCGCTGTTTCCCTTCTTGCGAAAAAGCCCTATATAACAGTATGGGTAAAGTCAGCACATAAGTGATGCCAGCTGCGATATAGGCGCTTTGAAAGAACTCATCTCGCCAGATAAAATCGGAAAAAAATACCAACGACAACAAACCAAAACAAGCAGCAATAATATAGGCAAAGCCAAGATATTTAATCGCTTGACTCGCTTGGGTTTGCTTAGGGAAATAATTTTCAACAAACTTGGCTTCACTCTCGCTCAAGAGTCTCTGTAAATGATCTTCTAGTTCGCCAAAGCTCACAAAACCAAATTCCTTTTGTCGCTCTCGACCTCCTTTAGCGCTGGTGTAATACAACGCCAATAACCCTTCTTCTTTACTCAGCAGATCATAAGTAAAAGTGATCTCACACTGCCTCACCTTTGTCTGTACGATCAGCATAGGCATGGTGAGCGCTCCACTTCCATCAACGCTAGGTTCTTCAAATACGACACAATCAAGCACCTCCTTGAGACGATGCTTTAAGTTAGTGCGACTTGTCACCGCCCCAAACTCTTGAGTTTGACCAGATGCTAACCCTAATGACAGCGAACTTATCTTCATGATTAAAATACCTGCTCTAACAGTGCGCTAATCTGATTGTTGTCATCATCCCAAGAATGCTTGGCTTTAGTGTTTCTAAAGGTTTGATCAGCGTTGGCTTTCTCTTGTGGCGTCAAATGTTCCGCGGCTTGTTTTACTAAGCTTCGAGACTGAGAAAAACCATTAGCTCTAGCATACAAGCCCCAAAGGTAAGCTTGGCTATAATCACCAAGATTGAAATAGTAAACAGCCAAATTATGTTGCCCAGCAGGGAAAGATTGCTTAGCAGACTTTTCGAGCCAAAATAACGATTTTAGCGGGTTTTGTGGCACGTAATGGCCAAAGTGATATAACAAGCTTAAATAGTATTGAGCAAACGCATTATCGCTATTCTTACTAAACCAACGGTATGCCTGCTGGTAATTGTCAGCAGCAGTCAAATCGTAAAAATACAGTGTGGCCAGCGACAACTGACTACCGACATCACCTAGCTTTGCAGCAGGCGCAAAAAATGCTTTCGCATCGGTGTAGCGCTTATTATTAAATAGAATAAAACCTATCTCACGAGCCTCTTCGGATGGCAGGCTTTTACTGTATTTGTCTATTCCGCTAAGGGCAATCGGCGGCGCACCAAACAAGGTGTTAAAGATAACCATGACGACAAATATAGCTAAGGAGAACCCCAGCCCTTTAAGCTTTTGCTTCACACATTAATCCATTTAGGCTAATACTGATTAAGAATAACTAAAGCTGTACACCAAAGATGGCGCAGCAAAGGCGAGTAATAAAACGGCAGCAGTCTGACACAAGGCTGTGAAGCTCGCAAGATATTGAATGTAAGCTTATGAAAGTTTGTGATTTATATTTACTTGGAGTGAAATGCTAATGAATAGGATAAATACAGAAACAGAAAAGCCCAAGATAAACTTGGGCTTTGTCATTTACCTACACTTATACCAGTCAGCTAGGACTGAAACAAACCGTTAGGAAATCAGTTAGAACGGCATCTTCATGCCTGGTGGTAGTTGCATACCGCCTGTCACTTCAGCCATTTTCTCTTTTTGATTCTCTTCTACGCGGCGCGCTGCATCGTTACAAGCTGCTGCGATAAGATCTTCTAGCATTTCTTTATCGTCTTCAAGCAGGCTTGCGTCGATATCAACTTTACGTACGCTGTGAGAACCCGTCATAGTGACTTTAACTAGGCCAGCACCAGCTTCGCCAGTCACTTCCATACGTGCGATCTCTTCTTGCACTTTAGCCATTTTGTCTTGCATCATCTGGGCTTGCTTCATCAAGTTGCCCATACCGCCTTTTCCAAACATACTCTAATTCTCTTCTATTATTTATCACAACAAATAAAGTGGGCTAATCTTACTAAAAAACCAATGATTAGCAATGAAAGCTGAAATTCAATTGTAAAATTTATGACTCAGTTAACCGCTTAAAGTTCGCAATATCGATCAACTCAATCTGTTTTCCTTTCTGTACCAATAGCTCTGGCGCATAAGTTAACGAATCGTCTGTCATCTGTGCCCCCATATTCTGGGTTAGCCAGCGCACATTTTCATCGGTCATCAGATCATGATGAGCCTGCACTAAGATCTCTTTGTTGAAACGTCGTCTGACTTCAAGCGGCGTTTCTCTATCATGATCAGCGCCTACAGTCACGCTTACCGTGCATGGCTCGCCAAGAGCGGCACTCATAGCCTCTTCTAATTGCTTAATGGCCACATCAGCAGCTAAATGCTTCTGATCTGGCTTTAGCAACAGTGACAAGGGTTGCTCAAACTGATGGCAGACTGAGTTCACCGCTAACTGACGCACTCGCCCACCAACCTCAAGCTCTGACATAAAGCGATACCATTTGAGATCAACTTCATTTCCCGTCAAATCACCACTGGGTAATATAGGTAAGTTTAGCTCAGCATCCTGAACAGGAGATGAATCAACTGTTGTTTGCTCAGGTGCAGTTACATCTTGTTCAGTATCAAATTCGGCAGTTTTTTCCTCTTCAAGCTTAGCTTCACTGTTATGCGGCTGAGCTGTCGAATCATCAAATCGCGCACAAGGATCCTGTTCGTGAGGTTCTTCCCAAGGCGGCCTGTCGATAATCTCGGACTGACTGTCATCAGCTAGTTGTTGAACTGGCTCTTTAGGTGATTCAAAGCTATCTGCTGAGGTGATTTCGTTATCCTCTACTTCTGGGAGCTTTCGCGCCGGAGGAGTAAAAGGCTTACGAACCTCTAAAGACTTTTTTGAGGATTCCTCCTTAGGATCATCCTCTCCTAGTCCCTCGAGTAAAGTCGCTCTGGCTGCAAGAACAGCATCCAAAAGATCATCACCCGAAACAGAGTCGGTATTGGTCGTCGAACTTACCGGTGACGTCACCGATTGAGCCTGCGAAGATGGCTCTTGATTGGTCTGATAACTTAAATCGTTACTATTATCGAAACCATAATCATGGCTAGAGCCATCATAAGCACCGGCATAGTCAGCGTACGATGCTAAATCATCATCGCTGTAATCTGCATAGGCTGCGCTTTCGCTGGTAAGCTCATCTTGTTGTCTATCTGCCCCCTGCTCAGACTCAGAGCCAAGCTCACTCTCAGACTTTGCCTCTAGAGCTGGAGGCATTTGCGGCTCAGGCTGTAATTGCGCTGAAGACTGTAACTGCGCTGAAGGCTCTATTTCTGCTGAGAGCTCTTTTTGCGCTAAAGGCTCTGTTTGTGCTGAAGGCTCGGTCGCTTTTTCAACCTTCTCAGCGACTTCAGTAACATCTGCGGCGACAACTTCTGGATCAGCCTCAGTGGCCGTTTCTGCTTGATTAAAGCCCTGACTCTGAGCCTGGCTCATTATCATGGCCATCTCGCTATTAAGGCTTAGATCTGGCTCCTCTAACGCAGCACTTTCTTCAATTATTTGCTTGCTACTCGGCTCCGTCACAATAGCTGAAGCGTTAGCAGAAATAACCTCGACGGGCTTCTCTTGCTCCTCAGCCGATCCCTTAACCTCAGCTTCATCAGCAGAAGTAGAGGCCGCGGCTAGTAAGGTCTCTGAGTTTAAAGCAGCAGGAGCTGAGTCTACCGCCGCTTGGGCGTGACTTATGGAAGCAGAGTTAACTGACGCTGCAGTAATCGCAGCTTGAGCTGCTAATAGTTGTTCCTTATCGGCTTTCGGTACACTAACTTCAGCTTTCGACTCGACCGCCCAACGCGTTACAGGCTTTTCTGGGACGAAAGTTACCGCTCGGAGCAGTGCCATCTCAAGTCCCGATTTAGGGTCGGGGGCATGAGGTAAGTCTTTACGCCCTGTAAGTAACAACTGATAGTACAGCTGTACCTGCTCTGCTGATAGCTGCTGTGCAAACGCTTTAATCTGCTCACTATACAGTGACATTTGCGCGGCTGCCGGAGCAAATTGGGTTAAAGTAATTTGATGCAACAACTCAAGTAAGCTTCGCAGCACTTCTTCTGGTTCAGCGCCAAATGACAGCACTTTTGCCGTCACTTGCATCAAATCTATCACATCAGCTTTAGCCAGAGCTTCAAGCAAGGCAATAACATGCTTCTCATCGATGCTACCGAGCATTGTCTGTACTTGCTCGAGTTTGACCTGACCTGCGCCAAATGCAATGGCTTGATCGGTCAAACTCAAGGCATCACGCATACTGCCGTTCGCCGCTTTAGCAAGTAAGGTTAAAGCTGACTCTTCAAAAGTCAGTTGTTCTGCCGTTAAAATATGGTTAAGCTGCGCGGCAATCTCATCTTGAGTAAGACTCTTAAGATTAAACTGCAAACAACGAGAGAGAACCGTCACAGGTAAGCGCTGTGGATCGGTAGTCGCTAATAAGAATTTTACGTGCTCTGGAGGTTCTTCAAGCGTCTTTAGCAAGGCATTAAAACTGCTGCGCGATAACATGTGTACTTCATCGATAAGGTACACTTTATAGCGACCACGGCTCGGCCTGTATTGCACGTTATCGAGTAGTTCTCGGGTATCATCAACCTTAGTTCTTG
The DNA here is from genome assembly GCF_019655055.1 of Shewanella sp. MBTL60-112-B2. Classification (GTDB taxonomy): domain Bacteria; phylum Pseudomonadota; class Gammaproteobacteria; order Enterobacterales; family Shewanellaceae; genus Shewanella. The sequence continues at coordinate 62,036 of NZ_BPFA01000017.1, forward strand.
AGGCAGCATCGACTTCAATCAAGTCGACAAAACGGCCTTCGGCAATTTCAACACACGCAGAACATTGGCCACATGGCGTGGCTGTGACCCCTTGCTCGCAATTTAACCCCTTAGCAAAAAGACGTGCAAGACTGGTTTTACCCACACCGCGAGTACCGGAAAACAGATAAGCATGGTGCAATCTTTGCTGAGTAAGCGCATTGGTTAATGCATGTAAAACATGAGATTGACCAACCATTTGCTCAAAAGTGGCAGGGCGCCATTTTCTGGCCAACACCTGATATGACATGGAACTCCCCAACGTGTCATGAATATGGTTTCGGGAGCACGCTCCTCGACATCGTTGAACAATAGCATGCAACGGTTTTACATGCTATCTCAAGCGTCTTAGGAGCGGTTTGACGGTGATTAATTCACCTTTTAAGATAAAGAATCGACAGTTTTGTCGACTCTTTATCGCTACTGTTTATCTCAGTAGCCTGTAGACTTATTCGCCTTCAAACTCACAAAGGCTGACTAACTTAAGATCCATCGCTTGTAGACGCTCTTCACCACCAAGATCTGGCAATGAAATAACAAAAGCAGCATCATTTACGCTTCCGCCTAACTTACGGATAAGCTTAACAGTTGCTTCGATTGTACCGCCAGTTGCAAGTAAGTCATCGATTACCAGTACTTTGTCGTCAGCATTGATCGCATCAACATGGATCTCTAAAACATCATGACCATATTCAAGCTCATAACTTTCTGAAATCGTTTCTCTTGGTAACTTACCAGGCTTACGAACAGGTACAAAACCTATGCCTAGTTCGAGGGCTAAAGGAGCGCCAAACAGAAACCCGCGCGCTTCAGTACCGACAACCTTAGTAAACCCTTGGTCTTTATAGTACTCAACTAAAAGGCCAATGGTGAGTTTATAGGCTTGTGGATCTTCTAATAAGCTAGTCACATCTCTAAACAAGATCCCTTCTTTAGGATAATTAGGGATGGTTTTAATGCTGTTCTTTATTAGTGCCAAGCTGTCAGTATTCATTACCATAATTCTTTACTTAATCTACTTTAGTTTGTTGAAATCCCCTGCAGCAAATTTTGATTATGCAGGTATAGATGTCATCGAAGTGTAAAAATCGGCATCAAGCTTAAGCCGCTTTATTGCGAGTTGCAACCTACTAACGCTAGAAGTGTAGTCTCAGTCTTAGCTATTTTGTGTTGCCATTGTTTTTATGTGAGGAGGCTTTTGAACTAAAGCCGTAATAGAGCTTACTTTTCAATGCGATGATGTAATACAGTGGACGGTCACCCGTCGATTTCAGGAATACTTCTTAGATAAAGAATTAATCCTGTACCAAGACACGCCAGCATCACTTTTACCCAGATTAGTGGAACAATGACAATACTGGTTAAAAAACTCAGGCTACTGACGATGTAAGCTTTCTTTTTTAAGCTTTTACGAATGGCTCCCTGCGCCTGCCAGTTTTTCAGTGCATCGGCAAACCAAGGGTGGCTCATCAACCACTGGTAAAGCCTATCGCTAGAGCGAGCAAAACAATACGCAGCTAATAAAATAAACGGCACTGTTGGCAATATAGGCAGCAATATACCTAACAAGCCTAAAACTAAGCTGCAAAGTCCTAAAATAAGAAAAAAGCCACGCTTTAACGCCATCAATCAATCCTAAAAAACAAAAAGCCACTCTATTATGAGTGGCTAGTATACCTGAGCTTGGCTTAAAGGCGGATTAAATTAATCCCATAATCTTTAACCAAGAAAGGCTCGCGGGTAATGTAGGAATAAGCATTACAAGGATAAAACCAATAAAATAAACAATGTTAAATGGGTCTTTAAACGGCTGACTCATGACTTCCTCTCTTATTATTGCTAACCACTTTTATTGATCTAGATCAATTTTTGCGGTCATTATAGAGTTCCATCACAGGAATAGGAAGTCTATTTAGCCATTAATTCCCTAATAATTCCCTTATGGCTCAAGTCAATAAGTAATTGTAAGCAACCTTGCTGTAAAACATCTGCTTGAATATGAGTAAAGGTTTGCAGTAACCAAGTTACTAACTCTTGATAATCAACACTTTCATGTTGTGCCATATACGCTAGTACTTGTGCTGTAAGTGGATTCAAATTTAAAAAACTTACCTCATCATCTGCATCACGATAGATACAAAAGCATTGTGGCTCAGATGCAGCTTCTTGGGGTCGGTAATCTGGGCTTATATGCTGAACATCATAAGCATATTGAGCAACTTGAGCGGTCGCCGCAACACAGAGCTTTTTAGTTTCAATATCGCTTGGCGCAATGAGTCGCTGCTGCGCACTATCTTGGGCTACCGCTACGACTAACTCCAACCATTCATAGTGTGCTAACTCAAGCATAAAGGGGGGATCGAGCTCTGTAGCTTCATACTCTGTTTGCAGAAATACTAGAAACTCTTGAGAGATCTCTAAAAATATAGGCGTATGGCAGTCATGCGTGACAAAAAACTTTTGCACCAAATCTAACCAATCTTGTTGCTTGTACAAGCTCTTTAGTACTGGGAAAGCATTTGAAATAAAACCATCGATATTATTGAAAAACAGCTCGCGATAGATTTTCATCCGCCGAGCTTCAATCCCCTCTGGAGGTAGGCGAGAAGGATCTTTAATGCAGTCCATAAAATTCTGCTGCACCTTAACAAAGCTCATTAGGCACTCCTTTTTAAGCTGTCTAAGTAGCGGTTTTGATAGTCATGGATCTGATTAATCTCTAACAATAATTCGCTGGTTTGTGGGATATTAAAATCTCGTTCTAACAAGGTTGGAAACACGCCGTGATGCTGGTGACATGCAGCGAGTAACTTCCAAACGGGATCAACGATATCAGCACCGTGAGTATCGACGATTAAATCCTCAGCTTCTTCATAGTGCCCCGCGATATGTAAGTAGGCGATTTTGTCTGTCGGCATCATTTTTAAAAATTCGAGCGCGTCATATTGATGATTGACCGAATTAACATAGATGTTATTAACATCTAAAAGCATCTTACAACCAGCCTCTTGCATAACACTAGTGACAAATTCAGCTTCTGACATTTCAGCCCCAGGTGCCGCGTAAAATGACACATTCTCAAGCACTAAAGGTCGCTCAATAATATCCTCTGCTTGCTTTACTCGCTCAGCGACATGCATCACAGCTTCAGAGGTAAAGGGGATCGGCATTAAATCGTACATATGCCCAGTACCAGAACAGTAACTTAAATGCTCTGAATAGGTTTCTATCTGGTGCAGATCTAGAAAGTTTTTAACGCTTCTAACAAACTGAACATCTAATGGTGCAGGGCTGCCTATCGATAAGGATAAGCCGTGACAATAGAACTCATGCTTTTCAGTTAGCTCTCTAAATTGACGGCCAAACTTACCGCCTAATGTCATCCAGTTCTCTGGGGCTATTTCAAAAAAATCGATCGCACTTGGTACAGACTGGCACATTTCATCCAGCATTTCCCGTCTAAGACCTAAGCCAACTTGTCCCTTATTCACCTTACTGCTATGTGTCATATTGTCGCCCATTTACCACTGAATCAGCTAAACAAACAGGGCCAGCATATGCTGACCCTGCATAACTACCAAGAAAAACTATTTAGCGCCGCCACATTTACCTTCACCACACTTACCTTCTTTTTTGGCTTTCTTTTCGCCACCACATTTACCTTCGCCGCACTTGCCTTCTTTGGCTTTAGCTTTGTCGCCACCACATTTACCTTCGCCGCACTTACCTTCTTTGGCTTTAGCTTTGTCGCCACCACATTTACCTTCGCCGCACTTACCTTCTTTGGCTTTAGCTTTGTCGCCACCACATTTACCTTCGCCACACTTGCCCTCTTTAGCCTTTTTCTTATCGGCACCGCATTTACCTTCGCCGCACTTACCCTCGCCCTCTAACAGTTGGTAACCGGCTGGCATTTCACTGTAGCCAAATGGGTTTGCTTGAACACTGCCAGCTAAAGCACTTCCCATTACAACAGCACCTACAGCTACAGTGATTGCAGTTTTATTAACTAATTTCATAATCTCTTCCCTCTATACATATCAATATGGTATCGGTTACCAACAAGGCATTTTGCTGGCTTGCTAAATTAGACCCGTCAACCAACAATTAAATTTCACAAATTTTACATTCATCACATTTATGGCTCAATAAAGCTGCTAGGTCAAATAATCATCTACATAAGAACTAAGCATAGTTGAATGTTTACACTGAATTTTTTATCAATCTTGCTAGTTTCACGCCTCTGCTGCAGACATGTCCCGCCCTCTGATGAATTAACATTTACAGCTACAATTGAGTTAGCATCGATTGACAGTAGATAAAATGTTTAAGTCTATTTGGCCGACAGTTTAGGATGGGGTAGAATGCAGCGCCTTTAAAAATACCGATATGTTGGACTATTCAGTGCGAATAATTTTGGCGCCTATGGAAGGCGTTGTAGATGACTTAATGCGAGAGATCCTCTCTGCCATCAACCCATATGACCTAATGGTCACCGAATTTGTTCGTGTAGTAGACCAACTACTGCCTGACAAAGTATTCCACCGTATTTGCCCTGAGCTGCAAAATGGCGCACAGACATTATCTGGCACGCCTGTACGGGTACAACTACTTGGCCAAAATCCTGACTGGATGGCAGAAAATGCTTTTAGAGCGGTAGAGCTTGGTTCAAATGGTGTGGATGTGAACTTTGGTTGCCCAGCAAAGATGGTCAATCGCAGTAATGGCGGTGCCATCATGCTGCAATATCCAGAGCAATTATATAAAGTTGTAAAGGCGATGCGTGATGCAGTGCCAAGCCACCAGCCTGTTACAGCCAAAATACGTTTAGGCTTTAACGATAAGTCTTTATATATGGAGAATGCCCTTGCTATTTACGAAGCTGGTGCAAGTGAACTTGCAGTCCATGCTCGCAGCAAGGTTGATGGTTATAAGCCTCCTGCTTATTGGGAATATATTACTGACATTAATGCCAAGTTGCCCATTCCCGTCATTGCGAATGGCGAGATCTGGAATCGAGATGATGCCGAGCGCTGTATGAGCGTAACAGGCTGTGACAGTATCATGGTTGGACGCGGAGCTATTTCACTGCCAAACCTTGCCGCACACATAAAAGGCGATGACACTTACACTTGGGAACAATCACTCAATCTCATGCTTGAGTATACGAATCGAGAATTAGAGGGAAGGAAGAGTACTTATTACCCCGCCCGGATCAAACAGTGGTTTGGCTATTTAAATCGTCAATATAGCGAAGCTGATGAACTATTTAGAGAGCTAAGAGTGTTTAAAACGGCTGAAGAGATTATTGACGTGTTACGACGCGCACAAGACAATCTAGCCAAATAACCGGCATTTTATTGCGCTATATTGACAAAATATAGCGCTGAATTGATCTCTATCATAACGCCTCACGCCTGCACGTTTAGACTAACAAGCCGTAAAGTCATTAATGTAGGCAATCTAGTGAGTACTAACCAAATCAAACAAACCTTATCCGCTATCGAGTCGGAACTAAGATCAAAGATTGGTGCACTCCCCGAAATGCAAGCCAAGCTAATGGACCAGCAAAATTATTCTCTTTGTGAGCTCATTCAAGTCATGACTGATGTTCACCTATGCGAGCATCCATTATTTATTAAGTTGATGAGCCTAGATGCGGCGCGGTGTCAACTTGAGATTGGTTTATACGGTGTATGCAGTGATTGTGAAAGTGATATCGAGCCTGATCATTTAGCGAAGGATCCATTAGAACAACGTTGCATTAGCTGCAGTGGCCAATTCCTACGTCAACACAGACAAGAGTTAAGACTTAATCACTAATACCAATCAGTATAAACATTTAGTCACTCAGCGAGAGTTTAGCGGTTTTGAGGCAAGGTCATTAAATGCTCCTGCATTAATGACATTCGCTGCATCCATGCAGCTCGCAACGAGTAAAGGGCATAGTTGAACTAGGTTCAAGCTTCCTCTTTGTTTGTTAAGAGCCTCAGCATCAGAATCGCTAAAACTCGCCATTCTGGAGCGTTTTTGGCTGCCTACTTCTGCGTTGATTAGCTTTCTAAGGGAATAACCATTATTGCAGCTATTCGCCTTGAATTAGTTTGCCAAAAATCGCTCTGAGTAGATCAAATTCTTATACTGATTGGTATAATACGTACGAGTACATATGAGTTACTCGCCGTCTTTGTGAGTGGCTAATTTCCATAAAAAAACCTCCGCATTGCGGAGGTTTTTTATTATCTAACTAATTTATTTAGTTATTAAACGATTAGAACTTCTGGTTCAATCTTAGGTAATAAGTACGTCCTAAGACATCGTATAGACCCGTATTTGTGTCACGGTAACCGGCGAAGTCATACCAGCTTGGTGCTTCTTTATCAAAGATATTGTTCACACCCACTGTGATGCTACCGTTCCAATCATGGGTGTAACCCACCTGGAAGTTATGCTTGAAGTAGCTTGGTACGTCAACAATATAGTCATAACCTTCATCACGAAGATCTTGACCTGATTGACTACCAATGTATACCGTAGTCCAAGCTGCGTTGAAGTCGTTTAAGTACCAACTAGCAGCGAAGTTACCACGCCAATCTGGGTAATCCTGAGTACCTGCATACTCAACCATTTCAGATGTCGCATCTGCTTGCTTATCAAACGCTAAAATGTGTGAAACATCTAGTTTAAAGTTAAAGTCACCAAAACCTGTTTCTAGGTTATAAGCAGTCACAAAATCTAGACCCGATGTTTCAACTGAAGCAATATTTTCTACACCCGCTTCAATGTACTCAATCTTACCGTCTGCTCCACGATGGATCTTATCTGAACCACCATTAATCTGCTCATCATATAACAGGTCATCGATACCAACTGATTCAATCTTGTTGTCATAGACGATTGAGTAGTATGACAGCTCAACGTTCCACTCATCGGTTACGTTCCACACACCACCAACGGTTAACGAATTACCTTCTTCCGCTTCTAGGTCTGGGTTACCACCGTACCAAGTTTTATATTGGTTGGTTGGCGAACAGTAATCTGCGTCTGCATCATCACCGTTGGCACCACACCATACTGGATCATATCCGCTTTCGAAACTTAGTGACTGTGAAGAGAACATCTCCCCCATGTTTGGAGCACGGAATGAATCACCGTAGCTAGCACGTAGTAATAGTGAATCTACTGGGCGCCAGCTCAAACCAAACTTAGGAACAACTGCATCAAATGTAGATGACTCAGTCACTTCACCCGTTGCACCTGTTAAGTTACCTTCTTGCTCATAACGCTCATAACGTACAGCTGCTGAAAGTTCAACGTTTGCAGGCAGCCCCATCTGGAATTCTACATAACCCGCAGAACGGTCACGTGTTGCATCAACATCATCACCACCAGAACCACCTGAAATGATACCTGCAGCAGACTCAGGGTCACTTGTTTGCTCAAAGCTAATCATTTCATATTCAACACCACCAACCATAGCTAGTGATACTGCATCATTTTCGAAAATCAATGTTGAAGCAAGTGCGTCAATTTGTGTACTTTCAAATTTACCCTGGTAAACACCTGTGTGAGCTGCGGCCCCATAAAGGCCTGCCATTTGCTGTTCCCACTCATCATAAGCTAAGCCTTGAGTGTTAAAGATGTCGTACTCACCTGTATCAATTTCACTCTGGATGATGTTGTCATTGATAAGGTTATAGTTAAATGAATTTGTAGTAGAAGCTGAGTGCTGTAGATTGACTTCCCAGTCTAGACCATTACCTACATCAGAGAAGCCTACTAGCCCACCTAGAATATCGAAGTTATTTGTTTCAGTCAGTGTGTCACGCTCACCAATCTGTACTGAACGCATGTAAATAGTCATGTCTTCACCAGTAGGGTTATACTGGTTATCAGCGTCCATGACTGGGTAGTTTGTCGATACTGGCGTACCAGCATAACGGGTATGAGTTTCAGTAAATGACGCTGAACCACGACCACGGAACTGAATATCTTCTGCAACATCGTAACTAAAATTAGTCATAAATGAGTTACGAGTCACATCACCAAATAACTTAGTCACTTCACCGTAGCTGTAGTAACAACGACCGTTATTCGCGCCATCGGTACCGTTAGATACGTTTTCAGTCTGCTCACACATCTCTGAGTTTGAATAGAATGCATAGATGTCTTTACCATCATCATTCTTCTCGCCAGTGTTGTAATAACCGTTAGGCACTGAGCTGAAAGAACTATAATCGCTATACGTTGGGTCATTCATGTCCCAAACATCACGGTCCATCACATTCTTAGTATCGTAATACTCGTAAGTAAAAGTGATGTTACCTTTGTCGGTGTTAAAACCCGTAGCTAATGAGAAACGGTTGGCATCACCGCCTTCAATACTTGGCTGCTCAGTACTAAAATCTAGCTGAACACCATCAAAGTCTTTCTTAGTAATAATGTTGATTACGCCAGCAACAGCATCAGAACCATAAACTGCCGATGCGCCATCACGTAGAATTTCAATACGTTCAACAATCGCCATTGGGATCTGAGATGTATCGGCTACCGCTCCAGAACTTGAACTGGTACCCGGCATACGACGGCCGTCTAATAACACAAGTGTCGCAGAAGAGCCTAGACCACGAAGGTTAACACTACTTGTTGCGCTGCCGCCTGAGCCGTAGCCAGACATTCCACGCCATGAACCAAAGCTATTTACTGCTGAGTTGTTTAAAACGTCTGCAACTGTTTTTTCACCAGTCATTGCGATATCTGCAGCACTGATAACTGTAACTGGAGATACAGTTTCCATGTCAACTTGCTTAATACGCGAACCGGTTACTTCGATGCGTTCTACTTTTTCATCCGCAGCTTCTTCTGCAAATGCAAATCCAGATAAAGCAACACTTGTCGCGGCAGCGGCTATAAAGCTACGACGTACTGCTTTTGCGGTTAAGGTTACTGAGTTCATATTTATCCCCTCATATTCCGATATAACAACGTCGGAACAGTTATATTTATTTATTATTTTAAAAAGGAAGTTAAACACTTCGTAATAAATACTGTTCAAATTTAACTTTTAAGTCAACTGTCATTACAAAAAAATAACCTAAAAGAGATTATTTGATACAAGTTACATACCCCAAAGTAATAACGGAAACACAAAAAACCTTAAAAAACAAATACTTAATAAGCAAAAAAATAAAGAGGCACCAGGCATCAAAACAACGTAACAACAGCCGTTACAGTTGTTACGCAATTATAAAGACAGTTAACAAAAGGGCAACTATAAAGATTAAAAAACACACTAAACATGTTATAAAAATAAATTAACCAGTTACTTAAGTAGCTGGGGACACATATAGAATCAGGGATGTTTATATAAAAAACAGTCAAGGCAAATTTAACAACCCGTTCACATCAAGTAACTGGTTGTATCAGATAAATATAAAGCTTATTAGTTATATGTTAATTAAATGCAGACTGTTAACAATGAATTAATCTATCTAAAATATGGAAAAGTTAAATATCAAGCTCCATAAAAAATCGTCAATTATTGTTAAATGTCTATTTGTAAACTACTGGCTTAATACAGAGGATAAAGAATGGGGAGAATTAATATTGAGTATGTAAATCATTAGCATTTACGAATGGAGCGAAATAGCGGCAACGACTTAATAGCATAACTCCTTCCCCTAATACCAGCAGCAACAGAACTAAATGGCTGGTTCTCTTTTAGAGCCTAGTAGTCTTAAAGCATTAACAGCTGCCACAGAGCGTAAGCATGAAGGCGAAGATAATTTATATGTGGCAACTAGATTACAATTCTAAGATTGCGCAAGCTTAAAATAGAGAACTTGGTGTCATTCTCGATTCGATATCGCTAAGTAACACCATTTTGGAGATGCTACGCTCCCAGCTTTAGAGCAGCTTTTATACCAATCAGTATAAACATTTAGTCACTCAGCGAGAGTTTAGCGGTTCTGAGGCAAGGTCTTTAAATGCTCCTAGGTAACTACCCTGCGTGACTCTCGATAATTGCTTCTGCATTATTCTACCTTCGACCATCCTTGGTTTCGTACCTCCTATACCCATATAGTCGTGCATTAATAATATTCGCAGCATCCATGCTGCTCGCAACGAGTGAAGAGCATAGTAGGGTTAAGCTCCCTCTTGAACCTTAGGAGTCACACGATCAGAACAGCTAAAACTCGCCATTCTGGAGTGTTTTTGGCTGCCGACTTCTGCGTTGAATAGCTTTTATAAGGTAATAGTCATTATTGCAGCTATTCCCCTTGAATTAGTTTGCGAAAATCGCTCTGATTAGATCAAATTCTTATACTCATTGGTATTACTCGGGTCGCTATAATCGCCAAAAAAAGACAAAAAAAAGGAGCCTTTCGGCTCCTTTTTCACGCATTCGAATTAACGAGTACGTGGGCATAGCTCTTCAGTGCTGAAGAAGTAAGCTACTTCACGCTCTGCAGATGCTACTGAATCAGAACCATGAGCAGCGTTCTCATCAATGCTTTCTGCGAAATCTGCACGGATTGTACCTTCAGCCGCTTCAGCTGGGTTAGTCGCACCTAAGATTTCACGGTGAGCTAGAACAGCGTTCTCGCCTTCAAGAGTTTGCACCATGATAGGACCAGACGTCATGAATGCTACTAGTGCACCAAAGAACGGACGCTCGCTGTGCTCAGCGTAGAAACCTTCAGCTTGTTCTTTGCTTAGGTGAATCATTTTAGAAGCGATGATTTTCAGGCCAGCCGTTTCAAAACGGTTGTAGATAGCGCCAATGTGGTTCTTTGCAACTGCATCAGGCTTAATGATAGAAAAAGTACGTTCGATAGCCATGAAAAGCTTCCTTCTTATGTAAACGGGTTTTAATTTTCGCGCGGATTATACGAAATTAAAGCCCTATTGCCTACCCTTAAGCCATAAACTTGTTGAGATAAGTCCGCTGTCCAAACGAGAAAATCGCGATTAGCTCACACTTCCAATCAATCACAACCGATTTAATTAGATAAAACAGCATTAACTAAACAATTGAATGACAATAGACGCTCATCAGTCCAAAGTACGCTACTTTCGCTTTTTTACCCAAATAAAGCCTGCTGCTATCACGGCTAATAAGGCAATTGCTGGCGCTAAATCGGCTAGGTGATGGAATAAACCAATACCACCATGGCCTTCATGCGCCATAACTGTCATGGGAGATAACAAGGCTACTAATAGTAACTTACGCATAGGAACGTCCCTTTTAATTAATGTTGTAATGAGTGTCTGAGCTTAGAGTCCATAAAACTCGACTCTAGGCTAAAGTCAATCAGCCTAGTGCCTCTTGATACGGATCAATACAAGGCTACTTTATGTTCACTAAGCCAGCTAGACAAGATACAGGTCACACTTTAACCACATCGAATAGTTAGGGTCATTTTTCAGCAATCCAGTTTGCTTGAATCGCCTCAAGCACTCTCTCATTACAATGATTTGGGTCATCATCAAAACACTCTAAATCTAATACCCACTCACTAAGATCGGTGAAACGAATTTTTTCAGGCTCAACATCTGGGTACTTATCTATTAGTTGCAGCGCAATCTCTAGTGAGTCAATCCACTTAAGCTCCATATTAGCTCTCCTTTCGGTTCAAACTTAATTGAGTATAAAACATGGATAGCGACACGCTGGTTAAATACCGATGACAAGTTAACATTCAATGGATAACAGGCAATATAAGGCTTATAAATGTCGATGATGAGGCACTGACAGCATCTCAGTTAACGCTTGCTACAGATTGCACTAGACAGCTATAGATAAACCCTAGCTAAGCCACCAGCCTCTTGAGTCAAGCTAGATTTAAAGATAGCACAGCCTCACTTGAGTACAGGGTCTAGCAGGACGGTTCACAATGAACTCAAAATCCGTGTAATGCTGCGGCATGTAGCTAGCTTCTCTCTCCATCTTTATCAAAGGTCCGGCGTAGAGATATGCCTCTGCTTAGCCAAAAGCAAATTAGTCTAGCCCAACTAAGAGTAAATTGATGGCTCCCCAGCGACTCAATCCTAGGGCTTAGGGCTGTGTACTGTTATCTGGGAACTGAGAACTGTAGCCTATGGACTTGGTGTTTTGAGTCGTGTCAATCAGTGATTAAAACAAAAAAGCCAGTAGGCTTAGCTACTGGCTCTTACACAAAACATCTCACACTAGGTGAAAAGTTTAGCCTTCACTGACCATGTTAATGGTGTACTTTGGAATATCTACAACCAAATCAGCTTCAGGTACTCTAGACTGGCAAGAAAGGCGACTTTCAGGCTCAAGACCCCATGCTTTATCTAGCATATCATCTTCTAGCTCATCACTTTCTTCTAGCTCGTCAAAACCTTCACGGATAATTACGTGGCAAGTTGTGCAAGCACATGACTTTTCACACGCGTGTTCGATATGAATACCGTTACGCAGTGCAACGTCTAATACAGTTTCGCCGACATTCGCTTCAACTACAGCGCCATCCGGGCATAATTCTTCATGGGGTAAAAATACAATTTGTGGCATAACCTTACCTATATATTGTCAACCGACTGCCCTTTTAGAGCCAATCGAATTGAATTATCCATACGCTTAGCAGCAAAGTCCTGCGTCGCTGTATCTAGTGCTTCAATAGCCTTTTCAATCGCATCAGCGTCATCTTCACTTGCAATTTGAGCAAGTGATGCCATATCGGCTTGGATTGCTGTGCGCTCTTCATCTGACAGTAGCTCACCGTCTTTATTCAATGCAGCGCTTAATGACTCAAGCACGCGTGCAGCTTCGACTTGTTTCTCAGCTAACATGCGACGAGTGATATCCTCTTTAGCATTAGCCATCGAGTCTTTTAACATGCTACCAATTTCTTCATCGCTTAAACCAAATGATGGCTTAACCTGAATACTTGATTGTACGCCGGTTGACTTTTCCATTGCAGTCACGCTAAGCAAACCATCAGCGTCAACCTGGAACGTCACGCGAATATGCGCCGCACCTGCCGCAAGCGGTGGGATCCCTTTCAAGGTAAATCTAGCAAGCGAGCGACAATCAGACACTAACTCACGCTCACCTTGAACCACATGGAAGGCCATAGCCGTTTGACCATCTTTAAAAGTGGTAAACTCTTGCGCACGAGCAACTGGGATAGTGGTATTACGTGACACCACTTTCTCAACTAAGCCACCCATGGTTTCGATACCGAGCGATAGCGGAATAACATCAAGTAATAGTAAATCTGACTCTGGCTTATTGCCGACTAAAATGTCAGCTTGAATTGCAGCGCCAATTGCAACTACGCGGTCAGGGTCGATAGTAGTCAGTGGTGTTTTGCCCATAAAGTTTTCAACTTCTTGGCGTACCAAAGGCACACGAGTAGAGCCGCCAACCATTACAGTTTCTAGCACTTCATCACTACTCACACCGGCGTCACGCAATGCACGACGACAACTTGCAACTGTTTTCTTTACTAGCTTGCTGATCAAACTATCAAACAGCTCTCGGGTAACTAATAGCGATAAATTAGCACCATTATCATCAGTCACACTTGCAAGGGTTTCAGCTGAATCGGTTAACGCTTCTTTTACCCGGCGAGCTTCAATTTGCATAGTACGGTTTAAGCTAGCGCTAACATTGGTTAACTGCCATTGCTCGATGAAAAACGCTTGCAGCATATGATCAAAATCATCACCACCTAACGCCGAATCACCACCGGTTGCCAGTACTTCAAATACGCCTTTGTTTAAACGTAAAATTGAAATATCAAAGGTACCGCCGCCTAAATCATAAACGGCAATGACACCCTCTTGACCGGAATCTAAGCCGTAAGCAATCGCAGCAGCAGTTGGTTCATTTAATAGACGTAACACCTTTACGCCAATTAATGATGCCGCATCTTTAGTACCTTGACGTTGTGCGTCATCAAAATAAGCAGGAACCGTGATCACTACGCCTTCTAGTGTGCCGCCCAGTGTTGACTCTGCTCGAGCCACCAGCGGTTTTAAGATCTCTGCCGAGATTTGCACTGGATTAACTTTACCTTGAGGCGTCACAAAAATAGGTAAGCCATTCTCACTGGCTTCAAAAGCATACGGCAAAGACTGTTCGCCTGATTGTATGTCGTTAAGACTACGACCCATAAAGCGCTTTACAGATACGATGGTATTTTGTGGGTCTTGAGCAGAAAACACTTCGGCTTCTAGGCCAACTTGTACACCGTCTTGGGTATATCGTACAACCGAAGGTAATGAATGCTGAGCATCTTCATTAGGTAAGGTATTCGCCACACCACTACGCACTGCAGCAACAAGTGAATTAGTGGTGCCTAAATCGATCCCCACGGCGAGACGATGTTGGTGGGGAGCAGCGCTCTGTCCAGGCTCTGCTATCTGCAAAAGTGCCATAAATATCCACTTAAAAAAATGTTGGCTCAAAATCATGAGCCAACAATATTAAAAAATTAACGCCGCTGGCTAGTCTAAGAGTGCGTCTTCCACTCTGGCCAACTCGTCTTGTAATTTTGCCATAAACTTGAGTTTACGAATTTGATCGGCGGCCTGCAAATGTTCCGCTTCGAGATCGCTCACTAACAACACTTTTAGTTGTGCTGTGATCTGCTTGGCGTATTGCTCAAACGAATCATATAAGGCTGCGATTTCATCATCAGGATCATCACTATGAGCAATGTCTTCAAGCGACTCACGCCATTCCATCTGCTGCATTAAAAACACGGTGTCTTTAAGCGTGGTGGTTTCATGACTAATCTCTATTCCTTTTAGTGCTAGCAAGTGCTCGGCACGTTGAATAGGATTTTTAAGCGTTTGAAATGCGTCATTGATTTGCGCAGTGCGCTGTACTGAAAGACGTTTATCTTGTTCGCTTGCGTTGGCAAACTTGTCGGGATGAACCGCCCTTTGCAGTTCGCGATAGCGTTCTGCAAGTAAGGCGGTGTCGACATCATAGGAAGGAAGTAAACTAAACAGCTCGAAATAATTCATAGTTTAACTTTTTAATGGTTTAAACGGTAAAGCTCTCACCGCAACCACATTCACCTTTCGCATTAGGGTTATTAAATTGGAAACCTTCGTTTAGACCTTCTTTAACAAAGTCCAACTCAATCCCTTGAAGATAGATAAAGCTTTTAGCATCGATAATGATTTTCACACCATCGATATCATATAGTTCATCGTCGTCATTAAGGTCATCAACAAACTCAAGCACATAAGCCATACCAGAACAACCTGATGTCTTAAGTCCTAAGCGTAAGCCAAGACCTTTGCCGCGACTGATTAAGAAATTCTTAACCCGTTCAGCCGCAGCGGGAGTGATACTAATTGCCATCTTAACTCCAGGTATTACTTAGATTGCTTTGTTTTGTACTCTTCAAGAGCGGCTTTAATCGCATCTTCAGCCAAAATTGAGCAATGAATTTTTACTGGTGGTAACGCTAACTCTTCAGCAATATCAGTGTTTTTAATTGCGCCAGCTTCTTCAATTGTTTTGCCTTTAACCCACTCAGTTACAAGCGAGCTAGATGCAATAGCACTACCACAACCGTAAGTTTTGAACTTAGCGTCTTCAATAATACCGTTATCGTCGATGCGAAGTTGCAGTTTCATTACGTCACCACAAGCTGGTGCGCCTACCATGCCAGTTACCACTGACGGATCATTTTTATCAAATGAACCAACGTTACGTGGGTTCTCATAATGATCGATTACTTTTTCGCTATAAGCCATGATACTACTCCAATTTATCTATTCGTGAATTAAGTTAAGGTTAGTGATGTGCCCACTGGACTGAATCCAGATCGATACCGTCTTTGAACATTTCCCAAAGCGGAGACATTTCCCTTAAATTACCAATAGACTCTTTAATCGTTTCTATTGCATGGTCGATCTCTTCATCAGTCGTGAAACGACCAATTGAGAATCGAATTGAGCTATGAGCCATTTCATCATTTAGACCGAGTGCACGTAGAACATAACTTGGCTCAAGGCTTGCTGAAGTACATGCAGAACCAGAAGATACTGCTAAGTCTTTTAATGCCATCATCAAAGACTCACCTTCTACGAAGTTAAAGCTGACGTTTAGGCTACCGCAAGCGCGATTTTCCATATCACCATTAATGTATGTTTCTTCGATATGGTTGATACCATTCCAAAGCTTGTCGCGTAGACGGCGAATACGCTCGTTATCAACGTCCATATCAGCTTTTGCAATTGCAGCAGCTTCGCCCATACCCACAATTTGGTGAGTTGCTAGCGTACCACTACGCATGCCGCGCTCGTGTCCACCACCGTGCATTGCTGCTTCTAGGCGAATACGCGGTTTACGGCTTACATAAAGTGCACCAATACCTTTAGGTCCGTACATTTTATGGCCAGAAATTGATAGCAAATCGACTTTAGTCTTTTGCACATCGATAGGCATTTTGCCTGCGCTTTGTGCCGCATCAACATGGAATACGATTTTACGTGAACGACATAGCTCACCAATCGCGTCGATGTCTTGGATAACACCGATTTCGTTGTTCACTTGCATGATGCTCACTAAAATAGTGTCTTCACGCATAGCAGCTTCAATCATAGATACAGGAATTAGACCACTTGGCTCAGGCTGAAGATACGTCACTTCATAACCTTCACGCTCAAGTTGGCGACAAGTATCTAATACGGCTTTGTGTTCAGTCTTGCTAGTGATGATGTGCTTACCCTTCTTATGGTAGAAGTGAGCAACACCTTTAATTGCAAGGTTGTCAGATTCTGTCGCACCTGAAGTAAACACGATTTCACGCGGGTCAGCATTAATCAGCTCTGCAACTTGGTTACGAGCGATATCGACAGCTTCTTCAGCTTGCCAACCGTAACGGTGAGAACGAGACGCTGGATTGCCAAAAATGCCGTCCATAGTCAGGCATTGCATCATTTTCTCTGCGACACGAGGGTCAACCGGCGTCGTCGCAGCATAATCTAGATAGATAGGTAGCTTCATCACACACTCCGTACTTTGTAGCCTCTAATGGAGACCACTTAACAACGTACAAAAAATAATTTTTATATTCATAACAAAAGCTGTTAGATACTTAGCCTTTGTTCCTGCTGCAATTTATCCTGTTTAACGGAGATAAACTGCACATCTCTTTTATGCATCAATCCTGCTAACGATATGCCATTTAAGAAATCAGAAATCTGACTACTTAAATCTCCCCAGAGAGAATGGGTTAAACATCGTGTTCCACTCTGGCAGTTACCTTGACCTTGGCAGCGTGTTGCATCAACAGACTCATCAACCGCACGTACAACCATCCCAACGGAAATATCACAGGCGTCTGTACCTAGGCGATATCCACCGCCAGGGCCACGTACACTTGAGACCAAACCATTTTTTCTGAGTTTTGCAAAGAGTTGTTCGAGGTAAGATAGAGAGATCCCTTGGCGCTCGGAAATATCGGCCAATGGTACAGGACCATTGGTTGAATGCATGGCAACATCTAACATTGCAGTTACTGCGTACCGACCTTTCGATGTAAGTTTCATGGCTACTACGTCTCCCAAAAAAGCATAAGCTAATTTCAACATACCCGACTGTTTTAGTCAAGTATAAAACCCAGCAATTTGGTCAAGTATTAAAAGGATCATGACAGGTTAAATACCCCGTCATTTTGCTGGGGTATTTAACCTGTTTATTAGGCAAGATTCAATGGCATTTAAGTTTTTAAACGCACATTATTCTAGATAATGGGATCAAACTCATCTAAAGACTTCTGACGTTTCTGCGCTGCCGCATTTTCTGCATCGCTAAAATCTTCAACATCAAGCTCTGGCAGCTTCTCAGTACAGACACTTCCGCCCAAAGTTTGTACAGCTTGACAGACTTCTTGGACTTTTGAGTCCATTAGATGCATATGATCCAACATCTGGCCAATAGCATTAGCAACTGGGTCTGGATTATCTGGCGAGACTGCATAGGCATCGAAACCATATTTCTTGGCCATTTCAGTGCGGCGCTGAGAAGTTTCTTTTGATTGTGCTGATGGCGTAGCCACTACGCGCCCCGGGATCCCAACTACTGTCGTATCGACTGGTACGTCTTTAACTACCACAGAGTTAGATCCCACACGCGCGCCATCATTCATGGTGATAGGGCCAAGAATTTTAGCCCCCGCACCAATCACCACATTATTACCTAATGTTGGATGACGTTTACCCGACTGCCAGGTTGTACCGCCTAAGGTCACACCATGATACAGGGTGCAATCGTTACCGATCTCCGCGGTTTCACCGATCACAACGCCCATGCCGTGGTCGATAAAGAAGCGATCGCCTATGGTTGCTCCAGGGTGGATTTCAACCCCTGTTAACCAACGAGAAAATGTTGATAAACATCGCGCCGAAAGTCGCCAATTTCTGACCCAGAGTTTATTGCTTGCCCTGTGGATCCAGATAGCCTGCATTCCCGGATAATTGAATAGAATTTCAATGGTTCCGTTTGCGGCTGGGTCTCTATGGTAAATAGAGGCTATGTCGTCTTTCAGTCTTGCGATAACACCCATGTTAGGTACTTCCTTTTTAGCACTACTTACTTATCTTTAGTCTCTGTCTTGGCAACGACTTTATCAATCGAGGTCAATATACCGCGCAAGATGTTCATCTCTTGGCGCTCAATTCGGGTACGGCTAAATAAACGACGTAACTTAGTCATTATTTGGCCAGGGTGATTCTTAACGATAAAATTCGTCGACAACAAGGTGTTTTCTAAATGCTCGAAGAAATTCTCACGCTCTCTTGATGATGGGAACGCTTCTAGATTGTCATCGTTTTCATCAACAGGAGTTGGCTCTGCACCGCTTTCCACTTGTGCGAGATGCGCAACTCGCGCCTCATAACAAATGATTTGTACAGCTTGCGCTAAGTTTAGCGAGGTATATTCAGGGTTGGCCGGAATAGCAACGTGATAATCACAACGTTGTAGCTCTTCATTGGTCAATCCGTTATTTTCACGACCAAATACAATAGCAACAGGGCCATTAAGGGCTGAGCCCACTAGCTTCTCACCTGCTTCACGGGGTTCAAGCATTGGCCAGTCCAAAGTACGGCTACGTGCACTGGTTGCAATAACAAGGCTACAATCAGCAATAGCTTCTTCTACAGAGGCCACTGTTTTTGCATGCTTCAAAATATCAGAAGCACCTGCCGCTAAGGCAATCGAATGTCCATCTGGCTCAACCTTTGGCTCAGCGAGATATAAAGTGGATAAACCCATGGTTTTCATAGCACGGGCTGTTGAACCTATATTCCCTGGATGGGAAGTACCGACAAGAACGACACGAATATTGCTGAGCATGAAACTACTTATTTTTTTGAGAAAACACGTGAAAGGATGTTACCACAGGCGACTCATTTTGCTTATACAAAAATCAGCATTTGATATAACCGTCAAATAGAGTATAATCCGCCTCCGATAATTTATATCCGTTCTTTTACATCCAGGGGATTTGCAATGCTTCCAATGCATACTATTGCTGTGCGCGCTGCTCGCGCTGCCGGCCAAACTATTCTGCGCGCCTATGCGGAATTAGACCGAGTTGAAGTGACTTCAAAAGGTGTTAACGACTACGTTACCAACGTAGACAAGGAAGCTGAAGCAGCAATCACGTATCAGATCCGTAAATCTTACCCAGACCACACAATCGTTTGTGAGGAAAGTGGCGAGAATAAAGGAACTAATAAAGATTACGTTTGGATTGTTGACCCTCTGGATGGCACTAATAACTTCGTAAGAGGTATTCCTCATTTTGCTGTTTCTATTGCAATGCAATTTAAAGGCAAAACTGAAGTCGCTGTTGTCTACGATCCAATCCGTGATGAGCTGTTCTCTGCTGTACGTGGTAAATTCGCTAAGCTTAACGATTTCCGCATCCGTGTTGCGAACAAAGACTTAAACGAAACAATTATCGCGACAGGTTTCCCATTCAAAGCTAAGCAGCACACTGAAACTTACATGAAGTTGTTCGCAACTGCATTTACTCAATCTGCTGACGTGCGTCGCGCCGGTTCTGCAGCACTTGATCTAGCATACCTTGCTGCTGGCCGTGTTGATGGTTTCTTTGAAATCGGTCTAAAGCCATGGGATATCGCTGCAGGCGATCTAATCGTACGTGAAGCAGGTGGTACTGTTACTGACTTTACAGGTAACCACAACTACCTAGTTTCAGGCAACATAGTTGCTGGTTCTCCAAAGACAACGACTGCATTAGTTAAGTCTTTCCGCCCATTATTGAGCGAAGCACTTAAGCGTTAATTTGCTTGAAATGATAATTAAACCGCCTTCTAGGCGGTTTTTTTATACCTGTTTTTTACCTAATATTCGCCTTGATAGGGCTAGACTAACAATAATGACATTTGTAAGCAGTTTACTGCTATGGTTGATAAAAAGATAAAACCAATGAGCATTAGCGACTTAATTAGCAATAAATAGTGACCAACCAAAATCGGTAAATGGGATTTTAAAACGCAATTGTGAATGCTGTCACATCGATAATGTCACATTATTTCAATTTACTGATACCCTTTATCAAACGACTGCATTAGGGAGCATCATGGATAAAATGTATCGAAAATATGGCATTACAAGTATTAAAGCCATCGAACATCTAGTACTGATTATTATTGCAATTGCCACTGTTGTAGCAATTGGACAAGAGATTAAACATATTTTTGATGTAGGTGCCGTTGCACTTGCGGATCTGCTTCTACTATTTATTTATCTTGAAGTACTGGCAATGGTGTCTCACTATGCCGAATCAGGTAAATTACCGATCCGCATGCCGCTGTACATTGCCATCGTTGCCCTAGCGCGTTATCTAATTTTAGATATGAAGGCCATGGATGACTGGCGAATTATTGCGATATCACTATCAACTCTCACACTTGCTGCAACAGTGATAGTGATCCGCTGGGGGCAGTTAAAACTACCTTATCCGCGTCCTAAAGAAGAAGACCTATAACAACTACGCCCGAAGTGTTCACTTCGGGCGTTTTTTATTACCAGTCCCCCACTTGTACTCAAACCGTCAAAATTGACTTTATAATCCTCCCTCTGAGTAATTTTAACTTTTATTGTCCTGTTAAGATCTTTAAGCTATTGATCCAATCAACTAAACTGTTGAGCAAAATCATAGCGCTAAACCGAATAAGGGACTAATAGTATGGAAAGCTATCGGGAAGAAAGACGCAACTCTGCACGAGTGGATATGGAAGGCGAAACGGTAATCATTACCCTGCAGAGTGATGTCGATACCATCACCAAACCAGCTAAAGCCATCTGTGTCGATCTATCTCGAAGAGGGGCACTCTTACAGTGCACACAGTTAATGCCATTAGGAACCTTAATGACAATTACCTTTAACATTAATCAAGACAATGAAAATACCGTTAAAGGACAAGTTTGCCGCTGCGCTCGCCTTAATGAGTCTAGCTTCCATGTTGCGCTTCAACTCATATAACTCTGTTGATAAAAATAAAGCCTGCAGATGCAGGCTTTATTTTACTTTATTCGATAATACCAATCAGGATAATTAGTGATTACAAATTCTATCAGCAGCCGTTTCAATCCCCTGCTCAGAGTGGATAAACTTGCCTTTCTTCTCTAGAAAAGCAATCAACTCATCGGCATCCATCTCTTGTGCAGAGCAAGTGTGATAACGTGCCTGCTCACCAAATTCTTTATGCATAAGCGATTTAAGAGCTTCTTTAGTTAAAGATTGCCCATGTGCAAGCATAAGCTCCATTACCTGATGACCATGAATCGAATCTGACATAATGCCTCTATATAATAAGCTGTATATTTTAAGCAACTTTATACGCTATCTATAACCTCAAAACTTTGATCTGCTTAGCAGTCGCGTCAATATCCATAACTTTTTGTAGGAAACTCGCCTAGATGGGCACTATATTAAGCATTTGATTAAGCTTATGCTAAGCCACTCTTCTAAAGTGAGTCTTCCATGTCCCTAATATTATTACTAACACAGCAGATGAGCCTCTATATGGTCATTGTCTACCTTGTTAGTAAAACCCCGCTCTTTAAGGTCTTTACTGAAGCAGCAACACGACTGCCCCACAAAGTCTATATCTATTTCATTTTCTCTAGCTTTTGTATTATGGCGACCTACTTTGGAGAACAAACCAATGATGCTATTGCCAATACACGAGCTATGGGCGCTGTACTTGGTGGATTACTAGGAGGACCTGTTACAGGATTTTTAGTTGGGTTAACCGGTGGGTTACACCGCTATAGCATGGGGGGCTTTACCGATCTTGCCTGCGCAATATCGACAACCCTCGAAGGGTTATCTGCGGGTATGGTGAGCTATTATCTACGCCGAATCGGCCAACAAGAGCTTATATACTCACCTTTACTCGTCTGCATGGTTACCTTTGCCGCCGAAGTCATGCAGATGCTAATTATTCTAATCGTCGCTCAACCGTTCGGTGATGCATGGGGGCTTGTTGAGCAAATTGCTCTACCTATGTTAATCATTAATTCTATCGGTGCGGCGCTATTTATGAGCATCATCCGCGATCAAAAAGCCATGTATGACAAGATGTCATCGGTGTTTTCAACGCAATCATTGCGGATAGCAGAGCGCAGTGTGGGAATTCTATCGACAGGTTTTAACGAAGAAACCAGTAAACAAGTCGCACAAATAGTCAAAGAGGAAACACAAGTTGGTGCTGTGGCAATTACCGACACAGAAAAGCTACTCGCTTTTATCGGTATTGGCGACGACCACCATATCGCCGGTACGCCTATCTCATCAAAAATAACCCAAGATGCTATAGATCAAGACAGAGTGATGTTTGCCGATGGGGTCAATATGCCCTACGCCTGCTCTATTTCAGATAATTGCCAGCTCGGCTCCAGTCTAGTGATCCCCCTGCGCTCCGACGCCGAGGTCATAGGAACCATTAAACTGTATGAGCCTAAGAAAAAGTTATTTTTGAATATTAACCGCACCTTAGGCGAGGGACTTGGTCGTTTGTTGTCGAATCAGATCCTCTATGGCCGCTTTGCCGCACAGCAGAACTTACTCACTCAGGCTGAATTAAAACTGCTGCAAGCTCAGGTTAACCCACATTTTCTATTTAATGCCTTAAACACCATTGCAGCGATTATTCGCCGAGATCCCAATACCGCGCGCCAACTTATTCAAAACTTATCGCAGTTTTTAAGGATCAATTTAAAGCGCACCACAGGTTTAGTCACGCTTACTGATGAGTTAGAACACATTGATTCATATCTGACAATCGAAAAAGCTCGATTTATTGATAAGCTAACCGTCGACATCGATATTCCAGAGTTACTGTTGCACTGTAAGGTTCCAGCCTTCACTCTACAGCCTATCATTGAGAATGCGGTCAAACATGGCACCTCAAACATGCTAAGCTCTGGCGTGATCACAGTGAAAGGTGAGCAACTAGCCGATGAAACCCTACTACTTTCTGTTACTGACAATGCTGGCCTATATAAGCCGGCAACAAACAGCGAAGGCTTAGGTATGAATATTGTCGATAAACGTATTCAAAACATGTTTGGTGAACAGTTCGGCATTGCCATAGATTGTGAACCTAGCCTTTACACAACAATCAGTATCCACCTACCTATAATGAGAACTTAAACCTTGATTAGCTGCATCATAATTGACGACGAACCTTATGCCAGAGATGAGATAGCAATCTTACTTGAGAGCGAACCCGACTTCGAAATACTGGCTCAATGCAGCAATGCGGTGGAGGCGATACAAGCTATAACCAAGTTAAGACCTCAGCTTATCTTCTTAGATATTCAGATGCCGAAGATTTCAGGGCTTGAGCTGGCAGCGATGCTAGATCCCGAGCATTTACCGAGAATCGTGTTTGTCACCGCATTCGACGAATTCGCTATCACAGCTTTTGAAAAGCAGGCCTTTGATTACCTATTAAAACCTATTGATGACAACCGCTTTACTAGTACCTTAAATCGATTACGCAAAGACCTGACACCAAAAGCACTCGGCCCTATCGCCAGCAAGAAGCTTGAGCATATACCCTGCTTTTGTGGCAATAAACTCAAAGTGGTCGCCACTGATGCGGTGCAGTTCATCTATAGCGACATGAGTGGCGTACACGTGGCGACAGCTGATGAGCTGGTTCACACCCATATGACCTTAAGAGTGCTTGAGGAGAAAACCTCACTTATCTATTGTCACAGACAATATTTAATCGCACCAAAGGCCATTGCAGAAATCGAAGTTCAAGAAGCTGGGGCCGAGGTGACGACTCGATCTGGTGCGAAGGTTCCTGTCTCTAGACGTTACTTAAAGCAACTAAAACAGCTGTTTGGGTTTCAATAGACTAACGCTTGAATAAGATTACGTTCTAATAAGCCTAAAAAGTTCAACCGCTAAGGACAGCATATAACCGCTGACCTTAGCTATTTGACCGCTTATCAATTTGCAACTTTCCGATACTATAAATATGTTTACACTCTCAGCCATTCTATGTTTGGAGAGTTATTTATTATGTCGTGGTTTTTGCTTTGCGTCGGTCTGTTGATCGGTGGCTACTTTATTTATGGTGCATTTGTCGAAAAAGTTTTCGGCATCAATGCCAAGCGCCAGACCCCTGCTTTTACTAAAACAGACGGCGTTGATTATGTGCCGATGTCAAAAGGTAAAGTGTACTTAATTCAGCTACTCAACATCGCTGGTGTAGGTCCTATCTTTGGTCCAATCCTTGGTGCTCTTTATGGTCCAGCAGCAATGTTATGGATTGTATTAGGTTGTATTTTTGCTGGTGCCGTTCACGACTACTTCTCAGGTATGCTGTCGGTACGCAACAATGGTGAATCAGTACCAAGTTTGGCAGGAAAATACCTAGGTAAAGGCGCTAAGCACTTTATGAACGTATTTGCCATTATCCTACTGCTTCTTGTTGGTGTGGTATTTATCTCAGCTCCTGCAGGCCTACTAGGTAAGCTAACCGGTTGGGATGTCAGCATTTTCGTCGGTATTATCTTCTGCTATTACTTAATTGCGACTATCGTACCTGTAGACAAAATCATTGGTCGTCTATACCCATTCTTTGGCGCGCTATTAGTATTTATGTCTGTAGGCTTAACCATCGCTTTAATTGTATCGAGCGAGCACAGCTTACTGCCAGGCGTTGAAATCGGCGACTTCCTAACAAACCTTAATCCAAATGACATGCCATTGTGGCCTGCTCTATTCATCACGATTGCTTGCGGTGCAATTTCAGGTTTCCACGCAACTCAGTCACCATTGATGGCTCGTTGTGTAGAAAACGAATCAAATGGCCGCTTCGTATTCTTCGGTGCAATGATTGGTGAAGGTATTATCGCGCTTATCTGGTGTGCAATTGCATTATCATTCTTTGGTGGTGTTGAAGGTTTAAATGCTGGCATGGCGGGTAACCCTGCAAACGTGGTTTATGAAGCTTCTACCGGTCTTCTAGGCGCTGTAGGCGGTTTCCTAGCAGTATTAGGTGTCATCGTTTTACCTATTACTTCAGGTGACACAGCTTTCCGTAGTGCGCGTTTGATCTTAGCTGAGTTCTTCAAGATGCCACAAACTGAGCTACCAAAGCGTTTGATGTTTGCAATTCCATTGTTTGCAGCTGGCGCAGTGTTGACTCAAGTAGATTTTGGTGTGATTTGGCGCTACTTCGGCGTGGCGAACCAAGCGACTGCGGTAATGATGTTATGGACAGCATCAGCTTACTTGCTCCGTCTAAACAAATTCCATTGGATCTGTACGATTCCAGCCATGTTTATGACCACTGTTGTGATTAGCTTCCTATTAAGCTCGCCAACACTTGGCGCGGGTCTACCGATGACACTATCTACGGTTGCAGGTATTGTATCGACCCTAGTGATCACAGGTTTGATTGTGGTGAAAACTAAAGGCAAAGGTGACATCGAGTCGACAGCTGAAGAAGCGTAATTTATCTCCGGACGGGACAGTTTGCACTTCATAAAAAAACCAGTCATTTGACTGGTTTTTTTATTTGTAATCAAGTTCACTCAATTAGATCATGCTTGCATGTTCAATTCGCTAAAGCGCTATTCCTGAACGCCCTTGAGTAGCTCTGGCTCCACAAGTACAGAGTTATCATTATCGGAGATCCAGATCTGTCCTTCACAGATATTAAACTGTAAAGACATATTACGACCGACCAGTAGCCCCATGGCTTTAACTGCGTCTTCTGGAATATTCCAAATCGTTAAATTGTCATAACGCTCGAGTGTGGCTTCATTTTGTTTCCACCAAATCGGCACGCTACGGCCACCATAAGTGATCAATTGTACTTGCTTGGCACGGCCACAGGCTTTACGTAGCCATTTTTCATCGCTTTGGCCAAACTCAACCCAAAGATTTATCTCATCAGACAACGATTTATCCCAAAGCTCTGGCTCGTCATCAACACACAGCCCTTTACTAAAGGTTAGCGAATCACTGGCATTCATGGCAAAAGCAAGGAGTCTCACCATCATACGCTCATCGGTTTCAGATGGATGCTGAGCAACCGTTAATTGATGATCTTGATAATAGCCACGATCCATATCAGCGATTTGGATGGCAATTTTAAATACGGTAGCTTTCTTAGCCATTAGGAATGTTTCATAAAGAAATTTGCGCCAAGTTTACCTCAATTTAGTGGCTCAACACATGATCATGCCACTAAAAAGTAAATATGCGAATATGAGTTGGGCTAAAAGCTACCCGCTTGTAGGTGTTTTGCGGTGGGGAAATGCTTACGCAGATGGGCTATCTCATAGGTATCGGCATACACTAAACATGAGTCCCCCTTTGCTAATAGTGCGGCAATCGCAGATTCATCAAAGCTATCGCAATAGCTTGCGTCGCGCCTTAGCATCTCATTAAGTGCAAAAGGTAACGACAATCGAGAATAAGTCACCTCAATTTTTTGCAAGTAAGGCATAGCGCCAATCGGCAGCATCTCTGGGGCGGTATCTGAATCAATCAGCAAAAGCTCCCCCTGCGAAACTTGCAGGGTAAAACTAGCGTCATAGTGGCTTTGTGTATCTACGTCAAAGCGGGAATCATTGCGCCTAAAAAATTGCTCCCAAAATACTCGCCTTTGTTTAAATACTGGCAATCGCTGCTGCACATCTTCACGACGCTCCGCAATAAAATCAAACAGCGGGCTTAATGACAATGGTAACCAAGATTCAAGCCGAGCTCGGAGTTCTCGAGCATAAACAGGCGCGGCGCCAGCAGTACTAATGGCGATTTGTAAGCGGCCTCTATCGACAATCGAAGGGGTGATAAAGCGGCAGAAATTAGGGTTATCGACTACATTCACCCAAATGCCTTGCTCTTGGGCAATACCCGCTAAACGCTCATTAAGCCTTTTATCCGCGGTGCAGAGATATATTAGGTCGTACCCATAAATATCTGCATCTCTCACGGCTCGCTGCATGAGAGAAATACGCTTCTGCTTTACATAGTTGAGCGTATCAGGGCAAATATCGACAGCAATGACATGAATACTCGCCTCAGTACGGCTAAGTAAGTCGAGCTTACGACTCGCGACGTCACCCGCCCCAACGATAAGCACCTTGAGTGACTGAGTATCAACAAATAGCGGAAAGTACTGCATCTAGGTTACACCTTTGCGATAATTAACAAGTGTATTAGTCGTGTTCTATCGGCAATTGTCGCCCAAGCCAAGCTTTATAACCACCTGATAATGATACTACTTTCGTATAACCCATAACCTGAAGGTTGTTTGCTGCTAATGCTGAGCGATAACCGCCACCACAATATAAAACCAGCGGTGTATCTTTTTCAGGGAACAGGGTCTCAATATCTCTTTCGATAATCCCCCGCCCTAAATGCTGTGCATCAGGTAGGCGGCCTTGGTGCCACTCAGAGTCTTCTCTGACATCGAGTAAAACCCAGCCTTGCATAGATTGGTATTGCTCAACTGTCACTTCAGTGATTTTAGGTAAAATACTTTCTACTAACGCTAGAAATGCGGGATTGTGTTTCATTAACTGTACTTCTCACTACGTTCGGCGCTGCAATTCCAGCAGAGCTCGAAACTTGATTCATTAATTTCATGGCAATTAACACACTTCCACTTAGGACACTGTGCATTTAACGACGCCATCTGTTTCTTTGCAGACTCATACTGACTATCAGCAACCCACAACTCGACATTTTGAATGCCTGTTGGTAACTCACCAACACCGCCTAACAAGGCCTCACCTTTTAACTCGACTTGAATGCCACTGGCCTCCAGCATGCCTTTCCAAGTATGAGCCTCTAGCAGGTTCCCTGCTGCAACCAAACGTGTTTGCTCTTCCATGTTATTTCCTACTGCTATTGCTCTGTTGGCAATACTTCAATTAGCTCGATTTTAGCGCATTTCAAAAGTATTTTTACATGCTACAGCTAAAACAATAAGCCTGTCGAGAGCTGTTTTTTCAAACAACATAAAACACTTACCCTAGGTTAATATGGTGGAGATTTGTACTTGATTTTGCAGAAAGTCAAACATAAGTAATATTGGTTTAGCCATAAAAAAGCCACCTCTGCGGTGGCTTTTCAACGGAGAACAGATTAAGGCATTAATGCGTCTTGATCTGCACCTTCTTTTTCTATTTCAACTGGCATCATATGTTCACGATTGATACCAAGCTTAATAGCCAAGAAGCTCGCCACGTAGATTGATGAGAAAGTACCCACAAAAATACCCATCAGCAAAGCGGTCGCAAAGCCGTGGATCATAGTGCCGCCTTTAAGGAACAAGGCTACGACCACAACTAGAGTGGTACCCGTTGTGATAATGGTACGACTCATGGTTTGAGTGATTGAAATATTCACCACTTCTTCAGGCAAGCTCTTACGTAGCTTAAGGAAGTTCTCTCGAATACGGTCAAACACAACGATGGTATCGTTAAGCGAGTAACCGACAACCGTTAATAGACCGGCTAATACAGTTAGATCAAACTCCAACTGTAAAATCGAGAATACACCCAGAGTAACAATCACGTCATGCGCCAAGGCGGCCACCGAACCTAGGGCTAAACGCCACTCGAAACGGAAAGATACGTAAATAAGAATACATATCAAGGCGACTAAAACTGCAAGTCCTCCCTGCTCTGCAAGCTCTTTACCCACTTGTGGGCCAACAAACTCGACACGCTTTTGAATAACTGATGAGTCAAGCTGAGTCACTGCAGCCATAACGTCATTAACTTGAACTTCGCTCTTAAAGTCATCTTTGACTGGAAGGCGAATAAGTACATCGCGGCTAGAACCGAAGTTCTGTACCAATGCACCACCTACCGACTCACTGGACAGATTCGTACGAATTGCATTCAAATCAGCGGGCTTAGAGAACTCAAGCTCAACAACAGTACCACCGGTGAAGTCTAAGCCCCAGTTAATACCTTTTGTGGCTAAGGTAACAATCGAACCTAGCACTAACACAGCAGACAAAATACTGATAGGCAATGCGTGACGTAGGAAGTTGACTGTACCTTTAACATTTAAAACCTGTAACATTTCAACTTCCCCTTAAATAGACAGTTTCTTCACGCGTTTACCACCCCATATCGCATTCACGATTGAGCGTGTACCGACGATACAAGTAAACATAGAAGTAGCGATACCGATCATTAAGGTCACCGCGAAGCCTTTCACTGCACCCGTACCTACGGCAAATAAGATAAGCGCCGTCATAAAGGTCGTAATGTTCGCATCGGCGATAGTTGAGAATGCGTTACCGTATCCTTCATGAATCGCTTGCTGTACGCTACGGCCGTTACGAAGTTCTTCACGAATACGTTCGTAAATAAGTACGTTACCGTCAACCGCCATACCGACAGTTAACACCATGCCGGCAATACCTGGCAGGGTTAATACAGCGCCTGGGATCATAGACATAACGCCTACAACCATCACTAAGTTAGCTGTTAGCGCTAGATTAGCAATAAGACCAAAGCCACGGTAGTAAACCAACATGAAGATAAGGACAACAGCCATACCCCAGATCATCGCCTGCATACCGTTTTCGATATTTTCCTTACCAAGGCTTGGACCAATGGTACGTTCTTCAACGATATATACAGGGGCGATTAGCGCACCAGCACGTAGCAATAATGCTAGATTCTGTGCTTCTGCATGCTCAAGACCTGTGATAACAAAGTTACGGCCAAGACGAGCTTGAATGGTAGCAACCGAAATTACTTCCTCAATCTTCTTCATCTTAACGCTACCATCAGCATTCTTTTCACCGGTATCTTTATACTCGATAAATAGCGTTGCCATCGGGTTACCGATGTTGTCTTTAGTCACGTTTGAGAAAATTGAACCGCCTTTCGCATCAAGGTTAATTGCTACTTGAGGACGACTGTATTCGTCAAAACTTGGTTGTGCGCCTTGAATATGGTCACCGGTCAACATAACCGCTTTCTTCAAGACAACAGGGCCACCGCTGCGGCGCTGATAAAGCTCAGAACCTGCTGGTACACGGCCACTCATAGCAGCCTGTACATCTGCTTTTTGGTCAACCATATGGAATTCAATCGATGCCGTCGCACTCAAAATTTCTTTTGCGCGAGCAGTATCTTGAACACCTGGTAACTCAACGATAATACGTTCAGCACCTTGACGTTGCACCACAGGTTCAGCTACACCTAGCTCGTTTACACGGTTACGTAGTGTAGTGATGTTTTGCTGTAGCGCTTCTTCTTTAACCTGCTTTAAATAAGCTTCACTTGGATTAGCAACAAGGACATAGTCATCGCCAACAGTCTTGTCTTGGAAGACCATGTCATTGCTGCGAGACTTAAGAAAGTTTTCTGCTTTCGCTAAAGTCTCGGCATCGCGAAACTTAATCTCGATGCCTTTGGCGCCATTACGAATACCCGCGTAGCGAATTTTCTCAGCTCGTAAATCAGTTCTGAAGTCTGCAACCTTGGCTTCGGTCATCTTACGAATCGCTTCGCCCATGTCTACTTCCATCAAGAAGTGAACACCACCGCGTAAATCCAAACCTAACTTCATCGGCGAGCCGCCCATGGCCTCTAGCCACTTTGGAGTCGCTGGAGCTAAGTTAAGTGCTACGGTGTACTTGTCGCCTAACGCATCGCTAATCGCTTCTTTAGCAAGTAATTGCTCTTCGCCATTATTTACACGTACTAACAACTGACCATTTTCAAGCTCAGAACGCTTTACAGCGATCCCTTTGCTCTTTAATACTTCATTTACTGTCGACATAGTCGACGCTGAGACCTCTGCTCCTCGTGTGGCTACCACTTGAACTGCGTGGTCTTCACCGAAAAGGTTTGGTATCGCATAGAATCCACCTATGGCGATGATTAACACCACCATTAGGTTTTTCCACATCGGGTATTTATTTAACACGCCATCGCCCTCTTGGCTTAAAGTGACTTAATAGAGCCTTTTGGCAATACGGCCGCGATATAATCCTTCTTAATCGTGATTTCGCTAGTCTCATTGATAGCCAACAACACGTAGTCGTTTTCATCACTGATCTTAGCGATCTTGCCTAGAATACCGCCGCTTGTTAGCACTTCATCACCTTTGCTCAAAGAGCTCATTAGGTTCTTGTGCTCTTTAACACGCTTAGATTGTGGACGGAAAATCATGAAGTAAAAAATTAGGCCAAAGATGACCAACATGAAAATCAATTCCATCGTACCACCAGCGCCACCAACAGGTGCATCAGCTGCATATGCGTTTGAAATAAACATAGTATTCTCTTCTTATTGTCTGAGTAAAAATTAATCGGATAATTCAGGAACTTCAGGTACTTCTCGACCTTGACTGGTATAGAACTCCGTAACAAAGGCGTCTAATGTACCTGTCTCGATAGCGCCACGCAAACCTTCCATCAATCTTTGGTAATAACGAAGGTTATGAATGGTGTTTAATCGAGCACCTAGAATCTCATTACAACGATCTAAGTGGTAAAGGTATGCCCGAGAGTAGTTCTTACAGGTATAACAATCACACTTATCATCGAGTGGTGAAGTATCATCGCGATGACGTGCATTACGGATCTTGATAACACCTTCACTGGTAAACAGATGACCGTTACGAGCATTTCGTGTTGGCATAACACAATCGAACATGTCCACACCACGACGTACGCCTTCAACTAAATCTTCTGGCTTACCGACCCCCATCAAATAACGAGGCTTATCAGCTGGAATTTTTGGACAAACATGCTCAAGAATGCGGTGCATGTCTTCCTTCGGCTCGCCAACTGCTAAACCACCAACAGCGTATCCATCAAAACCAATGTCAACTAGGCCATTTAGGCTTTCATCGCGTAGGTCTTCATAAACACCACCTTGAATGATACCGAATAAAGAATTCGGGTTTTCAAGTCTGTCAAACTCATCGCGTGAACGCTGCGCCCAACGAAGTGACATCTGCATCGATTTACGAGCTTCGTCTTCAGTTGCTGGGTACGGAGTACATTCGTCAAAAATCATTACCACATCGCTGCCTAATGAGTCTTGAATTTGCATCGACTTTTCTGGATCCAAGAAAATCTTTTCACCATTGATTGGTGAGCGGAAATGTACGCCCTCTTCAGTGATCTTACGAATATCACCCAAGCTAAATACTTGGAATCCACCCGAATCAGTCAAAATAGGACGTTGCCAGTTCATAAAGTCATGTAAGTCACCGTGCTTACGCATGATCTCTTCACCTGGACGTAACCAAAGGTGGAAAGTGTTACCAAGCAGAATGTCTGCGCCAGTTTCGCGCACTTCTTCCGGTGTCATACCTTTAACGGTACCGTAGGTACCTACAGGCATAAACGCAGGCGTTTCAACTGTACCGCGTTCAAAAATCAAACGACCACGACGTGCGCGGCCTTGAGTTGTATCTAATTCAAATTTCATTTTTCACCTCGCCAGATAAACAGTCTGACCTGAGTTAACTCAAGTATTTGAGTCTAAGACTATGACAAACATAAGGCCAAACAATTCAGTATCAACCCTAAAATGCCAAAATATGCATTAAATCTGCGGATAAAAAAATACCCACTTCATATTATGAACTGGGTATTTTAAAGCAATTTGGATAATTAGTTCGCTTTTTTGGTCACAAACATGGCGTCGCCATAGCTAAAGAAGCGGTATTTTTGAGCGATCGCGTGCTGATAGGCGTTTTTTACCTCATCAAAGCCTGCGAAGGCACTCAGCAACATAATCAAGGTCGACTCTGGTAGATGGAAGTTTGTCACCATAGCATCGATAATTTGGAACTGATAACCAGGGTAAATAAAGATGTCGGTGTCACCACTGAAAGCTTGCAATTGCTCAGGTGAAGCTTTGGCAGCACTTTCTAATGAACGCACTGATGTCGTACCGACGGCAATAACACGATTGCCTCTGGCCTTTGTTTCAGCAATCAAGTCGACAACATCTTGAGACACTTCAGCCCATTCAGAATGCATTTTATGATCAAGGATATTGTCAACGCGTACAGGCTGGAAGGTGCCCGCACCTACATGTAAGGTAACAAAAGCCGTGTTCACGCCTTTATCTTTTAACTTTGCCAGCATGGCATCATCAAAATGTAAACCGGCAGTCGGTGCAGCTACTGCGCCGGGGTTTTGATTATAAACCGTTTGGTAGCGCTCTTTGTCGGCATCTTCGTCGGGTCTATCTATATATGGCGGAAGTGGCATATGGCCAACTTCTTCAAGCACCTCTAAGATAGTCTTATCACTTTGCAGTTCGAGTTCAAACAATGCATCATGTCTGGCGACCATCACCATCTCATAGCCACCATCAAGGCAGATAATAGAATCCACTTTAGGCGATTTAGAACAACGCACATGAGCCAGCACTCGCTTGTCATCAAGCATACGCTCAACCAAGATCTCTAGCTTACCACCAGATTGCTTAGTGCCAAACATACGTGCAGGGATAACCCGAGTGTTATTGAACACCATCAAATCGCCTGGATTAACTTGCTCCAAAATATCGGTAAATTGCAGATCTGCCAACTGACCGCTATTACCGTCAAGGGATAGCAATCGGGACGCTGTCCGCTCTGCCGTTGGGTAACGGGCAATTAACTCATCTGGGAGTTCAAAAGAAAAATCTGCAACGCGCATTGAAAGTCTCTACTGTGTCTAAATCGGCCGCTAGTCTATGACTAGAGCCGAAGAAGATCAACAATCCGATCCTAAAAAACGCCCTATATCTGGTATTACTGCAATAAAAGCAGAATATTAATTAAACGATTTAAATTTCTTAGGCTGCTTCTGAGTCGTATTGCTCGTAGTTTTGCTATCTAAATCTTCAATACGATAGCGGTGCTGAGCGTAGGGAATATCAATTTCGACTTTTTTTCGTCTAACTTGAGCGCTGCGGCCCAACTTTCGGGTTAACCAGTTCCACATCATCCTTGATCCTCAAACCGTTTTATTGGTGGGTATATTGCTATTTTACGACGCACATCCTTTTGGAAAGCCTTAAATATTGAATTATCTCAATAAAGAATTTCCTTCGCATCGCTCTGCATGATACCGTGAAGTATGCGAATCACCAAGTATAAAATATGAACTTTCTTGCACACCTGCACCTTGCAGACAATAGCCAAACTTCAATGGCAGCCAATATTGCCGGCGACTTTGCAAAAGGCAGTATTGGGCACTTCCCTAAACATCTTCAGCAAGGAATATGGCTTCACCGTCAAATAGACCAACTCACAGACAGCCATGAAATAACCAAAGAGCTTTTAAGTTTATTCCCCAAAACGTTAACCCGCGCGGCACCTATTATCATCGATCTCAGTTTTGACCATATGCTGGCAAAATACTGGGACGAGTATCATAACCAAACTCTTGAAGACTTTGCGACTATGGCCTACAACGCCATTGATGAGTGTGAAGATCTCCCCGAGCAATTGCTATCGATTGCCCCAAAAATCCGTCAAGAGAACTGGCTTGTTGCCTATCAAACCCGTGAAGGACTCAATCAAACCCTTACCTCTGTTGCTAAGCGAGTTTCTAAACCCGAGATTTTTAACGGCGCTCAAGAATGCGTAAAAAAACTTGATACCGAGATAGAGATTGCCTTTCGCACTTTTTATCCTCAACTAATGGCCTATAGCCGTTTATGGACACGTAACACTCCACCTGAGTATCTGTAAGCACTTATAGCCTTCCTTTAGTGGCTTAGATTAACTCCTCAGATTAGTTTAAGCCACGTTGCAGCTCCCTCTTTAAATTAAGTACATGTCTTAACGCTAAGTATTTTGCTAGAATTGCGCCGCAATAGGAGAACTCATGCAAATATTTAGCTATCAGCCCCCCAGTATTCCTTGGTTAGATATCCGTTATCTCGACCGAGATATTATCGTTATCAATAAGCCATCAGGCTTGCTATCTAATCCAGGTATCGCTGAATATACTCACGATTGTGCTCTCACACGCCTGCAGCAACGATTTAAAGACTGCATACTCGTGCACCGCTTAGATTGCGCAACGTCAGGCATCATGGTGTTTGCCCGTAATAAGAAAGCCGAGTCAAGCCTCAAAACCCAGTTTCAAGATAGGCGTACAGAGAAAACTTACATCGCTGAAGTTGACGGTATACTCGAGCAGCAAAGTGGTGTGATTGAATTGTCTATTGCTGCAGATAAGCTCAATCCACCAAAGCAAATAGTCAATGAGTTAGGTAAGAGCGCGATAACCCATTTTAAAGTGTTACAACAAAAATCTAGCAGCACTCTTGTTGAACTAAAACCTGTTACGGGTAGAACACACCAGCTAAGGGTGCATATGTTAGCGCTAGGTCATCCCATTTTAGGCGATGATTTTTATGGTAATGAGCAAGTGATAAATGCAGCCAAACGCTTGCAGTTGCATGCACAAAGCTTAAGCTTTACTCATCCGTATTCTGGTAAAGCAATGCACTTTAACAGTGTGCCCCCATTCTAATCACGACTCATTAGTACTCACTTACTCATATAGCAATGCCAATCTTGCCACTGCTAATTTAAGTTACTGCTAATTAAAATCACTAAAAAAGGGGCATAGCCCCTTTTATGTTTTCAACAGTCTAATGCTGGTTTGACTAGCTAGCCGCGCCAATATTAAGTGGCGGTTAGGGACTAAGCCGCCTCGACGTTAATCTTGGCTGTGTAATAGCAATTAGTTGAATTACAGAATTTTAGTTCGTTATCTGTAGTCAACATAAAGTATTCACCAAAAATATTACCGCCCTTGTCTTCTAGTTTTGTGCCTTCCTCGGTCTCTTCAGAGGTCATCTCATCCAAGCTGTGGCAACCATCTAAATACCAAGTCTCAAGATAATACTTACCCAATTGTTTATACAAGGTAATCTTATCGCCGAGCAGTGGGCGCTCATCTATCCAACGGCCTACTACTTCACGAGAGCTAAGTTCATCCTCTCGCCAAGACAGACGTCTACGCTTTTCAACTACTGACATTTCCATCTCCTTGAGTTTCGATTCTCTCTCAATTTGAATAACTTCTTCTGTCCTATTGCGCACAAGTGTCATCTGTTAGTCTTCTCCATTAAAAAGCGTTTGTAATATTTTTGTTAACCAAATCAGTTGTAAACAAAGAAAGCAATCACAATGATACAGCCACCTTTTAGTAAAAAGTGTATCGCAATCAAAAATTAAAAACGCGATATAAATCACTTTCTATGCATTACTT
>NZ_BPFA01000018.1 GCF_019655055.1 Shewanella sp. MBTL60-112-B2
ACATTAAGCCTGTGGCCATGGAAAAAGGATTGCGGCCATACATTTAAGGATAAATAAAAGGAGATCCCTATGTATAAAGTTTTTTTGTCTGTTTTATGTGCTTTTAGTTTATTAATGTTCCCCGCAGCAGAAAGTAAAGCCGCAGAGAAATCACCCTCGCAGCAGCTAGCTAACCAGCCTCAATCTAAGCAATCAGAGCTAATTAAGATCAATAGTGCTACGGCTGAAGAACTCTCTATGCTTAATGGCATAGGAGAAGCTAAGGCTACGGCAATTGTCGAATACCGCCAAACTCATGGTAATTTTAGCTCAGTCGAGCAATTAGCTGACGTAAAAGGGATTGGTGAAAAGTTGATAGAGAAAAATAGAAGCCAATTAAGTCTGTAAAAACGAGTAAACTCTCGTCGTAAAGGCCCTTTTTTAAGGGCTTTTGTTTATAGAATCGTCGATTGAACCATATCTTACTAAACTTAGGTGATAATCACTTGATTGCTGGGGATGCATGATAGATAATGCAGCCGTTCTTTGGAGTAACACTCCTTAAGAAATTTATGGTGACCCTAGGGTCCCTCCGCAATGATAACTTGTGAACTCGGCCAGGCCTGGAAGGGAGCAACCGCAGCAAGTGACTCATGTGCCGGAGTGCGGCTCTAGGGGAACCTCCAAACTAAAGTCTAATCAAAGGCTTATCTCAGAAAGACCTCAGGTGATACACTTGGTGGTACACTCGATGAGAAATAGTTTAGCTAAAACTCCCCCATATTTGTTTCAATCTCGTCATGGCATTTGGTATGCGCGAATAGTCGTACCCGAAGCTCAACAAAGCTCCCTTGGTAAACGTGAAATCAGAAAGTCGTTAGCGACTAGAGACCGTCTTGAAGCCGTTCGTAAGTCTTGGCAAGTGTTAAGTCAGTTACGTAGTGTTGCTGATGGTAATACTCAAGGCACTACTGAGACGGTTGATACTCAAGCCTGTACGCAAGAAGTCTTAAGACCTGCCAAGGTTGCTGCTCCCACTATTACTACTCAAAGAAACAACAGTCATTCTAAGCTCCCAAGACTTAGTCAAGTTGTAGAAGAGTTTTGCCAAGAGAAACGTAAGCAAGGCGCATGGTCACCACACAGTGAGCAGGTTAACCGTCAGACCTATAAAGATATGATTGGTCTTCTAGGCGATATAAGTCTTGAAAAGTTCACACTGGCTAAGGCATTAGAATACAAACGACACTTCTCATCTAAAGCTGACCTTGCAGTATCTACGGTCAATAAGCGGCTGACTCGAGTCTCGGCACTATTACAGTGGGCAGCTCTTCATTACGGCATTAACAATCCGATGGTAGGCCTAAGTATTAAAGTGTCGGCAAAGGTTAAAGCCTCTAAGGCTCGAGATGCCTTGAGCGAGACCAAAATCAAACAGCTATTTAGGGAAATCCCATCGACTACTGAGCATAAGATGCCTTATCGTGCATGGTTACCAAGGCTTGCTGCTTATACTGGCGCGAGGCTAGGGGAGTTAGCTCAACTATATATAGATGACTTTAGTGTTATTGATGGTTATCCCTGCATTCACATTAGAGCGACACATTCAGATCAGTCCATTAAGACTGCGACCAGTGAACGTGTCATCCCTATTCACCCTAAGCTAATCGCTATGGGCTTCCTTCAGTTTGTTGATAAGCAACAGGCTAGCGGCCACGAGCGACTATTCCCAGAACTCAGGAAGATATCGACTCGTGGTTATTCACATCAGGTCTCTAAATGGTTCTACACCTTTAAGCCTAAGTTAGGTTGGGGTGAGCGAGACACCTTACACGGCATTCGTCATGCTGTGGCTACTCAGCTCAAACATAAAGAGTTTAGCTCTGATATGGTCGCAGGTTTGCTTGGTCATTCTCATGGCTCGATTACTTTTGACCGCTATGGCAAAGAGTACAAGATAGAGAACATGTTGAAGTTGGTTAAGGCGTTGGATTGGGAGTAAAGAAAGGTTTGAGTATTGATTTAAGGTTACTAGTCTATTTAAGCCAGCACTTTAATATCAGACTCATTTAACCAACACTTAAACAACTTTCGCATGCGAGGGCATACAATAAACAAGTGCATAGGTTCACCTTTTCGTATACAACCACGCCATATGAGCTGGAGCATTTCTGCTAAGGCATATCTGTCTTTGTCGAAAGCAACTCCTTTGTTTTTACAGTGGTTATAAATAGCAGGGTTTTCAAATTTGCTCAGTGCATAGATTACAGCTGTCTTGTCAGCATAATCGTTAGTCGCTCTGCAAGTTGAAGCGACCCAAAGTGCTTTGGTGTACTTTGCTCCTTTGGCTTGTGCTTTTCCTGACTTGATATGTTGACCATTTTTATCCTTATAATCCCAGTTTGCCTTTGGGCAAGTAATGAGAATATTTTCAGACGTTAGCTTTCTGTTGGTCACAAAGCTTGTAACCATAGCGGAAAGAGGCTTGATGACTGCCGGTCGTGCTTTACTCCACCATGTTTGAGTTAGAGAGGCTCGAGTATCCTTTTGGGGTTCAAATAGCTTGATGTTGTCACGGGCTATCTGTTTGAGTTCACTTTCATTGCGCATTAAAGCAAGCTCATGGGTAATATTCTTTGGCTTGATGTTATGAATATGACAATAGTGGGCAAAAATGGTGCCATCCCATAGGTAGGTCATACAGATAACTTCTTCAAAGGAAGATAGGATACTGATTGGATACTGGTGTATGAGGGTTTCACCACCGATCAAGTACAAGCTTTGGTTACAACAGTCCTCTGCAAGTGCTTTCTCTCTTGCGTCATCAATAGCAGCAATAGGGAAGCTCGCACAGTTCCAAGTTATAAGGCCGTCAGCCGCTACAGATAAGGCTTCCGACTCTATCAAGGTTCTAAGTCGATGGCGTCCAAGAGGCGGAGGAACTTTGATTGCCTCCACTGCTTCATCTATGACAAGGATGTAGCCCGCAGCATTAATCTCGTCAGCATCAGAGTGACTGAGATTTTGGAGTGTTGCATGTGTAGTGACCACATTATATCCATTGAGTATTAGATCCATGAACGAGTCCTTTTTGCTTCGACCCATAGATGTTGGTTGTTTAAAGTTTAGCTCTGGGCAGTCTTGTTGAAAGCGTTCGAGTTCAGATAGAAGAGGGGAGACATACACAAACTTTGAGGCTAGTGCGTTGTCCTTCATGTATTGCTGAATGGCAGTGCTCTTTCCTGCGCCCATCATCGCATCTACGACTTTTAAATTGACTGTATGTTGCGTGGTATTAGTTTTCATATGGTTGTATCCATTAAGTTTAAGTAAGGGCACTCATCAAGTCCCATCCACACAAAGGCCAAACAGCAAAGGATACTTCCTAAGTGTGGTCTCGAGTGAATGCGCTTAATTAAATGCTGTTTGGGTTATAGGTCTTGGGTTACCTTGGTGTTGGTTGAGGTTGCCGTGATTTGAAGGCACGACAACAGGGATTAAATTGACTCTGGTAAGACAGAGCGACTCTTGTCCTTTAGTCCGCTTTGAGGGTGTATTTTCGTTTCGCAATCTCTATGGCTATCTAGGAAAGAGCACCATTAGAGTACAGGTTAATTAGGTGTTGCTGATATTGGCCGCACCGCTAAGTAATATCCTTTAGTTGTCAGACCAAAGTTTCAAGTTTCTTAACGGAGACCTACTTTTAGTTATTTACAAACAGTCACTTACGAAGTCGTTATGCTGGTTGTCGCAATAAAGCAGCATACAAGGCTAAAGACCACTAAGTAATGGACTTAAGTTAAGGTGACTCAGGAAAAGGAAATAATAAAATTGCTTAGGATAGTATTTCACTTAGCTAGACTTAAGAC
The DNA here is from genome assembly GCF_019655055.1 of Shewanella sp. MBTL60-112-B2. GTDB lineage: Bacteria > Pseudomonadota > Gammaproteobacteria > Enterobacterales > Shewanellaceae > Shewanella. The sequence continues at coordinate 3,849 of NZ_BPFA01000018.1, forward strand.
ATTGGTTATTAGATATGTAGACTCATCTAACTGGGACAAGTCTGTTAGCTGGTTTATATTCTTCTACCTATAGTCGTACTGGAGGTGTGCTTTTAGTTCTATCTATAGTCCGTAAACATCTACAAAATACTGAACTTTAGAGGCTTATTATTGCTGTAGACACGACTAAAACAGGTAGCCACAGACAGATAAGCATTTAAAGATCTTAAAGGATCTTGAGTGGCTCATTATGCCTTATGGCTACCATTGTACTAAGCGAGGTCTAACGTGCCTCTACGGATCATTTAGAGGGCTTGTAGTTCCTTATTCCAGTGCCTCTTGATGGTTGCTAATGATAGACCTAGCACTTGAGCTGCCTTGGCTTGGGATAGACCATCGGCTCTAGCTTTGAGCACTGATTGAGTCGTACCTTTTGCTACTGGGCGGCCTAAGGTTTTACCCTCGGCTTTAGCTCTCGCAAGACCCTCTTGTGTTCTCTCGATAATCCTAGACTTCTCGAACTCAGCAAAGGCAGTCATAAGGCTAAGCATGAGCTTTCCCTCTGGAGTGCTTAGGTCTGATACAGGCAGGTCTAACGATTGTACTGAGACCCCTTTCTCTGTCAGCATCTTAATGGTTTGAAGCACATCAATAGCGTCTCGTCCTAAGCGGTCAAGCTTCAAGACTACCAGTCTGTCACCAGCCTCAAGCTTGTGGTCGACTAGTTCCTTAAAGGCTGGACGAGCCATAGCTGCGACACCACCAGATATAGATTCACTTATGATGCGAGTATCCAGTAGGTCAGCGACTCTCTCCTTAAGCTGGTGGGCTTGTGTTTCAGCGTTCTGCTCAACGGTAGATACACGACAGTATGCAAAGGTTCTCATTAGGTTAGTCTCAGTGGGTGGTGTCATAAACGGTGTCAACAATAATCTTGAGTGTCATTAATGTCAACGGGTAATTTGTTGATACCTGCTGGCGGTCACTTATGATGGTGTCATCTAACGATGGTTTGTTGCTACTACTTCTTTAAAATCAATAGTATTCTTTAATACCGTAATAAAGAAGACGCTTTGTGATTCATTAGCCTCATGCTACTTTGAGTCGATAACTAAAGAGTGGATAAGTGATATGAGTTTGCAAGAAAGTGTTGTTAAAGATGTTCCGGCCTTTAAACCTGAAGCAGCTGTTACAAATAGCTACGACAAAGCTATAGCTGAACTGGAAATAACTATTAATAGGCAGTACTTCAAGATAGATCGTGACTCAAAGTTCATAGTGCATCAAGGCGTTGTTGACCCTAATGAAGATACTTCAATGTTGGCGGAAAAACTACAACGAACAAATTATGAAATAGCGGCATTGAAAGGTGAGTTTATTATCCTTTTCAAATCGCCATATTTTGTATCAAAAGTGGTCTGTAATGAGCTTCTTCGTCCAACCAGTAAGGGCAATGCGTTAAGAATCATTTCGAGTCGCTTTGTTGAAAGGAAAGTAGCAACGTCGACTAAGGATGAATGGAGAAGTGGCGGGCTGGGGCGTTTTCCGATATATGACATTAATGAAACTATTTATGGATTAATTCTCCCTAAGAATCTCCATTTGGATTACGCATTTGCTATCGAATTCGAGACATACTTTGGTGATGAGCAAAGAGCCAACTCTATTATTGAAGCTAATAAAGAAGTTGCTTTAGAAGCTAATATTTTAACTAAAACTCTAACTACTAAAGTAAATGAAGTAAATGAGTTCCTTGAGGAGCAGATGCTTGTTTATAAATCTCATACGGAAAATATGGAGGCAATACTAAAAGAACAAGATAGGGTTGAAAATAGCATCGGCACAAGTAAAGATACTCTTGCACGAATTAAGTCTGATATTGAGAAAGTAACTAATGAGTATGAGACAAAACTTACTCAAAGAGATAATTTATTAGGGTCTTATGAACAGCTAGTTTTAGAAGTTGAAGCTCGTAAAAATCAGATAAATACAAGCAAAGAAGAGTATCATGGAGTGGTTAGTTTACTTGATGAGGGAAGAGATGAATTAAGTGCTCTTCGAGATGAGCTTGCTAGTGTTAAGGCAGACATAAATGTTACGACTTTAGACATGAAAGGTTTTTCTAATGAGACTAAAAGTCAGTTAAGCATTTACTTCAAACTTACTATGGTAGCTATATTCTTCTTAGCGTCAGTATTTATACATTTATATACTAATGCTCAAAGTCTTATCGATTTAATAAAAGATGCTCCTAATGTTTCTGTTTGGAATATCCTACTTAGTCGATTGCCTCTTGTTACTGCGACAACCCTAATCATTGGCACTCTCTCTGCCTTACTTTTTTATTTAGTGAATAACATTATTTCAGTGAATGATGGAAAGATGAAGATGCTTAAAGCTTCTATATTAGCCGAGCAAATTACAGGCTCATTACCTAAGCAAGGAATGTCGGATGAAGAGATTAGGGATTACAAGCGGAATACTAAGATTGAACTAGTTACGAGTATATTCACTGGTGAAAATAATAAAGTTCAAGTAGACAACCAACAAAGTCTCCTTAAGCAATTTGCTGAATTAGTTGAGTTGATCAAGAAAGGTTAAGTCAATTAGCAGTAGAGGTCGTTATTGTTTTTTTAGGGGGGGGAGGGGGATAGTTCTGAAAGACTTAACCTTAAGAAGCCTCACACATTTTTATTATAATTTAAGAGCTTAAAGCAAATGAATGAGTTGAAAACATTAATAGATGAAGAGGGTGATTATAGGTTTTCAAAAGGCGGCCGAATCCTTAATAGCCGTAAACTGGACTCCGTGAGAGCACGCAGAGTAAAGGAATGTGCGTTGATTTATACTGAATTAGCGGATGTTATACACTGGCTGCAAGAGTTACAGAAACTAACAATGGAAACACCTCAAAATGTAGCATCTAAAACAGTCGAGTCTGAAGCAATAGCAAGGCTTTCGAGGGCTTACTTCACATCAGCATGTATTACATATTTTAAATTTTTTACACATGGCCATGGGATGTCGGTAAAAGTCGACGCCAATAAGCTCTACTCTCATCAACAGTTGGATATACATAATAATATCGAGAGATTAAGACATAAATTAATGGCGCATATTGATAGTACTGATGACTTTACTCATGAGCTATTTGCAATTGAAGACCCTATCAAAGAGTATTGCCCTTCAATTGTCCCAGTTTTCTTTAGGACTAACCACTTTAATGAAGAAAAATTAGCAGAGTTTATAGATTTAGTGACTTTCTTGCATGATCATTTTGTCAAACAGTATGAGCAAAGTGGACATAGTTTAATGGACGAAGTGTTTGGATCTAAATCTAGCTAAAGCTAGGCAATTTGAGTATATAAAGTTATATTTTAGAGAGTTATGCAGGTTGCTGTCGCCCTTTATTAGTGGTACATATAGTGAAACATTAACGACTTAACCCAACTTGGGTCATTTCTGAACTAGTTAATGGATGCTTACCTCGCATCCCCCCGCAATGATAACTTGTGAACTCGGCCAGGCCTGGAAGGGAGCAACCGCAGCAAGTGACTCATGTGCCGGAGTGCGGCTCTAGGGGAGCCTCCAAAACTCCCCCGTTTAGAAATAACTCTCTGATTTTACATAATATTTTAACTGACCTTTTCAGTTTTAACCTGTAAATCGGCCTACTTGTACAATTCGTGTGTACCACCTCATCTGAAACGACTGGCTTTGCTTGCACAATATAGCTTTAATGATTTAACAGGAAACTTGGTGCGGAAGGGAGCCCCCGCAGCAAGCGACTCATCATGTGGCTTATATAATCAATGTGTGGCTATTGGCGGCTTTCAAAACTCCTCAGCTTATATGTACATATTATAGTAAGTATCTGATTTTAAAATTGGCATCACACTTTAAGCAAACTGCTTGCAAGCTATGCGCTGTGACTCACTACTTGTTTTTATCCTATATTTTTTAGAATACATTAACCGCTATTTAAAGCTGATGCTCCAGGGGTTAATTTTCCCTTGATTAAAAATGCGTTGGTCTACGACTCGTAGCGCCCAAACTCCCTGGATCTTGATATTGTTAATGTTCACTTGATAACTGCGTTTTATTTTGCTCGGAACGTAAAACATTTTATTGTGTAATCTATAGCTTTTACCATACGGGTCAATGAGATCAATTACTAACTCAGAGGTATCATTATGCTCAATATCAACAAAAACACTGGCTTTTTTAAATCTTTGAGTTGATGATACCCACATTGGAATCTCAATCCCCTTGGGATTATAATCAGGAATTAGATAGCTTTTTTGGTTTCGGTAAACACCTCCATTTTTATCGTAGGTGATATTCATAGTGACCCCGCTATAATCGCTAACACCATACATTGTGAAATAGTAGCGTGAGCGGCGTGGAGTTGTTATGACACATGTTTCTTCATTTCCAATCTTGTAAGAACCACATTCTTGATGTGAAAATGAGGGAGTTTGACTTATGAATATATCAACGTCGCCTTTGCCTTTGCTTGTTTGAAATTTGAGATTGGAGGCTCCATTTGGAACATTAAGATAAAAGATGTATTTACTCTTTTTTGATCCTGACATCTTAGGAATTGGCATTCCTGGTTCTATTGCAATACCTTTTTTACATTCAACCCCAACTTTTGAAAAGGCTACGGCAACATCAATGGGGCTTAGACCCTGCCCTGAAGCTGCTGTGGCTATACCACATACGGCATCTTCAAAGTTTGTGTTCATTTGCCAATACAATTCGTTTGCATGAAGCATTACACCGAAAGCTTTTCGAATATCCCAACCAGGTTTGTTGGCAAGTAAATAAAACGCATGATTAAAAATACCGGCTGCTTTATGTATTTGCATGCCAGGCTTATAGTGTTTGTAGTGTTTTATTGTTAAATTATTTTGCCCTCGGTCTTCAAAATAACGGAGTGGCTTATACCCTTTTGTGTACTCATAACCAACCATCCAGTCATTTTTGCCTTTAACAAAGTATTCAGCTGTTTCACCAGCCATATCCGAAAAAGCTTCTCCAATAGCGCCTGCTTCACCTTTGCTAAATAGCCTTGAGTTATTACTTGTAAAAGCATGAGCAATTTCGTGCGCGATGACGTCAAGAACAGTCGTTGGGTAATGATTATAGTTACCATCACCAAAAACAACCTCCTTACCTGTCCACGATGCGTTATTAAAGTCAACACCGTAATGTACCTTTACAGGTAGCTTATATGGTGTAGGGATAGGCCTTGTCTTGTACCATCTGTCGAACATCTCAAAGGTTTTAGTTGCATAGAAATGTGCGTCATTAAGTGGTGAAAAAGCGCCGTTTATATCTTTGACAGTATTATTAGGGCATATATAGCTAAATGGAGTATCGCCTTTTACTGCGTTATTGAGATTCACAGTATAAACATAATCATTTTTCAAAGTGCAAAGGTTGTTAGCTGCGGAAGTAACTAATAACTTTTCATAGTCTATACCGAAGGTGTACTTTTTGGTTTTTACATTTCCACCAGGCCCTGTACCATATTTGTGAATTCCTGGGCCATATTTGTAAACGATATTGTTAATGCCATCCCACTTTTTTAAAATGTCACCAGAAATTGCGTCGATTAAAGCGAAAGGACGTGTAGGCTTATCTTTAAGTAATAAAGACGATGTCAAGTATACTAGTTTGGGTTGTTCATGGTCTATGTCTAATTTTATATAAAGTTTTGCCTCACTAAAATCTCCTTCAGATTCAATATTAAAAGTGTTGTTTAGAATATTAACTGCTTCTTTTTGGCTTATTATTTTATTAGTAGTTGTTGAATCGATACTTAAGTTGTTTAGATACTTTCCATTATTAAGGTTATATTTAGCTTTTGGAGAAATAGTATCGGAGGGGGTATAGTCGAGGATGACAGAGCTACCTATGATAGGTATACCCATATATTCTTGATGAAATCTAATTTTTGTCGTGCCGTTGGATAGTTTTAATCTTTTGTTTTCAACTAGTTTGCTATCTGAATTGTTAAATAGATAAGTAGATAAGTATTGTTCTAATGATTCCGTAAACTCAGAGTTTGTTATTAGTTTTTCAGAGAAGCTCAATGGTCCAGCTTGCTCGTCTATAGTTTCCCATGCTGCGCTATTTACATTTTCAATTGAAAATACGGATATGAATGTAAATAAAAACATTTTAAAAGGCTTGCGCATACTTTTAATCCTTATGTTGTTTTTTCGATTGTGGAGTCTTTATAAGTTAGATTGTGCTTTGTAGCTTTAATGTTATCTTTATACATGTGGAGTAAGTTGTAAATTTGTTTTTTTCTGCCTGTATATTTAGAGGTATATATAAGAGTGTTGATTGATTTTAGGTTTAAATGTTTTTAATTGACTCATTCAACCCTAATTTTAGCTATTTATTTGATTTGTTTTTTTTAATCAATTTCATAGGGTTGGAGTGAGTTGTGTTGTTGTGTTATTGGGCAGATTTTTTTTGTTGTTAAATATATAGTGCTTATTTTTTTATATTTTTATTGCACGTGTTTATATCTAATTTGATTGTGGAGTTATAAGTGGGGACTTTTTCTAGGTTAAAATATTTATTAATAGGTACTATGCTATTACACTGTAGTTTTTTCTAAAATTATAATGTTTCTATTTGTATGAAGTGTTATTTAAATGTTTTTCTAGGCACATATATTTATTCTTTTAAATATGGTGTCTATTTAAAAGTTCTTCTACTGATAATTTGCAACCTATTTAATGCTTGTTTTCAAAAACGCCCTAGATTTTTCCAGTGCCGTTTGGATCTCATCTTTCATCTGTTGCAGTTCGTTGTAGTCTTCAAAGAAGTAGGTGTCGACTAAATGCCTGATATAGCGCACGGGCAGCTGGTTGAGGGTGACACAACATAGATCGGCTAAATAATCTTCTGGAAGTTCATCTAACAAGCCTTCATCAGAAAGCAGTTCGAGTAGTAGCACTTCGTAGTAGTTTCTTATCTCTAATTGCATATAACGCTCCTTGTTTGATGGCGATAAAGCCACGAACTGACGTTTAACTTGTCGACTGCCAGATATTATTGGCCGCAATAAACAGTTGGCTATGGCGCTCACTTAGCGGTATCGATTCTTTACTGTAGCCCCCTCCAATGACACACGCAATGGGTATTTGTGCTGTTTTAGCTTGATGAATGACTTCTAAGTCTCGCGCGTAGATCCCATCTGTGCTGATATTTAAATACCCTAAGTTGTCATCACTATGAATATCCACTCCTGCATCGTAGATGATCAGATCGGGCTTATGCAGGCGTATAAGGTAAGCAAGTGTTTGGCTGACTGTTTCTAAGTAGTGTTTATCTTGGGTGCCGCGGGGGAGTTCTACGTCATAATCGGAGACTTGCTTTCGTGCGGGAAAGTTTTGTTGGCAATGAATAGAGCAAGTAATGACTTGTTCTAATGATTGTGCAATCGTGGCAGTGCCGTCACCTTGGTGCACGTCACAGTCGAAAATCAACACGGTCTCAATATGGTCTAGTTGCAAGCTAGCATTAGCTGCTAAAGCAAGATCGTTAAAAATACAGTAGCCACTACCAAACTGATGGTGGGCGTGATGGTAACCGCCGCTTAAATGAATAGCGCAGCCATGGGTTATCGCTTGCTCACAGGTGAGTGCGGTGCCAGCTACCGAATATAATGTTCGTTCAATTAACGCTTTGCTCCACGGAAAACCAATTCGGCGTAAGTCTTTACTGTTAATGGTGCCATTAATGAAATCATCGACATAACTGGCTTGGTGTAACTGCTTAAGGTTTTGAGTTGAGGTATTTTCTGGGGCGATAAATTGCGATGGCTCTGCAATACCTTGCTCAAGAAGGTAATCATATAGAGCCTGGTATTTGGTAATAGGAAAGCGATGGGTAGAAGGTAACGCCAGCTTAGAGTAGCTGGCGTGATAGATTAGAGGGATCATACTCAAATCTAGAGTAGAGCTGCTGCTAACTACAGCTGTTTAATTGCCCAGCTCATGAATTCTTTTCGAGTCTGCTCATCGGCGTGTAACCACCAATATTGCAGCATCTGCTCGGCTTTGGCTGCATCTTCAGCTGAAGTCGCAGGTGCTGTTGGACTTGTAGCAGCAACAGCTGGCATGGTCGCAGCGGCAGCTGGTGATGGCTTGCTTACTGGTGCAGTAGGCACTGATGCAACAGCTGCGCCTGTAGCAACTGCGGCTGCAGCATCGACGTCAGTGGCATCATTACCGCTGAATAAGCGTGACACGAAAGACTCTTCAGTAATGTTAGTCTGCGTGACTTTGTAATTAACAGTCCCTTTGTCTTCACGAGTAATCACAACTTGTGGTGACTTAGCAAAGCTTTTAGGGTTTTTTACAAACTCGCCATCGGCTGGCTTTAGCTGGTAGCTATAATCACCATCGACATCGATAGTCACAATAAAGGCGTTAGACTTTACATTGGTTTCGCTGTCGCTAAAATCATCTTCAACGAGGTCGTTATAGCGGATGGCGATTTTATGAGTGCCTTTTTCAAGCTCAATCTCAGATTTATGATTGAAAAGGCTCGTCTTAACTTCTTGGCCATCAACTGCGATGTATTCGAAAGACATTGGGATGTTGAAGTCAGCGGCAAAGGCTGCTGAAGAACCACATAGAGCAAGAAGTGCGGTAACGGTTAAACGTGGTTTCATTATTGTTCCTTAACGATTTTGACTCTTAAAAGGTCGCTCGAATAGTTGGATGCGATCTTCAATATAGCTGGTAGCTTGCCGACACTTACCTAGACGACTGTGCAGCGAAAGTATTTCATTCTGCAGCTTGATTTTGTCAGCACTATGACAGTTTTCAAGTGAAGATTGCAAATTTTCAATTTTTTGTTCAATAATCTTAGCCCAGTTCAAATGTTTATTAAGTTCTTCATAGAGTTGATGGCTATTTTGCATCACATTTGAGGCGATCCAACTGAAGCCACTGTCGTTATGAGATTTAATGCCACGCTTAATTGCATAGGATCTGCGGCTTCGCTTTTCTTGCTCAATCGACTTAATGTTAATGCCTGTGGTTGAAAGGGCGCGTCTGAGAGCACTGAATCTATCTTGTATTTTTTCGCAGCTAGACACTATGGTGTAAGGCGAGCGCTTTGCCTTGAGCAGTTGCTCTAGCTGGGTAATATTTTTAGAAAGTTGGTCAATACATGGCTGGAGTTGGCCGCCAACTTGAATAAATAGCTCATTATTGAAACGTTCAACGTCCTGCATCATCTTGCGCTGCCCAGGTGGGAGTCGAGAGTCGTGTTGCAACACTTCCTGCTCTAATTGCTTGAGTTGTAACTTGAGCTTTTGAACTAATTGGTCGGTTGTCATAACCAAGCACTCCAAACTAACTGCGCTGCTATTAATAGTATAACGGTAATGAAGATTGGGCGAATAAAGGGCAAACCAAACTTTATTGCCGAATGAGCACCGATATAGGAGCCTGCCATCATACAAATTCCCATGGATAAACCTATGGCAAAATTCACCTTGCCTACCGCGATAAAAATAATCAAGGAGGTTAAGTTACTGGTAAAGGTCATGGCTCTAGCGAGTCCACAGCTATATAGCAAAGGCAGCTTGTGTAGCCCAGTACTTGATACTGTCCAGAATGCGCCGATCCCAGGGCCTGCAAAGCCGTCGTAAAAACCTAGAGGTAAACCCTGTAACCACTGCTTAATTTTACTTTTTGGCTTTTGCGGAGATTTATGGTTGCTATCGCCCATGGCATTGGGTTGAAACAAGGTATAGAGAGCGATGGCGATGATCATGATAGGCAGCCACTTTTCTAGCCATTGATTATCGATAAGATAAACGATGAAGGTACCCATCACCGCGCCAATAAAGGTGGCAATAAAGGTGTGGTACCACAAAGAGGGGGAAAAGAGTCGCTGCTTGTAATAGGTGTAAGCTGCCATCGAAGAGCCAAAGCTAGCTGCAAGCTTATTGGTTCCTAGCGCTAGATGGGGCGGTACGCCCATTGTGAGTAAAGCAGGGATCGACAGCAATCCACCGCCGCCTGATACGGCATCGATAAATCCAGCAATAAATCCCACTAATGCGAGTATGGCCCAGCTACTAGGGTCTAGAAGTAAATCCAAAACTTGTCCTATTCAATCACACGGCGAAAAGGCGGTAGGGCATCTAGTAGAGACTTACCGTAACGTTTAGTCACTAAACGTCGATCTAAAATTGAAATCCGACCGTAATCCTGTTCTTTACGTAATAATCTACCACAGCTTTGCACCAGTTTGCGTGAAGCATCGGGAATAGTAAGCTGTAAAAATGGGTTTCCACCTTTTATTTTGATGTATTCCGAGTGCGCCTGTTCAACCGGAGAAGTCGGAACAGCAAAAGGTAACTTAGTGATAATCAAGTTTGTTAGATAGTCACCTGGCAAGTCGAGTCCTTCTGAGAAGCTGCCGGTACCAAAAATAATACTCGGCTTGCCCTCATCGCAGCGAGCTTTATGCTGCTTTAATATTTCTTGTCTTGGCGACGTTCCCTGAATTAGCAGACCTGTCTTAATTTTGCTTTCGACTAGATCGGCCACTTTTTCCATCTGCCAGTATGACGCGAATAATACTAAGCTCGCCATCTCATCTTCAACCAGAACGATAATATGCTTAGCTAGCTCATCGGTATATTTATCATCCGTTGGCTCACTGTCCATTTTAGGTAAGAATAGTGTCGCATTCTGTTCAAAATCGAATGGCGAGTCTAAAGCTAAGTAACGACTACCGTCATTGATAGAGAGGCCAACCTGATGGGTGAAATGGTTAAAATTATTGAGCGCTCTTAATGTCGCACTACACAGTACTACGCCTGCCGCTTTGTCCCATAGCAGGTTTTCTAGCATAAAGCCGACTTCGATGGGGGATGCATTAAACAGATAATCGGATTGTTTACCGGTAAGTTGCTCAATCCAACGGGCCATAGGCGCACCCTTGGGGCTATCCTCTTTGGCCATCATCTTCCAAAGCTTTTGCAGATTTTCTAATCGTTGCAGCATAAAGCCAGTTTCAGATAGCAAGGCTTCCGACTGATGCTTTGGAATATCACCGTCTTTTATTGCTTCGTTGAGTAAGCTCAGCATCTTATTAAATTGCTTTAGCGCAACATTTGATGCAGTAGCAAGGTTCTCGGCTTGCACTAATAATGCTGACGGTAACTTGCCGTGCTCGAACCTAAACCGATTTTCTGGATTATCAAACCGAGCAGCTTGGGTATCACAAAACTGAGCCACTTGGTTTAATAGACCTGTGATATCGCCTATATGATCCAGCATGGCTTGTGCTGGTGCAATAATGTTATTGCTCTTGATTTGGTTTTGTAATTTGCTGGTGGTTTTGCTGAGCTTTTCAAGCCAGTCGTTTGCACCACGCACTGTTGCCTGTGCGCTACTAAAGTCTCTAGCCACAATAGGCAGATGATGGGCCTCATCTATAACGTAAAACAGATCTTCTGGATCCGGTAAAATCACGCCACCGCCTAACTCCAAGTCGGCAAAAAGCAAACTATGGTTAGCAATCAGTACATCCCAAGTATCGAGATCTTCTCGTGCTTTGTGGAAAGGGCAGTTACGGTGGCTTGCAAGTTGACGATGGCAGCTGTGCTTATCGCAGGCAATTTGTTGCCACAAATGATCTGGGATCGGCTTAGTTAGCGTGTCGCGCTCGCCATTCCATGCACCTGTCTGGTAATCCTTAAGCAGAGCTTCGAGCATATCCACTTGGCTTTGATCAGGCTTGGTCTGCCACATTGCCATTTGGGTGCTGTTATCTGGGCCTACGAGCATCTCTAGTTTAGATAAGCAGACATAACGTTGACGCCCTTTAACTAAGCCAAAGGTAAAGTCGAGTCCTGATTGCTGTAGGAAGAATGGCAGATCTTTATGTAGTAACTGTTCTTGCAGGGCAACAGTCGCGGTGGCGATACAAACTTTTTTCTTACTCGCTAGTGCAAGTGGTATGGTGCCAAGAATATAAGCCAATGACTTACCAATACCTGTGCCGGCTTCAACCACAATAATACGGCGATTTTTGTCGTACTCACCCGCAAGCGTTTTTGATATTTCCGCAACAATATAGTTCTGCTCTCGGCGAGGGCGAAAGTTAGGCAGAGATGTTGAGATGCCTTTATATATAGTACGAATTTGAGTTTTAACGTCTGCGGATAACATGAATGCACTAAGCTAATAAATAGTGCTGTACATAATAACAGTGATTACTTAGCCTAAGAAGCGTTTAGTGATTAATAGTGTATTTAATTGAGTATAAAGTATGAAACCAGCTGAGACTGAGCCACAACTTATCAAGGGGCGAGTGCTAACCCGCCACGGGATTAACCGTCAAGGTAGCCTGAACTTGCAGTATTTTGTTCAGACTGACAAGGGGCCAGTGACAGTTGAAATACCTAACCAAGAACACGTGTGTTTTGTGCATGAGGCTGATGCGGCTTCATTATTGGCTAGCCCTGATCTTAGAGGCGTTCGCCGAAGCTCGGTCGCGCTTAATAGTTTTGCGAACACGCCCGTTGAGGCTCTCTATTGTGTTGATGGTCGCCAGCAGCGGAATTTGAATCGAGCAGCGAAAGATCTCGATATAGAGCTTTTCGAGTCTGATATCAAAGTGGAGCATCGTTTTCTGGTCGAACGTTTTATCGCACTGGATGCAGAGTTTTATGGTTATTTTGTTGAAACAGCAGGGCAGTCTTTACCTCAAAAACAGCCACTATTTATCGCAAGCCGAGCGCGTCAGGCTGTTTCGTCGATAAAGCTCAATGCCATCTCTTTAGATTTTGAGTGTAGCTTCTCTGGGGAGCTGTACTCCGTTGGGCTATATGGCCAAACGACAGATGCTTGCGTCTATCAAAAGGTTATTATGGTTGGCGAGGTTGAAGCCACTGAGGAAAACTACATTGAGTGGGTGGAGAACGAAGCGGCACTAATCAAGCGTCTTATTAGCTGGTTTCAGGAGTACGATCCCGACATCATTATTGGCTGGTCAGTGGTCACTTTCGATCTCGCACTGCTTTATCGCCGAGCTAAACACCATGGTATTGCATTAACGATAGGGCGTGATAATCATCCTCTGGGTTGGAAGGTAGAAGATAAATATCGGCCTGAAACGCTTTCGTTACCAGGACGAGTGGTTTTAGATGGAATTGATTGGCTTAAAGCGGCCTTCTATCAATTCGACCGCTATTCATTAGAGTTCGTCTCACAAGCACTGCTAGATGAAGGCAAGGCTATTCACAATGTTGATAACCGTATGGATGAGATCAACGAACTTTTCTTAAATAATAAGCCTGCACTGGCGCACTATAACCTTACTGATTGTCGACTGGTGTGGGATATTTTTGAAAAAACACACCTATTTGATTTTGCGATTGAACGAGCAAAATTAACAGGGCTTGAACTCGGACGAGTAGGTGCCTCGGTAGCAGCATTTAATAACTTGTATCTGCCTCACTTGCACCGCGCGGGTTATGTCGCTCCGAGTAAACCCGCCAGCGACGGCATAGAGAGCCCTGGTGGATATGTGATGGACTCGGTTCCGGGCTTATATCAACATATTTTAGTATTGGATTTTAAGAGTCTGTATCCTTCTATTATCCGCACATTCTTAATCGATCCTAAGGGCTTGGTAGAAGGGTTAACGCAAGCAGAAGAGCAAACTGTTAGCGGCTTTCTTGGCGCTCAGTTTAGTCGTGAAAAGCCAATTCTCCCCATGCTGATCAAAAACTTGTCTGAACAAAGAGAGCTGGCTAAGGCACATAATGATGGCCCTTTATCGCAAGCGATAAAAATCATCATGAACTCCCTCTATGGTGTGCTAGGTTCTCGGGGCTGTGTGTTTCATGATGCAAGACTCGCGAGTTCGATTACCATGCGTGGTCATGAAATCATGAAGCAAACCCGGAGTTGGATCGAGGCAGAAGGCTTCAAGGTTATTTATGGTGACACTGACTCCACCTTCGTCTGGTTAGGCGATGACTTTAAGCAAGATGAGGTTGCACATACGGGCAAATCTTTAGCTGCCAAAGTAAACCAGCTATGGCGCGACAAACTGACTAAAGAGTTTAAGTTAGAAAGCTTTTTAGAGTTAGAGTTCGAAACGCATTTTGAGCAATTCTTTATGCCGACACTAAGGGGGTCAGTAGAGGGGTCTAAAAAACGTTATGTAGGTACAAAGCGCCAAGCTACAGGTGAGTTAGGGTTAGTGTTCAAGGGGATGGAGCAAGTGCGTAGTGATTGGTCGCCCTTGGCGCGGCGAATTCAATATGAACTTTATGAGCGCTTATTCCAGCATTTGGATGTAAAAACGTACCTTAGAGAAATTATCGATAGCCTGCACAGCGGTGAGCTTGACGATGAACTTATCTTTACTAAGCATTTGCGACGTAACCTTGAAGATTATACGGCTAAATCTGCGCCGCATTTAAAAGTAGCCCGTGCATTATGTGACATCACTCAAGATCAACGCTTTGCTAAGCGTGGGACACGGATCGAATATGTCATGACCTTAAATGGCGCTGAACCAGCTGAATATATGTCGAGTTTAATGGATTACGATTATTATCTTTCACGCCAATTAGAACCGATTGCCGAACCGGTCCTTTCAATAATGAAAACTAGTTTCAGTGAGGTTGCGACGAATCAGATGTCGTTAATTTAGGTTGAGCTTCATTAATTTCCCGCTAATTAAATGTTAACAAATGGTTTAATCCTTTGTCAGTTCTGTGTTTGCTAGTTAATTAGGTGCAAAATCTAGCAAATAGTGTGATGTTCGTCTTTGAGTGGTTACTAATCTTTTGTTAATCTCAAATTCTATCAGGATAGAAAGAAAACAACGGAATGGAAGACAAATAGAATGAAGCAGACTGAACAACATTAAGGTTAGGCAAATAAATGAAAAAGACTCTAGTAGCATCGGCTTTAGCCGCAGTGATATTTGTACCAACAGCATCAGCAATTGAAATTTATAAAGATGACAAAAACGCAGTAGAAATTGGTGGTTATGTTGATGCTCGCATCATCAATACTCAAGGTGCTACAGAAGTGGTTAACGGCGCTTCACGTATTAATTTCGGTTTTACTCGCCAGATGACCGATGGCTGGAAAGCATTCACTAAACTAGAGTGGGGCGTTAACCCATTCGGTAACACTGACATCGTTTACAATAGCGACAGTACATTAGAGTCTCAAAGTGGCGACTTCTTAAATAACCGTCTTGGTTATGTAGGTCTTGCACACGACACATATGGTTCTATTACAATTGGTAAGCAATGGGGCGCATGGTACGACGTAGTTTACAACACTAACTACGGTTTCGTATGGGATGGTAACGCGTCAGGTACTTACACATATAACAAAGCAGACGGCGCCGTAAACGGTACTGGTCGCGGTGACAAAACAGTTCAATATCGTAATGCATTCGGTGACTTTAGCTTCGCACTACAAGCTCAGTTAAAGCAGGACGAGTTCAATGTAAATGAAACGGCTACAGGTGCTAGCGCTGTGTTCCCGACAACTGCAATGGCTACCACTGCAGATGCTGTAACAACTGTTGAGTACAACTATACTTACGGTGGTTCTGCGACTTACAACGTAACTGAAAACCTAGTAGTTACTGCTGGTTTTAACTTTGGTGAGTTTGAAGGAACGACTTCAGTAGGTAAGCGTTTAACTGAAACTGACTCTATCTACGGTCTAGGTGCGAGCTGGGGTAACTGGGGTGGTGAAGGTGTTTACGCAGCATTTAACGTAAACAAGCAAGAATTCCACGATACCGATAACTTGGGACGTATGATCCAAGATGCATGGGGTCTAGAATCAATCGCTTCTTACAAGTTCGATAACGGTATTCGTACATTCGTTTCTTACAACATCTTAGAAGCTGGCGACGAATACGAAGCGGCTTACAATGGTGATGTATTCAAGCGTCAGTTTGCAGTTGCTGGTGTTCACTATGTATGGGACTCAAGCACAGTTCTTTACCTAGAAGGTCGTAAAGATTTCAGTGATTTCACTAGCGTTGATAAAGTACAGCAAGCAGCGATGGAAGTTTCTGAAGATGACGGTATCGCAATTGGTATCCGTTACACACTTTAATTTTGCAATTTTAAAGTGATTAAAGCGCCTATTAAGGCGCTTTTTTTTGCTTGTTGTTTTTTTGGCAATTAATCTGGTTATTCAATCTAGTTATAAATGAATGGAAAATTGTATTTGTCAGGTGAAACCCAGCATAGATTTAGACTAAGTTTTCTCTAACTAAGAGTACTTAAATTGTAACATCCACACATATGAATCATCAGTTTGATTGAAAATTGCGCGTTCAGTGCGTTTTTTTAATTTTTTTTATACTTCACAATCTTGAAGTGATGACTAATTTAACATTTCTTTTTAAATCAGTTGCTTGCCGCTATCGCTTTATGGTTTTTGGCCTATGGCGGATGGAATTAATCATTTACAGCAGATTTTCAGTGCTGATTAATTAAAGGGCTCTTTGATACAAATTAGCCGGCAATTCTATCGTTGTTGACAAGAGATTAGGGGGAAGTCTTTTGTGTTATTCGGGTCTGGCTGGGTTAGTAGGTTTCATATTGTAGAGCTTTAGCTTTAAAGTTATGAGATATGTTATCGTATAAAATTATATGCTTTTTCATGGTCTTATGTCGTTTTTTATGGATGGCACTTATCGCGTAACTTCATCTTCATTTACTGACTTTTATTCCTATTCCCTTAGATATAGCCAATAAACATCGTTAAAGACTAATTTAGCCGTTGGCTGAACTTGCGTGTATTTGTGTCTATATGTATCAGTTAAAGCCTTATGTGTTTCAAATGTTGTAAATATGTTTCTGGTGTGTTTTTATTTGTGTGCAAATTCTCACTTATGCAACTTTTTGTTAATGAGTGTGTTGCTAAAAAAATAAAAGAGAGTCCAGGGAGATTTACAATGTATAAGAATAACTGTCTAACAAACTCAGTGCGTCTAGCACTTGTTAGTGGCGCTATGACTGCTGCTTTTACCGCACCAGCAGTGTATGCAGCCGATGAAGAAGTAGAGCGTATTGAAGTAACGGGTTCACGCATTAAGCGAACTGATATGGAGACTTCTTCTCCAATTCATGTAATGGATGCTGAGCAGATAAAAATGAGTGGTTTTACCAATGTCGAAGACATTCTAAACCAACTTCCACAACTAGAAACTGCAAGTAACGCTTTCCAAGCTAACGGCGCCTCAGGTACAGCTTCGCTTGATTTACGTGGTCTAGGTAGTAATCGTACATTAGTACTTATCAACGGCCGTAGAATGCAAGCAGGTAGTATTACCTCACAGAGTGCCGATATTAACCAAATCCCAGCAGCGCTTATTAAGCGTGTTGAAGTGATGACTGGTGGTGCAGCAGCCGTTTACGGTGCTGATGCAGTAGCTGGTGTTGTTAACTTCATCATGGACAATGACTTCGATGGCATTTCAATCAATGTTGGTGCCTCTGGTTATCAGCATAATAATGACAATGGCTTTATTCAGGGCCTAATGGATGAGAAGGGTTTTGAATATCCGTCAGGCAATACTGATATTGATGGTAAGTCTTATAATATCGATTTAGCAATTGGTAGTGATTTTGCCGATGGTAAAGGTCACGCTGTAGCTTATGCTGTTTGGCGTCGTAACGATGAGCTACTTCAAGGTGAGCGTGATTACTCTTCTTGTGCACTAAATGGTTCACAGTCTGCTTGTGGTGGTTCAGCTAACACACCTCTAGCACACTTTGATATTTACCCTGTAGTTGACGGTGAAGTTGATTACAAGCAAAACTTTTGGGGTTACACGGATCCAAATGGTAACGGTTTCAAGCCAGATGATGGTTACCGTTATAACTATGCGCCAGTAAACCACTTTATGCGTCCAAATGAGCGTATTTCTCTAGGTTCATTTATGAACTACGAAATTAACGACCATGCACGTCCATATGTTGAGCTATCTTTCATGCAGAACCGTACTGCAGGTCAGATTGCTGAGTCAGGTACTTTCTTTAATGAAGAGTATTTGATGGACTATAACAACCCTCTGCTAACTGAGCTTCAAAAGCAGCAGTTACAAGCAGAATTTAATCAGACTGGCGATGATCAATTCGTAGCTTATATTGGTAAGCGTAATGTAGAAGGCGGTGCTCGTTCGAACAACCTAGAGCACAACTCATACCGAATCCTTACTGGTATGGAAGGTGACATCAATGATAACTGGTCATACGATGTAAACTTTAATTACTCGGCAACTTCATCTTCATCTGTGTATCAGAATGACCTACTTGCACCAAAAATCGCACCAAGAGTTGGCGCCGTTGATACTGAGTGTGTAGAGGCTGATGGTTGTTTATATTACAACGTATTTGAACCAGGCGGAGTAACAGCCGAGCAAGCAGCGCAGCTTGCTGGTGTGGGTATCCAGACTGGTCTAGTAACGCAAACTATTTATAGTGGTTATGTTACTGGTGATATCGGTGTGACCATTCCTTCTGCATCTGATCCAATTGCGATGGTATTTGGTTTTGAGCGTCGTGAGCAAGATTACGAAAGAATCTCAGATACAGTATATGAAGAAGGTCAACTACTCGGTCAAGGTGGTCCAAACACTAGTCTTAACGGTGAAATTGACGTAAACGAACTATATACCGAATTCCAAATCCCTGTACTAGACAACTTAGGATTTGACTTTGGTGCTCGTTACTCTGATTACTCAACTTCAGGTGGCAACTGGACATACAAAGTAGGTGCTGATTATACATTGGCTGATGCATATATGTTCCGTGCAAGCTTTAACCGCGCAGTTCGTGCACCAAATGTTGCCGAGTTATTTGACTCACAAAGCATTGGTCTATGGTCTGGTGCTGATGGCTGTGCAACCGATGAAGATGGTAATATTGCATTCAGTGCAGCTCAATGTGCTAATACTGGTGTCTCTATGGATCAGTATGGCAATATTGGTTCTTCGCCAGCAGGTCAGTACAACGAATTTGCGGGTGGTAACCCTGAGCTAGACCCTGAAGAAGCAGAAACTATTACTTTAGGTTTAGTTGCTAACCCATTAGATAACTTTAGTTTCTCTCTAGATTACTTCAACATTGAAATGGAAAACGTGATCAGTACTGTTGGTGCTGAGCGAATCCTAAATATCTGTGCAGAAACAGGTGATGATGCATTCTGTCAAAATGTTCAGCGTAGTGCTTCTGGTAGCCTATGGTTAGGCCAAAGCGGCTATGTTGTTAACCTAAGTGACAATATTGGTGGTCGCTCTTGGGAAGGTATTGATGCTGCGGCTCAATACAACATTGAACTTGGAAGTGGCGACCTTTCTTTCGACATCATTGGTTCTTATGCAATGAAGAAAGAAATTCAACCAATTAAAGGTAATGACGCACTATCATATGATTGTGCCGGTACTATTAGTTCAGATTGTTTTGCGACTCCAGAGTGGAGACACACATTTACAGCTAAGTACTCTGCAGCAGATTGGGTGTTAGCAGCTAAGTGGCGTTACTTTGGTGCAATTGATTACGAAGGCACTGCAGATACGCGTTTAGCAGAGCAAGGTGGAATTGATGCTTATAACTACTTTGACCTAAATGGTACTTATGTATTTACCGACTACATGTCTGTAACTGCGGGTATGAACAACTTGTTCGATAAAGAGCCACCAATGGTAGGTAACTCACTTTCAACTAACGCGAATACTATCGCAGGTTTCTATGACACGCTTGGTCGTTTCATGCACGTAAGTGTTAACCTTAAGTTCTAATGTTTAGCTTTAATACTTAGTTCTAAATTTAATTAATAAAATAGTGTTTAAAAGCCACCTTTAAGGTGGCTTTTTTTTTGTGCAAAATTTGATTTGCTTCGCCCACGTAAAGTATGTGCGATATTCGCTAAACCAATGCTCTTTATAGTCCTGAAACTTGCTTTAAGCGGCAGTGAGATATAACAATTTCTTATAGGTAAATTTTATACAATAAGCATATATTCTTGTTCAGTTAAGTTAAAACCTGTCCCTGAGTATACAGTCAGTAAAATAGCTATCAGCTTAGTGTTTTTATCAGCTTCCCCTTATTTGCAGGCGAAAAAAGCACCGTTAAAAAGTATATAAGAAACTGGTTTTACCAGATCGTGTTAATGATATGTTAAATGTCAATTTAGTGGGGGCGCGAATTAAACTTATTTTAATCAAGCGCTTATGGTTATGGTTTTGTGGTGATGCTATTTCCTGTTCCACGCTTATTAACACGGATTATTTGGAAATGCCGCTTTTGGTTGTTTTACCCCCTTTAAGGGAGTTTTCTACTAGTTTTTGGTGTTCCCAAATGTTGACACAGGTCAACATTTTGTGAAATGATGCCAGCGGGTCTACATCCTCGAAGGTGTAGAAAAGGGAAGATAATAATTAACAATCACAATAGAAAGACAGGCTTAGGCAATAGGGAACTAAAGCAAAATAAGCGCATGCACCCTGTTGTCGATAAGTTAAAGCTTTTTTAATCACTTCAAATTGGTTGGGAACTATGTCCAAGGTAAGCAATAAAACAAAAATCGCTACAGCGCTCATTGGCGCACTAGCCTTAGCAGGCAGCAACTTAGTGATTGCCGATCCTCTTTCTGACGCTCAGAAAGCTGACGCTAAAATTCACGCTGAAGCTGCATCGTCTCAGAAGAAAGTTGATAAGTATTTTGACCAAGCTCAGGACATGTTGTTCGAGTATGGGTCAGTTGCTGATGAACGTGAATCACTAAAATCTTATAACGACTACGTAGCAGGTCTGGTTGCAGATCAAGAAGCTACAATGAAATCTATTCAAGGTGACATCAACGGCGTTGATGCATTACGTCAAGGCGTAGTGCCATTGATGTTTAAAATGGTTGATGCATTAGAGCAATTTGTCGCTCTTGATCTTCCATTTAACACTGAAACACGTGTTGAGCGTGTTAACAATCTTAAGAACCTTCTTAATAGTGCTGAAGTAACCCTTGCTGAAAAGTATCGTCTAATTCTAGATGCTTACTCAATTGAGCGTGAATACGGCAGCTTCGTTGCAGTTAAAACGGGTCAGCTAGAGCTTAACGGTAAAGAAGTACTTGTAGACTTCTTTAACTTAGGTCGTGTTGCACTATATGCACAAAGCTTAGACGGTAAGTCTGCTTGGATGTATAACGATGAAACTAAAGGCTGGGATCCGCTAGATGATAGCTACCTACGCGAACTAACTAAAGGTATCCGTATCGCTCGTAAACAAGGCGCACCGGATCTATTCTCGTTACCAATCCCTGCTGCGGAGGCTGCACAATAATGAAGAAGTTTATCACTACAGCAATCGTTGCTGCGACCCTGTCATTATCGGCCGGTATTGCTAGCGCTGCAGATGCACCCAAAACAATCGACCAACTACTTAACCAAGTAAAAGTTGATCGTGCTAATGCATCTAAGACAAATGCAAAGCGTGAGCAAGAGTTTAAAAATGAACGTGGCGATAAAGCTGCATTACTAAAGCGTGAGAAAAATGCTTTAGCAGCAGAGCGTCAACGCGGAAAAGACTTAAACCAAGCGTTTTTGGATAACGAGCGTAAAATCGGTCAGTTAGAAGAAGACTTAAAAACTGCTCAAGGTGACTTGGGTGAGATGTTTGGTGTTGTTAAAGGTGACGCGGGCGATTTCGCTGGCAAGCTAGCAAGCTCAAACATCTCTGCACAGTATCCTGGTCGTGATGTATTTATTGCAGATCTTGGTGCACGTAAGCAACTTCCAAAAATCGATGAGCTAGAGCGTTTCTGGGAAGAAGCACTGTTTGAAATGGCTGAGTCTGGAAAAGTTGTTAAGTTTGAAGGTGCTGTTACGGGTATCGATGGAAGTGTAAATAACACAACTATTACTCGTGTTGGTCCGTTTAACTTATTAGCTGATGGCAAGTATGTTGTTTACAACGCAGAGCTTGGCCTAGTACAGGAGCTTTCACAGCAGCCTGACGGTTACCAAACAAAGCCTATTGCTGGTTTTGAAGCTGCAACATCGGGTGTATCAAAGCTTTATATCGATCCTATCAGAGGTACGCTGCTTAATATCTTCACTGGTAAAGCAACCATTGAAGAGCGTATCGAAGCGGGTGGTACTATCGGTTATATCATCATCGGTCTACTAGTTCTTGGTGCGCTAATCTCTATCGAGCGTCTAATCACACTAGGTGTTGTTGGTGCTAAAGTTAAGGCGCAGCGTAAGAACCTTGATAACCCAGGTAATAACGCACTAGGTCGTGTACTTAAAGCTTACCAAGACAATAAAGATGTTGATGTTGAAACACTAGAGCTGAAACTTGATGAAGCAATTCTGAAAGAAACACCTGCTCTTGAGTCTCGTATCTCAATCATTAAGGTTCTTGCCGCTATCGCACCTATGATGGGTCTACTTGGTACAGTAACCGGTATGATTGCAACCTTCCAAAGCATCCAGTTGTTCGGTACGGGCGATCCTAAGCTTATGGCTGGTGGTATCTCTATGGCACTTATGACTACGGTTCAAGGTCTAGTTGCTGCACTACCGCTAATGCTTATGCATGCGATTGTAATCGCACGTAGCAAGTCAATTGTACAAGTACTTGAAGAACAAAGTGCTGGTATCGTTGCTTCACACGCTGAGAAGAGGAAAGCCTAATGTTATTCCTGATGGATATCTGGGATTCCGTCAGGGGCTTCATGGCCTCCGGAGGCGACGTCCTCTGGTTAGTGGCTGGTGTATTGTTTGTTATGTGGGTATTGATGCTTGAACGCTACTGGTATCTAAATTGGATATCACCAAAAGAGCACAAAGCAATCATAAGCGCATGGGAAGCACGAGAGGATTCAACCTCTTGGTACGCACACCGCATCCGTGAAGCTTGGGTATCCCAAGCGAAGCAAGATTTAACGGCACGTATGCTGATTATCAAAACTTTAGTAGCTATCTGTCCAATGATTGGTCTACTAGGTACCGTAACCGGTATGATTTCAGTATTCGATGTGATGGCAGTTCATGGAACGAGTAATGCTCGTATGATGGCAGCTGGTATTTCAATGGCGACCATGCCGACAATGGCGGGAATGGTTGCAGCATTATCGGGCGTATTCTTTAGTACGCGCCTAGATGCAAAAATGAAAATCAGTTTAGCGAAGCTAAAAGACAGCATGCCGCACCACTAGAGAGAGATTGAACATGGCACGTAGAAAGCATTCAAGCGTAGAAGAAGAAGCTGAGATTGATATGACACCGATGCTCGACATCGTGTTCATTATGCTTATCTTCTTTATTGTAACAACATCGTTTGTAAAGCCATCAGGCCTTGACTATAACAAGCCTGAAGCCTCACAAGCGACGAAGAAGCCTTCAGCTAACATCTTTATTGGTGTGAGCAAGACCGGTGTCATCATGATGGAAAACCGTCAAGTTGATATCGAGCGTGTAACTGCAAACGTAGAACGTATGCTTGCAGAAGCACCAGAGGCTGCAGTATTGATTCAAGCAGACCAAGAAGCTAGACACGGTTTAGTGGTTAAGGTTCTTGATAACGTTAAAGCTGCAGGTATTGATAAGATATCTGTATCGGCGGGGAACGAATAATATGCTGAGAGGAATAGTATCACTGATAATTGGTGCTGCTGTGACTTTTGCTTTGTTTGTCTTCATGGCATTTTTGGTAGGTGGCGGTCCAACCCGCCACGATTCCTCGACAGAAACACCTGTCATTGAAATCACCATGAACAAAGATGATGCATCAGCGCAGAAAAAGCCAAGGGTTAAGCCTAAACCGCCTACACCCCCAGAGCAGCCGCCAAAGCCGGATACTACGCCACCAGATAGTTCATCTGACATTGATACAAATATGTCATTTAACATGGGTGGAGTTGAAGCCGGTGGTGCAAACACTGGATTTAAACTAGGCAACATGATGACTCGAGACGGTGATGCTACACCTATCGTTCGAATTGAGCCTCAGTATCCAATTAAAGCGGCACGTGATGGTAAAGAGGGTTGGGTACAGCTTAGCTTTACGATTAACGAGCTAGGTGGTGTTGAAGAAGTTAAAGTCATCAAGGCTGAACCTAAGCGTTTATTTGACAAAGAAGCTCGTCGCGCACTTAAAAAGTGGAAGTACAAGCCAAAGATTGTTGACGGTAAAGCCCTTAAACAACCTGGCATGACAGTTCAACTTGATTTCACTCTAGACAAAGGAGGCAGATAGTTATGACTAAAATCAATACAATTGCTGCAGCTCTAATACTTTGTTTAGGTGGAAGCGTTGCGGTAGCGCCAGTCGCTTATGCAGCAGAGAAGTGCCCGATTGAGAAGCGTAAGTCGAAAGCAGTTGGTCAGAGTGCTTCTAAAAAAGTGCAAAGATCTTTCGAGGCTTATACCGAGGGAAATCTTGACGAAGCAATTTCGATTCTTTTAGAAGCGAATGCTAAGAGTGATTTCGATAAAGCTTATATCGCCCGCATGTTAGGTAACTTTTATGCGGAAAAAGGACAAATGGCTACTGCGACTAAGTACCTGAAGTCTGCGGTTGATGCTGATATTCTTGGTGGTGTAGACCACGCACAAACTCTACGACTCTACGCTGACCTCCTGATTGGAGAGAAGAAGTTTAAAGAGTCTATCCCGATGTATTACAAGTGAATGGAGTTTACCTGTAAAGAAGATGCACAAGTCTATAAGCGTATAGCTATTGCACATTCTGAGCAAAAAGAATGGGACAAGGTACTTGCTGTTGCAGATAAAGGCCTGGCCATTTCTGAAAAGCCTGATAAAACTTTATATCAGGTGAAGCTAACAGCGTACTACAACCAGAAGAAATACAAAGACTCAGTTAAAGTCTTAGAAATAATGGTGCCATTATTTCCAGAAGATAAGCGTCTTTGGGTTCAGTTAGCTCAGTTCTATCTTTTGACCGGTGATAATAGCAAGTCGCTTGCAACATACGACTTAGCTTATAAGAATGGGTTTTTAGAGACTGCGGGTAATGTTACTCGTTTGTCACAGCTTCTAGCGGCTGATGGTTCGCCATATTACGCTGCTAAAATCATGTCTAAGAATATGAAATCTGGCTTGATTAAAGAAGACGAGAAAACACTGACCACACTGGCTGGTTTTTACCAAAATGCTAAGGAGATGAAACAAGCTGCTCAGACATACGGTAAAGCTGCTGCGCTAAATAACAGTGGTAAATTATACCTAAGACAAGGACGTATCTTGGCGTTGGATGGACAGCATAAGTCTGCCATTACTGCGCTGAAGAAGTCTTTGGATGCTGGTGTTAAAAACCCTGGTGAAGCACAGTTTGAACTGGCATTAGCTTATCTTAACCTTAAGCAATACAAGTCAGCATATAAGTATGCCAAACTTGCTGCTAATGATAAGAAAACAGCTCGTTCAGCTAAGAGCTATATTGGTTATATTAAAGAAAAGGCTCGCGTACATAACGTGACACTTTAATTTAATAGACAGATTAAAAGCCCCTTTTAAGGGGCTTTTTTATGCCATAAATTTGGCAGGGAAATAATGCACTAGAGATGGATAAGGCGATGTTCAACTGTTTGCGGTAAGCGCATTAGATCTGTGTGCTGTTCTACGGCCTCAAATAGTGCTTCAAGATAAAGGTCTCTATGAGGGCTACAAACACAGCCGCCAAGTTCATACTTTATTTCGCCGTGATGTTGCTTTTTAAGGTTATGATTAAACTCGTTGATAGTTTGCTCTAATCTATCGATAACCACATGAGCGCCAGTGTCATCAACTTCAAAAATACCCAATGCGAATGCCTGATTATCGAGTCTTGCAAGTAGATCTGTAGATCGCAATAGTGCTTGTTGTACATGCTTCATGAATAATTCTAACAATTGTGGTTGAGAAATAGTTTCATGAATGTGTGGGCATAGATACAATAAGGCCAGACTCTGATGGTCGCGCATGTGGCGATGCCATTCACGATTAAATACTTCCATAAAATAGGTTTGGTTATATACGCCTGTTTCAGGATCCCTAAACCCAGAGTTGCTGAATGAATAGATCATTAAAGGCTCCTTATTTGGTTTAAGTATAGAAAAGATACAAGACTAACAATAAAGAAAAGGAATAATAAAATGAGGAAGGCGGTTCTTGCGTTGTCAATTGGCGCAATTTTAGGGTTAGCTGGCTGCGGCGAAGATAACAAGCAAGCACAGCAAACAGAAACAGCTAAACAACAAACAGATGGGCAGACTGGCCAATTACAGTCTGCAGAGCAGGCTTACTTGTTGCTAGTGGATAACTACTTTAATGACTTATTAAAACTAGAACCAATCTACGCGACTTTTGTTGGCGTTAATGACTATAACGATCAGTTTGGTGATGGCTTATCACATGCTTATTTAACTGAGCGTCATCAACTTAATACGCGATACTTAAAAGAAGTAAAAAAAATAGATCGTAGTCAGCTGTCAAACGAGCTAAAGCTTAGCTATGACATGTTTAATTACGATCGCAACGTAGCCTTGGCTGATGAGACATTCCCTAATCATTTTATGCCGATGAACCAGTTCTATAGCACTGTGATTAGCATGGTCCAGCTAGGCAGTGGTGAAAGTGCTCAGCCGTTTAACACGGTAGAAGACTATCGTAACTGGGAAAAGCGTTTATTGGGATTCATTGAGTGGCTTAAGCTTGCTCAGGTTCGAATGAATGAAGGCATCGAGAGCAAAGTTGTATTGCCAAGAGTGTTAGTTGAACGAATTATTCCTCAGCTTAGCGCCCAGCTTGTTGATAACGTTGATGACAGTATGTTTTATACCCCGATCACGCTAATGCCAGAGACTTTTTCGGACGCCGACAAGCAAGCTATTACAGAAGAATATACTAAGCTGATTGGTGAGCAGCTACTCCCCGAGCTGACGTCATTACGTGATTACTTTCAGGATACTTATATCAAGTCGTCTCGTGCATCAGACGGTTGGTGGGGACTACCTAACGGTAAAGTCTGGTATCAACATCTTGCGAACTCGCATACGACAACGACTATGCCTGTAGATGAAATCCATAAGGTCGGTTTAGATGAAGTTGCTCGAATTTTATCTGAAATGGATAAAGTGCGAGTTCAAGTAGGTTTTGAAGGCGACCTAAGCGCATTTTTTGCATCATTATCATCAGAGCCTCAGTACTTTTTTACTGAACGCCAAGGCTTGATTGATGGTTATATGGAGCTTAAAGATAGAATTAACCTTGAAATGCCAAAGTATTTCAACGTAATGCCTAAAGCCGATTATGTGGTTAAGCCTGTTGAGAGCTTCAGAGAGCAATCGGCGGCTGGCGCATCTTATGATGCACCAGCGGTAGATGGTTCACGTCCTGGTGTGTTCTATATCAATACCTATAACCTTAAAGCGCAACCTAAATGGGGCATGACGACGTTATCATTGCATGAAGCGGCACCAGGGCATCATTTCCAGATTGCGATTAAACAAGAGTTAACCGGTGTCCCAGAGTTTCAACGCTTTGGTGGTTACACGGCTTTTGAAGAAGGCTGGGGACTTTATGCTGAATACTTAGGGATTGAGATGGGACTATTTAACGACCCATACCAATACTTTGGTAAATTGTCTGACGAGATGTTACGTGCCATGCGTTTAGTGGTAGACACTGGCCTGCATGCTAAAGGCTGGACTCGTGAGCAAGCGATTCAATATATGAAAGATAACTCGCCAATGGCTGAGTCTGACATTATTGCAGAAGTTGAGCGCTATATGGCTATTCCAGGTCAAGCGTTAAGCTACAAGGTTGGTCAGTTAAAGATCTTGTCACTGCGTGCACAAGCAGAGCAAGAGCTTGGCGATAAGTTTGACTTAAAGGCCTATCACGACCAAATTTTAACTTCAGGTTCGCTGCCGATGGAAGTGATGGAGTTAAAAGTGAACGATTGGATTGCTTCGCAAAAGTAACTTAATCAATCTGTAATAACCCAGCTGGGATGTGCCGTAATTTTTGGTATATACTGGCTGGGTTTTATTTTGCCTAAAGAAGGCAATAACATTTAATTTTTGGGAGTTAAACCATGGTACAAGCAACTGCAAGACACCTATTAGTAGACACTGAAGCACAGTGTCAAGAACTTAAGCAACAGATCATCGATGGTGCTGATTTTGGTGATGTAGCAAAAGCTAACTCTTCTTGCCCATCTTCAGCTCAAGGCGGCGATCTTGGTTCATTTGGCCCAGGCATGATGGTTAAAGAGTTTGATGAAGTTGTTTTCAGTGCACCATTGAATGAAGTTCAAGGTCCAGTTAAGACGCAGTTTGGTTACCACCTTCTAGAAGTAACAAGCAGAGGATAAATCCTACTTAGCTTGTTTTAGAGGAATTAACATGCTCGAACTGTATACCGATAGGCTGAGATTAAGAACTGTGTCGCCAGGAGACTGGGATAACTTTTTATATACTCATTCAAGTGAAGAGCTAAATGAGTATGTTCGTAAACCTCAGGCCGAAGCTGTTATACGACAAAAGTTCGAGCGTGTTTTAAAAAACCAAGAGTTTGCTGAAGGCGAGTGGTTACTCACTATCATTGAGGATGCCCACACGCAGGATTTTATTGGCTTTGTTGGTTTGCAAAATAGCGATACCGAAATGCAGCAAATGCAAGTGGGCTATATGATCCACCCTAAGGCTCACGGGCAAGGATTTGCCAGCGAAAGCTTAAAGGCTATTATTGATTGGGCTTGTTTATCTAATAAGCCACATAAATTTATTGCCTACTGTATTGCGCAAAATATTGCTTCAGCAAAAGTGCTAGAAAAGTGCGGCTTTGTGCGTGAAGGCATATTGAAAGAGAACTGTAAAATTGGCGAACAATGGTTTGATGATTACCTTTACGGACTGCTTGCAGCACAAAGGTGTTAGAAAGCATGCACTCGCATGATTAATTGAGTGCTATAATGCCGTCAGTTTTAGTTATTTAAGGCGAAATACTGTGAGTTCAGATACTCCAACGCTGACATTAAAGTCAGGCGAAGAATACATCGAGTTATATAAAGTATTGAAGGTCCAAGGAATGATGAGTGCAGGCGGCGAAGCCAAGCACGTTATTTCTGAAGGGCAAGTTACCGTTAATGGTGAAGTTGAAACCCGCAAGCGCAAGAAAGTGATTGCTGGTGAAGTGGTTAGTTTTAATGGCGAAAGCGTTAAAATTATTGCTGAATAACTAGGAAGAGAGGATAAACATGCAGTTTCCAGATGATGACAATGGCAAAATGCTTGAAGCGATGGCTGATGCCGGTATCGACTTATCAGTGGCTCTTGATGTCGACTTCTTCTTAGTTTTTGAAGATCAACGCGATGCTGAATCAGCACTTGAAGAACTGGGTAAATCAGATCTTGAAGGCGAAATTGAACTCCTTCTAAATGATGAGTCAGGTAAGTGGGAATTAATCGTTTGTTTAAACATGGTGCCTGAATACGACACTATCGTTGAGCAAGAGATCTCTCTACATGAATTTGCCCAAGAGTTCGGCGGTGTTACCGACGGCTGGGGTGTGATGCAGCATCAAGAAGGCGATGATGATTTTGCCGATGATGCACATGAGTGTGGCGACGGTTGTAAACACTAAAACAAGTCGCGAAATCAAATTTTAAATAAGCCACTTATATTAGTGGCTTTTTTGTGCCTGACAGATGAGAATGAAGCTAATAGAAAAATAAAATAATTGCCACTAAAGGAGAAAAGAATGGCAAGAATGATAAGCTTTGGAACACCGGTTAACGATGCCGAACGTTGGGCATTCTCCCTGTTAGCTGATGAACTTCCAGAGGATTATATCCTACTGACAAATGTCGAGATCCCAACAAAATCGGGACAAGCCATGGAAGTCGACGCCCTCGTCATAGGCGAGTGGGGCGTATACGTTGTCGATGTAAAAGGTTACATAGGTCGTTTAGACGCTGGCATGCATGCCTGGTCTCTGGATGGACGTGAAGTCGATAACAGTCTTGCTAAAGCTAATTATGTTGCTCGCGTATTAGCCGGTAACGTCAAGCATAAAATTCCTGTAGGGGTTTATGCGCCTTGGTGCCAAGGCATGGTGTTTGTGACAGGGCGTAAAGGCGAGGAGATTGAGCTTGAGAAGCAACAAGGCTCACTCAGCATTTATACCCCTAAGCAAATTGTCGAAGCGCTGACCACCGAGTGGGGCCTTACCGCGCCTAAAAAGCATCAAGTCACAGATACTCAAAAAGAGTTGGTGTTAGAAACTATTGGTCAAGTGGCAATTGTTGAAAAACGCAATAATCAAATCCAAGACTTTACCAAGTTGCGCTGTTTGTTTATTCAAAGCGGCCTTGAAGTCTGGCAAGCGGAATATAATCCAGGTGAATGGACTGCGCCTTGGCTTTTAAAAGTACTTATTCCTACTCAATTTGCCGATAGTGATCAATCAGAAACCCATGAAATCCAACTGAGAAGTGAATTCCAAAGACTGCAGTCACTATCAGGTTGCTGTGGTGTACCTTATTGCGCGCCATTGATTCAAGACGGCGAACAGTTAGTACTTCCTATCCGTATGCCTCGGGGCGTACCACTAAATGTGCTCGAATCCGAGCAAATGACCACTTACCAGTTGCTGGAGATATTACGCCGCAGTGTAACCGGTCTTCAACAAATTCATCGCCGTGGCTTTACCGTTGGAGGCTGGACCAGCAACTGTATTTTTGTCTCTGACATGGGTGATGTTGAGTTTATCGATATTAAAGATAACGTCACTAATAGCGAAGATATTAAGGCATACGCCGAGGGCTTTTTAGCCATTGCCGAGCAAACTAATCAGCCGCGGGTTTATCAGTGGTACCGAGAGGCGGCTGCCGGAACGACAACAGATCTAGATGCGCTGCGCAGTGATTTATCGGCACTGATTGACCACGGAGTATGTGACGCAGTGCCTGAAAAAATAGAGATCACTGCTGGCGCTATTATCGATCACCATTTTAAACTTGAGCAGTTTATTGCCGCGAAAGAAACCAGTCAGTTCTGGCGTGCGACGCATCTGCAGGGACAGTATCAGTGCGGGGTGTCAATTTACAGCAAAGTAGAGGCTAACTGGCCTACATTAAGTAGCATCTATCGCACACTTGCAAAGGTGTACCATCCTCATATTGAAAAGGTACTGGCTTTTGGTCAGTTACCCCAAAGTGAAAACCTATTTATTGCCCGTGCGTGGGAATATGGCGAGTCGATTGACGAAGTCACCAATATCAAAATGGGGCAGCCGTTAATGTGGTTTACTCAGTTGTTGACGGGTTTGCAGTATATGCATCAGATGGATATTTATCATGGTGCAATTTGCCCCAAGAATATTATTTGTAATGACAACAAAGCCATACTGGTGAATTTTGGTATTGGGCTTGATATTGCTGCCAGTCATTATGCTTGCCAATATGCCGATCCTACACTTTGGGAAGTTGAAGGCGACGCCGAAAGAGACCTATACGGTTTAGTCGCCAGCTTTATCGATGCGATGGCCCCAGAGAGCTTAAAAGGTAACTTATGCCAAGCGGGTATTATCAATGCGCTTGAAGCGTTTGATAGGCAGTGGTTCGGTGAAAAGCTTTATGATGTTTGCCATAAAGTGCTTAACTTTGATTTAAGTGTCCACTCTGGGATGAACTACTTAGAGATGTTCGACTTAGCTGAAAATGATGTTATTTAACAGCTTCAAAATCGAGCGAACCGTCAATAACACTATTGCTGCCGATATGGGCTAAAAAGTTCGAGTAGCCAGTCGATAAAAGATTGTACTTTTAGCGGCAGGTTACTCGATTTTGGCGTCAATAAGTAATAGCGATAGGGGCTAGTAAACTGCGCATCAACGTGGGTTTCAAATGGGATCACTAGCCTAGCCGTTTTCAGCTCATCTTCAATAAAGAAACGTGGGATAAGGGCTACGCCCATTCCGCTCACTGCAGCCTGACTCAGCATGTAAAAATGCTCCACACCAAATTTCTTTTCTGTTGTTAGCTCAAGCCCGACACTCTCGGCCCATAACTGCCATAGCCCCGGCCTTGTGGTGTGCTGCAATAATGTCATGGCGTTAACGTCTTCAAGCTTATTAAGCTCACAAGCAATCTCAGGCGAGCACACTAGGCAGAGATCTTCATCCATTAAAGTCATCACATTGGCTGCCTTGGGGACCGAAGTACTGCTCCGAATGGCGATATCGTAATTGACCTGATTGAAGTCCACTTCAAAGTCGCCAATGGATAAGTCGACATAGAGGTGAGGGTAGCGAGACTTAAACTCTTCCATTCTTGGTATAAGCCAGCTAATCGTTAAACTTGGCAGCACATTAATTGCTAAAGTTTGGGTTCGAAGTGGCTGAGTAATTAAATCGCTCGTCGCATTGTTAATGGTCTGCAGCGCAGCCTGTGCATGAACAAAGTAGCGCTCGCCCTCATCAGTGAGTTTCAGGCTTCGATGTTGCCGAATAAACAATGCCATACCGACAAAGTCTTCTAATTGTTTAACCTGCTTGCTGATAGCCCCATGAGTAACAAACAGCTCTTTTCCTGCAAGCGTAAAACTCATTAATCGAGCTGCAGCCTCAAATGCTCTAAGCGCATTTAATGGCGGGAGATGTGGGTACATTAGTCTAACCTTATTCTTTTCTTGTGTGAGATAAACTCACTTAAGATGAACGATAACTCCTTTGTGTTTTAACTGCAAACAACGTTTAATAGCGGCACTTAAATTATTTGTTATTGAATCATGACTCTAGATCTGACTTTTGAGCTAATCGCTCTGCTGTTTTTTGTTGCCATGCTGGCAGGCTTTATCGACGCGATTGCAGGCGGTGGCGGTTTGCTCACTATACCGGCATTAATGTGGGCAGGATTGCCGCCAACGGTTGCTCTAGCGACCAATAAGCTACAAGCCTGTGGTGGTAGCTTTTTTGCGAGCTTTTACTTTGTACGTAAAGGCATGGTGAAACTCAGTGATATGAAACTGAGTATTGCGTGTGCTTTTGTTGGTGCAGCACTAGGGACGATGGCGGTGCAGATGATAGATACCGCCTTTTTAGAGGTTTTTCTGCCTTTTTTAATGTTAGGCATAGGTGGTTACTTTTTATTTTCTAAAAGCATCAGCGAAAATGATAAACAACAAGTACTAGCTCCAACTGCGTTTGCTTTTACTGCCGCTTTGGCCGTGGGCTTTTATGATGGCTTCTTTGGTCCAGGTACCGGAAGTTTCTTTGCCTTAGCCTTTGTTTCTTTAGCGGGTTACGGTTTAGCAAAAGCCACCGCACATGCCAAAATTTTGAATTTCTCGACCAATATTGCGTCGCTTATTTTCTTTGCCATTGGTGGAAAAGTATTTTGGATGCTTGGTGGGGTGATGTTGATAGGGCAGGCGATAGGCGCTACGCTAGGTTCAAGATTAGTGCTAACCAAGGGGACTAAAATTATCAAGCCGTTAGTGGTGGTGATGTCGGTCGTGATGAGTATTAAACTGTTATCGGCACAATACGGCTGGTTTGCTTGATGCTTAACTGTGTCGGCTCGACTATGAATAATCGATTACCTAAAGTTTAATTTTGAGGCCGTAACGACGTTGCAAACTAAGGAGAACAGAGAGTGGTGAATAGGCACTCTCTGAGTCATGATTTCATATTGTTTAATATGAAATAGCTTCCAGATAGTTATTGTGGAATCCGAGTGTTAAACATATTCCAGCCCATTAAATGGCAGATATGTTTTATCATCAGCTGCCCTTTTACGCTATTTCCGGCTGGATCTAACGGTGGAGAGAAGGCGGCAAGCGCGCCAACATTTGGGATAACAGCAACAAGGCCTCCCCCGACGCCGCTCTTACCGGGCACTCCAACATCATAGGCCCAGTCCCCTGAGCGTTCGTATAGCCCCTCCATCATCATATCAGCAAGTACATGGGACACGTTTTTTGTGTGGATGACCGTTTGCTTGCTACATGGATTAAATCCACCATTCGCAAGCGTCGCCCCTATTGTAGCTAGTTCAACACAGTTAATTAATGTTGAGCATTGACGAGTATATACATCACAGGCTTCAAGCGGGTCGCTATACATGTTTCCGCCAGCCTTTAATAATAAAGAGATCGCCTGATTGTGGGTATTCGTTGTCTGCTCAGATTGATTCACTTCTTCCGATAATTGAATCGCGCTGTTAGCGAAGCGTGACTGGCAGTCTAGGATTTTTTTCCAGCGCTGCTCTTTGTCATCCGCCTTGATCAAACTCACTGTTGCAATCGCTCCGGCATTAACTAGTGGGGTGAGCGGTTTACCATTGTGCATTTCTAATGCAAGAACTGAGTTGAAAGGTAACCCTGTCGGGTCGGCACCAATTTTACTATGGACAGCTTCACTTCCTGATTCTTCTAGTGCTAGAGCTAAAGTAATCACTTTTGAAATAGACTCAATTGCAAAGTGGTAGCTGCTGTCACCAAAGGAGGTCACTTCACCGTCAACTGATACAAAAGCGATCCCAGTTAACTCTGAAGGCACTTGTGCTAAATACGGAATATAAGAGGCATTTTTCCCACCATGCTTGTCTTTATACTTGTCAAATGCTTGTTGCATCACATCGGTTAATAAGGCCATTATTGATCCTTGTCTGTAAAAGTATCACTGCTGGTATGCGACTTACTTAGGCTGATGCAAAGTATGGGTAACTTTATCAGACGAATTAATAACACCTGGGTGCTTACCTTCAATTTCCCAAGTAAAAGGTGCGAAGTCAGTGACTTCAGGATCGCGCCAATGAGGCTTACGAGCTTTATAGATCAGCAAAGGGATAGAGACAAAGACGAGAGTCAGAATGACTAATATAGCAACAAAGGTCTCAGGACTGCCGACCGATATTTGTGAGGGTGGAATAAACGAAAATAGGAAAGCAGTTAATGAGCCAATAAAACCTAGGCCTGCAATCAACCACATACCAATACTCCCACCTGGGATTTGATAAGGACGAGGGCGATTAGGCTGGCTATAGCGTAAATAAATGGCTGCAGCAAACATCATTAAATACATAATGAGATACAGTACAATGGTTAGCTGGCTTAAAATTTGATAAGCCGCCTGCACGGATGGAAGAACTACAAAAACCGTTGAAATTAAGGTTACTAAGAGAGCCTGTGCCAGCATGATGTGCGTTGCCATACCATGTTTATTAGTTTGCTGCCAAAAGCGAGGAAGGTATCCCCCTTTTGCGACCACTAACAATGCTGAGGAGGGACCTGCAACCCAGCCGACAACCCCGGCTAACACTCCAAGCGCCAAACAGGCAGCCATCACAGGAGCTGCCCAGCCAATTCCGGCCCAAACAAACATGTCGTGATAGGCCACTAATAAGCTTTGCGTCAGGTTAATTTCTGACTGAGGAATAACAAACGCAATCGCTAGAGTACCAAGGACGAAAACGAGCACAGTACCTAATGCGGCAATACCAATGGCAATAGGGTAATTTCTAGGGGCATTATCAACTTCTTTCACATGGATGGCGTTCATTTCCATACCGGCATAGAAGAGGAAAATACTGGCTGCAAGAACAACATTATTAAAGTTTGAAAAATCGGGAATGACATCTTTCCAAGCTAGTTGGATCTGTGGAGTATTACCAGCAAAAAGATAAGAGAAACCGAGTATTATAAGAATCACACCTGGAATAACAGTACCTATCAAACCACCCCATTTAGCGAGTTTTGAGAAGGCTTCAGTGCCTCGTAGAGCAACAAATGTTGCCAGCCAATATATGGCAAGCACAATGGCAAGCACAAAGAATTTATTTTCAGATAAGGATTGATCCCAAGTTTGATTTGGCCCCATAAACGCAAGAGATACGGAACCAAAAGTCAGTGCGGTAGGGAACCAAACTGTCACTTCTATCCAAAGCATAAAGATAGCGATAAGGGCTAACTTAGGGCCAAATGCCTCACCTACCCAGCGAAATATGCCTCCTTTTTCAGACCAACCTGTTGCGAGTTCGGCTGCGACTAAAGAAACTGGGACTAAAAAAACAATGGCAGCAAAAATATAGTAAAATATTGAGCTCAAACCATACTCTGCTTCAGCGGGTAAGCCTCGTAAACTCACCACAGCAACAACATTTAGCATTGCTAAGGCAAATATGCTGATGCCTTTCTTTTCTGTTTGTTTCATATTTTTCTCTCAAAAATGTATTAACTCATTCTAAACTGATTGCTGCTTAGCGCTGATTACCATTGTTTAGCCAGACAAATGATTTAGCCGTTGTAATGTAATTTTTGTTTATTTCAGTCTCTGCTGCTTTATTAAGTACAAACTTACTATTTAAAAAGTAGCACATGAATCGAAAATAACCTTTTGCTCTACATCCTTATATGAACCTAAAACCAGCGTAAAACATTGATACAATTGTTAACCAAGCCTGCGGCATGGGTGGTGAGCTTTGTCACAAAAAAAGTATATAAAGTACGGGCATCCCATTTTTAACGGAGATTTGTATGAAGATAATGCTATTAAGGTCTCTTTTAGCAACTAGAACGGCTTCGTTTCCTGAGCACTTCTCTAAACGTGTTGTTTTTTTGTTCACAATTTAGTTCAAGGAGTCAAGAAGTCACGGAACTGTGTCGTAAAGGACTGGTGAGAAACTAAGTCGGTTACTCCTTCTTACTAACTGAGTGGGGTGAAAAGCGTTTTCTTCAACAGCGACATTTCCTCCCATATTCTTTTACCTTATAGTTTGTTGGGGCAACGAAAAGATAGCGAACAAAGAAAGGTTGGGCTGACTATTTTTATTATTTTAAGGAAGACCCTTTGTTAACATTTTTCAATTTATCGACAAATAAAACAAAAAATAAAACATCGTATAGATATTTACTATGGCAGCTCGCTGTCGTGTTGATATGTTTTATGCAGCAGCCATCTATTGCAATCGCAAAGCCTGTTGAACGTGCTGATTGGCAAAGCTACTTTAAACGATATGATGTCAACGGCACTATAGTGGTGGTCGATCAGCGCGCTGGCCAGCCACAGGGTTGGGTTTATAACGCTGATAGAGCTAATCATCGTTTTTCGCCAGCATCAACATTTAAAATCCCCCATAGTCTGTTTGCTCTAGATTCGAATCTGGTTAAAGACGAGTTTCAAGTCTTTAAGTGGGACGGTATTGAACGCAGTTTTGCACCTCATAACCAAGATCAAAACCTACACTCTGCCATGGGTAATTCTGCTGTTTGGGTCTATGATGATTTTGCCGAGCAATTAGGTGAGAAAAAAGCGCAGCATTATGTATCGCTAATAGATTACGGTAATGCAGTTCCTAGTTTTGAGCATTCAAGTGCTGATGGTGGCAGTTACTGGATAGACGGAGAACTTGCGATTTCTGCAGTTGAGCAAGTTGACTTCCTACAAAAGCTTTATCGAAATCAATTGCCGTTTGAGTTGGCAGATCAGCTTTTAGTCAAAGATATTATGATTGTTGAAGCGGGAGGAGGTTGGATTTTACGGGCAAAAACAGGCTGGCAGGGGCAATATGGCTGGTGGATCGGTTGGGTTGAGTGGCCAACAGGACCGGTGTTTTTTGCACTTAATATCGATACGCCAAACAGGATGAAAGATCTCTATAAACGCCAAGCAATTGTTAGAGGTGTACTGCAGTCCATTGATGCTCTACCTGCAGAGCAATAACAAATACTTTGTATGTAATTAAGCTCACTATAGTGTGGTCAGACACCATAAAAAAAAGTCCCTTAGCACTTGCTAAGGGACTTTTTATTAAGCTTCAGTGTTTAGCTATTAGATAACACTTTTGATTAATTTATAGAATCAATGGCTTCAGGTTTCAATGCTGGTACTTGTAGGTCTAAAGACTGTACATAGCCAGTGCCTTTTTGGGTTATCCCGCCTTGATAGTCACGGCTGCCATCTGCTGTGACTACTGAGACTTCACTTGGATTCCATGCTTCAAAGAAACTAGTTAGGTCATATTTTGAAACAGCTGAAGCACAGGCCATAAGCAGATCGCCCTCGCTAAGACCGTTAGCATTTTGAGCTGAACAAGATGGATTCTTGTTATTTCTCGCTTGATGATGCATCAGTTTGAACATGTTCCAACCTTCATCTGCACCATAGTAAGAGGGGATAGTTTCGCCTTTAAAGTGGTCTGCAATTTTGAAGTGATCTTCAGCCCAAACTTTCAGTTGAGCGAACATGACTAAGCGTGAGCCTGCGTCACCATGGCTCCAAACATGGCCCTCATCACGGCTGATCATCATAGGTGCCTTTTGAATATCAGTTTTGATACGTTCCATTTCACCTTTGCCGTTGTCACGCTGTTCTTGCATATAAAGCGCTAACAAGTTATTTGCTACTTCGGTAGCCCCTTTTACGTTAAAGGGGGCAGCTGCAAGGTTATGGCCGACT
The DNA here is from genome assembly GCF_019655055.1 of Shewanella sp. MBTL60-112-B2. GTDB lineage: Bacteria > Pseudomonadota > Gammaproteobacteria > Enterobacterales > Shewanellaceae > Shewanella. Next base: position 42,343 of record NZ_BPFA01000018.1, read on the forward strand.
TCATGCCATAATAACCAATCATTTACAGGGTTAGTTGGAATGGTATTGGCGTCGCGGTTATAGGTTGTGCTCATCACAGGGTAACCAGAATGCGCTGCACCAATTGATATTTGTACGTCATTGACAAATCTATGGCTGTGCTCTGGCAACAAGCTGCCCGTAAAGCGCATATTGCCGTAGGTATTGTCTCTTGCATGGAAATCACTGGCCTTGTTAGCAAAGTCATTCATACCATCGGCAAACTGCTGGATATCAGTATTAGCAACATTTTTGACCGGGGTTGTATAAACAAAATGGCCTGTATTTATTTCGGCTAATGGCACTTCGAGGTTAACAGGGGTTAGCCATTTTCCGTTTCTCCAAAGCGATGCTTCCAATACGCCTGTAAAGCTAAATTCAACGGTATTGAGTTCATCAGTACTCGTTGGCTTGATGTAAATTAGGCCGCCATATGGTGCGATAATCTCAGTAGACGATCCCGCTTTGTGGGTCCAAGACTTTTGCACACGAGAAGGACGCTTTAGCGCCAATTCATGTTGGTGTTTACCTGTCACATCATCAACCAGTGCAACGGTAATAGTGGCATCATGATTACCGGTCACAGTCACTGTGCTGCGTTTTACTGCCCATAACCCCGTTGACTGCATGTTGTTTGCCGTACCGACTACAGCATTGTTGAATGTTTCAACTTGCACGCTGGCATTTGTGCCAGTGACCGCGGTATTGCCAGGGTAGATACTGGTGTCGACACTGATGTCGTTATCCCAGTAAGAGCGGCCAAGCATGATCCGGGTGAGCGGCTTTTCTTGATAGTTTAACGGGTAGCTTGGGTTCAACTCTTCGTTTTCTGTCAGCATGTTGTAGCTGTGCAGTTTGGCTCGGGTCTCTGGGTGACAAGCATTATCGGGTTGGTGCAAATCAGAGGTATAGCAGTTTAAGAACTCAGTGGCTTTTTTAAAGCCCAGCTCATCTTGTACGTTAGCATTATAGCGATATTGCTCATCATTCCACAGCCAGATAGATAAGTTATCGTAGGTTTGGTTTAGCACGTTAAGCGATAAACGTGTTCCTTCTTTGCCTTTACTACGGTAATAGATTTCATGTTGATATAGTTTTTCAACATTTGCGCCTAAGTTAGCGGCTTTAACCATAGTAGAAACAACCTCTGGACTCATTTCATAACGAGTAAATCTAGGGCGATAGTATCGCTCACCAGTGGTATAACCATGGCCTTTACGGGTTTCAATACAGCCAATTTCATAATCATAGCTGTCGTCGCTACACTCTTTAACCTTAGGGAATGCCGCTTTAATTTTGGCTACTGCAGCTAAGCGCTCAACTTCTGTTTTGGCACTGAAGAAGGCAAAGTTATTGTGTTCAATACCGTCAGCAGCAATAGTTTTGTATTGGGCAACACCAAACTCAGGTTTGTCGATAGGTGATGGAAAAGTCACTGTACCATCTTGGTTAACAATGAATTTAGACATATCATCGAACTTTTCGTAAGTCACCAACATATCAGTAAAGCTTGCACGTGCGTTAGGGTAAGGGGCTTGGCAATAATAGCTTTCACCACAGTATGCTTGACGGGTACGTGCAAGGTTAGCCCCGCCCAATGATATACCAGCTGTATCAGCTAAACGCGCGATTGGTTCAGGGTTTAATTGCTCAATACCATCCATAAATAAAACATTACCGCCAGCATTGATATACTCGATCAATGCCGTAATGTCTGCGGAGGTTAGCTTTGGTTGCTCAATATCAGCGAGCACCTTGCCGCTCATACCATCACCAAATACACCTGTTTCATAAGCTTGTAAGATTAAAAATGGCATCGTCTGTGGGTCGAGTCCGCTGTATCCACCTGACGAAATAGGCTCCATATTTAGCTTAAATGATGGGTCGATAGAGAAGTCATACAATTTATTTGAGTTAACATTGGACTGCCAAACTTTACCAATGTTTGAGCCCACGGTCACTGTGGTGGTGCCATTGTTATATTCTGGAGCAAACCAAGTGAACATGTTCATAAAGAACTGCGCCATGCTGCCATTATCTTGTCCAGCATCTTCGCCACCTGCCCAATAGCTATCAGGTTTGCTTAAAATATTTGGGTACAGGCTGTTACCCATAAAGACCACGTTACCGGCACCAATTTCACCCGCTGTAATAACTGGTAAATTGTATGTAGCTGTGTCTTTGCCCACTTTTTCCGGACGCTTAAGTGTCACGTCAGAATCGGCAGTAATGATTGTTGCATCTGTTACGTACGGGAAGCCATCATCACGTCGGTAAGCCTGCTCTGAACCAAATGGTAACCAATAATTCACGTCGTTACGTGGCATTAAAACAGGGAAAGCCGTGTTTGATGTGTTTATTGAACGCATAAAACGCGCATAACCGACTTCACCGTAAAATGCAGTGTTATCGTGGAATACGTGGAACTGGTCAACCCCTGAATACAATTGCTTTAAGGTCTCAGTTACATAGCCACTTTTCTGTAATAACGGTGTGGCTTGATGGCTATATGTTGAAGAAGCTGAGTTTAATTCAATATCAATAATTTGAGCTAAGCCAGTACTAAATTGTGCTTTAAATTCATTAGGCACATAGTAACCACTGTTTTCGATTTCCGCGCCGTTGGGAAGGTTGATATTAATGATTTCATTAATGGCGTTAGGGTATTGGGCAAAAACCTGATGAACATTCTCACTAAAGGTTACAGTATCCCCCGAGTCTGTTGCATAACGAGCAATCAATGCATCAATGTTTTGTTTAACGATTTCATTTTCAGAAACATCCGATAGCTGATATTCAACTTGATTGCCTTTAATTGAGCCAAAGGTAAAGGTATCTAAGCCAAATGTAATGGTTTCGCCCCAGACGTAGGAGATGATGCCTGTTGCATCGGTAATACCCCGTGAAGACTTGGTGTAATAATTGACACCAGCCAAAGGCGTGCCTGCACTGTTGCTCAATATACTGTCTGTGAATATGCGTACATCTTGGCTAGGTTTGTAGCTGTAGGCGTCTTCAGCGGCGGCGGTGACAAAGTCGGCATTGAGATCAGGCTTTGCGCCTTCAGAGACAACTGGGGTTAATGTATTGTCAACGTGTGAGCTAGGCGCTTTATCGACTTCATCAGTTTCTTCTGCAGCTGGTGGGTTTAGAAAGGCATCAATTTCGGCATTATCACCATTAGAAAATAGTGGGGCAATATCGAAGCTGTCTATTTCATCTAAACAGATTTCATTGATAAGCGCTGGACAAGTGCTGACCTTTGCCATGACTTTGGTGCCATCTTCAAGGCTAATCGCATATTCCCAATCATCTTTCATGTCTAATGCCATGGCGTTATGGCTGTCGCGAGTCCAACCTTCAGGCAGTGGTATATCTTTGTTCAACAGCTCTAAAGAGCCGTAGGTACAGGTGACGTTTTCCCCATCCTTAAAAGTAAAGCTTCCACTATGACCTAATGCTTCGCCGTTACAACTGATATGGCCTGACAACTTTTTGCCACTTAACAATAAACTGCCCTGATAGGTTTTTATAGCAGGGGTAAGGTCTGTTGGCGGTATGCTAGGTTCTACTGGTGTCGATGGTGCATCAGTGTAATCGCCACAGCCTGTCAATAAATTGCTGATGACTACAGCAAGTATTAGTTTTTTCATTTTATGATCTCATGACAAAAAGCAAAGTTGCTTTCTCTAAAATCTATCCGGAGTTAGATCTTAGAGAAGATGGTTTGCGTTTTGCTCGGGCGTTAACAGTAGGTTTTTAAGGTTATTAAATAGCGCCATTGGTTAACTATAAAGGCGACAGGAAAGTTAAAGAGTTAAGCGAGGGAGTCGATATCCATGCAAAATAAGCCGACTATTATCTCAATAAAAATGTAAAACACATAATTATAATTAAGGTAAGTGGCTAATTAATAGGAGTTATAGTTGTATGAAATTTAACTGAAGAGAGATAAGCGATTAGGCTAGTCTAGATTAGGCTAGCACTTTGCTCAATCGCTTATCTATGCTGAATACGTATAACAGTATTAGCTTTTAAAGCTCGGTGTAGGCTCTTGCTACTTCTTCGCTAATAATCGCAATGCCAGCGCGCATTTTTGCTTCATCTTGTACGTAATTCATTCGCAGACACTGATGCGCATGATCCCAATCTTCCTCTAATCCAAAGAAGAAATACTCGCCGGGTACAATCAACACGCCACGAGCTTTCAGTCTGTTATAAAGCTCCATGGTGGTGATAGGTAATTTATCGAACCAAAGCCAAAGGAACATCGCGCCTTCGGGTTTGTGAATTCTAAATCGGCTATCGGTAATCGATTGCTGCAGTAATGACACCGCAAATTCAGACTTTTGCTGATAGAAAGGCTTGATAACGTTTTCGCTTAAGTCCAGTAAATCACCCGATTCAATCATATGCTTGGCGATGGCTGGGCCGAACCCTCCAGGCGCTAGGCTGATGATAGCATTGAGGTTAGACAGGGCTTGGGTTATTTCTTCACTCGCAATGACTATGCCGCAGCGCACACCTGGTAGGCCAAGTTTAGAAAGGCTCATACATAAGATGGTGTTGCTGTTCCAAAATGGTGTCACTTGTTCAAAAATGATATTTGGAAAGGGTGTGCCGTAGGCGTTATCTATGATTAGAGGGACGCCCTTTGCCCGTGCAATCTCATCGAGTTTGCTGACTTCTGCATCTGTGAGTACGTTACCCGTTGGGTTCGTTGGGCGAGACACACATATCGCGGCAATCGAGTCATCGATTTGCAATTGTTCAAAATCCACATGGTACTTAAACATGCGATTATCTAGCATTTCAATATCGGGACGATAAGAGACAAAAAGGTCATCATCTAGGCCCGCATCGTTATAGCCAATGTATTCGGGGGCTAGGGGCAGCAAGATTTTCTTTTGGCTACCATCGATTTGTTCACCGGCGAGTAGATTGAACAAGTTGAAGAAAGCGCTCTGGCTGCCATTGCTTAGGCTAATGTTTTTCTCGCTGATCTCCCAGCCATAAGTTTCACGCAGTAAACTGGCTAGAGCCGTTAAGAATGCATCTTTTCCTTGAGGGCCGTCATAGTTGCCTAATGCAGCGACGAGTTCGCCATTGGCTAGCATATCCGCCGTCGCCTGATGAAAGTAATCTTGCATGGCCGGAATAGCAGCGGGGTTGCCTCCGCCAAGCATAATTGCACCAGGAGTGCGCAATCCTTCATTGAGATCATCCATTAACTGGGTAATGCCGGAATAACGATTAAATTTTTCACCAAACTTTGAAAACTGCATGCTATCTAGTACCACAATTGCTTAAGTATGCCTGTAGTAACAATACTCAGTGGAAAACGCACCCATTTTTTCGATTTTTAGTGACTAATTTGGTACACATCATGTTTTATTAAGTAAATCGTAAATTATTTGTTCAATTATTCAGTTTTGAACATTGTGCAAACAGACGTTTGTTTACCGTTAGTGGCTTTAACCTCAGTTAGTGTGTCTGTACTGTTCGACACTATTGTTAAATCGGCAGAGTTTTCTTACTATTGCTTAAATGAAAAGTATCAAAACGGAAAGTCTTTTTTGGCACTCTCGCGTATTCCCTCCTCATTGTTAAACGAGAAAGCATGAAATTTATCCATACATCTGACTGGCATATCGGCAGACAGCTTCATAACCAGAGCCTGCTCGATGATCAGTGCTTTGTTCTCAATCAAATTATCGAACTCGCGACTGAGCATAGCGTCGATGCGGTGGTTGTCGCTGGCGATATCTACGACAGATCGGTTCCGCCAGCCAATGCGGTCGCCTTATTAGATGACGTGGTTAACCGTTTGGTGAATGAGTTAAAGATCCCACTTATCATGATCGCCGGTAATCATGACGGTCACGAGCGCCTAGGTTTTGCTTCTAGACAGATGAATGACAGCGGCCTGCATATTATCGGCCCGTTAACTCAAGAGGTGAGGGCTATTGAACTTAAAGGTAAGCAGGGTAGTGCTATGTTCTATGGCCTGCCTTATGCCGATCCCGCCACTGTACGTCAGGTGTTTGATTGTGAGGCGAGCACTCACGAAGAAGCGATGGCGAAACTGCTTGAGCAGGTTGAACAGCACGATAGTAAAGGCTTACCTAAAGTCGTGGTCAGTCATTGTTTTCTCGATGGCGGCAGTGAGTCTGAATCTGAGCGTCCACTGAGTATTGGCGGCGCCGATAAGATCTCGCCAAAATTGTTCACTCCTTTTAACTATACGGCGTTAGGGCATTTACACGGCCCGCAATATAAGGGCGCTGAACATGTAAGATACTCGGGTTCGCTGCTGAAATATTCTTTTAGTGAACAGCATCAAAACAAGTCAGTTACCTTGGTTGAATTAGACCATGACGGTAAAGCGAGCTTTGAGTTATTGCCGTTAAATGCAATGCGGGATGTACGGATCATCGAAGGTGAGTTAGCCGAGTTACTCGAACAGGGCAAAACCGATGTGAATCGTGAAGATTACCTGATGGTGAGATTGAGTGATAAGTGCGCCATCTTAGATGCTATGGGTAAACTAAGAAGTGTATATCCAAATGTGCTGCATCTAGAGCGTACAGGGTTGATGAGTGACAATAGTAAGGTTGAGCTAAGCCGAGACCATATTAAGAAGGGCGAGTTAGATATGTTTACCGACTTCTTTGCTCAGGTATCCGGCGAGCCAATGACAGTGGCGCAGCAACAAGCCATGATCACCGCTATTGATGAGTTACATAAAGTGGAGCGCACATCATGAGACCGCTTATTCTAGAAATGTCAGCGTTTGGCCCATTTGCATCGACGCAAATGACCGACTTTTCGGCATTAGGTTCTAACCCCCTGTTTTTGATCAACGGCCCAACTGGTGCGGGTAAGACTACGCTGTTAGACGCCATCTGTTTTGCCCTGTATGGCAAGACCACAGGAGATGAGCGTGAAGGCAGCCAGATGCGCTGCGACTTAGCACCAGACAGCCTGTTAACTGAAGTGACCTTTAGTTTTGCGCTGGGGGATAAGCAATACCGTATTCGCCGAGTACCAGAGCAGCAACGCGCTAAGAAAAGTGGCGATGGTTATACGGTGCAAAAGCCAGAAGCACAGCTTTATCGTATCGATAGTGATGGCAGTGAACATTTGCTGGTGGCGAGTAAAGTCTCAGAAGCCACCGCTGAAATTGAAAGCCTTACAGGTCTTGATGCGGATCAGTTTCGTCAGGTAATGGTGTTGCCACAGGGCAAGTTCCGTGAACTGTTAATGGCGGACTCTAAAGATAGAGAGAAGATTTTTAGTCAGCTATTTCAGACGCAAATCTATCGTAAAATTGAAGATAAACTAAAGTTTCAAGCATCCAGTATTAGAAACGATGTCAAAGAGCAGCGGGCAAGACGAGATGGCATTATGCAAAATGTCGAGCTTGAGTCTGATGAGGCGTTAAACCATGAGCTTGTAGAGCTTACTCCAAAACTGACCCAAGCTTTAGCGCATAAAGAGCAGACTCAGCTAGAACTGATTAATGCCAATAAACAGGTTGAATCGGCTAAGGTTTTAGTCAGCGATTTTGATGCGCTGGACAAACTTAAACAAACTGCCGTGGACTTAAGTGAGCAAAAACTAGCTATCGAGCAGCGACAATACCAACTCGATAATGGTCAAAAGGCGCAGCAATTAAAACCAGTATTAGATGTATCGCTTGCCCGGGATACAGAGGTGGCTCAAGCGCAACAACATTTTGCCCAGGTGCAAGCAGCAAAGCAGGGCAGTGAGCAGGCATTAGCTAGCAGTCAGAACCAATTTGACACCTTGCCAGAGCAAGACGCTCAGCTCCAAAAAGCTCAACATGCAGAGCAAAATCTCACTCAATTAGTGCCAAAACTGCAAGGGTTAGAGGCGCTACACAATGAGTTGACTCAGGCAACGAATGAACGTGACCAAGCCAAAGAAAAAGGCCTGCAAGAGAAGCAAGCCTTAGAAGCTATATCGGCAGAAAAAGCTGCCGCAGAGCAACTTATCCCACAACTAGAACAGTTTGCCAGTGAGCAAACTAATGCCCAACAAGCCGTTAGTGTTCAAAATGATCTGATAGAACGACATTTGCTGTGGCAACAGGCAAGCGTTGACGCCAGTCATACAGAGCAGGCGTTAGCAGTCGCTAAAGATAAAGGTCAGCAGCTTCGCGCTCAGTTTATTGAAGCACAAACTAACCACAAACAACTTCAGCTCGTTTGGCACCGTGGTCAGGCCGCGAGTTTAGCTTTACAGCTTAATCCTGGGCAACCATGCCCGGTATGTGGTAGCGGCGAGCATCCAAATCCTGCTCAAAGTGCAGAGCAACTGCCAACGGAAGAGGAGTTGCAACAAGCTCAGCGTAATGAGGAGTTGGCAAGTGAAGCGCTTAATCAGGCCAGAGCTGAATACTCAGGGCAAAATACTAAGCATCAAGAGCAGTTGAAGCGAGTAGATGAGCTGCTTCAGCGCCTTGGTGACAGCAGTGCTCAATCCATAGAGAGCATGCAGTTGCAATTACAGCAGCTGCAACAGCAGCTTAACCAAGCCAATAGTGCTGCTCAGCAATTAGCTCAACTTAGAAGCCAAATACAAGCTTGGCAAGCTAAAGAAAAACAGCTGCAAACAAATCTAGATGCCGAACGAGAAGCTTTTGTCGAACTACAAAGTAAGGCTGCGAGTCTTCAAGGGCAATTGGAGCAAGCATCTCATGCTATTCCTGAGCAATATCGCAGCTTAAATGCGCTCAATGAGGCAATTGAGCAGGCTAAGGCCCATGTCTCTGTGTTGCAGCAAGCCATAAACCGCATTCGTGAGTCTCATAGCCAAGCACTGGCGCAAGACGCCTCGCAAACAGCGGCTTTAGCTAGTGCGGAGTCAAGCCTGAAACAGGCCAAGCTGCAGAGTGAGAAAGCGACGTTGGAGTTAACAGAGCAGCTATCAAGCTCTGGTTTTAGTGACAAACAGGCATTAACTCAAGCTTTGTTGTCAGCTGAGGCACTTAAAACTATAGCCGATGAGATAGGCCGCTATCAGCAAGAGTGCATCGTTAACCAGACAAGATTAACGCAGCTGAATGAAAAGCTATCAGAGCAGGTAAAGCCACAGCTTGAAGAACTTGAAGCGCATTTGACGAGTACTCAAGCGCAGCGGCAAACGGCTGAGAATGAGTGGCAAATTATACAGAGCCGAGTGACTCAGTTAACCCAAACTCAGCTGCAGTTAAAAGAGGCAGATGCCAAAGCGAAGAAACTTGAAGATGAGTATGCGGTGATTGGCACTTTATCAGAGGTCGCTAATGGTCAAACCGGCAATAAAATCAGCTTGCAGCGGTTTGTACTCAGTGTACTGCTTGATGACGTGCTGCTTGAGGCGAGTCATCGTCTACAGTTGATGAGTAAAGGCCGTTACCGTTTGTTACGTAAAGAGGAGCGGGCCAAGGGCAATAAGGCATCAGGGCTTGAGTTAGAAGTCGAAGATGCTTACACCTCAAAGGTTCGACCTGTAGCGACCTTAAGTGGTGGTGAGAGCTTTATGGCGGCTTTATCTATGGCTCTGGGTTTATCTGATGTGGTGCAGGCCTATGCTGGTGGCATAAAGCTCGACACGCTATTTATTGATGAGGGCTTTGGCAGTCTAGATCAAGACTCACTGGACTTAGCGGTAAGAACCTTGATGGATCTGCAGTCTTCCGGTCGTATGATAGGCGTGATCTCTCATGTATCTGAGATGAAGGAACAGATAGGTACCCGTATCGATATTAGTAAGACTGCAGTGGGGAGTGAAGTAAGCATAGTACTGCCTTAATCCCTTTTTACGGTAAAACTAATTTATCCCATTGTATCTGTGTGTTTATCGAACAAATACAGTGGGATAATTTTTTGAGTCTTGAAGCTATCTAGGCTAGGTCAGTAATTTGTGCAGTAGATCGGTTTGTAAATTGAATTATTTTTGATATAACTTGGCATCAAACCTCGATTTAAAGGGGTTTTTCGGTCAAATAGATAATCATAATAATGAAAGTTGAGGCATAGGTTGCGCGCAAGTAAATTTTCTTTTTCAAATATGTCTAAAAACCGTTTTGCGGGATTGCCTTCTTTTCATCGGAAAGTGCTTTTAGGCTCAGTACTCATTATTGGTGCTGCTAGTTTATTCCCAAGTCATCAAGAGTTGCTGCCGCAAAGGATCCCAGTTCAGCTCGATATTGACTCCATTCTTTCTCATAGTGTTGAGATCTCCAGCGCTGAATTGCTAGAGCCAAAACCCGCATTTCAAAAAGAGATCGTCAAAGGCGATACTTTGAGTGGCTTATTTGAGCAAGGCGGCGTGGATCAACAAACCATGTACCGCGTGCTCGAAGCAGACTTAAATGTGTTGGCATTAGATACACTAAGGCCGGGCAACAAAATCCAGTTTTGGCTTAATGATGCTGGTGATCTGCAAAAGCTCACGCTCTACTTTAACGCTGCAAGGCAGGTTATTTTTACGCGCTTTGATGATGGTTCATTTAACGTTGATGAAATTAATATCGACGGGATTTGGCGAGACCGCGCTATCTCAGGTCAAATTCACGGTTCTTTCTATGTTTCGGCAAAGAAAATGGGCCTTAATGCGGCGGAGATCCAGCGTGTAGAGTCATTATTAAAAGAGAAACTTAATTTCGCTCGCGACCTTCGTGCCGGTGATAAGTTCTCGGTATTGATGAACGATCAGTTTATAGACGGGGAAGCCACGGGTAATAGCCATGTGCTCGGAGTGACCATAGATAGGGGCTCGAGTAGCATCAACGCCTATCAGCATAGCGATGGTAATTTCTATGATGAGAAAGGGCAGAGCTTAGCGCGCGCCTTCCAGCGCATTCCATTAACTAAGAACTATCGTATAAGCTCTCGATTTAATCCTAATCGCCACCATCCTGTCACGGGAAGAAACTCACCTCATAACGGTACCGACTTTGCCCTGCCAATAGGCACGAAGATTGTTGCGCCAGGTGATGGTATCGTGTCTTTGGTTACCAATCATCGTTTTGCGGGTAAGTATGTGGTGATAGAGCACGGTAACAAGTACCGCACTCGTTACTTACATCTATCTAAGTTTCTTGTCCATAAAGGCCAGCGAGTCTCGCGCGGCCAAGTTATCGCGCTATCGGGTAATACGGGGCGTGTTACAGGGCCGCATTTACATTACGAATTTCATATCAATGGTCGCCCAGTAGATTCGATGAAAGCCAAAATACCTATGGCGAGTAAACTTTCTTCAAAAGAGATGGCGGAGTTTAGCCAGATTGTGAAAGTCAGAAAGATGATGATGGGCATTGCTTAAGCTTTCTATTCATCGAGATGAACAATTAAAGCCCCTTTAGGAGTATACAGTAGCTGACTTTTGCATGTTGTTCCACAGATACGGAAACGCCCAAAGTTATTAGCCTTGGGCGTTTCTTCTGACAAACTGGTTACGACAAACCGAGCTTTAAAGTGTCATATGCAGAATTGGAAAAGGTTTTCCCATATCATCAAGTGGTGAGCGATAAACGACTTTGAAACCCATATGCTCGTAGAAGCCTACTGCCTGTGGGGTTTGTTCGTTTACATCGACTTTGGTTGCACCTAACTGCTCAATTGCGTATTGCAGCAGTACCTTACCAACACCTTGCCCTCTAGCCTCGTCTAAGATAAACAGCATTTCAACCTTCGAGTCGTAGATACCCACGAAACCTAAAATTGAATCACTTTCATTTTTCACACATCTTAACGTGACAGCAGGAAAAGCCTGCTCAATGATAATGGGTTTAAAAAACTCGATATCTTCTTCTGTGATGAAGTCATGAGTTGCTCGGACTGAATTTTCCCAAACATTAAGCATTTCTGCGTAATTTTCAGGAAGCACATTTTCTACAATCATCGTATTTTCTCTAAAGTTGACTGAAATTCATGTGCAGCCGCGAGAGCGCATTCTAGCGGTTTTTAGTCGGAAATGTCTATAAATCACATAACGCCCTGTTAATGGGTAAAATAAATAACTACGACACCCAGAATTGTGAATGCACGGTTCCTTTACTAGGCTTTAGTTATGGCTGAATAGAGGAGTTTGTTATGCCAACCCCAAGAAAAGCATTAGTTAGCTTAGAAGATACGCCGTTTTATCATTGTATATCTCGCTGTGTTCGAAAGGCTTTTTTATGTGGTGTTGATAAGCATACAGGTCAATCCTATGAGCATAGGCGTGACTGGGTTGAGCTGCGATTGCTGCAGCTTGCAAAAGTGTTTGCCATTGATATCTGTGCGTTTGCGGTAATGAGCAATCATCTGCATCTTGTCTTGCGTATAGATGCAGAATTAGCGAAGTCTTGGTCAGATATAGAGGTTGTTGCGCAATGGCAAAAACTGTTCAAAGGTGACAGCCTGAATCATAGTTTTGTTAAAGGTCAGCCACTTGAGACCTACCAGCAAGCCATCATCAATAAACGGGTAAAAGAGTATCGTATAAGGTTGATGGACATCTCGTGGTTTATGCGAGCGTTGAACGAACCCATAGCCCGAAAGGCTAATGCGGAAGATAAGTGTAAAGGGCGCTTTTGGGAAGGCAGGTTTAAGTCTCAAGCACTGCTTGATGAGGCCGCAGTTTTGGCCTGTATGGCCTATGTTGACTTGAACCCTATTCGAGTAAAGATGGCTGATTCAGCAGCAACCTCAGATTTTACGAGTATTCAATTACGTATAAAAGCAGCGGTGAAGGGGAAGCAACCCGAACCGTTACTGCCTTTTGTGGGAAATGAACATCAAGACATGCCCAAAGGGTTGATGTTTAATGCTAAAGATTACCTTCAACTGATTGATGATACGGGCCATATTCAACGGCATGATAAAAGAGGGGTTATCAGTCAGTCCTCAAGGCAACTGCTGCATCGTTTGAATATTCCTGTTGAAAACTGGCTTAAAATGACTGCTGAGTTCACAACAATCTTCAAAGGTCCTGTTGGTAACACACAAGAGTTAACAGCTTATTGTGAACATCTTGATCGTAAGCGACGACAAGGCGCCGCCAATTGTCACCGCTGGCTAGATTGTAGTTAGCCTACTTAAACTCTCCCTCATTTTTTCATGACCAAACATATGTTTGGCATTTCTGCTGTATGAAATTCACTTTAGTTACCGATAGTTTCCTCGTCAACCATGTTCTGCTCGTGCTAGCGTGATTATGCGACAGCTATGGGCTGTCTCGATGAGACGGAAACGACCGAGCTCAATGTCGAGTTAAAGCTGCCAGTGCAGTGAATAATTTTGGGTGTCTTAGTTAAAAAGAATGTAACCCGCCTTCATTCAAAGGCTGAATCTAAGCTTGTTTACGTTGCTGGACTTTCATCGCACATAAACAAGCTTTACCACGAAGAGCAGGGCAACTTTTACAGGGCTTACTCTTATGGGGGCGATATAAGTTTGCTGGAATTGGTGAGCGGGCTTTGCCACTGCGGCTTACAAATATAGGCGCATTCGCGACAGCATCATTCGCGGGAGTGAGTTGAGTATAAGCCGAAAATTGATTAATCTTGGCTTCAATCTGCTTAAGCTTTAGCTGGCGTTTGATGATTTTCAAACGATATTTACACAGCTTTGCTGCACGCTTTTTGAGGGATATTTCGCACTCTTTTAGCTGAGTGTAATGATTAAGTTTTTGCTGGTATTTAGCCAGCTTTCGGCGACATTTCTGCTGCTTCTTAGTTAACTCTTCGCTCATTAGTCTTCACTCATCATCGAATACTCGAAAGTTGCGCTAGTGCCTATTTGTTCAATGGCTTAGAGTGTAATCTAAAATAAGGCTAATGAAAATCATTATCGTTAGCATTTGATGCAAGTATTTAGATTTTAAGTGCGGGCAGCGTTAGCTGATTATCTATGCTGGCTGTTCGAATTAACTATAGGGATTCTTACCCGCATCAATTAAGGTCAGTAGTAACCTTAATTCGAATTCCAGTTGATGGTAATCACCGTCCATATGGCAGCAAAGCTGATAAAAGGCTTTGTTATGATCTTTCTCTTTTAAATGAGCTAGTTCGTGCACCACCACCATTCGCAGTAGGCCTTCAGGTACTTTTTTAAGCCGTGAAGAGATGCGGATTTCATTCTTAGCTTTGATTTTTGCCCCTTGTTTACGAGCAACATAAGAATGCAGGCCTAGTGCTTGATGACTTAGGGATATTTTGTCATCAAAGATCACTTTAGACAGTGGTTGTGATTTACGTAAATACTGATTTTTTATCTCAATGGTGTAGTCGTAAAGCGCTTTATCTGTGCGAACTGAGTGGATCTGCGGGTGACGTTTAAGCAGGAATTGTCCGAGCTGGTCTTGAGCTATTAGGCTTTGTACTTGGTCTTGGATATCGCTTGAATAGCCGGCGAGGTATTTGAGTGGTTGCATGCTGTACTTATTTTAAGGTATTGGTTCTAGAATATTGTCTTTAAGCTAACTTATTCAATAATTAACTTTTAGAATTCGCTTCCAATAGACCGCTTTCTAATAGATAGCTATTTCTTCTAATAGATAGCTTCCAAATAGATAGCTTTCGAATATAGATTTAAAGATATAAAAAGGGCGCTCAAAGTGCGCCCATTAATCTCTACTCGTTGCTGATAAAGTTACTCTTCGTCAGTCTTGTAGATAGTAATGTTGTGGAAGGCATAAGCTGCTTCAAATGCGCTCTTTTGGAAACGCTTAAGATCTAGACCTTCAAAATCTACTTGTGGAGGATTACGCTTTAGCTGCTCTTTAATTGCAACTGGCGACACAATTGATACCGCAACAGGTAAGATTTGGATCAATGCTTCTAGTTTAAAGCTTGTTACGCTACCTGCGCCTTTACCTTTTTGATCACGTTGGATAATAACAATCTCATCAACGCGGTAGTCTTCAATCAGCTTACCGAATGCGAAGTGAAAATCACGCATAGTTTCGGTGCTTTCAGAGTTTGAAATCGCGAACGACTTTTGACGGCAATCCGGCACGTTATAAGTTTCGCCTTCATAACTTAATAAACTGATGATGGCTTCGCCACCTTTTAACTCTACGCCACAAACTCTCATGATAAACCTTAAAAAAACAATATTGGGCGTATTGTAGCGCTATTTATCGAAATGGTCAGCGTTTTAATGTGCTTTCTGGCGCGATTCAAATAACTTTTGGCTATAGTGAGCCCTTCAGCCAGTGTAACGAGTTTGCTAGCCATGCTTGTTAACTCGTTTTAGCACTGTAACAGCGATATTTGAGTTGTATATTGGTAGCGCTATTTATCGAAATGGTCAGCGTTTTAATGTGCTTTCTGGCGCGATTCAAATAACTTTTGGCTATAGTGAGCCCTTCAGCCAGTGTAACGAGTTTGCTAGTCATGCCTGTTAACTCGTTTTAGCAATGTAACAGCGATATTTGAGTTGTAAATTGGTAGCGCTATTTATCGAAATGGTCAGCGTTTTAATGTGCTTTCTGACGCGATTCAAATAACTTTTGGCTATAGTGAGCCCTTCAGCCAGTGTAACGAGTTTGCTAGTCATGCCTGTTAACTCGTTTTAGCAATGTAACAGCGTTATTTGAGTTGTAAATTGGTAGCGCTATTTACCGAAATGGTCAGCGTTTTAATGTGCTTTCTGGCGTATTCAAATCAATGTTTACGATGAAGTGATTAATAAGAAATTTGGCTGCTATCAACCTGAATGATTGTTTTGCAAGCAAAGGGCGTTAAAGCGAGAGATAGTGATTGGTATTACTTACAAAACCGCCCATAAAGACAAAAGCCGCGGTGAGATGGCTCACTGCGGCTTTCAATATTAAGCATGTTTCCGATAAAGTTTATCGCTTAATCTTCTGGGGTGTCTTGTAGCTTAGCTTTTGGTTTTCTAAGCATTGGCGCGTCACCAACATCAACACCAGTAGCAAAACGTCTATCACGATTTGAGGCTGCTTTAGCGGCTGTCTTTTTCTTAGCGCTAGCGGCTTTCTTTTTCGCTACCGCAGCAGGCTTGGCTTTTTTCTTAGCTGGCGCTTTTGCTTTAAGGCCACAGAACTTAGCTTTAAGACCTTCAAGTTCGCTAAAACTAAACGTCTTATTCAAGAAGGTTTGCACTTGGGTAAAGTTAACCCAGTCTTTTGGCCCAACAAGTGAAATCGCATCGCCTTTTGCACCCGCGCGTCCAGTACGGCCGATACGGTGTACATATTCTTCAGCAAACTTAGGCATATCAAAGTTAATAACCAATGACACGTTTAATAGATCGAGTCCGCGAGAGGCAACATCTGTAGTCACTAGAATTTGCTGCAAACCACGGCTAAATTCATCCATGATTTGGTTACGAGCGTTTTGCTTTAGCTCACCACTTAACGAGGCCGTTTTAAAGCCGTCATCGGCTAGTTTCTTCGCTAAGCGATCGGTATCTTGTCTGGTTGCAGTAAAGATAATAATCTGCTTTTGCTGCTCTTCTTTCAAAATACGAGTCAGTAGCGCTTCTTTATGATCTAAATGATCACACAAGAAGATACGCTGAGTAATGTCTTTATGCTCTAAGTTACCCGCGCCAATTGCTACATGTTCAGGGAATTTTAGTAGTTCGTTAGCAATGTCGTTTACATCACCATGATCTAACGTCGCTGAGAACATCAAAGTTTGACGGCGCTTATGATCCGCTGCTGCGTTAATCATCTTTAGCTGCTCGGCAAAGCCAAGATCTAGCATTCGGTCTGCTTCATCTAAAATAAGCAGTTCAAGACCATTAAGGTGCAGATGATGCTGTTTTAGGTGGTCAGCTAAGCGGCCTGGTGTTGCCACAACAAAATGTGGATCACGAGCTAAGGCTTTAGCTTGATCATTAAAGTTCTCACCACCGAGAATTTTGGTCGCCTTGAATTGAGTGTTGGCAACTAAAAGTCGAAGTTGGCTGTACACTTGAGTCGCTAGTTCGCGGGTCGGTAATAGAATGACCACGCGCGGATCGCGTTTACTCAATGCTTTACACGAAATCAGTCTTTGCATCGCCGGCAATAAAAAGGCTAATGTTTTACCTGAGCCTGTTTTAGAAGACGCCATTAGGTCTTTGCCTGCTAGGGCTACAGGAATGGCTTGCTCCTGGATCTCTGTTGGGGTGTCAATGCCCATGTGCTTAAGACTCTGTAACAGACGTTGATCCAGTGCGAAATCGGTAAATTGCAAAGGTGTACTCCATAAATGATACGACCGCGTATTATAACCTACAGATTTAGCAATGCGCTACGAATACCCATCAACTTTGTTCTTCAAATGCAGATAAATCTGCTAAAATGCCCCACTTCCTAGGGGGAACCTTCGTTTAATGTCATTAGAGATCCACTTACCTTACTAATTCGAATGGTTTTTTAACAATTGATTTAAGGCTCTTTGGTTATCACTGCTAAAGAGTCTATTTTAAAGCCGACCAATGGAGTCATTTTAGCGTGTCTACAAACAAACATTCAGTGCGAATAGGCTTAGCGTTAGGCAGCGGAGCTGCAAAAGGTTGGGCGCATATTGGTGTATTAAACGGCCTAGCCAAAATGGGGATCTACCCCGATAAGATTGCAGGCTGCTCTATTGGTGCATTAGTTGGTGCGGCTTACGCTAATGATCACCTAGAAGAACTAGAGGATTGGGTTCGTAGTTTTAGCAGTTGGGATGTGCTCGGGCTGATGGATCTAAGCTGGGGCCGTGGCGGATTAATTGGCGGTGAGCGAGTGTTTGACGTCCTGCAAAAGCGCATTGGCGATATGCAGATAGAAGATTTGAAAAAACCGTTTGCAGCCGTTGCTACCGACCTTTATTCAGGTCAGGAAATTTGGTTCAGAGAAGGGGATTTACGTAATGCAGTGCGTGCGTCTTGTTCCATGCCGGGCATTTTGCCTCCGGTTAAGGTGGGAGAACGTTGGTTGGTTGACGGTGCTGTAGTTAACCCGGTTCCGGTTTCAGTTAGCCGTGCCATGGGAGTCGATTTAGTTATCGCGGTCGACCTACATGGGCTGCGTCGTGGTCGTATGCAAGTACTGCCCGTTAGTATGAAGAGCCATAAGCCAACTAAGCAACAAGTTCAAGAAGCGGAGCAGCATCAAGATAAAGGCTTTACCGACTTGTTAGCTAGAGGCCGAGATTATATTACGGGCTTAACGGATAAATTCTCTTTAGGCCATAAAGCGGGCACGCCGCATAATCCTAACCCTGGTATGCTAGCGGTTATGCATCAATCGATGGAAATTTTAGAACATCGTCATAAGAGAGCACGTTTAATGGGCGATCCACCAGATATCTGTATTGTGCCAGATATGGGGGATATCGGAACCATGGAGTTTCATCGTGCTGAAGAAGCGATTGCAGCGGGTGAAGCGGCTGTTGAACAAGTCGCGCATCTTATTGAAGCAGCTCTGGCACAGCATTCGCCTGAGAGAGCTTAACACCCATCAATATCATCTCTGGCTACTTAGTCCATTTTCAGTAAACCAGAGCCAGATGTGTACAGCTATATATAGCTAGGGTGAAATTCATACGCAATAAAGGCGCTTTTTGCGCCTTTATTGTGTTTATAGCTTGTTAGATAAGCTTTCTAGTAATCAGTTAGCTGTGGGCAGCCTTAGATTACACTAAGCAAGCTTCACTACCATTTTGCCGCGGTTTTTACCTTCAAATAGTCCAATAAACGCATCAGGAGCGTTTTCTAAACCTTCATAGATAGTTTGCTCTGCTTGCACCTTACCTTCAGCAAGCCATTGTCCCATCTGCGCCGCAAATTGGGGATAGTGATCCCAATGTTCAAACACGATAAAACCTTCAATTTTTAATTTTTTGATAATGATCTGGGCAAGATTACTCGGTCCAGGAGTCGGGGCTGTGTCGTTGTACTGAGCTATCATGCCGCAAACGGCAATTCGGCCGTGATCTTTCATATGGTTCAGCGCTGCGCTGAGATGCTCACCGCCAACATTTTCAAAATAGACGTCAATACCTTCAGGCGCGGCGTGAGCCAGCGCGGCGTCTAAGTTGCCACAAGTCTTGTAGTTAATCACGGCATCCACACCCAGTGAGCTTAGGTATTGAGCTTTTTCATCAGAGCCAACAGAGGCTACAACCCGCGCTCCCATGAGCTTACCAATCTGTGCCACTACACTGCCAACAGCACCTGATGCTGCGGAAACAAACAGGGTTTCACCGGCTTTCAACTCTGCAATACGATTAAGACCAGTCCAGGCGGTCATACCTGGCATACCTAGAACCCCCAGGAAATGCGATTCAGAAATGGCTGTTTTAGGTAAAACGGTGATCTCTACACCGTCACTAACAAAGTGGCTGCGCCAGCCAAACATACTGCTGACCTTACTGCCGACAGGAAAGTTAGGGTTAAGTGATTCAATGACTTCACCTATTGCGCCGCCTTCTAACACTTTACCTATCTCAAAAGGTGCAATGTAACTTTTTCTGTCAATCATACGGCCGCGCATATAAGGGTCGACAGACATCCACACGTTTTTGACCAAGAACTCGCCTTGTTTTATTGGGGAGAGAGTCCCTTCTGCCAGCGAAAAATTGTCGGCGATAGGCATGCCTTCTGGACGAGAGTTCAATTGAATTTCTTGGATATTCATGTCATTCCTTAATTTGTTTTGTGCGCAAAGTAATTGTCAGTATCATAGGCAGGTAAAATTGAATTTGCAAATACTTTGCGCGCAAAACAATTGCGTGCAAATTACTTGTGCTCAATCTAGTTTTAAGTTTGGATGTAAGTTAATATTATCGATATTCCTGACTTGCCTAAGCTTAGTATCTGTGACCAATAACGACTCAAACAATACTGCCGATCCCTGCCTTGCTGATAATGTCTGTTTTGCGCTTTATACAGCGGCAAACGCCTTGATGCGAGCCTACAGGCCGTTATTAGAACGCTATGAGTTAACGTACCCGCAATACTTAGTTATGCAGTCTTTATGGTTGCAAGACAGGGTGAGTCTGACTCAAATATCTAAATCCACACGACTCGATATGGGGACTTTAACACCTATTGTTAAACGGCTTGAAGCAAAAGGATTTTTGCAGCGTCTAGCCGATGAAAGCGATGAGCGTAAGAAGGTCATTGTACTAACGGATGCTGGTTATAAGCTTAAGCTAGAAGCCTTGGCGTTAAAGCAAACTTTGCTGGATAAGGTCAATATGTCTGACGAGCAAGTGGAGTCTCTACGCACTTTGTGCCTGTCTTTAACTTCTGAGCTAACTCATGAGGTGACGTAAAAATAACCAGTTGATTTTCAACTTGATAAGTCGGCACGTTAAATGCTTTAACTCGGTTATATTTAGTTAATGCCGGCTTTTTGACGATGAACCTACTTAGCAGTATCAACAACCCAGTAAATAGTAATACGCTATCTGACGCCTATGGTGTTAATAGGGAACAGTCAAATGTTACCAATGCCGAAAATATTGCAGTTAACAGCGGCAAACAGACTCTAGCTGCGACAGAGCTGACTAAGAGTGACAATACTTTAGTGTTGTCAGGTCGCGCTGAGAGAGCGCAAAAAATTGAAGCGATGGCTAACGACTTCTTCAAAGGAGGCCAGTTTACCTCTGCTCAGCTGCCTTCACTTATCCAACGACTGTATCAAGATGGCATTCTTTCAGAAGGGCAGCTTAATCGCTTATCAAATAGTGGATTTGAGCTCCCTCCTGCCGATGAACAATCTCTATCTGACTTTATTGACGAGCAAGCAGCGGCTTTAACTGATAGCGAAGAAGATAGCAGTCTGGCTCAAATGTTAGATGATGCTAAGTGGGTGATGGGGGCAATGGACTTTTCTCAGTCGCCATTGGTTGCACAGAAAGCTAACCGTGTTTCTAGCCAGATAACTGAGCTGCTAAACTCAGAAAAGTCGCTAAGCGAAGCGCAAGTGGAACAATATAAAGGGCTTAAAGCTTTGATGCAGTTAACCTCTATGACGGGGGAGCATCAACAGGAAAATGGTCAGCTTAATAGCTACCTCGCTCTTGCTAACAAGCATTAGCAATTATTACCCTTTAGTATTTGTTGTTAACACCTTAGAAATTTCAATATTTGGCCAAAATATGCTGTAAAAAACGGCTTAGTTGGCGTATTTCGCTGCCTGTTTTTCAAAGCAAGCAATAACTTGCGGCAACAGGTATTTTACAAGGTTTTTAACAGCCTATTTTTATCCACAATTTATACCTCAATTATCCTGTCACTAGCCCGCTTCGAAGTCTCCGTCAAGGGCATAATTTGAGATCAGTGGCTTTGTAGGCAGAACTGTTTTCTTATTGTCTTCCTCTTTTAAAATCATGATCTGGATCAATGTTCTTATTCTTATTTTATAGCTTAATGCGCCACATATTGTGATTTATTGAAAAAGTAGCACTATATATAGTGTTGCTTTGATGAGCGAGCTGAAGAGGAATTAAACAATGCCAGTGGTTATTAAACGGGATGGTTACCGTACGCCTTTTGACGAAACAAGGATTAAAGATGCCGTGATAGCAGCTGCTAACTCGGTAGGTATTGAGTGCGCTGAATATGCCCAACAGGTTGCTGAACAAGTTAAGCAAACTGTTGCTGAATTGGCAGAAGTGAACATCCATGATCTGCAAGATTCAGTTGAAAACTTGCTGATGGAAGGACCGCACAAATCATTGGCACGTGTTTATATTGAATACCGACATGATCGTGATGTTAAGCGAGAAGTCAGCAGCCGTTTAAACCAAGAGATCCGTGGGCTGGTTGATCAAAGCAACGCTGCTTTGTTGAACGAGAACGCTAACAAAGACTCTAAAGTTATTCCGACTCAGCGCGATCTATTAGCAGGTATCGTGGCGAAGCATTACGCTAAGTGCCACATCTTACCAAAAGATGTTGTTGCTGCTCATGAGTCTGGTGAGATCCATTATCATGACTTGGATTACGCGCCATTCTTCCCAATGTTTAACTGTATGCTTATCGATTTAAGCGGCATGTTGACCCAAGGCTTTAAGATGGGCAATGCCGAGATTGAAACACCAAAATCAATCTCTACAGCAACGGCTGTAACAGCACAAATTATTGCTCAAGTGGCGAGTCATATTTATGGCGGCACCACCATTAACCGTATCGATGAAGTTTTAGCGCCGTTTGTAGCAAAGAGCTATGACAAGCATTATCAAGTCGCACTGACTTGGGGCATTACCGATGCCAAAGCCTTCGCGACAGCGCAGACTGAGAAAGAGTGTCACGATGCATTCCAGTCTTTAGAGTATGAAGTAAACACACTGCATACTGCTAATGGCCAAACGCCATTTGTAACATTTGGTTTTGGCTTGGGTACCTCTTGGGAGTCGCGCTTAATTCAACAGTCAATGATGAAAGTGCGTATCGCAGGTCTAGGTAAGAATCGTAAAACTGCGGTATTCCCTAAGCTAGTATTTGCTATTCGTGATGGTATTAACCACAAAACTGGCGATTGCAACTACGATATTAAGCAGCTAGCACTTAAGTGTGCGACGACTCGTATGTACCCAGACATTCTTAACTACGAACAAGTAGAAAGAGTCACGGGTTCATTTAAGACCCCTATGGGTTGCCGTAGCTTCTTAGGTACTTTCGAGCAAGACGGCGAATTAATTCATGAAGGACGTAACAACTTAGGTGTTGTAAGTCTTAACTTGCCACGTATCGCATTAGAAGCGAAAGGTGATGAAGCTGAGTTCTATCGCATCTTAGATCAGCGTTTGCTAATCGCTCGTAAGGGTCTTGATACGCGTATCGCTCGCCTTGAAGGTGTTAAAGCTCGCGTAGCGCCTATTCTTTATATGGAAGGTGCTTGTGGTGTGCGTCTACGTGCAGATGATGATATCTCTGAGATCTTTAAAAATGGTCGTTCGTCAATTTCTCTAGGTTATATTGGCCTTCATGAAACCATCAATGCACTTTATGGCACCGATGAGCATGTTTACGATAGCGAAATGCTACGTGAAAAAGCGATCGAAGTGATTAAGTACATGAAGAAAGCGACTGAAACCTGGAAGGCTGAGTCTGGTTACGCATTTAGCTTGTACAGCACGCCAAGTGAAAACTTGTGCAGCCGTTTCTGCGCTTTAGACACTAAAGTATTTGGTGTTGTTAATGGTGTAACGGCTAAGGGCTACTACACAAACAGCTTCCATTTGGATGTTGAAAAGCAAGTTAACCCTTACGACAAGATTGATTTTGAACTGCCATATCCAGAATTAGCTAACGGCGGTTTCATTTGTTACGGCGAGTTCCCTAACATGCAAAATAACGTTGAAGCGTTAGAAGATGTATGGGATTACAGCTATAGCCGAGTGCCTTATTACGGCACGAATACACCTATCGATGAGTGTTATGACTGTGGCTATACTGGTGAGTTTAGCTGTACCAGTAAAGGTTTCACTTGTCCTAAGTGTGGCAACCATGAGCCAAGCCGAGTCTCGGTAACTCGCCGCGTATGCGGTTACTTAGGCAGCCCTGATGCGAGACCGTTTAACTACGGTAAGCAAGAAGAAGTGAAGCGTCGCGTTAAGCATCTGTAGTCAAAATACTAGGGGCTTAGCATGTAAATGGCTAAGCCTGTAGATATTGGGTTTATATACATAAAAGGTGCTGTGTTCAGCACCTTTTTGTTTTCTAGTTAAAGCAAAATTCTAACTGAAACGAGTTTATTATGAATTATCATCAATACTATCAAACCGATGTGATTAATGGCCCTGGTACTCGAGCCACGCTATTTGTGTCGGGATGTGAGCATCAATGCCGCGGCTGCTACAACCAATCGACTTGGAACCCGTGTTCAGGGCACTTGTTTGATGAACAGATGCAACAAGGTATTATTGATGATTTGAATGATAAGCGCATTAAGCGTCGTGGCTTGTCCTTATCTGGGGGAGATCCGTTATTTCCCGCTAATCTAGAGGCTATTTTATCTCTAGTTAAGCAAGTCAAAGAGCAGTGCCCAGGTAAAGATATTTGGTTGTGGACGGGTTATACCTTAGACAATTTGAGCGAGGCGCAGCAAGAGATAGTCGATTTAGTCAATGTTGTGGTTGATGGTAAATTTGAGCAGTCTTTGGCCGATCCAAGCTTGGTATTTAGAGGTAGTAGTAATCAAGAAATCCATTACCTAAGATAGGACTAGTCTGTTTCTGCTGTAACTTACCAATCGTTTAGCTATAAACCTAGGCAAAATGATCTTGTATGCTGTTATAATATGGCAATAATGACAAGACAGCGTCAGTTCACTGATGCTGTTTTTGTTTCTAAACGTGTTAATTAGATTTGAATTTAAGGTCTGTAAATGAATTTAAAGCAGGAGCTGCAAACGCTCAACGATAAGTTAGACAAATTTCGTCGTAAGCTAGCAGCAGCTGAAAAGCGCAGCGATCCGACTGTAATTATCCAGTTTAAGCAGGAAATTGCTGCTATAACAAAGCGGATCAGCAGCGTTAAAGGCCAACAAACACGCGAATTAAGCAAGCAAGGTGGCACTGTTGCAGGCCTTAAGTTTAGCCGTGTATTGACTAAAGCCGAGCAGGCTGACATGGGTAAGTTGAAAAAATCTGTTAAAGGTTTAGTGGTTGTTCACCCAATGACGGCGTTAGGTCGTGAAATGGGCATTAAGCAAGTAACTGGTTTTGCTGAAAAAGAGTTTTAAGCACTTTTAGTTATTCATTTAGTGAGCCGCTTCAAGGTTATCACTAAGTACTAAGCTTATGCTGACTCAATGACTGTTTATGGCGATTAAAGACTTCTTTACGCCATAGACTTGTTGAGTCATAGGGCTAGCAAGAGTATCGTCTCAAGCAATTTATTTTCTTTATCAGGATGTCTGCAGTCTCAAGGAGTGAGAGTTGTCGTTAAGGTTTTTTCATGTCGATTAAATACATCGCGTCTTCAAAATTACCAACCCCTTGGGGTGTTTTCGAAATGCATGGTTTTGAAGATAGTGAGACGGGTAAAGAGCATGTAGCACTTACCTTTGGCACATTCCCGCCAAATGCTCCAATCCTTGGTCGTATCCATTCAGAATGTTTAACTGGTGATGCATTATTTAGTTTGCGCTGTGACTGTGGTTTTCAACTGCAAACAGCGATGCAAAATATTGCTGAAGAAGGTCAAGGCTTTATTCTTTACTTGCGCCAAGAAGGTCGTGGGATTGGTCTACTGAATAAGATCCGTGCTTATGAGCTACAAGATCAAGGTGCTAACACGGTAGAAGCTAACGAACGCTTAGGTTTTGAAGCCGATATGCGTAAATACGATATGATCATCCCTATGATGGAGAAGATCGGTGTCGATAAAGTACGCTTAATGACTAATAACCCGCGTAAGGTCAAAGCGATGCAAAGCTTTGGTTTAGAAGTTGTTGAACGTGTACCACTGCAAGTGGGCAAAAATCGTTATAACGAAGCCTATCTCAAGACTAAGTCGACCCAACTTGGGCATATGATGTCTGAGCATCACTTCACTGAAACAGATAGCAAAGCGGATAAAGACTAATCTCTTCGGGGAAAAGCCTTAATTTCTTTGGCTTTTCCCATGCTATAACGCTATATTCGGGCTATCCATTAGAGTTTAATTAAGTTTAAAGTCGATTTATGAGCCGTTTGCGTTACCTCGCTTTATTACTCCCCCTGTTTTCTTTGCCGACTATGGCTGAGGCTGAAGTCGACTACAGCCACTACGCATTTGCTAATTATCTCGGTAGTGGTATCTATCGTACTTCAGGCCAAAATGCTACGGTTGCGAATATTCCCATTAGCTTCGATCTCAAACGCTCCGAAGACGAATCTTTAGTATTAAATACACCTGTCTCTATGGGCTTTTTCAACTTCACCTGGAGTGATTTACCCGAAGGAGAGTTTCCGTCGAGTGTTGGCACTTTAACCGTTACTCCAGGGATTGAGTATCGAGTAAAAACCTCCGAAACCCATGAGTTTCAAACCTACGCCGATCTTGGCTTTGGCACTAACTTTACCAATGGAAATGATGTCGTTATCTATTCTGCAGGCATGTCTAGCTTGCTTGATTTTAAGTTAGGCGACACTTCGCCAATTTGGGTTAATAGACTCTTTTTTGCAGGTTATACCACGTTAAATGACAACAGCAGCGAAACTTATTCTGCGGTGCAATCTGGTGTTGATATTGGCACTAACTATTACTTTCAAGCGAAAGGGGTAGAGATTGAGCCGAGGTTTTTTGTGGCGGGCTATTGGTACTTTGATAGGCTAAAGTTTACTACGCCGTTTGAAGAAGACGTGTTGGTGTCAAATAGCTATGAAGTGGGTATGACTTTCGCGTTTTCAAAACCCATAGGCTGGGATTTAATTAATATTGACCGCTTTGGCTTGAGTTATCGGGCTGGGGACGGCATTGAAGTGTGGCGTTTAATTTTTGAGTTCCCTATCTAACACAGATAAAAAGCGTTCTCCAAATTGAAGAGACATTGGTTTAACCGTAGATTAAACCAATGTCATCGTTCAGAGAAGGCTGGGTTTATTTGCCCCAGATTTTTGCATTCGCTTCAGGTAACGGCTCTTTAGACCTCTGTGGCTTAGGCGTTTTATATTCAGCGTCATATTCTCTTGGCGCTGGCAGAGGCAATTTATGCATCTTAAGATAAAGGTATTCAACCTTATCTCTCGCCCATTGCGTCTTACGCAAAAACTTTAAACTCGATTTTATACTTGGATCATGATTAAAGCAGCGGATATCAATTCGGCTACCTAGCTCTTCCCAACCATAATGGTCGACGAGATCTGTTAATAAATCTTCGAGCTTAATGCCGTGCAGTGGGTTGTTTACTTGAGTCATAGTCTTGTTGCAATCGTCTTGTTGGTACTTACCTGTATCGGTTAATTATATCAGCTTATTAATGACAGATCTTGGTCATTAATTTTGGCTAACAAAAAGGCCACCATCGGCGGCCTTTAACTCTAATTGTTCTAGTGCAGATACTGATTGTTATGTAGTGGTATTTAGTGTTGTTTACTCATCAGCATTTGATATCCACCACCGTTGTAAACGTTAGTGTAACCTTCACTTACAAGCATTTTATTGGCGATACCACTGCGGTTACCGCTACGGCAATAGACAATCACAGAGCGATCTTTTGCTATCTGCTTGTTGCTAAATACACTATTAATTTGCTCATAAGGAATATTGATAGCGTTCGGTAGATGGCCCTGAGCAAATTCTTCTGCTGTGCGTACGTCTACGACTAATGCGCCAGCTTCAATCTTTTGCCAAGCAACCTTAGCGTCTTGATCGGCGGCGCTAGCTAATGTGCTAAACATCATTAGTAAAACACTTAGCCCTAGCAACCAAATTATATTTTTTGGTAGTTTATGCTGTAAATTAAAAGCGTTACTCATCAATATACCTTTATTTGTCATTATTTAGTTTTGATTGGCAGTCGCTAGCTGTGCTTCTGATTTAAAGCCTAGCTTACGCAAAATTATGGCTGCCGGACAAAATCCAGTATAGGCGCTTTGTAATAAATTAGCTCCCACAAAAACAGTGAGCCAGATAAAATTATCGTTATTCCAGACAGTTAGGGCTATTGATAGTAAAACCATAAAGCCTGCAAATGCCATGATGGCACGTTCAATTGACATGGGAACTCCTTTTAATGGGAAGTGATTATGGCGGTACTGACCGCCATAAATAGAGATAGACTATAGATAACGCTTTTTCATCGCTGCGTAATAAAGCACAGGAATAACCACTAAGGTTAATAGTGTTGAGATCAAGATCCCGAAAATAAGGCTAATAGCTAGGCCATTAAAAATCGGGTCATCTATTATAAAGAGTGCACCTATCATAGCCGCCAAGGCTGTTAGCATAATTGGCTTTGCTCGCACGGCTCCAGAGTGGATAACCGCCTGTTGAAATGGCACGCCTGCGGCCGTTTCTTGATGAATGAAGTCGACTAATAGAATCGAGTTGCGCACTATGATCCCCGCCAACGCAATCATGCCTATCATGGAGGTGGCGGTAAATTGGGCTCCCAAGAGGGCATGGCCTGGCATCACCCCAATAATGGTTAGTGGAATTGGAGCCATAATAATCAGTGGAACCAGATATGATCTAAATTGGGCGACCACTAATAGATAAATAGCGATCATGCCCACGGCATAGGCAATTCCCATGTCTCTGAACGTCTCGTAGGTCACTTTCCATTCTCCATCCCAGAGCACTGCGACGCTATCGAGTCCGCTAGGTTGGCTGATGTAGTGCTGTTCGAAGTCTAAATTTGCCGCTAAATTAACATCTGAGGCTTTATCATTTATCTGAGCGACCATATCAAACATGCCATAAAGAGGACTGTCCAGGGGGCCTGCCATATCGGCAACCACCATGATCATCGGGATCATGTTTTTATGAATGATAGGGGCATCGATATTACCTTTATCAATTCTGACTAACTCAGAGACGGCAACCGCTTGGCCATTACTGCCACGCAGCGTCAGGTTTAGCACTTGCTCTAAATCAACTTTCGCGCCTTCTTGCAGTTGGATTTTAATTGGCACCGCATGTTTATGGTTAGCTTTATGTAGGTAGCTGATATTCTTACCACCGACAGACGTTGCGACTAAGTCGACTATCTGGCTATAAGGTACGCCAAGTAAGCTCGCTTTACTTCTGTCGATGATCACTTGCCATTTAGCTGCCGACTCAGGTAAATAGATATCGACATCGACTACATCTTTGGTCTCTTTAAATAACCCTAGTAGTTGGTTTGCAGCCTGCTCACGAATTGCTTCACTAGGGCCATAAACTTCAGCAAGAATTGGCGACCAAACCGGTGGGCCAGGTGGCACCTCAACCACTTTTATATTGGCATTGTACTTTTTACCAATTGCCTGAAGTGGTGCCCTAACCGATAGTGCGATGCTATGACTGTCACGGTCTCGATGTTTTTTATCGACTAAGTTAACTTGGATATCGCCAAGCTCTTGTGTTTGGCGCAGGAAGTAATGGCGCACTAAACCATTAAAGTTGATGGGAGCACTGGTGCCAGCATAGAGTTGGTAACTTTCTACTTCTTCTACTTGATTAAGGTAACGACCTAACTCTTTTAATGCTTTTTGAGTCTGCTCAACAGGTGTACCTTCAGGTAGGTCGACCATGACTTGAAACTCAGACTTATTATCGAAGGGTAGCATCTTCAGTACCACCAATTTTGCCATAGGTAGTGCCACGGCCCCGGCAATCAGAATAAAAATACCAGCAGCCAAACCTAGCCGAGCTTTTCTGGCATTTTTACCCAGTACGAAGGGACCAATTAAGCGATTGAATAGGGTAAACATCATGCCTTGGTCTTTACTATGACCACCTTTAACATCAAGGCTATCATCGTTATGCTGTGACCTTGGGTGTTTTAATAATTTACGACTTAGCCAAGGGGTGATCATGAACGCTACTGCAAGCGAGATTAGCATACCCATACTGGCATTGATTGGAATAGGGCTCATATAAGGCCCCATCAAACCTGATACAAAGGCCATTGGTAACAAAGCCGCAATAACCGTAAAGGTCGCCAAAATAGTCGGGCCGCCAACTTCGTCAACAGCGATTGGAATCAATTCTGAAAACGAGCGCTTGCCCATTGCCATATGTCGGTGAATGTTTTCAACCACTACGATGGCGTCATCAACTAAGATCCCGATAGAGAAAATCAGTGCAAATAGCGAGATCCGGTTTAGGGTGAATCCCCATGCCCAGGAGGCAAAAAGAGTGAAAGCTAAGGTGATGATAATGGCTATGCCGACCACTACGGCTTCTCTAAACCCCATGGTGATTAGGACTAAGATCACCACTGCGGCAGAAGCAAAGATCAGTTTTAAAATTAGGGTATTGGCTTTGTCTCCAGCTGTCTCACCATAGTTTCGTGAAGTGCTCACTTCTATGCCGTTAGGGATCAACACGTTTTGAACTTTATCGACTCTATTGATAATAGCGTTCGCGACATCAACGGCATTCATACCGGGTTGCTTGCCAATGGCGATAGTGACAGCCGGATAGATATCTTGCTTGTCGCCATGCCATGCACTTTGAGTAGGTATGTCAGCTTTAAGGGTGATATCGGCAAAGTCAGCGAGGTAAACGGGGGCAGCATGGCCGTCGCTATCTTTTTTTACCGCGACCACGAGTTGTTTCACATCTTCAATACTTTGCAGGAACTGACCCGCTTGCACTTTTATCTCTTGATTACCTTGAACTAGAGAACTTGGCATTGAGATATGATTGTTACTCATTAGGCTTTGATTTATTTCGTCAAACGAGACGCCGAAATAATTCATTTTAAGCGGATCGATTCTAACGTTGAGGCTCAGTTGTTGATCACCAAAGGAGCTAATCTCTCTGGTACCGGGGATCCTTTTTATCTCTGTTTCTAAGCCGTTAGCCACATGAGTGAGCATCTCTGCGGATATTTTAGGATCTTTAGACCATAGAGTGAGGCTAACAATAGGAACATCATCTATGCCACGAGGTTTAATTTGTGGCTCTCCGACACCGGCTTCGAGCGGAAGCTTATACTGGTTGGAGTAAAGCTGATTGTAGAGTTTGACTATGGCCTCATTACGAGCAATGCCCACCTCAAACACCACGATAAACAGGGCTCCATCGGGTTGTGAAAATGAGTAGAGGGTATCTATACCTTTAATTTCAGAGATTATCTGCTCGGTTGGCAGGGTGACTAAGGTTTCTACTTCACGCGGGGTTGCGCCAGGGAAGGGGACAAACACATCGGCAAAGGTGACATCGATTTGCGGCTCTTCCTCTTTAGGCGTCACGATTATTGCAAATAAGCCGAACAGTAAGCCTAAGAGTGCCAATAATGGTGTGATAGCACTGGATTGAAACGCGCTAGCAATACGTCCAGAAATACCTAATTTGTTTTGAGTTTGCATGACAGGCCTTCCTTAAAACTAGATTCGATTAGGTTTCATGGTTTATTGCTTTGCTTAAGCAGTAACAGTGCGTGGTAGGCATCTTTAGCAACCACATCGCCTTCAGATAACCCAGCTAAGATCTCGACTTTGCTATTATCGTTGAGCCCAGTTCTGACCTGGTTGAGTATCCATGTGTCATTTTGCTGAATATAAACAGCGCTGAGTTCATTCATGGTGAGTAATGACGATTCGGGGACAAATATGGCGCGACGACTACCGCTAATAAATTGCGCTTTAATTAAACTGCCAGGGATCACTCCTTCGATATTCTCTGGTAGGTTGATACGGACTTTATAGCTGTGACTCTTTGGGTCAACAAAGGTGAAGAGGGTCAGTTCATCACTGCTAATTTGTTTGCCATTAGCAAGGGTTAGCTTGAAATTTGCTTGCTGTTTGAGGGCGTCAACATAGCGCTGAGGAACTTGAGTGACCGCGCGCATCTGGTTTAATGAGTAACCTGAGTATAAGGCTTGCCCAGGGCTGACAGTTTCGCCCTCTTCGACATGCCTATGGGTGACAACGCCGGCAAATGGTGCACTGACAAGAGTATATTTTAAGGATTCATTGGCTTGAGTCATTCCAGCCTTTGCTGCGCTAACAGCTTGTTGTGCGGATGTAGCGTTAGCTTCGGCTTCATCCATTGCCCCCTTGGAAATGGCTCCCTTAGGAAACAAGGCTTGATAGCGCTTAAGCTGCTGCTGGGCTTCAACATTAACGGCGCGGGCCTTGGCGTAATTGGCTTCTGCGGCGGCGAGCTGGGCACCTTGCTCTTTACTGGTGATCTCAAGTAATGGTGCACCGGCTGTAACTATATCGTTGATATCGTAATTGAGCTTAATAATACGCCCTGAGGTTTGCGCCGATACGGTAGCAGATTTCGTCGGCTCGACGACGGCGTCTAGCTGTACCCAGTTAGGGTAAGGCTTTAAACTTACTTTTATTGATTCTAAATGCTCATATTCAGTAACCGCTCTAGGCTCAGCCAATACCGATGCAGATAGGCTCAAAAATGGTAGAGAGCTTATTAATAGATAGGCAAGTAGGGCAGTGTTTTTCAGGGCGTTTTTTTGGGAATTATTCATTTTATTGTTTTATCAAAACCAGTCCATGCAATAATTCTAATGGAAGTGTTTTTTATGTGCAATAATTATTTATTAGAAAAACACGATGAATATTGGCGAGGCTACAGTCTCACTTTCAATCAGTGTGCTCAAAAGTGAACATGACTAAGAAGTAGATTGCCGTTACACGGGAAATGCAAAAAGGCTTAACCTAAGTTAAGCCTTTTTTCTATCTGTGCGGTAAATCTTGAGCGCTAATCGTTCAGATAATAGGTCAATGTCGAAACAATTCGCACTTTCTTGATATAAGGCGTGTTGCTGTCTCTGTCATTGATACTAAATTGTCCTTGGGAAGCTTGCTTGATTTTCCCTAACTTAGAGTCAGAATCCTTAGCAAACTTCTCAGCGACCTGACGAGCATTTTGGGTTGCCGATTGAATCATCTCAGGCTTAACCTTGTTTAACTCAGTAAATAGAAATTGTGCTTTGCTGTTGTAGTCTTGATCGGAAATGGCAATGCCATCTTTTGCGAGACTGAGCATATTGGTGCGGGTTTTGAGTAACAACTCGACTTTGTGGGTATAGAGGGAAATAGATATTTTAGCCGCATAACGGTATTTCACATTTGGGTCGACAAAACCTTGGGCTTGTCTGTCTTCAATAGCGGGTAGTGCTACGGTAATTTCATCTTCACTAAAACCTTGCTGTTTTAGAAAATTGACCACTTTATCGGTCTTGATTTGCACGCTTTGATACAGGTTATCAAGGTCGTTATCGACTTCGGTAAAGCGAATCGGCCATATGGCGACATTGGCGCTAACTTCTTTTTCAGCTAGGCCTTTAACCGTAACGGTTCGCTCCATTGTTTTCATCTTAATAAGCTTATCGCCAACGGTGCTGGCTGACATGATTAAACCTAAGCAGAGTAAACCACCCAAAATAAGGGCGGGAAGGGCATTGCTCTTAGACATATGATGCTCAAAGCGATTATTGATGGATTAACGTTAGCAAGAATATCCTTATTAGGACAAATAAATTAGCATTAATAAATGCGCAATAAAAAAGCCGCATTAATATGCGGCTTTTAGAACTAGACAAACACTTTACAGCTAAGCGTTTAGCTTAGAACTTGTAGTTGTACTGAATAGAGTAGTAAGTTGCATTCGACGTCGTAGTTGCGTCAATTAAACCAATTACACTTTGTTCAGTTAGGTGAGTCTCTTCGCCGCGAACAAACGCAATACCAAAGTCTAGGCTAGTGTGCTTAGATAGGTTGTAAGTTGCGCCCATAGTGTACCACTGGCGGTCTGAATCAGGAATTGAGATAGAGCTCACTTCGCCTACAACACCTTGGTCAAACATATAGCCTGCGCGTAGTGTCCAGCTATCATTTAAGGTGTAAGTACCACCTACGCTGAATAACCATGAATCATCCCACGCGTACTTTTTAAGTTGTGCTTCTGCTGGATCTGTAACAGTGATTTCATGGAAATCACCCCAAGTGGTCATCTGTGCTGTGTAGTGTAGGGCAAACTTTTCTGTTAACTGGTGGAAACCCGCAACTTGGAAAATATCCGGAAGAGGAATGTTGATCTCTTCAAAGTCAGTGCCTAGGTAATTCACTGTACCGTCAGCAGTGAACTCTGGACTGAAACGGTAGCTTACACCAAAGCGGTGATCAGCATTAATTTCATAAACCGCACCTACGATACCACCAAAAGCAATACCATCAGCATCGACATCAGCAAGATCTGTATGCACAGGGCCTTCCATCGAAGGCATTGAGCCGCCGCGTGTTAGCGTGCCAGAACCATAGATAACATCAACACCAGCACCAACACTGAAGTGGTCATTGAAACGGTATGATGCACTTAGGTTGAAGTTGATTGTGGTAACTTCGGTTTTACCTAGTAAGTCGATTGGTGGAGGGAGGATACCACCTACAATATTGCTGGATAGATCGGTTGTATCCGTACCTGTACCGAAGTTACTGAACATAGCTACACCGTAAGCAAACTTGTCATTTACTGGGCTAACATAGTAAAAGTTAGGGATAACTTTTGCTTCAGCTGCATCATCAACGCTACCGTAATGTACCGAACCTAGGGCTACATCTTGTACTTCAACTTGCACGTCAGCATAAGTTAAGCCCATTGAAAGTTGTTTTTCGTCAAACAATGCCATAGCTGCTGGGTTACGTGAAAGTACTGATGCGTTATCAGCAATCACGGCATCACCGGCGAATGCGCGACCGATACCTGTTGCCGATTGGGCGTTGATTTGAAAGCCGGCAGCCATTGTTTGAGTACTTACTAGAGCTACTGATACAGCAATAAGAGTCTTGTTGAAAATCTTCATTATTATCATCTCTATTATATTTTTGGTCTTGCTTATTTGGTGCTAATTTCATGATTAGCTGCAAGATCCACTTATTAGACCAGTGCATAGTAGGTAGATGTGAGCAAGCTAACAACTCCGACCAGAATCGTTTTTTTGTTAATTATTAGTTAATTATAGCGCGTTTTTTTGGCTGATAATTAAGTGAGCAATTAAATTGAGCCTCAGAAAGTATAGCCAGCATAGGCTTGGGGCAACAAGTTGGTTTGACTCTGGGTTAATGGGATGTAAATACGCTAAGATTTGTGAGGTAATTGATTAAAATAAAAAAAGCGTACAAGTGTACGCTTTTTATCTGTTTTGCTCTCTATTGCAGCTATAGCTTAGCTTCGAAGCTATCGAATTGCTGTTTAATCGCTGCAGATGGGCTTTGCAATTTACTAACAATGACACCGGTAAGGGTGGCTAGAATAAAGCCAGGAAGGATTTCATAGATGTCAAAAATATGACCAGAAAGTTGCTTCCAAATCACAACGGTTAGCGCACCAACAATAATAGTCGCCACTGCACCGTTGCGGCTGTAACCGCGCCAAAATAGAGACAATAACACCACCGGACCGAAAGCCGCGCCAAAGCCTGCCCAAGCATAGCTAACTAAACCTAGTACGCTGCTATCTGGGTTGAGGGCAACAACACCAGCAATGACGGCAATCGCTAACACGCCAATACGACCGACAAGCATCAATTCTTTACTTGTCGCCTGAGGACGTAACCACTTCTTATAGAAATCTTCGGTGATGACACTCGAGCACACTAAAAGTTGTGAATCGATAGTACTCATAATGGCCGACAAAATAGCGGCAATAAGCAAACCGCCAA
Organism: Shewanella sp. MBTL60-112-B2; assembly: GCF_019655055.1. Classification (GTDB taxonomy): domain Bacteria; phylum Pseudomonadota; class Gammaproteobacteria; order Enterobacterales; family Shewanellaceae; genus Shewanella. Next base: position 77,635 of record NZ_BPFA01000018.1, read on the forward strand.
TCCAAGGATTAAATGCAGCGTGGGCAAGGTGGATAAACACGGTTTCAGGGTTTGTTAGTGGCTCGGCTGCAAAATACAGGCTACCAGCAATACCTGTGGCCAATGCACCGACAAGGGCTAGTAGCATCCAACTCATGGCGATACGGCGTGAAACCGGAATATCGTCTGGTGAGGCGATAGCCATAAAACGAGACAGAATATGCGGCTGACCAAAATAGCCCAGTCCCCATGCTAATAGCGATATGAAGCCAATAAAGGTGGTGTTTTCATTGAACATAGACAGCATTGCGGGGTCGATGTTTTCCAAGCCTGCTTGTGTCTCTGGCTGACTAAAAATAGCCACAGGAACAATTAGCAGTGCAACAAGCATCAGGCAGCCTTGGAAAAAGTCGGTCCAACTCACGGCAAAGAAACCGCCAACAAAGGTATAGGCTACGATAATGGTAGAGCCAATGATCAAGGCCAAGGTGTAATCTAGCCCGAATACTTTTTCAAATAAAATTGCCCCACCCACCATGCCAGACGAAGCGTAAAAGGTGAAGAATACTAAGATAGTCACAGCTGAAACTAGCTTTAGTATGCCTTTATTATCTTCAAAACGTTTTTCGAAGAAGTCAGGTAGCGTGAGAGCGTTATCGGTAAACTGAGTGTAAACACGTAAACGTTTAGCGACAAATAGCCAGTTTAGCCAAGCGCCGAACACTAGGCCTATGCCAATCCATGCTTCACCTAATCCGCCTAGGTAAACAGCTCCAGGCAAGCCTAAAAGTAGCCAACCAGACATGTCTGATGCGCCAACACTGAGTGCTGTCACCGCGGGTCCCATTCCTCGGCCACCAAGAATATAATCATCTACTGAGTCTGTGGCTTTATAAGCCCATAAGCCAATCCCCATCATTAAAGCGAGATAGGCGATAAAAGTTATTAAAACAGGTAATTCAATTGTCATGTGTGATTCACGCTTCTTTATCTTTTCTATTTATGTGAAGCGCTATGCTAGCAGATCTATGAGCTTGAGCCCAATAAAGCAGGGAAATGCGATGAAGATCTAACCAATGATGCTTGTTAAGCACCATTGGTTGTGAAGGGGTTAGATAAATGTATGTTCTATTTCGCTCTTAACGTAATCAAGATCTTGATTCTTTTCACCAACAAGTAACATGTAAGCGTTATCAGTTTCAAAGCCCATGCCTTGGTATTTGTTATCGGTAAAAGCTTCCTCAAGTACCATACGATCTTCGAGTGGCACGATAAACAGTGTGACTTTCTCTTTTTTTCCTTGCATGACTAAGTGCAGGCTTTTTACACCTTGAAAGTCACAATAGGTGCTATAAAACACCTTACCAGGCTGCTCGGTAAACTTCATATTGCTACCGCCATTGAGGGAAGCAAGTTGAAAGTTTACATCTTGATAAGCGACATCTTGGTCGACGTGTAGCGCTTTCTCTTCATGATAGACATGAGCTAATGCATGCTGGCCCAAATCGACGGGGCCCATTCTTAGCAAGGTGAAGGTCATTCCTGCTAAAAACGCTACTGACGCAACTAAGGCGAATGCAAAGCCCGTTTTGCGTCGCTGTGAATGATGATGTTGTAATTGCTGCCTTAATAATAATTTAGCGGCAAGGTCGTCAGGCACATCGACTTTGAGAGCTCGCTCTATCTTAGCGTCTAAGCCTTTTAGCTCATTTAAGAAAGCTTCTCTTTCAGCTGACTCCATAGCCGCATCGATAAAGTCTGGCTCTTGACTATTGGGGTCACTGTAGGCCTGACGGCGAAACTTAAGCTCATCCATTGGACTGCCCCCTGAACTGTGGTTGCTCGAGTTGCTCTTTAAGTTGATTTCTAGCTCTAAATAAACGTGTCATAACGGTATTGCGATTTAAATCGAGAATTTTTGCTATTTCATCACCGCTAAAGCCACCAATGACTTGCAGTAGTAGCGGCTCTCGATACTCAAGCTCCAATTTGGAAATCTGCCTACGTATTAAGTGTTGCTCAGCGAGCTCTTCAGTGCTGCCAGAAACCGTATCTTCAATAAACTCTTGTTCAACATCTGAGTAGTTAAACTGTTTACGTTCAAAACGTCTGGCATTTTCACGGCGTAAAATAGTGATTAACCATGCTTTGGCAGCTTTCTCGTCTTTTAATGAGTCAAGCGAGCGCCAAGCACGTAAAAATGTTTCTTGGGTGATGTCTTCAGCGATGTGTTTATCTCCGCAAAGCCAATAGGCGAAACGGTAAATATCTGCGTGAAGTGCCCTGACAAGGCTATCGTATCGTCGTTGTTTGCTAACCATGTCTGAAGAGACCGTGGACTTCGACTTTTTATTGCGCCAACTATCAAACATTTTAATTTTTCTAACGGGATGAATGGAATACAGCTTACTCTCGTTAAGTTGTTAATACCAATGCTTGGTTCTGTTGATATTGTGTAGAGGAATTCGTTTTGAGAGGAGGGGGATTGGGTTGGTTATTTATTGGATGCAGTTATTAACCATTAAGAGCAGTTATCGGTATTAATTGACGATAACTGCTCTTAAGTAAAAAGCTTTGTTAGCTAGGATTAAGTTTTGCGAGTACTGGATCTTTAGCTTGGCGAGAGTTGGCCTTAGCCATTTTGGCAATCGATAGGATCAGAGCAAAATCGATCGTACTAGATTGCTGATTAGAACTGTACGCGCTTTGCTGTAACTGGCTTATACAATCGCTTAAACGGCTATCCGTTGCTGCAATCTGAGTTAAGGTCATTGGACTTTGATGTAGCTCGCTATAATAACGAGTCAGTGCATTTAGCACCCCAGCGGCATTTTTTGCATGACAAGCAGTTTGCAGGTGCGTTAAGGCCGAATGGGGCGGAGCAGCCTTTGTCGTTGAGTCTATATTGGACTGTGTAGGCTTCTTGCTACGCTCTTTTAACCAAAGGAGTAAAGTGATGACCCATAAACAGCCAAGCACTAAAGATAACCAAGGCCAAAAACCAGCACCATTATTACTTAAGTGTGTGGAGACTTGAGGTTGTAAAGGCTCAGTTGCTGCGCCACCTATCACTGTAATAGTTCGCGCGGGTAATGTTGCAAATTGCTGTTTGTTTAGATGTGGGTTCCACCAGGGAACTTTGATTTCAGGCAAGGTGTATGTGCCAGCTTGAGTGGCGACAATTGCCGTAGTTTGCGTCAATTGAGACACCATCTGGTTGTCGCGTAGAAAAGTGTTACGTTGTGGCTTTTCTGGGTAGGTTTTAAGTGCGTCTGGTGTCTTAATGACGATTTCAGGCAGACTTGTTTCATCGACATTAGATGCCAGTAAATTGATGGTACGAGTGATAGGGTCGCCAACTTTAAACTCGGTTTGTGTTTGCGGCCAATCTTCTTTTAATACAACCAAGTCCGATACGAGCCACTGTCCCTGATAGTCTGCAGGAATCGGCTTGATGAGTACCGTCATTTTTGGCGCTTGAGTCTGAGTTGGACGACTTTCATTGAAAGAGAACATGGCGCCGTTGCGTCTAGACTGAATCATGACATCGCCAGCGAAACTGGCACCGTCAATAGCGAGCTGCCCAGGTTGGTCTGCGACTATTGCATAGTTGCGTTCAATGACGCGGTAACGGCGACCATTGACGACATCGGTACTGTCATTGTCTTCACCGAGCTGCTTTATTTGCGCACCTTCTAGGTTTGGTGCATTCAATACACCTCGCTGTAGTTCTAGCGCTAAATAGAGCTTTACCTTATAAGTCAGCATTTGACCTACATAGGCCTGCTCACTGGATAAGTTGGCACGCATAAAGATATCTTTCATCTGTTGAGGCTGCGAACCTGCTTTTAAAATAGATAAAGAGATAGGTTTAGAGCTGATACCATCGATAGTAAAAGCTGGAATCGTGACAGTACCGATATTTTTAGGCGATAACAGCACTTGCCAGCGCGTCTCGTTACTCGCGTCAAAATTCATTATTTGCTTGCTGCGGCTGATACTGGTTCGGCCTACAATAAAGTCTTTTAGCAACGAAGAAGTATCGAGTTTACCGCTATTCATATCGTCATTTGCGGTGACGGTTAGGACTAAAGACTCACCTTCCATAACGGGGTTACGGTCGACAGAGGCTTGCAGCGAGGTGATCGCACTAGCTGGAAAGGCGGCTGTGAGGGCGATAAGCGCGAGGAGAAAAATATGCCGTATTACCACTGTTCGTTTTCCTTAGAATTGATGCCTTGTTGGCGGCGTTTCTGATACTCAAGTTGCATTTTGTTTCGCAGTAAAACCTGTGGGTCATCGGCAACGGCTCGTAGTGCCCGTTCCATTTCAGGTGGTAGTGGTTCATCTGTTGGGATGGGGCTTGCGGCGACTTGCTCTGTTTGCTCCGCAGCTTGATTTTGCTTCTCGGCCTCAGCTGTTGCGGCTTGCGCTTGCTGTTTAGCTAGTTCTTCTTGCTCTTTAGTTTGTTGAGTAGACTGACTATTAGCTTGAGTTTGCTCGGCCTTGTTTTCATCATCCTTTTCGTCATCAGGGTTTGCTTGCATTTCAGCTTCATTATTTGCCTGCTGTTGATTAGCAGCTTGTTCTTGTGACTGGCTCTGTTCAGATTTTGCATTATCTTGCTGGTTGTCTTTTGACTGTGACTCAGAGCTTTGTGACTGAGCCTCGGAGCTTTGTGATTGATCATCGCCCTGGTTTTTATCCGAGTCTTGCTCTGGACTGTTTTCAGAGTTCTTATCTGAGTTTTGCTCAGAACTTTGCTCAGAACTTTGCTCAGAATTTTGATCGGAACTTTGACCTGAGTTTTGATCAGAACTCTGCTGCTCTTGTTGCTGTTGCTGTTGCAGTTGTTTAGCCAGGTCAAGATTGCCCTTTGCGGCATCAAACTGTGGACTCTTATCTAGGGCTGATTGATAACGCTCTTGAGCCTCGGCGTACTTACCTAACTGCATCAAGCTATTGCCTTGATTGTATAGACCGTTGGCAGAGTCATCTTTTTCAAAAGCCTTAAGTGCTTGCTCATAGTTTTCTGCTTTATAAAGCGCGCTTGCTTGCCATTGCGGGCTCTTGAATTGACTCGCAGCATTTTTATAGTCTTGCGCCTGATAAGCTTGCATCGCTTGTTGATCTTGGGTTTGCCAAAGATCATCCCAAGTGCTTGCATAGACTTGTCCACTAGGCTGAAACAAGACTAATAGAGCAAGGCCTGCCATCATGCCATTTCTAAAGCTCAATAAGGCTGGCAATAGTAAAAGTAGCGCAAAGTAGGGGCCTATATCTTGCCAAGTTTCTCCTTCGAGATCGCTTGCCTTAGTATCTTGCGTGTTAGCAAGCCATTGCTTAATTTGCGTGACATCTGCGCCGTCTGCGCGACTTGGAACTAAAATTCCATTGGCCTCTGTGGCGAGTTCCTTTAGCAAGCTGTAATCAGTTTTAGCAACGACAACTTGATTAGCATTATCACGTAATAATTGACCATCGGGTAATTTGATCGGCGAACCCTGTTGGCTACCGAAGGCGATAATTGCCAGTCGATACTGACTATCCGTTAGCACAGATTCAGCGCGTTTAAATTGCGTTGAGGATACGCCGTCGGTGAACAAAATAATGTCGCCGCGAACGTGACCTCCTTGGCTAAGTAAAGATTTTGCCTGGATAATTGCCGCCTCAAGGTTGGAGCCTCTTACTGGCATTATGCTTGGCGTTAGGGTGGGTAGTAGGTTTAATAGTGTCGCTTTATCTCGCGTGAGTGGACTAATGGTAAAAGCATCTCCAGCATAGGCTATCAGCCCCGTTTCACCTTCCGAGAGGCCATCGATAAGATCTGTGGCTCTAAATTTCGCCTGAGTTAAACGATTAGGCACCAAGTCATTGGCATACATAGATAAAGACATATCCATGACGATGACTCGTCCCTGAGCCGACTCAAAGACAGGTAGGGATCTTTTCTCAAATGCAGGCCCAGAAAGAGCAAAAACAGCAATAAACCAAGCTATGGCTAGGTAAGCAATATTGTTGTGTTTCTTCTTCATCGAACCACCCACAAGCACCTTGGCTAAGTGGGGAGCAATATAGCGGTTCCAGCTTGAGCTTGCAGCCTTGCTCTTAAATAACAGCAATAGCAGTAAGGCTAATGGAATAAGGGCTAAGAACCATTCGGGACGCAGAAAATGCATGGTTAACGTCCTCCTTTTGCTAGTTGGGCTTTATCTCTTAAATTGGCTTTAAATCTTACTTTAAAGAGTGTCACTTGCGTCAATGCGCTAAGAACAGATGCTAATAGGGCTAACGCTAGAGGCCAATAAAATAACTCTGATTGAGGGCGGTAACTGAGTTGATCACGGCTGACAGGCTCCAAAGTATCGATTACCTGATAGATCTGCTCTAATTCCTCTGTATTGCGGGCTCTAAAATATTGACCGCCAGTGGTTTTGGCAATGTCTTGCAATTGGGACTCGTCGAGATCCATGGATGGGTTGACTCTTTCTTTGCCAAATAGGGTTCTGCGTTCCATGACATCAGCGCCAACACCTACGGTATAGATGGTGATCCCTTTTTGGGCGGCAATCTGGCTAGCTTGCTCTGGTGATATGGCGCCAGCATTGTTAGAACCATCGGTGAGTAAAATTAATACTCGATTACTCTGTTCGACTTTATCGAAACGTTTAACACCAAGGGCAATAGCTTCGCCGATGGCAGTTTGTTTACCAACCAGACCGATTTGAGCTTCTTTTAAATATTGCGCCACAGAGCGTCTATCTTGGGTCAGTGGAGATTGCAGATAGGCGTGATCGGCGAACAGGATCAGACCGATACGATCGCCTTTTCTGCGCTCAATAAAGTCGCTAATGACATGTTGGATAAGAGTAAAGCGGTCTACCACCTTACCGTCTATTACCATGTCTTCAATTTGCATACTGCCGGAGAGATCGACTGATAACATAAGGTCACGACCTTTACTAGGCAGTTCAATCGCTTCACCTACCCAAAGGGGGCGGGCGCAAGCTACAACCAGTAAGCACCAGACTATCCAGTAGCGTTTTCTGCTCTGCTTACTTTTCTCGGTGATAGTCACTTGGCTCGGCAAGCTTGCTCCGGGTAACAGTAGATGACCGCCTTGAGGTTGTTTCTGCTGCTTGCTTCTAAATATCAGTGGCAAAGGTAGTAGCAGTAATAAAAATGGCCAGGCGAGGGTTAGCATTGTTTGGCCTCACTGGTTGTATTACTGATGGCATTAGCTTTTGCACTAGCCAGTGGAAGCGCGGCTTTTAGCCAGTTTTGAGCATGTTGCTTAAGCGCCATTTTTTCATCTTGGTTAAGCTGGGCTTTTTGAAAGCGCAGGGCTAAGAGTTTCCCTAGCTCATCTTGCGGTTTATCAACCTGTGCGTTTAACCATTGGTACCAATCATCGCCGCTGAGCTGAGCCACGTGTTCGCGGCAGGTGTAACTCATAGCCGCGCGTTTAAGTAGGCTACTCACTTCAACGGCAAATTGCGGACTGTTTTGATCTATTGCCGCAAGTTCTTTAAGTGCGACTCGCTTGGCAGCGCTGATCTGTCTACGTTTTTTAATCCAAACAATGAGTAAAGCGGTAACGATTATGATAATAACGAGACTGAGCCAATAGCCGTAAGCGAGTGGCCACACACCGATCTCGGCGGGTGTCTGAATGTCTTGCATACTTGCAAGTGCTGGATTGATAGGATTGCTCATCTATCGCAATGCCCCTAACTGTTGATTGAGTCGGATCCCTGCATCAACAATGCGGGTTTCAACGTTAAGTTTTTGCATCATTTCAATAAAAATATCTTGTTGATGTTGCTGACCTGCTAGCCACTGCTCATAACTGTTTCTATCGAGTAGCAGTTCTTTGCCGCCTTCTCTTACCGGAAGCTGAAAATGCTTGGGTAGATTGAGCAGCCCTTGACGAAGTGGATCCGTAATTAAAAACGCACCCAAATCGCAGTGGCGTTTCAAGTCTGAAAGCGCCGCCAAACAACTTGGAGTGAAATTACTGCCATCGGAAACTATCCAGATGAGTGAGCCCGGCTTGGCGAGGCGGCGAAGCCGTTGACACGCTTTGAGCAGGTGTTCAGGTTCTGGACTCTGGTCGGCGATATTTTGCAGTTGTCTGCTATGCAAGGTTTTAATCGCAGAGATCACCTGCAAAATGCCTTGTTGGCGACTCCGCGGTTTAAGCTCAATATGTTCTTGCTCGGTAGCGATTAATGCCCCTAGGCGGTCGCCATGTAAAATAGCGCTCCAGCCAAGGGTGGTAGCAAGATGTGCCGCTTGCACTGATTGCAACATCAAGCTTGAGCCAAAGTAGAGGCTATGACTGAGATCCAGTAGCAGTAGCACAGGGCGCTCACGCTCTTCGACAAACAGCTTGGTGTGAGCCTTACCGGTTCTAGCTGTAACGCGCCAGTCAATGGTGCGCACGTCATCACCACTTTGATAATGACGCACCTCGGCAAACTCCATGCCACGACCTTTTATCAAGCTCGCTCTATGGCCCGCGAGGCTCGCCTTAGCTTTAGAGCGTTTTTCAGGCAAAGCTTTTGCGAGGCTCTGACAAGCCAGTAACTCTTTTTCGGTAATATTAATGCCGTCGCTAAACAACGGCAGTTCAGAGTTGACCATTAAGGGACCGCAACTTGAGAAAGAATATGGTTGATTACGTCATCGCTACTGACACCATCGGCTTGTGCCTGATAGCTCAATAGCAAACGGTGACGCAGCACGTTGGGCGCAACCGCTTGAATATCTTCTGGAGAGACAAAATCACGCTCATATAAGTAGGCGCGAGCACGAGCGCAACGTTCAAGCGACAAAGTGGCACGTGGACTGACGCCATATTCAAGCCAACTAGCGAGTTCTTGGCTATAGGCTTCAGGCTTACGAGTCGCCATGATGATGTCGACGATGTATTTCTCTAAAGGCTCGGCAAGATAAATTTGTAATGCGTTTTCTCTTGCGGCAAAAATATCCCCTTGAATAATAGGCTCAACCTGTGGCACTTCTTGCTTAAGGGCTTCATTTCGAGACATCCTCATGATCTCAAATTCGGTCTCAGCACTTGGATAGTCAAGGTTTAAGTGCATCAAGAATCTGTCTAATTGCGCTTCGGGTAGCGGGTAAGTCCCTTCATTTTCTAGTGGGTTTTGTGTCGCCATGACCAAAAACAGTTCTGGTAACTGATAACTGTGCTTACCGACCGTGACTTGTCCCTCAGCCATGGCTTCTAATAGAGCCGACTGAACTTTGGCTGGGGCGCGGTTAATCTCATCGGCCAAGATAAGATTATGGAAAATAGGTCCTGCCTCAAATTCGAAGGTGGCAGTTTGAGCGCGATAAATATCGGTACCGGTTAAATCAGCTGGTAGAAGATCTGGCGTAAATTGAATACGGTGAAAATCTCCCTCTACACCATCACACAGGGCTTTTACAGCACGAGTCTTAGCAAGGCCTGGAGGACCTTCAACCAAAAGGTGCCCGTCGGCAATTAATGCAATTAGTAGATTCTCGGTGAGAATAGGCTGCCCTAAAATGACAGTATTTAAGTATTCGCGTAACGCGTGAAATCGACTCAAAGGCATGATGCTACTCGGATTATTTTAAGTTAGTTAGATATAGACCTGCGACATAGTAAAAAATTCCCTTAGGGTTTGGCTAGTGCCAATCTTTCTTTATGCTGATAAATCGGCCTAAAGAAGGGATGAAAGTGCAGGTTTGGATTAACCTTGTGATGACTCACATTGTTTAGTGATTAATTTCGTAGACAACAAAAATAGGAAAATGCTTCATTAACATTTGTTAATCAAGGTTTTTTTTATATATTAATAACAAAAAAACAAACAAGTGTTTAAAACTTTGGCCTAAGAAGTTAGAATCAGATCACACTTTAATGGTCAGACCTGTCTAGTTAAAGGTAAATAGGTTTCCCAAGGATATAAGAAAGCGTGCAACTTCAGGTTAGCGTGCAGAATAAGAGGGCGAAAAATGAGTGATAGACAACAGGTGACGAATGCGAGGGGCGAGCGGATCGCTATTGTGTCGGGATTACGTACACCATTTGCTAAACAAGCCACCGCTTTTCATGGGGTGTCGGCATTAGATATGGGCAAGATGGTTGTAAATGAACTGCTTGCTCGCTCTGAGCTCGATCCTAAAGAGATTGAACAGCTTGTTTACGGGCAAGTGGTACAGATGCCAGCTGCACCAAATATCGCACGGGAAATTGTATTGGGGACTGGCATGAATGTCAGTACTGACGCGTACAGCGTGACCCGTGCTTGTGCGACAAGTTTTCAGTCTACGGTGAACGTTGCTGAGTCTATCATGACGGGGAACCTCGATATCGGTATCGCGGGCGGTGCAGACTCTTCCTCTGTGTTACCTATTGGTGTCTCTAAAAAATTAGCTCATGCCTTAGTCGACCTTAATAAGGCCCGCAGCCTTGGGCAAAGACTTTCTATTTTTCGCCGCTTAGGCCTTAAAGACTTATTACCCGTTCCACCTGCTGTAGCCGAGTACTCAACCGGCTTATCTATGGGGCAAACCGCTGAGCAGATGGCCAAGACCTACAATATTAGCCGCGCCGATCAAGATGCGTTAGCGCACCGCTCACACACTTTAGCTACAGAAACCTGGAATGCGGGCAAGCTGGCTGAAGAGGTGATGGTTGCTCATGTCCCGCCTTATAAAGCCTTTATCGACCGTGATAACAACATTCGTGAAAACTCTAAGCTTGAGTCTTACGCGAAATTGCGTCCAGCTTTCGATCGTAAACATGGCTCGGTTACAGCGGCAAACAGCACGCCATTAACCGATGGTGCGTCGGCCGTACTCTTGATGAGCGAAGGCCGTGCTAAGGCCTTAGGTTACACTCCTATTGGTTACATTAAGAGTTACGCCTTCACTGCTATCGATGTCTGGGAAGACATGTTGATGGGGCCATCTTACGCGACGCCTCTGGCGCTTAAGCGCGCAGGGATGGAGTTAGAGGATCTAACCTTGATTGAGATGCATGAAGCTTTTGCTGCTCAAACGCTGGCAAACATGCAAATGTTTGGTTCGAAAAAGTTTGCAGCTGAGAAACTTGGCCGTAATCGTGCTATCGGTGAAATCGATATGAGCAAGTTTAATGTTCTTGGTGGCTCATTGGCCTATGGTCATCCATTTGCCGCAACGGGTACGCGTTTAGTCACTCAAGTGTGTCATGAACTTAAACGCCGCGGTGGTGGTACGGGTCTCGCAACAGCATGTGCTGCGGGTGGTCTAGGCGCAGCAATGATTGTGGAAGTGGAGTAATTCTTATGGAAAAGACATTTAATTTATCTCGTCGTGATGATGGTATTGCCGTATTAACGATGGACGTACCTGGCGAAACCATGAATACACTTCGCAGTGAGTTTGGCCCAGAGATCAGCGAAGTGCTTGCTGAGATTAAGGCCGATGCGAGTATCAAAGGGCTGGTTTTAGTTTCTGGGAAAAAAGACTCTTTTGTTGCTGGCGCGGATATTTCAATGCTTGATGCCTGTGAAACAGCGGCCGATGCCAAGTTGTTGTCTCAGCAGGGGCACGTAGTATTTAACGAGTTAGAAAGTTTAACCATTCCTGTAGTTGTTGCCATTAATGGCGCTTGTTTAGGTGGCGGTCTGGAACTGGCTTTAGCCTGTCATAAACGAGTATGCTCACTTAATCCAAAAACCATGATGGGTGTGCCTGAAGTGCAGCTAGGTTTGTTACCAGGCGGAGGTGGTACTCAACGCTTGCCACGTTTAGTTGGCGTGACAACCGCGCTAGACATGATGCTAACGGGTAAACAGCTTCGCCCTAAGCAGGCGTTAAAAATGGGCTTAGTCGATGATGCGGTACCTGAGTCGATTCTGCTGCGTACTGCGGTTGAGATGGCACTGGCGGGTAAGCGTCCCGCTCAGAAAAAGAAGCAGTCTTTTATCAACAAAATGCTGGAAGGCACGAGTGCGGGCCGTAACATTATTTTCGATCAAGCAGGCAAGCAAGTCGCGAAAAAGACTCAGGGTAACTATCCTGCCCCAGCTAAGATCATTGATTGCGTGCGTCAAGGTATGACAAAAGGCATGGTAAAAGGGCTTGAGGTTGAAGCAAGCCATTTTGCTGAGCTAGTAATGTCTAAAGAATCAGAGTCATTACGCAGTATCTTTTTTGCCACCACAGAGATGAAGAAAGAAACCGGCGCTGGGGATGTAAAGCCGGCTAAAGTGAATAAGGTGATGGTATTAGGCGGTGGATTAATGGGGGGCGGTATTGCCTCTGTAACCACGACTAAAGCAAAAATTCCTGCTCGAGTTAAAGATATCAGCGAAACAGGCTTAAGCAATGCCTTGTCTTATGCCTATAAGCTTTTAGATAAAGGTGTTAAACGCCGCCATATGACCCCCGCTGTGCGTGACAACTTAATGGCGCTTATGACCACAACCACAGAATATAAAGGCATTAAAGATGCTGATATGGTGGTTGAGGCGGTTTTTGAAGATTTGGCTTTAAAACATCAGATGGTCAAAGATGTTGAACGTGAGTGCGGCGAGCACACTATTTTTGCCTCAAATACTTCTTCTCTACCCATCGGCCAGATTGCCGAAGCGGCAAGCCGACCAGAAAATGTTATCGGTCTACACTATTTCTCTCCAGTAGAGAAAATGCCATTAGTTGAAGTGATTGCCCATGCTAAAACATCGCCAGAAACTATTGCCACTACAGTAGCGTTTGCTAAGAAGCAGGGTAAAACCCCGATTGTTGTGCAAGATGGGGCAGGATTTTATGTTAACCGAATCTTAGCTCTGTATATGAACGAGGCGGCGCAATTACTGCTTGAAGGCCAAAGCGTAGAACATCTTGATAAGGCGTTAGTTAAGTTTGGTTTCCCAGTCGGACCAATGACATTACTTGATGAAGTAGGTATTGATGTTGGCGCCAAGATTTCTCCTATCTTAGAGTCTGAGTTAGGAGAGCGTTTTAAAGCCCCTGCTGCTTTCGATAAGCTTTTAGCCGATGATAGAAAAGGTCGTAAGAATGGTAAAGGTTTCTACCTGTATGGCACTAAGACAAAGACCAAAGAAGTTGATCAAACTGTCTATAGCGTTTTAGGGCTTAAGCCTGGTGTAGATACCGAAGCGACTGAAGTGGCTCAGCGCTGCGTAGTACAGATGCTAAATGAAGCTATTCGCTGTCTTGAGGAAAAGATAATCTCTTGTCCTAGAGATGGTGATATTGGTGCGATATTCGGTATTGGCTTCCCGCCGTTCCTCGGTGGGCCTTTCCATTATATAGACACGCTTGGAGCCGATAACTTAGTAAAAATGTTAGAAAGTTATCAAGCTCGTTACGGTAGTCGTTTTGAACCTGCAGATACACTTAAGCAGATGGCTAGCGATGGTACACGCTTTTTTTAGTTAAGCCAGTGAGGCAATAGTTAATTCTTGATGACGGAGAATAATTTGTTTTAACTTAGCCTCACTAAACCTATTTAACTAGCAAAGCGGCAGCATGATGCCGCTTTTCTTTTGCTACAAGGTCCAGCCTTGCCTAAAAAACGCTCTCCTTTGTCAGGTTTTGGCTATATAATGCCCAGCTGGTTAAGCTGGTCCTGCAAAGGCAAACTTATTTGAAGTGGGGTGTAGATAAGTGTTATTCGCTATCGTATTGCTATTAATGTATTCAGGATATTCTCTAGGTCATTCGGCATTTAAAGCTGGTTTGCCTGTAAAGCGCTGGGTCGTTGCTGGTACGCTAGTCGGACCTGCGGCGTATCCTTTATTTAATTCACATAAACAACTTGTCTACCGTAAGGCAATGGGCAAGCAGGGGATCTCCATTATTCTATAAGTTGTTCAATAATGAGTTTTATAGAGATAACAAAAAAGGAGCTTATGCTCCTTTTTTGTTATTTGAACTTAAGTCGATAGCTTATGCTAGTGACTTAGTTCCACCAACCTTTGGCTGGGATAACTTCAAGATGATTTAGGCCATCAGGCAACTGAACCTTCTTACGAGCAGGTTTGGCTAATCCAAGTACTATCATTAATGAATTAAACATAATCATACTCCTCAATCTTTGGTGTACTTAATTCCACCAGACTTTAGCTGGGGTTACTTGTAAATGGTTCAAACCTTCAGGTAGCTGGACTTTTTTACGAGCAGGCTTTTCAAAACCTAGGACTTTTTTAAGTGAGTCAAACATAGTCATATCCCTTATTAAGCCGTTGCTTGGTTGATGTATTTTATATTAGGGAAGCCTGCGGTTTGTAGCGGCTGATATTTAATATTTGGGAAACCTGCAGTTTGTAGTGGCTGATACTTAATGTTTGGGAAGCCTGCGGTTTGTAGCGGCTGATATTTAATATTTGGGAAACCTGCAGTTTGTAGTGGCTGATACTTAATATTAGGGAAACCAGCAGTTTGTAGTGGCTGATACTTAATGTTTGGGAAGCCTGCGGTTTGTAGCGGCTGATACTTAATATTAGGGAAACCAGCAGTTTGTAGTGGCTGATACTTAATATTTGGGAAGCCTGCGGTTTGTAGTGGCTTATATTTAATATTTGGGAAGCCTGCGGTTTGTAGTGGCTGATACTTAATATTAGGGAAACCTGCGGTTTGTAGTGGCTGATACTTAATGTTTGGGAAGCCAGCTAGAGTAATAAGAGTGTTGTATGGATTAACATGATCTGTATTGATTTGCGTCGGCGTTGCATTGATAGAAGCTAACACTGGTAAAGAACACAAAACAGACGCAGAAGTAACTAATCCTTTAATTATCGTTTTCATTTTTTTTACCTTCTCGTAGAGTATTAAATATAAAGTAATATTTTTGACTTATGAGAAGGTTGTTGCAGTTGTTGTGCCAATGTTTGTTTTGTTGTGTTTTTTAACCTCTTTTGGCAGGGGATGCGGTCATAGTTTGGCTATTCGAGTCTTGCTTAAGTAGCTGGGTGAATTCGTTTTCGGTTACTGCTTTGCTGAAGATATAACCTTGGATCTCTTCACATTTCAATGCGCGTAATATACTGAGTTGAGAAGCTTCTTCGACTCCCTCTCCAACCACTGAAAGCCCCATGTTATGGGCAATAGTGATAATAGAATCAACCATCTTTAGATCGCGATCTGACTTGTCTATATCATCAACAAAGGCTTTATCTATCTTTAAAGTATGAATAGGAAAGCGTTTTAAATAAGAAAGTGATGAGTAACCTGTGCCAAAGTCATCTAGGGCCAAACTGACACCCATTTTAGATAATTGCTGCATGACTTTAATTGCCTTTTCAGGTTCTTTAATCACTGTACCTTCGGTTATTTCAAGCTCTAAATTAGCGGCTGGTAATTGAGTTAGTCGTAAAATTGACTCAACTCGTTGCTGTAAATCAGGTAAGGCGAACTGTTTCGACGATAAATTGACAGCAACTCGGCCGTTAAACAATCCTTGTGAACGCCACTTTTGCGCCGCGAAGCAGGCTTTCTTGAGTACAACATCGCCAATTTCTACAATTAATCCATTTTCTTCAGCTAATGGGATAAATTCATTAGGAGCGATTAAGCCCAGCTCTGGATGGTTTAAGCGAACCAGAGCTTCCATTCCCGCCATATGGCCAGATTTTAAATCGATTTTAGGTTGGTAATAGACTTCAAATAGATCGTCTTTAAGGCCATCTCTAATTAAATTTTCAACTTCTAACTGGCGAATGGCATTCTTATTCAAGGACTCAGAATAGAACTGGTAACGATTACCACCTGCAGATTTAGCGTGATACATAGCGATATCTGCTTTTCTGAGTAGTGCTTGCTCGTTTTGATCATCTTCAGGATACAACACAATACCAATACTTAAGCCGACGACGACTTTTTCATTGCTCAGCTCAAAGGGGGTTTCGAAGGCATGAATGACGTTTTTTGCAATGATGGCGCTAGTACCGATATCAGGGTTCTTATCAACTAATATGGCAAACTCATCTCCACCTAAACGGTAGATACTGGTATGGCTTGGTACCGCCACTTGAATCCGTTCAGACACTTGTACTAACAGCTCATCACCGGCTTGGTGACCTAAAGAATCATTAATTTTCTTAAAGTTATCTAAGTCTAATACCATAAGAGTGTGGTGAGAGTCTCTTTTGACTAAGTTGCCAAGGGTCACCATCAAGTTAGAACGATTTGGTAAGTTAGTTAATAAATCATTATTGGTGAGTTTTCGAAGCTCTTCTTCTTGTTGTTTGCGGCGGCTGACATCGGAAAATACTCCGACGTAATGCGATAACTCGCCTTGTTCATCGTAGATTGCATCAACAGAGAGCTCCATTAAAAAGCTACTACCGTTGCCTCGTATTGATTCGACTTCGTTATTCCAACGGCCTTGCTGCTTAAGGATTGAACGGATCTGCTCTGAGTAGCTATCAGGGTAGAGATCAAAATTAAATAGGGTGCCAATTAACTCATTCTTACTCATCATAGATAAGTCGCAGCATGCCTCATTGACTTCTACAAACTTAAAATTACTATCGAGAATAAACATGCCTTCAGAAATATTCTGAATCGCGCGCTCAAACAACCTTAATTGTTCTTCAGCTTGTTTAAAGTTGCTGATGTTTTTGATGGTTCCCGTCATTCTGAGCGCATTATCGTTTTCATCACGTTCAACAATTTTGGCTCTATCTAGGATCCAAACCCACTCATTCGATTTGCCTTTGACTCGATAGGCAGCTTCGAAATGGTCGGTTTCGCCGTAAAAGTGTTTATTTAATGCTTCGCGGACACGCTCTTGATCCATAGGATGAATGTTACTCTCTTCTCCCTTACTGCCTGAGCGCTGCCCATCTTGCGGAAACTCAAGCGAGCCCCAGATATTGGAGCGGTAAATTTGACCCGTTTCAATATCCCAGTCCCACATTTCATCGCCGCTACCCCAAAGAGAAAGCTTAAGCCGCTCCTCACTCTTGGCTATCTGTCTTTGAACTTCACGTCGGCGTAGTATGGCTTTGATGATTAAGAAAGAGATAAATAAGAAACAGAGGAGGTAGATAAACTTCGCTGTAGTTGATAACCACCATGGTGGTGTAATCTCAATATTTAACTCACGAATTTGTCCGTGTTTTCCGGTGACAGGATCAATAGCATAAATAGAGAACTGATAATCACCAGGAGATAAATTAGTATAGGTGGCAGAGTTTGTCCCTTTTGATTGGATCAGTGATTCTGAAAGTCCCTGCATTTGATATACGTAGTTGATGTCTTTAAAAGAGCTACTTGGACTATTAAATGTAATTGTGAAAGGATAGTCTGAATATTTAAGTTTTATTGATTTCGTTTTTGATAATTGTCTATTTAATACATTTCCAGCAGTCTCTTCACGGATGTTAAAAATCAACAAGTCTTCAAGTATGGTATTTGGTGCTTTGTTAATTAATAAGTAATTATTTAGCTTTTCTGTCGAAATGTAGCTTAATCCGGATATTCCACCAATTAAAAGATGATTGTCGTTTTTTAAAATAGCGTGTGTGTTATATTCGTTTTGAATTCCAAATTCATCATTTATAATGAATGTGTGGCCGTTAGTTATATCATTAACAATTAATTCGTTAAGTGATGATGCTATTACGTGCTTGTTGCTGTGTGATATTGAAAAAACAGGTTTGTTGTTGGAGTATAAGGTATCTATGGCTTTCGTATTTAAATTGTAGAGGTTTAGACCTTTTCCTGTGCCAAAATATAGTTTTTCATTAATAATATCAATGCTCGCGACTAGTTGGTCTTTATATAAAATTTGTACATTATTTTTGTCCAGCTTGAATAGTCCGCCTTGGGTTGCAACAAATAATTGGCCATTATGCTCTTTTATATCAAATACGGGGTTGTTCTTGTCAACCGTATACTTTGATATTTCTTCTGTCTCTGTGTTGTAAAGAATTATGTCTCCAGCGCTAGAGCCAATGATAATGCTTTTGTTGTCACTGTGAACCTTAGTAATGAAGAGTCTTTCATCTATGATTTTGGTTATTTCACCTGAACTGATATTGATGGCAACTAATCCCTCTTTGCTGGCTACATATATACTTCCATTTAAGATGGATGCAGACTTAGGGCCTTCAATGTTAGATGCGTACTCTTGCTTTAGTGTTAAATTTGAGTCATAGACCTTTATCTCCTGCTCATCTGTTGTGACGATGATGTCAGAACTGCTAGCTTTTGAAATAGACCAAACATTACCTCCGTTGATTGTTTTTGTCTGGATAATATTTTTAATATCATTGATTATTAGTAAACCATTATCCTGATTAGAGATGAAAGTTTTGTTTTTTCCTCTGCTAATCTTTGCATATTCAATATTTTGGAGAGGTTTTTTCAAAGAGCCTATAACTACAGGTTCGTTGATGTTATCAATTTGATAAATAGCAGTTTTTGATAATGCAATATGACCACTTGCGGTATTGCTGACGCTGGAGTAGATAGAGTTGTTCAGCTTTTCTATAATGCTCCCTTTATACTGATATACTCCACTTGTTGTGAATAATAAGAGACTACTATCTTTTTGTCGCATGGAGTAAACATTGTTATAGATTACAGTGTCTAGGTCGTTGATATTTATAACTGAGCCAGAATAATTTCTAAAAAAAGTGTTTCCAGCAACAAAGGCAAACTCTTTAACACCATTGAAATTTCCTTTATAGCTATCAATGAGTGAGAGACTTAAACTTTTTGCTTTAGTTATATCGACAGTGTGAATGGCATTTTCAGTACCTAAGAAAAGTTGGTTTTTATTCTTAAATATCGACCATATAGGTTCATTTAAATTTAATCCAAATTTTTCCGAAGAGACGATTCTATCGGTTAATGAATCATATACAGCCAGGCCTTTATCTGTACCTATATACATAACACCGCTATCGCTGATAAATAGACTGCGAATGAATGCGCTAGGAAGCTCATGCTCTGCTGAAGGAAAGTAGTGGCGGAACTCTTTACCATCATATCGATTAAGTCCGTTAACAGTGCCTATCCAGATATAACCATCGGCATCTTCAACAATGGAGGTTACATTACTTTGTGACAGCCCATCTTGAACCCCTAAAGAAGTGGAGTTTAAGGTTAATGCATAGGCAGGATTTGCCATATAAATGCAAAAGAGTAAAAAAGTCGCGATTTTGATAAGAATTCTAGGCATATTATTTGTTTGATTATTAGCCAACATTGAAAGGCAACTGCTTGTTATCACCACTTTTTCAGAAAGTGAGAGTATTGTCAAAAACAATGGTGATAATTGTAGCAGATAATCATTCTTAACCGTAAAGTTCTCCTGTGACTTAAGCTCACCTCAGTATTGTTTGTAGTTTATTATGTTGAAAGTTGAGTGGAGTTTGGTGATATAGACTTTTTTGAGGTGTTGCGCTATTTATATGTAA
>NZ_BPFA01000019.1 GCF_019655055.1 Shewanella sp. MBTL60-112-B2
CTGCATAATCATATCTAACTGCTTAATATCATTGAGTTGTTAATTCTATTCGGAATTATCGATTAGGATGATAGCTTTTACTCGTTATGACAAATCGTTTTTCTCGACTACTATGCTTACATCGAAAACGAACTGGCTTTAAGAGACTCATCATCACTCATCCAGTTTGTTGATTTAAATAGAAAATCATCATCAACTTATTTTTAATTACTAAATGGAAGATAAAATGCATCAGTCAATTATCAACTCTACAATTAAGCCATTCTCAGCAACTGCTTTTCACAACGGTGACTTCCACCCAGTAACAGAGCAAGATTTATTAGGTAAGTGGTCTGTCGTATTCTTCTACCCAGCTGACTTTACGTTTGTATGTCCAACTGAGCTGGGCGACATGGCTGACCATTACGAGAAGCTACAGTCTATGGGCGTTGAGGTTTACTCAGTATCGACTGACACTCACTTCACTCACAAAGCATGGCACGCAAGTTCTGACACAATCGGTAAGATCCAGTACCCAATGATTGGTGACCCAACTGGTACTATCACACGTAACTTCGGTGTGATGATTGAGGAAGACGGTCTAGCACTACGCGGCACGTTTGTTATTAACCCAGAAGGCGAGATCAAAGTTGCTGAAGTACATGACCTAGGTATTGGTCGTAGCGCAGCAGAGCTAGTTCGTAAAATTCAAGCTGCTCAGTATGTTGCAACTCACGACGGCGAAGTTTGCCCAGCAGCATGGCAGCCAGGTGAAGCGACTCTAGCTCCTTCAATTGACCTAGTTGGCAAGATTTAATTAGTCAATAGATGATAGCGTGTTAGCGAGCCCCATCTCTCGCTAACACTCAACAAAGTCATCAAGAGATTTCATCTCCACGGTTCAGTCTAGCTTCCCCCTGTAATCTAGGCTGAACAATCTCTTACCAAGCTCATATTTACATTTATTGAAACGAGCAAACGCTAGACTGTACAAACTTTTTATTTTCTATATCACTTTTTATTTTTATCGCGAGTGCTAGGCAAGCGCCGAGAGTTGTTGCTGCCTGTAAAACGCGGATCACAGATTAGCTTTAAGATATTTAGGAGTCATCATGTTAGATGCAAACGTAAAGAATCAACTGAACACTTATTTGCAGAACCTCAAGCATCCAGTTGAGCTGCTTGTATCTGCTGATGACAGCCAAAAAGCACAAGAGCTTAAGTCGTTAGCGGCAGATATTAATAGTTTGTCTTCACTTATCTCGGTAACAGAGCAAGTCGGCGAGCGTACGCCATCAATGTCGGTAATTAACCCGCAATTGAATAGTAAAATTACTTTTGCGGGTCTGCCAATGGGCCATGAGTTTACCTCACTAGTACTTGCGTTGCTGCACAGTGGTGGCCATCCAATTAAGCTTGAAGCCGATGTGATAGAGCAAATTCGTCAATTACCGGGTGAGTACCGCTTCGAGACCTATGTGTCACTCAGCTGTCAGACCTGCCCGGAAGTCGTTCAGGCGCTGAACATGATGGCGGCGATTAACCCAAATATCACTAACGTGATGATTGACGGGTCCTTGTTCCAGGATGAAGTGAATGAGCGCAACATCATGGCGGTGCCGTCTGTATACTTAAATGGCGAGCAGTTCTCAATGGGTGCTATTAGCACGGTTGAAATTTTAAATAAGCTTGATGTCAACGCAGCAGGTAGAAAAGCCGAGCAGCTTAATGACAAAGAACCATTCGAAGTGTTAGTGGTTGGCGGCGGGCCAGCGGGTGCATCGGCGGCAATTTACGCGGCTCGTAAAGGGCTACGTACTGGTATCGTGGCCGATAAGTTTGGTGGTCAAGTTGCTGAAACCGTAGGCATCGAAAACTTTATCTCAGTTAAGGCAACCGAAGGTCCAAAGCTGGTGGCGAATCTTGAAGCTCATGTGCATGAATATGATGTCGATATCATGAACAACCAGCGCGCTTTAAGCCTTAAGTCTGGCGAGTTATTCGAATTAAAGCTGGAAAATGGCGCGGTGCTGCGCAGCAAAACAGTATTGCTAGCAACCGGTGCTCGCTGGCGCGAAATGAACGTACCAGGTGAGCAAGAGTATCGCGGTAGCGGTGTAGCATACTGCCCACATTGTGATGGACCTCTGTTTAAAGGTAAGCGCGTTGCGGTAATCGGTGGCGGTAACTCAGGTATCGAAGCGGCAATTGACTTAGCTAATATTGTTGAGCACGTTACTGTACTAGAGTTTGATAAAGCATTGCGCGCCGATGAGGTGTTGCAGCGTAAGGCCAAATCTATGGGCAACATAGAGATCATCACCCAAGCGATGACTACCGAAGTCACTGGCGATGGTAAGCGCGTTAACGGCCTTAACTATACAGATAGAGCCACAGGCGAAAGTCATCATGTTGAGCTTGCGGGCATATTTGTGCAAATAGGTTTAGTACCAAACTCTGAGTGGCTAAAAGACACCATAGATATGACGGCGCGCGGCGAGATTATTGTCGACGGCAAAGGCGAAACTTCTGTACCTGGTATTTTTGCCGCTGGTGATGTGACCAACTCGGCTTACAAACAGATCATTATTGCCATGGGCAGCGGCGCAACCGCATCGTTAGGCGCATTTGATTACTTAATTCGTCACGATGTGGATGATTCTAGCGGTAATGTTAGCAGTGAAAATGTCGCAGCCTAAAACGATTTGTCGTTAATAAAAAGCCAGCTATATGCTGGCTTTTTTTAGGTTGAAGCAGTGTTAGTTGAAACAGTGTTAGATAAAGCCGTGTTAGGTAAAGCCGTGTTAGGTAAAACAGTTTATAAGGTGTTGAGAGACACGCTTTTAATGGGGTAAGTTAAATTCACTTACCTCCAATTGGAGTCCGTTTTGAAGTCCCACCAATATCAAGCTCAGCTGCAGAGTGAAGCTTTTACTATTATCAAGAGCGGTATTCTCTGGGCAACCTATGTCAGCTGGGTGCTCGCATTTGTAGTCCTGATTAATACTTATTATGTTGATAGCGACGATTTTAAAATCGTTACCTTGCACGCTAAGTTTGTGCCACTGTTAATCACAATTGGACTGGGGTTAGGATTAGTAAGGGGCAAGATCCGTGCTTTGTCACAGATATCTGTAAAGCAGGCCTATTCTTACCTTATTATGCTCATCGCCTCATGGTGCTACTTGCTAATAAGTTTAGCTTCGTTAGCAGAGCAGAATATGCATGGCATTGAGTCGTTAGCAGATATATTAGTATTAGTCTTTGCACTCGCCCTGTTTCCAAACCGAAATGTGATGCTACTCGGGATCTTACCTTTCTTGGTGTTTAGCTCGGCTTATCATGCGCTTGAGTACTCGACAGTGCTGATTTATCCCATCACAAAATTTTTGTGTTTCTTGGGGATTATTTTATCCGGACAAAAGATTATCTCAGGCTGGTTTTTTATGGCGGTGATGCGGAGCATAGAAAAAAAGAAGCTGTTAGAGCAATTTAAGCGCTTAGCCTTAATTGATGGTTTGACTAATATCAGTAATCGTCGTCACTTTGATGATGTGTTATCTCAAGAGATAAAAGCATCACTGAGGAGTGAGCAGCCGCTATCAGTGATTATGGTCGATGTGGACTTTTTTAAACCTTTAAACGATACCTTAGGCCATCAAATGGGCGATAAGTACCTAAAAAAGGTCGCCAGCGTGTTAAATAGTGCTGTAGAGCGACCAAGAGATCTGGTGGCTCGCTACGGCGGAGAAGAGTTTGTTATCGCGTTGCCTGATACCGATTTAGGCGGTGCTATTCGAGTCGCTGAAAAGATTAAACAGGCAATATCGGATGCAGAACTGCACCACCCAAGCTCGAAAGTTTCAGGCTATGTTACCGTCTCTCAAGGTGTAGCGCAGTGGCAAGAGGGAATGGTTCCTGCTCAGCTGCTAGGGATGACTGATAAGCTGTTATATCAAGCCAAGTCTAGCGGCAGAGATTGTTATTGCTCTGAGCATCAAGCTCTTTAAGTCGTCGCGACTTTAGCTCCTACGACTAACTACGAGAGAAGCTTGATGGTGTGACTCTTTAGGCCGTGGTATTGATATTATGGCCGCTATTTCCTACAGGTGCAGCAGGCACATCTGGAATGGCGGCATTAATCAATTGCAGCGCCATTTCGCCTTGCATCTCTTGTTGTGCTTTAGCCATTTGAGCGACTTTTACGCCAACGCTACCATGGCTTAAGTTAGGATCAATATTGGGTGCAGACAGTGAAATAGCCATAGCGGTCTCGATAAGTTGATTACATCGTTAATGTTACTCAGTTATCGGCTTAGTCGTGAGTGACTTGAGATAAGTCGTGTTACAGAGTGTATCTTTTGAAGAAGGCCCTAGGTTCGAGGAAAAGCAGGTTCTAGGAAGGGCTGAGACGGAAAAGCAAAAGGCAAGACGGTTAAGGCTGAGACGGAAAAGCAGGGCCTAGGTCCTAGGTCCTAGGAAAAGCAGGTTCTAGGAAGGGCTAAGACGGAAAAGCACAAGGCTAAGACGGTTCAAGCTGAGACGGGAAGAGCTGCTTAGGTCTTTTGTAGGTTGGGCTTTAGCCCGTCGGCTTTTGATTTTCCTAGCAGGGCGCAGCCCGTCCTCGCAGCGTCCTAGGATCTAGGTCGCTGTATACTTCACTTTATTTGGCCTAGTTATGTATTGCTTATTAGTCTATCGATAGTCGCTTGAGCATCTTTGAAAGAAGCGCCAGTTTGCTTACTATACAACCTAATCGCTTTTAGTTTATGTCCCAATGAAAGTGCAGTTAAAACATCCTTGGATACATGCAATTTTTTATCGTAAAAAATGCCATTCTTTTCCAACAAGGTATCAATCTTGTTTTCGAGCATATTGACCTTTTGCTTGATCACTCTTAATTCGCAGTAGACAACAATCAATGCCACCACGACAAAAGCGATAAAAACTTCATCCATAAAAATCTACTCCCTGTTTTTTTAGCTGCACTCTATCGTTTAACTGCTGTAACCGTCACTTCAATTAGCACATTTCCTTCAAGGGCGACACCAAGACAAGCTCTTTGGGGCCAATGTTCTGGATTACTACCTATCCACTCACACCATTCTTTGTCCATGAGCGGTTTCGACTGCATATCAGAAATATAAACCTGAGCGCTGACAATTTTTGATCTGTCTGAGCCCAGTTCAATTAAATTTTTTGATATGGTTTCTAGGGTTAGTTTTGTTTGTCCCGCTATATCCAGTGCTGTATCCGATGATGTCGCAACAGTCCAAACTAGATCCTTATATGCCGAAGACTTACTTCGTCCCTGATATATCCCTTGCTTCCTTTCGATCATTTTCTAGTCCTTACTACGGCATAACAGCTTATTGATTAGCAGCAGGATTACGTCGCGAGTTGCTTAGTGCTTTTACTCAAGGTATCAGTTGTAACATATGGATGTAAATTGATTGTTTTTCAGTCTTATGTCGAAAGCCTGCCTGGGCCGAAGCGTATAAACATGCGTGGCTGTTTACGGACTTGGTTTTCAATTCTTTATCTTTACCTTCGTGCTCTTCGTGAAAGCGCAGCGCTTCGTGGTGAAATTCATGCTTAGCAGGAGTGATGCCTGAGACGGAAAAGCAGGTTCTAGAAAGCAGGTTCTAGGAAGGGCTGAGACGGAAAAGCACAAGGCTAAGACGGTTCAAGCTGAGACGGGAAGAACTGCTTAGGTCTTTTGTTGGTTGGGTTTTAGCCCGTCCTCGCAGCGCAGCGTACTAGGGCCTAGGTCCTTGTTTTATGGTAGAAGGTCTTAGCTTAATCATAAGCTAAGACCTTTATTCATTTACGTTATGACTTTGCTGCTTGAGCTTTCTCAATACCCTTGCGAATAAGGGTAATGATAATGGTCAATACGATAGAGCTTAAGATAAGCCCAATCGCTAAAGCCACATTCTGCAACGCTGTCGGGTCAAGGGCTAACATACCACCTAGGCCCATCATCATGATGCCTGACATTAGCTTAAGGGTTTGACCCTCTTTCTCGGTCAATTTGCGCTTACCTAGCGATACACTGAAGGCGATAACAATACAGGCTAGCGGGATGACATACACCAGGTTATACATAACCAGGTACATATAGCGCTCGAAGGTATCCAAGTCATGCATAGATAACACGCTGGTGTAAATCATCGGGAAGCCAGCGGTGCACAGTAATTCATAGGCGTTAGCTAAAATCGATAACACCACAGTGCCGGCAATCATAGCGGTCATGCTGCTAGCACTAGTTAACTTACCCATGCGTTTAATGAGGCCAGTGCGGTTCTCGGCAGACATCGACAAGGTGACCTCGCCTTTGGTAAAGAAGTAGTCTTTTATGTTCACCGCGCCTGCTACCAGCGCCAACATACCAGCGCCGAGAATAATCCAACCCCCATCACTCCCCGCGCCAAGTAACTGGAAGATATTGAGCCAAGCGCTCATAAAGATGAAGTAGATAAAGCCGGAGAAAAACACGAAGATCCCGCCTACAATTAGCATGCGGGTGCGGCTCTTGGCATTAACCATTATTGATAGCAGAAACAGCAATACGAAGAAGGCACAAGGGTTAAAGGCATCAACTCCAGCTAAAACCACGGTTAGCAAGGGTAATGACATCTGCTCAGGGTGAACAACACCCACAAGTGGTAGCTCCACAGGTTGCACATCAGAGCTTACTAGCTCATTGCTGGTATCAAGGCCTAAATCACAGGTGCCATCACCACCTGCTTGGCTGTCACTTTCACTGCAAGTTGAAAATAAGCCTGCTGTCGCAGGCGCTGCCTCTGTGTATTGACCTTCGGCTTCAGGAGATAGCTTACCGCCCAATGACACGTAATAAGACTTTAAACGCTGTACTAAAAATTCACCTGTTACAGCTTGGCTGCTATAGCCAACAACTGCCTTTTCACCGCTAGCGAAGTAAGGTACAGAGCGGGCTTCTGTGCCAGTCTGTTTAGCGACCTCTTGCCATACTTCCATAGTATCAGGCGCGGTGATCATATGATCTTCCACTTCTAGCCAGGAGTAACGCTCGGGCAAACTGTCGATAAATGGGTGAGCCTCGGCGCAGTGAGGGCAGGTCTTAGACCAGAAAAAATAGAGTTTTACCTTAAGCTCTCCCTGAGCATTGGTGTAGTGCCATAGGCTGGCTTCATTAGTGGCTGTGCTGCCAACAGCACTGCTAGCTGCAAAGCTGGGAATTGAAAGGCTTGAGAGAAATATAGCAATGAATAATAGAGCGGATTTGACCATGCGAACTCCAAAAAGCAAATGAAGCATGAACTGAAAATTAGGTTACTATTACTCTACGACAATGGTTAGTAATTGCTAAATTAATGTTTTGTTTTTGCTACTGGAATCTCGAATAAGTAACTTTTGCGAACTATGGCTAGTTTTAGGTAACAAAATGAAACTTTTAGTAATAATTATAAAAGCTTGATTAAGAATAGATTAATTATCTAAGAGTGTTGTCGTGAAGGGGGGCTTTGATGGGGCTAACCGCTTGTGAAAGCAATCAGTAGATAGGCACACCGCTGGATAGGTTTATATTGGATTTGCAGCTATTTTAGGATAGCGACAAACCCATATCGTAAGTTTATTGAGGCATAAGCCTGCAGACTGATGTCCGAGCCTTGCTTACTCAGCTTTGCTAGCGACCTGTATAACTTGGTAATCAGTTTCATCTGGGCACCAAGTGACTGATACACTTCGAGTTATATCATTACTTGCGGTCAATATGCGGGTGATTACTGGAACAGAGAAATTCGCCTTGTTAAGCTGGTTTTTAACTCTTTCGATACGACGCTCTGCTAGCCACTTATTATACTGACGCTTTTCTTCAGATGATTGATTTTGACTGACATCAAATTGCAGCAGCAAATAGCCGGTACCCGCTTGGGTATCTTTCGCAAGTTTATCTAGTAGAGAGCCATAATGGCCTTCAAAATAGGAGCTGTTTTTTGCGTAGGGAATGTCAACAATGTGGGTCTTATTATCACATTGTGCAACCGCACTACCTGCGAACAATAAACAAACAGCGGCTAGAGATTTCATCTTAAACATCCTTGATAACGATAAGAATCGTTTGAAAAACTACTACATGAAAACAGTCAGATCTTCCAAATTCGGTGAGAATTTATGCCATTACTAACCCAAATGCAATCATCTTTAGATTAATAATTCTAATGATGAAGTAAGCGATTTTATTGGCTTTGTTGCGTAATGAAGTAGTGATCAGTTATTTGGGCTAGAAAGTATTGGTAGGATGGGGGAATTAAAGCATCGATTTTTTCCATTAACACAAGTATGTTGGAGCTATAGGTGTTGATAATTTTCGAATAGGCTTATCTAAAATCTGTTTGAGCTGCTTGTGAATTTGAGTATAGCCAGATCGAACATACAGAGAGCTTTTTTTAGTAAAAACAAAAGCAGGACTTATATTCAAGGAGCTGAAATGGCGACAGTCGATCTGCTAGTCATAGGTGGAGGCATCAACGGAGCTGGTATTGCCCAGTGCGCTGCGGCCGCTGGCTACAGTGTGCTACTGCTTGAGAAGGAGACTATTGCGGCCCAGACCTCAGCTAATTCCAGTAAACTCATTCATGGTGGACTGCGCTATTTAGAGTCAGGCCAACTGCCGTTAGTGAGAAAGTCTCTAGCCGAACGCAAGGCTCTGTTAAAACTTGCTCCTAACTTGGTCAGCCCTATTCCTTTCTATATTCCCGTATATGAAAACAGCCGTCGTAGTCCTTGGGCAATAAGGGCTGGGCTTAGCTTGTATGCCATGTTGAGTGACTTCGATGCTCTTGGACAGTTTAAGTCAGTTCCTTCTGTGCATTGGTCGAAAATTAAAGGGCTTAAACTCAAAGGGCTCAAGGCTGTGTATCAATATTGGGATGCGCAAACTGACGACAAAATGTTAACTCAGGCCGTAATTAAGAATGCTCGCTCCCTTGGAGCAGATGTGCTTGAGCACGCTCAATGTACCCATATTGAACATTTACAAGAGCAGTGCCTAGTTCGGTATCAATATTCATCCATGGAGCACCAAGTTGAGGCGTTAGCAGTGGTGAATACCGCGGGACCATGGGTTAATCAGGTGCTTGAAACGGTTTTTCCACCGATAACCTCAGTGCCAATTGAATGGGTGCAGGGTAGCCACCTACTGCTCGATATTCCTGCTAATGACGGTATTCTCTATTTGGAGTCTTGCTTCGACAAGCGAGTGGTGTTCGTGATGCCTTGGAAGGGACGAACCCTTATTGGCACTACAGAAACAGTTTTAGCATCACTAGACAGCCAACCTAAGGTAACGCCCGAAGAGGTGGATTATTTACTGGGGATCTACAGTCATTATTTTTCCTGTTTTGGCGATGTAAACGCGTTAAAGGAGCGGCTACTTGATAGCTTTTGTGGAGTTAGAGTATTGCCAGAGCAGGCGGGCACAGCATTCGATCGGCCAAGAGACACGATACTGAAAACTCAGCCAAGCCATCCAAACTTATTGAGTCTTTATGGTGGAAAGTTAACAACCTACAGAAGTACGGCAACAGAAGTTATTGAATGGCTCGAGCAGACCATTGGTGATAGGCAAACCTTAGCTGATTTTGATACGTTGCGGCTTGATTGATAGTTTATACCTGAGTCAATTTTGATAACGACCGCTTTGTTAAACAGCCTTAGAATGTTGCATTTTGTTACTGTGACTTGGGTTTCATTAAACTGTAACGTTAATGTCATACTGTGCGGCAAGTACTGAACAAAAAAGCGCTGTTTAGGGCGCTTTAATATGGATAATTATGTTTCAAATTTTTCTACGTTTTTTCTCCCTTGGTCTAGTTTCCTTTGGTGGCCCTGCTGCGCATATCGGTTACTTTAGGCAGACCTTTGTACAAGAACTTAATTGGCTGGATGATAAACATTACGGCAGTTTAGTTGCTTTAAGCCAGTTTATGCCAGGGCCGGGCTCGAGTCAGGTGGGTTTTGCCATTGGTTATCATAGAGGTGGCTTATTAGGCGGTATTGCTGCGTTTTTAGGTTTTACGCTGCCTTCATTTATTTTGCTGTTTTTACTGGCGGTAACCAGTAGCCAATGGCTCGATTATTCATTTACTCAAGGCATTATTCATGGCCTAAAATTGCTCGCTGTTGTAGTGGTAGCCGATGCTATTTGGATTATGTTTAAGCAGTTTTGTCAGCGTAAACAGGCCAAGCTGTTAATGTTGATGAGCTGCGTAATTATCTTGCTACAACCCTCAATGCTTATGCAGTTTGGTTTATTAATTGCCGCGGCTTTGGTTGGCCGACACTATTTGTCATTAGGTGAGGAATCAGGGCTGTCATCAGAGCTCGATGACGGCGCGCCTGCAGCGTCGCAGCCGGTTAAGCTTAACTTCTTTTGGCTAAGTTTATTCGTTGGTTTGCTACTGGCCTCACTAGTGGTAATTGCGATGTCGAGTCAAACAGGCATCAACAACTTAACCGACCTATTTAGTCAGTTTTACCAAGTGGGTAGTATGGTGTTTGGTGGCGGCCATGTGGTGTTACCGCTACTGCAGCAAAGCGTGGGTGATGCCGTCAGTAACGATCAGTTCTTAACCGGTTATGCCTTAGCGCAGGCGGTACCTGGGCCAATGTTTGCCTTGGCAGCTTTTTTAGGGGCCGAGATCTGGATTGAGCAGCCGCTAATTGGTGCGCTTGTAGCAACGCTGGCAATATTCCTGCCGGGCTTTTTATTGATGCTAGTGGCGCTTAAAAGCTGGCATGCCATTAGTGCTAGGCCACAAGTAACCGGTGCGATAGCGGGCGTGAATGCTTGTGTGGTGGGCTTTTTGTTAGCGGCGCTGTATACGCCTATCTTTACCAGTGCGGTGTTATCACCTCTTGATATGGCGCTGGTGGTATTAGGTTTTGGTCTATTTAAAATCTTTAAGCCAAATATCTTTATCTTAGTCGCAGGCTTTGGTGTGACTGGCGCATTAATCGGCGCGTTTGTAGGCTAAGTAATCGTAAAATTAAAAGGCCGTTAGCGCATGCGCTAACGGCCTTTTTCTTATGCTTGTTTGGACTAAGCCTATACAGGTTCTATACAAGCTCTATACAAGCACAGCTTCAGCCTGCAACGACTCAACCTTTTCGGCTTTAACGGCACAAACCTTAAACTCAGGGATTTTCGCTACTGGATCGAGCGCATTATTGGTGAGTTTATTTGCAGCCGATTCAGCGAAGTGGAACGGCAAGAATAACACCCCAGCTTGAGCGCGTTTGGTGACAAAGGCTTTGATCTCAATTTCACCGCGACGGGTGCTCAACTTGAGCATGTCGCCATTGTTGACCCCGAGCTTTTCAGCATCAAATACCGAGATCATTACCTTGGCACCACCTAGCTGGTTAAGGCCTTCGGTTTTACGAGTCATGGTACCTGTGTGGAACTGCTCTAATAAGCGACCTGTCGATAAGATCAACGGATACTCGTCACATGGCATTTCAGCGGGCAGGCGGTAATGCACCGCACGCATCTTACCTTTGCCGTGAGTAAATTGAGAAGTGTGCAGAATAGGCGTTCCCGGATGGCCTTCAGCCGGACAGGGCCACTGTAGACCTAAACGACCGTTTTCCGTCAGGCTATCGATCACTTTCCAAGTAATACCGCGGTATTGTGGTGTCACCTCGGTGATCTCATGCCAAATTTGCTTCTCACTCTGGTAGCCCCAGTCTTCGCCCATTTGGCTGGCAATAAGCTGAATGATCTCCCAATCATTCTTAGCTAAGCCCGGCGGTGTTACTGCGGGTAGCAGCTGCTGTACACGGCGTTCGGTATTGGTAAAGTGGCCAAGCTTTTCGGCAAAGGCTGCAGCGGGCAAAACGACATCGGCCAGTTCAGCGGTTTCCGTTAAGAAGATATCTTGCACCACCACAAACTCTGCAGCGGCTAAGCCTTGTAGTACGTGCTTCTGATCCGGATCGCTAAGAACAGGGTTTTCACCCATCACATATAGACCCTTTAGCTCGCCGTGTGTGAGGGCGTGCATCATTTCGGTAGCTGAGAAACCAATATCGGCACAAAGATCTTGCTTACCCCAAGCTTCACGGAAGCGCATCTGCACTAACGGGTCATCAAGTTTCTGATAACCACTGAAGTAGTTAGGCAGTGCGCCCATATCGCAGGCCCCCTGAACGTTACTCTGGCCGCGAAGAGGGTTAATGCCTGCGCCTTTAAGGCCGATATTGCCGCATAGTAGCTGCAGGTTCGATATCGCGGTAACGTTATCGTGGCCTGAAGTATGCTGGGTGATCCCCATAGCATAGTAGATAGCCGTTTTCTTTGCGGTACCGATAAGGCGCGCCATTTCGATAATATCTTTAGCGCTAACCCCAGTGATTACTTCGGCGTTCTTTAGACTGTAATCCGTGCTCATCACTTCATCATAGAGCTGACTAAAGCCTTCGACTCGAGCCTGAATGTAATCTAAATCATGCCAATCGTTTTTGATGATCTGTTGCATAATCGCATTGATCAACATCACATCAGAACCTGGTCTTTGCGCCACATAAAGCTGAGCTTTGTCGGCAATAGAGACACGCTTAGGGTCGGCAACGATTAGGCGAGCGCCATGCTCTGTCAATGCTTGCTTGATCTTAGAGGCGATAATTGGGTGAGCGCTTTCGGTGTCAGAGCCAAGGATAAAGATAAGGTCGCTATCTTTGATACTCGGAATATCGTTAGTCATCGCGCCGCTGCCAAGGCTTTCGCGTAGTGCGGTTACCGTCGATGCGTGGCAAAGGCG
Source organism: Shewanella sp. MBTL60-112-B2 (assembly GCF_019655055.1). Lineage (GTDB taxonomy): Bacteria > Pseudomonadota > Gammaproteobacteria > Enterobacterales > Shewanellaceae > Shewanella. Next base: position 12,789 of record NZ_BPFA01000019.1, read on the forward strand.
GGCACAGTGGTCAACGTTGTTGTTGCCAAGCACGCTGCGGAAGAACTTCTGGAAAACGTAGTTATCTTCGTTAGTGGCTTTTGCAGAAGAAAGTCCGGCAATCGCTTTGTCGCCATAGACTTGTTTTATCTGTGCAAAACGCTGAGCAACTACAGAAATTGCTTCATCCCAACTTGCAGGGACTAACTCACCATTTTTACGGACCAATGGCGTGGTTAGGCGCTTATCACTGCCAACAAAGTCAAAGCCAAAGCGACCTTTAACGCACAACATACCTTCATTCACTGGTGATGAGGTATCGCCACTGATCTGTAAGATTTGATTCTTTTGCTCGTCAACATGCATGTTCACTCGGCAACCAATACCACAGTAGGTACAGATGGTTGATACCATCTTAAGCGGTGCCTTTTGCGCTGTGGTTAAGCCTTGAGTCTTATTGCGGGCATCGACTAATGCGCCTGTTGGGCACACTTGTACGCAGTTACCGCACTGTACACAGTCACTGTCATTCATCGAGGCGCTAAAGCCAACACGCGGTGCTCTGCGCTCATTACTGCTATATGAGCTGTCACAAGACATTGGAATGGCTTGGTAATGATCTTTGGCAAACGAGATAGCGTTGTGGCCACTGGCACTTTGACAGATCTCGACACATGAACCACAGCTGATACAGCGGTTAGCATCGAAAGTGATAAATGGTGCACTGGTGTCTATGCTAAAGTGCTGCGCCGCGCTGGTATCTAACTCTGACGCCTTAACCTTATATTCGGTGGCATAATCTCGCAGCTTACAGTCAGTATTTGCCTGACAAGCGCATTCAAGACAGCGCGCGGCTTCTTTCATGGCTTCATCAGCTTCAAAGCCTAGCTCAACCTCACTAAAATTTAGTGCTCGTTGCAGTTCACTTAGCTCAGGCATTTTGCTGCGAGCTTGCGCCGGATTCGATGGATATAACGCATCAGCTTTAAATGACTTAAGGCTGCTGGTTTTGGCCGCTTTAGTCGAATTAAAAGGCTGTTTGACTAGCTCACATGTGAGGCCTTGCGAGAGTAACTTCTCAATTGCATCAGCCGCTTTACGACCATCAGCTACAGCAGCCACCGCGGTGGCAGGCCCTGTACGAGAGTCACCAATCACAAATAGCTTATCGAGTCCGGCCGATTGACCGGCTGACATGGTGTGCTCACAACCTTCGAAGGTGTTCCAGCGGGTCAGGGCTACTTCACCTGTGGCAAGTTGGCTCTGAGGATGCTCAAGAAAGTCCATGTCTGGGGTTTGCGAAACTGCAGGGATCACCGTATCGAATGCTTCGATGAAAGTTTCACCGGTTGACGTCGGGCTCCGACGACCTGAGGCATCTGGCTCTCCAAGTGCCATGACTTCAAAGGTAACGCTGGCCACTCGGCCGTTGTCATCGCTGTGATTCTCAATCGGGTTGGTCAAGAAGTGGAACTTAATCCCTTCTTGCTCAGCTTCATGAATTTCATAGTCTTCAGCTGGCATTTCGTCGCGAGTACGACGATAAATTAGCGTCACATCAGCGCCATCGCGTTTTGCTGTGCGGGCGCAATCGATAGCAGTATTACCACCGCCAATTACAGCAACCTTTTTACCTGTGCTGTATTGCTTGTCTGTGCAGTAATCTTTTAGATAATCCACACCTAAATAACAACCATCAAGCTCAATACCTGGATAATTCATTGGCACGGCTTTTTGCGCGCCAATGGCTAAACAGACAGCATCAAAACCTTCAATCAAGCCGTTAAGGTGGATATCACGGCCAAGACGGGTGTCGGTTTGAATATTCAGGCCGTTTTTACACAAAAGCGCAATCTCTTTATCGAGAATCGCCTTGGGTAGTCGGTACTCAGGAATACCGTAGCGCAACCAGCCACCTGCTTGTGGCATAGACTCAAAAATAGTCACGTCATGGCCATTATTAGACAGGTAATAACCCGCAGAAATACCTGCAGGTCCACTGCCTATGATGGCAACTTTCTTATTGGTTGCTGGCAATCTAGGCGGTACATATGGGTTTTCGCCTTCAAGATCTAGATCGGCAGCGTGACGTTTTAATTGGCGAATAGCCACAGGCTCATCGACTAAACCTCGGCGACACTCAGTTTCACAAAAAGCGGGGCAGACACGGCCAATAGAAAGTGGCAAAGGTAAGGTCTGCTTAATGACTTTAACTGCTTCGCTGTGGTCACCTTGAGCAATATGGTACAGATAAGATTGCACATCGACACCCGCAGGGCAGGCTGTTTGGCACGGGGCTTCACAGTCGGCAAAGTGATTTGACAAAATCACTTGTAGTGCGGCTTTGCGCTGTTTGCTCAGTGCGGCAGATTGGGTAATGACTTCAATATTTTGCTCATTGATGTCGGCAACTCGCGTTTCACAGGCACGGACATTGGTGATGCTGTTATCACGACCAACTAACTCAACATGGCATAGGTTACAGTGCTGTTTGCTGTCGTGGACTAATGAACTGGCTTTGCTCTTACAAAGGTTCGGAATAGCAATGTCTGCGCTAAGCGCTGCATCGAGTAGGGTATCTTGTTGATTGGCAACTAAGGACTTGCCATCAATTATTATTTGTTTCATCGCATGGGCCTTTATTTATTGGGTCACTGCTGGCTCTTAGCGCTGAGGTCGACGACCTTGACGTAAGACCTGCACTCACTGAGACGGACTAGGCGAAATCTTATTTTTCTGAGTATACCTGCGGCCTTTTTTTACGCTGACAATGCAGGTTAAGTTTTCGCTGAAAATGCAGGCGTGCTCACAGGTGGGGTGGTAAGTGTGCGCGTGAATGATTGTGGCTGGTCTGATGTGTGATCTGAGTATCAAGGGGTGTTTTAAAGTGATGTTGGAGTGATTATAAATGGCTAATGACTGACGTTATCGGGTCATTTTCTTAACGAAAACAACCACGAACAGCGCAATGGTAAAACTACCCGTGAAGGCCTCGAAAGCAGCAATAGCCCGAGAGAACCCTATGGGGGTAAAGTCACCATAGCCCAGCGTAGTGAAGGTGACAACTGAATAGTAAATACAGTCGAGAAACAGAATGAAGTTAGTCGCGAAATCGTTATTGAGACTAAAGACCTGTAACTTATCTTCGTATTGTAGCCCGGTAAAGAAGTAGAGCACGGCGCTGATGAGAATAAGAATAAGTGAGAAACCGACAACTCTTAGCGGCGCTTCACCGTATCCACAAAATAGATCGATAGTCTTAGAGATAACACGTTTAAGGCAATATCTGGGCATCTGGTAGCGGCGCATGGTGAGCTCTTTGCGAATATATTGCCCAGACATGGCAAATAGCCCCTCTCTGTCGGCAGCCTTGCGCAGGTCACGATAGATCTCTTCGGCTTGCTCTAAATAGTCCATAGCTCTTTCTTTATCGCCAGCTTTTGTCGCTGCTTGGGCTAGCCTTTCTTGGCGCAAGGTGTTGCCAGTATGCATATTTTCAATTTTGGTTCCGAGCCACTTAACTCCAAGCAGGTTACAATCTTCTAGGTTGGCACAGTGCACTGTGGCGTCTCGTAGATCGGCTTTCATTAGGCTGGCATTTTCTAATTTGATATTAAACAGATGGGCACCGCTTAGGTCGGCGCGATAGAGTTCGGCGTTACTTAAATCGAAGCCGACTTTTTGCTGGTGGCGTACCAGATCGATATTGGTGAGTTTGGCGTGGTTAAGGCTGATGCCTCTGAGCTGACCGCCTTGGCGGGCAAACTCCTCAAGCTTATGAATATCATCGGGGTTGTTCTTGATGATTTTAGGATCATGCCAATAGCACAGGCCTGAGTCGCCTGCGACCTCTCGACAGGTATGTAGATTATTTTCATGGTAACGGCATTGTTTAGTCGTCTGGCTATCTGTGGGCATAAATAACGTCAACCATCAAAGTGGCATGTCATTGTTTGGATAGTATAGAAGTGCAGAGTGTAGACAGCTAGGTTATCCCTAATTCTTTAAGGTTTGTTGAGCATATTTCGTTGCCGTGAGAGGCGCTGTTGGTTGGGGGCATTATCGTTTTTAGCCTTTGAAGGGCATTTGATGAATAAAATTGCTATTTTGTGAGCTTTTGACGCTAGGTTTCGAGCAAAGCATGGGTTAAAATAGCGGGTTTTCCAGCCGTAGTAACATAGCCGTTAATGCTTTTGGCCATTAACGCTTAGCAATTAAAAGTTGATTAAATCATGTTTGAAGTAAATCCAGTTAAATTCAAAATCAAGGAGCTCGCCGACCGTACCGACCTTCTTCGGGGGTATCTTTGACTACGATGCCAAGAGTGAGCGTCTAGAAGAAGTCAGCCGAGAGCTTGAAAGCTCTGAAGTTTGGAATGATCCAGAAAACGCCCAAGCCCTAGGCAAGGAGCGTGCAGCACTTGAAGCGGTAGTGAAGACTATCGACGATATGGACAGTGGCCTAGAAGATATCGAAGGCTTACTAGAGCTAGCCGTTGAAGAAGATGATGAAGAAACCTTTAACGACGCTGCTGCGGAATTACAGGGCTTAGAGAAACGCCTTGAGGAACTAGAGTTCCGTCGTATGTTCTCTAAACCACATGATGCTTCAGATTGTTATTTAGATATTCAATCAGGATCGGGCGGAACAGAAGCGCAGGATTGGGCCAATATGGTGCTGCGTATGTTCTTACGTTGGGGCGAAGCCCACGACTATAAGCCGGAATTGATTGAAGTCACTGCGGGTGACGTTGCCGGTATTAAAGGCGCAACAATTAAGTTTACCGGTGAATATGCCTTTGGCTCACTGCGTACCGAAACCGGTGTACACCGTTTAGTACGTAAGTCGCCATTTGACTCATCAGGCAAGCGTCACACCTCTTTCTGTTCGGTATTCGTTTACCCAGAAATTGATGATTCGATTGAGATTGATATCAATCCGTCGGACTTAAGAATTGACACCTACCGCGCATCAGGTGCGGGTGGTCAGCACGTAAACAAAACTGAGTCGGCTATTCGTATTACGCATTTACCGACCAACACTGTAGTGCAATGTCAGAACGACCGTTCACAGCATAAAAACCGTGATGCGGCGATGAAACAGTTAAAAGCAAAGCTGTATGAGCTAGAAATGCTTAAACAGAATGCTGATAAGCAAGCCGCCGAAGACGCCAAGTCAGATATTGGCTGGGGCAGCCAGATCCGTTCATACGTGCTCGATGATGCACGTATTAAAGATCTACGTACCGGCGTTGAAAACCGAAATACCCAGAGCGTGTTAGATGGCGATCTGGACAAGTTTATTGAAGCTAGCCTGAAATCTGGCCTTTAACGAGAGAAGAAGATGACTGAACAAACCCAAGACGAGAACAAGTTAATTGCAGAACGTCGTGCTAAATTAGAGCACATCCGTACGAACTGCCCAGCAAACGGTCACCCGAACAACTTCGATCGAAAACACAAAGCGGCAGACATTCAAGCTGAATTTGGTGAGAACACCAAAGAAGAGCTTGAAGGCATGGGCATTGAGCGTTCAATCGCTGGCCGTGTAATGGCTAAGCGTGGTCCATTCTTGGTTATCCAAGATGTGAGCGGTCGTATCCAGGCATACGCGGGCAAAGACGTTCAAAAAGATCTTAAAGAAAAATTCCAAGGTCTAGATATCGGTGACATCATCGGTGTGACTGGTCAACTACACCTTTCTGGTAAAGGCGACCTATACGTGAACATGGAGCAGTACCAGTTGCTAACTAAGGCACTGCGTCCACTACCTGAAAAGTTCCACGGTCTAACTGACCAAGAAACGCGTTACCGTCAGCGTTACGTTGACTTGATCGTTAACGAAGATTCTCGTGCAGCGTTCATCATGCGTTCTAAAGTTGTTTCGGCAATTCGTAACTTCATGGTGAAGAAAGAGTTCATGGAAGTTGAAACCCCTATGATGCACAGCATCCCAGGTGGCGCTTCTGCTCGTCCATTCGAGACGCACCACAATGCGCTTGATATCGCTATGTACTTACGTATTGCACCTGAGCTATACCTTAAGCGTTTAGTTGTTGGTGGTTTTGAGCGTGTATTCGAAATCAACCGTAACTTCCGTAACGAAGGTCTGTCTCCTCGTCATAATCCTGAATTCACTATGATGGAATTCTATATGGCGTACGCTGACTTCAACGATCTAATGGATCTAACTGAAGAGATGCTAAGCTCTATCGCAACTGAGCTATGTGGTTCTCCACAGCTTCCATACGGTGAGCACACAGTTGACTTTGGTGGCCCATATGCACGTTTAAGCATGTTGGATGCGATCAAGAAGTACAACCCAGACAACGCTACAATCCAGTCTATGACTTACGAAGAAGTTAAAGACGTTGAATTTATGCGTGACTTGGCTAAGAGCCTAGGCATGACAGTTGAGAAGTTCTGGACTTGTGGTCAACTACTTGAAGAGATCTTCGGTGAAACTGCTGAAACTCAATTGATGCAACCTACGTTCATCACAGGTTACCCAGCGGATATCTCTCCACTAGCACGTCGTAACGACGACAACCATTTCATCACCGACCGTTTCGAGTTCTTCATCGGCGGCCGTGAAGTGGCTAACGGTTTCTCTGAGCTTAACGATGCAGAAGATCAAGACAGCCGTTTCAAGGCTCAGGTTGATGCGAAAGACGCTGGTGATGACGAAGCAATGTTCTACGATGCAGACTACATTACGGCACTAGAGCACGGCTTACCGCCAACTGCTGGTCAAGGTATCGGTATCGACCGTCTAGTGATGCTATTCACTAACACGCACACTATCCGTGACGTGATCCTATTCCCTGCGATGCGCCCACAAGCGAACTCATAATCGGGATATAGCAGCAAAGCTCGTTCGTTTAAGCGACTTACTGTAAGCAAATATAAAAACCAGCTTTAGGGCTGGTTTTTTTATGGGGGTAATTTACAGTGTTTGCTGTTGATATAAAAAATGATAGGCAAAAATCGCTAGCGCTAGCTTAACCCGGCTTAATATTACATACGCTTGTACTATTTCTTAGGTAAGACAGCCAAATGGTCGCTTTATACCTATTATTGTTCTTGCTGTAATTGTGCTAGAGCGATTTAAATCTTGCCCCTAGGTATAGATCTAATGTGCTAGATGAGAGGTCACCGACAGGATTTTTTTTTTGTAAATGTTAAGTTGCTTATCTAAGCCACTGACAAGTAAACCGTTAGTATCTCTTGGCATCTTTTAGTGCAGTGGCTAACAGAGTAAATGAATAACAGATACGTCGCTAATCAATGCGATGTGTTTGCCCCATATTTGAAAGACTAATAGGACATTGAGTTGATTAATATCGAAATAACGCAAGCACAACTGGGTGAATGGCAGCAATCTATTGATATGCTGGCACGAATAGCCCAGTGCGGGGCCGCGTTATTACAGGTAGATCAAGACGACAAGTTTGTTGCTATTAGTCACGCCAATATCACGGTCGAACAGCTTAATAAACTGCAAGTAAGCCGTGAGCAGCTCTATCAATATTCCGAATTAGCGACCAAGAAAGACGCGCTTGTGGATGATGAGACGGTACAAGCTATTGATAGTTCGCTTAAGTGCTTACTACCGATTAATTGGCCTAGTGGGGCGCTTTTTGGCTACATCTGTGTCAATAACACCACTGAGCAAGCCAAAGGTAAAAATCAAAGTGAAATCAGCCAGCATCTAGCCCTTCCCCTAACATCTAGCCAGGCGGACAATCGTGCCGATCTTCGCAAATTCCTTAGAGTGTGCGCCGGCAGTATTGAGCAAGACTTAGCTCTGATGCTTCGTCAATCTAAATTAGAGTCTCGTCAGCCGCATAACTTAGATGAGCAGGCAACGCTTGTGAGCTTGCAAGCTTTTATCGATTGCATGAAAGAACATGTGTGGATGAAAGATGCATTAGGGCGCTATATTTTAGTTAATCAAAGTGTAGAGCTTGCCTGGGATCGTCCACGTGAACAGATTTTAAATCTTACAGACGATGAGTTGTTTGAACCTCGCTTAGCTAAGCATTTTATTGCCAGTGATATGGAATCTATCCGCAAAGGAGTTGAGGTTTCTATTGGTGAATGCGAAGGCTTAGATATTGGCGATGTTGATTCCTGGTTGGAAACCACTAAGGTGCCAGTGATAAATGATGACGGTGAGTTAGCCGGTGTTATTGGTATTTCACGTAATATCTCTTCTCACAAAGCGGCGAAAGATCAGCTTGAACTTGCTTCTCGTGTGTTTGAAAACTCAGTTGAAGGAGTGATCATTACCGATGTAGACGGTGCGATTATCGATGCTCACGGTGCCTTTAGTGAGATCACTGGCTATGCCAAAGAGGAACTCATAGGGCAAAACCCTAGACTGTTGAATTCGGGGCGCCATGAGAAAGCCTTTTTTACCAAGATGTGGGGTGACTTACTGAGTAAAGGCAAGTGGCACGGTGAGATCTGGAATCGTCGTAAGAGTGGTGCCATCTTTCCACAGATGCTCAATATCAGTGCTGTCTACGATGATGAGCATCAGATCCGCTTTTTTGTTGCGGTGTTTAATGATATTTCGGCGCAGAAACAGAGTGAAGCTAAACTGGCTGAAGTCGCACTCCATGATCCGTTAACTAAATTACCTAATCGCATGGCGCTGAGCGCCAGACTTGAGCAGGAGCTGAAACAGGCTTGTCATACTCAAAATCGTTTGGGCTTAGTCTATATCGATGTGGATCTGTTTAAGCAGATAAACGAAAGCTATGGTCACCCAATGGGTGATGAGGTGCTGCTTGAACTTAGTCAGAGATTTAAGTCAGGGTTAGATAATCTCACCACAGCGGCAAGGCTTGGTAGTGATGAGTTTGCCGTGATTTTATCGAATATCGATAGTCGAGACATGCTGTTACTCAGCGTCAATAAGCTTAGAAAAATGTTTGATCAGCCGTTTACTTTAGGTGAGCATGGTCAGGCGCGCTTGACTGCGAGTATGGGGGTGGCGATCTACCCCGATGATGGTCAAGACTCAAGTAGTTTAATGGTTAACGCTGAAGTCGCTATGCATAGAGCGAAACATGATGGCCGCAACAATTATGCTTACTACACCGAATCTTTAACCCAAGAGTCGGTGGCAAAACTTAAGCTTCAAAGTGCGCTGCATGACGCATTTGAGCTTGATGCTTTTCATTTAGTGTACCAGCCTAAAATTAGCCTCATTACAGGAAAAATAGTAGGTTTTGAAGCTTTACTGCGTTGGAGTGATCCTGTTCTAGGTAGTATTTCACCTGCTGTGTTTATTCCATTGGCCGAAAAAATCGGCCTAATTCAAGATATTGGCCGTTGGGTGTTAAAGCGCGCCTGTGAGCAGGGGCAGCGCTGGCATCAGCAAGGTGTGAGTTTTGGTCGAATAGCGGTGAATATTGCAGGTCAGCAAATTCAACGCAGTAGCTTTGTCGACGAAGTTGCTGAGACTCTTAAAGAAACAGGTTTGCCTGCGAGCAGTTTAGAGATCGAAGTGACAGAAAGCTGCATGATGTCAGAGCCTGAGTTGGTCAGCCAAGACTTAGCTAAGCTTGGTGATATGGGCATTGAAGTATCGATAGATGACTTCGGTACCGGTTATTCATCATTGAGTTACCTTAAGAAGCTGCCTATCCACAAACTTAAGATCGACCAATCCTTTGTCGCCGGTCTCCCCTTTGATACCCACAACACCGCGATTGCTAAAGCGATTATCGCAATGGGACACGCCTTAAACCTGAAAGTGGTTGCCGAAGGGGTAGAGACTCAGGCGCAAGTGGACTTCTTAATAGACAGTGAGTGCGATCATGCACAAGGCTACTTCTATAGTAAGCCAAAGCGAGTCGAAGAGCTTACGACATTTTTACATGCCACTACTACAGATTAAGCCTAGATTGCCCCTGTTTACGGCTCACCGTTCTGCGCTGTATCTATGGAGAATGCCGATACTGGGATCACCTCACCAGGTTGCATCTGCTTGAGTTGAATAGCCCCAATTCTGACTCTTACTAATCTTAATGTCGGCAGGCCTACAGCGGCGGTCATCTTTCTCACCTGCCGATTTTTGCCCTCACTGATAGTGACGGAAAGCCAGCTTGTGGGACCGTGGCGAGGATCGCGGATCTTCTTGCCTCGGGCGGGCAGTTTAGGTTCCGGTATGAGCAGTTCAACTTTACAAGGTAAGGTTTGATATTTAGCGCCATTAACGCCAATTTCAACACCTTGCTGTAATTGCGCTAATTGCATTGGGCTGACTTCACCATCAACCTGCACATAGTATTCTTTCTCAATAGTTTTACTGCGTATAAGGTGGCTCTGCATGCCATCAGTCGTTAGTAGTAACAGCCCCTCTGAATCATGGTCGAGTCTGCCAATAGCCATGGTTTTATCGGGGAACGGATAAAGTTCACCGAGTAATGGTTTGCTCTTACGTGTTTCCGGCACAAATTGACTTAAGAACCCGAAAGGTTTGTAGATCAAAAAGTGTTGATGCGCATGCTCGGTAAGGTTATCGACGACAGACATAGTAGAGACTCGAGATAATGGAGCAGGCATTATACCGCTAATCGAGCCTGTTAGCTTAACCGGCTCACTATCACTCTCTGTGGCTAAATAATAGCGAATGACAGCGTTGTCATTCTTCTTGCGTAAGGTTATAGTAATGTTACATAGTTAGTGATGAGTCAGCTTGGCTAACGACTAAGAACATATATTGGATCAAGTTTATGCAAATCGTAATATTAAAAGACAGTGCGTCAGTTGCTGAATATGGCGCAAATATTTTTATTAAGCAGCTGCAGAAAAAGGCTGATTCGGTATTAGGCTTAGCAACAGGCTCGACACCGGTATCGCTATACCAAGGTTTGATAGCGGCTAATAAGGCAAAACAGATTTCTTTTGCAGGCGTAAAAACTTTTAATCTAGATGAATATTTAGGCTTGGAAGGCACGCATCCACAAAGCTATCGCTACTTTATGAATGAGCAGCTTTTTGACCATATCGACATCGATAAGTCGCAAACATTTGTGCCACCAGGTGATGCAGCAAATCCAATTGAAGCCTGCCAAGGCTATGAGCAGCAGATCAAAGCGGCTGGTGGTATCGATATTCAATTACTCGGTATTGGTCGTAACGGCCATATTGGTTTTAATGAGCCATCATCAGGCTTGATGTCACGCACTCGAGTGAAGACGCTGACTAAAGCAACCATTGACGATAATGCGCGCTTTTTCAAAGAGGGTGAGTATCAGCCACACCTGTCGATCACCATGGGCATTGGCACCATCTTAGATGCTAAAAAAGTCGTGCTATTGGCCACCGGTGAGAATAAGGCCGATGCGATTAAAGCAACCGTTGAAGGCGCATTAACAGCAGCTTGCCCTGCATCGGCGCTGCAACTGCATCAAGATGCGGTATTGGTAATTGATGAGGCGGCGGCTTCAAAATTGTCTGACAAAGATTTTTACAAGCACATAGAAGCTGAGAATCAGAAGCTGATGGCGAGATTGGGGCTGTAATTTTCCGCTAGCAACGGCAATCTAGATAAGTAGGGATAAGCATAGCTTGTCCCTTTTTTGTGTCTGCGTCTTGGTTCATGAGTTTGCTAGGGGCTTTCTATTGGCTCTATTTGTCATTATGTCGATATTACGCTTATTCTTAATTGACCTTGCACGTCGGCGGTACAGTTCTAAGATGTGATTGGGCTAAATCCACCGACTAATAAGAGTAAATGATTATGTTTAAGAAATTCCTGCTGTTGCTCCTAGTGATTATTGCATTGCCTTTCATCGCCGCTCTATTTGTCGATAAGAATTACTCAGTGGCCACTCAAATCACCATAGATAAACCTGTCGCAGAGGTATTTGATTACGTTAAATATCTTAAGAATCAAGATCACTATAGTGTGTGGGCACAGATGGATCCCTATATGCAAAAAACCTACCGTGGTATTGATGGCATGACAGGGTTTACAGCCGGCTGGTCGAGTGACAAAGAAGAGGTTGGCGTAGGCGAGCAAGAGATTGTGCGCATAGATGAAGGTAAGCGCATCGATTATGAACTTAGATTTTATAAACCATTTGAATCTACCGATTTTGCTTATATGGAGACAGAGGCAATTTCGGCTAATCAGACCCGAGTGATTTGGGGTTTTGGCGGCCATTTAGATTACCCGATGAATTTAATGTTCCTGTTTATCGATTTTGAGGGCATGATTACTAATGACTTAAGCCAAGGTTTGCAGCAGTTAAAGACGGTAGTAGAAGCTCAGTAGAGCTAGAAATAGGTTCAGTAGAACAAAGCTCCTAAGAATTAGCTCAGTAGAACAAAGCTCCTAAGAATTAGCTCAGTAGTTCACACGATTACACCCGCACTTAACGATTGATAATAATAAATAAGTTGAAGGTAAAACATGACTGAAGCACATCATCCTCTTAATGACTTTATCGAATACCCCCAAGCAGAGATGCTCGAACGCGCTGAGCAAAACTATAAGCAGGTGCAGCGTCGGCACTCTATACGCAAGTTCTCTGATAGAGCCGTACCGCAAGAGATCATTGAAAAGTGCATTCTCGCCGCAGGTACTGCGCCAAACGGCGCCAACCATCAACCTTGGCACTTTGTTGCCATTAATAGCCCAGAGATCAAGGCGCAAATTCGCCACGAGGCCGAGGCGTTAGAGCAAGCCTTCTATGCGGGGCGTGCCGGAGAAGAATGGCTCGATGCGCTTAAGCCACTAGGTACTAACGCCGACAAACCTTACCTTGAGCATGCACCTTGGTTGATTGCCATCTTTAGTAAAAAACGCACAGAGGAAGAGGGTGAGCAAAAGAGCAATTATTACGTGCATGAGTCAGTAGGCATTGCCACAGGCTTTCTTATTCAGGCGCTGCATAATGCCGGCCTGGGTACCTTAACCCATACGCCAAAACCTATGTCATTTTTAAGCAAGGTGTGCGGCCGAGACAATGCCAATGAACGGCCGTATATGTTGATCATTGCGGGATACCCAAGTGATGACGCCACAGTGCCTGAGCATGCATTGCAGAAAAAGCCGCTGGCTGAGATCTGTGACTTTATCTAAGCAATTTATTTAAAAATGCTTTCAACTAGTGATATATAAAAACGGACGCTAATAGGCGTCCGTTTTTTTAGAATGGGTATTTATCCGTTACAGATCAGAATGAGGGCCAAACACTTCATAATGAATACGATCACCGCTAACGCCAAGCTCCAACAGTTGCTGTTTAGCAAACTGCATAAAGGCAACTGGGCCGCATAGGTAGTAATCGCCATAATCAAGCGGCAGTGAGTCTTTTAATGCTGCAAGATTCATAAAACCTTGATGCACATTGGCGCTATTAACGGCTTCATTGGCTTTAGCAATATCGCGATACCAAGTGTGATGTTGCAAGTTAAGGCGTTGACTAAGTGCTTCCACGCGCTGATTAAATGAATGTTGCTCAACACTTTCACAAGCGTGTAGATAGAACACGGGCTTAGCGAATGACTTAGAGGCCAACATTTCAAGCATTGACTGCATAGGCGTTACGCCTACGCCTGCAGAGATGAGTACCACAGGTGCTTCGCGTTCCTCATAATGGAAATCCCCCGCAGGTGGATAAACATCGATGTTGTCACCTATCTGAACATGGTCATGTAAGTAGTTAGACACAACCCCAGGGATCGCAGTCGCTTCTCTTTTTACTGAAATGCGATACTGCTTGCCATTAGGTTTATCTGATAGCGAATACTGGCGCATCTCTTGGTATTGATGATTGCTTGGCGCCACGCTCAAACCTAAATACTGTCCTGCCTCAAAATCGATAACCGCTTTGCCGTCTTGTGGGGCTAATACAAAGCTAGTGACTAACTCAGACTCTTTATTTTTTTCAATCACAGTGAAGGCTCTCGCGCCTTGCCAGCCACCCACTTGATTGGCACTGCGGTGATAAAGCGTGGCTTCTCGGTCGATAAAAATACCAGCCAACACGGCGTAAGCTGCGCCCCAAGCCTCTTCAACATCAGGAGTGAAGGCATCGGGGGCTAATTCGCGTAGCGTCTCTAAAAGGTGATGGCCAACAATAGGGTAATGCTCAGGTTGAATATTAAAGCTGGTGTGCTTATGGGCAATGCGCTCTACAGCACCACTTAGCGCGCCTAAGTTATCGATATTTTTTGCATAAGCTGCGACAGCATTAAATAGTGCAGCGGGTTGGCCACCAGTGCGCTGATGACTCATGTTGAAGATATCTTTCAGTTCAGGGTTGTGAGCAAACATGCGCTTATAAAAGTGTTCAGTTATAGCGGTACCTGCAGATTCTAATAATGGAATGGTACTTTTTACAATGCTGATATGTTTTTCAGATAACATTTTACTACCCTTAATAAAAATTGAGATGAGCCTAGACCTGATGAGCTTAGATTAAATGAAATTAGACCTGAGAAGCTTGGGCCAGACGAAGTTAGACTCGTAACACTAACTGGATGATGTCGCCGTTTGTTGTCTATCTCTAAGTAACAATATTCATAGCGACCGATACTTAGATACATATTCAATAAAGCGATTTATGTGCCAACTTTTATACCTCAGAGTATTCAAGCGCTTTAGCGATAAAATGATATTTTTGTAGTCAAATTGACCTTGATGATCTGTAGTCCTTATGACTCGTTAGTGTGACTTTGTCTCTGTGTGTTTGTCGTGATATGGTTGCTCGCATTGATTCTTTATTCGGCTGATATTGTTTGTGAGTGAGATATCTTCTTCATCTTTGATTGAGTTAGCACTGGATTTAACCAATAGTTTAGCGACAAAAGACAGATTTGAGCGCCTGCTTAGTACGGTAAGGCACACTATTACATGTGATGCTGTGGTATTGCTGCATGTTCAAGGAGACTTTTTAAAGCCGTTAGCCCTGCAAGGTCTGACGAAAGAAACCTTAGGTCGACGCTTTGAAATTGCAGCGCATCCAAGGTTTGAGCAACTTTGCGCTTCATCTATTCCTTTGCGTTTTGCTAGTGATTGCCCTCTTAACGACCCTTATGACGGGCTCGTTCTAGCCCATGCCGGTGATCTACCTGTACATGCTTGCATGGGTCTACCTCTATTGGCTGATAACAAGCTGATTGGTTTGTTAACACTCGATAGCATCAGCCCTAATGTATTTGACGATATCCCTAAGCGCACCTTAGACATTATCGCCGCGATGTCAGCAGCAACATTAAAAACAGCCATTTTACTGCAGCAACTAGAGCAGCACTCCAAGCATAATCAGCAAGTTGTGGCCGAACTAACCCATGAAGCACTGGTTAAAGATGGCGGCGAGCTTATCGGTGACAGCGAGATCATGCTAAAGCTCAAGCGTGAGATTAATATGGTTGCGGCTTCCAACTTCTCTATCTTAATAGAGGGGGAAACTGGCGTGGGTAAGGAGCTAGTGGCTAGAACCTTACATCGGCAATCGAGCCGACGTGACGGGCCACTTGTTTATGTTAACTGCGCAGCGCTGCCAGAAAGCTTGATTGAAAGTGAACTATTTGGTCACGTAAAGGGGGCGTTTACGGGAGCCGAACGTAATCGAGTAGGTAAGTTTAACTTAGCCAGCGGCGGCACTATTTTTCTTGATGAGATTGGTGAGCTACCACTAGCGGTGCAGAGTAAATTGTTACGAGTACTGCAAAACCAAGAGATCCAAGTCGTTGGTAAAGATGATGTGGAGTATGTGGACGTAAGAATTTTAGCGGCAACCAATAGGCAGCTAAAAATTGAAGTTGAAGCCGGGCGTTTTAGAGCCGATCTGTATCACAGGTTAAGTGTCTACCCCGTTGCGGTCCCTGCGTTAAGATATCGCGAAGGTGATATTAGCTTATTAACGGGCTATTTCATTGAGCTTACGCGACGTAAACTCGGCATTAGTCAACTCACACTCGAAGCTTGTGCGATTGATATGCTCAATCAATATGACTGGCCTGGTAATGTGCGTGAGCTTGAACATGTTATTAGCCGCGCAGCTCTACGGGCACGTAACGACAGTGCATCGGCTATAGTACGTATTGGTATTAACCATCTTGCGCTAATGCTACCGGCTGCTAAGGTCAGTGAGCCCCTTGATACTGATGCTGCGAGCGTAGCACAAGAGCAAGCACCTCTTATGCCCAGCGAGCGCAACCTAAAGCAGCAAACCGACGATTTTCAACGTAAGCTGATATTGCAAACTCTTACTCTGCAAAACGGTAATTGGTCGGCAACGGCTAAACAGCTGCAGATGGATCGAGCTAACTTGAATCGTCTTGCTAAACGTTTAGGGGTTCGTGTGAGTAAGAGTGTTGTCGTAAACGCAACATAAAAGGAGCTTGGCTATGCAAAAGCAAAACCTATTTTCTACTCTCCCAAGCGATTTAATTGAAGAAGCGTTTGAGCCGATTGTAGAGCAAGGCGAGCTGTTAATTGAACGTATCATCTCTAAGGCGCATATTACCCCTGTGGGTGAGTGGTACGATCAAGCGCGCAGCGAGTGGGTTATGGTGATGCAGGGCGCCGCCAAGCTTGAGTTTATTGATGGTGAAGTGATTGAACTTAATGTGGGCGATCATCTTAATATTCCCGCCCACGTTAAACATAGGGTGGCGTGGACGAGTGAACAGACTGAGACCATCTGGTTAGCGGTTCACTATTAATCACTCTGTTTTGTGGCTGCTCAAAAATTGATTTTATATTAGCTAACGCCAAAGCGGGTCATTTTTGCTATAATCTTCGCCCAAAATATCTGTGTTAACCCTTTTTGAGTGATTTTTTATGAGCAATGTTGGCATCTATACACCTAGCGCTAAGCCCGACGAGACGCCTAAAGACGAGTCGCACTCTCCTGTAGAGCTACAGAATAACCGTTTAGAGCTATTAGCTCCGGCTAAAAATGCAGACTTCGGTATTGAAGCGATCCGCCACGGTGCCGATGCTGTGTATATCGGTGGCCCAGCTTTTGGTGCCCGTGCCACAGCGGGTAACAGCGTCGAAGATATCGCACGTCTATGTACCTTTGCTCATCAATATCACGCGCAAGTGTTTGTTGCTATCAATACCATTTTGATGGACGACGAACTGCAAGCGGCGCAAAAGCTCATCTGGGAAGTGTACGAGGCGGGCGCCGATGCGCTAATCGTGCAAGATATGGGCATATTGCAGCTAGATTTGCCTCCTATCGCACTGCATGCCAGTACGCAAATGGATAACCGTAGCCCAGAGAAAGTGGCCTTCTTGGAGCAGGTTGGCTTCTCGCAGGTGGTTCTGGCTCGTGAACTTGGTTTAAGCCAAATTCGTGACGTTGCTGCTAACACTAATATGCAGATTGAGTTCTTTATTCACGGCGCATTGTGTGTCGCATTCAGTGGTCTGTGTAATTTGAGCCACTCATTTAGTAACCGCAGTGCAAACCGCGGTGAATGCTCGCAGTTATGTCGTTTACCTGCAGATCTTAAGACTCGTCAGGGCGAAGTACTCGCGCAAAACGAGCACTTATTATCGCTTAAAGATAATAACCAGACAGATAACTTAGAAGCCTTGATCGATGCAGGCGTACGTTCGTTTAAAATCGAAGGTCGTCTAAAAGATTTAAGCTATGTTAAAAACGTCACCGCTCATTACCGTCAAGAGCTCGATAAGATCATTGCGCGTCGCAGTGAGTTCGTTGCTTCATCCCATGGTCGCTGTGAACACACCTTTACGCCAGATCCTGAAAAGACCTTTAACCGCGGCAAGACAGATTACTTTGTCCACGAGCGTAGCCAAGGTATGAATGACTTCCGTTCGCCAAAGTATATTGGTGAAGAAGTCGCAACCGTTAAGCATATTGGTAAAGACTATATTGAAGTGACCTCGAATGAGACCTTCAATAACGGTGACGGCTTGTGTTTCTTCCCTAGTGATTACGCCGAAGCTAAACAGTCTGATGACAAGCTAAAGGGCTTGCGTGTTAACCGCGCCGAAGGCTTAAAGCTATTTGTGCTGCGTATGCCAAAAGAGCTGAAAGTGGGCATGACGATTTATCGTAACCACAACCAAGCCTTTGAGACAGTACTGGCGAAAGAGTCTGCTAAGCGCATTATCGGCGTCGATTTAGTGTTAGCCGATACAGATGATGGCGTATCACTAACCATGACTGACGTTTATGGTCACACAGCTACGCAGTCATTAGTGCTTGAGAAAACTGCTGCCACGGATATTGAAAAAGCACAGCAAGGCCTGCGTAAACAGCTTGCCAAGTTAGGTAGTACCGACTTTAAAGCTCACAATATTTTAATTGAAACCGCCGAGACTTGGTTTATCCCAACATCACTGTTAAACGGCCTGCGCCGTGATACGGTTGCGGCATTAGAGCTTGCCAGAGTCGAAGGTTATCAACGCCCTAAGGCATGGAAATATAACCAGGATGCGGTTTATCCAGTTAAGCATCTGAGCTACCTTGGTAACGTGGCAAACGAGCAAGCAAAGTCGTTTTATCTGCGCCATGGGGTGATTGAAATTCAAGATACCTATGAGAAGAATGGTATTAATGAAGATGTACCATTGATGGTCACTAAGCACTGTTTACGCTTTAACTTTAATCTTTGCCCTAAAGAAGTGCCGGGGATCAAGGCTGATCCTATGATATTAGAAATTGGAAAAGATGTGCTTAAGCTAGTGTTCGACTGCCCGAAATGTGAAATGATGGTAGTGGGTGAGAACAGACAAGTTCGCAGCCCTGATTAGATCCATCGCACGTCGGCGGATCAAGTTTACTCACACTATTAAGGAAAATAGACATGGGATTATTAGATTCGCTGATGGGCAACGCATCAGAGGTTAACCTCGAAGAGTTAACTCAAGAGCTAAGCCCAATTATGGCTGACGACGAGTCGTTAACCTTGGCCTACAAAGTGATCCGCGACATGTTCGTGTTCACCAACAAACGTCTTATCTTAATTGATAAACAAGGCGTGACTGGTAAAAAGGTCAGTTATCATTCGGTGCCTTATAAGTCGATAACCCATTTTGAAGTGGAAACCGCCGGCACGTTCGATATGGACGCCGAGTTAAAAATTTGGATCTCTGGCCAAAAAGATCCTTTAGTGAAAGAGCTAAAGCGTGGTACCGATGTGGTGGGCATTCAAAAGACCATCGCTAATCTGTCTTTATAGGCTATTTTACCGGCAGTGATATTAGGCGGCGTTAATAGCTAATAAGCTTTCAGCTAATGTTTAATACCGAACAGTATAAAGAAGTAAAGGCGCATTCAGTAACGAGCAATCAGTTACGGAATGCGCCTTTATTGTTTAGGCCCATTAGTTTAAGGCAATAGGTTTAGGCCAATAGCAACACTTAGTAACGGCTAATTAGATGTGTGGTTAACCCTCAAAGCCATTAATTAGCAGGAGTATTACTCAGCGGCTAGCTTTATCGCTTTTGCGAGTGCCAATAAGCCATTGGTGCGTGAAGGGCTGAGCTGGCCTTGTAGTCCAAGCTGAGTAAAATAGTCGTCAGGACTAAATGCGCCGATTTCACTGCTGCTCTTACCATTACAGGCAATTAATAACAGAGCGACTAACCCCTTGACGATGCGAGCGTCGCTATCTGCGATGAAGTAGTGCTTACCATCAATTTCACTGTGATACAGCCATGCGTTACTCTCGCAACCTCGCACCTGAGCGCTATCAACCCGTAAGCTCTCATCGATCTTCGGCAGACTCTTACCCAGTAGCATAATTTGACGGTAGCGTTCTTGCCAGTTACCCGCTTGTTCAAATAATGAAAGTATTGTTTGGGCATCATTTTCAAGATGTAATGCTAAAAACTCTGCTGTAGTGGGCTTAACTTGCTGACTCATACTCGACCTAAATTGAATTAATAATATACTAAAAACGTACTTAGCTTTTATAGGACCCAGAACCTAGAACCTAGAACCTAGAACGCTTCGCTGCGAGGACGATCTACGCCCTACTAGGAACAACAAAAGTTGCAAGCACCATCTTTACTGTTTGATTCTACTCTTCCGGCTTTATCCGTCTTTGATCGTACCGTCTTAGCTTTACCTAGAACCTGCTTTTTCCTAGGACCTCGAACCTTCTTTTACAACAACAACTCTTTCACTGACTCCATCGCCTCAATAAAGCGGTCGATATCAGCTTTATTAGTATAAACCCCAATCGATGCGCGGCAGCAGCCTTTTAAGCCTAAGCTTTGCATTAGTGGCATGGCGCAGTGGTGGCCACAGCGAACGGCTATACCTTGTTGGTCGAGTAAAATGCCTACATCTTGATGATGCTCGTCGCTAAGATTAAAGGCTACAGCGCCAAGGTTGTCCCTGTGAGCACCGTAAAGCACTACATCGCCCATGTTTTGTAGCGCGTGTTGCAGGTAGTTAAGCAACTCTTGCTCTTTAGCATGGAGTTGCTCGCTTGGCAGCGCCTCGATGAAGTCAATCGCCGCACCTAAGCCAATCACTTCAGCTATCGGTGGTGTGCCTGCTTCTAAGCGGTTGGGCAGAATATTAAACTCTGTTTGCTCGAAGCTGACGCTTTTAATCATCTCACCGCCAGTCATAAGTGGGCTCAACTTATCAAGCGCCTCAAAGCGGCCATAGAGCACACCTACACCGGTTGGGCCGTACATCTTATGCCCTGAGAATACATAGAAGTCACAACCGATACTTTGTACATCGACAGTCATATGGGCAATAGCCTGAGCACCATCGACTAAGGTGATAGCGCCAGCCTGTTTGGCTTTGCTCACAAGCTCGATAACAGGGTTAACCGTGCCAAGAGCGTTCGATACATGGCTTAGAGCAACGATGGCTGGCTTTTCAGTGAGCAAAGCATCGAAAGCTGCGATATCGAGGCGGCAATCAGCTGTGAGTGGAATAGGCTTAATCATGGCGCCAGTGCGCTTAGCAAGCTCTTGCCAAGGTACAATATTAGCGTGATGAGCGGCACTATCGATAAGAATTAGGCTACCTTGCTGTATTTGAGCCGTTAAGCCGTTAGCTACTGTGTTGATTGATTCGGTCGTGCCATGGGTAAAGATGATCTCTTCACGTCGATTGGCATTAATGAACTGGCGTAGCTTGTCACGTACCGCTTCATACTGGCTGGTGGCACGAGCCGATAGCTGATGAGCCGCGCGATGCACATTGGCATTATCATGCTGATAATAGTGATTCATGGCATCGATCACTTGCTGAGGTTTCTGGCTGGTGGCCGCCGTGTCTAGATAACACAAAGGGTAGCCGTCATTAGACTGAGCAAGAGTTGGGAATTGTGACCGCAGCGTTGAGAGATCCATTAATTGATCCGAGGTTATCGATAAAATAAAAAGGCGCTCAGATCTTGTAAGATCTAAGCGCCTAAAGCAAGGTTAGACGACTAAAATAGCCTGTTTTTATGGGCAAGGCAGACGATAGAGTAGTGCTAACTCATCTAAGCGTCGCATTAGCTCAGGTGAAATACTGCAGTTTACACTGTCGATATTCTGCTTTAATTGCTCAAGATTAGTGGCGCCAATGATATTCGAGGCAACAAACTTTCTAGAGTTTACAAAGGCTAATGCCATCTGCGCCGGGCTCATATTAAATTCGCGGGCTAACTCGACATAAGCTTTAGTGGCGTCTAGTGCCATTTGGGTGCCAGTATAACGAGCGAAGCGCTTAAACAGCGTCATTCTCGCGCCTTCAGGCCATTGGTCATTAAGATATTTACCCGACAGCGCGCCAAAGGCCAATGGCGAATAAGCCAGTAATGGCACTTCTTCGCGGTGGCTTATCTCCGCCATCCCAACTTCATAGCTACGATTGAGCAAGTTATAGGGGTTCTGTACCGAGACAACTTTAGGTAAATCATGTTTCTCGGCTAAACGCAGATACTCCATAAAACCCCAAGGTGTTTCATTAGAAATACCGATATAGCGGATTTTGCCTGCTTTAACCAAAGAGGCTAGCGCTTCTAAAGTATCGATTATCGGCGTTTGCTTCTCATGTTCATCTTGCTGCTGGTAGCTAAGCTCACCAAAGAAGTTGGTGTTTCTATCGGGCCAATGGACTTGATATAGATCGATAGTATCAAGCTGTAAGCGTTCTAGTGAGGCGTCGACAGCGGCATGGATATTACGCCAATCTAACGCCATATTCTGGCGGATATAATCACTCTTTCCGCCGGGTGCAGCGACTTTAGTGGCGATAATGAGATTATCGCGATTACCTCTTTGCTTAAGGTAGTTACCTAGAATTATTTCTGTTTCACCTTGAGTTTCAGCCTCTGGTGGCACAGGGTACATCTCAGCCGTATCGATAAAGTTAATGCCTTTACCGATAGCATAATCGAGCTGTTCGAATGCTTGTGCTTGGGTGTTTTGAGCGCCCCAAGTCATTGTACCTAAACAAATTTGGCTAACGTTTAAACTTGAATGCGAAAGACGTCTATATTCCATAAAAACTCACTTATACGTAAATGCGCTTAATCTGAGGCTAGCAAGCTTTAGTGATAAAAACCATAAACTTATGATTGGATTGAATGTTGAGGCATACAAATAGGCTCACTTGTAGGTAATTGCAGTAGCATAGCGATTTCACAGGCATCGTGACCGGTTTCACCTAAGGGAGCATCGAGATGTATAAAACCTAGAGACTCATAGAGTTTAATCGCTTCGATTAAGTTTGCCGTTGTTTCTAAGTAACAGGAGTCATATCCCTGCTCACTCGCAAAGTCTAGCCCGAGCAGAGCTAAGCGTTTAGCAAAGCCTTTGCCACGGACTTGAGGCAGGAAGTACATCTTTTGTAATTCACAAACCCCTTGTTGTCCCTCTAGTGGTGCTATGCCTGCGCCGCCAAGGATCGCTCCGTCAAACTCAATCACCCAGTAGTGGGCATTATTGGCTTGATAAACCTCAGCTAGAGAGTCGAGAGTTTTGTCCGCAACACCGTAACCTTTGTCCGCGGTAAGCCCATACTCAGCCGAAACCTGACGGATAACATCAGCTATCTGTGGATTATCTCTGGCCTCAATGGGTCTGATGCAATAGCCCTGTTGCGACTTAGCTTGCATCACGGCTTTGTTGTATCGCGCCAAAGAGGTTTCTAATTCGGTGACATGCTGCTGGGGAAGCTGAGCCATAATCTCAGTAAAAAGTTGGTTTTGTTGCTCATTAAGCTTAATGAGCTGCTTCTTTCCCTTAGGTGTAATTTGTACCAGTAAACTGCGGTTGTCTCGAGGATTTGATTGCGACTTGGCAAAGCCCTTGTCAACAAGTTGACTCACTGCACGGCTGGCGTTGGATTTGTCGATATTAAGAATTTCAGCGAGTTGCTTAATGGAGTAACAAGTCTCACCTAGCTCAATTAAAGTGTGGGCTTGAACTGGAGAAAGAGGCTGACTGCCACAGGCGGCGTCTAATAAACCGAGTTGGCGAATAAGTTGCCTAGAAAGGCGACGCAGCTGAAAAGCGGCGCAGGAGCTAGTAGACTGAGCTTGATTCATCGAACAGGCCTTTTTTAGTTGCGAGTTACACCTAACTTACGAGGACTGTTTTTTAAAATCAAGCTTCTTAAGTTGAAAATAATAAAGCTACTACTAATTAATGTATAACTGTGGGTGTAACATAGGCGCCATGGCGAGAATGATTGCTTGAGTATAGTTACTTTGGCGAGTGGCATGACCTTCGGTGAGTAGGGCTATTGCTCCACCTTTTTGTTTGATATTGACGGTATTGAACATGCTATCCATAACATGACCTAGCTCTTGGTCTTGAGTTAACGCTTGATAAACCGACATTGGTAAGGGCAGTTGTGCTCCGCGACCAAGGCTGAGCTGTTCCTTATGGGCGATAGCAATATAAGCAAAAGTTGCCGGACCATAATCAAACAAGTCTACGCCGCCTTCCATCGCAATATAATAATCGGCTTGATATGCATCCTGGCAATATTTGACGCGATTGATTGCACCCTGTTTGGTTTCTGCTTCGCTCATAGGCTGTTCGGCAACCAGCGATGGCGCATCAACGCCTTTACAGTCGATTTGACTGCCGGGAAACAGAGTGGCAAGTGCGCTTTGGGCGGCGCCTACTTTTACGGGATTTTTTGAGCCTACTATGATGCTTATTATTTCTTTCATTTTGGTTATCTTTTCTCGAATAGCTAACACTTTTGTTGTACTAGTTTATTGTATTTTATCTGTATTTTCACCATCAAGCATAGGGGCTAATAAGGCTCACGTTGCAAGGATTTAACCCGGGTTAACTCGTGGTCAAAAAAAATTAACAAAAATATCCATTAGATTAACTAATACAAGGGTAAATTCTAGCTCCCAATGCTGTGACCCGATTCAAAAACAGAGGCTGAATTGACGGTTGGTGTCGGTAAATTTGTTTTTTTGCGATCTATGCCCGATGTCAACTTTTCATTATTCGAGGTTGTACATGAGTAATTCATGATTTACGTAACCTTAATGTTAATTTAAGGTTCAGTTGGGTTGCAATGATGGAGAACAAATGAAAACTTATTACATGATTTAAGAGATCTAGATCTCAATTTGATTAGGATTTGAAAATCAATTACAGAATGTGAACCAAGATCAATATTTGGCGCAAGCATTAGGATACTCTTAACCTCGAAATTACTCCTGAGAACAAAATTAAACGGTGCCTTTAAGCACCTTTAAGGTAACAAGAATGCAAAAAGACGCGATCTGTACCCAAGAAGAGGTACAAAATGATACGGCAACGACTAAGTCAATGCCTTGGACACGTCAAGATACGACTTGGATGTTAAGTTTGTTTGGTACAGCGGTTGGTGCCGGAATTTTATTCCTACCAATCAACGCAGGTATGGGTGGTTTTTGGCCGTTAATGATGATGGTTGCCATCATCGGTCCAATGACTTACCTGGCTCACCGTGGTCTATCACGCTTTGTTTGTTCATCAAGCAAGCCTGGCAGCGACATTACTCACGTAGTGGAAGAGCACTTTGGTGTTGGCGCAGGTAAGGCAATTACTTTGCTTTATTTCTTTGCTATCTACCCAATCGTTTTGATCTACGGTGTAGGTATTACTAACACGGTTGAAAGCTTTATCGTTAACCAGCTAAACATCTTTGTGGAAATTCCACGTTTAGCGGCTGATGGCGC
Source organism: Shewanella sp. MBTL60-112-B2 (assembly GCF_019655055.1). Lineage (GTDB taxonomy): Bacteria > Pseudomonadota > Gammaproteobacteria > Enterobacterales > Shewanellaceae > Shewanella. The sequence goes on from NZ_BPFA01000019.1 coordinate 37,931, forward strand.
TCCAATGCTTACTGAAGCTGGCGTGCAGATTATGGATAAAGTGTCTGGCGTACCACGCTGGTTACTATCTGGTGGTCTAATCATCGCTATGATGTCTGTAATGGTAGCAGGCGAGAAAATGATGCTTAAAGTGACTCAGCTATTGGTATACCCATTAGTTGCTATCCTAGCATTCATGTCTTTCTACTTGATCCCAGATTGGAAAATGGACGCACTACAAGTTGTACCATCAGCAGGTGAATTCCTAGGTACAGTTTGGTTGACCATTCCAGTATTGATTTTTGCATTCAACCACTCGCCAGCGATTTCACAGTTCTCTGTATCGCTTAAGCGTGAGCACGGTGTAAATGCGGCGCGTAAAGCAGACGTTATCCTACGTAACACCACTTTGATGTTGGTAGGTTTCGTGATGATGTTTGTAATCTCATGTGTACTAGCACTATCGCCAGCACAGCTTGCAGAAGCTAAAGCGATGAACTTGCCGATTCTTTCTTACTTGGCAAACGTACATGAGAGTGGATTTGTAAGCTACTTTGGTCCATTCATTGCTTTTGTTGCGATTATCTCTTCTTTCTTCGGTCACTACATGGGTGCTACTGAAGGTATGAAAGGCTTAATCACTAAGCAATTACGTTCAAGTGGCAAAGAAGTTTCTGATTCTAAGTTGAACAAGTTCATCTTAGGTTTCATGTTCTTCACTATCTGGGGCGTGGCAGTTATTAACCCAAGCATCCTAGGTATGATTGAAGCATTAGGCGGCCCAATCATTGCAGCTATCCTTTACCTAATGCCAATGTATGCGATTCACAAGGTGCCAGCTTTAGCTGCTTACCGTGGTCGTTTAAGCAACATCTTCGTTGTGATTGCAGGTTTGCTTGCAATGACTGCGATTCTATTTGGACTAATGTCTTAAATAGATGACAGCTGGGCGCCTAAAGATTGCATACAAGCATCTTAAAGCGCCTAGTTTTTTATCCGTTCAATTTGTTTGATAAGGCCTGGATTTTTTTCAGGCCTTTCCTCTTTTTTACGAGGTTTTTTATGTTTAGCGCATTTGATATTTTTAAGATAGGTGTGGGCCCATCGAGCTCTCATACTGTCGGGCCGATGAAGGCCGCCAAAGAGTTTATCGATGATGTTCGTCAAACGGGTCAGTTTGAACAAGTGACACGTTTGAGTGTAGAAATTTTTGGTTCTTTATCGTTAACCGGTAAAGGTCACCACACTGATATCGCAATCATTGTTGGCCTAGGTGGTAATTCACCACATGACGTTGATATTGACGCGATCCCAGGTTTTATTGCTGACGTTGAGCAAACTAAGAAACTGCCAATGGGCAGCGAAAAGCAGCTAGTCGACTTTGGTCACGACGCAGTAATTTTCCACAGCCACGCATTACCATTACATGAAAATGGCATGATGTTGCACGCATACAATGGTGATGAGCTTGTACTAAGCAAGACTTACTATTCAGTTGGCGGTGGCTTTATTGTTGAAGAATCACAATTTGGTAAAGCAGTTGAAAACCCTGTTGAAGTGCCATATCCGTTCAACTATGCAGACGAGCTATTAGCGACCTGTAAAGACACGGGCTTAAGCATCAGCAGTGTAATGTTTAAGAACGAATTGTGTTTCAACAGTGAAGAAGCGATTTACGATGGCTTCGGTGCAGTTTGGTCTACGATGCATCAAGCAATCGAAAAAGGCTGTCAAACTGAAGGTGTACTAGCTGGCCCGCTAAAAGTGGCTCGTCGTGCTCCAGCACTTTATCGTCAATTGTTAACTGGTGAGCGTCTCTCTAGCGACCCAATGGAAATCGTTGATTGGATCAACGTATTTGCGATGGCTGTTAGTGAAGAAAACGCTGCTGGTGGCCGTGTGGTTACCTCGCCAACTAACGGTGCAGCGGGAATTATCCCTGCGGTATTGGCTTACTACGACAAGTTCATCAAGCCAGTTGGTAAGCAAGAGTACACTCGCTTCTTCCTAGCTGCTGCAGCAGTAGGTTCGCTATACAAGCGTAACGCTTCTATCTCTGGCGCTGAAGTAGGTTGTCAGGGTGAAGTCGGCGTAGCTTGTTCTATGGCGGCGGCAGGCCTTGCTGAGATCATGGGCGCAAACCCTGAGCAAGTCTGTATGGCGGCTGAAATTGGCATGGAACATAACTTAGGTCTAACTTGTGATCCTGTTGCTGGCCAAGTACAGGTTCCATGTATTGAGCGTAACGCGATTGCCGCTGTTAAAGCGATTAACTCATCGCGTATGGCTATGCGCCGTAACTGCGCACCAAAAGTGAGCTTAGATAAAGTTATCGCAACTATGTACGAGACGGGCAAAGACATGCACGTTAAGTACCGCGAAACCAGCCAGGGCGGTTTGGCGATTAAAGTAACTAGCGTTTGCGGTTAACTTTTTATTGTTAGATACAAGCTCGTAGCAAAAAGGCCATCAAATGATGGCCTTTTTAATGTCTGTCATTTGCTCAAGTCGAGGAGCGACTGATAGCAACTATTTTTGCTCGTACATCAAGTAGTAGCTTTGTTCCATGCCTAAGGCACTATAAGTTTGCTGCGCCTTAGTGTTTTCTTTTTCAACATAGAGTCTAAAGCTGGCAGCGCCACCGTTATCGGCCGCGATATCTTTTACCGCTTGGTAAAGTTTGCCATAAATGCCTTGGCGGCGATTCTCCGGGCGAATATAGACACTCTGGATCCAGTAGTAATCTTTAGCGCGCCAGTCGCTCCATTCAAATGTCACCATTAAGGAGCCTGCGATTTCACCATTAACTTCAGCGACTAAGTAGAAGCCTTTTTCTGGTGAGGTCAGTAAGGTATTCACCCCTTTCTCAAGCACTTGGCTGTCTAGGCTTAAGCCTTCAGTTTCCTGGGCCATCGCTTGGTTAAAATTAATTAGCGCTTGTAGATCTGTGGCCTGGCCTTTACGTATCAACATATTTAATGGTCCTTTTTTGGGAGCACTTTAGCACGAAGCCAGTTGATAGGCTGCTGTATAGCTATTTTATTTTTGCTTTTTTATTCGACTAAAGTCTAACTCTGCTAAACTTTTTTTATGGCCCTAGTGCGAGTGGAGTCGTGATGAAAAAAATACAATCAACCAATTTAATAGCTTCGACAAGTCAATCTCAGCGCAGACTACAAGCGCAGCCGGTTAAGCATGGGTGGCACTTTGTGCTAACGCTACTGACATTGGGGCTTTGGGGGATTGTTTGGTGGTGGCTGACTTTACGCGCCGAAGGCAAGCCGCTTTTTTCAGGCTTTGATGATGCCTATTGGAGCTACCTTATGGAGCGGGATCAGCCTCCTGCTGCACTTCATCCAATGCACTTCTCTAAAAATAATAAAAACTCAAAATTTGACGCGTAAAATTATCGATCTCTCAATGACCTTATAGTTCTTTTTGCATTTTATCTACGGCCTGAGACAGCGTGATGTAGATCATCTCTCACTATTGCAGCATATGCTAAACTGCCGCGTTATTTTTTGAGCTAGTCATTTTCTGGCTGTTCTTCCTCCCACTGTTCAAGGTCTAAATATGTCGAATCAACAACCTTCACTTCTAAAAAAAGTGTGGTCAAGCTGGATGTCTGTGCCACTTTGGCTACAGATCATGATTGGTATGCTGTTAGGTATTTTAACCGGGGTTAGCTTGGGCGAGCAGGCGACCTACTTGAAGCCAATTGGTACTCTATTTGTTAACACTATCAAGATGTTGATTGTGCCATTAGTGTTTTGTTCCCTTATTGTCGGCGTGACATCTATGCAAGATACCGCCAAAATGGGACGCATTGGTTTCAAGTCGTTCGCTTTCTACCTAGGTACCACATCAATCGCTATCACCTTAGGTTTAGCGGTTGGTCATATCATGCAGCCAGGTGTTGGGCTAGATATGGTCGCTCACGAGTCAACAGAGGTGATTAAACAAGCGCCTTCAATTATGCAAACACTGATTGATATCGTGCCGACGAACCCTATTGCAGCACTTGCCAGTGGTCAAATTTTGCAGGTGATCGTGTTTGCAGTTGCGCTGGGTATTGCATTGGTATTGATTGGCGAGCACGGCAAGCCAGCGATTAAAGTATTCGAAAGCCTAGCCGAAGCCATGTATAAGCTAACCGATTTGGTGATGAAGCTTGCGCCTTATGGTGTATTTGGCTTAATGGCATGGGTTGCTGGCGAGTATGGCGTCGATATGTTGATGCCGCTTATTAAGGTTATTGTTGCGGTATATATTGGCTGCTTCCTGCATGTAGTCGGTTTCTACAGCTTTGTATTAGTGGTATTTGCTAAGCTGAATCCGATTCAGTTCTTTAAAGGGATCAGCAACGCGATTGCGGTTGCTTACACCACATCAAGCTCGGCAGGTACACTGCCTGCAAGTATGAAGTGTGCCAGTGAATATTTAGGTGTTAACAAGAAGATTTCCAGCTTCGTGTTGCCTCTAGGTACTACGATCAACATGGACGGTACCGCGCTTTATCAAGGTGTGACTGCACTGTTTGTAGCACAAGCTTTTGGTATTGATCTGACTTGGGTCGACTACATCACCATTATTCTAACTGCGACATTGGCTTCTATTGGTACCGCGGGTGTACCAGGTGCAGGTCTTGTGATGCTTACACTGGTATTAACCACAGTTGGCTTGCCACTAGAAGGCGTAGCATTGATTGCAGGTATCGATCGTATCTTGGATATGGCGCGCACCGTAGTAAACGTGTCTGGTGACTTAGTTGCGACGACTGTAATTGCAAAATCAGAAGGCGAGATTGACGTTGAGCATTACAATGCTAACGCTGAAGAAAGTGCTGAGATGGCTGAAAAGCTAAACTCTTAACTGTTAGCTCTTAACTGTTAACTTTCGTCTAGAGCAGATGTTCAAGAGCTAGATTGTCATTAAAATATGAGTAATAAAAAACCGCCAATAGGCGGTTTTTTTATGTCGATTTACCATGGAAGGTTCTCTTAACACGGTAAGTCGACGTTATGTCTGGAACATTTATGTCGTTATGACCTATATGCTTACTTTTTGCTTAACACCATAACGGTATTGTCATCAGCATCTTTTAGCACGAGTTTACCCTTTGCCATCTCAGCTTGAGCCACTTCAGGCATAACTTGCATAACTCGCTGCTCTTGCGCCATCAGTGCATCAACACAGGCTTTCATCGTGTTGCCTGCAGGTTGTAATTGCAGTGATTCACCGTCAAGAACGTAGCTACCGAAAAAGTTATTGCAGCTATTGTTACCTGTAAGCTTACCGTCGGCAGCAAAGATTAATTCTGCAGGGCTGTAATCGATGACAGGCTGGCCATTAGCTGACTCAATATGCCATGTGCCCTCAATGGCTAAATCCTCTAATTGAGTCTGAGGAGTCGACTGACAAGCAGTTAAACCTAATAGCAAACTTGCTAGGAATAAGGATTGTTTTATCATGTTCGGGATCCATAGTAGTTAATATCGATATACTGTGAGTAGTTTATACTAAAATCAACACAAAGAAGGCGGCATATAGTGCAAAAAAGTGTAATTAAACCCTTAAAAATATTGCATTGGCTAGGTTTAAGCATGCTGTTATCTGGTGTAGGCATCTATTTTCTATCTAATCTATCGCAGCAGCTAGAAGGCATGGTACTGATTGCTAGTTTATCCGGCCTCGGCATGGTGATGATGTCGCCTTTCCCAATTGCACTGTTTTTAGAGTGGGCTCAAAAACAAAAGTAACAGAAGGTTTTAGGAAAAGCAGGTCCTAGGTCCTAGGTCCTAGGAAGAGCAAAGACGGTAAAAGCTAGGAAAGGCCGGAAAAGATAAAGCGAGAAACCCCAAGATAACCGCCTGACGCTTTTGGCTTTTGTTTTTCCTAGCAGCGAAGCGCCCTAGAACCTAGCTCCTAGGTCCTTCTTTTAGAATCCCGATTCTTTTCCAAATCTGCGATGGCTTCTTGTTGCATCGGGATTAATGATAGTTGGGTATCTGGGGTAAAAAAGCTCTTGCCTACGATGAGATTAATCTCAGGTGCCTCTCTGTTAACTTGCTTACGTAGCCGTGCGATCAGGCTATCGATATTAGACTCATTATCGACAAAGGCCAGAATGATAAATTGGCCATCATCTATTCTGGCTGAGATATCCGCTTCTCGCATGCTGTCGGAAATAATTCGCGCAATAATTCGGATCCGTTGCGACTGGGTATATTTGTGATGAACTTGAGAAGAGGGGCAATCTTCTAAAACTATTAGCCCTGCGTGAGAGCCAAAACGACGACTCAAGCTTAGTTGTCTAGGTGCCATCAAGCTAAAGCCGTAAGGGTTAAGCATGCAGGTAAACTCATCCTGAACTGACAATCGATGCAACTGCTCCGTCAGGTACATCTGTTTTAATTCACCTTGAAGCAGTGCCTTAACCATTTCGCAGACCGTGGCCGAGATGGCATTCACTTTATCTTTGGCAGGGTCACAAATAATGATACAACCAAAGAGCCGCCCATCGGGCCAAGTGAGCTTGATAGCAAGTAGTTTGTTAAATGAGGCGAAGCTGCCAGTAACTTTAGCCGGATCGAGATGGACAATACCAAAGCCAATGGTATCGCAGGTGGCATCAATTACGGCCTCCCTTTGGAGTTCATCACCAGCATTAAAAAGGTTATCAGCCTGATTGCCAGCCTGCTTGTTGCAGCAGGTGATCTGAGACTTTTTACCGTTAGACTGAATAATAATGGTGATTTTAGACTGATAAAGCTCGCTAATTAAGTCGACCTGTTGTTGCCACCTAGCTAGATTTATAGCGGGATGGTCTAGGTCTCTAAGCCAAATATTATGATTGATTTTTTGGGCTAACATGGCTGGGCTCACCTATTCGTTTAGGCCATAAACTGGCTTTATCGAGCTGAAATCGTTTAAGAACTATACTTACTTTTGACGGTTGAATAAATGTTAATTGTGTGAGAACTCGATCTTAATTCGTCTAAATCCTGTACACCTATGGGCACATCACTGGATGAGTAGGCGCGTTTTCATGCTTATTAATTAAATCACTAGTTTGAAGCTTATCTACCTGAAGTTGGTTCGGTTATACTCAAGCGGTATTTAAGGTAATAGAGCTAACAAAACAGCAATGAAGATTAGACGAGCTAAAGCAAGCGATATCACAGCATTGGTCGCACTGGAACAAACCCATTTGCAGGATGAATTGGTTGCCGAACAGCGTGACAATTCGCTGCAGGGGCAATCTTTCACACAAGCAGACTTAACCACGCTCGTTAACCAGCATTGGGTTGTGGTGGCAGAAGTTGAAGATACTATAGTGGGTTATGTTATTGCCGGGCGTTGGTCTTTCTTCAAGCAGTGGCCCATTTATCGAAACCTACTAAACCGCTTACCTAGGCTCGATTACGATCGTGCTAAATTAACCGAAAATAATTGCTGCCAATATGGTCCTATCTGGATAGATAGCCGTCATCGCGGTCAGGGTATATTTGAGGCCTTAGTCGCTTTTGTTAAGAAGCAGGTCGGCAATGAGCTCCCCTATATGCTGACTTTTATCGCCGAGGATAATGCCGGTTCTTTTGCTGCCCATACGCGTAAAGGCGGCATGCAAGTTGTCGATTACATCAGTTTCGATGAACGTGATTATTACCTATTAGTTTTGCCAACCTCAGACAGTTTTTTCTAAGGATTTTTATGTTATCTGAATCAGTCGCATCGATTTTTACCCCTTACCTAACATTAAACTTATCTGGGTTTGATAACCTTAAATTAGTCGTGGCGGTATTAACGGCTCAAGGCCAAGAGTGCCACGCATTAGAAGCTGAGGTGACCTTTGAAGGTAAAAAACAAACAGCTTACTTAGTGCGATGGCATAAACACTTTATCTATTGTGGTCGCACAAATTCTTACGGCAACCAAATTGATGAAGTGGCGAGTTTAGAAGACATTAATCCTGAATCGATTGAGGTTTTACAGCCAGCTGTACTGTCTATGCAACAGGTTGAGTTTATGTGCATGGAGAATGCACATTTTGACCATTGTTAATGGTGCTAGATGCTTGCAAGCTATACCGCGTTTTTACTGTTCAGGTTTCCTCTGGACTTATCGTTAGAACGTATCGTTAGTACTTATCGTTAGGCCATATCTAACGACTTAATGTAGTGGAGCTTCCTACTCAAACCCGCTCAAGAAAGGGGCGTCGTTAGTCAATAACGACGCCCCTTTGCTTTATTTTTCAATTAAGAGTTGCGAGCTAAGTCGGCAACGAAGTTCGCGGGTTCGCAGTGATCATAATGCTGGCACTATGGTATTTTTAAACCAATCGGTGAGTAGGTCTTGCTCATAGGGGAATGCATCGCTTCCTATGGGTTGGATATCCATTAGATATCCCATGTTATTGAGTTTTTCACTACCCGATTTTATCACTTTGCCATTTTGGGTTAACACATAATCAAAGCTAATTTTTGGTGGGTATAGATCGGTAACAACACGAATATCGTTAGTCGCACCACCAAAAGTGGGCTGTACATCACCAGCAAGATCGACGTTGGTGACGGTTAAGTCGAGCTGCTGACCTTTTGCTAAGTGCTTACTTGCTAGCTTAGCAAGCCCGTCGGTAAGCTCAGTGAAAAGGTATTGTTCAAATTTAGACTGTACTCCCGAGGTTGCCTCGATATCGCTATAGTCATTGGTACTTTGCCACAGGATATTGACATTACCGTCATTGGTGAGAAAGTTTTGCGGTTCAGTGGGTTCCTGTTGTTGGGCACAACCACCTATTGTTAATGTCGCGGCAATCACTACAGTCATTAGTAAGTGTTTCATATTGGCTCCGTTAGATTTCTGGCATAACTATTGAGAACTCAGTTATATTTATAACTCAGTTCTCTGATATTGCGAATTTGAGCTTTGATTTAGACTACGCCTAACGACTTAGGTATTCAAATTTCCTAGGATCTTAAAGTTAGCTTGCGGCTAATGGCTAATGCTTAATAGCTAGGACTTAATAGATAGGAACTGGTGGTTAAAGTCAGGCGCTTTGTTTGCACAGGGGCGAAAGAGGCAGCAGCTACCGCCTCTTGACCACTTAGAGTTGAGTGATTTTTAGGTTTTCTTGCACTGATTATTTATAAGCTTTTATCGAACTCACTGATTAAGGCTTGCTCTTTAGTGGTGACGCCATCAAATAAGCTATAGTCGTAGAGCTTATATTCAATGAGTTTCTCATTCGGGTAGTTCTTGAGTTTAATCGTTAGGTTTTCCGCGTCTTTTGATAGTCGATTCAAACTGGCAGAGCGGTGCTCGGAAATATCGCCCCAGACCTCATCAGGATGGTATTTTGTCTCTAAAGCTTTTTGAGTTTTAGCGTTCAGCTGAGTAACGTTTTGGCGGATTGATAGATTGCCAAGTTTGCCATCATCAGTAAATCTTGCGATAAACCATATAATATTGTTGGCTTTCAAAAATGGCGTATCGCAGGCTCTATCTGAGCAGGAAATCTCTTTAATTTCGTTACCGAGGCGCAGCTGTTGAACTTGCTCAATGAGTTGCTTTCGTTGCTCTGCAGGAATGTGGGAGTACTTTTCTTGATACTCATTAGCTATTTGTGCAGCCGCTTCAGCAAAGTCGGTTGGTGTCGGGTTGTTGATGTTACCGACGGTAACCTTAGAACCATGCTGAATATTTAAACGTTGAACCACCTCATCGGGCGTCATCTTCAGCTGTAAGCCTAAAATATCTGTTGGTTGTTGGGCCTGAGCAATCGGTGCTAAGGCTAGAGGTGTTGTGGCTAAAGGCGCAATGAGTAGCGCCTTAATACATGTCTTCCATTTCATGGTGTGCTTCCCGTTATACTAATTAGTATTAAACTTGTTCCCTGCTGAATACGGATGACACCATAACATAAGTATTAGTTAAAAATTAAGTAGCTGATGCTTATCAAAAGTCTACATAGCTGCAAGCATAGAGAGCGTATATCGAGATCTTCGGCTGGCGCTATCATTTCATCAAATTCATTGTGGCGCTCGGTTAGGTTGAGCCAGTCCTGACAAATTTGAAATACTGTTTGCAGTGCTAGCTCTTCAGAATCTTGCTGTGCTTTGGAGATTGATTCATGGTTAGCATTGTAGACCGCTTCAAAGTGTTCCGTCAGAGCAAGGCCATCTTCAAGTGTACGTAGATACCAATGATAGTTTTGCTGAAGGCCCTCAATGGTCTGCAGCATTTCAGTGATATCGTCTTCTTCAGGTTGATTAATACCAATCAGTATAAGAAGTTGATCTACTCAGAACGTTTTTTGGCAACTAATTCAAGGCAAATAACTGAAAGAATGGTTATTCCCTTGTGAAGCTATTTAACGCAGAAGTAGGCAGCCAAAAACGCTCCAGAATGGCGAGTTTTAGCGGTTCTGATGCTATGTTAACGAGCTTAACCGTAGAATAACTATGCTCTTCACTCGTTGCCTTGCCTCATAACCGCTAAACTCTCGCTGAGCGACCAAATCTTTATACTGATTGGTATAAGATAACGCTCCGAGTAACCTTTTTGGGTTTGCGCCCAAGTGCTGAAAAACAGCGATACGAATTGGCTGGCGCTAGTGACTTGCTCGCAATCGAAATACAAACTGAACTTGCTTTCAGTCTCGCAGCAAACTAGGTACTGCTTAGCGCTATCTTGCTTGGTAATGTGTTTGCTATCGTGTTTGATGTCGATTTGCCATTGCATCGGCTCCGCATTCCAATCTGAGCCCCAATCAGAATCTGAGTCGCATTGTGGATCCTTGTCGTCATTCACATTATCAGCAGTTAAGTGTTCTGAATCGAGACGGACACCATCATAAGTAGGGGCGATGATTTTGACTGATTCACTGTCGGGATTTTTATCGAAGAATTTAGCGGCTTGGGCGCTACAGTTAAAGATAATCATAGAGGGCAACTATTGTTATTAATGGCTTTAAAAATAACAGTTTGTGCTTGGTAGCGTCTAAAGCTTTACACTTTAATGTGATAGAGCTCCTGAGGGCTAATATGGGCCGCCATGCCTGGCAGAGCCAGAACCTGAATCTAAATCTGAACCAGAGCCATCATCTATAATGGTTTTACAGTCCTATTTCGCTAAAGAATCACTTTCGTTTAAAGCAAGGAGTGAACTTCACGCTTTAGCTACTTGCTGTCTCAACAATGTTTGATCAAGAGTGACACTGGAGTTAGAACAAGGTATTTTTACGCCCCTGTACACTATCTAGTATCAATACTGGCATCAGAGAACTGGCCTCACGGAAGTAACAGTATTGGTTTTTTATCTTTAAATTTTTCGAAGCTTGCATGCTTCGCCTGGAAAACAACATATGAGTAGTACATCGACGCATAAACCTCGGCCTATGGTTGACCTGTTAGTGAGTGTCGTCATTCCCGCTTTTATTCTAATGAAGTTAAGTGGTGATGATCAGCTAGGTGCGAGTGGTGGTTTAATGTTGGCGTTAAGCTTTCCGCTGGGCTGGGGCATATTTGAGCGAATAAAGTATAAAAAGTTTAATTTTATCGCCTTGCTTGGTTTAGCCAATGTGCTGCTAACCGGCGGCATTGGTCTGCTGGAGCTTGACCTTAAGTGGTTGGCAATTAAAGAAGCCGCAATCCCTGCGGTTATTGGTATTGCAGTGCTTATTTCGACCTTTACTTCTAAGCCATTAATTAAAGCCTTAGTCTTTAATCCTGCGGTGATGGACGTAGATAAGATCATGCAGCGTTTACAACAGAACAATTGTATGGCTGTGTTTGAAAAGCGACTCATGACTGCTACCTATATGGTTGCAGGCTCGTTTGCGTTCTCCGCCACCATGAATTACATATTGGCGAAATGGATTGTGACTAGTCCAACTGGCACGCCTGAGTTTAATGAGCAGTTAGGGGAGTTGAGTTTATACAGTTATCCAATGATTGCTGTGCCATCTATGTTGATGATGATGGGTACGTTTTATTATTTATGGCGCACTATTCGAGATCTGACTGGACTTAAGCTGGAAGAGGTTTTAGCCAATCAATAGGTTTGTCAGGTTGCGTCTGACGTTACGCTTTCTGGCAATTAAGCTGCGCTTGACCTCTGAGTTAGACTTCGTCTAACAACTAACGTCGTGACCTTGTCACTTATCAGGCTGCGCCTGAACTTAAACAATCAAGCTCGGCTTGATAAAAGTCGTGAGCTTCCAGCTCACACACGGGCAAAAGGGGGACAACAGCTTCCCCCTCTTGCATCTCCCGAGCCGCCCCAGACGAAGTTACATGCATTAGATACGGGCCTCATGCTCCAATAAAAATTGCCTAACGGCTCAGATGGGACATCCATGTCCCGCCGAGCCTGAACCATCATCCATGATGGTTCTACGGCATTTTCATCTCCGCACTTCGGCAACTCCGATGGGGAATTGGTGTTTTCTGTGAGTCTTGTGGAAAGTTTACTCTGACCCACTTGTTCCAATAGCAAAAAGTTTGCTTAGATAGGAGTAGTCGGCTTGAAGATTATTCAAGTAAATTAAAAATATAGTGTGCTAGGTTTAGTGTTTATTAATTTAAATTTAAGGATAAATGGAATTATGCCTAAACTAATATTTGCTCTTCTTTTCCTATTTTATAGCGGGGCCGCCAATGCATACCCTCCCTGCTTTGATGAGCCTTGTATCAGCTATGACAAAGGAACTGTTAGTTATCAAATTGAAGATACGCTTGCCGATGGTACACCCGTTAAAATCTCAAGTGAAATCGAAGTGAGTTTTAAGGTGAGCCAGTATCGGGGAGAAATTGTTAATCAACCGACCTTGGCGAAACCAATAGATACCACCATTACGATTGTCTGCGAGGATGATATTGACTGCGACTCTATGGATGGTTTAAACCGCCATGCAGGTGAGAGACTTATATTTTATAACGATTATCTAAGAGATAAGCCTTTCCTCGACTTAGTCGCGGCGAAACACTTTGTTTATCAAGCTGGAAAAACAGCGTTATTTACGACGACTAATTCACTCAGCACAAGTAGAAAAGAGCTTTTGAGCGCTCTGGCGAAAAACTTTGTCGATAATTTGATTACTCAAGCTGGATCTCCAATCGTTTACATCCAGTTGAAAGGTGAGAACGGATTAGTACTGCATTTAAAGCTAGAGCTAAGTAATGATTACTGGAAAATAGTTGATACCGTTGAAGAAGGGCTACGAAATGAGCTTAATCAACTTACAATTCAGTTTAATCAGAGTGAATATGAAGCATTTTATGCGAACCGCCCATGGAGAGAACATTTTCTATCAGGACTGATAAGAATGAAACGCTGCAGAGAAACAACTGTCACTTCAACGGTCGTGGACTCTGACGGTATCCCGACTCGAGTGATTCGTACGGTTACGTCCTGTTGGTATGAATACCGGTAACAGATACTCTTTGCCTTGCTCAATAATACTCATGAACTGTGTGTTCATGGGTATTGTTCGTTGTAGCTCGCCCACCTAATTTAGCTAAGGTTCTGAATTTATAATAAATAAAATGAAAGCTATCGCTCAATGACACCAGTTAACCCCATTAACACCAACCTTTCACCATCCCCCTGATACTTGAGAAACAACTGCTGAATATCATTCGGCGCTGATGACACAGCGCTAAACCGATGTTGAGAATAAAACCCTTCTAATTGCGCTAAGGCAAAAATATAGGTCTTGCCGTCACTAATAACGGATGCAAGTGCATCCATCAACTGATGCCCCACACCTTGGCCACGAAAATCAGGATGCACCAACATGCCGGTTAAAATGGCTAACTGACCAATAGGCCGAATACGTGCACTGGCTACTATCTTGGAGCAAATAGTTTTGGAGCAAGTTATTTCGCCAACACTATCGATTTCGCCAAAACTATCAAGGTTAGGGGCTGTTTGCGTTAACACGCAGACAGACTCTTTCTGTAACAAGCGTGCATAAGGCATATATTGGCGGTAGAACTTCTTCACCTCGATACGCTCATCAGGCGCTAACCAAGTTAATTGCAGTTTTGTATTCATTGCAGTTGTCATAAACAAAATGGTTGTGAGTCTATTTCTGAAAGTTAAATTGTCGCATTAAAGTCGGTTTTCTACTATCAATGGCGTATTGGTATAGCCTGCTCTAGTTCATTAATTACTTTAATTACTTTGGTAGCAGGGATAGTGTTTTTGTAACTTAGTGTAGATGCGGCCGTGATCGTCCATGACATGGACGTCATGGCCGAGCTTACAGGGATGTATTTATAGCGTGTCACGGTAGTATCTGCGCATACGCCGACCGCAGGTCATTGGAACCACTACAGTTGGAAGTTAACTGTAATACGCTATTTATGGCATCTTGCGTAATTTTGTCACTCTGATGCACAACTTAAAATTGCTAATTGCAGACACAACGCCGATTTACTATTTTGAAAAATCATTCATGGTAAATCGTCATAAATGTTCCAGACATAAAAAAACCGCCAAGTGGCGGTTTTTTATTGGCGTTGAACCAGCAACGCCGAATTAATCGATAACGATTATAGACCTGCGTCAGCGCGTAGTGCGTCAACTTTGTCTGTTGCTTCCCATGGGAACTCGTTACGACCAAAGTGACCGTATGCAGCAGTCGCTTGGTAGATTGGGCGAGCTAGATTCAACATCTCTGTTAGACCGTATGGACGTAGGTCGAAGTGACGACGTACTAGGTCGATCAATAGCTCTTCGCCAACTTTAGCTGTGCCAAATGTTTCGATGCTGATTGAAGTTGGCTCTGCAACACCAATTGCGTAAGACACTTGGATCTCACAACGGTCAGCTAGACCAGCTGCAACGATGTTTTTAGCAACGTAACGTGCTGCGTATGCTGCACTACGGTCAACTTTTGATGGGTCTTTACCAGAGAAAGCACCACCACCGTGACGAGCCATACCACCGTATGTGTCAACGATGATCTTACGACCCGTTAGACCACAATCACCTACTGGACCACCGATAACGAAACGGCCAGTTGGGTTGATGAAGTATTTAGTGTCTTTAGATAACCACTTAGCCGGTAATACTGGCTTGATGATGGTTTCCATTACACCTTCAATTAGGTCTGCTTGAGTCACATCTTCGCTGTGCTGCGTAGATAGAACAACTGCATCGATACCAGCAACGCTGCCATCTGAGTTATAAGCAAAAGTTACCTGGCTCTTCGCATCAGGACGTAACCATGGAAGGGTCTTGTCTTTACGAACTTCAGATTGACGCTTAACTAGCTTGTGCGAGTAAGTGATAGGCGCAGGCATTAGTACGTCAGTTTCGTTGTTAGCGTAACCAAACATTAGACCTTGGTCACCAGCACCCTGTTCTTTAGGGTCTGCACGATCAACACCTTGGTTGATATCTGGAGACTGCTTACCAATCACGTTTAGGATGGCGCAAGAATCGGCATCAAAACCCATATCTGAGTGAGTGTAGCCAATGTCACGTACAGTCTTACGGGTGATCTCTTCGATATCAACCCAAGCAGAAGTAGTAACTTCGCCGCCAACCATAACCATGCCAGTTTTGACATAAGTTTCGCATGCTACACGAGCTTTTGGATCTTGCTCCAAAATTGCGTCTAGTACCGCATCAGAAATCTGATCGGCGATTTTATCTGGATGACCTTCTGAGACCGACTCAGAGGTGAACAAGTGCTTTGCCATGATGGAAAATCTCGTCTTTAAACAATTTGAATGTGTAGAAGTATCTACATCTAGACGGCTATTCTAGTGGAAAACCGAGTCGATGACACCCCCTTCACTAAATTTTGTGCAGTTACTCGCGGTATTTATTTTATCCACCTTGGCAAAGATGTATTTTATATTTGATTTATGGTGCTGTTAATTAAGGTTATTTGTGGGTCGCATGAGAGAGTGTTCATCATAAAAGATGATCAAAAAATAGCACTTAGAACTGACAGTACTGGCTTTAATAAACTTCTTTGTCGATAAAAACGACTAGTTTGTTAGTCTTAGGTGGCTCAAGCGTTATTTATCTAACTTAAAAGTGCCAATTTTTTTCATTCTGGGTGAATTAAATTTGCGTCCTACTGCCTAGTAGGCGAAAATATGGCTCCAAAATTTGCTGTAGGGAAGGGAAAAGCAAATACAAATTTGCGGCCCTTTTCTTTATCTAAGCCTCAATACCTCAAAAGAAGCAGGAGAGAGCATGTCATCTCGTAAAGAACTCGCAAACGCAATCCGCGCATTGACCATGGATGCTGTTCAAAAAGCCAATTCAGGTCACCCTGGTGCACCAATGGGGATGGCTGATATTGCTGAAGTGCTATGGAACGATTTCCTAAAGCACAACCCAAACAACCCTGAGTGGGTTGATCGTGACCGCTTTATCCTTTCTAACGGCCACGGCTCTATGCTTATCTACTCTTTGCTACACCTTACAGGTTATGCACTTCCTATCGAAGAGTTGAAAAACTTCCGCCAGCTTCACTCTAAAACACCAGGTCACCCAGAATACGGTTACACACCAGGTGTTGAAACTACAACAGGCCCACTAGGCGCTGGTATCAGTAACGCTGTTGGTATGGCGATTGCTGAAAAGACATTGGCTGCACAGTTTAACCAGCCAGGTCACGACATCGTTGATCACTTCACATACTGCTTCCTTGGTGATGGCTGTTTGATGGAAGGTATCTCTCACGAAGCATGCTCATTAGCGGGCACTTTAGGTCTAGGCAAGCTAATCGCATTCTGGGATGACAACGGTATTTCTATCGACGGTCACGTAGAAGGTTGGTTCACTGACGATACGCCTAAGCGTTTTGAGTCTTACGGCTGGCACGTAATTGCTAACGTAGACGGACACGACAGCGACGCAATCCGCGCAGCTATCGAAGAAGCGAAGTCAGTGACTAACAAGCCAACAATGATTTGCTGCAAAACCACAATCGGTTTTGGTTCGCCAAACAAGTCTGGCAGCCACGATTGTCACGGCGCACCACTAGGTGATGCTGAAATCGCAGCTGCACGTGAATTCCTTGGTTGGAACCATGGCGCATTTGAAATTCCTGAAAACGTTTACGCGGGTTGGGATGCTAAAGAGTCTGGTGCTGCGAATGAAGCAAGCTGGAACGACAAGTTCGCTGCTTATGAAGCTGCATTCCCAGAACTAGCTGCTGAATACAAGCGCCGTGTAATCACCGGTGACTTACCAGCAGATTTTGAAGAAAAAGCACAAGCTTTCATTCAAGAGAGCCAAGATAAAGCTGAAGGTATTGCTAGCCGTAAGGCTTCACAAAATGCGATTGGTGCATTTGGTGCAATCCTACCAGAAATGCTAGGTGGCTCTGCAGATCTAGCAGGTTCTAACCTAACGCTTTGGTCTGGTTCTAAAGGCATTCAAGACGATGCTGCTGGTAACTACATCTACTACGGTGTACGTGAATTCGGCATGAGCGGTATCATGAACGGTGCTTCTCTACACGGTGGTTTCATCAACTACGGCGCAACTTTCATGATGTTCATGGAATACGCACGTAACGCTGTACGTATGTCAGCACTGATGGGTATTCAGAACATCTTCGTTTACACCCATGACTCTATCGGTCAAGGTGAAGATGGTCCAACTCACCAGCCGGTTGAGCAGCTTGCAAACCTACGTATGACACCAAACATGACTGTATGGCGTCCATGTGATGCGGCTGAAACAGCTGTATCTTGGAAGAATGCAATCGAGCGCCGTAACGCGCCTACATCGCTAATCTTCAGCCGTCAAAACCTACCTGCGCAAGCACGTACTGCCGAGCAGTTAGCTAACGTAGTTAAAGGTGGTTATGTACTAAGTGATTGCGCTGGCACGCCAGACTTAATCCTTATTGCTACTGGCTCTGAAGTTCAGCTAGCACTTGATTCTGCTGCAGCACTAACTGAGCAAGGTCAGAAGGTTCGTGTTGTTTCTATGCCATCGACAAATGAGTTCGATAAGCAAGATGCGGCTTATAAAGAGTCTGTACTACCAGCCTCTGTGACTAAGCGTGTTGCGATTGAAGCGGCTCACGTTGATTTCTGGCACAAGTATGTTGGCTTTGGCGGCGCAGTTGTGGGTATGACTACCTTCGGCGAATCTGCTCCAGGCGGCGACTTGATGAAGCACTTTGGCTTTACTGTTGAAAACGTTGTTGCAACCGTTAACGGTCTATAAGCAACTAACGTGTTAGGGCATTTGATGCAATGGCAGGCTAATCTACCGGGAAACCTTAAGATTAATCGGTACATTGCATCAGCATATTGCTCTATGATGCTGAATAATGCTTTACGTGTTTTGCACGTTAAGCAATTATGATACAACGGCTTACCTATTGGGGTAGGCCGTTGTTGTATCAATAAATGGGCTGTTAAAGGGAATAGAAAGCTTTCATGATCAGAGTCGCTATTAATGGCTACGGCCGTATTGGTCGTTCAATTCTTCGGGCACTGTATGAGTCTGCCAAACGCGATCGTATTCAGATTGTGGCAATTAACGAGTTAGCCAAACCAGAAGCCATGCTTCATCTCACCCAATACGACACCACTCACGGACGTTTTCACACCCAAGTTAAGCTCGACAATCAGCATATGATTATTGGCGATGATGCCATTAAGCTGCTGCATGAACCCGATCCTGCTAAATTGCCCTGGAAAGAGATGGATATCGACATCGTTTTCGAGGCCACGGGTGTACTTAACGACAGGCAGCAATGTGAGGCGCATATTAAAGCGGGTGCTAAACAAGTATTAATCAGCCATCCGTCGTCAAGCGATGTCGATGCCACCATAGTGTATGGTGTGAATCACGAATTATTAAAAGCCGAACATACGGTTGTGTCTAATGCCTCTTGCACAACAAACTGTATCGTACCGGTTATCGATGTGCTCGACAGGCACTTCGAAGTCAAAAGTGGTGCCATCACCACAATCCACTCGGCGATGAACGATCAGCAAGTTATTGATGCCTATCATGACGATTTGCGCAGAACCCGCGCTGCTGGTCAGTCAATTATTCCTGTAGATACTAAACTTGCTCGTGGTATTGAGCGCATCTTGCCGCATATGAAAGACAAGTTTGAAGCTATCTCAGTACGTGTGCCTACCATCAATGTTACCGCTATCGACCTTTCCGTTACGCTCAATAAGCGCGTCGATATCGAAACCGTTAACCGAGTACTAGAACAAGCAACCCAAGGTTCGTTTTCTGGGGTAGTCGGATTTACTAACGAGCCATTAGTGTCGTGTGATTTTAACCACGACCCACGCTCAAGCATCGTTGATGGTACGCAAACTCGAGTCAGTGATGGCCACTTAGTTAAATTATTACTCTGGTGTGATAACGAGTGGGGCTTTGCTAACCGCATGCTAGATACCAGTTTAGAGATGATAAAGGCTAAAAGAAGGTCCTAGGTTTTAAGAGCTGAGAAGGTCCTAGGTGCTAGGAAAAGCAGGATCTAGGAAAAGCTAAGACGGTAAGAGCCGGGAAAGGCCGGGACAAGCTGAGACGGTAAGAGCCGGAAAGGCTAAAGCTCAATTTACATAAAAGCACTGTACCGGATTTTGATTGTATAGCAGGACGTAGTCCGATCTAGCCGCGAAGCGTCCTCGCAGCGAGTTTACGAGTGCTCTAGATTCTAGATACGATAAAAGCCGGGAAAGGCCGGGACAAGCTAAGACGGTAAGAGCCGGAAAGGCAAAAGCGGATAGATAAACAGCATTTGTAGGTCGGCATTTATGCCGTCATCGATGATGGGCTAAAGCCCAACCTACATAATAAAACATAATGTTGTCTTTTGATTGTATAGCAGGACGAAGTTCGCTCTAGCCGCGAAGCGTCCTCGCAGTGAGTTTACGAGTGCTCTAGATTCTAGAGACGATAAAAGCCGAAAGAGCAGGTGATAACTCGAGAATAGCTAAGACGATATCAGCGGAGGCGGTCAGAGCTGGCTTGGTGTTGTATACAGAACCTAGAACTAGAACCTAGAACCTAGAGCCTAGAACGTCGGTGTTGTGTCCTGACGGTCTAGTTGCACAGTTTGATTGAATTTTTAACTTTAATTTTTAATTTTAACTTAAGTAGTAAGGAAGCATGAAAATGACGATTCTTAATATGAAAGATTTAGACCTTCAAGCTAAGCGTGTGCTTATTCGTGAAGATCTTAACGTACCTGTAAGCAATGGTGTGGTTACTAGTGACGCGCGTCTGCGTGCCTCGCTACCGACTATCAAACTTGCCCTTGAAAAAGGCGCCGCGGTAATGGTGATGTCTCACCTAGGCCGTCCAACTGAAGGCGAGTTCAACGCTGAATTCTCTATGCAGCCTGTGGTTGATTACCTAACCAAGGCGCTAGATTGCCCTGTACGCCTTGCTAGCGAATACCTAGACGGTATCGAAGTTGCTGTCGGTGAAGTGGTTGTATTCGAAAACGTCCGCTTTAACGTGGGTGAGAAGAAGAACGATGAAGCGCTATCTAAGAAGATGGCGGCACTTTGTGACGTATACGTGATGGACGCATTCGGCACGGCTCACCGCGCACAAGCATCGACTCACGGTGTTGGCTTACATGCACCTATCGCTTGTGCGGGTCCATTATTAGCGGGAGAGCTAGAAGCTTTAGGTAAAGCGCTAGATAACCCAGCACGTCCAATGGTTGCCATTGTTGGTGGCTCTAAAGTATCGACAAAACTGACAGTGCTTGAAAGCCTATCGACCAAAGTTGACCAACTTGTAGTGGGTGGTGGCATTGCCAACACTTTCGTTGCTGCAGCTGGCCACAAGGTCGGTAAGTCTCTTTATGAGGCAGATTTGATTGAAGAAGCTAAGCGCCTTGTTGCTAACGCACAGAGCCGCGGTGGCGATATTCCTGTACCTACAGATGTAGTTGTTGCCAGCGAGTTCAGCCCTACAGCGGCTGCGACACTTAAAGATGTTAGTGCTGTATCTGACACAGATATGATTTTCGATATCGGCCCAGACAGCGCAGAAGCGCTAGCTGAAATCATCAAAAATGCCGGCACAGTTGTTTGGAACGGCCCAGTTGGTGTATTTGAGTTTGATCAGTTCGGTGAAGGCACTAAGCGTATTGCTCAAGCGATTGCTGAATCAAATGCCTTCTCTATCGCTGGTGGCGGTGACACATTAGCTGCTGTCGATAAGTATGGTATCGCTGACAAAGTGTCTTACATTTCAACTGGTGGCGGCGCTTTCCTAGAGTTTTTAGAAGGAAAAGAGCTGCCTGCTGTTGCTATGTTAGAGAGTCGCGGTCAGTAATCGACACCGATTGGCGCGCACATACAAAAAAATTACCAAACTGGTTGTTGGCAGACTTTAAATCGACATTTGTCGGGGTTACACTAGCCGCCAACAAACCAGTGAACAATTTTGTATAAAAAACAGTTTCAATAAATGCTTTATCGATTATTGATAAAACTGTTTTTCGCAGCATAGATAACAATAAAAATTAAAAGTAACCGCCTTAGTGTTAACCCGTTTAGAACGGGTAACGCTAGAGCATAAAAATCCATCCAAACGATAGTGACCTTGGTGAGGCGACTCACCCTATTATTGGAGTAAAAAATGGCCTTAATTTCCCTACGTCAAATGTTAGATCACGCTGCAGAGCACGGATACGGCGTTCCAGCGTTTAACGTGAACAACCTTGAGCAGATGCGTGCAATTATGCAGGCTGCTGAAGCAACTGACAGCCCTGTGATCGTTCAGGCTTCTGCTGGCGCACGTAAGTACGCGCGTCCACAGTTCCTTAAGTACCTAATGGCGGCTGCACTTGAGCAGTATCCAGATATCCCTGTATGTATTCACCAGGACCATGGTACTGATCCTGATATCTGTCAGCGTTCTATTCAGTTGGGTATGTCATCAGTGATGATGGACGGCTCTTTGATGGCTGATGGTAAAACACCAGCATCATACGAGTACAACGTAGACGTGACTCGTCGTACGGTTGCATTTGCTCACGCTTGTGGTGTGTCTGTTGAAGGTGAAATCGGTTGTTTAGGTAGCCTAGAAACGGGTGAAGCTGGCGAAGAAGATGGTATCGGCGCTGCTGGTATCCTAACTATGGATCAAATGCTAACGACTCCAGAAGAAGCGGCGCGCTTTGTTGCAGACACTCACGTAGATGCACTAGCAATCGCTATCGGTACTAGCCACGGCGCTTACAAGTTTAGCCGTAAGCCTACCGGTGACGTATTACGTATTGACCGTATCAAAGAGATCCACGCACGTATTCCTAACACTCACCTTGTTATGCACGGTTCTTCTTCAGTACCGCAAGAGTGGTTAGAGATCATCAACCAGTACGGTGGTGCTATCCCTGAAACTTACGGCGTGCCATTAGAAGAGATCGTTGAAGGCATTAAGCACGGCGTGCGTAAAGTTAACATCGATACCGATCTACGTCTTGCATCAACTGGTGCGGTACGTAAGTTCCTTGCTGAAAACCCAGCTGAATTTGACCCTCGTAAATTCTTGAAGGCGTCAATGGAAGCGATGGCTGACATCTGTACTACACGTTACGAAGCCTTTGGTTGTGCGGGTATGGCGTCTAAGATCAAGCCTAAGTCACTACAAGCTATGTATAAAGCTTACCAGTCAGGCGAACTTGATCCACAAATCAAGTAATCCGAATTTGATAATGGCTTAATGCTTGTTTAAAAATACCTGCCAATGTGCAGGTATTTTTTTGCCCGATATTTATATCTCGTCGCAGTGAGTCGATAGCGTAGAAAAATTCAATTTGCCATATCATTAAAGATGTACTACCTGTTTTCAATCGTTGGTGCAAAATGTTAATATTGCGCGGATTTTTAGGGAGTTTAGTAAACGGAGTACTAATAATATGAAAAAAATGCTTACGGCTATGGCAGTGGTAATGGCGGCTCCTTTTGCTGCGCACGCAGGGGCTGACTTTGTTGAAGGCGATAAGACCTTTGCTGGTGAAGCCGAGCTCGGTGCGACATTAACCACAGGTAACACTGAAACCTCGTCGGTAAAGGGTCGTTTAAACATGCTGCAAGAGCTAGGTAATTGGGAAAACCAGTACCTGTTTGAAGGCTTGTATAAAGAAGACACTGGAGAGGTTACTGCTAAGCGTTACTATGGTGGTATTCAAGGTGATTATAAGTTCGATGAGAAGAACTATATGTATATCACCGGTAACTATGAAGTCGATCCATTTACTGGTTATGACTATAAGGCCGTTGCTTCTGCCGGTTATGGTCACAAGTTTATCGACAGCGGTAATATGTTCCTAAGTGCTGAGGTTGGTCCTGGTTATATCTACAAGAAGCTAGATGATGAGCAGACTGCAATACTCGGTTATGATAACGAAGATAGCGTTGTCGCTCACGGCGCGGTTAACTTCACCTATGAGTTCAGTGAAAGCTCTAAGTTTACTCAACTGTTTGTTGCTGACTATGGTGATAGCTTAGAGGGGCGTTCTGAGTCGGCTATTACGGCTAATATCGTCGGCGCGTTAGCAATGAAATTTGCGGTTATTGTTCGTTACAATGATAGCCCGCTTGATGACAAAGAGAGCACTGATACAGAGACAAACATGACTCTGTTATACGCCTTCTAAATAGATTAACAGTAACGATATTTGCTTAGGTTGATATTCGTTTGTTGCGCTAAAAAGTGTAAGTTTTTGTCAACAAAAGGCACCAGATAGGTGCCTTTTTGTTTTCATTTGGTGTTTGTTTGGTGTTCTTTTGGGTGGTGAATTTTTTGATGGTTTACAATTTTCAACCCGTAATTCATTTGTGTATCTAGATGTATCGCAAGTTGGTTAAATAATAACTAAGTTAGTGTGCTAGACCTCACGAAAGCTAAATCAGCCCCCCGTTTCATGCTAATTAATCACGGACTCTATGGGTGAATGCCAGTAAACTATTTGGTAATTATTGAGTCAGAGTGGTTAACGTGTATATAGGTCCATACCGATTTGATGTAGAACTTGGAGAGCTGATTCATACAGGCTCCGAAAAAGTCTCTGCATTTAAATTATCTAACATCGAATTTTTAGTTATCGAGCAGTTACTGGCATCGAGAGGCCAGGTCGTATCTATTGAATCTATGTGCGATAAGTTGTTGCCGAAGGTTGTGACCCATCATGATATCGCCACCGCGGTACAAAATATTAAACGCTTTTTAGGTGCTGAGCATGCTAATTGGATTGAAGTGATTAGTAAGCAAGGCTACCTACTGCATGTTAAAGCACAAGATAAGCGGATGTTTAACTGCTCACTTAACTCTTTCTCAATTAAAAACTATGTACTGTGTTTAATTCTTGGGATCTTACTGATCATTTTTCTTGCGACTAATCTACAAACAACATCGGATATCCGCTTGTCGATGCCAGAAAAATTCAAAATCGCAGGAACTGAATCTATATTGGTGCCTATTTATGAAAATGATCAAGATAGAAATAATTATCGTAGTCGTGTTAAAGAGCTATCACAGTTACTAGCAAGCTGTGACACGCTTAAGTGGCAGCGAGTTTATATTGCGCCATCGAGCGATGGTAATAGGCTTGATTTTTTGATGAATAACTTAGCCGATGACGGTAAGGCGTGTAACAATTTAAAAGTAAATAACGTGGCTAATGATTGGCATTTCATTGATGTTGAATGGTTAAAAGAGGCCGGATTCTGTGAATAAAGGATTAAATAGCGGGCCATTTTCTGGTTTTAAGGCTACACCTATACTTGCCACATTAACCTTTATCTTTGGTTTGTGTTTGCTGCTTGATCACTCAACTGCTCCAGATGAAGCTTCAATGCTTTCCTGTACCTCGGGTTCTTACCGTGTTGGAACAGGCTTTGAATCGACACAAAGATTAGAGATGGCCAACACCCTTAACGGGGTCAACTTGTCGTTAAGTTTCTTCAAGGGAGATAAGCTAGCTCACAAGATTATGGCTAAGGGAACGGTGACTAAAGTTAAGGCGCCTATTCTTACCTATGAAGTGGAATTAAATCAGGGACAGTATTTAAGGGGGCTATTACAAACTGATTATAGTGAGTCATTACAAATGGCAATCACAGCGGCGCAAAAGCAACTTTCTGATGAGCCAAGTAAACCCTTTCTGATAAAAGTTCTAGAGATGAATAAAGCCGCTGGAGTCGTTACTATCCAAATAAGTCCTGGTAATCATCTATGGGCCTGTAAACTGAGTCACTAGCCAGCTTTAGTGATGAGTTCACATCGCAACAGATAATTGGCTAAATAAATTATGCTTACCGGGATGAGTCACAACAAGCGATGAAATTTCAGTTAAACTAAATGGAGTCTAGGTTGTTTCTTACGGTTATAGCTCTCTTAATTATGCTAACGTAAACAATATCGTGGCTTAGTGTGCCGACTAATGGAGATCATTGAAGTTAGTTGCACCCCTCATACAATAACGTTCAATATTGTCATTACCCCATCATTTTCTTTGTCATTTAAAAGGTGTTTGTGTCTAAAGTCAGAATAAAGCAGGAAGAAGCACTATCGATTAAGTTTCTTCATCAGATGGAGTCCGGTGATAGTCGACGTCTTGATCTGTATTTTTTTCTTCCTAAAGAGATGGGGATCAATCCACAGAGCCTTAACGAGGAGGAGTATTATCACTCCTCAATCACAGGTCGTCGCTCTTATTACTCATCGGGCTTGCATCTGCCGCTAGTACAGAGTCGCTTTGTCAGCCAGAAAAAACGCACCGTTGACGAGTTTAGGCTGTACTTAAACTTGTTTGCCTACCAGTTTTCGGTAGCCATTGAGACCGATAGTAAAGAGTTGTCTCAGATTGAAGATCTTGAAAAGTTTTATCACTCGCTCGATGAGTTGAGTGAGCAGGTTATTCACCTACTTAAGCGTTTTAGGCGTAACGAGCCCAGTGATGAAAAGTGGAAGTCCTACTTTGAAAACGCGGATAACTACCTTTCTTGGCTATGTGAGCAGCGCTTACTCAAACTGCTTGCGCACGCGCCAAGAAGTAGTGACTTTACTGAAGTGACCGACAAGGTGGTTGCGCTATGCCGAGCGGAGGCCTTGTACCGACAAGAGAATAATTATAATTCAGCCCAAACGATCAAAGACCCCAACCGTATTGCCAATAAAATGCTGCTGCTACGTCGATTAATTCAGCAAGGTGTTGTACTTAAAGAGGAGCTAAAAACCTTAGGGGTTGGGCTTAAAAAAATGACCACAGGTATTGCTACTGGCATGGTGATGTTGGTGGTTTCTGCATTGATTATTAAGGCTCAGGGCTTCTTTAGCGGTCTGACGATAGCTTTAGTGCTGACTTTGGCGGTGATTTACGGTTTCCGTGAGATCTTTAAAGATGATATTCGCAATGCAATGTGGCGAGTTATTCAAAAAGGACGACCCCGTTGGAGTCGCCTGCTAAGCGATACAACCAGTAAAAATATTATCGCTCGCCAATTAGTTTGGCTTGAATTTATGCGCAAAAAGGAGCTTCCTGACGCCGTATCAAAGATCCTCACTAAGCGACATAGTCAGAATAAAATTGATTCTGAAATCTTCCATTACGGCATTCATACTCGAGTGTCGCACAAGGACTTCTTAGCCGGATATTCGATGATTCAGGAGCAAGTTAACTTCAGTTTTGTGCCTTTTGCTCGTAACCTAGAGCGCGGTAAGGCTAAGATCTATAAGGAGCATGACGGGAAGATAAGTAATGAGTCAGTTGAACGTCGCTATCAAGTGAATCTGATTGTTGCGCTGCGTGAAGGTAAACAAGACTCCCAATATGCGCGTTATAAAATCACTATGAATCGTTCTGCTATTATTGAGATTACCGAGAGTGACTTACCTTCTGGAGTCGCGGGTATGGAAGATGCTCCTTTCGAAGAGGAGTTATACCAACCAGTATAAGAAGTTGCTCAACTCAGAGCGTTTTTGGCAAACTAATTCAAGGCGAATAACTGAAAGAATGGTTGCTCCCTTGTGAAGTTATTCAACGCAGAAGTAGGCAGCCAAAAACGCTCCAGAATGGCGAGTTTTAGCGGCTCTGATACTGCGTTAACAAGCTTAAACGTAGAGTAACTATGCTCTGCACTCGTTGCCTTGTCTCAGTGCCGCTAAACTCTCGCTGAGCGACCAAATCTTTATACTAATTGGTATTAAAAGGTGCAAGCCCTCTTGTTGAGTGAGGGCTTATCTAACGGTGCGAGACTTATGTTAAGTCAGAAGTCGGGTGTAGGCTTGGCAGATATTCTGCTCTCCGGTCTGTTTGGCTCGCTTTAAGGCTACTTCGGCATTGGCAATAAATTGCTCAAGGTCCTGCTTTGTTTGATAGGAGGCGATACCTATGCAGATCCCTTCTCCTAGTCCATTGTCTGTAAGCTTATTGAGTGTCTCAATAGCGAAGTAGTGCGCCTGATCTGAGTCAGTATCGGGCAATACCACGATAAGCTTACCGAGCTGCCAATGGGACATTTGATAGCGGTGAGGTAGATCTCGCAGTAAATGGATCTCCACTTCTTTTTGACGAGATTCAAGCTGACCAATATCACTCATATGGCTCAACATACCTTCGGCGCTGATATCCAAAATCAGTAAGCTGGAGAAGTCCTTACAATGCTGGCTTAAATTATTGAAGTATCGCTCTAGATCGCTCTTGTGATTGAAGACAGTGCTTCTGTGTGGTACTAAGCCACTGGAGGCTCTATTGGCCGGGTCGAGTCTTGCTGGCTCAAAAGTACAGAGGATGAACTCTAGTTCACCGCCACTGTCTAGATGGCCTTTTAAGGTTGTTTGTAGGCAAGTATCTTCTGTATGATCAAATTGGGCAAAAACCTGCCCCTTCCAAGTACCTTGAATGATCAACTGTTGGGCGATTTGCGGCCAATGATTGCTAAAGTCCTCACTTAATAAGTGGGTAACGTTTAGCGCTTCGTCAGCTTCAATCTGCAGCAGCGAATTGAAAGCGTTGTTTGACTTAACCACAAGACCTTTAGGATCGGTCAATACACAAGCGATGGGGCCGTCGTTAAGTAAGAAGTTTAACATCGCCTCTTTTTGACTCTGTTTTAGCTCACTTATATCTTCAAAAGTGACTAGCATATAGCGACGCTTCTCATCTTTACTGGTTTCAAAGCGTACACGAACTTTCAGCCAAGACTCAGGCGTACTATCAATACATAGCTCACTTTGCCAATGCTGCTCAGCTTCCATGATTTGGAGGAAATCACTATATTGGTCGTCATTTAAATTAAGGATACGTTGTAAGCTACGATCTGAGAGTTCATCGAGAGGCAGAGCTAGCAGCTTAGATGAAGCAGGGTTAGCCGTTAGCACGCGGCCACTATCGTTAGCTATGACGCAACCGTCCTCACTATCGAATAAGCGGTTAGTCATGTCGATACTAAACTCACGAGAACGCTGCACTAATCGGTACGCATGGGTTAAGAAGATGACAAAGCTTGCCAGTAAGGTGAGCAGTATCGCTCCCCCAATAAGAATATTGCGCCATTGAGAGAATTTGGACGCTATGTCTTCATTCTTGATATAAGAGACTAAAAAATACTCTCGGCGGGTTTCATATTGAGTGGTTAGCTCCACCTTCAGATAAACGAAAGTGGCAACATCGCCATGGAACTGGCCAAAGTTGCTCATGGCCATTTTGCGCCAAAGGGCTGGGTATGACTGCTTCAAGCTGCCGCCCATAGTTTCAGGTAAGCGGCTGATGTTGGGTTTTGACTGGGCTCCAGCATAGAGTAAGCCCTGGGTATCTAACATCATTAACGGTGCCTGTTTACTCGAGTAGGCGGGTTTTATGCTTTTGAGCATTTTCGACATCGAGTTATAGGTCACCAGGTAGCCACGTACACTCTGGTCAGGATTCTCAAGCCATGAGAACTGATACATGAAGGGCTCAAGTTTGCCGTTAATCGGCGTAAATTCTAGTGGTGAGGTATAAATCTCATTGCCGCCCATATTACGGGTAGCACCGAGTAATGCAGGAGGGAGACTCTCTTTACCAAAGTCATTCGTGGTGGCAAATCTGTGCTGGCCTTGCGGATCGTACAGGGCGATGCCTAATAGCTCTGGGACGTTATCGACTAGAATGTCCCAGTTATCCAGTAGCTTAGCTTGGTTTTCTGGGCTGGGTAGCGCAAGGTAATGTTTAAGCAGTTCTGACTTTGCAAACATCTGGGTTCTAAACTGCTGGAAGGTCACTTTATCTGAGATTAACGCACCAACGGCTTGTAGCTCACTGTATCTCTGAGTTGCCCAGTCTTCCTGCAAACGCCTTTCACCTAAGGTGATTATGATATTAGTAAGAATGATCACCGAGACTAGTAGCATACAGAACTGACTAGCGGCGGCTAAAATGCGAGCTTGGGACCAATGGATCCCCTGGGCACTTATCAATAAAGGTTGTTTGCGGGTTAGCATGTATCGAATTTGATTACAGTTATTATGCTCAGTATCTTAACACGAAATGTCCCTCTAACCAGTGTTTGTTAACCTCATACGAACAAGATATTGATAGGGTTTTAGCTCACTATGGGCCTTAAGTATTCAATGGCATGATTAAACTTACGCGACGTAATTTACAGGGAGCTTAAGTTTGTTGGTGCTATGCCTTAGGGCTAAAGCCAAATCCAAATCCACACTCAAACTCAAACCTACACCCTAAATCCTTTAACCGACGATATCGAGCTCTCGTTGTTTAAAGCTTGCACCTCTGCTTTCAACTATTTCACGGCAAACCTGGATATCAACTCCTTCTAAGCCATTGATTGCAGATACTTGCACATCCTTAATATATTGTGGTGCAAGCTTAATAAATTCGAGTAAGGCAGGGTAAGCGCCCGCAAGTTTTGGGCGGCAATGCTGAAGATACAGCGCTTCGGTATCGGCATTGAGTGAAATAGACAGGCTATCAACACAAGTGGCAAGCTCGGGCAAGATATTGCGTCGATGGAACAGATTGCCTAACCCGTCACTATTGACCCTGACCTTACCGCCACGCAGCTTAATCTCTTTAGCGACTTCGAGCAGAGTGGTTAAATTTAACGTTGGCTCGCCATAACCACAAAATACATATTCATCAAACTCTGAAACATCACCCAATTGCGCAATCAGCTCCTGGCTCTTGGGTTGACGGTTAAGATCGAGTTGGTATTGGTGCACTTGTTTACTGCCATTATGTTTTGGGCAAAATTGGCATCTTAAGGTGCAGCGACCGGTAATATTGAGGTAGCGGCTATCACGTATATCGTAAACGAGTGTGGCTTGGTTGTCGGTCATGAGCGAGCTTATCGAGAGATGGTGAATAACAGCTTAATGGTTCAGGCTGAGTAAATCTGTTTGCTGGATCGGATTCTCTAATATGAGTCGGTGAGAGGGCATTAAAAAGGGAGACTCAATGTCTCCCTTTTAAAAAGCTTACGTTAAACCGAAGCTTGATCCGATTTCGGTTGCCACCACCAATTGAAGAAACGACGTGAAGTGCGTTTAATATCATCCAAGATGATGTACAGCAAAGGTACCAATATTAAGGTTACAACGGTTGAGAATAAGATACCAAAGGCTAGTGATGCGGCCATAGGGATCACAATCTGTGCTTGCAAACTCTTTTCTAACAGAATTGGCACTAAGCCAACAAAGGTGGTGAGCGACGTCAGAATAATCGCTCTAAAGCGATAGCAGCCTGAATCCACTGCGGCTTTAACTATGCTTTGTCCTTCAGCGCGTGCGCGGTTAACAAAGTCGACTAAAATCAGCGAGTCATTCACTACTACACCGGCTAATGCCACGATGCCACATAGGCTCAAAATACTCATATTGAGGCCTAAGATAAAGTGACCAAATAGCGCACCAATCATGCCAAATGGGATCACCGACATAATGATTAACGGCTGACTATAAGATTTAAGCGGGATAGCCATTAGCGCGTAAATAGTAAATAGCGCAAAGAAGAAACCCTGCAATAAGCTTATCAAGGCACTTTGCTCGTCGGCACTGCCACCATCGAGGGCGGTTGAGATGTTAGGGTACTTGGCTTGCAGCGTTGGTAGGAAATCCTTTTGGATCTCGCCGACAACTTTAGAAGGTTCGACCTTGTTGGTGTCAGCATTAGCATTAATGCTAATAGCTCTGCGACCATCAACGCGGGTGATTGACGAGAAAGAGTCACCAAGCTCTAGCTTTGCCACGGTAGAGAAAGGTACCGCTGCACCGCTTGGAGTGCGGATCATCATGTTCTCAAGATGACCTACTGTGCGGCGCTGCTCTAATGGATAGCGCACCATCACTTTGACTTCTTCTTTATTACGCAAAATACGTTGGGCTTCATAACCATAAAAACCATAACGTACTTGGCGAGCGAGATCAGACAGAGTTAACCCTAGAGCCTCAGCTTCAGGGCGGATTTGCAGTTTGATCTCCTGACTACCCGATGAGAAGTTATCGGAGATGTCGTACACGCCTTCATAGGTGGCTAGCTTCTGCTTTAGTTCTTCCGATGCTTTTGATAATTGCTCAAGGTTACTTGAGGTCAATCTAAACGAAATATCACCGCCGTTGTCATTAGTGCTGGCGTTGATATTAAGCTTTTTAACTGCCAGTAACTCTGGTAGCTGCTTACGCCACTCAGTTGCAATGGTTTCACCATCCACGTCGCGGTCTTCACCTTTAGTTAGCTCAGCAAACAAGAACGCTGAGGTACGCGAACTCATATTGATAAAGCTGTGTTTAACCACGGGGTAGCCAAGCTCTTTTTCCATTTCATCGTTCATGGCATAGAGCGCTTCTTCAACCTCTTGCACCACTTTTAAGGTGTTCTCTTCAGAGCTGCCTTCTTCCATCTCAATATTGACCTGAATAAAGTCAGACGGCAGATCGGGGAAGAATACCCAGCGCACTTGACCGCTTATCACTAAAGATATCGAGAGAATCAGCACGCCGATAAAAACGGCTACCGCGTTATAACGCTGCACGATACAACGCTCTAAAAACGGGCGGTAGTTGTTGTGAATAAAATACTGCACCTTGTCATTAAGTTTGGCCTTTAAGCGGCCAAGCAGCCCTAGTTGCTCACGAGGCTTGCGCGGTTTCATATGAGCTAAGTGAGCAGGCAAGATAAGCTTAGATTCAATTAATGAGAATATTAGGCATAACACCACCACCATGCCGATAGACTTCCAGATAATCCCTTGTGGGCCTGACACCATTAGCATGGGCATAAAGGCGGCAATAGTGGTGAGTACCCCGAAGGTGGCTGGCATGGCGACCTTGTTGGCGCCTTTAATTACATTCTCTAGCGAGTGGCCATTTTCTTCAATTTCACTGTAGGCACTCTCACCAATAACAATGGCGTCGTCCACCACGATCCCTAGCACCAGAATAAATGCAAACAGGGTTAATAGGTTAATTGACAAAGAGAATGGCTCTAGCGGCATAAATAGCATGGCGCCAAGGAAGCTAATAGGCAGTCCCATCATGACCCAGAACGCCAGTTTAATTTCTAAGAATAATGCCAAAATGAGGAACACCAACAAGGCACCGTAGAACATGTTCGACAGCATCATGTTCAAGCGACCTTTAAGGTAATGGGTCAAGTCGCCCCAGGTATCTAACTTTGCACCTGTTGGTAGTGCACCGCGCTTCTGCTCTATGTAGTCTTTGACCTGCGCTGAAATATCCAACGCGTTTTGGTCGTCTACGCTGAGGATCTCGATAATTGCGGCTGGCTGACCATTAAAGCGGGTGTATTCGAGGCGTTCTTCAAAACTATCATTGATGGTTGCCACTTGTGGCAGCATGATACGGCTGCCGTCAGGGCGAGTACTTACTACGATTTGTGCAAAGTCTTCGCCGGTATAGGCTTGGCCTTTGGTACGTAGCAGGATGTCGCCATCTTTGGCTCGAATTGAACCACCTGGTAGATCGATTGACGAATTTTGTACCGCTTGAGCCACTTGCGAGAAAGTCAGTCCATATTCACGCAGCTTATCTTCTGACAGCTCAATACCAATTTCATAGTCGCGTACGCCAGTGACTTGTGCTTTGGTAATCGCAGGCAGGGCGGCCACTTCATCACGAATCGTCTTGGCGAGCTCTTTCATCTCTTGCAGTGATTGATCGCCATAGACTGAAATCCAAATCACATTGTTTTCAGGCTTGACGCGATAAATATCGGGCTTTTCAATGTTCACCGGAAAGGTAGAAATCGCATCGATACGCAGTTTAGCTTCATCTAACACATCTTGTGGATCGTAACTATCTTCCACTTCAATCGACACTGAGCCTACACCTTCGCTGGCGACAGAGGTGACTTTCTTGATGCCATTAATATCTTGAATGGCTTCTTCGATTTTAATGGTAATCCCTTCCTCAATTTCCTGTGGCGCTGCGCCCGGATAGGCAACGGTGATCCGCAAGTAATTTAGCTCAAACGAGGGGAAAACTTCTTTATTAATAATTAAGGTACTGAATAAACCACCAATGATCAGTATCCACATTAGTAGGTTGGCTGCGACATTGTTTCTAGCAAACCAGGCAATAATGCCAGTTTGAGGCGAGCTTGGGGCTCTCAAAGCTGGGTCGTGGTTATCTTGATTATTGTCTATGGTCATTATTGAGCCCCTGCATTGGCAAGTTGCTCTTCAGTGTTATTGCTATCTGAGTCTATGTCTTGTGATGAGTTGGCCTCTTCACCTAGCACTTTAACTATTTGACCATTTTCCGCATTAGTCAGGTTAGTGAGAGATATCCGCTCACCACTTTGTAGGCTGTCTTTAATGTAAACATTTTCCAAATCACTTTTCACTACGTTGACTTCACGTAGCTCAATGCTGTTATCTTTATTAACGATAGTCACTTGGTTTTCGCGTACTAAATGACGCGGTAATTTTACTATGCCTTCAACAGTGCGGCCTTTAATTACTGCGGTAACAAAGGTGCCGTATTTAAGTGGTAATTGGCCTTCAGCACGCTTGTTACGTAAGTAAGGGTCTTTGACTTCAGCAACCAAATAAACCATGCGGTTTTCTGCGTCAATAACCCCTTCACTGCGAATGATTTGTCCTTGCCATGTAATGGTTTTACCAGCTAAGTCAGCGCTTAAGCTAACATGGGTATCTGGGTTATCAACTGATTCAAGGTAAGCAAGATCATTGTTAGATAGCGGTAATCTGACTTCTGCAATGCGAGTGTCGTACAGTTCGCCCAAGTTAGTACCTAAAGTGACATATTGGCCTAAGTCGACGTTACGGGCTTTGATGATGCCATCGAATGGCGCGCGAATAACTGTGCGCTCTAAGTTACGCTGGGCACGGGCAAGTGCTGCTTGCTGGAACTTTACATTCGCTTGCTCTTGTTTAAGTTGTGGTAGACGTAGCCCAAGCTCTGGTGGAATGCCGCCGTCATAGCCTTTCCAATCGTTCTTAGCGACTTCGCCTTTAGCACGCTCTTCCTCTAGCGCTGCTTTGGCTTGGGCAAGTGACGCCTGTGCCTGCATTAAGTCGGCTTCGTAATCAGAGGGCTCAATAACCGCAAGTTCATCGCCTTTTTTAACCACACCACCGGCAACAAAGTTAGCCGATATAGTCAGCATACGGCCTTGGACTTCGGTGACTAATTGGGTTTTATATTTAGGGCTAACAACGCCATAAGAGGGTAGGTTTAAAGAAACCGTTTGCTGTTTCACCTCGGTAACATCAACAATGGCGACAGGTACTTCATCGGCTTTTTGCTCAGGGGCTTCTTTAGTGTCGATCAGAATTTTTGCTACAACAATAAAGCCAAGAAGAATGAATAGCGGTGACATTCTTCGAAGTAAGGTTTTAATTTTATTCATCATCTGGTCTGCGTTTCCATGCAAAGACTTCTTCTATTTGCATAAATTACCAGACTCATGGTCAAGGTGATAGCGTTATTTGTAAATGAAATGTTTCAAGTTGTAGTAATGTATTTGCAGGAGAATAGGTTGTTAGTTGGATGATAGGTATTAAAAAGGGCCACATAATGTGACCCTAATAATTAGAATGAAGCCTAATTACTTCTTCTTTTTCTTCTTCTTGTTCTTCTTGCTGAAGTTCTTGCTGTTATCTGGACCAGGCTTTTTCTTTCCAGGCGGCTTAGCTTCTTTGTTCTTCGGGCGCAGGTCTTTAACGAAACGACGCTTTAATGGTTGCTCGATATAACGCTCGATCTTACCAACAACACGTATGTCATGGGCTTCAACTAGCGAGATAGCAGTACCTTTTGCGCCTGCACGGCCAGTACGACCGATACGGTGTACATAGGTGTCGGCAGAGCGTGGCATATCGAAGTTGATAACATGAGTAATATCATCAATATCGATACCGCGTGCGGCAACGTCAGTTGCTAGCAAGATATTAACTTCGCCTTTGGTAAAGCGACCAAGAGCTTGGAAGCGAGCTTTTTGCTCCATATCACCACGCATAAATGCACAAGTGATACCTTCTTTTTGCAATAGACCTTCAAGGCTTGCAACCGCTTCACGTGTCTTAACGAAGACGATAGTGCGTTGCACTTCTTCTTGTTTTAACAGTGCGCACAACAGCGCAAACTTATGTGCTTTATCATCAGCAAGGTGGATCCACTGGTGGATCTTAGCTTTTTCGCTACGTGGCGCTTCAGCTTCTAGCTTTACTGGATTCGTTAGTAGGTTGTGTGAGAAACGACCCACGTCGCTGCCTTCAAGAGTGGCAGAGAACAGCATGGTTTGTTTACGGCCAACAGACTCGATAGCAATACTTTCAACTACGGCAGAAAAACCCATGTCTAGCATGCGGTCTGCTTCGTCGATAACTAATACTTCAACTTCTTCAGCGTTGAAGTGACCTTTATCTAGGTACTCCATTAAACGGCCTGGAGTCGCGACTAAGATATCAACGTTCTTTTGCAGTGCTTCTTCTTGAGGACCGTAAGGCACACCGCCAGTGATGATCACTGTGTCTAAACCAAGCCCTGTAGCAAGGTGGCTAGCATAACGGTGGATCTGGCTAGCAAGTTCACGAGTAGGAGTCAGGATCAATACTCGTGCGCGGCCGCCATATCGGCGTGGGAAGTCGATAAGGTGCTGCAACGCAGGCAGAAGGAAGCTTGCTGTCTTACCCGTGCCAGTAGGCGCGCGAGCTAAGATATCTCTTTGCTCCATTGCGACTGGGATTGTTTGCTGTTGTATCGTAGTGGGCTTGTTGTGGCCCATTGCTTTCAGTGACTCTAACAAACAAGGGTCAAGCTGGAGATCTTCAAATTGCATGCGTGGCATCTCAATAAATAATAGCCGAGTATTATAAAGCTTATAGAAGCGACTTTAAACGATTAGATCGCTAGATCCTTAAAGCTTTAAATAAAAATCCCTGCTCAATAGGCTAAATGCTTGGCTGTAATGGCCATTTTTCTCACGAATAGAAAGCTGCTGTAGGGCAACATCCTCATGCTTAGCTGCCACAACTGGCTGGGTTGCTACTTTGGCATGATGCTCTAAGGCTGCGGTATGGCGTAAAACCAAGACCTGTCGATTGGCAGTTTTACCTTCAACGCTTGCAGCCAGCAGCTTTTGGCTTAATTCTAGCTGATGCGTGCTGAGCTTGGCTTCAAACAGGTTAACCGATTCAGTTGGCAAAATAAGGCTGGCAGCCCCTTGAGGGCCTAAAAGCTGTTTTATTGCCGCTAGTAGACTATCGAAGCTTAAGCTATCTGTATGGCGCGCCGTGGCTCTAGAGGTATTGCTCGATTGTGGACCATTGGCAAAATAGGGGGGATTACAGATGATATGGTCGAACTGCTTGGGGGCCTCGGCCTGATAGTGAGCTTGAGCGTAGGCTTGAATATCAGCACAAATAATCTCAAGACGCTCTGACCAAGGGCAAGCATTGAAATTTTGCTGACAATCTAGGGCTGCATCTGTGTCTAGTTCAATCGCGGTAATCTTAGCTTGGCTGCGTTGGGCTGCCATTAAGCTCAGTAGGCCACTGCCTGCACCAATATCAAGTATGGTCTTTGCCTGTACTAATGGTGCCCAAGCGCCCAAAAGTACGCCATCAGTACTAACGGGCATACCGCAACGACTGTCATCGACGTGAAAGAGTTTGAAGGTAAAAGGCATGGCAATATTGAGGTGGTGTTAACTGTGAAGCTAATTGTACGCTAATCAAGGCTATAGCGTAATCTCCTAATCTAGGTTTAATTGTTAATGCTTTATACAAGCTTTAGCTATTTTGCATGTAAGTGGTTACTCACTTTGAGTGGCTTGCTGGCTATTAAAGCGGATGTGTCTTGTTGTGGGTGCTCATGGGGTGAATGTAAGTAATGGAAATGCACTGTTAGCTAGTTGTTGCAGCTTGTATCGAGAATGGCCGTTTTTCCGTATGCGTGCTTGTTTGTTAATTACGACTCTGTTAATAGTATGCCCTCTTTGTTGGGGAAAAGCCCAATTTTGGAGTCGGTAAACCAGTTTTAAAGCAATTTAAGCGTTCTTTTTTCCGCTACTGTTCATAAACTCGCCAAGAATGGGCCGTATTTACCACGGAACCGTGTAAATAAATGATTACACCTTTTTTGTTGTCATCCTAAGTGGTGCCTTAGGAGCTTGACAGTATGAAAATATTTAACCAAATAAAATTATGATGGGGCATAAAGTGCAGAATAATCAAATGAGTATTGCAGACACGCTAGGGTTAGGTTTCATGACCTTCGCGTTCTTTTTGGGGGCGGGTAATTTAATCTTCCCTCCTTTAGCTGGCTTTTTGGCGGGCGAAAATATTACGCTAGCTATGTTTGGCTTTCTTATTACAGCGGTCGGCCTTCCCCTTATTACTCTGATTGCTGTCGCTAAAGCGAACGGTAAAATTATGCAGTTGCTTCCTCCCATCGCAGCGACCGCATTAGCCGTATCAATTTTTATCATCATAGGTCCTGCGTTCGCCGCACCAAGAACCGGACTTGTGGCTTATGAAGTCGGCTTTAAGCCGTTTCTAGAAGATACATCAGCCACCTTTATGATAGCTGGATTGACCTTTAATATAACTCAGCTTATTTATACATTGGGTTTCTTCGGTCTTTCTATGGTGCTAGCGCTCTTCCCTGGCAAGCTACTTGATAGCGTAGGTAAAGTGTTAACGCCAATCCTTATTCTGCTATTAGTAGGCCTAGCGATCTCTGTTATCGTGATCCCTGGTAGCGATATCGGTGCTGCTGTGGGGGATTATCAATCTAGCCCGTTAACTAAAGGCATCTTAGAAGGTTACAACACCATGGATACCTTGGCGTCGTTGATCTTCGGTATGTTAATTATCGACATTCTACGTAAGAAAGGCATCACAGAGCCAAAAGCACAGACTAACTATCTGATCAAAGCTGCATTAATTGCTGCGGCAGGCTTAGCATTTGTTTACGTATCACTATTTTATCTAGGTGCAACCGCCGGTGACTTAGCTGCAGGTGCTGAAAATGGTGGCGTGATCTTAACTAACTATGTAATCGCAAAATTTGGCGCAAGCGGCATGGTGTTATTGTCATCAGTAGTGACACTAGCCTGTTTAACGACCGCAGTTGGCCTAATTAGTGCCTGTAGCGAGTATTTTAATGAGCTACTACCAAAGATCTCTTACGGCCGTTTTGTGGTAATCGTAAGTCTTGTTTGTGCAACGGTTGCTAACGTTGGTTTGGCGCAGTTAATCGACATTAGCGTACCTGTGCTAATGACGGTTTATCCGGTTGCTATTGCATTGGTTGCGGTGACTTTCTTAACTGAACGCTTTGCAAACCCGAAAGCTGCACACCGTATCGTACTGAGTGTTGCGCTGTTCTTCGGTATTATTGATGGCTTTAAAGCGGCTAAAGTGGACGTAAGCATGTTTAACTTTATGCCACTACATAACGAAGGCATGGCATGGTTACTACCTACTGCTATCGTAATCGTGGCTTGTATGCTGATTAAAAAGCCAAAAGAGCAGTTAGCGGCAAATTAATGGCTAATGCCTGTTTGATAACATAAAATTGAGGCGATGTTTCTAGGAACATCGCCTTTTTTGTTTAAAAGAAGGTTTGAAAGAAGGTCCTAGGAGCTAGGAAAAGCAGGTTCTAGGATGGAAGGTCCTAGGAAGAGCAGAGACGGAAAGGCAAAAACGGTAAAAGCTAGGAAAAGCCGTTACGGCTAAGACGGATAAAGCCGGAAAACAAAAGATAACAGCTTGACGCTTTTGGCTTTTGCTTTTCCTCGCAGCGAAGCGTCCTAGATTCTAGGACCTAGGATCTAGGCCCTTTAAACCTCGGTCCTTTAAACCTAGGCCCTTCTTTAAACTAAATAGGAATAATCTGTGTCAGACAAGTACACGCCCGATAGTATTATTGATCTGTTTTTAGATGACCTTTGG
Source organism: Shewanella sp. MBTL60-112-B2 (assembly GCF_019655055.1). Classification (GTDB taxonomy): domain Bacteria; phylum Pseudomonadota; class Gammaproteobacteria; order Enterobacterales; family Shewanellaceae; genus Shewanella. The sequence continues at coordinate 77,329 of NZ_BPFA01000019.1, forward strand.
TCAACCAAGGGCTTAAGTGATAACACCTTGAGCGCCTATCGCACCGATCTGCGCCATCTCGACCGTTATCTGCAAAAGCAAGGTGACAAGCTAGTGACTTGCTCTCAGTTCGAGATCCGCAACTATTTGGCTGAACGCTTCGACAAAGGCTTCGCTAAGACCAGTAGTGCCCGCATGATGAGCAGTCTTAGACGCTTTTATGGCTACCTTATTGTAAAAAAGCAGATCGATAGCGACCCGATGGCACTTATCGAGTCGCCTAAACTTGCGCGTAAATTACCTGACTCTTTAAGCGAAGAAGATATCGATCGTTTGTTAGCTGAGCCTGTAGATGATGATCCGCTAGAGTGTCGTGATAAAGCTATGCTTGAGCTGTTATACGCCACGGGGTTGCGAGTGTCTGAGCTGGTGGGATTGACCATGGAGCAGCTAAGCTTGCGTCAGGGTCTGGTACGCATTACTGGTAAAGGTGGCAAGGAGCGCTTAGTGCCGCTAGGGGAACTGGCTATCAGCGAGATAGAGTCCTACCTTAAATTTGCCAGAGCAGAGCTGCTTAAGGGCAAGCAAAGTGATGTGCTATTTCCATCTAAACGGGCGCAGCAGATGACGCGCCAGACTTTCTGGCACCGTATTAAGCTTTATGCGCTTAGAGCTGGGATCAGCACCGAGCTTTCTCCTCATACTCTACGACACGCCTTCGCGACTCATCTGCTTAACCATGGTGCCGATCTGCGCGTGGTGCAATTGCTGCTGGGTCACAGCGACCTGTCTACAACACAGATCTACACCCATGTAGCCACTGCAAGGTTAGCTAGCCTTCACAGCGAGCATCATCCAAGAGGATAATCAATTTGCTATACATCAGCTTGATATGCATCAGCTGTTACAATTGTGGTTGGTTAATATCTTTCAGCAAACCTAGACTTAAACTTAATTATTTGATGGATTTCACGTCTGTACGATTTAGTTACAGCAAATAATTTGCTTTAACTGGGTTGAGTCTGTAACTTTTCAGCTCCAGACAAGGTCTAATCTTTTATATCCATCAGTCTGCCCCTTACACAGAGTAGGAAAACTAATGAAGTTCACTCGAACATTTTCTTTGATTGCTGCAATGATGATTGCACCAGCAGCCCTAGCGGCATCGAATAGCAGCGACGATACCGCCGCATTAAAGCAAAAGCTAAGTGATACATTAAGCGTTGAAGTGATCTCAATAAAGCCGTCACCAGTTGCAGAGCTATATGAAGCCTTTACCGATCGCGGTGTGCTGTATATCTCTAAAGATGGTTCAAAGCTATTTCACGGTAGCCTTTATGACCTAGATAAGGGCATGAAGAATCTAACTGAGGCGGCAATGGCGGGCCCACGTTTGGACATGCTCAAGCCACTAGAAGAAAACATGCTGGTTTACAAAGCCAAGAATGAAAAGCATGTAGTGACTATCTTTACCGATGTTAGCTGTGGCTATTGCCGTAAGTTGCACAACGAAATGGACGGTTATAATGACCTAGGCATTACTGTGCGTTACTTAGCTTTCCCACGTGCAGGCGTGCCTTCGGCGAATGCCGACGAGATGGAGTCGGTATGGTGTGCGACCGATCCGTTAAAGGCGATGGGCGAGGCTAAAAATGGTAAGGCAGTTAAGCAAGCTAAGTGTGACGCTAAAATTGCCGAGCAATATCATGCAGGACAAGCTATTGGTATTAATGGTACACCGGCAATCATTCTTGAAGACGGTACTTTGATCCCAGGTTACCAGCCACCTAAGGCTCTACTACGTACACTAGAGTCTGTACAGTAACTATTAGGCGCAAATAAGGCCTACATAAGAGCAAATACAGTCTTATAAAGCATGGTCTGTAAACGTTATCGCTAAAAAAGGTGGGCCTAGGCTCACCTTTTTTGTGCCCCTTTTCTAGCAGTCTTTGTTATGCTGCTACTGTTTTTAGTTTTGAGGGTTTAATCCAACGTGATCCATAAGATAGTTCGCCGCCCAAGAGTCGATGATAGTCACCTTCCCGATACGTTTTCGCCAATATTAAAACAGATCTATGCCAGTCGTGGAGTTAGTGCATCTGACTGCGAGCTGAGCCTAGCTAAGTTACTCAGGCCCAATACCATGGCGGGGCTTGAACAGGCCGCTAAAATAGTTGCTGACGCCATTGAGGCGCAAAAAGCAATTTTGATTATGGGCGACTTTGACGCCGACGGCGCGACATCTACCAGTGTATGTGTATTGGCGCTGCGGATGATGGGCGCTCAGAAAGTGGATTATCTTATTCCGAACCGCTTTGACTACGGTTACGGCTTAAGCCCTGAAATCGTCTCGGTTGCCGCCAGCAAAAATGCTGAGCTGCTGATCACCGTTGATAACGGCATTTCATCTATCGAAGGCGTGGCTGCGGCCAAAGCTTTAGGTATGACTGTGGTGATCACCGACCATCACTTACCGGGCCATACTTTGCCTGAGGCCGATGCCATAGTGAATCCCAATCAGGACGGTTGCGGCTTTGCTAGCAAGTCGATTGCCGGAGTAGGGGTGGCGTTTTACTTAATGTCGGCGTTGAGAGCCGAGCTACGTAGCCGTAACTGGTATCAGCTGCAAAATATAGCCGAACCTAACCTTGCGCAGCTACTGGATATTGTAGCCCTTGGCACAGTGGCTGATGTGGTATCGCTTGATACCAATAATAGAATTTTGGTTGAAGCGGGTTTACAGCGAGTTAAAGCGGGGCGCTGCCGCGTGGGGATTACAGCCTTGCTAGAAGTGGCAAAACGCACGCCATCGCGTATCGTTGCCTCAGACTTTGGTTTTGCCGTGGGGCCAAGACTTAACGCGGCAGGGCGTCTCGATGAAATGGCGCTCGGGGTCGAAACCTTATTGTGTGACGACATTATGCTTGCAAGGCGTATGGCATCCGAGCTCGATGGCTTAAACGCCGAGCGACGTGATCTTGAAGCCGATATGCAGCAAGAAGCGCTTAAGAGCCTTGAAAGTGTCGAGCTTAATGAAGCTGAACTACCTTGGGGCATTGCTATTTTTCAAGCCGACTGGCATCAAGGGGTTATCGGTATTTTAGCCTCACGGATAAAAGACAAATATCACCGCCCAGTCATTGCTTTTGCTGAAGCGGGCGAAGGCGAGATTAAAGGCTCGGCGCGCTCCATTAAAGGTCTGCATATGCGCGACCTACTAGAGCTGATCAACACTCGCCACCCTGGGCTGATTTTAAAGTTCGGTGGTCATGCTATGGCTGCAGGCTTATCTATTCAAGCTGGGCAGTTTGCCTTGTTTGCCGATGCTTACGATAAAGCGGTGCGTGAAGTGTTAGCGCCAGAGTTATTAACTGGCGAGCTGGTATCTGATGGCGAGCTAGTACCAGAGCAGTTCAAACTTGATCTTGCCACTGAGCTTAGAAATGCCGGCCCATGGGGACAGTCATTCACTGAACCTTTATTTGATGGTTACTTTAGAGTGATCCAGCAGCGCATCGTGGGTGAGAAGCACTTAAAACTGATCCTAGAAACCGAATGCGGCCGAGTGATGCTCGATGCCATCGCTTTTAATGTGGATTTGAAGACCTGGCCCGATGCCACAATTCAGTATGCACAGGTGGTGTATAAGCTCGATGTAAACGAGTTTAGAGGCAATCAAAGCTTACAGCTGATGGTTGAACAGATAGAACCAAAGTAGACATTAACTGACTTGATTATAGAAAAGGATGCACTGGTTGCATCCTTTTTTGTTTGCTGTACCTAGAAGGTAATTACGCAGGCTTTAATGGCAAAACCGTGCTGAATTTCAATGATTCCATAGCAAAGGTTGAAGTGACATTGGTTAAACCTGCCACTTGATTAACCAAGCGCTTATAAAAGTGATCAAATGCCGCCATGTCTTCAACTTGTACCCGCATCATATAATCATACTCTCCAGCCATACGATAAAACTCCATCACCTCAGGCATGGCGTATACGGCTTCAATAAAGGTTTCATACCAAGCATGGGAGTGGTCACAGGTCTTAACCTGCACAAATGCGGTGAAGTCGACGCCGATTTTACTGGGGTCGAGCAGGGCGACTCGCTTGTTAATCACCCCTTCTTCTTCTAAACGCTTTAAGCGTTTCCAGCAAGGGGTGGTGGTTAAATTAACAGCTTTGGCCAACTCGTTAAGCGACAAGGTGACATCGTGCTGCAGCATGGTGAGCAGCTGTCGGTCGACTTTATCTAGTTTTACTTTTTCAACCACAAGCTTCTTCCTTACAGATATTCTCTATTGGTTATCTAACTGTTATCTAGTGATTATGCATTATTGCTTATTTAAGCACCTGTATAACTTTCGATCGTATTATAATAGAAAATCTTTCTCTTTTATGTCTCATTGGTAGAAAAAATGGAAAAATAATTCTTCAGTTAATCCATTACAATGAGACAAAGATTGCAATGACTATTTTCCAAATAGTGTCGATTACTAGAAGTGAGTAGAACGATGAAACAACACTTATGGCCTTTATTCCTTGAAGCAGTTACACGCGATGTCGTTCCAGCCCTTGGCTGTACCGAGCCTATTTCTGTGGCATTAGCCGCTGCAATTGCTATTGATGAGCTAGGGATAAAAGACCCAGCTAGTAGCGTTGATCTGGACGTTAAACAGGATGTTTTGCAAGACATTAAGATAGACGTCAGCGTTTCTGCAAATTTAATGAAAAATGGCATGGGTGTTGGTATTCCTGGCACAGGAATGGTTGGTCTGCCTATTGCGGCAGCAATCGGCGCCGTTGCTGGTGATCGTCACGCTGGTCTTGAAGTGTTAAAAAGCCTAACTGCTAGCGATGTTCAAGTAGCTAAATTGATGCTTGAAAACAATCAAGTGACAGTCGGTGTTGCCGATGTGGCTAATGTCTTGTACGCCAAAGTGACAGTGTATTATCAGCAGCAAACGGTGAGCGTCACCATTGCCGATAGTCACACCAAAGTGGTCGCAATAGATAAAAATGGCGAGCAGTGTTTAGTTACTCCAAAGATTGAAGCTGTGAAAGACAACAGCAAAGCTAGCCCATTTACAGAGGCAAAACTACAAGATATTTACGATTTTGCCATGCACATTCCTTTGGACGACATTCGTTTTATTCTGCAGGCAAAAACATTGAATGATGCTTTGTCTAATGAAGGCCTAACGGGTAACTACGGTTTAAAAATCGGCGCGACTTTCATTAAAAACCAGCAACGAGGTCTACTGTCTGGCGGCTTATTGACTGAAGTATTAACCCGCACCGCTGGCGCATCTGATGCGCGAATGGATGGCGCTATGATGCCAGCAATGAGCAACTCAGGCTCAGGCAACCAAGGTATTGCGGCCACTATGCCAGTTGTTGTGAGTGCCGATTTTCTTAAGTCGAGTGAAGAGCAAACCATCCGCGCATTAATGCTGTCGCATTTAACCGCTATCTACATTAAAAGCTATCAAAACAAGCTCTCAGCGCTATGCGGCGCAACAACTGCAGCCATGGGCTCTGCAGCGGGTATAACCTATTTGCTTGACGGTGAGATAGAGCAGGTAAGTGCAGCTATTTGCAGCATGATTGGCGATGTCAGCGGCGTTATTTGTGATGGTGCCAAAACTGCTTGTGCAATGAAAGTGTCTTCATCGGCAGGGGCTGCGGTAAAGGCGGCTTTAATGGCGATTGATGGTATTCGAGTCACAGGCACTGAAGGTATTGTTGCAGATGATGTCGATCAAACCATCCGTAATCTTGCAGCATTGGCTAATGGGGCTATGACGCAAACCGATGTGCAGATCTTAGAGATCATGATGCACAAGTAAGCCAGCCCGGCTTAAATCTAAAGTTTAAATCTAAAGTCAAAAATTTAAGCCAAATCGATTGTTCGTTGCGCATCGATTTGGCTTTTTAGTTTCTAGCTCTGCTTTCTCTGCTAACATTTTCCTCTACCCACTCTGTCCCCCCAGTATTAAAACGAGTATTCAAACGCTTATTAAAACTCTTATTCAAGCTCTCATTCAAAAGTGCCAATCAATATAAATACCACCTCTGTGACTGGCCTTTAATAACAACGGGCTTAAGTTCTCTTATTAAAAAATGCTCTACAAGGCTGATTTTTAAACTTATTTGCATTCTTGGTGGGTGAGTGATTTTGCTCACATATAGATTTGGTTTAGCTGTGGCTATCACTTTAATTCGCGAAATGTGCGCCACACCTCTCTAAGTTAAAATCTAAAACATTGAAATGAGTCACGTTTTTGCACTCTTGTAAGCTGAAGGTTAATGACTAATAAGGTGAAGGACATCAAACTATTGGGCGGTTAAAAGTGATTAACTCTTGATCTGGATCAGTACAGATAAACCATGTGAAAAAATCACTGAATTGAGAGTATTTTTTGCTAAAACTACGCCAATGGCTATGAATTTTAATAAAAAAATTCTCTCCATCCTTGAGTATGCTCAGGCCAAGCAAACGCAGTACTAACCGTGTTTGACCTATACCCATAATTATAATTTTTATCATTTCAGTGGCTATTGCCAAATTTAATGGAATTGACTGATGAGTGAAGTAATTCAAGGTTCACCAACTGGTGACATGCAAGCGAAACCTCTGCACGAACGCGCCAATATGACTAAGGCCGAATGGCAACAAGCGACCAAGTTTGACAGTGTCGACCTTGGTTGGATAGTGATGAGCATAGGTATGGCCATCGGTGCCGGTATTGTATTTTTACCTGTTCAGGTTGGCGTAATGGGATTATGGGTATTTTTGCTGTCATCCATCATAGGTTACCCAGCAATGTATCTATTCCAAAAGTTATTCATTAATACCTTAGCTGAGTCAAAAAAGTGTACTGACTATCCAGGCGTTATTGAAAACTATCTAGGCAAAAACTGGGGCATAGCACTAGGCGTGCTTTATTTCGTAATGTTGGTTATTTGGGTGCTGGTTTATTCGTTAGCCGTGACCAACGACAGTGCCTCTTACCTACATTCATTTGGGGTGACAGAGGGCAAGCTAAGTGACAATGTATTCTACGGTTTAGGTTTAATCTGCCTATTGGCTTTTATCGGCTCAAAAGGCGAAAAGTTACTGTTTAAGTTATCAGGCTTTATGGCGGTAACCGTACTGACATTGGTAGCGGTAATGGCGGTATTACTGATGGCGCGTTGGGATATGGCGAATATTCCAAGCATGGGAGAGTTTGGCCCAATGCTGAAAAATGCCATTATTACCCTGCCATTTACCTTAACCTCGATTCTGTTTATCCAATCGTTAAGCCCTATGGTTATCTCGTATCGCTCACATGAAAAGTCGATTGAAGTGGCGCGTTTCAAGGCTGAACGAGCAATGAAAATTGCCTTCGCTATTCTGTTTGTGGTGGTGTTCTTCTTCGCAATATCCTTTACCTTTGCTATTAGCCAAACCCAAGCGACTGAGGCGATGAACCAGAACATCTCTGCTCTGGCGATTATTGCGCAATACTTCCCTGGCAGCTGGGCGACAGTGACGGGTATCGTGATTAACATCTTTGCGGTAGTGACCTCATTCTTCGGTGTGTTCTTAGCCTTCCAAGAAGCCTGTCGTGGCATTGCAATGAACATCTTGCTGCGTAGCCGTAAAGAGTCACAGATTAATAAAGAGCTAGTGAATAAACTCATCACTGTATTCATTATTTTACTGGCTTGGTCTGCGATAGCGTTAAACGCACCAATTCTGTCATTCACCTCTATCTGTAGCCCTATCTTTGGTTTGGTGGGTTGTTTAATCCCAGCTTACTTGGTGTACAAGGTACCGCACTTAAACAAATATAAAGGTTGGGCGACTAACCTGATTATTGTGACGGGTGTTTTGTTGTGTATTTCGCCGTTGTTAGCCTTTATGTAATCACGGATTAGTGATTGGGTAATCAAGCTGGCGTTTGGGCTTAAGCAATCAAACTTCGTTTGATAAAAGTGATTAAGTTAGGCTGCGTCTAACAACTAAAGTCGCAGCTTGATGCCCTACATGTGGGGCATCAGGCTGCACTTGATACCATAACCGTAAATACTCGATATATATTTAGGCTAAGAGTTACATTCAACAAAAGTGGTTCCAATGGCCTGCGGCCGGCGTATGTGCAGATACTTCTGAGACACGCTGCGAGTACGTCCCTGTAAGCTCTGCGATGGCATCCATGCCATCGAAGGCCTCAGCTGTATCTACAGTAGGTTAGAACAGCACAACCTTTAGAGGTTAGAGTTATGGCTAAAGACATATTTCGTTATTGGACAACAACTTCCTCCTCTTGCCCATTTCTTTTATAAAGAGTCCGAGCTGCCCCGACGAAGTTACATGCGTTGGATACGGGCCTCATATTCCAATAAAAATCGCCTAACGGCTTAGGTGGGACATCTGATGTGAATGGATTCACAAATGCCGTGATGGCATGGTCAATGATGTTCCCTACATCATAATGACATTTCCAATATCCCTATAGGTCAGATGCCAAAGAATGGCCATGTCCCCCCGAGCCTGAACCATCATCTTTGATGCTTCCACGGTATTATTTTAGGTAAAGAGCCATCTGTGTAATTCGGCAACTTCGATGGGGATGGTTTTTTCTGTTGGTTTGGTTGTGAACCTCATCCCTTGGTTACTAAAAAAGTAAAGTTACGACTAAAGTTTTACTAAGCGGCAGTGTTTAGGAAATCTTCTAGTGATTTTAGTACTACCTATTAAAACAATAGGTTATATTCAGGCTAAGCGTTTTGTCGAGACGCACAAATAAAATTTAAAAATGCAACACCGATAAAAATGTTATCGTGCTGCGGTTTAATAACCTGTTATATTTTTATTAGGAAACGGTGAGTCATGGAAGCATTAATAAGGTTTGGATACGGTGAACTCGGTACTCCCAAAATGGGGGCTTTAGTTGTATTGCTTTTTATATTTCTGTTTAAAGTGATTAAAAGTCGTATAGATCGAGGAAGAGAGGAAAAAACTACTCGAATTTCAGAAATGATTTCTGAAATAGAAAAAAATAGCTCTCCTAAATATCACTTTACGGTTGAACAAATATTTCAAAATAGGTTTGGGGTTCTTATTGACTACCCAGTAATAAACTTTTTTTTGAAATCGAAAACACCCACTTCTGATATTTTGTCATACATTAAAGGTCGTCGTTATATCGAATTTTGTGATGACTATAAAAAAATACGCTATAAGGAAAAAATTACGACGAATAAATTAATATTTAAAAAGTGGTTGTTGCTAGCTGGTTATTTTGCATCATCTTTTATTGCAGTCGGGTTGATCATTATAACTCCTCAATTACCTATTGATAATACTTATAGCTTCCCAGTTTACTTGATATTTATACTGTCAGCCTTTATCTGGGCTTACTTAAGTCTTGATGAAGGTATTAAACCAGAGAGTGCAATCTTATTGCATAAAAAATATAACGATAAAATTAACAAGGACTAAAAACAGTTGGCTTTTGCTCCTTTATCGCTAATTATAGTCAAGCATTATCCTCATTTTATGGGGGCGTTAATGCAATATTTTCGTTCTAAGGAAAATAATGAAAGTGATTGATAAGCTTGCTTGGGTGTTGATTCGAGATGGCAAGTTGTTGGCGGTGCGCTCTAAAGGTAAGCAGTTGTTTTATCTGCCGGGTGGTAAGCGTGAGGCGGGTGAGAGTGATGAGCAGGCATTGGTGCGTGAGATTAAAGAAGAGCTGTCTGTCGAGCTTGAGCCGAGCACTATTGAATATATGAACACCTTTACTGCGCAGGCGGATGGTAAGGCTGAGGGCGTGTCGGTTAAGCTGACCTGCTACTTTGCTGATTTTACCGGTGAGTTGCAGCCTGATGCGGAAATTGAACAGCTTGAATTTGTTGATCTGAATGATGAAGCCATTTGCTCGGTTGCTGCATTAGTTGCCCTACGCTGGCTAGAATCCAAATCACTGGTTAACAGTAAGAACGCTTAATAAATCGATTCAAAGAGAGCAAGCTAAGTGATCCTAGCTTGCTCATATTTATAGACCGCTCTTGATCAAAAGTTAGAGCAGTTTCCTCTAACTCTATGGGGTCAATTACCATACATTTCCTAATCCTCGCTCCTGCTTTATACCCTAACCATTAACTTGCTTCTACACAGTAACAAGTTATGGCTAGAGCCATAGCCATAACGCTAAATTTCAAAGATTATGCTTTTGCAACCTAGTGTAGAAACAGCTGAGGCCTTCGATGGCATGGATGCCATCGCAGAGCTTACAGGGACGTACTTGCAGCGTGTCTCAGAAGTGTCTGCACATTCGCTTGCCGCAGGCAATTGGAACCACTTTTGTCGAATGCCACTCTGAGCCTAAAAATATATCAAGTCTGTCAGGGCGTTGTTATCAAACGAAGTTTGATTCAAAGTTGTTAGACGTAGTCTAACCATCAGCCAAACCTCTGAGGTGAAAACGGCGTCAGATCCAAACTGGTTTTCTGTTTATTGATGATCTCACTTACCAGCTTACCCGTTATTGGGCCTAAACTTAGGCCCATCATGGCATGTCCTGTGGCTATGGTTAGATTCGCTAACTGAGGAGCTTTGCCGATTATCGGCAGGCCGTCTGGGCTACAGGGGCGAAAGCCAGACCAAAACTCTTCAGATTTAACCTGAGCTGTATCTAAGTCTGGTAGATAGCGGGCTGCGGATTTGATTAGCCCTTTGATCCGATTTGGACTGATGTCAACGGGCTCCTGACTCGATAACACTCCAAGCTCCATGGTGCCGCCAAATCGAATACTGTTATCTAACGGGCTTACCGCCACCTTGGCTTCACTTAGTATAAACGGGGTACGGCACTCAAGTTTGGCGCCCTCTTTGACGGGCGGCTTGTCGAAGCTGACACAGATCCCTTTTCCTGATTGAACAGGTAAATTTAGCCCAAGCTGCTTGGCAAGCTTGGGCGACCAAGCGCCGTTGGCGAGGACAAAATCTAAGGCTTTGATATCGCCGCTTGCGGTTGCTGCGGCGGTGATTGTCGATTTACTGGTATCGGTACTGAAGCCTGTTATCTCTGTGTTTTCTCTAAACTCTACCCCTTGAGCGACTAGGTAGTTTTTCATCGCTAAAATAAATTCATAGGGGGCTATATGCGCGTCTTCTGGGTAGAAACTCGCCCCCATCACATCGAGCTGAATATTGGGTTCGAGTTTTCTCAAGGCTTGGGGTGTGAGCATCTTAGCTTGCAGGCCCAGCTTGTTGGCTGCGGCGACCGTTTTTGCTTCATCGTTTAAACCTTGCTGGGTTTTACAAAGCATCAGCAGGCCCTGTTGATGGAATTCAAAGTTAAATTCCGCTTGTTGGTGCAGCACTTGATATAGCTCAAGGGATTTAAGGTTGATATCTAAAATGGCCTGCTGATTAGCTAAGGTATGTTGCTGCGTACACTTTTTGGCAAATGATATTAGCCATTTTAAGAAGTCGATATTAAGGCTTGGGCGAACGTAGAATGGGCTCTGTGGATTGAGCATCCACTTTAGGCCTTTTTGGATCATGCCTGGCGCCGCCAGAGGAATGAAGTGACTCGGGGTAATATAACCGGCGTTACCAAATGAGCAGGCTTTACCTATCTCATCTTTGTCGATAACCACTACAGACTTACCCGCCTTATGTAGATAATAAGCCGTGCAGATCCCGATAATGCCGCCACCGATGACTGCAACATCCCTCGCTGCAAGATCATTGGGCGTGTTGTTTACCTGGGGAACCGTCATTTTCTGTCCTTGAGCTTGGGTTTACGGTCGATTGCTATAACCTACAGCGCTCGGTCGAATCCGATTTGTTCTATATCAAGTGTTGTTAATAAACCTAAGCTAGATGAATTCTTTTAATGATGGCGGGGGACGGCAAACAAAAAAGCCACTCAAAGAGTGGCTTTTAGTGATGGGAAACTCCCATATTGAACAGCAAAGGTTCAATTAATAAGTAACCGTTTTAACCCCTTCAGGGGTGCCAACTAATAGCACGTCTGCGCCGCGCTTAGCGAATAGACCGTTAGTCACTACACCAACAATGCCGTCAATCTGCTCTTCTAGCTCTTCAGGCTTCATGATCTTCATGTTGTACACATCTAAGATGATGTTGCCGTTATCGGTAACACAACCTTCGCGGTAAACAGGGTCGCCGCCTAGTTTAACAATTTGGCGAGCCACGTATGAGCGTGCCATTGGGATCACTTCGATAGGCAGTGGGAACTCACCTAAGATATCGACTTGCTTGGTGTTATCAACGATACAGATAAATTTATCAGCAACAGCGGCAACGATTTTCTCGCGAGTTAGCGCTGCTCCGCCACCTTTAATCATGTGCATTTGACTGTTGATCTCGTCAGCACCATCAACATAAACAGATAACTCATTAACGCTGTTTAAATCGAAAACAGGAATACCTAGCGCTTTCATTTTCTCTGTTGATGCTTCAGAGCTTGATACCGCACCTTCGATATCGAACTTCATTGTCGCAAGTGCATCAATAAAGTGATTTACCGTTGAGCCGGTTCCTACACCAACAATGCTGTTCTCTTCTACGTACTGAAGTGCAGCCCAACCGGCAGCTTTTTTCATTTCATCTTGAGTCATTATGAAATCCTTTGTTTAAGATAGAAGTTAAAAATAAAAGTTATAGGCAAGGTTAAAAATATTGCCGACAGTATACTCGTTTAGCAAAACAAAGTTGCTTGAATTTTGCTTTTAAAGTGACTAGTAAGGGCTATCATGTTTACCTTGAGCCAAGTGAAGAGGCATTTTTTGCTGTGGCTAACAGTTTATTGTCATTAGCTTATTCACAATAACCGCTATAGTGAGAGTATTATTAGAAAGCGATGAGATGGATTTTCGGCGTGAGCGCCATTAAGTGATAAAGGAGTCGATATGGCTGGGGCTAGCTTATTAACCTTGTTAGATGATATCGCGACGATTTTGGATGATGTCGCCGCAATGAGTAAAATCGCCGCCCGCAAAACGGCGGGGGTGTTGGGCGATGATTTAGCGTTAAACGCACAGCAGGTGTCGGGTGTTAGCGCCGATAGAGAGCTGCCTGTGGTGTGGGCCGTTGCCGTAGGTTCATTTAAGAATAAGTGTATCTTAGTGCCGGCGGCTATGTTGATTAGCGCCTTTATCCCATGGGCGGTGACGCCACTACTGATGTTTGGTGGTCTGTACCTTTGCTATGAAGGTTTTGAAAAAATCTACCATAGCTATTCAGCCAACAAGCACCATCAAATCGATGAATCTCAGGCAAGCCCTGAGGAGATAACCGATGTTAAAGAGTACGAGGCCAATAAAGTTAAAGGGGCGATACGTACCGACTTTGTGTTATCGGCGGAGATCATTGCCATCACCTTAGGCATAGTGGCGGATAAGAGCTTGAGTACTCAATTTTTCACTCTAAGTGTTATTGCCATCATTATGACCATAGGTGTGTATGGGTTAGTCGCTGGTATCGTTAAGCTTGATGATGCAGGGCTGTATTTAAGTCAGCGCCCAGGAGAAACCCAGTGGGCTCGATTTAAGCGCCGCTTTGGCATGATGCTGCTGAACTCTGCGCCTTATTTAATGAAGACACTGTCGGTGGTGGGCACCATTGCCATGTTTATGGTCGGCGGCGGTATTTTAACTCATGGTTGGCATTGGGTTGGCGATAAAATCACTGCGGCCGCAGCTTGGATTGAGGCATTTGAGTTTGTCGGGCCAGTAGTGGCATTTATCACCCCAAGTATTTTGAATGCGATTTTTGGCGTGATAGCTGGTGCATTGGCTGTGTTGTTGATGGAGCTATTTATCAAGCTTAAAGGTGATAAAGGCGCTGCCGAATAGCTTTAGTATTAACACTTAATTGTTAGTTTAGATATCCATATGGAAAAGGTAGTAATGGCGAATACAAGTAGCAAAACAAACAGGGTCAAACTAGCAAGCTTTAACCTGTTTAATTACATTGAACCGCCATTGGCTTATTACGATTTTGAAAATATCTATAGCGCAGAGCAATGGCAAAAAAAGCAGTCTTGGTTGGCTGAGTTTTTAGCGCAGCATCAGCCAGATATTATTGGCTTTCAAGAGGTGTTTTCTGCACCAGCATTAGCTGAGCAAATGCGCGCTGCGGGTTATGAGCATTTTGCCACTGTGGGAGAACCTACAGTCATTGACGATTATATTTGCCGCGATCCCGTTGTCGCACTTTGCTCGAAGTTTCCAGTCACTGAGGTGACCGCGATTGAAGCTGAGCCTGAGTACATTTATGGGCTTGGTCTAAACCCTGACTTTGCATTTAGTCGTAAACCGCTGCGAGCTACTGTGCAGTTGCCGCAAATTGGCCTTTGCGATATCTACGTGGTGCACTTTAAATCTAAGCGCCCACATCTAGATGAGTTGCCAGCGCCTAAGTTTGTTCAATCAAAGCTTACTCAAGCAGTAAATCGCCCGTCAGCCGCCCCTTTGGTTAACTTCGGTGAGTTATTAGGGCGTAACAGTCTAGGCCAATGGGCGTCGAGTATTCAGCGAGGCAGTGAGGCGGCGCTGTTATTTCATGCCATGCTGCAAAGACGCATAGAAACCAATCAGCCTATGATGTTGATGGGCGACTTTAATGAAGAGCTGACTAGCTCGGTATTATCGCCACTAACAAATCGCGAGCTGCGCTTTGAAAAAGAGGGACTTGGCGAGTTAGCAAATTATCCGCTAACAGATGCTTATAAGCTATTTCAGCAAGGCTTGCAGGACTTGTTTGGGGTTAAGGCTACAGAGGCAAACCTTGAGGAAATTGCTGAAGAGGAAGAGCGAATGCTGGCTAAAGCGCGGGCATCGCGGGCGCCGACTCATTACTACGGTGCCAGCGGTAATGTGCTGGACTACATATTACTTTCAGCAGACTTTGACCCAAGCTTTGATAATAGCGTTGCCGAGGTTTGTGACTATCACACTGAAGACAGGCACTTAGTGAACCCAAGCTTTGAGCGTGATAGTCAAAGTAGCGATCACGCGCCGGTTACTTGCACCTTACGCATTAGGCGCTAAGGATAAAGCAAGGTACTAGGTTTTAAAGAAGCAGCTATGAAAAGCAGGAACTAGGAAAGCTGCATTGCTGCCTGCTTTTGCTAGAATCTAGAGCTCTCGTAAACTTGCTGCTAGGACGCTTCGCGGATAGAGCGGACTTCGTCCTGCTATAAGATCAAAAGAAAGCATGGATTTAGGCTTTGCTTTCCCTGCCTTTACCGACTTCTACTGCCTTAGCCTTCCCTAGAACATATTTCTTTGCATTTAACAGGTTGTTTACATCTTTGTCTTTTTCGTGTCATGGTGGTGCTTTAGTATCTTAACTGATTAGACCTCGTACCACGTAAAACTAGAACGTAATATTAAAGGAATAATAACAATGAAACGACCTTTTACTCGAAGAGACTTTTTGGCAATGTCGGCAAAAGGGGTTGGCGCTGCCGTCGTATCCTACGGCCTGATGGGCTGTAGTAGTGACGATGACGACAATGGCATCTATGCCGAATTCCTCCATGGCCTTGCCAGTGGCGACCCTAGCCATGACGCGGTGATACTCTGGACTCGAGTCACTCCAGAGATTGATGGCGAGATCAAGGTGTCGTGGGAGGTGGCAACTGACGCCGCATTTAGCCAGTTAGTGAGTAATGGCGAGACCATGACAAGCAGCGACAGGGACTATACGGTTAAGGTCGACGCTATGGGGCTTGAGGCGGGTAGCCAGTATTTTTACCGCTTTAAAACCGGCAATAAAATCTCGCAGCCAGCAATGACTAAAACCTTGCCTCAGGGCGCTATCGATAGTGCCAAGTTTGCTGTGGTGTCATGCGCTAACTTCCCCGCCGGGTATTTTAATGTCTATGAGATGGCGTCAAGAATGGATGATCTCGATGCGGTTATTCACTTGGGCGATTACATCTATGAGTACGCACGAGGTGAGTATGCTAGCGAGCGTGCCGAGGCGCTTGGTCGTGAGGTATTGCCTGAAGGTGAGCTGATGAGCCTTGCGGATTATCGTAGCCGCTACGGTCAGTATCGCAGCGATATCAGTTTGCAGAAGTTGCATGGTAAAACGCCGTTTATCACAGTGTGGGACGATCACGAAGTGGCAAACGATAGTTGGCGCGATGGCGCTGAGAATCACAACGAAGGTGAAGGGGATTTCGATGCCCGTAAGGAAGCCGCGTTGCAGGCGTACTTTGAGTGGCTGCCTATCCGGCCATGGCGCGAAGGTAACCATGAAGAGATTTATCGCTCATTCCAATTTGGCGACTTAGTCGATCTGCATATGCTTGATACTCGTTTACTCGGCCGAGATAAGCCACTAGATTATGCCGAATATATGGACCCTGCGACAGGCGGCTTAGATAGCGCACGCTTTATGGCGGATATTACCGACACCAACAGAACCATGCTTGGCCAAGAGCAGCAAGCTTGGCTACAAACGGCGTTACTGACTTCTACGGCGACTTGGCAGGTATTGGGGCAACAAGTATTGATGGGGCAGATGATGCTACCTGCTGCTATTGCAACCCAAGAGTTGTCGATCCCTGAGTTTGGTAAGTTGGCGGCATTAGCGCAATTCTCCGCACGAAAGGCGGCGGGCGATCCTACCCTGACTGAAGATGAGCTTAAGTATTTATCTTTCTATGGTCATAAGTTGACGCCTGAGGCGATGGCGTTGCTGCAGCTGCCGTCAATCCCTTATAACCTTGACGCCTGGGATGGCTACGCTTATGAGCGAGAGGTGATTCTGGCGACGGCTAAATCACAGGCTAAGAACCTTGTGGTGATTGCGGGAGATACCCACAACGCATGGGCAAATGAGCTAAAGGATGCAGCGGGTGATGCCGTGGGAGTTGAATTTGCCACTAGCTCGGTATCATCACCAGGACTTGAGTATTACTTAGGTATCGAAGAGAAAGATATACCCGCAACTGAGGCTGCGATTATCGATTTGGTAGATAACCTAGCTTATGCCAATTTGATGAACCGAGGCTTGATGACGCTCACTTTTAGCCATGATGAGGTGCGTACTGACTGGCGTTATGTTGATACCATCTATACTCGTGACTTTATCGAAGACAGTGAGAGAAACTTCTCTATGGTTACCAAAGCGGGCAGTCATGGACTAATAGCAGCAAGTTAGTACTCGCTTAGATATTAGCTAAGCTATTTATTAACTTAGCTATTTATTCACTTAGAGATGTACTGAACAAATCGCTTATCCGCTAACTTGGCTACTCATTCCAAGGCTAAAGCGTGATTAATAACTTAAGGCTACCTTATCGGTGGCCTTATTATTTTAGTGATTCTGATGTAAGTTTTTGGCTTTTTTACAGCAATAGTAGCGAATTTAGTATAAAATTCGCCTCCAAAATCCGGTGGGTGCCTAGACTTTGAACAGTGAATACGGTTTTTCTATTTACTGGGCGCAATTCCCGATCTTGGGATAGACGTCATCACCTACTTTTTATCGTAATCGGCTTAGCTGTTTTGGACTATTGTTTATTTTTATCACTCCTCGTCAGAGTGGTATTTTAGCAACGGCGATTTCAAGTTCAGTTAACTTCAATTAAAGCTGAGATTACGATTAGACTTAATTCAGATATTAATAACAAGATGGGGACGGTCAGATGTCAGAGAAACGCTTTATTACCGCACAAGAGTTGCTAGAGGATTCATTTCGTTTAGCGGCACAAGTTTATGAAAGTGGCTTCCGTCCACAGTTTATCGTGGGTATTTGGCGTGGCGGCGCTCCGATTGGCATCGCTGTTCAAGAGTTCTTTGACTTTAAGAAAGTTGAAACCGACCACATCGCAGTACGTACTTCGTCTTACTACGGCATCAATAAGCAGAGTAAGCAGATCAAGGTTCATGGCCTACATTACATCGTAGAAAATGCTAACGCTGGTGATGGTCTACTGATTGTCGATGACGTGTTTGATTCGGGTCGCAGTATCCATGCTCTGATGGAAAACTTAAGCGATCTAATGCGCCTGAATATGCCAAAAGATGTACGTATTGCCTGCCCATATTACAAGCCACAAAATACTGCTGTACCATTAAAGCCTGACTATTTCATTCATGAATCCGATGAGTGGTTAGTGTTCCCACACGAAGTCTCAGGTTTGTCTGCTGAAGAGCTTGCCGAAGGCAAAGGCGATTTGAAGAATATTAAAGACCTGTTCGTTTAAGCCTTATAGCGCTTGAATTAGCAGCAAAAAGCCACCGAGAGGTGGCTTTTTTGTTTTAAAAAAGGGCCTAGAACCTAGAACCTAGGGCGCTTCGCTGCGAGGACGGGCTTTGCCCTGCTAGGAACAGCAAAAGCCAAAAAACAAGGTCCGAGGAAAAGCAGGTCTAAGAAGGGCAAAGACGGTAACTACTGAGACGGTAACTGCGAACGTCCTGCGGACTAGGGAACGTGACTGTGTCACTTACGGAACGCTGCGCTTTACGCAAAAGATAGCAAAAGCGGGTAGCAGGAAGAGCTAAGACGGTAACTGCGAACGTCCTGTGGCCTAAGGAACGTGACTGTGTCACTTACGGAACGCTGCGCTTACGCCAAAGCAGGGAGCAGAGAAGTGGGCATTACGATGCTTTGCTTTTTCTAAGTCCTAGAACCTATAACGCTGCGCGGCTAGAGCGAACTTGGTCCTGCTATACAATCAACAGCAGTATTCAGCACTTATCTTCAAGCCTTGTTTTTCCGTTTTTGCCCTTCCGGCTTTATCCGTCTCTGCTTCACCATCTTAGCATTTTCCTAGAACCTAGAGCCTAGAACCTTATTCTCCTGCCTTTCTTAGCCCCTACAGCTTATCTATCTCATCTTTGAGTTGATAAGACTTGTCTGTGACTATTTGCTCTAGCGTGCCGACTCGCTCTCTTAACTTTTCTAGTTCGGTGTTAATACTCACTAATTCATCGAGCTCGACTCGACCTTTATGTTTGTTGTATTCCTTAAAAGCGGCGATAGCAAATACGCCTATGATAGCCAGTGCGGCAACCGTGAACGGCCCCATATGTCGCTCCTTGATGAGTAATAGTGCTACTCAATTATAGTGCTAAAATAGGACCTAGGTTCTAGGAAGAACAAAGACGGTAACAGCGAACACCCTGCGGCCTAGGGAACGTGACTGTGTCACTAACGGAACGCTGCGCTTACGCAAAATCTCGGAAAAGCAGAAGTAGAAAGAGCTGAGACGGTAACAGCGAATACCCTGCGGACTAGGGAGCGTGACTGCGTCACTTATGATGTGGTCAACTAAAACTGTACACCAACAGGGGATGCGTATTTACGCAGCCATTTCGGCCGCTGTTGGTGTCATGTAATTATTATAACTATGACCCCGTTTTGTATTGTAGTGCTTCAAGATATA
>NZ_BPFA01000020.1 GCF_019655055.1 Shewanella sp. MBTL60-112-B2
TATATCTTGAAGCACTACAATACAAAACGGGGTCATAGTTATAATAATTACATGACACCAACAGCGGCCGAAATGGCTGCGTAAATACGCATCCCCTGTTGGTGTACAGTTTTAGTTGACCACATCAAAGGGGCGAAGCGCCACGACGTTAATTGTTAGACGAAGTCTAACTTGATGATGTTAGTCAGGCTCAGCCTTACATGTGCCAACAGCACAAAGAAAAATGTAACCAGCCTTCATTCCAAGGCTGCTACTTCATTGTGACCTTACCACCTATCATCTTAAACGCAGGAGCGCCGCGGATCAGCGTATCGCGTGCAAAAATTTGCTGGCAGCTCGGGCATTGGCAGGGCGTTTGGGTGTAATCATCAACAATGCGTTCCTTAAAGCACTTAACTAGTGCGCCTTTGCCACCTTTTCGGTACTTAAATAGTTGGGCTTTACATTTGGCGCAGAAGATCTCGACTGTTTGGGTCGGTCCTTTCTTATTGGGTTTAGCCATCTTACTCCTAGCATGTCGTAGCTACCTAGATTTAGTAACTGCACTGTTTGTCACAGAAGCTATTTGTAATAGCCGCTCTTAAAGCTGTGCCAGTTGTAACTTAGGTTTATCAGTATTTACTGTGAGGCTTAATACAATTATTAGGGCGCTAGACTAGCACAATCCACTGAATTGCTATGACACGAATATAAAATTCAAATGACTGTTTAACATTTTTGCAACCCAGTTTATGATGCACTAGGTTAAATTTTTAGCGCAGGGACAGCTGAAACGATGCATAAAATAATAAAAATAGCACTCATTGGTACCTCGTCAGTTGCTGTGACAATTGCAGGTGGTTTGTACTTATCCGTATCTTTGAGCCTGCCGGCTCTTGATAAAAACCTAACGAGCGAAAACGTTAAACAACAAGTCACTCTTGAGAGAGATAGACTTGGCACCGCAATTATTAACGCTACTGACCGACAAGATGCAGCCTATGGTCTAGGTTACGCTCATGGTCAGGACAGATTCTTTCAAATGGATCTATTACGGCGCAACTCAGCTGGAGAGCTAGCGGAGATCTTTGGCGAAAAAGCATTAGACTTAGATAAGAGTCGCCGTTTTCATCAACTTCGCAAACGCGCCGAGCGCATAATCACTACACTGGATGCTGCACACTTAAAGGTGCTAATGACTTATGCTCAAGGGGTAAATGACGCACTTGCAGCGCAGACTTTGTCATCGCTTGAGTACATAGTGACTGGAGCCGAGCCTAAGCTTTGGCAGCCTGCAGATAGCTTGCTGGTGATCTATAGCATGTATCTAGATTTGCAGGGCAACACCATTAAGCGTGATTTAGCGCTCACTCAAGTTCAGGCTCTTTTTGGCGAACAGATGGTTGATTTTCTTATTCAGCCAAGCCAGTACCAAGCTTCGCTCGATGGCAGTGAACTAAGCTTAGCGACACAGCCAATCCCTCAACTGACACCAAACTTGCTCGCACAGGCTCAAACCAGAGAAATTGCTGAACCACTGGATATAGGCAGCAACAACTGGGCGGTTACCGGAGAGTTAACTGCCAATGGTAAGGCGATGTTATCCGATGATATGCATCTGTCTTTTGCTGTGCCAATTATTTGGTATCGCGCCCAATTGAATTATCAAAAAGACGATCAAGACGTCCAAGTTACTGGTGTTTCATTACCTGGAGCGCCGGCTATTGTGGTCGGCAGTAATGGGGATGTGGCTTGGGGCTTCACCAATGCCTATATCGATACTGCCGATTGGGTCGCAATCGATAAGCAAACGCCAATCTACTTTGAGCATGAAACCATAGCGTTACCTGATTCTGAGGTCAGCTACACCATAGAAATGTCGCCTTTCGGTCCAGTTAAAGAGGTTGGTGGTAAAAGCTATGCGCTATCTTGGGTTGGTCATAGCGATTATGCGGTGGATATGCAGTTAATTGAGCTAGATACTATCGCCAATGTTGAGCAAGGTATTGTTGTTGCTGAAACAATGGGGATCCCGGTGCAAAACTTGTTACTGGTGGACCGAGATGGAAATGCAGCTTGGAAGCCCGCTGGCGCTTACCCGTCGAGAACCAATCCAAGTGATGTTGCTATGGCAGCAACAGAGTTTCAGAGTGTCAATTGGCTGCATGATAAAGCTGATTTACCACAGGTGATTAATCCGCAAAGTAATCGTTTATGGACTGGGAATTCGCGGGTTGTATCGGTGGAAGAGCATAAGCAACTAGGCGATGGCGGTTATGCATTAGGGGCTCGTAGTATGCAAATACGCGATAGGCTATTCGAATCCGATAGTTTCACTACCAAGGATTTTTATCAGCTACAGCTAGATAATGAGGCTCGCTTTTTGGTGGACTGGCAGCAGTTGCTACTCAAACAATTATATCAGCAGCCTGAGCGCTTTAATGATGATATTGGCTACATAGAGTCATGGCAAGCCTGTGCTTGCAGCGACTCTGTAGGCTATACATTAGTGCGACACTTTAGAAGCATGGTGATTGATACTACCTTTGCACCGATTGAAACTGAGCTGGCAAAATATCAACTTAGTCTGTCGCCGATCAAGCGTTATTTGGAACCAGGGATCTGGCAGCTGATTAATGCACAAGATCGAGATTGGTTACCTATAGATGAAGTGAGTTGGTCCGGACATCTATTGCAGATGTATCTTAATGCAAAACAAATGAGCCTAGAAAAATACAGTGACAATCATGATATGGCTGATCTGGCTTGGGGCAAGGTGAATCAACTTAAGATCCAACATCCTTTTTCTAAACAAATCCCTGCATTGAGCAAGCTGCTCGATATGCCAATAGTTGATGGTTTTGGTGATAGTTTTATGCCAGCGGTACAAGGTGCGTCGTTTGGTGCGTCGCAACGTTTTATTGTGCAGCCGGGCGATGAAGCTAATGCAATCATGACGATACCGGGTGGTCAGTCGGGCAATCCGTTATCAGATTTTTATCGAGCGGGTTTCGATGAGTACGCGACTCAGCAAAGCACCCCGTTTCTGCCAGGTGAGGCTATTTACAGATTGGAGATCTCTCCCGTCACTAATTAGCCATTGAAATATAATTAACAGTATCGGCTATGGTTTAGTTATTAACTGAACGATTAGAGGCGACTATCAGGCGGAGTCGCTTCTAAAGTTGCAATCTCAGCGACTGAAATTGTGACCTTGGCGTATTGATTGCGGCCGGATTTTTTGGCTTGATAAAGCGCATGATCTGCCATTAATGCTGCTTGTTGACCTATGATGTTTGCAGTCCCTTTAAATTCAAACTCTTCGACCGCCTGAACACGGCAGACCCCAAGACTCACTGTGATATGTCCAGCAGAACTAGAGCTTGGATGGGGGAAGGCTAAATCATCGAATGCCTGGATAATACCATCGAGCTTTCTAAGCAATGGCTCATCAGGGATATCTCTAAGTAACATAATAAATTCTTCACCACCGAAGCGTGCGCATATGTCGTCAGCACGGTAAAATTGCTGACTCAGGGTTTCAGCGACTTTAATTAACGCTTCATCACCCGCTAAGTGACCTAGGGTGTCGTTATACTCTTTGAAGTGATCGACATCGGCAATAATCAGCGTAAAACCTATCTGCTGTCTTGCAAGAAGTTGGCAATACGTTTCTAGCCTTTGCTCAAAGCCGCGGCGATTAGGAATGTTGGTCAACTTATCAATATAAACTTGTTCGTTAAGCTGCTTAGTTTGCTCTTGAATCGTGCCCATAAGTGCGTTGAAGTGAGTCGCAACATTTACTAGCTCCGTGATTGGGTAGCGGTGTTTGAGCTTTCTAATCTCTCGGCTCTTATCCATCTCTTCAATATCAATCGCAAGCTTTCTGACTGGTTGTACTAAGAAATACGAATACAAGAAGTAGGCTAAAAATAACAACACAGACATTTCTGCAAGAAGGATATAAATACCGCTACCTAATATTGCAGGCGGCTCTGTATTGGTATGATACAAGGTAAACTTTATCAATGGCTGGCCGTCAATATTACGCACAAGACGTTCTGTTGTTGCCTGCAGTTTGTCTAAATGAATACCTGCGCCTAAATAGGGGATTTGTGTAATATCGTCAGAGGCGGTTACCTGACTCATCTCAACTCCAGCGGCAGTATATTTAGAGAGCTCAGCCATAAACTCTTCATCAATCAGCCGAATAAACACAATGTAGCCCATTATTGGCCCAGCGCGATTAGACTGTAAAATACTACTGGAATTGTATAGGGCTGGCCCGTATTTAGTGGCGATAAGCCCACTTTTTGTCGGTACACTGCTTGGGTGAGTATAAGGCTGCTCCTGAGGCGGAAAAGCGATTTTATTCAAAGGTGATAGCAGCTTATTTTCAGGGGACTTTGCAAAGTCTACCAAATCAAATTGCAGCTTTTCGTTATCACTATTGTGGCGAAAGCCCTTATTAAAGACGATATGGTTTTCATTATCGAAAATAAATACGCCGTCGACCTTCAGACTTTTAAAGGTGTCATCAGGGTATTCGTGCTGCTCATAATATCGCTTAGCCGCCACACTTTTCGATCTCATATAGCTGTAGGTTCGATCCCAAACGGCATAGTCGTAATTGATGGTATGCAGAGGCCTACTCATTTGTTCGAAAGCAAAGTTTAATGCGACTAATTCCTGCTCGGACACTTTTATTAATGAGCGTTCAATAGCGGGAGATTGTACCCAGATCCGGTAGGCAAACACGGCGCTAGCGAATAAGATAAAAATAGCGAGTGAAATCTTAAGTTGCAGCTGATTAAAGGTTTGAGATTTTAGTTGGATGATAATTAGAAACCTTTCAAAACAGAGTATTACTCTAGTAAAGCTTAATAATTGACGACTATCCAGATTTTTACAAGAGGTCGGCTTACTTAAGGGCTTATTATAGAGTGTGTTTATATCGTACACATTGCTTGGTCATCTTTTCCGTGACATGGCAGCGGGTTCTGATAAAGAAAAGTAAAAAAGCCACTAATGAAAATTAGTGGCTTTGTCTGTTTAGTTAGGCAGTTTGTTACGCCATTCTTTGAGTTGGTCTCCAGCGGAGTAGCTCTGTCGGCAGCTTCACACCTTGTGATGTGAGACAGTTAACGCGGTTAAGATATGCAGCGCCATACATTAAGTGTTTGGCGACATCGACGGCGTTACGGTCTTGGTAGCTATCTAAGTAACTGCCTTTAGCCCACTGGTTGAAAGCTCCAAGAGCAGGGCCTGCCCAAATTTGATAATCCATCTCACGGCCTACTTCGCCAGAATTTGACCAGCGGCTTGAAAGGCCTAAATACCAGCGGAAAATCAGTGCCATTTTACGCTTAGGATTACCCTCTGCACGTTCAATTTGCTTAGGATCTCGTTCATTAAAGTGGGCAACAGTCCCGGCCCAGATATCATCAAGGCTTGAACGGAATACTTGCTTCTCAAGTTTTTCACGTTCATCAGCAGGAATTGCTTCAATAGAGTCGTAACGAGTATAGATCTCATAAAGCTTGTTGGCGCGCATAGGGAAAAGCGTACCGCGTTTTACCACCTGCAGTTTAACGCCCATCTCGAACATATCGGCAGCAGGTGCCATGGTCACATCGGCCATTTCAGTACTGGCAAGCAGCTTGCGAGTATGCTCACTGGCGCCCGCTTCAACACAAGCTTGGTTCACTGAGCCGGTAACAATATATGCTGCGCCCATGTTAAAGGTAGCAAGAGCTGCATCTGGCGTTCCTACACCGCCGCCACAACCGACGCGGATTGGGGTCGGGTAGTTGAACTTAGCTTGGATCTCGTCCTTTAGAGCCAAAATAGTCGGCAGCAGTGTCACTAGTGGTCGGTTATCGGTGTGACCACCTGAATCGGCTTCTGCAGTAATGTCATCCGCCATAGGCACAAGTTGCGCTAGCTCCATCTGCTCAGCGGTGATTGAACCATCATCCACAAGTTTTTGTAGCATTTTAGCAGGCGCAGGCATCATGAACTTTTCAGCCACTTCGGTGCGGCTTACTTTAGCAATCACCTTATTACCTATAACCACGTTGCCCTTATTATCTCGGCTTAAGCCGGCAGCGCGGTAATAGACGATTTGCGGCGTTAAGCCTAAGAAAGCCGAGGCTTCAACAGTGCGAACCTTATGCTTTAAAAATAGTTCAACGCTGCCACGCTCTAGTGCTGGCTCGCTTGGGCTATGGATAAGGTTAAACATGTATGGGCCGTTTGGTAGTGCTGATTGAATGCGATTAATCGCTTCTTCCACTCGGCTAGGGATAAGACCTGCTGCCCCAAACGAACATAGAATGCCAGCTTTACCTAGTGCGATAACCAGCTCTTCAGATGAAATACCATTCGCCATAGCGCCGGCGTAATAGGCGTATTTAACGCCGTGGACGCGGCGGAAATTACTGTCGCCTAGGCTTTCAGTGCCAAGGGCAGGCGCAAAGGCGCTAACTGGCAAATCTGTGGTGTTTGCAGCATGCTCAGACACGATGTTTGCAGACTGGGCGATACCAACACCATTCTCGCTGTGATTTACCACGTAGCAGCCGCGGCTAAAGTCTTTTAACTGCTGCTGCATCACTTGTACGTCAAAGCTAATATTTGACTCAGTCACAGCCCATGGCCAAGGTGAAAGCATTTCGCTAGTTGTAGTAGGATTCATTATTTGTAGACCCTTAATTATTTATTCTTTTAGTTCAATGTGAAGCCGTTTATCAGTCTCTTTCACATTAAATAATCTTGAATTCTTGTGCTTATAAGGTAGTTAATGACTAAAGTGTTGTTCTTTAGTCATTAACTTAGGCTTAAAACTTCGTTTTAAGCCTCTTCGATACAGATGGCTATATCGAATACTTCGTATATGCGCAGACCATCTTTACTTAGGCTGGCATTACCTGTGATGACTTTCTTACCGTCTTCATCTTTGACAGAGGTAATGCTCACATCCATAGACATCTGCTTGTTCAGCGGATTAATTTGACCGCGATACTTCCACTTGATGTTAGATAGAATTTGACCAAACTTAGGGTTTTTAAACCCTGCACCTAAGTCTTTTGAAATAGCATAAGTCTGCATGGTTTCAATAATCGCTTCAACACCGAGTGAACCTGGCATTACCGGGTCTTGGTGGAAGTGGAATTGGAAGAACCAATCACTTGGGTCAATGGTGCGCTCAGCGTACAAGTAACCTAGGCCTTCGGTGCCGCCATTATCAACAATTTCAACGCTGTCGATAAAGTTCAGCTGACCACCTGCTAAACGATAATGCGGTTGGTTAGCTGGCGCGTTAAAGTGACGGCCGCTCTTATCAAGCAGGTTCACTTTAGTGGTTGCTGCAACGCCGTTAGCCACATGCCAAGGCTGAGTCACTTTGCCGTTATCTAGACCAAGCTGATCTTTAAGCGCATCACCCTTGAAGTAGCCAAATACCGCCGTACCGCGATAGAAAGGCTCATTATCAACGCTTAGCTCGAAGCTAAAGCTTTGAATGATGTTAGTGCCAGCCATAACGGTTGATAACAAGCGCGAGTCGTTACGAATAGTTTTACCGCGCAAATCAACATCACGCAGTAGCTCACCGCTACCATCTAAGTTACGGAAGAACAGTTCAAGGCCTGGGAAGCCAAGGGTTGTGCCCATGTAACCTGAGATAAAGCCGTTAGGCTGCAGTGAGATCTCCATCAAAATCGAGTATGGCATCACTGCGCCATGGCTGTTTTTGTCGAAATACCATGCATCTGCAGGCACTTCATATTCAGCGATACACGATGATGGCTTTTTAAAGTCGCCGCGCTTACCGTTAACTTCGATAACACGGGTGGTCACCTGTAAGTCACCACATGGTGTACGTGGTGGGATCATGCCGCGATAGATTGAGAACTCAGGGCCGAAGCAGTTTTCGATATTACCGGTGGCAAACTCAAACATGTGATACGGCGTAAACGGTACGGTATCAGGTATGCGGTTGGGGTAGTCCGGCGTAATTGGCGCTTCAACGTGGGAAATCGGAATGACGCCCTTGTTTGGCTCTTTGGTTAGATCAGGGATTTGCGCCATTAATGGAGCGTTTACAGATGCTGGCTGGTATTCTGTATTGCGAGACGCCACAGGCGCTTGAGCAGTCTTTGCTGTCCCTGTTGTGTTAGCCGAGTTGGTCAAAAGCGGATAACGAGTACACTCATCTTCCTCTTTAATCATCACACCTAGGTTTTGGAAATCCACTACCGCTTTGCCGTTGAGCAAAATATCGATGTTAGCTTTAGCATATGGGCGCGGACTGAAACCTATTTCAGTCACTTCCATACGGTAAGTCAGTACGCCAGATTGTGGTAGCACTTGGCCGCGACAACGTACTTGCTGTGAGGCATTTTCATGTGGCTGGAAACGGCCGTTTTTAGTTTGGGTGTGCATACCAAGGTGCAGCATATAGAACTGCAGTAATTGACCACAACCTTCAGCCATTAACGAGCCAGCCATCACTTGGTCGCCCTTGAAATGACACGGGAAGTACCAGTGGTCTGCTTCAAGTTGTTTATGACCTTCGATTAAACCTAGACCCCAAGTACCGCCTGTGCGATCAACCTTGCTGACTTGTTCAATCATCAAGAATTTTTCAGATGCGAAGCAAAGAGACGGCTGGTGGGCGCCGCTGTGGCTTGGGCCGAAACAACCTGCAATATCAGCAGTTAATAGCTTATGAATATCGCCATAGCTAAACTGAGTTTTAGGGCAATCAAGTAGTGGGTTAAAGCGCTGCTTTTGCACTAGGCTGCGAGCTTTAATCTCTTCTTCAGTGCGAATCACACCTTTACCGTCGGCAAGCTCTTCATCAGTGAAGAAGCCAGCGCAGCCGCCATCCATCTTGAGGATCATCTTATCGCCAACAAAACACTCATACGAGAAGAAGAACAACAAGGTTTCGCCATTACGGGCATAGTTGTTGATCTTAATGTCGTAACGCAGTGTGTCGCCGCCACGTGGCAAGTCACCCAAGAAGGTAAGGGTACAATCGAGTAGTCGATAAACCCGCTCGCCTTTGTTCTCAAAGTCGATACCTAGATAGCTAATAAGCATCAAGTCACATTGGCCTGATTCTACTGCTACCGCCCAAGGGATTTGTCCGTCTACTAAGTATGGCGCATCAACAGGGATGTCGTACTCAGTGGTCATTGAGCATGGCTTAAACTGATTTATGGTCGCATCAAGTTTGGTGACGCGCGATACTAGGAGATAGTCTGTGGTTGGTAGACGTACGCGGCGTGAGTAACTGTCGATGATCGCATAATCACTGCCAAATACCTTAGCGATATCGCCCTCTGCGTACTCAACTAAATCGGCGTAGTTCCAGATACACGGTTTTAGTGCAGGCACTGGTGCGATATATGGCGGCACGTTAGCGTGATCTGGCTTTAACTCCACAACACTGCTTTGCACTGGTGCAGCTTGCGTTGGAGTATGAGTTGCAGCAAGTGTTGCAGTTTGAGCATCGATGGCTTGAATATCGACGGCCTGAGTATCGACGGCTTGAATATCGAGGACTTGGCCGGTTACTTGCGCTAGCTGCTGTTTTAGCAGAGCATCAGCCACCTTCATACCTGCATTGCGGCTCTCTAGAAAAGCTAAGTGAGCTTGCTGAGTGAGCTGTTGATTGTGTTGAAAACTGGCGAGATCACCTGAGCCAATTTCGCCAGCAACAGTATTCCCTATAGCAGTATCAAGAGTCTTGTTTGTATTGTTTGCTGTATTAGCAATGGTATTTGTTGTCATTGGTGGGGTACCTAATTCACGTTTGGGTGCCTGAGCGGTGACGCCAATGTTTGCAGTCTGTTGTGCTGCAATTGTTATTTGTGGATCTACTGAGCCAGCCGTTTCGAATGAGCTTGCCGTTTCGACTGCATTAGTGGCCTTAATCGGTTTAACTTGGCTTACCAAGGTCGATGCTGTCGCTTGCGCCAACTTTTGCGTAATCGCTTCAAGGCTTGCAAGTGGCGTATCAACAATATGCTGGTAGATATCGCGGCCACCTAAGGTGACTTGCTTAACCAACTGGTGTTTAGCATCCGATTTAAGCTCACTGCTTAAACGGGCGGTTAATGCTTGTTGCTCGCTAGCGGTTTGGCTAATCAATAGCTGTGATAATTGGTTTTCACTGATATTGTTGATGAGCGCGCAATTGGCTTTATTGGTTTGGGCTACAGCATTTAAGTTAAGTAAACCATGTAATAGGCTTGCCATTCCCGCAGCGGCAAAGCAGTGACCAATACGCTGCTCTGCAGCGGTATGAGTAACCTGCGGTGTAGCCATTGGCGCCAATTGAATTTGGCTTGCAGGTGCAGCCATAGTTTCAATTACTTTAACGGCATTAAAGTCAGTAGCAGTTTGGCTAAGTAATCTGTCGGTGGCCAAAGCGGTTTCGGCAGTTTTAGCAAATCCAAGCGCATCTATTTGGCCGTATGAGCAGCCAGATGTCGCTTCATCTTTGACTAATACGATAGCACCAGCACCTTCACCTACATTCCATGATGTAGAAGTTGAATTGAGATTGGCGTCGAGTTTAGGCTCGATTGCCACTGGTGAAATAGCGTTTTTGAGAATGACTTGCTCAAAGCTACCAGAGAGATCAACCGCTGCAATAACTACTGCATCTAGGTTATCTTCCATGATGAGGTTTTGCGCGACATCAATACAGCGACTCACCGATTGCTCTGCAGCAGAAATAGTGAAGGCTGGGCCATTAAAGTCCCATAATGACGCCACGCGTGACGCCATAATATTACCAATAAAGCTGGTGTACTGATTCAGCTTAGCTGCATCAAGCACACTGTCCATGGCGATAGCTTCAAGCGCTTGGTATTCATCAGTTGATAAACTGACGCCCATGGCTGCAAGGCTTTGAGCTAGCTGAGTATGCAAGTTAACGCGGCCGCGGAACTGATGCAGTTCAAGCTCGGTTTCCATTGCGACTAATACTGCCACTTTCTGCCCAGGCTCTAGCTTGGCATCACGAATGGCTTCGTCTGTCACTCGCATTAACATTAACTGCTGTGAGATCAAACGGTCATCTTCGTTTGGCGGCAGTTTAAAGCGTAAAAAGTCTAACTCGAAGTTATCGACATAGGCACCTTTTGGTGCAGATGCTAATCCAAACTCAGCCAGTAATTCACTGTGCTTTTCAAGGCCTTTCCAACGCTTTTTAGGCAGTTCGATAAAGCCGTTACCGTTTTGAGTCACAGCATTATTAAGCGCATTGATACTGCTAAGCGGACCAAAGTGTGAGGCAAGGCCAACCACTTTTAGCGGCTCAGCTTGACGCGCGGCTTGAGTGGGCTTTGTCTTTACAGTCCCTTTGCCATTGTATGATTCAAGCAATAGGTGAGCATTACAACCACCAAAGCCAAAAACCGATACGCCAGCGTGACGACTTCTCACACCAAAATGATTATTCGATGGTTTATCTGGCCAGCCTTGAACCATGCTAGGCAGGGTTGGTTTACCAAACAGTTTTTTCGGTGAAGAGATTGCATCACTGATATTGATACTTGGCGGCAGGTAACCTTCTTTCATGGCGAAGATCATTTTCATGATCCCCGGCATGCCGGCTGCGGTTAATAGGTGGCCTAAGTTAGACTTGGCTGAACCAATTAACGGTGCATCAGTACCTTGCAGCTTGTCTTCAAAGAAGGTTTCCATTGAAGTGAGCTCAATCTTATCACCCAGCGGCGTACCTGTTGCGTGGCACTCAATCACTTCAATGTCTTTTGGCTCAATATCACTGGCGGCATAGGCACGTTCAAAGGCTTTTACCTGACCTTTAGGGTTCGGGCTTAATACAAACTGGCCTTTACCGTCGTTTGATAGACCTACGCCACTAACAACCGCATAGATCTTGTCATTGTCGCGCTCTGCATCTTCAAGCCGTTTAAGCACTAATACGCCAGCGCCTTCGCCGGCAAACAAGCCTTTACTGCTGCCATCAAACGGCACTGAAATACCATGGTCTGGGTAGGCGTGGAAGATTGAGAATCCCATGTTGATAAAGAAAGGATCTGCGCCAGAGACTGCTCCAGCCAACATGATATCGGCCTTGCCAGTGCTTAAGTAATCACAAGCAAGCTTTAATGAGTAAACCGAACTTGCACAGGCGGCATCAAGGCTTAGCTGTGCGCCGCCAAGACCTAACGCATCGGCAACCACTTTTGAGCTGTTATGGGCAATGGCACCATTGGCTGCGTTTAGGTTGCATTCATTTACCGCTCGCGCGGTATGGGCATTAGTTGGGCTTAACTTAAATGCTTTTGCGCCGAGTTTATCCTGCAGGGCTTTCTCAACCGCGCTGTGATAAATCGGCAAAAACAGATCGTTGGAGCGGGTAGTTGGGAACGATAAAGCGCCCATTACTACACCTGTGCGGCTTAAGTCTGCACAGGTGATATCAATTCCGGCATCCGTTAACGCATTGCGGCTGGTGTCTAGTGCCCAAAGAAAGCTGTCATCTAAACCAGTTAAGCTTTGCTCTGACAGCTTGTAGCCCGCAGGGTTAAATTGAAAGTTTTCAATATAGCCGCCTTTATTACAATAAAAGCGGTCGGACTGACCTTGTACACCTTGATAATCTTGGCTGTTAGCACCGAGTTTTTCGTTGGTTAAGGTGCTGCGAGAGTCGCGTTTATCCAGCAGGTTCTGCCAAAATTCTTGCGGGGTTTTAGCATCTGGATACAGAGTGGCTAAACCGACAATGGCGATTTTGCTTTGTTTACTGGTTTTACTTGCGTTAGTCGCGCCTTTTCCACTTTGGGAAAGAGGGTTAGAAGCATTGTCTGGTAATGACATTAGACTTCCCCTTGAAGTAAATGGTCTTGGTTAGACTCAATCGCAGTTGACTGCTTTGCCGCCGAGTGGGCGATTAATTGGCAATGCGCTAGCTCGCGCTTGAGTCCATCAATAAATGGTTGCAGCGATAACGGCACGTTATGGCTAATTAATTGGCCTATAGCCTTAATCACGCTGGTAATGTCTTGGCTACCCTTAGCGTTCATTGGCACAGTGCAACAAGGCTGATGTTTTGCACTGCTGGCACTATCTTGTTTAGCAATCTTGTCGATCAAGGTGCAGTTTTGTCTATCTGCACCGATTTCAACAAACAGCTTAGCGCCTTGATGTTGGGCGTGATGTACTAGCGCGGTAAAGTCCAAGGTTTGGCAGAAGGTGTCGGCAATAGATTGAGCAACGACTAGGCTGCTAAGTGCTTGCTCACTCACCGTTTGCTTAGCGGTTAAATCTGCGGCGCTGATAAAACCTATTTCACTAGGAAGCTCAGCTTTTAACGGTTGCAGATAAAAATCCATCACATTTTGATGCTCTTGCATCGCAGGTTGCGTATGCATTGCTGTTACGCGATTGGCTGCAATACCGCGTTTGCCCAGTGCAGCAAGCAGTGCTTTGCACTGGGTTTCACAGCCAGCGATTACGCAGGTGTCACCTTGAATAATCGCAAGGTAAGCGTGTGGATAATCTTTTAGTAATGCCTCAAGTGGCGCTGCTTCACTTCTAACCACAAAGCTATTCCACTGGATCTCTGCGGCGGTGTCATCGAGCTGCCAAGCCTGTCTAACAGCGGTTAATTTGCCGGAAATAGCCGAAGTGAAAAGCGGGTCGGTTTGGGTTTTGCTAATCAGCGCATGCGGGTTTTGCCATACGCCTAAGCTTGCCCACATTGATGCTTCACCCATTGAGTAACCTAAAGCAAAATTAGGCTTAATATTAAACTCATTGGTTAGCAGCTGAGTTAACAAGTAGCTGCTACCCACGCCAGCAATGGCTAAGTCACCTAAGCTCATCTTGGCGGCATGTTTAGGGTCAAGATGATAGATATCTTCTGCTTGTAGCATCGACTTTAAATCGCCTTCCCGCTCAAGTTTGGCGTAAAGAGCAGGGAAGTACTGATGCAATTCATTAAGCATATCGGCATAAACCGTACCCACACCTGGATAGACAAAAGCGAGCCCCGCTTGGGCGTCGTTATCGCTATTACCAAGCGGTGTTAGGGTCAAATAACTACCCGCAGGGGTTTTATATTGACTTAAGCTACTATGACTTAAATTAGCGTTTGTTTGCTCAGCAAAAAGCGCTGCTAGTGCATCGTTCAGTGCATTTAATTCTTGTTTAGCTGCGACGAATGAGCTCGCTTGAATAACAGCCTGATAAGCGGGCTTATTATGGCTACTAAACAGTCTCGCAGCGTTAACAAAATTGTCATGCATTGTGCTGAGCAGCACTTGTTGATGCTGTAGAGAAAGCTCATTAGTATCTGCTACCTGCAAGCTGGCTAATTGCTGTATTAGCTTAGCTATCGATGCTGCAATATCTTGCTCACTATTGCCGGGCAAGATAAACATTAATCTTTGGCTGCTTAGCATTGACTTAGGCGCTAACGAGCCTGTGCCTTGGGTTAGCACATAGCTGGTTGCTTGTTGGCCATTAACAAAGTTTATGGCTGCAACACGGTTTTGATGAAATTCGCTAAACCAATAGTGGCTTTTGGCCTGTTTAGCACCCAGTTTTACACCTTGATGAACAGCTTTTCTTACATGGGTGCGGCTAGCAAGTTGCTGAATAAGGGAATAAACCTCTGTGAACTGCTGTTCACTATTGAGGTTTTCAAAACACTCATTCACGCTGACATCAGTTAAGCTACGTTTGGCTTGTATAAGAGACTGGCTTAGCGCATTAGATGGTATTCCATCTTGACTTATTGGCGTCGATTCAGCTTGCTGCATAGCTGCAAGCTGCGCATGAGGATGGATCCGCATTTGCGCCGCTTTTAATGCAGGTAGCATTAACAAAGCGTGAGTTGCTGTAGCAAGCTTGACGATATAGCCATTGTTAATCGCGTTGGTCGCAGCATTTAGCTGCGACTCAAAGCTGTTTGCATCGCTGTCATCTGAGATAGTGATGCTGAGCATTTCAGGTGACGGTGCACTGTTAAGCAGGGCATTTAGCTCTGGCTGCACTGTTTGATAGCTCGCTAAAACCGACTGGTCGACAGTGTTAATATCAAACTGCGGCGTTGGCAGTAAGATAAGTGCGATGCGAAGTGGCATCACACTGGTATTAGGCGTTTGTTCCACTATTTCGCCTCACTGTCGTTTGCTAGCACAGCAGGTAAAAATGCGGGGTTTAAGCTTTTGCTAATAGTGATTTTAGCCGACTTAAACATGGCACTTAACTCGCCGTTAGCTCGGTATAGCGCAACATTGGCTTCAAGTGAGCGTTTGTTATGCTTAATGACTTCAAGCTCAATGATACCGGTTTCACCAAAGGCCATTGGTTGGTTTGAGATAAACTCACCAATGCTTGATGGCAAACTCGCCGCGCCAGTTTTAAGTCTTGCCCAAACGAGCATGGCTTGTAGCAGTAGGTCTTCAGCAAAAGGCTGACTACCACCCACATGAGCTTGCGGCAAGAACTCACCACAATCGCTAAGCTTTACCTGCGGTAATGAAACGTTGGCAATTAATCTTTGCTCATCAAACTGCACCACAGATTGGATCCCTTGTAGACGCGGCCCGTGGAACAAGGTGCCGTTACTATAAAGTTCCTTCGCTGTGGTAATCACCTTAGCTGCGCTTAAGTTAAACTGCTTGCTAGCGTACTCAGTGGTTATGTTACCTACAAGTGTTGCTTGATATTGTGGGCGACCATTACTGCTGATCAACGCATTCAGTGTTGCATCTTCACCTGTTGGCGTTAGCTCAAGAGTTAACTCTTGAGCTGCATCGGTTTCAAATACAATCCCTTTTAGCAGTTTGTAATTTATGACTTTTACCTGAGAGCCGAGCATATCGCTCGCCGCTTCACGCATCCAGTCGATAGCACATACCGTTGGCAGCACGCTGTTACCGCCAATGCGGTGATCTTCAATGAAGACCATGGCACTAGGGGTTAACAGACGCGTTGCAGTGACAGCTTGTAGTGGTGTTTTTTGTGCACCAGCACGCGGATGCGATGTTGTTAGCACCTCACCCGCATTAAGCTTTTTTACAGAAGCAGTCTCAGTTGCTTTTGTGTCGCTTCCGCCTTGCATTGATGTACCAATTAGCAACTGTACGCCTGTTTCACCTAATAGCTGAGTCGCAAATAGCTCTGCACCTGCTTTTAGTGGAATGACGTATACACCACGGTCGGTAAACATCTTTTTAAGCGCAGGGTTAACCATGCCGCCATCCCAAGGGCCCCAGTTAAAGCTCATGACTTTAGCTTGTGGGTTACGTGCAGTGAACTGCAACGCTGCCTTGTTAAGAATGTCGTTTGACATCGCATAATCGCTTTGACCTGTGTTGCCGTAAAAACCTGCAGCAGATGAGAACATAGCAAGTAACTTAATCTTACTTGGCTCAAGTGCCGCGAGTAGCGCTTTTAGGCCGTTAACTTTAGTGCCATAAACACGTGCAAGTTCAGCAAGAGTCTTGTCTTGAATATGCTTGTCTGCTAGTACGCCTGCGCCGTGAATAAGACCGGTGATCTCATTTGAGCGACCGTTAAGTGCTGCTGTGATTGCTGCGCTGTCGGTGACGTCCATGCTCACGTATTCGGCAGATGCTCCAACCTCGCTAAAGGCGGCTAGGGCTGCATTAATCTCAATGCTGCTTTGTACTGGCCACACAGCGGCTTCAACTTGCTTTGGCGTTGGCTTTTGACCTGTAGAGATAATATGAGCGATTGCCGCTGACTTTAGCTCGCTGGTTTGCTTACCTGCAGCCCAGCTTGGCAAAGCTTGTAATTCACTACGGCCAGCTAAGATAAAGTGCGACTGAGTGCGTTTAGCCAGTGCTAGTGCACATTCGAAGGTTACGCCTTTTGCGCCCCCGGTCACCAGTATTTTATCTGTACTGTTAAGCTCAGCTTTTGCTGTTTTGTCTGCAGCTTCTCCGGCAACTAAGGTCACTCGAGTTAGCTCATCTTTTTTACCGAAAGAGATACCCACTTCAGGAAGTTGAGCGTTGCTATCAAATAGTTCGCTAGTGATCGCATCGGCTAAATGAGTTGCATCAACATCTGTTGCAATATCGAGTGCACGACAAAAAACCTGTGGCCATTCATGACTTAGGGTTTTAGTTAACCCTGCTAATGCAGCTTGGTTAAGTTCTGCACCTTTTAGTGCATCAGTATTTAAGTAACCAAAGCCACCGTCGATGCGGCTTACTGTCACAAAACAGCGGCGAGCGTCTGATCCTGCAACTAATTTTGGTTGCAACAATTTAGCCCATAAGAACGCATTACTCACGTGAGTAAAGCTTTGCCCATCGAGGTTTACTGCACTTTGCTGCGCAGCATTCGTTTCTGGTTGCAAGTGGATAAAGCCACCAATAGTGCCAACCTGAGTTTCAATCTGCGCGATAACTGCAGCGATACTTGTCTCTAGCTCAGACTCATCGCTTGAGGTAAGTTCAAAGCTGGCAACGTCACTTGAAAGTGGCGATTGTGGCTGACCAGCAGCAAGACGCACAACGGCAACTTTAAGACCTTGTTTAATTAGTTTCTCAGCTAAAACACCTGCGTTGTGACCATCATCGTTGATCACAACACTTGCGTCTGCGGCGAAACAATTTTCTAGCTTGTCCGCCGCATTAAGCTTTTTTAGCGCTACCTCGCTATGAGGAGGAAGCTCTACACTTGGTTCTGCCGAAATTGCTGCTGGCTTTGAAGCATTTGCAGCACTTTTATCAGCAGAGCCTTCAGCCGCACTTGTATTAGTAGAGCCATCAGCTGCACTTGTAGAAAGTTTAGAGTTCATATAGGCCACGATTTCGCCAAGCGTACGGCACTCTGCTAAATCTTCAGGATTTAGCTCAGGTAGACCCGGTAGCTCATCTTGAACTGTGCCAAGAATTTCTACACGCTTAATTGAATCGATACCTAAATCGGCTTCCATATCCATGCCAAGTTCAAGCATTTCAGTTGGGTAGCCAGTCTTTTCTGCAACTACAGACATCATAGTCGCCTGTACCTTGTCAGCAGAAAGACCATTCGCTGCAGGAGTCGCAGCTGCGGCACTTGTAGATAGCTGATAGTTCATAGAGCCTTCAGCCGGCAGTTTAGAGCCGTCAGTCAGCTTAGAGTTCATGTAGCTAACGATTTCGCCTAGCGTACGACACTCTGCTAGATCTTCTGGATTAAGCTCAGGTAAACCTGGTAGCTCATCTTGTACTGTGCCAAGAATTTCAACGCGTTTAATTGAGTCGATGCCTAAATCGGCTTCCATATCCATGCTAAGTTCTAGCATTTCAGTTGGGTAGCCAGTCTTTTCGGCAACTACTGACATCATAGTAGCCTGTACTTTGTCAGCACTTACACCGTTTGCAGCTGGTGCAATAGCAGCATATGAAAGAGGAGAGCCTTCAGCTGCACTTGTAGACAGCTTTGAGTTCATGTAGCTAACGATTTCGCCCAGTGTACGACACTCAGCTAGATCTTCTGGGTTAAGCTCAGGTAAACCCGGTAGCTCATCTTGTACTGTGCCAAGAATTTCAACGCGCTTGATAGAGTCGATACCCAAATCGGCTTCCATATCCATGCTTAGTTCAAGCATTTCAGTTGGGTAGCCAGTCTTCTCGGCAACTACAGACATCATGGTCGCTTGTACCTTTTGCGCGCTTAGACCGTTTGCAGCTGGTGCAATAGTCGCAGATGAAAGAGCAGAGCCTTCAGCCGCACTTGTAGACAGCTGAGAGTTCATAGAGCCTTCAGCTGGCAGTTTACTGCCCATATAGTCGACGATTTCACCCAGTGTGCGACACTCGGCTAAATCTTCAGGATTAAGCTCAGGTAAACCCGGTAGCTCGTCTTGTACTGTACCTAGAATTTCAACGCGCTTGATAGAATCGATACCTAAATCGGCTTCCATATCCATTTCAAGCTCTAACATTTCAGTTGGGTAGCCAGTCTTTTCGGCAACCACTGACATCATAGTGCTTTGTACTTTTGCTGTGCTCAAGGCTGTACCGCTCGCAGCTGGTGCAGTGGCCAATTGAGACACTTGCGCCGCAGCGGCACTTGTATTAGCAGAGCCGTCAGCTGGTAGTTTACTGCCCATATAGTCGACGATTTCACCAAGCGTACGACACTCAGCCAAATCTTCAGGGCTAAGCTCAGGTAAACCTGGTAGCTCATCTTGTACAGTGCCAAGAATCTCAACGCGTTTAATTGAGTCGATACCTAAATCGGCTTCCATATCCATGCCAAGCTCAAGCATTTCAGTTGGGTAACCGGTTTTTTCAGCAACCACAGACATCATAGTGCTTTGCACTTTTGCAGCGCTCAAGGCTGTTTGCGTGCTCAGGGCTGTTTCAGCGCTCAGACCGTTTGCCGCTGGTGCAACAGTCGCAGCTGCTGTAACAGGTGAAAGCTGAGAGTTCATAGAGCCGTCAGCTGGCAGTTTACTGCCCATATAGTCGACGATTTCGCCTAGTGTACGACACTCAGCTAAATCTTCAGGGCTAAGCTCTGGTAAACCCGGTAGCTCATCTTGTACTGTGCCAAGAATTTCTACACGCTTGATTGAATCGATGCCTAAGTCGGCTTCCATATCCATTTCAAGCTCTAGCATTTCAGTTGGGTAACCGGTTTTCTCGGCAACCACTTCAAGCATGGTGGCTTGGACTTTTGCTGCGCTCAAGGCTGAAGGCATTGTAGTCACAACACTTGTATGAGTTGGAACAACAGTTTGGGCAGGCGCAGCTTGACGAGCAACTTGTACTGGAGCCGTTTGAACAGGAGCTGTTACCGGTGCAGGCTGTGCTTGTGGAGCTTGAGTAGGCTGCACTGGCGTAGTGATAATTGGCGCTGCAATCGCAGCTTGAGCAACAACTTGGCTTTGAACCACTTGACTCTGAATTACTTCGGTTTGAATTCCTTCATTGTGAATGACAGGAGCGTAAGTTGCTTGGCTGCCATTTAGCAGGTTCAATGCGGCAATATTGCTGCCCGCTTGCATTTCAAGGAATTGCGTGTGGCTTTGTAGTGTTTGCGCTTGTAGCTGGTGGAACTGCTCCATTGAGCGTTGTAAGCTCTCTGGGATCGCAATTCCAGAACCTGCCAGCTTAGCTTGCTCTGTCATCAATGTGGTGAACGTCTCACCATATTGCTGTGGAATAGCTAAGAATTGCTGATGTAGCTGAGCTGTTTGCTGCTGGGCGGCAAAAAAGTTGCTGAGTGCATCGCTGCTAATATTATGCGCTGCTGGCTTACTATTTTTAGACACGACTTGATTCTCTTGAGCTGAATGAGCTTCAACTGGGGTTGCATTGGTTGAATGATAAGTGGCTTGCTCGTTACCTGATGTAACTGCTGCAACTTCAACAATCTTTTCGACTTCTACGATTTTTTCTACGAGCTTCTCTACTTCAACCAACTTCTCAACTTCAACGATTTTTTCTTCGATCACATGTTCGATTTGTGAAGTGACGATGCCAGTCTCTAAAGATTTGGCCATCTTAGCGCGAGTCGCTTTGCTGATATGGTTAGCAGCGTTTAGCGAAATACTCATAGGTGACTTTTTAGCTGGAGCGGCAATATCGGCTTGGTATGGGTCGATTTCGCTTAATACAACACCGGTAACGGCCAGTTGCATTGCTGCTTGCTTAAGCTGCAGATCACTATCACCTTTAGGATTAGGGTTTATAGAGATTGTGCAAACTTCATTTTCAGTGTTAGCAAGCGTGCCTTGAACAAGCTTTTGTAAGATGTTCTTCGGACCAAACTCAACAAATACGCGTGCACCGGCGTCATACATAGCTTCTAGCTGGCTAGTAAAGCGGACTGATTGAAGCATATGTTTCTTAAACGAGGCTTTAATCTTTGCAGCAGTGCTTTCATAAAGTCCGCCAGTTGCATTTGAGTAAAGTGCTCGGCTAGCTTTAGTAAACTTGGCTGCATCAATCGCTTTAGCAAATGGCGCTTGGGCGTGACCAACAAGTTCAGTGTGGAATGCACCTGATACTGGCAGGTTAATCGCTTTGTAACCAAGCTCACTTAGCGCCTTAGCCGCATCAGCGGTACTTGCTGTTGGACCTGCAATCACAGATTGAGTTGGCGCGTTATAGTTAGCGACTTTCACCCCATCAAATTTAGCAATGGTTGTTTCAACGGCTTCAAGGTCTGCAGCGCTCTTGGTGATGATTGCATACATGCTACCTGCATCAGCTTCAACGCCATCTTTGGCTTCAGCTTTAGTCGCCATGGCATCGCCACGGGCAAAGGCCAGCTTGTAGTAATCATCAGAGCTGACAACACCTGCCGCGCACAGTGCGCTTAATTCACCAAAACTATGACCGGCTACCATATCGGCATTAAAGCCTGCTGCAGTGAACAGTTCATATTGACCCATTGAAATGGCACCAATTGCGCTTTGAGCATTGGCGGTATTAGTCAAAATGGCTTCTTGAGCCTTTAAGTCATCTTTATTAAATACAGGCTTTGGATACAGAGTTTGAGAAAGCGGTGTCTTATCATTTGCGGCAAATACCTTATCAGCCATCACAAATTGCTGACGCATCTCTGGATAATAACAAGCAAGGTCGCGACCCATATTTAGGTATTGTGAACCTTGGCCAGCAAACAGTGCGGCAACTTTACCGTCGATTGCTGCGGCGCGATAACTTGTGCCGCCAGGTAGTTGCCATGCGTTATCATCGCTTGCAGACAGCTTTGCAATTGCTTGCTTAATTAGGCCTGCTAATTCATCAGCAGTGTTTGCAACTAAACCAATACGTGGCGCTTTTTTATCAAGTTCACGGACAGAGTAGTTTGCCGCTGCATCTTTGAGGATAAATTCTGCTTGGTTTGCAGATGCTGCTAGTGTGTTTAGCTCGTTAATTAACGCAGCTTTATCGTTTGCGCTTATTAGGAAGCTTTGTGCGACTTGGCGTTGACGATATTTGGCTTTTTCGCTGTCAGTACGGCTGTGTTCTTGGTTGTACTCTTCTAGTACAAAGTGGAAGTTAGTACCACCAAAACCAAATGAGCTAATACCCGCGCGGCGTGGCGTACCATCAACACGCGGTAACCATGGACGTGTCTCAGTGTTTAAATAAAATGGTGAGTTTTCAATATCAAGCTTAGGGCTTGGCTGGCTGACGTTAATCGTTGCTGGTAGCACTTTGTGATGCAGTGCAAGGGCCGCTTTGATTAAACCTGCAGTACCCGCTGTTGATTTAGTATGACCAATTTGTGATTTAACCGAGCCAAGTGCGATGTGCTGCTTGGTATCGTTGCCATCAGCAAATACAGAGCAAAGTCCGGCAAATTCTGCAGCATCACCAGCTGCTGTGCCAGTACCGTGAGCTTCAATTAGACCTAAAGTGTGCGGCGCAAAGCCTGCGTCATCATAAGCGCGGTTTAGTGCTTTAGCTTGGCCCGATGGGCGAGGGGCGTAGATAGATTTAAACTTACCATCAGATGATGCACCCACACCTTTAATCACAGAGTAAATGCGGTCGCCATCGCGCTCGGCATCTTCAAGACGCTTGAGCGCCACCATACCGATACCTTCACCAATCATCATGCCTTTAGAATCAATATCAAATGGCTGAATGGTTTCGTTAGTGGTAAAAGCAGGTGTTTTTGAGAAACTCATATACATAGACGGTGAGTTATCGGTACACACACCACCGGTGATCATCATTTCAGAGCGACCTTCGGTTAGCTCTGTCAGTGCCATGCGCATTGCCGCAAGTGATCCTGCACAGGCTGCATCGACCACACAGTTCATGCCACCAAAGTCAAAACGGTTGGCGATACGACCAGCAATCACGTTACCTAAAGATCCCGGGAATGAGTTTTCTTCCCAGTGTACGTATTGGTCTTGGAATTTCTTGATCAGCATTTCGCTGTCGGTGTCGCTAATACCGCTATTGGCGAACACTTTCTTT
This sequence comes from Shewanella sp. MBTL60-112-B2, assembly GCF_019655055.1. Lineage (GTDB taxonomy): Bacteria > Pseudomonadota > Gammaproteobacteria > Enterobacterales > Shewanellaceae > Shewanella. The sequence goes on from NZ_BPFA01000020.1 coordinate 22,941, forward strand.
AGCACTGGGTATTGCAGACGTGCTGTTAGGCTGTGGCTGATTTTTTGACCGCCGCCGACACCTAAAGTAATACCGATTTTATCTCGGTCGTAACCTTCAGGCAGGTTCGCGTCGGCCAATACTTCTTTAGCAACAATCAGTGATAACAGTTGTGATGAATCTGTTAGCTCTAGGATATTTGGCGGCAGGCCAAACTCCATTGGGTTGAAGTCCACATCTGGCAGGAAACCACCACGCTTACAGTAACTCTTATCGGCTACGGTTTTATCGGCGTCGTAATACTCTTCTGGTTGCCAGTGAGTCGATGGTAATTCAGTAATCGCATCGATTTTCTCGCTGATTAAGTCCCAAAACTTATTTAAATAGCGAGAATTTGCAAAGATGCTTGCCATGCCAACGATGGCAATAGGCATATCTTTAAGGCGCTTATTTAAGCGTGAATCAGCTTGTGAGTCTTGTGCTTGCTCAGTCGCTTTAGCTGACTTTGTAGGTTTAGAGGTCTGGCTCATTATGAGTCTCCGCTGGGTGCCTGAGAGTCAGGCGTCTTGTTGTTTGTTGTATGCGTTTCTTTTGAGGTGTGGCGATTTGGCGTCGCACCAGGAAAGCGCTGCAAAAAGGTGTGATAGTTACGCACGAGTAACTTTCGTAAATGGAATGGCCCATGTTTGAGTACGTAGGCCATATATCGATTTGTGGCTTGAGTATTGCCATCTTGATAAATGTCGAGATAGATCCAGTCGCTGTGAGGATCGATGCCGAGCAAAATTGAACTGGGTATTTCTTCGGTCAATTGCGGTGGAATGGTGAGTGAAACCACTTGCACTACGTTGTCGCCGTCGTTGCTTGGCAGGGCTAAGGTCTTAGCCAGTGTTTCATAGTGCAAGGTATAGGTTTGCACATCGCTACCTTGAGTTACCGGGATTTGATTAAAGTAACGCATCGGCACATTAGGGCTTTGTATGTCGCTGACTCGAGATACGCCATATCGCTTTAAGCACCTTGCTAACCCAGAACGTGACACATTTGGATTAATAAACTTTTGTGTTGCTTTTAATAAGGTGTCTAGCGGCATCTTCAATTGGTAACGCAAACCGACCACCACATACTCTTGTAGCGGGGTTAACGTAGTATTGAGGTGATGTGGAGTATTGGGGCAGTTTTCGACAGAGTCGCGTTTGCGCCATTTACGCACGGTGGCTTCACTGATATTTAATATTTTAGAAAGTTGACTGACACTGAGATCCGTCTCTTGTATGAATCGACGCATCTCGGGTGTAGTAGTGGCATTGCGATGCCTAGCTTCATGTTCTATTTGCGTACACTTATTCGAACTAATATTGGCTTCTTCTAAGTGTTCACTATTTGTTTTTGCCATCAGTTTAGCGGGTATCCGTTAATAATCTGTTGGGACTTAATAACGGCAGTGATAAACGCGTGCTTAGCGCTAAGCCACAACCTACCGTTATTTAATCAATGTTATTGAGCTAATGGCAGAGCAGACTACCTGAGCTAGTGAGTCAATACAATCACCTGGGACTGATTAATTACAGATACGACCAGCTTGAGTGAACACTTGTAAGCTAAGTTGGTATTTTTACTGAAGAATCAGTAAGTGAGGTAATATGTGATCTTTGTCGTGCGTTGCTGAGTTTTTGCTGCAAGATTGCCGTTCGGTTATCTAATGGTGGTTTGGTTGTTGCTTTTGGCTGTGCTTAGCAATGCGAGAGTTATAGCTGGCTATTGTAAAAATTGAGGTCTGTAGATAAAAAAATGCAACCTCCTAAGGAGATTGCATTTTTTATTGCATTACTATTTTATAATTTACATAGCCACCTTGATACCTAGGAACGCGCGGCGACCAACTAGGTCATACAGTGCGTCATTTGTATATCCTGGTGGAAGTGCGTCAAACACATTACGTACACCAGCATTAATCATAAAGTTCTCTGTGATGTAGTATGTCGCGCTCAAGTCATGCGTTGTCATTGAGCCGATGTGACCTGGTGATAGATCCTCTGGTGAACCACCGTTTTCAGATACATCGTAAGTCACTACGCTATCAATATAACGCGTGTTCCAGCTAACACTTAGATCATCTAGACGGTAATCGATGCCTAGGCGGAACTGCAGCTCTGGATCGCCGACTTCGCCTTTTTCATCGTTAATCTCATCAGGACGATTTTGGAATTCAAGACGTTCTAGTTCAAGTAATTGGTTTCCTAATAGGTTGAAGCGTAGTTCACCTGGCGCGTTGAAAGACTCAAGATCTAATGAGTATGCTGCTTGAAATTCAATACCTTTGGTATTCAATGCCGCGGCATTTAGATATCCAGAGCGAACAAGTTCGATATCATAGGTCGTTGGGTTACGATCAACTTGATTACAGAAGTCTGTGTCAGGTCCGCCAGTTGAGTCAACACAGTTATCAGCCACAGTTTGGGTGGCTACTGACAAAATGGCATCTTCAATTTGAATATCATAGTAATCAACAGTGAATGATAGATTGTCAGCAAATGTTGGTGTCCAAACAAGGCCGCCTGTAAAGGATGTTGATGTTTCAGGTTTTAGATCTGGATTACCACCAGAGATAGTGTCGACACTGACGTTATCGTTAGCTTGGAACCCAGGTGGGATCCCTAGTGCCGCACAGTTTGATACGCGATCTGGATCGTCATTAATGTTGTCTGCATCACATGGATCAGATACTCGACCAAAACCTGGTGAACGAGGGCTAAAGGCTTCTGCAATGTTTGGTGCTCGTACTGCTTCACCAACCGTACCACGTAGAGCAAGTTGTTCTAATGGTGAGTAGAACATGCCTACTTTCCATGCTTCAGTCTTACCTGCATGTGAGTAATCAGCATTACGGTATGCACCGTCAAAGCTTAACTCATGTGCAAAAGGTAATTCTTTTAGTACTGGAACGTTCACCTCAACAAAATATTCAGTTACATCATATTCACCATATGAGTCAGGTGTCGCTGCACTGGTTAAGAAACCTGCTTTAGTAAATTCATCGGTCGTTGAACCAGACGTTTCTTCACGGTATTCAAAACCTACAACCATAGCGATCGCACCACCTTGAAGCTCAAATAACTCTTCAGAGTCGGTACCGAGAGTACCACCAATCACTTGTTGAGTTATTTTATCTTCACGAGTCACATCGGCAGAAACCCAGTCGCGGGCTTCAGCTGACGCTTGACCCATACCAAATGGGTTATAAGCAACACAGTCGCTACCATTTACAGATGCAGGGTCGGTATAGTCATCGCCTTGAGCGCTTGCTACCTGTGAGCGACATGCCGCTAGGCCTGTATCTGGGTCAATAACAGAGTCAACAGCTGCTACAAAGTTATCTGGGATTAGATCATTTAGTGTTTTACGACGGTTATTGGTTTCGCCATAAACATAGTAAAGGTCGTAATCAAACATGGTTTCGCTGATATCGAAACCACCTTTAAAACCACCAACATAACGGAATAGTTCACGACGGTTTTCTGCTGAGCGGTTACCTAATTCATCGAAGAACTTCGCAAAAGAGGCATTGGTTTGGCCTGCATCGAGCATCTGCTGGCGTAAATCGTCATTTAAAAAGGCGTTATCTTCAACATTGATATTAATGTTGCCAAAACGGAACGAAGGCTGGAACTGTTGCTGAATATCTGATTTTACATATCTAAAGTCAGTATAGAATTGAATGTTATCGGTAAAATCGAAGTTAAATGATGAGCCTACGTTAATTCTATCTACTGCAGGGATATAGTTTTCGTAAGCTTCCGTGTTGAAACATGTGTCACAACCATCAGGGAATGAACCAAATGCAAAGCTGTTAGTCCCGTCACGTTCTTGTTGTGCAATAGGGTTGCCGTTACTGTCAAAGGTTGAGCGACCAATTCCACCACCAAACGCATTGATAACACCGGTAGCATTAATCATTTCAGAATAAACTCGTGGTACACGTAGTCTATCTGGAATGCCATCATCCTCACCACCATCGGCTTCGTTTTTAATTGTTCCCCAAGCGTCGAATTGACGAATATCGGTAGCCATGACTTCTTTTGTACGCTCATAACCTGCGTAGAAAGTCACATTACCACGGCCATCTGCAACGTTTGCACCACCAAGAACATCAAATGAATGCTCTTTTGTACCAACACTTTCAGTCGAACCGCTAGTACGTGCGTTAAACTCAAAACCTTCAAAGTCTTCTTTAAGGATAACGTTGATAACACCCGATACAGCGTCTGAACCATAAATTGCTGAAGCACCACCGGTTACAATTTCAACGCGCGAAATCATGCTAGTTGGGATAGTTGATAAATCAACCTGAGCAGAGCCCGGTTGGCCGGCAACGTAGCGCTTACCGTTGACTAATACTAAGGTTCTGTTAGCACCTAGACGACGCAAGTCAGCAGAGCTAACACCTGCGCTTGAGTTGCTATTGTTATTTCCAATAATGGTATTTGTTGCGCCGATAGCAGGTAACTCAGATAGGATGCTACCTAAATCTTGATTACCAAATTTTGCTAGCTCTTCAGCTGAAAGGCTGACGACTGGAGCTGGTTGAGTTAGTTCTGCTTTAGCGATTCGCGATCCTGTTACTGCGACTCTTTCTATTTGTTCTTCAGCAGCAGTTTCTTCTGCAAATACAGGCATAGCCAGTGATGCGGTCAAACCTACTGACATAGCCAGTTTTACTGAGCGTGCGAGTTTAGAATTCGAAAACATATTATTCCCTTAAAATAAAACGTTGATACAAATTGCAACAGCAGACTAACCCGCTATGACTTGGGTGTGATACGTAAGTTGTATTTTTGTTAACTTATGGGTATATCTTTTCAAGTTGATAACAGTTGTAAGGGCTGCAAATCTCTAGATGTGTAGTTTATGTTGCTAGGTGGTTGTTTTTTGGTGGTGGATTGCGCTGCAAGTGGTTTTGCTGGTAAATTCGTTTAGATTGAATTATGTATACATTATTATGTATTACATTATTTATTATGTTGATTTTTAAGGTTTTTATTTTGTCTTTGCTTGTGTTGTATTTTAAGTCACGCGGGCTTTGGAGGAACAATTTTAGATTTGTAACTTTTAATTTACGCAGTGAATTATCTTTTTACTTGTTTAGCTGTTGGCAAATAGCATTAATGGTGTTTATGGCCGGGAAATAACAGACAATTGCACCTAGATAGCAGATATTATTTGTCTGATTTTCTATGAGTATAAAAGAAAATAACTTAATACTGTGAATACTCAGACTTGGGCAAGTCGTAAAAGTTCAAATAAACAAAAGCCCATGTAGAACACAAGCCTGCAGGTTGCTAATCGTGCTGTCAGTAGGACTATTTATTTATAGCTAAACAAGCCACAATAGTGCATCCACTCACGCTTTGAATTTGAGAGCCTCTTGCTAGAACGTCCACAGATCACTTTATATTTTTGCCACTTGATTGAGGCCGAACTGACTGAAGCAACAAAAGCTATTCTCCAGTCATGGTTACCGCAAGATGAAACCGATAAGGTTAATCGCTACATAAAGCAAAGTGCAAAAGAACAAGGCTTGCTCGTTAGAGGCTTCCTGCGTGCACTATTATCAAAACAAGTTTCACATCTGTTATCGCAACAGGCTAATTTACAGCCCGATGAATGGCGCTTCAAATACGGTGAGAAGGGAAAGCCTAGATTAAGCGATGAGCAGTTTTTGCAAACGGGTCTTCACTTTAATTTGAGCCATAGTGGTGATTGGTTAGTCGTTGGGATCTGTGAGCTGCAAGGTTTAGCTGCGCACTCGTTAGAGTTTGGGGTAGATATTGAGCGTTGCCGCAGCAGCACCAATATTCATTCGATTCTTAGTCATTACTTCTCAGAGCCTGAACAGGCCGCTCTTTTAGCTCTGCCACAAGAGTTGCAACGGGCACGGTTCTTTGATTTATGGGCGCTTAAAGAATCTTATATTAAAGCAAAGGGCTCAGGTTTGGCTCTATCACTCAAATCATTCGCCTTTGATTTTTCTTCTTTAATTGAAACGTCCATCGAACTTGATGTGACCCAAAGCCTTAATTATACAGCGGCAAGTAAAGGTAGATCCGATATTCAGCAGCTTCCTTGTAAACACAATATCGGTCTTTCGCTACAACAAGCGAGTGATGATAAACAAGCTGGAAATGATCCGCTGCCACAATTAATGCGGCCTGCTAAGGATTGGCATTGCTGGCTTGGGGATCTGGATGACAGTTATCGTTTTGCGGTAAGTGTTGGTCAGTGTCAGCAAGCAAGTATCAAAGCTAAGCTGATAAACCTGCCGAGTTTGTTAGCAAGCTTATAGCCTTTCACTATAGAGCAGCAAAGTAATAGTTTAAGCTCTCGTTAAAGTGCGCGTTAAAGAACGGGTTAATACCGTCATCTTCAGCAGCAGTATAAATGAGGCGCTAATGCGCCTCATTTTTGTTTACTGAGATTTAGCGTTAGCTAGTTGACTGGAGTTGGGACAATCTCAAAGTCTGGCTCAAACTCGACCATGCTATCGGCAATTTTACTAAAGGCCGTTTTATCTCCTGTGAGCTTGGCATCGCCGCTTGCTAGCAGCTCTTTTAAGGTTACCTGTCCGAGTAGAATGCGGTTGACATCAGCTTTGTTGACTATAAGGTTCGCATCTGCCTGTTGCTCTTTATCGACCACAGCATTGCTTAAGTTACCGTTACTCAGCTCTATGTAGAGGATGTCTTTAGTATCAGGCGTAATGACGTTCATCTTCACTAAGCCGTGCTTAGCTGCTAGTTGGCTGTCAATTTTAACCGCTAGGAAGTCAAACAGTGTTGGCATATCCATTTCACTGATAACATCTGCAGATGCTGTTTTGGGCGCGCCCGCTTGAATACCCACTCTGAGCTCTTGTGCACCAGTCAGATAGATGTTTCTCCAGCCAGCACCTTCAGATTGGTAGCCAAGCTGCTCATAAGTGTCTGCTAGTAATTGACGCGCTTCATCATTTTCTGGTTCGGCCATTACTACCTTGTTTAATGCTGTCGCTACAAAGCGATATTCACCCTGTGCGTAGTCATTCTTAGCGCGTTTAACCGCTGCATCGGCACCGCCCATGTATTCCACAAACTTGGCAGATTCAAGCTTGGTAGGCAGCGGATTAAGGTTGGCAGGGTTCATATCAAAGTAACCTAAGTACTTGTTGTACACCGCCTTGGCGTTATGGCTATATGTGCCGTGGTAACCGTTGGTGTGCCATGTCTTATAGATAGACTCTGGGATGGTATCTTGAATAGCATCGCCAATATCTTGAATGCCTACGCCATCATTTGCCAGCCTCAAGGTCTGGTTGTGCACTAAGCCATAGTTGTCACGTTGGAGACGTAGGAACTCATTGATTTCTTGGTTGCCCCAAACCGGCGCCGAGTGCGAGGCAAACAGCACTTCTGCATCTTGGCCGAAGGCATTAATCATCTCATTTATGTCTTTCGACCATTTCAGCGCATCACGTACTTTGGCGCCGCGCAAAGTGTAGATATTATGCATGCCTTGGTAAGTCAGCTCTCCTGTCCAAAGTGCCTTTTTAGAGGGAATATAGGTGATCATTTCAGATTCAGCTTCTGTACCCGAAGCATCCATAAACACCATTTCTAGACCATCAATCGTTAGAGTTTCCCACTTACCTTCACCATTTAAGGTGTAGTCAGGAGCAACGTAGGTAATTTCACCTTTTGATAAGCCTTTGCCTAACGCGGCATCGACAATACCGTGGTCATGCTTACCCAGTGTTGCACCATATTGATAAGCGGCGCGGCGGCTCATGGCGTTACCGGCAAGCACGTTCTCATCAACAATCTCTTTGGTGATGTTATCTGAGCCGTAGACTTTGACGTTAGGAAACATCTCTTGAATACCCCGAGAGCCGCCAAAATGATCGGCGTGGCTATGGGAGTAAATCATAGCTACAACGGGCAAGTCGCCATCTTGCGGCAGATTTTTTAATGCAAATTGAAGTGATGCTTTAGCCGCTTCCTTGGTTAATAGCACATCGTAAGCTATCCAACCATTGTCACTGCGGATAAGCGTTAGATTAGATAAGTCGGTACCGCGCACTTGGTAAATACCGTCGCTGACTTTATACAAGCCATTAGGCACCATATTGAGCTGAGCTTGACGATAGAGTGAAGGATTCACCGAGTCAGGTGTCTTATCGCTGATAAAGGCAAACTCGGCCCTTAAAATATCGGCTGTGGCTTTATCAAACTTGGCAACGAGGTTCTTGGAAGATTGCTCGAATGCGCGGGTATCGGCAAAATTAAGGGTGTCCGCTACGGCCTGATTGTGAGCAATCGTGTGCTCGGTGGCATCTTTACCTTGGTAATGGACCGTGATGTGATCATGTTCATGCTGGGCCGCTAGTGTATTGAATGAAAAAAGCGACATGATTGAGATAGCGATTAGAGTCTGTTTCATAATGTACCCTCGTAAGATTAAATCGGTTCAAAGCCTTATGTCTCAATATTGCAATTAGTGCTTAGCTCACTAGTGAGACATCTACTTAATTGAAGCCAGTATAGGTAACTTGAACTGATTAATAATTAAGGCTAACTTAGTTCTTATTATTTATATTATGAATATTTAAGCGGGCGGACCAAAAGATAGGGCTAATGAGTAGAGTCGTCTGTTTTGCTAATAGGAGTAGTTGGGTTTATGTCACAGCAAAAAGCATTTGATCTTAATTTATTTAGGGTCTTTACCGCCGTTTACCGAACCTCTTCATTTAGCCGAGCAGCAGAAGAGCTCGACTTAACCCAGTCATCGGTAAGCAATGCGGTTGCCAGATTAAAGACTGTCGTTGGGCAGGAGTTATTTATTCGAGTGGGCAGGGGAGTTAAGCCCACGGCGAGTGCAATGGATCTTTATCAACAACTTGCACCCGCTATGTCAACGATAGAGCAAGTGGCCACGAGTTTTGAAGCATTCGACGCGGCCTCGAGTGAGCGTACTTTTTATGTGTATGCCAGTGAGTCAGCAATACAACTTCTACAAGGCCAAGTTGAGCAAGTGCTGCAAGGGTTAGCAATCAATATTGTATTTCGTGAGCCGCCGTTAATAGAAGAAGAGTTGCAGATGGACCTGCAATTGGAGAAAGTCGATTTAGCCTTGGATATTTGGTTGCCTGAGTCGACTTCATTTAAAAGTCAAAAGGTGATGCAGGATAAATTAGTGTGTGTGGCTAGAAATGCTCACCCGAGGATCCAGGGTGTGTTAACTCAAGAGCAATACTTTAATGAAAAGCATATTATTTTTAAAATGCGCCGATACAACCTAAGTGTTGCCGACCTGCTCACTAAGCAGGTTTTACCCGCGAGGCAGATGCACAGTGAACAATCGTCGATCCTAAGCATGATGTCAGTCGCTGCCAAAAGTGATGCTTTAGCTATTGCGTCTAAATCTTACACCGATGAATATGCTGAGTTGTTTGGACTACAGGTGTTTGAGCTGCCTTTTGCGGCTGAGCCAATTGAATATTATATGGTTTGGAGCCAAAAGCTTGAACAAAACCCTGCCAATATCTGGTTAAGAGATTTACTTAATCAAGCGATAGCGAAACGCTAAAAAGTGAGTTAAAGATGCAGATAAACGAAAAAGACCTGTAATTGGTTACAGGTCTTTTTTTGGAGTTATTGTCTCGCTAGACGTTGATTCTCTGCCGGGTTCTCAAAGTCGCTACGATAAGGGTTGATATCTAAGCCGCCACGACGGGTATAACGTGCGTAAACTGTGAGTTTTGCACATTGGCAGAAACGTTTAAGGTCAACGAAAATACGCTCAACACATTGCTCGTGAAACTCATTGTGTTGTCTAAATGAGATTAAATATCTCAGTAGCTTTTCACGGTCAATCTTAGGCCCTTGATAGCGGATCATCACAGTGCCCCAATCTGGCTGCGAGGTAATTAAGCAGTTTGATTTAAGCAGGTTTGATGTCAGAGTTTCGGCAACAATTGCTTTGTTATCGACGCTATCAACTAAATAGTCAGGGTTGAAACTATAATCATCGACTTCAATGTCTAAATCATCAATGCAAGTGCCTGGCATTTCAACTACGCGTAGGTGGTGAAACTGCTTAGGTTCGATAACTTTTACTGTGACTTCACCTTCTGCACACAGGCTTAGATCTTGAGTTAAGCGCTCTTGTACATCGAGTAGGCTATCAAATCGAGTCTGGTTATAGCTATTTAAGTACAGCTTGAAAGACTTAGATTCGATGAGGTTTTTACTGTCAAAACTTAGGCTAAACTCGGCGATGGCAACCATAGGCTTGCCCTTGGCATTTAGCCAAGAGAGCTCATAGCCTGTCCAGATATCGCAGCCATGAAATGGTAGATCTTGAGTAAGGCCAATTGCATCACGGTTTAACTTACGCGGTACGCCTTGAAGTAAAGATGCATCATACTGCTCTTGATAACCTGTCGACTTTCCTAATGTTAACTCTGAAAGTTCGGGTGCGTTACTATAGGGATCATGATGTTGTGTCATCAATACGGTTTCCATGTCAAAATAGACCCCCATTATAACTGATTTGGAACTGTCTTCAGTGTCTTCTTTACCCGCTTTAGATCTTTTTTTATCTAAATATCAACAAGCCTACATAGATCAACTGGGTGAACGCCCTCGATATTATGCCCAAGAGCAAGAGTCTGACTGCATTGTAGGTGAGATGGACAGTGACGGTGCCGTATTTTGGCAAGGGGTTGTACGCCAACCACTAGGTCAATTCGATAATGTTGAAACAGCGCTTGAGTTGAGTTTGCAAGCGGATATAAATGCATTTTATGGTCGTCATTTTTCAGCGCCACTGTTTTTTGAATCACAATGGGGCAGTGGTGAGCTTATTCAGGTGTGGAATCAAACCGACTTTGAATACCTGCAACAGAACATCATCGGTCATTTAATGATGAAGAAGAAGCTGAAGCAGCAAGCGACTTGGTTTATTGGTGTGCTAGACGATGAAGACAAGATGCTAACGGTAAATAATGCCGACGGTAGTGTCTGGGTTGAGATCCCTGGCGAGGTTCAAAGCACTAAGCTTGCTGAGTCATTGGATGAATTTATTAGCTTACTTACACCTAGAGTCACGCCGCCAGTGAAGCCGATAGAGGAGTCAATGCCAGAGCTAGACCATCCCGGTATTTGGCAGCGTATGAAGCTGATGTGGAATAATTTACGCGGCAAGTAATCGCTAGATAGACTTGATAACAAAAATGGCTCAATACAGATTGAGCCATTTTTTTTAGGTTAGCGATTATTATAAGTGATCCCATGAGATATTAGACACGATACGGCAAGTGTCGCAGCGAAAATGGAACATATCTAACAAAGGTTCGTCGAGTAACCACTCTTTACTGCCACACTTTGGGCAAGGGCGCTGCTTTTCTACAGCCAGACTTTCGCCGCCTACACGATACAAATAGTAATAAGTCGGAATGTTAGTTAAATATTCGACTCTTCCACGTAAATCCCAGCCGCGCCTAAACAGATCGCTCTGATGGCTAGTTAACTCCTCCAATGCTGCAAATTCTGCTTTTGTCGCCGCAGCCATCTGAAGTTCATCACAGGCTTGCCATTCCGTTTGCCAGCGGATCATACGTTTATGATCGCCATTGGCTGTTGCCGGAATTTGATACAGTGGAATAGGCTGCAATGTGTCACCGTTTCGCAGTGGTGAGCACATATGAACGTAGCTAGTATAAAGTAGTTGCCAGCTTGGAGTGTCTTGGCTCGAGACCTCAGAGTTAATGTCTTGGCCGATATATTTTTCTCGTGGTGCGAGTAATTTTGCTTCGGTTAATTCTTCTAGTGCACTATTTACCCATGGGCTATTGAAGCGCTTTGATAAGCTGCTTTTTTCAGGCGTTAACATACGCGCTTTAAACTCACCTTCATTAAAGGCGACGGCGAATTCGCGTCCTAACACTTGGCCATTAGCGCGATAGGCTTCAAGTAGGCCGTTTATCGCTTTTTCAGCTGCGCTGATGGTCGTGTCATCAAAGCATTCAAATCTTAACTCAACCACATGCATCAGTTGTCGTATCCTTTAGTCTCTACCAATCGACTTTCTAATTGGCTAAATTGTGTTTTTAGTAAACTGAATTCGAGTCTTAGCTCTGCAAGCTCCTGTTCGAGCTTTTCGATTTTTTGAGTTTGTCCTAATGCTATTTTTTCTGGCTCACTGTCCACTTCAGTTATTGAAAGCTGCGCAGAAAGCGCTGCTATATCTTCTGCGTTCATGGATTTAAATTGCTGTAACCCTTGGATTAAGACCCGCATTGGAATACTCGTACCGAGCTTTGTTTTAATGAGTGCGAGTGTCGGAGCTCTGCCTTCATCACTGATCCTTTTGGCAGCTGCAAGCACTTGGTCTAATGGACTCATGGTTAGTCAAATTCCTTACTCATTTAGTATGTTCATTACTTTAATCGTTAAAAAAGCCAGTCTAAAAACCAATAAACCCAAGTAAAACAGTGGGTTGAAACTTGGTATGTTAATTGCTTTTAACATAAAACTAAAAACAATATTAATACAGGACGTTAAAGTGAAAAATAAATTATTAGGTTTAGCATTTTTTGGGATTGCAAGCTTAGGGCTAACAGGCTGCGTGGTCAATGTTGGTGATGGAGAATCTGATTGGGATAACAATGGATCGTGGGAAAAGGTTCAAGATAGCAACCGTAAAAACCTGTCAAAGGTTGCTTTAGGTATGTCGAAAGCTCAAGTGACAACCTTGATGGGGACCGCTGATTTTAACGAAGCATATATTCAACAAGATAAAGAAGTTTATGTACTTTTCTATCGTACGCAACGTACCCATAGCGACGGTAAAACCACAAAAGATGAATGCACACCTGTCGTCATTAGTAATAATGCCGTAGTTGGCTGGGGCGAAATGGCTTACAGCAAGATCTAGAAAAGATTATTTTCTCAGCAAGGTGTCCAAGTGATCGATTACTTCCGACCATTGGGCATCTTGTGCTAGTGATTCAATTAAGAAATGCTTTTGAGCTGTATTCCAAAATGGTGCCTCATATAGCTTCACCGAATCAGGAAGGTGATGATCGTTAATAAACTTCTCTATTGCTGCCTCATCGTTTTCAAGCCCTAGCTGCAAAAACAAGTTGGTAAAGTTTTCTGTAGTCATATCCATCTTCATTCCTGCAAGTTTTGTTGCTTTCAGTAAGTATGGTCGAAATAGCAGAATTGGCTGCAATATTCTCGACTGCTTGTATCTGTAAAATTATCGGCATTAGTACTTTTAGTTGATTATTAATTGCACTTTCTCAACAGCTTGATACATTGGGTGAGTGTGATCTAGATCAAGGAACTTGCAATGGAAAATCAAGCCATGGAAGAATGCCGCGCTGTATATTTAACTGCAGAAGATTTACGTATTGCGGCCTCCATTCTTTATAACGCCTACCACGATGACCCTTTCTTTATTGAAACCCTTTTTACCGGTGACCAAGCACAGTATGAACAAAAACTGCGTGGTGCAATCAGAGAAGAGCTGAATGAACTGTGGCAACAGGAGCAAGCGCTGATAGGTATGTTTGACGGGGAGCGATTGGTAGGAGTGGCTTGTATTGTGACTCAACAAGTTCCTTTAGGTGAAGCTCGTTATTGGCATTGGCGGTTAAAAATGCTTTTGAGTACAGGTTGGCAATCAACCCAAGCCCTGATTAATAAAGAAAACCAAATAATAGAAAACTTGCCCAGTAAGCAGTGCGGTATTTTGCAATTTATCGCGATAGCCAATAATGAGCAAGGTAAGGGCTATGGCGGTCTGCTGGTGAATGCGGTACTGAGTTGGTGCGATGAACAACCTCACCTTGATGGTGTAGGAGTGTTTGCCAATCACTCCGCTCATATTAAGTTATTTACACAGCATGGTTTCGAAATGATAGAGCCTATTAGTATAGGTAAAGTGCGCGGGGAGCTACTGTTCTATAGGGGGCTGGTAAATGAATAAGCGTTATTCCTCTTTTACAGAGTTCTATCCGTTTTACTTGTCACAACATCAAGATAAAACATGCCGAGCGCTTCATTACATAGGCAGTAGTTTGGTGATCCTAACGTTCATTTATAGTGTGGTGAGTGCGCAATGGGCCATGCTGTTGCTATTACCAGTTATAGGTTATGGCTTTGCATGGGTTGGGCATTTTGTATTTGAAAAAAATAGACCGGCGACCTTTGAGTACCCTTTATATAGCTTTATGGCTGATTGGCTAATGCTGTATAGAGCGCTAAGTCACAGAAAGTAATCATATATTCGTTTTGGGATAGTTTTTATGTGCGAGATCTCTCACCTTATTGTGGGAGATAAGTTAGCCAAGGTGGAGGTTAAAGTCAGGGGAGAATATAAAAAGCAGTTATATCAGCGACTTAACTGTTTGCTTTTGTGTTGCTATTTGGTTGCAATATTGTTCTTTCGCTGTGTTGGCAGAAAAAAACTATGGTTATGAGTAAACTTATCATCAGAAAGAGACGAGTACTAAGGATAGTATTTAACTCTTTCTCGTTGTTTAGTAGAAAGTTCGATTATTTTTACCTAAAGGTATGCTGATAAAGCTTTTTTAGTTGAAAATAATGGTTTTGCAGGATGCAAGAAGGACAACCTCAGGAAGAGGAATTTAGCTTAGGATAAGCTAATGAAAGGAATCAGTACGTAAGTACAAGGATATAAATGGATTTACAAGGAAGATGCAGGAAGCAAGTTAACCAAGGATGATGCAGGGAATGCACATTAATAGCGGGAAAGCTAAAATAAAGTAGTGCTAGGGCGTACCGAAAGGTACGCCCTTTCTTTCTTTGTTTAGTGTTTAGTCCTTAGTGAGGACTATTAGGCGGTTTGCTGTGAGATATCTCTTACAAGTTCGTGAGAAATTAGTCCTAAATATGGCTGTTTGTACTTAAGTTTTAAACATAAATTGATTAAATACAGTTGTTTAGGGTATATGGAAATACTAGTGGTTTATAACAGTCATGTTAAATAAATGTTTAACCGCTTTATTTGGTTAGTTTTTGGAATTAATATTTAGATGTGCAAGGAAGCATGTTATCTCAAAGATTAAGGATGATCTGGTGTTAAGGAATGACACCTAAAGGATGCGACCAAGGAGCGGCTAAACACTCCAGGAAGGAAGGTTTACTACCTAGGAAGGTAGAATGCTAAGGATAGTACTTGAATGGACTCTCAAGGATGACCATTGGACACGCTCAGGATAGAGCAAGCTTGGTAAATGGAATACCGAGAAAAATGGACATGTACCCTAAGGTACAAGGATGAGAAAGATTCATGGACGATGCAGGAGCAAGGTTACGCATGGATGGTGCAGGGAGCACTCATATAGCAGGATGAGCTTACACAAAAATAGAAAAGGCACGTCTCCTCTGGGGCCGTGCCTTTACTTCATTTAGGGCTTGAGTTGCGAAGGTTTATTTACAACGACCTGAATTACAACCACCTCGAGAGCGTCCACCACCACAACCACCACCTAGTGAACCCTTAGCTTCTGGTGCTTCACTCCACTCAGGCTCAGGGAAGATTGGCCATTGTATTTTTTGTATCTTCTTACCGTGCATCCATAAATTGCCACGATACTGGTTGATACCATCGGTGCTAAATTCGAATAGGTATTTGACTTTCCAGGTCAATCCGCTGCTGCCGCCAAGGCTAGGCTTTGCGGACTCTTGCGCGATCGCAAGCAGTTGAACTTTTTGCTTTTGGCACTCTTTATTAGTAAAAACTCTGCTTATTTCAGCCATTTGCCTTAATTGCCAAAAAAAAGCAGCAACCATTACTACTGCGGCAATAATCAAAAAATCTGTCATCATCCTTTCGTTACCTTGAACAAACCGCCAATTGCAGTTGCAAGCTCTGAGCTACGATTTGGGTTGCGTAGTTGAGCGAGTAGCTGCGTGCGAATTAATGGAATAGCCACAATATCAGCAAAAATCTGGTTAAAGAAGTGTTGTTGCTGTTTTGCTAAGGCTTCTAAGTAGATAGTGAGAGTTTGCTCATCTTTTAATGCCGACCAGTTTCGCGCGGCGATGGTAATAAGCATCTCGGCAGATAATGCGTTTGCGACATTTAAGCTAGCAATAGCTTGCTGGCTTAGTGTCGGGTGAGATGCTAAAGCACGCAGGAAATAGGCCTTATCGTTTTCTTCTGCACTATCTAACTTATTGAATACTTTTAGCGCGAGCGTTTCATCAATATTTAAGTGTTCTAAGCATTGGCACACCGCGACTTGAACCTCTGTAGCCCAATTATCAAAACCCTGTGTCAGCTGAGCCAGATGATCCAGTTCGTTGGCTCTGACGCATACATCTGCAATACCTTGTAAGCCGATATTTTGCCACTGCTCAGATGGATACTGTCCAGATATGTATTGATAAGCAAACTCATATTGTGGGGATGCTTTTTGTGCTAGTTGCTTACGGACTAAGGCGTTAAATACTGCCAGCTTTTCTTGGCTAGGTTTAAAATTAAATGGGTGGTTAGCCAACTGTTCTTGCTGCTGCTCGGTTAATGGCTGAGTAGGATCTCGTCCCAGAGCTTCGACTATCATTTTGATGAATTGCGTTCGTGGTGCAGGAGACAATAATCCACGCTCATCGAGAGGCAGTTTAATAAACCATATATAGTGCTGCTGGCTGGCATCCCAAAACACAATGGCAAATTGCGCGTGCCCTTGGATTGGCGAAGGGTAGGGGCAATGTAGTTCTTCTATCTGATGAAATGCCATCATATCGATATGTTGTACTCGACGGCCCATGTCATAAACTTGGAATTGAGTATTAGCCGTTTTTAAAAAATCATTGAGGGTCGTTATTTGAGTCATATCGTTATCGAGTGTAGGTTAATTAGCGCATATTATAGGGATAAGTGTGTCTAGATGGTATCATCTCGCGCTAATTTTCCAGTGTTGAAAAGATTAAATTGATGACAGTGAGAGGGGCTAATTGATTACTTTAATTGTAAGGGAGAAGCTATTAGCTTTAGAAACAGAGTTAGCCAAGCACAGCTTATTGAGTACAGCTGTGCCAACAGAGCAAGCATTGGCGAGCACCGCTCCTTTTGCATGCGACGTTATGCCATTTGAGCAATGGTTACAGTTTATATTCTTACCGAAAATGCATTACTTGATAGATAATCAAATACCGCTTCCTACAGCGATATCGATAGCGCCAATGGCAGAACATGTGTGGGCCGCTAACATTGAGTATAAGCGAATCATTCAATTGCTCACAGAGCTTGATGCACTGCTGACTCAAGCACCATAACGGTATTACAAGAGATACGTACAATGAGTGATAACACTAAAAAGACTCCCCAAAGCGAACAACTTGATGAAAGCTTGCTTGAACAAGACTTAAGTCAAGATGCAGAGCAAGAGATAGCACCGCACATCGAAGTGCTATTTGAAGATGATGATATTGTTGTGATCCACAAGCCTGCAGGCTTGTTAGTACATCGCAGCTATCTGGCGAGACGTGAGCGTTTTTTTGCTATGCAACTGACCCGGGATCTTGTTGGCTGCCATGTATTCCCTGTACACAGACTAGATAGACCTACGTCAGGTATTTTACTGTTTGCTAAAAGTAGTGAAATGGCGAATGTCCTATGCGAGCAGTTTGCTGCTCATACCGTTGAGAAAGAATATTTAGCGATTGTTCGTGGCAATATGCATGAGGCTGCAACGCTAGACTATGCCCTCAAAGAGGAACTCGATGAGCTAGGGGATAAAGATGTTGATCCTAATAAGGCTGCGCAAGATGCAGTAACTAGCTATCAGCCTTTATTAAATAGTGAGATCCCATTTTCATCTGGTCGTTATGCAACGAGTCGTTTCGCCTTGGTACAGCTTTCTCCACACACTGGCCGTAAACATCAATTAAGACGTCATATGGCCCATTTACGTCACCCTATTCTTGGTGATACAACTCATGGTGACGGTAAACAGAATAAGTTCTTCCGTAGCCACTTTGGCATTAATCGATTGTGGTTAATCGCGAAGAAGCTGAGTTTTAACCATCCGAGAAGCGGTGAGCGCATGAGTGTTGAAACTGAGCTGGAGGCGGAGTGGTTAACCTTATTTGAAGGTCTAGGTTGGCATGAGGAGACACTATCTGTGGATCCCCTGCCGATTATCATAGCTTGATACCTTAGAGGCAATCGATAATCGGCATTGCGTTTAGCGTTGTTAGCTACAAAAGATTGATTTAGCTCTATGCTTTATCTCTCTATTGATTCTAGGTTTTTTGTTGAGTTTTCTCTTTGCTTGAGTCGAGTTCAAGGTTACTAATCGGACTCATACTTAATTTGAAGCACTGAACCGTATGGAAGTAGCACATCCTGCGAACGTGGGCACTACGTTGAAGATGTTTTCGGTGTCTTTGTCTGCAAGAGTGTCTCATTGAGGTGGATCCTTGTTAGCATTCACTTCTTGATTGCGACAACGCTTGCCGCGACGTTTATCAGTATGGTAAGGATATAACTAAATGGCTTTTAGGCGAAGTAAAACATGAAAAAAGTGAATCTAGTTTTTGGAACAGTTTACGGCGGTGCTCAGTATGTCGCAGAAACATTGCAAGGTGCATTACTCGAATTAGGTCGAGAAGTAAATCTGTATCAACCTGAACAGCTTATGGGCTTTGTGCCACCAGAGAATGAATTATTATTGCTAGTATGTTCCACAACTGGGCAGGGTGATATTCCCGATGATATTCAACCTTGGTTTAATGAGATGAAGTCGAAGGCACCATACTTACCCAACCTTAGATTTGGCTTAATTGCGCTGGGTGACTCAAGCTATGAGACATACTGCGGAGCGGGTGAACAGTTCTTAAGTTTATTTGAAGAACTCGGGGCTAAACCACTTGGTGAATTTTTAAAAATTGACGCGGGTGAAACAATGGAACCAGAAGTAGAGGCATTAGATTGGCTACCTCATTGGAATAAGCTTATTGATACTGAGCTTGCAGCTTAAAACATTAATGATTGAAATTTAATCTTGTTATCATGAGCTGACAATAAAAGAGGTTTAAGCCTCTTTTATTGTTTATATCAAAACCTTATTCATAGTTGACGGCGTAAATCTCTGCATCGTATTCAGTCATTGCGATATCTTTAATGGTTACTGTTCCTTGGTTGTATGGGGCAATTCTCTTAGCCGTTTTGTCGGCTCCAGCACTGACAGCGAAGTTATAAAAACTTTCACCATTACACACTAAGCGCGGAAAAACTCTACGCTTATTGATGCGGTTTTCTTTCATAGTTCTGTTGAATTGGAAAACACTATTACTTGCTCCAGCCTTACAAACGGCGATAAGTGTGTTTTCTAATTGAGGTGACATAGCTGCCGAAGCGCCAAATGACATTGCTAGCGCGGCTCCTGCTAAAACGTACGTTTTAATCATGTCTTGCTCCTTCACTCTCATTGGGGTTCACATTTGAGTAAAGCTTAATGTCCTATATTCACCTCATTAACTGTGAAAGAGTTGTATCAAAATGTTGAGAATGGCACAGAGTGTGTCTATAGGTGTCAAAGTGTGTCAATTGTGAAAGAATAAGAAAAAACCCGCCATAGGCGGGTTTTTTCGTTTTATAGCGATAAGCTATAAGGGCTTAATCTACGATACGTAATAGCTCGTTGATCCCCACTTTACCTCGAGTCTTCTCATCAACTTTCTTAACGATGATGGCAGCATATAGGCTGTAAGTGCCACACTTCGAAGGTAGGTTACCAGCAACAACCACCGAACCAGCAGGAACACGGCCGTAATGAACTTCACCAGTTTCACGGTCGAAAATACGCGTGCTTTGGCCGATGTATACGCCCATTGAAATCACGCTACCTTCTTCAACGATAACGCCCTCAACAATTTCAGAACGCGCACCAATGAAGCAGTTGTCTTCAATAATGGTTGGGCCTGCTTGTAATGGCTCTAAAACACCACCGATACCGACACCACCAGACAAGTGAACATTCTTACCAATTTGTGCACAAGAGCCTACGGTAGCCCATGTATCAACCATAGAGCCTTCATCAACATAAGCACCTAGGTTAACATAAGATGGCATTAGAACTGTGTTCTTACCAATAAATGAGCCCTTGCGAACCGCAGCTGGTGGTACAACACGAATAGCTTCTTTACGGAAACGAGCTTCGTCATAATCGGCAAATTTCATTGGCACTTTGTCGAAGTATTTGGTTTCTGCGCCATCGATTACTTGGTTATCGAAAATGCGGAAAGAAAGCAAAACCGCTTTCTTTAACCATTGATGCACGTGCCACTCACCATCAATCTTTTCAGCAACTCTGGCTTCGCCAGTGTCTAGCATTGCAATGGCTTTCTCAACATCAGCGCGAACACTCGGTTCAACAGTTGCTGGTGTGATCTCTGCGCGCGCTTCAAAAGCCGCCTCAATACGTTGGCGTAAAGCCTCCATTTACTTCTCCCAATATTTTGTTTTAAAAAATCTATAAAGCACTGATCAGTGCTTCACGTAATTTAGCTTGTTGCATAGCGTCGAGTTGTTGTCCGTCAGCGCTTTGCAATAAAAAGAAATCTTCTGCACGTTCACCAATAGTGGTGATCTTTGCAGCAAGCAGGGTAATTTCGCAGCGATATAGTATTTCACCGACTCTTGCGAGTAATCCTGGTGAGTCGAGTGCGATGAGTTCCATCATACTTTTACCATGGCTTCGGGTTGTAGGGAAACTCACTTGGGTTGCAACTTTAAAAGGTTTCATCTTTCTTGATAGATTTCTAAACTTTGGCAACTTAGGTGTTTCATTACTTAAGGCTTTTATTAACGTCTTTTTGATCCCTTGGATCCGAGAAAGCTGCGATACAGGCTCGCCATCTTGTTCCAAAATAACAAAAGAGTCTAGCGCGTAGTTGTCTTTGGAAGTCATGATACTCGCGTCATGAACGGTAATATTTTTATTGTCTAATATTGCCATCACGGTGGCAAATAACTTGGGTTTGTCTTTACCGTAAACAAACAGCTCGGTACCACCGCGTGTCACATGTTTAGAGATGAGAACTAAGGTTTCATCTTGTTTATGCTTGATGATGGCTTCTGCGTGCCAAGCAATTTGATTAGGTTGGCTACGCAGAAAGTAATCGGCTTTAAAACGTTGCCACAGCGCATCCAAATCTTTTTCTTTGATGCCGCGGCGCAGTAATTCTTTCTTCGCTTTAGCTTGATGTTCACGTACTCGGGCACGAATATCGACGGGCTTTTCTTTGCCTCGGGAAAGAACGCGCTGGGTTGAAAAATAGAGATCACGCAGTAGTGAGCCTTTCCAGCTGTTCCAAGTTTTCTCATTGGTGGCACAGATATCAGCCACTGTTAGGCAATACAGGTAACTTAAATGCACTGCATCGCGTACACGTTCAGCGAAATCAGCAACCACATCAGGGTCTGAAATATCGCGGCGCTGGGCAGTAACAGACATAACGAGATGATTTTCAACTAGCCAACTGACTAGGCGTCCATCATGATCATTCATGCCATGTAGCTTACAAAAATCTAAAGCATCGGTAGCGCCAAGTTTACTATGATCGCCACCTCGACCCTTGGCGATATCGTGAAAAATTGCAGCTAACACCAATAAGCCCTTTTTAGGTAACTGGTTTATTAGTACTGAACCAAGAGGGAACTCCTCTTTTTGTTCGGGCTGAGAAAAACTCTCGATATTGAGTAGTAATCTATGGGTATGTTCGTCAACGGTATAAGCATGGAATAGGTCAAATTGCATTTGACCTTCGATGGCCCGCCAAGCAGGGAGATACGCCGACAGTACGCCGTGTTTATGCATCAATGAAAGAGCCACTATGCCTCGTGGGTGACGCAGGATCTGCATAAACAGTTGACGGCAGGATTCATGATACATAAGAGCTTGAGGCTGTGCGCGCCTGGCTCGACGCAAGCTGCGTAGCGTTGCAGCATAAATGGATTTGATATTAGAGTTCTTAGCGACCCATAAAAACAGTTTTAGGATATTTTCTGGGCTATCGAATAGATCGTAGCTCAAGCTCTCAATAAATTTGCCCCGACGCTGAAACTGTTCATCAATTGGCACCACTTCTAAGGCTTTGATATGGCCTAGCGTTGCTCGCTTGAACAGCTGAAGTAGCATCTGATTGAGCTCCATTACACGCCTAACGGTGCGGTAGTAGTTCTTCATCATTTGCTCGACAGCTAATTGGGTATTGTCTTCGTAACCCATCAACTTAGCAACTTGAGGTTGCAGGTCGAATAATAAACGGTTTTCGTCACGCCCAGATATAAGGTGTAATGAACATCGCAATTGCCATAAAAAGTCTTGCGCTTCGAGTAATTCATCAAGCTCAATAGGTTCTAAAAACCCATGAAATACGAGTTCTTCAAACTTTTCAGCATTGAAGTGGCGCATGGCTACCCAAGCGACGGTTTGAATGTCTCTAAGTCCACCTGGACAGCTTTTTAGATTTGGCTCTAAGTCAAACGCATTAGCACGGCTATGACGGGCGGCCTGCTCATCGCGTTTAGCGACATAAAAATCACTACTTGGCCAAAAGTCATCTTGGCGAATATTGCGATAAAGCAGAGTAAAGAGGGCCTGAGGACCACATAAAAGGCGTGACTCGAGTAGGTTGGTCGCAACGGTAATGTCAGCCCGTCCTTGCTCTAATGTCTCTTCGATACTGCGAACGCTATGGCCAACTTCGAGTCCGGCATCCCAAATAAAGGCGATGAATGCACTTAATGCCTGTTCGGCGTCATATGATAACTCGCCTTCGGTTAAAAAGAGCAGGTCTACATCGGATTGAGGGTGTAATGCTCCACGGCCATAGCCGCCCACAGCAATGAGAGCTATGGGGTATTGTTGTAGATTGTGTGCACTCCATTGCTGCTGAAGTAACTTATCGACATGCTGACAGCGAGTACTCACGATCGAGCGAATATCTGATTTCGCGTTAAAGCTTTCCAGTATCGTTTGGTTTAAGTCGATTAAAGCGTTTTTGGCAGATTGTGCACTATTCATCAAATCTCTTCTTCGAGAACGGATCCGTTGACAACGATTATCTATGCAAAAACCACGAATTTAAAGGGCTTTATGGTGATTAATGACGAGTAGGCTAAGAATAATGAAACTTGCTTTATTTTGGTGCGGATTTTCCAGCCTAATTCGGACGTGAGGTGACAGAATCTCGATTTGTATGGTGAATAGTGGCGCTGTTCTTGAGGGAGCTAAAAACAAAAAGCGTGCTTAAGCACGCTTTTTAGACATTAATTTGGACTAAATTATTAGTGATTTATTACGCGAGGTAAGTCAGTCTCTTCTTCACGCAGGGTCAACACTTCTACACCAGTCTTAGTCACTAAAAGAGTGTGTTCCCACTGTGCAGAGTTTTTACCATCAGAAGTGGTAACCGTCCAGTTGTCCTTCTTATCTAACACACTGGTATGACGGCCCGCGTTAATCATTGGCTCGATAGTAAAACACATACCGGCTTTAAGAACGGTTTTGTCATTATTTTTATAATGCATAACTTGTGGCTCTTCATGGAAGCCAGCGCCAATACCATGACCGCAGTAATCGGTCACAATGCTGTACTTCTCTAGGCCAGTCTTCTTCGACTTGATGAATTTTTCAATCAAGGTACCGATCTCACCTAGTTTCATGCCCGGTTTTACTTTTTTAATGCTGGCATAAAGTGCTTCTTGAGCGATGCGACATAGACGGACGTTCTTCGGGTTTACATCACCAATAAGGAACATTTTAGACGTGTCACCGTGGTAGCCATCTTTAATCACTGTGATATCAAGATTAACGATATCACCATCAACCAGTGGGCGGTCACTTGGAATACCATGACAGATCACATCATTGATTGAAGTACAAATTGATTTTGGGAAGCCATGGTAATCAAGTGGAGCAGAAATAGCGTCATGCTCTTCGGTATACTTAGCGCAAATATCGTTAAGCTCGTTTGTAGTTACACCCGCTTTTACGTGTGGAGCAATCATCTCTAGCACTTGAGCGGCTAGCTTACCCGCGGCACGCATCTTTTCAATCTCTTCAGCAGTCTTAATTACTATACTCATTCTAATGTCTCTCAATGTCTAAATTAGTCGTCTTTCGATATGACGAATTTGCCCAAAAACGACGTAAATATTTGTGCTTTTTTTCAAATTATGGTATAAAGCGCGCCGTTATGTTTGACTCTTGTCGATCCCACCTCAAGGTGGTTCGCCCGAGTTAAGATGGCGGCCATTATACATGGCTATTGATAAATACTAAATCACACACATATCGACACGTTCTTCGGGGTGCCCTTATCGGGTCGAAGATATGGGATATGTGGAGGTCTAACCCCTAATTTATTTAAGGTAAATAAAATGACTACAGTTTCAATGCGCGACATGCTACAAGCCGGTGTTCACTTCGGTCACCAGACACGTTACTGGAACCCAAAGATGAAGCCATTCATCTTCGGCGCTCGTAACGGTGTACACATCATCAACCTAGAGCACACTGTACCAATGTTCAACGAAGCACTTGCTTTCATCAGCAACGTTGCATCTAAGAAAGGTAAAGTTCTTTTTGTTGGTACTAAGCGTGCTGCAAGCGAAGCTATCAAAGAAGCTGCTGTTTCTTGTGACCAGTACTATGTTGATCACCGTTGGTTAGGTGGTATGTTGACTAACTGGAAAACAGTTCGTCAATCAATCAAGCGTCTTAAAGACCTTGAAAGCCAGTCTGTAGACGGTACTTTCGACAAGCTGACTAAGAAAGAAGCGCTAATGCGTACTCGTGAACTTGATAAGCTAGAGAAGTCTCTAGGTGGTATCAAGAACATGGCTGGCCTACCAGACGTAATTTTCGTTATCGGTGCTGACCACGAGCATATCGCTATTAAAGAAGCTAACAACCTAGGTATTCCTGTTGTTGCTGTTGTTGATACAAACTCTTCTCCAGACGGTATCAACTACATCATTCCTGGTAATGATGATGCTATGCGTTCTATCCGTCTATACACTCAGTCTGTTGCTGCTGCTGCGAAAGCTGGCCGTGGTCAAGACTTAGCTGTTCAAGCTGAACAAGACGGTTTCGTAGAAGCTGAATAATAACGGTCGATGAATTTTCATCACCCTTATTAACCAAGATACATGATTGGTGAACAGGGGCACTTTCATTCAAAATGATTGGCCCCTGTTTCTTATCTATTGAATTTGAAAAATTATCTGTAGAGGATTTAGCAATGGCAATTACTGCTGCCCAAGTTAAAGAACTTCGTGACCGCACTGGCGCTGGCATGATGGACTGTAAAAAAGCACTGACTGAAACTAACGGTGACATCGAGTTAGCAATTGATAACATGCGTAAGAGCGGTGCTGCTAAGGCTGCTAAAAAAGCGGGTAACATCGCTGCTGAAGGTACTATCCTTATCAAGCAAGGCGAAGGTTACGCTGCTCTACTAGAAGTTAACTGTCAAACAGACTTCGTTGCAAAAGATTCTAACTTCCTAGGCTTCGCTAACGAAGTACTAGAAGTTGCTGCTGCATCTAAAGTAACTATCGAAGCACTTAAAGAGCAGTTTGAAGAAACTCGTGTTGCTCTAGTTGCTAAAATCGGTGAAAACATCAACGTACGTCGCGTTGAGTACATCGATGGTGCTAACCTAGCTGAATACCGTCACGGCGAGCGTATCGGTGTTGTTGTTGCTGGTGAAGCTGACGAAGAGACTCTAAAGCACATCGCAATGCACGTTGCTGCTTCTAAGCCTGAATACGTTAACCCTTCAGACGTTCCTGCGGAAGTTGTTGAGAAAGAAAAAGCTCTTCAAATCGAAATCGCAATGAACGAAGGCAAGCCTGCTGAAATCGCTGAGAAAATGGTTATCGGTCGTATGAAGAAGTTCACTGGTGAGGTTTCTCTTACTGGTCAAGCTTTCATCATGGAACCAAAGAAAACTGTTGCCGAAATTCTTAAAGAGAAAGGCGCTTCAGTAACTAACTTCATTCGTTTAGAAGTTGGTGAAGGTATTGAAAGAAAAGAAGAAGATTTCGCTGCAGAAGTTGCTGCACAAATCGCTGCTACTAACAAAGGTTAATTTCCTTTCTTAGTACACATAAGACCGTAGCAATTGCTGCGGTCTTATCGTATATAATCAACTGGTTTTTTGTTTAGTTAGATAAAACGCTAATAAATCAGTTGAGTGTATAACCCCCTATCGCCATAATCAGGACTAATAAATATGAGTACCAATCCTAAACCTGCTTTTCGTCGTGTTCTTTTAAAACTAAGTGGTGAAGCCCTAATGGGTGAAGAAGGCTTCGGCATTGATCCTAAAGTTCTCGATCGTATGGGACAAGAGATCAAAGAGCTTGTTGAACTCGGTATTCAAGTGGGTGTTGTCATTGGCGGTGGTAACTTGTTCCGTGGTGAAGGTCTGGCTAACGCGGGTATGAACCGTGTAGTGGGTGACCACATGGGCATGTTGGCAACAGTGATGAACGGCTTAGCAATGCGTGATTCATTGCACCGTGCATATGTAAATGCACGTTTAATGTCAGCCATTCCGCTAAAAGGCGTGTGTGATGACTACAACTGGGCTGAAGCAATTAGTTTGCTAAAATCAGGCCGTGTTGTTATTTTTGCTGCTGGTACAGGTAACCCATTCTGTACGACTGACTCTGCTGCGTGTTTACGTGGTATTGAGATTGAAGCAGAAGTTGTGATTAAAGGCACAAAAGTTGACGGCGTATATTCAGATGATCCGGTTAAAAACCCAGATGCCGTCAAGTATGATGTGATGGGGTACAATGAAGTACTCGACAAAGAATTGAAAGTAATGGATTTGGCTGCATTCACTATGGCCAGAGACCATAACATGCCATTGCTAGTATTTAACATGAATAAGCCTGGTGCACTGCGCCGCGTCATCATGGGCGAGCAAGAAGGCACAATGATTAAAGCTGATTAAGCTATATTTAGTGACTTAAAAGGACATATAACGTGATTAACGAAATTAAGAGCGATGCGCAAATTCGTATGGACAAGTGTGTTGAGTCAACCAAAACTCAAATGGCTAAAGTTCGTACTGGCCGTGCACACCCAAGCTTATTGGATACTATCCAAGTACCTTACTACGGTTCGCTGACTCCGCTTAAGCAAGTTGCAAGTGTATCTATTGGCGATGCGCGTACATTAACTGTATCAGTATTTGACCGTACTATGATTGCAGCTGTAGAAAAAGCAATCATGAGTTCAGATCTTGGTCTAAACCCAATGTCTGCGGGTGCAACTATCCGTATTCCATTGCCTGCATTGACTGAAGAACGTCGTAAAGACCTAATCAAGGTTGTTCGTGCCGAAGCTGAAAACGGCCGTATCGCGATTCGTAACGTACGTCGTGACGCTAACTCAAATGTTAAAGAGTTAGAGAAAGAAAAAGAGTGTACAGAAGATGATGTTCGTCGTAGTGAAGATGACGTACAGAAGTTAACTGATACACACATTAAGCTGATCGATGAAATTTTGGCAGCTAAAGAAAAGGAACTGATGGAGTTCTAAATAGAGCTCTTCAGTAAAGGGATGTTTTCCGTTTGAGTTGGTTTTTAATACGCTTTTGAGTGTTTCTTGCTTTTTTAGTGAGAGATAGCGAACTTTTCGCCTAGCTTATTAAGCTTCATAGCTCACGCCTTGTAATAAAAGCGCTGAGCTTGAACAAAAATTAAACTCGAATAGTCAACATGCCCTAGAGTTAAGACGCCGTGTAGAGGTATACTACACGGCGTTTGTCTATTTTTAAGGGTTGTAATAGATGTCAATCGATTCCCAGTCTGACACTGAAGTGACACAGACCTTACCAAGCGAAATATCCGCCTTGGTAAAACAGTCGATCCCTAAACATGTTGCTATCATCATGGATGGTAACGGGCGTTGGGCACAGGCTCAGGGAAAGCCACGAGTTATTGGCCATAAAGCCGGTGTTAAGGCTGTAAGGCGAGCAGTAAGCACGGCACGTAGTTTAGGCGTTGAATCATTAACCTTGTTTGCTTTTTCCAGTGAAAACTGGCGCAGACCTGACAAAGAAGTCAGCTTGTTGATGGAACTATTTTTTACCGTGCTGCAGCGCGAACTTAAGTTGCTGCACAACAATGGGGTTCGCCTCAATATTATTGGTGATATCAGTCGATTCTCTCCTCGCTTGCAAAAGCAAATTGCTGCTGCAGAAGAGAAAACAGCTGACAATAAAGATTTAGTGCTTAACGTGGCAGCTAACTATGGTGGCCGTTGGGACATTATGCAAGCCGCACAAAAATTGGCCGCTAAAGTTGAATCTGGTGAAATGAGCAGCACTCAGTTTACCGAGGAGGCCTTAAGTGAGCATTTATGCATGCAAAATCAAGCTGAAGTTGATTTAATGATCCGCACTGGTGGTGACTATCGCATAAGTAACTTTGTGCTGTGGCAGGCAGCTTATGCTGAGTTAGTCTTTACTGACACTTTGTGGCCAGATTTTGATGAGGATGCGTTTAAAGACGCGATTGCTATTTTTGCCAATCGTCAACGTCGATTCGGTTTGACAGGAACTCAAATCGATACCATCCGATCTTTGTAATAATTTATGAGGGAAGTTTTTTGCTAAAACAACGAATAATAACAGCAATTTGGTTAATCCCCTTAGTTTTTGGTGCCATCTTCGGTTTACCTACTGAGTATTTTTCTTGGGCACTATTGGGAGTCTTTTTAATCGCTGCTAAGGAATGGGGGCGTATTATCGACAGTGAGTGTGAAATGACTCAATGGAGTTTCACTGTCACTATTGGTGTCTTATTAACTGCGCTGAATATCTTAGTTCCAACTGATGAGATCTGGCTACGAGGCATGATGCACCCTATATTCTTAGGTGTTATCCTCATTGGTGGCTTCTGGTGGTTCATCTCGTTTATCATGGTGTTGTCCTTCCCTAAAAGCGCTCGCTTCTGGGAAAAAAGCCACATGTTCAAATCTATGTTTGGACAATTAACCCTGATCCCATGTTTTGTGTCGCTTATCTCTCTTAAGGCTCTGAGTACTCAAGCTTCGCCGTATTACGGCGGGACCTTGGTCTTCTTGGTGATGTTGGTTGTTTGGGCTACAGACTCTGGTGCCTATTTTGCGGGGAAAAAGTTTGGTAAGCGTAAGCTGATGCCAAATGTGAGCCCTGCTAAAACGATTGAAGGCCTGCTCGGTGGCTTGTTGACCACTATGGTTGTGGTTGCAGGTGTGATGTATTTCTCACCTGAACAGGAACTTGGATTAATTATCGGTGTGACACTCTTTATCGCCTTAGCCTCTGCTGTTGGCGATCTATCTGAGAGTATGTTTAAGCGTGTGGCAAAAATTAAAGACTCAGGCACGATCCTACCGGGTCACGGTGGCGTATTAGATAGAATCGATAGCCTAACGGCTGCTCTACCTGTATTCACATTAATCTATATAGCTTTTTGGATGTAACTAAATGCAAAATATGGTGATTTTAGGCGCAACAGGCTCAATTGGAGCCAGCACATTAAGTGTGGTTGCGTGTAATCCAGAGCAATACAAAGTATATGCTTTAGTGGCAAATACCAATGTCGCAAAGATGCTAGAGATTTGTACTTTACATCAACCTAAAATTGCCCATATGGTCGATGCTACAGCAGCGCAAGCGCTTAGGCAGCAACTTCCAAGTCATCTAAATATAGAAGTGACCACTGGCGAAGATGAGCTGTTATCGTTAGTAAGCAGTAGTCAGGTAGATACTGTTATGGCGGCCATTGTTGGCGCTGCGGGTCTTCCTTCTACGCTAGCCGCAGTTAATGCGGGTAAACGCGTATTGCTGGCTAACAAAGAGTCGTTGGTCATGTCTGGTCAGTTGTTTATCGAAGCAATGCAAAACTCAGGCGCGCAAGTTTTGCCGGTCGATAGTGAGCACAATGCTATTTTCCAATGCTTGTCTGAACGCTCGCAGTTAGAGATTGGCCGTTGTGACTTAACGGGGGCTGGTGTATCGCATATTTTGCTTACTGGCTCAGGTGGTCCGTTTTTAACCTCGGATTTATCCACGCTATCAAGCATGACACCAGATCAAGCTTGTAAGCATCCGAACTGGTCGATGGGGCGTAAAATCTCGGTTGATTCAGCGACCATGATGAATAAAGGTCTTGAGTACATTGAGGCACGTTGGTTGTTTAACGCCAGCCCTGAGCAGCTAAAGGTTGTGATCCACCCTCAAAGTGTGATTCATTCTATGGTGCAGTATCGTGACGGCTCAGTGTTAGCACAATTAGGTAACCCTGATATGCGTACACCAATTGCTCATTGTATGTCGTTTCCACAAAGAATTAGCTCGGGAGTTGAACCTTTAGACTTTTTCAAAGTCGGACAGTTAAGCTTCTTAGAACCAGACTTTAATCGTTTTCCTTGTTTAGCATTGGCAATAGAGGCTTGCAAACAAGGGCAAGAAGCGACAACAGTATTAAATGCTGCCAATGAAATTTCCGTCCAGGCATTTTTAGATGGCAGAATTCGCTTTACCGATATAGCAAAAATAAACGAACAGAGCTTAATGAATACGGCAACGCATCCATTAAATAATATTGACGATATCATGGCGCTAGATGCACAAAGCCGCCGATATACGTTAGATGCCATCAGTAAGCTGAATTAGTTCAGAGGAAAGGAATGATCGATTTTTTATGGAACTTAGGTTCCTTTATTGTTGCTTTAGGGATTTTAATTGCTGCCCATGAATATGGGCACTTTTGGGTAGCTCGTCGCTGTGGCGTCAAGGTCGAACGCTTTTCAATTGGGTTTGGAAAAGCGATTTGGCGCAAGACAGGCAAAGACGGCACTGAGTATGTCATCGCGATGATCCCACTTGGTGGTTACGTCAAAATGCTTGATGAGCGTGTTGACGAAGTGCCTGAAGAATTAAAAGATCAAGCTTTTAACCGTAAATCTGTCTGGCAACGAATCGCAATTGTCAGTGCAGGCCCCATCGCTAACTTCCTCTTCGCTATTGTAGCTCTGTATGCCATGTACCTTATTGGCGTACCAGCAGTGAAACCTGTAATAGACTCAACCCTTGCTGGCACTCCTGCGGCGCAGATAATTGTTAAAGAGCCAATGCAAGTTATGGCTGTTGGCAGCCAAAAGGTGAGAGATTGGGAAGAGGTAAATCTTGCTTTAGCTGGGCATATTGGTGACAGTAAAGTTGATATCACAGTTGCACCATTGTCTCGTCTAGAAGGCGCTTCAGGCGATGAAACAACTTATTCTCTGGATACCGAAAACTGGAAATTTAATCCTGAGAAAGAGTTACCTATTACGGCTATTGGCCTAGGCATGTATCGCCCTGCTATTTTACCAACGCTTGGGTTAGTTAGTGATGACGGTGCAGCTGGTCTTGCTGGAATAAAGGTCGGCGATATCTTAGTTGCAATTGACGGTGAGACCTATAAAGATTGGCCTCGCTTTGTGGAGATAATTCAAGGCTCCGCCAATAAGCCCGTTACCATTACTGTGCGTCGTGACGGTGAGCAGTTTGCAATTAAAGTCACACCGAAATCACGAGAAAATGCCGAAGGTAAAGTCGAAGGTGTTATCGGTGTTGCACCGACTTCAGAGCCTTGGCCTGAGAATATGAAAGTGCAATTGGAATACGGATTTTTAGATTCATTTCCGGTTGCGGTTGATAAAACATGGCAACTTGTCTCTGTCAGCATTAAGATGATTGGCAAGTTACTTACTGGTGACGTTTCAGTTAAAAACTTGAGTGGTCCTATTTCTATTGCACAAGGTGCAGGAAATAGTGCAAACGTCGGGCTGGTATATTTTTTAGGATTCCTCGCATTGATTAGCGTCAACTTAGGCATTATTAACTTATTGCCTTTGCCAGTGCTCGATGGGGGACACCTTTTGTATTACTTCGTTGAGGTAATTACAGGCAGGCCTGTACCGGAGAAGGTGCAGGAAATTGGATTCAGAATTGGGGCAGCTATGCTGTTGATGTTGATGAGTGTTGCGCTCTTCAATGACTTTTCCCGACTCTGAGCAAGGACAGACAAATAATTAGAAGTGCTCTATGAGATTGAATAAACTTTTTGCCTCGATGTTATTAGTCGGAGCGTCTTTTTCAGGGAACGGTTGGGCAGAGACATTCCAACCTTTTGAAGTAGCTGATATCCAAGTTGAAGGTTTACAGCGAGTGGCACTCGGTGCGGCTTTGCTAAACTTGCCTGTGAAGGTAGGGGATACTGTTGATCAATTAAAATTGCAACAGGCGATTAAGAGCTTGTATGCGTCAACTAACTTCGAAAAAATTGAAGTGCTCCGAGACGGAAACGTACTCGTAGTTAAAGTCACCGAGCGTCCTACTATTAGCTCTGTTACCTTCGAAGGTAACAAAGATATTAAAGATGAGCAGCTGCAAGAAAGTTTAGATGGCTCCGGCGTAAAAGTCGGTGAGTCGCTAGACCGCACTATGCTATCTGGTATCGAAAAAGGCTTACAAGATTTCTATTACGGCGTGGGTAAATACGGCGCTAAAGTGAAAGCTGAAATTATTAACTTACCTCGTAACCGAGTTGAGCTAAAGTTTAGCTTCACCGAAGGTCTAGCCGCCGAAATTCGCCAAATTAACGTAGTGGGTAATACAGAGTTCAGTGATGCAGAGTTAATTGGCATGCTAGAGCTTAAAGACTATGTCGCTTGGTGGGATCTGTTTGGTGAGCGTCGCTATCAAAAGCAAAAGCTGCAAGCCGATCTTGAAACGATTAAGACTTACTATCAAAACCGTGGTTATATCCGTTTCGATGTGACATCGACGCAGGTAGCAATGACGCCAGATCGTAAAGGGCTTTATATTACCATCAACGTTGACGAAGGTGAGCAGTACAAAGTCAAAGACGTGAACTTAACCGGTGATTTAATGGGCAAGGAAGAGGTGTTAGAAGCCATCTTGCCATTGAAAGCTGGAGACATGTATAACGGTGGCGATGTGACCTTTACCGAAGAGATGTACGGTAAATACCTAGGTCGATTCGGTTATGCTTATCCTGAAGTTAAAACCTACCCAGAAATAGATGATGAGACTAAAGAAGTTAATCTTAATATCAACATCCAACCGGGTAAGCGCGTTTATGTTCGAAACATCAGCTTCACAGGTAACACGGTTACTAAAGATGAAGTGATGCGTCGTCAGTTACGTCAGATGGAAGGTGCATGGCTTAACTCAGCGCAAGTAGAGTTGTCAAAATCGAACCTAAACCGTCTTGGTTACTTTGAAACCGTTGATACTGAAACCGTGCAAGTACCAGGTACTGATGATTTAGTCGATGTGGCATTTAATGTTAAAGAGCAGCCATCAGGATCATTTAACGCCGGTGTTGGTTACGGTACTGAATCGGGGCTTAGCCTACAGTTTGGTGTACAGCAGAGTAACTTCTTAGGTACGGGTAACCAAGCGGGTGTTAACTTAAACACTAACAAGTATTCGAAGAACGTTAATATCAACTACACCGACCCTTACTTTACTAAAGATGGTGTCAGTCTAGGTGGTAGCATCTACTGGAGTGAGTTTGATGCTGACGAGGCAAACCTTGAGGCCTATAAGAACAGTTCATACGGTATTTCGTTAAATTCAGGTTTCCCTATTAACGAATATAATCGTATTAACGGTGGTATCGGTTATCGTCATAACGAAATCTCTGAAATTTCGGCCTATGAGCAGGCGATTCGCTTCTACGACATTTATCGTGATAGTGATGATCCAAATGCAGGTTTAAGTTTTGATAACTTCGAGCTGAGTTTAGGTTGGTCTCGTAGCAACTTGAACCGCGGTACTTTCCCATCTGATGGTTCATCTCAACGCTTGAAC
This sequence comes from Shewanella sp. MBTL60-112-B2, assembly GCF_019655055.1. GTDB lineage: Bacteria > Pseudomonadota > Gammaproteobacteria > Enterobacterales > Shewanellaceae > Shewanella. The sequence continues at coordinate 56,891 of NZ_BPFA01000020.1, forward strand.
GGTAAGATGACGGTACCAGGCTCAGATCTGCAATACTTTAAAGCAGATTTTGACACAAACTTCTATTTCCCGATCGATCGTAAGCACAGTTTTGTTGTGCTAGCACGTGGCCGTTTAGGTTACGGTAATGGTTATGGTCAGTTTAATGATAATGACCAAATCTTGCCATTCTGGGAAAACTATTACTCAGGTGGTAGTAGCTCACTTCGTGGTTTTAAGTCTAACTCTGTTGGCCCACGTTCTTTCTACCTATATCGTGGAAGTGAGCCATGTGCACCGGATCCATCTGGTGAAGGTTGTAGCTTGCCGGGTGATCCTAACCAGATTCAGGTTAGCTCTGGTCGCTCAATTGGTGGTAACGCCATTGCAACTGCAAGTCTAGAGTTAATTGTGCCAACTCCGTTCTTGGATGAGGCTTATACAAATTCTGTACGTACTAGTTTCTTTGTCGATGCCGGTAACGTATGGGACACTGAGTTTGACTACGATTCATATCGTTATCTTCCAGTTGAAGAGTTTGATAGACTGCAAGATTATAGCGATCCGAGCCGTATTCGTGCCTCTTGGGGTATGAGCGTGCAGTGGTTATCACCGATGGGACCTATGGTATTTAGCCTGGCATGGCCAATCAAGGAATACGAGGATGATGAAACAGAGATCTTCTCGTTTAATATTGGTAAAACTTTCTAAAATCAATTTAAAAAAATCGGCAAGTTTTGCTGAGATAAAGGAGTATGTTTTGAATAAGATGTTGAATCGCGCAGTAATGGTTATGGTTCTTATGGGTGCACCTTTAGCGGCGCATGCAGAGAAGATTGCAGTAGTTGATATGCAGGCAGTTTTTGAGCAGTTACCTCAGCGTGAGCAAGTAAATGAGACATTAAAAACTGAGTTTGGTGATCGTGTTGCTGCAGTTCAAAAAATGCAGGAAGAACTTCGTGGTTTGCTTGAAAAGCAACAACGTGATGCAGCGCTAATGAGCGAGTCTCAAAAGACTGACATGATGCGTAAAATGGAGTCTATGAAAGCTGAGCTACAATTAAAAGGCAAAGCGTTAGATGAAGATATGCGTCGTCGTAACGGTGAAGAGCAAAACAAGCTACTTTTAGAAGTTCAAAAGACAATTAATTCTATTGCTGAAAAAGAGCAGTATGACATGGTGCTTCAACGTGGCGCCGTTATCTATGTTAAGCCTAGCGCTGACATCAGTAACAAAGTGGTTGAAGCTTTAGGTAAAGGCAAGTAGATAGATGAAAAGCTATACTTTAAGAGTACTGGCTGACCATTTAAATGCAGACGTTCAAGGTGATGATACAGTTGAGATCTCAACTGTAGGCACCTTGGACGGTGCAGGTCCGGGTCAAATCTCTTTCTTGGCAAATTCTAAATATCGCTCGCAGCTGCAAACCACAGCTGCGTCGGCGATCTTGATGACGCCTACAGATGCAGAAAGCTATACAGGCAATGCGATTGTATTAAAAGATCCTTACGTGGGTTTTGCACGCATAGCACAGTTTCTCGATACCACTCCAAAGGCTGCCGATAATATCCACCCGTCTGCACAAATAGCTAGTTCAGCTATGTTAGGCGAAGGTGTGGCGATTGGCGCTAACGCGGTGATTGGTGAGAATGTTATTCTAGGTAACAATGTACAGATTGGTGCTGGCTCTGTTGTTGGCCAAGACAGTGTGATTGGTTCAAACACACGTTTATGGGCTAATGTAACGGTTTACCATAATGTGCATTTAGGCCAAGACTGTATTATCCACTCTGGTGCAATTTTAGGTTCTGACGGCTTTGGTTATGCTAATGAGCGTGGCCAATGGATTAAAATCCCGCAAACCGGTGGTGTACGCATTGGTGACCGCGTTGAAATTGGCGCTAATACTACAGTCGATCGCGGCGCAATCGATCACACAGAAATTCACGACGGGGTTATTTTAGATAATCAAGTTCAAATTGCACACAATGATATCATTGGTGCAAATACTGCCATTGCAGGTAGTACAGTTGTTGCTGGTAGTGTCACTATTGGTAAACATTGTATTATTGGCGGCAATTGTGCAATTTCAGGCCATTTAAGTATTGCTGACGGCGTGCATGTTACTGGTAGCACCAATATTACTAGCGTGATCCGAGAAGCCGGAGTTTATTCATCAGCAACAGTTGCGATGGATAACAAGCTTTGGCGTAAGAATACCGTGCGTTTTAGACAGTTAGATACGCTATTCCAACGTGTGAAAACACTGGAAAATAACGTAAAGTAAATGAATGACTGCTGTGAGCAGATAAAGGAAAATTTCGTGTCAAATCAATTGAATACAATGGATATCAAAGAGATCCTAAAATTTTTACCTCATAGGTATCCATTTTTATTGATCGATAGAGTGCTAGATTTCACTCCTGGTGAAACCCTACATGCCATTAAAAACGTCACTATTAATGAACCATTTTTTCAGGGACACTTCCCGGTTCAGCCTGTGATGCCAGGTGTACTGATTTTAGAAGCGATGGCGCAGGCAACTGGCTTATTGGCTTTTAAAACCATGAGTGAAGAGCCGTCTAATGACGCGTTATACTATTTTGCAGGTATCGACAAAGCGCGTTTTAAGCGTGTAGTTGAACCAGGTGACCAACTTCATTTTGAAGTGCAAATGATTAAAGAGCGCCGCGGAATTGGCGTGTTTACTGGCGTAGCTAAAGTGGATGGCGAGGTAGTTTGTTCAGCCGAGATCATGTGTGCACGTAGAGAGATTTCTAAGTGATTGATAAATTAGCTTACATCCACCCAGATGCCAAGATTGGCAAGAATGTGACGATTGGTCCTTGGACCTATATCGGTGCAGATGTTGAGATTGGCGATGATTGCTGGTTCAGCTCACACGTTGTTGTGAAAGGACCAACTGTTATCGGTAAAGGCAATAAGTTCTACCAGTTCGCCTCAGTGGGTGAAGATTGCCAAGATAAGAAATATGCGGGTGAAGCGACTCGTTTGATTATTGGTGACAATAACGTGATCCGCGAATCGGTAACGATTCACCGCGGGACGACTCAAGATGAATGGGAAACACGTATTGGCTCTAACAACTTGTTTATGGCTTATGTGCATATCGCTCATGATTGTGTTGTAGGTAGCAACGTGATTATGGCTAATAACGCATCTATTGCAGGCCATGTACATGTTGGCGATTGGGCTATCTTAGGTGGTATGACTGGCGTTCATCAGTTTGTGCACATTGGTGCCCATGCGTTTACTGCTGGTAGTTCATTGATCCTTAACGATGTGCCACCATTTGTAATGGCATCGGGTCAACCTGCTATTCCTAGAGGCTTGAATATTGAAGGCATGAAGCGTCGCGGCTTCTCTAAAGAGTCTCAGCTTTCTGTGCGTAGAGCTTACAAGACACTCTATCGCAGCAGCTTAACCGTTGCCGAAGCGGTTGAGCAGCTTAAAGAGGCTGCGATTGATGATGAACAGGTTCAAATGTTAATTGAGTTTGTCGCCTCCTCCCAACGGGGCATCATCCGCTAAGTTAATTATCGAACCCGTGTAAAAGCGGGTTCTTTGTTTCCCACCTACCAATAATAGACATCACTTTATGAGTTCAAACAATCCTCGTGTTTTTGCTATGGTTGCCGGAGAAATTTCAGGTGACATTTTAGGCGCAGGTTTAATTAAAGCGCTGCAAGTTAGCTACCCGGATGCCAAGTTTGTCGGTATTGGCGGACCACGTATGGAAGCGCTCGGTTTCGAATCGATTTTTTCATACGAAGAGCTAGCCGTAATGGGGATAGTCGAAGTACTTTCTCGTTTACCAAGATTGCTAAAAGTGCGTAAGACTCTGATTGAAAAGCTAACCGCAATTAATCCAGATTGTTTTATTGGTATTGACGCACCTGATTTTAATATTGGTTTGGAACTAAAGTTAAAACAGCGTGGGATTAAAACCGTACATTATGTCAGTCCATCTGTATGGGCATGGCGACCAAAACGTATTTTCAAAATAGCTAAGGCCACCGATATGGTGCTGTCTTTATTGCCTTTTGAAAAAGCGTTTTACGATGAATATCAGGTACCTTGTACCTTTGTTGGTCATACTTTGGCTGACGATATCCCGCTTGAAAATGATAAAGCGCAGGCACGCGAACAGCTAGGGCTGGATCCTGCTGCAGAATACTTAGCCATTTTGCCAGGCTCACGCGGCGGTGAGTTAAAGCAACTTGCAGAACCTTTTGTCAAAGCGGCGAGTCTGATTAAGCAGCGTTATCCCGATATCAAGTTCGTTACGCCTTTGGTGAATCAAAAACGTCGTGATCAATTTGAGCAAGCATTACGTGAACACGCTCCGGATTTAGAAATTCATTTAGTCGAAGGTCAGTCACGAGAAGTGATGGCGGCAGCTGACTGCATCTTGCTCGCATCGGGTACTGCAACATTAGAAGCCATGCTGGTTAAGCGCCCTATGGTAGTTGCCTATCGCGTTAGTCCTATCACGTACCGTATTGCTAAAGGCATGATGCTGACCAAGCGTTACTCATTGCCGAATTTACTTGCCGATGATGATGTGATTGAAGAGCTTATTCAGGCCGATTGTACGCCTGACAAAATAGCAAAGGCAGTAGGCGTACAGCTCGATAGTGATTTTACGCCAACCTATAATCGCTTTATGGCGATGCATCAAGCTATTCGCTGTGATGCGAGTGCTCGCGCAGCTGATGCAGTGATTAAGTTAATTGAGGATAAAGTATAATGGCGGTTTTTAAAGGGATCACACCTGACCAAGTGGCACAAATTTGCATTGGTCAATATGCCGGTGTTGATGAAGTGGGCCGAGGTCCGTTAATCGGTAATGTGGTTACGGCCGCTGTAATTTTAGACCCTAATAATCCAATCGAAGGATTAAACGATTCTAAGAAGTTGTCAGAAAAAAAGCGTGAGTTGTTGTTTGAGCAAATTCAGCAAAAAGCCCTAAGTGTCAGTGTTGGTTCTGCAAGTCCTGATGAGATTGACGAGCTTAATATCTTGCACGCAACTATGCTTGCCATGCAGCGCGCGGTAGCTGGGCTTAATATCAAACCGACAAGTGTGTTGGTTGATGGTAATCGCACACCTGATTTTGGCGTTGAGAGTCACGCTATTATCAAAGGTGACGGTCTTATCGATGCGATAAGTGCGGCATCTATTATCGCCAAAGTGGTGCGTGATAGAGAGATGGATGCGTTAGCAGCTCAATATCCACAATACGGCTTTGAAAAGCATAAAGGCTATCCGACCAAAGCTCATTTTGAAGCTCTTGCTGAGCATGGCGTGTTACCTGAACACCGTAAGAGCTTTAGGCCTGTGCGAGAAGCGTTAGATAACAACTCACTTTCGTAGTTGCTCTTGCCTGCTTGCTAAATCGAACTAACTTGCGTGAAAACTAACACATCTCTCAGCTGGGCTAATAGTTTAACTTGTTTGCTGTTGGCCCATGTTTTACCCTGTAAGATTGACTAGCCGTCTTCATCTATCAAAAAGAAAGATACTCCATATTATGTCTGATCCACGTTTTGTGCATTTACGCGTTCACAGTGACTTTTCCATGTCAGATGGACTCTCTAAAGTTAAGCCTATTATTGGTAAAGTGGCTGAACTCGGGATGCCCGCAGTTGCATTAACCGATCAGACAAATATGTGTGGCTTGGTAAAGTTTTACGAGGCTTGTCACGGTAACGGTGTTAAGCCAATCATTGGTACTGACTTTTGGGTCAAAGTACCGGGATTCGATGAATTTTGCTCTATTACTGCATTAGCAATGGACAACACAGGTTATTCAAACCTGACCTTACTAATTAGTGATGCGTACCTGCGCGGTAACATTAATGATAAAGCCGTCATCGACCATGAATGGTTAGCTAAATACAGCGAAGGGTTAATCTTACTCTCTGGCGCTAAAGATGGTGATATCGGCCGCGCGTTATTAAAAGAAAACAAGGCTCAGGTTGATAGCTTAGTCGAGTTTTATCAGACCCACTTTCCCGATAGATATTATTTAGAGCTGCTGCGTACAGGTCGCCCCGACGAAGAGCGCTACTTGCATATGGCCGTTGAACTTGCTGAGCAAAAAGGTCTGCCAGTGGTTGCCACTAACCAAGTGGTATTTAATAAGCCTGAACAGTTTGACGCGCACGAGATCCGCGTAGCCATTTACGACGGTTTTACGCTAGCCGATCCACGTCGTCCCAAAAAATACAGCGACCAGCAGTATTTTAAAAGCAGCGAAGAGATGTGTGAGCTGTTTGAAGATATTCCAGAAGCAATTGAAAATACGGTCGAAATTGCTAAGCGTTGTAACGCTACAGTAAGACTGCACGAATACTTCCTGCCTAACTTCCCTACAGGTGACCTGACCATTGAAGACTTCCTGGTTGATGTGTCTGAAAAAGGCTTAGAAGAACGTTTAGAGTTCTTGTTCCCAGATCCTGAAGTGAGAGCTGAAAAGCGTCCTGAATACGATGAGCGTCTCGATATTGAGCTTAAAGTTATTAACCAAATGGGATTCCCTGGTTACTTCCTTATCGTAATGGAGTTTATCCAGTGGGGTAAGGATAACGATATTCCTATTGGCCCTGGCCGTGGTTCGGGTGCAGGGTCCTTGGTGGCTTACGCCCTTAAAATTACCGATTTGGATCCACTTGAATATGACTTACTGTTCGAGCGGTTCTTGAACCCAGAACGTGTATCTATGCCCGACTTCGACGTCGACTTCTGTATGGATAGACGAGATGAGGTAATCGATCACGTAGCAGATCTTTATGGCCGTGACGCGGTATCACAAATTATTACTTTCGGTACCATGGCGGCGAAGGCGGTAATCCGAGATGTAGGTCGTGTACTCGGACATCCATATGGTTTTGTTGACCGTATTTCGAAGATGATCCCTGCTGAACCTGGTATGACTCTGGCTAAGGCGTTTGAGGTAGAGCCGGGGCTTCAAGAATCTTACGATGGCGATGAGGACGTTAAAGATCTTATCGATATGTGCCGGATATTGGAAGGTGTGACACGTAACGCCGGTAAGCACGCCGGTGGTGTGGTTATCGCACCGACGAAAATCACCGATTTTTCACCAATTTATTGTGATACCGAAGGCTTAAACCCAGTAACTCAGTTCGACAAGAACGACGTTGAAACCGCGGGCCTTGTTAAATTCGATTTCTTGGGTCTAAGAACGCTCACCATTATTGACTGGGCGCTACAGATGGTGAATAGCGTTAAAGATAAGAATGGCGAAGAGCGCGTTCGTATCGAGTCTATATCACTGACCGATCCAAAGTGCTTTAAGTTATTACAACGCTATGAAACGACCGCGGTATTCCAGCTGGAATCTCGTGGTATGAAAGACTTGATTAAACGTCTTCAGCCAGACTGCTTCGAAGATATGATCGCACTGGTAGCACTATTTAGACCGGGCCCGCTGCAATCCGGCATGGTAGATAACTTTATCGAACGTAAGCACGGTCGTGAGGAAGTGTCATATCCAGATGCTGAGTATCAGCATGAGTCGCTAAAAGAGCTACTGTCTCCGACCTACGGCATTATTTTGTATCAAGAGCAGGTGATGCAGATTGCTCAGGTACTTGCCGGTTATACCTTGGGCGGCGCCGATATGCTTCGTCGTGCTATGGGTAAGAAAAAACCGGAAGAGATGGCCAAGCAGCGCGGTACGTTTGAAGCCGGCGCCATTGAAAATGGCGTCGATGGACCACTGTCGATGAAAATTTTCGACTTGGTAGAAAAATTCGCGGGTTATGGTTTTAACAAATCTCACTCAGCTGCTTACGCATTAGTATCCTACCAAACGCTTTGGCTAAAAACCCATTATCCCGCCCAGTTTATGGCGGCGGTAATGTCTGCCGATATGGATAACACCGATAAGATCGTAACCTTGGTGGATGAGTGTGAGCGCATGGGCATGCCATTGCTGCCACCTGATGTGAACAAGGGCTTATTCAGATTCACCGTCGATGACGACTTAAACATTGTTTACGGCATTGGCGCGGTTAAAGGCGTGGGTGAAGGCCCTGTTGATTCTATTCTTAAAGCACGTGAAAACGGACCCTTTATCGATCTGTTTGATTTCTGTGCCCGAATTGATCTTAAAAAGCTGAACCGCCGCGTAATTGAAAAACTAATCTGTGCTGGCGCATTGGATAATTTAGGCCCACATCGCGCCGCAATGATGGCAACCTTGCCTGAGGCGATTCGCGCAGCAGATCAACATGCAAAAGCCGAAGCAATTGGCCAGCACGATATGTTTGGTCTGCTTAATAGCGAGCCAGAAGACAGTAAGCAGCAGTTTGTTGAGTGTACGCCATGGCCTGATAAGGTTTGGCTTGAAGGGGAGCGAGACACCTTAGGTTTGTACCTAACTGGCCACCCAATTAACCAGTATTTAAAAGAGCTAAAACACTATACGTCTGGGCGATTGAAAGATGTGCATCCAACGGATCGCGGTAAGACTATGAAAGCTGCGGGCTTAGTGGTGGCTACTCGCGTGATGATGACCAAGCGTGGCTCTAAAATGGGACTGGTAACGCTTGATGATAAGAGCGCACGCTTGGAGATCATGCTGTTTACCGAAGCGTTTGAGAAGTTTAATCATCTGCTCGAGAAAGACCGTATTTTGATCATCGAAGGAGAGGTGAGCTTTGATGACTTCTCTGGTGGCAATCGGATGACGGCGCGTAACATCATCGACATGGGTGAGGCAAGGAGTCATTTTGCTAACGCGGTCGAGGTGGAGCTGCAGTCGGAGAAGGTTGATGCTCAATGGTTGAATGATTTCAAGGCTGCAGTAGAGCCTTGGAAAGCGGGAGCTGTACCTGTGTTGATAAACTATGCTCAACCCCAATCAAAGGCACAATTTACCTTAGGGGATGAGTGGCGCGTAAACCCGACCGATGAGTTGATGTTAGCGCTGGAGTCGTTAACAGGCTCTGGCAAGGTTAAGATCGTTTTTTAGGGTTGTTTTTACGATCTATTTTTAAGACTGTTTGTAAGGTAATGGCTTTCTAATATGGATATCTCGGCTTCTATCTCGGAGTGCATTAAGTTGTTACCTCAGCGTTCAGTAAACACCGAGGTAACAGGCGAACAAGTGTGCCAGAAAAGGCGCAAGCTTATTCTGGCATACAGTGGTGGTGTTGACTCTGAAATATTGGCTCACGGCCTCTCACTGTTTGCTAAAAATAACACTGACTTTGAGTGTCTTCTCGTTCATATTCATCACGGCTTAAGCCCTAATGCTGACATTTGGGCACAACACTGTGGCACTCAGGCGCAGCATTATCAGCTTGACTGTACGATTAAGCGAGTTGAAGTTAAGCTTGCTCCAAGAGTGAGCGTTGAGGCTCAGGCACGCAGCGTACGCTATCAGGCTTTGTTATCGGAACTTGAGCAAGGTGATGTGTTAATGACGGCGCACCATCAAGACGACCAGTTAGAGACGGTTTTGCTGGCATTAAAGCGAGGCCTCGGCCCTAAAGGCTTAGCTGGCATGGGCAAGGTGCAACGTTTTGAGCAGCAACACTGGCTGATTAGACCACTACTAGATTTTAGTAAAGTAGAGATCGAAGCTTACGCAAAACAGAACAAGATTACCCATATTGAAGATGAAAGTAATTTCGATGATAAGTACGACAGAAACTTTCTTCGCTTAGAGATTATTCCTACATTAAAACAGCGTTGGAGTGCCATTGCGGCAACTGCAAGTCGCAGTGCTGAATTATGTGCCTTGCAGCAATCTGTTATCGATGAAGAGACTGCTCTTAGATTACCGCAACTTCAGCGTCAAAGGGCAGGGGAGTGCACTCTAGATCTAGACAAGCTTGCAACTTACTCTAAGGCCTGGCAGTCACTGCTGCTACGCGGTCATATGGAGTCGTTAGGCTTTGCACCACCCTCCAAGGTGCAAGGTGAGCAGATCTTAACTCAGTTGTTAGAGGCTAAGGTTGATGCGAGTGTTGAGATACGGCTAGTCGATGTGGTCATTAGGCGCTTTAAGCGAGATGGCTATTTTTTATCGCTAAGCTCGATGCAACATAAGATGAAGCAAACTTATCCCTCGCTCACTCTGAATCATATCGAAGAGTTACTGAATGGTGAGGTTTCATTGCCAACCGGTGGCTATCTCTCTGCACAAACCTATACAACTGGCGTACGACTCAGGTTACCAACTGACTCAGAGCAGGTTTCCATTGTATTTGCACTACCAGGTAGTACGCGATGTCAGCCCCATAACCGCAGTAAAGGGCGCGAGCTGAAGAAGTTGTGGCAAGAACTTGAATTAGCGCCATGGGAGCGTGGGCGAGTTCCACTGCTGTGCTATGACGGTAAACTTGTCGCAGTTTGTGGTTACTGGATAGAGAAGTCCTATTTAGCCAGCGAGCAGGGCTTAGGGCTTAACCTGAGTGTTAACCACGCTTGAGTGGGAGATTGGGTCTGTTTAAACCGCTTTAATCCGCACCTCACTTTTAAGCAGCACAAATTTGGTAGCATTGCCTTCCGGCTGCTTTTGCTTCATATAAGGCATTATCGGCTCGTTGATATAGGCTGTGTTCTGTATCTTTATCCCGCCACTGGGTAACCCCCATACTGGTGCTGACTTGATACTTCTCTAAGTAGTGATGATTGACAAGCGCATTGAGGATCCGATTACATAACACCCGAGCCTCATTAACATCGGCTTGTACCAGCAAAGTAAATTCATCCCCACCTATTCTAAATGCCTGATCAGTATCTCTTATCGTGGTATTGAGCATGTCAGCAAATTCAATTAAGGCGTTGTCACCTAACTGATGTCCAAAATCGTCATTAAGTTGTTTGAAGTTATCTAAATCTAAGACGATAAGAGAAAAGCTGCTTTGGTTGCGCTTGGACCGGGCTATCTCCTTTTTTAGAGATTGCTGATAGTAATGACGATTACCTAACTTGGTAAGTGCGTCATACATGGCTTGCTGCGACATCTCTTGATACTGAATCGCGTTAATAAGCGGCTGTAATACTAGGTCTTTAAGCTGATTTAACATCAAGGTTTGCGACGGTACTAAGGCAGCTTTGAGATTATAGTTTATGGTAACTTGTTGGTCGGCAAAGGTCAGTTTTTGCTCGAAAGCATAGCCATATTGCTGGCCCCAATGAAACTGATATTGTTTATAAGTCAGGCGGACACCATAAAGCGGCAAATGTTGTCCCATTATCTGGCCAAAGCAGGCAAACACTGTCCTAGGATCTAAGTGTTGATGCAGTTGCTGAATGATATTAACAAGGTCGATATCCAGTGATGTCGACATTCCTATATCAGTCTGCTGGCGATACTTGATAGGGAAGGACTCTGTTGCTAAGCCAAGTTCCATTGGTGTTTTCTCCCAGTGTTTTTGTTACAGCGTCAATATGACTTACCTTTCCTGATAAGCAAAAATCGTGCCTTAGATTGTTATGTATTATCTTTGTAGTATTTCGGCGCAGACAATTTAGTCTAATAGCCGGCTCACTCATACTTGCTCAACTGATGTATTGCGTTGTGACTCGAAGTTGAATTTGCTTCGATAGTTAGTAGCTTAATAATTAGGGAGCGGCTAACTAACTAGCTACCTACTAACTAAAAATTTGCTTATAGCGAGCAGTAACGAAGATTTCAGTAACAATAAGTGCAGTTTTAGTGTGTTAGTTTTCACTCTTATTATCTCTTCTGGTAACTGTATTGAACTTGAACAGCGGTAGGAAATTGGTGTGATAGCAATAATCATTTGTCTTTATTTGTCATTCAGTTAATCTCTAGTTAACCGAATGGAAAATATTGGTGTCGATATTTTGACGGATATTGATGGGCTAAGGAGTACATTGCACGCATGGAACACAGCTTTCTGATTCAAATTTTGCTGATGCTGGTCATTGCCATTGTTTCAATTGCCATATTAAGGCGCGCCGAATTGCCCGCTATCTTAGCGTATTTAGTTACGGGGGTGATAAGCGGCCCAAGCGGCTTTCATTGGTTTACCCAGCATCAGATGCAATCAGTTGCCGAACTTGGCGTTGTGTTGCTGATGTTTAGTCTTGGACTTGAGTTTTCACTGCCAAGACTTTGGGCTATGCGCCGTACAGTATTTGGTTTAGGTAGCGCGCAAGTCGTTGTGACCACAGTATTGAGCATGGCAATTGCCCTGTTATGCAGCCTTAGCGTAACCGAATCAGTTATTGTCGGTTCTGCAATCGCGCTTTCTTCTACTGCGATTGTGCTTAAACTCCTCAATGAGCAAGGCTGGCTGAGGCGTCGCCATGGCGAGCTTTCCGTCAGTGTGCTGTTATTTCAAGATATTGCCGTCGTTCCCCTGTTAATTCTTATGCCCATCTTGGCTAGCGATGGTGACGCCTTGATGTGGAGTGATGTGGTATTAGGCTTACTCAAAGGGGTTCTCGCTTTTATTGCCTTGATGGCATTTGGTAAGTGGGCTTTGCCTAAATTATTCGACGAGGTGGCGCGCTCACGCTCGAACGAGCTATTTGTACTATCAACCTTAGTCGTTGCCTTAGTCACTGGAGCAATAACCCAATGGCTGGGTTTATCCATGGCATTAGGCGCCTTTATGGCGGGGATGCTGCTTGGCGAGAGTCAGTATCGGCGTCAGCTTGAGGCCGATATTCGCCCCTTTAGAGATCTATTGATGGGGCTGTTTTTCATTTCAATAGGTATGTTACTGGACTTTAGGCTAGTGGCGCAGTTTTGGTGGCAAATCATCTTGATTTTGATTGCGGTGATTTTAGGTAAGTCACTTATCATCTTTTCATTACTCAAGGTTGCTAAAGAGTCTTTTCGCTCTTCGGTAGCAACGGCACTGAGTTTAGCGCAAGTAGGTGAGTTCAGTTTTGTGGTGTTGGCGCTGGCTGTTAACTATCAGTTACTCGATGCCAAAATTAGCACCATGTTAGTGATGGTCGCGGTGTTATCTATGGCGCTAGCACCTTGGTTGGTGCGTCATAGTGTTGATATTGCCAGGATGCTTCAAGGGCTAAAGCCCAAGGCTGCGACGAGTGAGCCGCTAAATGTCCAGATAGATAGTAAAGGGGATTTGGTTTTAATCTTAGGTTATGGTCGTGTAGGCCAAACTATTGCACGCTTCATGAAAACAGAAGCCATCCCTTATTTAGTCCTAGATCTTGATCCTAAAAGGGTCTCGGAGGCGAGAACGGCTGGAGAGCCGGTATATTTTGGTGATGTCTGCAAGCGAAGCATTCTTAAGCAGGCCAAGATCCGTGAAGCAAAACTTATCGTGTTGACCTTCAGCAATGAACGAGTGCTCGAAGAGGTCTTGCCCCTATGCAGGCAACTTGCACCAGAAGCCAAAATCCTTGTGCGCACCCGTGATGACTCTGGAATGGAAGAGCTCGAGCGGGCGGGTGCCAGTCAGGTGATCCCTGAAACACTCGAAGGCAGCTTGATGTTAGTGTCGCAGGTGCTGTATCAGTGTGGTGTGCCCTTAGCACGAATCTTAAAGAGGCTAGAATCAGAGCGGCGAAACCATTATCGATATTTACACGGTTTTTTTTCTGGAGCGGAAACCGATTTTACCTTGGAGCTATTACATGCGGTTGCTTTACCCAAAGGGGCTAACGCGGTGGGGCAGACCTTATCCCAGATCCCTTGGGAGAAATTGAGGGTGGAGTTAAGAGCGGTAAGACGAGCCGGTGCAGAAGTTGAAAATCCAGAACTAGATTGGCAGATAAAGTCCGGCGATATTCTTATTTTGTTAGGTAAGCCTAGACGAATAGAAAAGGCAGAGATATTTCTTTTGCAAGGCTAAGTAGCGGGTAGTGAGTAAAGATTGGCTATAGTTATTAGCTTATCAACTATCTGCTATTAGCTTAAGCTATCGCATAAACAAGGAGTGAGCTGGTGCATTATCTTATCTTTATCTTGCTAGCGCCTATCTTATTTGTTCAAGGCCGCATAGTTAAGAAAGTCACACCAAAATTACCTGAAGCCGCGGGTCCAAGACATGGCTCTACTGGCGAAGGTAAGGTGATATCGGTATTAATTTTAGGTGATAGCGCTGCAGCTGGAGTCGGTGTTGAAGATCAGAGCCAAGCATTAACCGGTGTTGTCGTTAATAATCTTGCTCAGTTATACCAGGTCGATTGGCGTTTATTAGCAAAGTCAGGCCATAACACTGCTCAGACAATTGATATGTTGCAACAAGCGTTAGCTAAGCAGCGCGGTATGCGCTTTGAAGCTGTGGTTGTCTCGCTTGGTGTAAATGATGTTTTAAGCCCATTAACGGTCAAAAAATGGATAAGACATCAACAAGCTTTAATTGAACTCATAACCCGAGAGTTGAACTGTCGGCACTTGATATTGACACGGGTGCCGCCTATGGGTGATTTTCCGGTGCTGCCACAACCATTACGTTGGTTTCTAGGTCAACGCAGCCAGGCCTTCAATCGACAGTTACAGCGCTATGCACAGCAAGAACCAAGATTTACCCTGTTAGATTTTGGCCATCAACTTAATTGTGATGCAATGGCTACGGATGGCTTTCATCCGGGAGAGTTAATCTATAAAGACTGGGGCAAGAGCGTGGTGACTGTACTCTTGGCGCAAGAAAGTAACTCTAACGTTAATTGATTTTCTAACATTAATTGATATCAAAAAAATGCTTAATCTCATCAATCTGACACATAGCATCTTCATAGCCCAACTCTATTAAGGCACTGCAGTAGCCTTGCTCGAACAGTAGATAGGAAACGATACTCGAATCGGAGTGTTCGTTTATTCCAAGCACCTTCATCATTGATTTAATGGCAAATGGCATATCTTGAAAGTAGCGAGACGCCATTGCGCTGAGATCTTCGCTGGGCTTAATCACTAAGGTTTCAATATTTTTCAGGGCTAATTTGCTTTTACTTTCTTCTGGGATCAAATCTAGGGTGTTATTGATCCGCTCCAGCCTTTCGAGATCGCTATTGAGTGTATCAGAGAAAATAGTATCGAGTAGGTGACCGGCTATCGTTGCTGTTTTAGGGTGGTGTTCAAGCTCTTTTGGTTGAATTTTATGGGGGCTCTCAAGGTTAATTACCATGATTTTTTCAGCTCCCAAATGAATTGGACTGCTCAGTGGTGCTAACTGGTGCACTGAGCCATCACCATAGTATTCCTGATTTAAACGCACAGAGGGAAATACCATAGGGATAGCCGAACTTGCCAGAAGATGGTCGGTATTTAAACGAGTGCGCAAGCCGTGCCGCCTATCTCTCTGCCAGTTTTCCACATGGGAGTTAGCCTGAAAAAAAGTGACTGAGCGTGAGTTGTTATAGCATGAGGTGTCGAGACTAACGGCTTCGAGTGCACCGCTATTAATATTACGGTCTATTCGCTCAAAGCTAATTAAGTCGTTGAGTAACTTTCTTAAGGGATCGCTATTAAATAGGCTACCTGGACTGCTAGAGGCACCATCGCTCTGTAGCCCTTTTAAGGCCATTTTACTTAAGTGATTTAGTACGCCAAGAATCGATGCTTGGTAGACTTTTCGAGCATGAATGTGTCGCCATACCCATTCAAGTTTACGCACACCTAAGTGGAAGCAAGACGCATGGGTCGCGATAGAGGTTGCGTTAATAGCCCCTGCGGAAGTACCACAGATGATCCTAAAAGGAATGCCATGGTTGCGAGGATAAAACTGTACTATCGCCTTGAGTACTCCAACTTGGTAGGCGGCCCTAGCGCCACCACCGCCCAATACTAAGGCCGTTTTATTTGGCAATTCGACGCTCCTTATCGCTTGAAAACTAAAACTTATTCAAAACAACTGCTTATTTTTAGAATATGTGAGTACATCAGGATCTTCAAGTCGTTAGTGCGAAACTCATACAAATTTGTAATTTTTTTTTGGGGGGATGCAGACATGTAGACATAAAAAAACGCCGATGATGTCATCGGCGTTTTTAGTGTGCTAGCTGTTTAGCTAAGCAGCGATTAAGCTTGTTGCGCCTTTAAGAACTCAACGATTTGATCTAGTGGGATATCTTGCTTCTCACCAGTACGACGGTTCTTGTATTCGAACATGCCGTTATCGATGTTACGATCGCCAATTACCACAACGTGTGGAATACCAATCAGCTCCATATCAGCAAACATCACGCCAGGGCGTTCTTTACGGTCATCGAACATTACTTCCATGCCAGCATCGTTTAGGTCTTGATATAGCTGCTCTGCAATATCTTTAACGCGATGCGACTTGTGCATGTTCATTGGCAAAATGCCAACAGTGAACGGTGCAATAGCTTCTGGCCAGATAATACCGCGGTCATCATTGTTTTGCTCAATTGCTGCAGCAACCATACGACTTACGCCAACACCGTAACAACCCATAAGTAGAGTCTGTGACTTACCATTCTGGTCAAGTACGTTAGCATTCATCGCTTCAGAGTAGTTAGTACCTAACTGGAAGATATGACCGACTTCGATACCGCGAAGTAGTGCAATAGTCCCTTTACCACATGGGCTAGGCTCGCCTTCGATGATGTTACGCAAATCGAACGCTGCCGCTTCTGGAAGATCGCGCTCCCAGTTAATACCGAAGAAGTGCTTACCGTCTTGGTTTGCACCAGCGCCAAAGTCACTCATGATGCTAACGCTGTGATCAACAAACACAGGCATATCAAGGCCAACAGGACCGATAGAGCCAGTGCCAGCGCCAACCGCATCACGGATAGCGGCTTCATCAGCAAATTCAAATGGTGCTAATACAGCATCTAACTTCTCAGCTTTAACTTCGTTTAGCTCGTGGTCACCACGAATAACGATAGCGACTAATGGCGCTTCTTCAGTCGCACCCTTAACGATAAGAGTCTTAACTGTTTTCTCAATCGCAATACCGTGCTGTTCTACAAGTTCAGCAATTGTTTTAGCGTTTGGTGTGTCAACTAAGGTCATTTCGCTAGTAGCAGCTTGACGTGTCTCAGTTGGCATTGGTGCTTCACATTTTTCAATGTTTGCTGCGTAATCACTTTCTGTTGAGTAAGCGATTAAGTCTTCACCACTATTAGCTAAAACGTGGAACTCGTGTGACATGCTGCCACCGATAGAACCTGTATCAGCCATAACTGGACGGAAAGCTAGGCCTAAGCGAGTAAGGATGTTGCTGTAAGCTTGGAACATCGCTTCATAGGTTTCATCCATCGTTTCTTGATCGATATGGAAAGAGTATGCATCTTTCATCAAGAATTCACGTGAACGCATTACACCAAAACGTGGACGAACTTCGTCACGGAACTTGGTTTGAATTTGGTATAGGTTAAGCGGTAACTGCTTGTATGAGTTAACCTCTTTACGCACGATGTCTGTGATCACTTCTTCGTGAGTTGGGCCTAGTACGAAGTCACGGTTGTGACGGTCTTGGAAACGTAGTAGTTCAGGACCAAACTTTTCAAAACGACCCGTTTCAACCCAAAGATCGGCAGGCTGAACCATAGGCATAAGAATTTCAACCGAGCCCGCTTTGTTCATTTCTTCACGAACAATCGCTTCGATTTTACGAAGTACACGTAAACCTGTCGGCAACCAGCTGTATAAGCCTGATGCATTACGACGGATCATGCCCGCACGTAACATTAACTGGTGACTAACGACTTCTGCGTTCGCAGGAGTTTCTTTTTGAGTTGATAGCAGGTACTTGCTTACGCGCATTACCGGTGTCCAAATTTGAGTTGAATGGGCGCTATTTTATCACTTGTAGAGGTTCTGTCACCTATGGATTTCGTGATTAAGTGGAATTTATTGGCTTTGTTCTGTCTCAACTGACTAATGAGTGAATACGATTAGGACTAAGTTATCAAAAATTAAGCAATAGGGGACAGTAGAGAGCTGCTAAGGTTTGTCTTTTATCATCTCGTTAATCAGGCCGTTAATTGTAATAGCGTCTTATTGCAATGCTTAGGATTGGAGCGCGCGGCAAGGTCATCTGTTTCGATTAAGCTAAACTTGAATATGCTGGCTAGCCTCGAGTTAACACTTTCTGGCGCCATCCTTTTAATGCGTCAATGAAAACGCCGTTAACTTACCCCTTCATTCCAAGGGAGCAAATCATGAAAAAAGTCGTAATTATTCAAGAGGCACCCTGTGTGCTAGATAAGAAAGCAACAATTCAAAAAGCTGTAGAAATTGTTCATTCGGTATCAGACAAAGGTGCTGAACTCATCGTCTTTCCTGAGGCATTCATACCTGGCTACCCAGCATGGATATGGCGATTAAGACCAGGGGCTGACTGGGGACTATGTGAGGCCTTACACGCGCGTTTGCTACAAAACTCGGTAGATTTGTCATCGGATGATCTTACGCCGTTACTCGAGGCTGTTAAACAAAGAGGCGTTACCCTAGTTTGTGGATTAAACGAGCGAGATAATGCCAATAGTCAGTCGACCATTTATAACACGGCTATCACCATAGATCCTCAAGGAAATATCGTTAACCATCATCGTAAACTTATGCCGACGAATCCAGAGCGTATGGTCTGGGGCTTTGGCGATGGTTATGGGCTAAACGTGATTACCACGCCAGTTGGAAAAATTGCTAGCCTCATATGTTGGGAAAATTATATGCCATTGGCTAGGTATGCTCTGTATTCACAGGGGGTAGAGATATATATCGCTCCAACTTATGACAGCGGCGAAGCTTGGATTGGAACGATGCAACATATTGCTAGAGAGGGAAAATGTTGGGTACTGTGCTGTGGCGTAGCGCTGCAAAGAAAAGATTTACCAGAAGATCTTCCTGATCTAGATAGACTCTACCCTGCTGATGAAGATTGGATCAATGCCGGTGACTCACTTATCGTATCGCCAAGTGGTGAAATTCTGGCAGGTCCACTATCTAAAGAGAAAGGCTATTTATTGTTAGATATTGATGTTGAAAAGGCGGCGAGCTCAAAGCGGGCGCTAGATGTTGCTGGACATTATTCGAGGCCGGATGTGTTTAAATTAGAAGTCGATAAGTCTCGTCAGTCACCAGTAAGATTTAAGGATTAGTGAATTGATAGCTTGCTAATCAATTACCTACTAATTAACTGCCTGTTAATTAGGGGTTAGCTTTAATGCTAGAGCTAATTAGCGAAAACTTTCTCTGTCGTGTTAACTTTTGCTTTTGGACTACTTTATAACAGTGTCACATTAGTGGGCTAGGTGTTAGATTAAGCTTGAATTCAGCCATGTCCCCCCTAGAGCATTTTCAGAGATAAGTTTAGATAATGGAATTGATATTTTTACCACTGCTTATCGTACCTTTTAAGTACAAGCAATTTGGCCGTTCAGAGTGGTATTTTACTCTGTTTTTTCTCGCTTATGCCGTAACGTTAACAACGCTTACCCTGCCTTTAAATTCACGCTTAGGCAGTTTTTATATTGGCATTCCCTCATTTTCATATTTCTTTTATATGTACCCCGAGATCCAGACCCAGTATTCATCGACAGTGTTACGAAGCTTAAGCTTTTTCGGTGTTGTTAGTGCATTTGTCGCACTTGTCGTTTTCTTTTACTGAGCACTGAGAATTTAGTTCATAGCCTTCAAACTAGCTATAAAGCATCATTGGTACTTATCTCGTAGATAGTCATTTAACAACGAGAACAGGGCACTTAGCCTGATTGGCAACGGCCTCGGCAACGTTGGGGTTTAACAGGTGAGACAGGCCTGTTAAACCGTTGCTGGCTATCACTATCATGCCGACTTTTTGCTCGTCGGCTTCCTCTAAAATCTGCTCTACTACACCGCCACTGCGAACGTTGGTATGTACCATTAATCCTCTAGGGACTTGCTCTCGCACCTCTGCCACAATCTGTTTTATTTTATCGTTAGCATAGGTTTCAGGGTCTTGAAGCTGCTCGGTTGGACCGTTTATCACTATGCCAAAATCCGGTGCGACATTAGGTAGCCCCATGACATTTAATAGCCTAATGTTGACCTTATATAAACTTGCCATCTCCACGGCATAGCCTAAGGCGTGAGTCGATGTTTCTGAAAAGTCTATTGGGCACAAGATATCGTGTGTTCGCATAACCCCTCCATTAAAATTAAAAAGCCAAGTATTGGAAAACTTAATCTCTAAAGACAATCCTTAAACATAAGCTTTAAATATAGGTGGAGAAATGTCGCGGCTCAAATGTGTTTTTTAAGCCAAAATTAAAACAGCGGGAATGACGGAGGGGCAAATTTTGTTGGAGCTAATCTGAGTTGGTAAATTTTGTTGGAACCGCATAAAAGTGACTTAAATAAAAAGTCACTTCTAGGTTTACGCAATTCTAGGTTTACGCCGTTGCACTGTCGCAGCTTTTTGATACAAAACAAGCGAGCAAAGCTGCTAGAGCTTATCTCGCCTATCACCAATGACTCGAGCAGGGTTACCTGCCACTATCGCGTAATCGGCAACATCTTTAGTGACCACGGCTCCCATGCCTATTACAGCGTGATTACCTATGGTGACTCCATCGACAATTCCCGCCTGAGCGCCAATCCATACATCTTCACCAATCACCACGCCTTTTGAATTCGAGGCTTGTTGATAGATAGGTGTATCGGGTGCCATGCCATGGTTAAAGGCATAGATAGTCACGTTATTGGCGATGCGGGTTTGATTGCCGATCCTAATCCCGTGACGGCCACCATCGAGGGAGCAGCCGTGATTAATCGCCACCTCATTACCTAATGTAATAGGGCCGTGCAAAAAGCTGTCGGCGGCTATCATACATTGATCGCCGATATTAATATCACGCCCAGGTTCGGCAAAAAGATTCGCCTCAGGTGCCACGAAACAGTTTTCGCCAATAGAGACGGTTTCGACTGCACAAAAATGGGCTTGTACGCTATCTTGCCAAGGTTTGGCCCATAATTGGTGCTTCTCTTTTAGTGAGAAATAGAGCCAAGGCATATAAGACAGACGCTTCTTATGCTGAGTTTGATAATCCGGCTTTTGTGGCGCTGGTGGCAAGGTCATTGGGCTCATCTAATCTGGTTGATGTTCTGGTTGCACAGTTTTGCCCACTTGTGAGGCTCTAAGCTCAGTCACCTCGATTCCAGTATCTGTGATCACCCATAAGATATCTAAATCATATAAAGCGACTTGATATAATTTTGGGTCGGCTTTGGCTTTCTTATAAGCTGGACGCGGATCTTGTGCCAACACCCCTTCAATCAACTCAGCTAAATGCGGATACGCTGGGTTTTGTTGATACAGCTCAACTTGTTGCTGAGCCTTTTTAGAAAAAGATACATCGACCAGTACCGGGGCTTCTTGAGCGATGCCGCCTTTGGCGTCGGTAATTGCATCAGAGAAGGGAATATAGGGCTTAATATCGATAATCGGTGTGCCATCGAGCAAGTCCATACCTGAGATCTCAAGACTCACCTTGCCGTTACGGGTATGCACTGCGTGTAGCTTAACGACCGACTGACCAATACCGTTAGGTCTGAAGGTCGATCGAGTTGCAAATACACCCAGTTTTTCATTGCCGCCCAGCCTAGGAGGGCGAACGGTAGTCTTCCAGCCTGCCGCTAGGTTTTCATGGAAGCAAAATAGCAGCCAAAGATGTGAGTATTGTTCTAAGCCTCTAACGGCATCGATTTGGTTAAAGGGCGGTGCTAACTCGACAAAGCCGCGTGCGGCGCTGACCAAACCAGGTTGTCTGGGAATTCCAAACTTCTGTTTATAGGGAGTGCGGCAATAGGCAACGGCTTGAATTTGGTTACTAAAAGACATTAAGGCTACTTATAAAATAGTAAATAATTACTGTTGGTTGTTGGTTGTAACAATCGCTTGGCCAACACAAATTGCGCGGCTTACGCAATTTTGACTGGCTTCTTCAATCAATAAACAGTTTTTGACCACCAAACCATTGGCTTGTTTATCCGCTGCAGCTCGGCGAGCAAGTGTGCGCGCTTCACTGATAGAGGCGGGGGCATCATTTTCAGATACTTGGCAGGTTTCACCCTCGACCATGCCTTTCACTTCAAAAGGACCAATAGGTTGAAGTGTACCTTCATAGACAGTGACATCCGATGCCTTAAAATAGTCATTAATGGCGTCGCTATCGAGATTGCTGTTAAAGGTATATTCACCCGCACAGCCAGCGAGCAAAAGAACAAAAACTGAAGGTAAGAGATATTTCATGGTTGCTGGCCTGCTTTATTTTTGAGGTGAATGAGCCGTTATGATGATTAAAGCACTAATAAAAAAGTGCTCGTTATGAGCACTTTTTTACCATTAGGCTTTATTCGCACTATTAAGTTTGAAATTTTAGCGCTTTAGATACTTTTGATAAAGCTGTTGATGGCGATTATTAAGATCAATTTTACGGCCATCGATATAGATAGACTCAATACCGGCTTGCATTGGGTCCAAAATGTCGCCGGTGGCTAAGATGATATTGGCTTTAAACCCCGGTGCTATCGCCCCCATATCATGAATATCCAATATTTTAGCAGCATCTAAGGTGATGCTTTGCAGGGCTTCCTCTTTCGTTAAACCATAGGCAACCGCTTGCCCTGCAGCAAAAGGCAGATTACGGCTATTCCAGTCTGATGAGAAGGCGAGTGCAAACGGCACCTGAGCTTGCTTGAGCAGGGTGGGGATTTTAAAGGCCATATCGATCGGTTCATCATTACGCTTAGGCAGCGTCAGGGTTCGGTTATAAATAACCTTAGCGTTGATTTCGGCAAGTGCACCAGCCACGCGCCACGCATCATAACCGCCAACAATCACTAACTTAAAATCAAACTGTTTGCTAAAGGCGATAGCTTCCTCAATCTGCTTTTGCGATTGAGCATGCACAAATAGTTGCGCCTTACCTTCATAGAGTGGCGCCAAGGCTTGCCAGCGTAAATCTTTCTTGTTCACCTTGCCAGCCTTGGCGGCAAGTTGATAGCGCTGACCGTCAATAAATGCGTCGTAGACTTTATCGACTCTGTGCTTTAAATCGTCCTGTTGCTCTTTACGCTTATCGGCATCTTTGGATAACCAGCGAATATGGGGCCAGTAAAGGTGAAACTGTTGGTTAGTTTCGACTAAGGCATCTTCTATGGTCCAACTGTCCATCGATACCAGTGCCGATTGCCCGGCTAAGCCATCACCTTGCGGCACAACTTGAGCGTGGGTAATACCATTGACGCGAACGGTAGGAATGATCTCGGAGTCAGGATTAAAGGCTGAAATCGCCTCTAATTGAGGGTTGATGTAACCGACTTCGTAAGCATCATTGCTTGGGCGCATCATCTCTACTTCAATCAGACCCATGGTAGTGTCTAGCGCAATTAAACCAGGATACAAGTGCTTACCACTGGCATCGATGATCTGTGCGCCGTTGAGCTTGGCTATGTAGTCAGGCTCTGGCGCTGTATTTTCTGCGCTGGCTTGGCGGATCTCTGCCGGTAAGCTGTCTGAGTTATCGAGGTCTTGTCCCACCGCAATAATTTTACCATCAGCAACCAGTACGTCGCTGTTTTGCATAACGCCATTAGTCACAGTGTGCACTGTTGCGTTAGTAAATAGTATGCTTTGGCTTTGAGCCTTAGCTGGTAGCATGTCATGGGCATTTGCCATAAAACACAAAGGTAGACTCATTAGAGCGGCTGCCTGCATTAAAACAGTCGGTTTAAAAGAGATTGTTAACATCATTACAGTGCTCCTTTAGCTGACTGCTGCCATGCATTGAAGTGGGTATCGCAGTGCCATTCAGGCTCGGTTAACTCTATAGGTGTCTCACCTTCTTTATGGGCATCATCGCTGCGAAGGACTTTTTGGATGAGTGCAGCGCGTTCAGTCGCAACCTCAGTTTGTGCATTCGCATCTTGCTCGCGGCTAAAGTAGCGACGACCTTTAATCCAAGTTGAGTCGACTTTAGCGTAGACAGAAAGTGGTGGGTTATCCCACAACACGATATCGGCTTGTTTCCCCTCAACAAGCGAGCCTACCTTGTCTTGAATACCGAGTTGAATGGCCGGGTTAATGGTAATCATCTTCCATGCATCTTCAGCTGACATACCGCAATACATCATAGACTTAGCAGCTTCTTGGTTGAGGCGTCGCTGCATCTCATAGTCGTCTGAGTTGATGCTGGTGAGAACGCCTTTGTTTTGCATCAAGCAGGTGTTCTGCGGGATAGCATCATAGACTTCAAATTTGTACGCCCACCAATCAGAGAAAGTAGAGGCATGTGCGCCGTGTTTGGCCATTTCGTCGGCGACCTTGTAGCCCTCAAGAATATGAGTAAAGGTACTGACCTTGAAGTTGTAAGCCTCGGCAAGTCGCAAAAACATCAATATTTCTGATTGCACATAAGAGTGAATATGAATATTACGGGTCTGCTCTAAGACCTCGGCAATTGCCTCTAAGCGATAGTTATACTGCGGCGCAACAGTGCGTCTACGTTCACTTGAACGCATTCTCTTATAATCGACTTGGGCTTGACGGTAGGCAAGGGCTTCATTGAAGGCTTCACTAAACAATGATTTAACGCCGATGCGACTCTGCGGAAAGCGGCGGGTAAAATCATCGCCCCAGTTACTCTGTTTAACATTTTCACCTAAGGCAAACTTAATACTTGCGGGCGCATCCTCAAACTTAAGTTGCTCGGCATTATCGCCCCACTTAAGCTGAATAACCTGTGCTTGCCCGCCAATGGGGTTGGCACTGCCGTGAAGTATTTGTGCGGTAGTCACGCCGCCAGCAAGTCCGCGATAGATGGCAATATCGTCTGGGTTGATCACATCGCCAATGCGTACCTCTGAGGTGATGGCGTCGGTGCCTTCGTTAGTCCCGCCGTTGAGCGCAATATGAGAGTGCTCATCAATAATGCCCGCGGTGACATGTTTACCTGTTGCATCGATGCTGGCATAACCAGAGGGAGTCTTGAGATCCTGACCTATTTCTTCAATTCTGCCTCGGGAAATGATCAAGTCGCTATTAGTCAGTACGCCGCTGTTATCTGAGGTCCAAATCGTGGCGTTTTTAATGTGTAGCTTGTCTTGCGTTGGACGCTCGGCTAGACCATATGCCACATTTGGCGAAGTTAACTTAGAGATAAGCGCCGTTTGCGTTGGCTTATCCTGTTCATCCGCTATGGTAATAGGCTGGAGTTTAATTCCGCCAAAAGGGATTGTTTGGTTTTTACTGTCGATAAGCCTGCCCGTTAAGCCTTGCTCATCTAACCAAAGGGTGAAGCGACTCACGCCACTAAAGCCTGCCTCAGTTAGGTCTGCACTAAATGTGAGCCGTCCTTGTTGGTAGTCAAGATTGGCAAGCTCAATGGTGCCTTCACCGCTAGAAAGTGTACCGCTCAAAGAGGGAGATTGGCTTATATTGAGGTCAAAACTCAACTCGTTAAGCTGTAGTTGATAAGGTTTGTCGAGTAAGGCTCTGCTACGATTGATGAGTTGCTGCTCTTCACCTTGCAACCAGATACTGACAATTTTACCGTCATCAAAAATATTACCATCGCTGATGACCAGGTCAGCCATGAAGCCTGGTTCGAGTTTACCTGCTAGATGAGCGATCCCTGAGATTTCTGCTGCACCGGTGGTTAATGCGGCTAGGGCTGCTTCTTCAGATAAACCTCTTTCAAGTGCTAACCTAAGTCTTGGCCAAAATTTATTAGACTCAATTCCATATTGTGTTAATGCAAATGGAATTTCGGCATCTGCAACCTTAGCTAAATTACTTGGGGCATACTCCCAATGTCTTAATTGAGCGAGGCTAATTTCGCGTTCATTATCACCGTCAGTTATTTCAGGAGCAGCGGGGTAATTGAGTGGCAAAACTAGGCTGAATGGGTAGGACTTTAATTCAGCTAATCTTGTATATTCTTGACCATTACCAATTAGGCTGCCGCTTAATTCGTGTTGGTTTAATAATCGAGCAGCTCTAAGCTGATTATTGAGGTTTTTAGTTTCAAAGATAAAACTTTGCTTTTTGGCGTCGGCTAGTCGCTCAAATGCGATATTAAACTCAACCGACTCCCCTGAGCTTTTATTTTTATTTTGGTTATACCAGTTAGCATCTGACAAGGTTTGTCTAATTAATGCCATGCTGCCCATTAAAGATTGTGGATAATCTTGAACAGAAGAACCTTTGTTGAACGCCATAAATTGGCTCGTGTGTGCATTATATATAACATCATTAGCTTTCTTATTTGCTAACGATAATGTCACACCCTGCCCACGAAATATGCCATCTAAATAGCTAGACTGAACACTGGTAAAACCATTATCAATCCATTTCTTTGCTTGTGCTTTATCTGGATAGACATAATTGAACCATTGCATCTGTGAATGGATTGCGCCATTGCTTGCATTACCACCGATGCGTTTAATTTCATATACGGGACCAGATTTATCCTCAATCTCTCTTTCATAATCGATGGCATATTCTGTAAAGGGATCAATAAATCCTGAATATATAGTGTGTCCCGACAAATCTATTTCAAATGCCTCATCTGGGATATTATTATCCTTAATGATGGCCTTGATTTTATTGTTCTGAATCAGCAGGGTAGCATTGGTTAGCATGTTACCCGGTGCAAGCATCAGGTTTGCATGGGTTAATGCGGTGAGTCTGGGTGTATTGTCAGACAATTGCTCATTAGCAAATAGCGCTTGGCTATATAACAAGCTAAGTAAAGCGAAGGGGACTTTGATTATATGTTTACGCATTATTCTACTTATTATTGTTAGATAAACAGGGAAATGATGAGCATATCCTAACTTATTAACAATGACTAAGCAGTAATTGTAACTACCAATGTGAAAAATTTAACCTAAAAATGAAAAAACCCCGCAATTGCAGGGCTCTTAGTTTGGATGACTTGATATTAGATCAAGAAGTCTTCCATTGTACGGCCGTTCTCAAGTTGGTTCTTAAATACAGTTGGCATACGGCCTTGACCTGTCCACTGTACCATTTCGCCTTCAACTTCAATTTGATATTTAGCTGGACGAGGAGCACGCTTCTTAGGAGCGGCTTTAACTGCTGCGCCACCAATATCATCTACAGATAAACCGATAGCTTCCATTTGCTTACGGATCTCTTCGATTTTAGCATTACGCTCAGCCATAGCTTCTTGTTCAGCAGCTTGTTGAGAAGATTTTTCTTCAATAATTTTTTCTAACTTTACTGACAATTCTTTTAAGTCATTAAGAGACAAGTCTTTCACAGCAGCTTTAAAACGACGACCGTGTGTCAATATTTCAAGAAAATCGCTCATAATTATTAAGGTCCAATTAAGAATAAGATAGGTAATAACTTTATGGGTTAAATAATAGAAACTATTTGGATAAGGATCAAATATTATTTTTGAATTATTTATATCGTTAAATCGTTAATATGAATAACTTAACTATCATTACCGGTTAATAAATGTTTTAAGAGTGTTTAATTCAATAAAGGCTTATGTTGTGTCAACTAGGGTGAACAGGTGTTTGAAACCTGGTTGACGTTAACGTTAACAGCACGTAAAGTGGCTTTAATTTCGGTAATAGCCACATGTTAGTTATACCTGTTGCTCGTTACTTAATTTCGAACATTATAAGAGACGTAAGAAGGAAGCCCTATGAAAGTATTGGTGCCAGTTAAACGTGTCGTCGATGCCAATGTAAAGGTCAGGGTTAACGCTGACAATACTGGTGTTGATACCGCAAACCTAAAAATGGCGATTAACCCTTTTTGTGAAATTGCCGTTGAAGAAGCCGTTCGTTTAAAAGAAGCAGGAAGCGCCTCTGAAATCGTCGTATTAAGTGTCGGGCCTAAAGCATCCCAAGAGCAATTAAGAACTGCGCTTGCTTTGGGAGCAGACCGTGCTATTCATATCGAAACAGAAGAAGATTTAGTGCCGTTATCAATTGCTAAGCTGATTTATGCCGTGCAACAAAAAGAGCAGGCAGAATTGGTTATCTTAGGTAAACAGTCAATTGACGGTGATAACAACCAAACCGGACAGATGCTTGCCGCTATTGGCAAGATGCCGCAAGCAACGTTTGCCTCAGAAGTTAAACTTGATGGTGATAAGCTGGTTGTTATCCGTGAAATCGATGGTGGCCTACAAACAATCAAGCTGCCACTGCCAGCTGTTGTGACGGCGGACCTTCGTCTAAATGAGCCACGCTATGCCAAGCTGCCAAATATAATGAAAGCAAAGCGCAAGCCTCTTGAGACGCTAACTCCAGCGGATTTCGATGTCACCCTTAAGTCTCACCAGAACATCCTTAAAGTTGTTCCGCCTGCTGAACGTAGCGGTGGTGTAATGGTTGCGTCTGTAGAAGAGTTGGTTGAAAAGTTAAAGAATGAAGCGAAGGTGATCTAATGGCAATTTTAGTTTTAGCAGAACACGATAACGCCAGTTTAAAGCTTGATACCGCTAAAGTGGTTGCATGCGGTCAAGCCATTGGTGGAGATATCGACGTATTAGTTGTCGGTCATAACTGTGATGGTGTTGCAAGCGAAGCGCAAAAGTTAGCGGGAGTGCGTAATGTACTGGTTGCTGATTCGGCCTCTTATGCCAATCATCTGGCAGAGAATATTTCTGAGCTAGTGCTTAGCGTTGCATCTGATTTTGAGCATGTGTTAGCTCCAGCCTCAAGTTTTGGTAAGGATGTGTTACCACGAGTGGCAGCACTTTTGGATGTGTCTCAACTTTCAGAAGTTGTAGAAGTGGTTAGCAGCGATACATTCGTTCGTCCTATCTATGCAGGTAGTGTTCTGGCAACAGTTCAGAGCCTTGATGATAAGAAGGTCATGACGGTACGTTCGAGTGCATTTGATGCTGTTGCGACTGATGGCAATGCAGAGCGTGTGACTTTAGTCCAAGACGTGGCACCACAAGCAGAGTTTGTTGAGCAGAGTTTAACAGAGTCTGAGCGTCCAGAGCTTGGCAGTGCGTCGGTTGTAGTTTCTGGTGGCCGCGCCCTAGGTAACAGCGATAACTTCGGCATCCTTGAGCAACTTGCAGATAAGTTAGGTGGCGCAGTTGGCGCATCTCGTGCTGCTGTCGACGCAGGCTTTGTACCAAACGACTTACAAGTAGGGCAGACAGGTAAAATTGTTGCGCCTGACTTGTATATCGCCGTCGGTATTTCTGGCGCCATCCAACACCTAGCGGGAATGAAAGACTCTAAGGTGATTGTGGCGATTAACAAAGATCCAGAGGCGCCGATTTTCCAAGTTGCTGACTATGGTTTAGAAGCGGATCTGTTTGAAGCGGTACCTGAATTATTAGCCAAGCTTTAATCTAATACTTAGACCATAAGCAATCCCCACACAGCGTAATGTGTTTAATGCTGGTAACGGGCGTGTTAATGGGTGTGTGTTAGTTTGGTATTGTTCGTGATCTGTGTCACGATAAGCGGCTTTAGGGTAGCATCTCTAAAGCCGCTTATGTTTTTATGTCCGTCACGCTTTTTGAGCTAGTCTTAAATTGCGTCCTGAGAAGTAGAGGTGCGTTAAATATCAGTATCGATAAGTAGGGTGATGCCGCTGATTTATCGAGAAAGGATTTGATGCCGAAGTGACATAGCATATCGAGGCTAGTTGCTGGGGCTGTGACCGAATAGGGACAGCACTGCCATAGTATTTCTTATCTGGAAGATAAGAAATTTTTATATTAATGACGAACCATTAATATGGCTATGGAGCGCTACTGATAGGACAGGTGTAATCAGATATCTATTGCTATATCCCACCAGTTCAGTCGGCCTCCATTCGTATTTAGCGAAGAAATTAAAACAATGACAATTATAAGCTATGCCGATTCGGCTTTATCGCTGTTACCTCCGGTAGCGGCAATCGTACTTGCGATGTTAACCCGTCGCGTTCTACTGTCACTGGGTGTGGGAATTATATTGGGAGCATTACTGCTTACCGATTTCTCTGCCATGCAAACGGCACAATACCTAGGTGAAAAAGTATCGGCTCTGGTTTGGGACGATGGCGCTTTAAATAGCTGGAACCTTTATATTTTAGGCTTCCTTGTTCTGCTGGGTATGATCACTGCGTTGATCACCGTCAGCGGTTCATCAAGGGCCTTCGCCGATTGGGCGCGTAACCATATTCGTAATAAACGTGATGCAAAACTACTAACCATGTTCTTAGGCTGCGTGGTGTTTATCGATGACTACTTTAATAGCTTGGTTGTGGGTAGTGTCGCTAGACCACTGACCGATCGTTACTACATCTCCCGCAGTAAACTGGCTTACTTGCTTGATTCTACTGCCGCGCCAATTTGTGTTATTTCACCAGTATCAAGCTGGGGTGCTTACATCATCGCTTTGATTGGTGGCATTTTAACCGCGCACGGATTTACTGATACTGGCCACTTAAGCGTGTTCGTACAGATGATCCCAATGAACTTCTACGCTATTTTTGCACTCTTACTGCTACTTTGTGTTGCCTTGATGGGACTCGATATTGGTCCAATGCGTCAGCATGAGCTTAAGGCGCAAAAAGGCGAGCTTTATGATGAGTCGAAAGGGTTACCACCTGGAGCTAACTCAGACTTACCAGAAGCCGATACCGGCAAGATTATGGGCTTATTCCTACCCATTACGGTATTAGTATTCGCCACTTTCTACTTTATGGTAAGCAGTGGTGGTGATGCGCTTGCGGCTAAGGGCCAAGCATTTAGCTTAATTGGTGCATTCGAAAATACAGACGTAGGTTCATCACTGTTCTTTGGTGCAGCAATTGGCTTAGTGGTAACGCTGGCGCTAGTGATTTACCAAGGCGTTGAGAAATCGATGATCGCCAAAGGCCTATTTGAAGGTGCTAAGTCGATGCTACCTGCTATCTATATCCTGCTGTTCGCTTGGACTATTGCTGGTGTGATTGGTCAGCTAGAAACCGGTAAATATATGGCAAGCTTAGCAACAGGCAATATTCCATTTGCTATGTTACCTGCGGTGCTATTTATTCTTGCTGGCTTAACTGCATTCTCGACCGGCACAAGCTGGGGTACCTTCGGTATCATGTTGCCAATTGCTGCAGATATGGCGATGGGTAGCCATACAGGTATGATGTTACCAATGCTTGCGTCAGTGCTTGCCGGTGCGGTATTTGGCGACCACTGCTCACCGATTTCAGATACAACGATTTTGTCGTCAACAGGCGCCAACTGTCACCATATTGACCACGTAATGACACAGCTGCCTTATGCGCTTATCGTTGCAGGTATTAGCATGGTGGGTTATCTAGTACTTGGCTTTACCGAGTCTGTGACCGCAGGACTGGTTGCTTGTAGCGTACTGTTTGTGATTAGTATTATCGTACTTCGTATCAAATCCTGTTCGCCTGATGCTGCATGTAAGCAATAAGGCCAATAAAACTAAGTAGATTAGTTTGTATTAAAACTAAATCCACTTAAAAATTAAAACCGCTCTCTATCGAGCGGTTTTTTGTTGGCTGAATTTCCTGTTTACAATTAATCGCCCTGGATTTAGCTTTTCTGGAATTAATTCACTCATTGACTCATGAGCTTTTTTGCTTAGATATGAGAGAGCAGGTGGGGGAGTATGGCAGGCATAAATTACTCGTTATAAGGCGTATATTAGATTTACACTTAGCCATAACTGGATATTAGTAGACATAAATTAAACATATACTAGATATAAAAAGCTCCCTTATTAGGGAGCTTGTACTTTCGAGCTTGTACCTTCAAGCTTAGTCAGCGAGCTACTATCAGCTAAGCCTTTACTAACGAATGCATATCGTTAGTTTAAGCCGCGACGTTCAAGCAATGCTTCAGTTGTCGGCTCTTGGCCTCTAAAGGCTTTGTAGGCGTCCATTGGCGCAACAGAATTACCCACTTCACGAATGGTCTTTCTAAACTTCATGCCAATTTCACGGTTAAGCCCGCCTTGAGTTTGCACATAAGCAAATGCATCAGCCGCTAGAATTTCACTCCACATGTAGGCGTAGTAACTTGCTGAGTAACCACCTGGGAAAGCATGGGCAAAGTAAGTTGACTTATAACGTGGTGGCACTGCTGGTAAATCTACGCCGTGCTTTTTAAGCGCAGCCGCTTCAAAGCTGGCTACATCTTGCAGTGGGCTGCCGGCTTTAAGTGTATGCCATTCAAGATCTAACAACGCGGCAGACATATACTCTAAGGTGTCGAAACCTTGGTTAAAGCTGCGTGATTTTAATAACTTTTCAAGTAGCTCTTTTGGAATAGGCTCGCCGGTTTCATAGTGTTTAGCATAGTTTGCTAGCACTTTAGGGTGCGCAGCCCAATCTTCTTCAAAGGTTGATGGGAACTCGACAAAGTCGCGCGATACAGAGGTGCCTGATAGTGTTGGGTAAACCACTTTAGAAAACATGCCGTGAGTACCGTGGCCCATTTCATGGAACATGGTGGTCACTTCATCGTAGCTCACAAATGTGGGCTCACCTGCTGGCGCTTTCTTAATGTTCATTACGTTAATCACAACAGGCTTATTGTTTAATAACTCAGACTGCGCTACAAACGAACTCATCCACGCACCTCCACGCTTGCCTTCACGTGAGAAGTAGTCTGCATAGAAAATCGCCATGCTGCTGCCATCTTCATCGAACATTTCGTAGGCTTTTACATCTTCATGGTACACAGGCAGATCTGGGCGTGGTTTTAATGTCACGCCATATAGCGCTTGTAAGGTGAAGAACACACCGTCTTCTAGTACACGGTCAAATTCAAAATATGGTGTAATCGCGCTTTCATCTAAATCGTACTTCTCTTGGCGTACAAGTTCAGCGTAGTAAGCCCAATCCCACGGCGCTAGCTCAAAGTCGCCGCCAGTTTGATTGATCATGGCTTGGATATCAGCCGCTTCTTTTTGAGTGTTTTTAATTACCGCAGGTACCATAGAGCCAAACATCTTGTATACCGCTTCAGGTGTTTTAGCCATTTGTGGTTCTAGGCGGTATTCTGCCCAGCTTTTATAACCAAGTAACTCTGCACGTTCGGCGCGAAGTTGTGCAAGTCTTGCCACTAAAGACGCAGTTTCGTTCTCTCCTTCAAGACCACGTTCAGCTGATGCTTGCCAAATTTGCTGACGCAGGGCTCTGTCTTGTAGCTGAGTCAGTACTGGCTGACGTGTAGTGTTGGTGATGTTTAGTTGATACTTACCAGGGTGACCATTAGCAGCTGCATCGGCGGCAGCGGCTTTGATTGCACTTGCTGATAAACCAGCAAGCTGCTCTTTTGAGTCAACAACAACTGCGATCTCTTTGGTTAAGCGCATTAAGCGCTGAGCAAATTCGTTAGTTAGTGTTGACTGTTCAGCATTCAGTACACGGATCTGTTGTTTTTGACCTTCAGTCAATTTGGCACCCGCGCGCACAAAACGTTTGTAGTACACCTCAACTAAACGACTTTCTTCAGCCGATAAATCTAAACTATCTCTTTGGTTATATAGCGTTTCTATACGCTTAAATAACGCTGGGTTTAAATTGATGTTGTCTGAGTGAGCCGCCATTTTTGGCGCCATTTCACCTTGAATTTTGCGCAGTGTTGGGTTGCTATCTGTACCGGCTAAGTTATAAAACACCTTTGAAGTACGAGTGAGTAACTCGCCACTCTTCTCCATTGCAATAATGGTATTGGTAAACGTCGGCGCTTGTGGGTTGTTGGCAATATCGAGGATCTGTTGATATTGCGCTTGCATGCCCAAAGTTAAGGCTGGCTGAAAATGCTCATCCTTAATTTTTGTAAAGTCTGGAGCTTGATACTGTAAGGTGCTTGCCTGTAAGAATGGGTTCTGTGCTTGTACCATAACAGCATTGGTATTTTCTGGTGATGTGGTTGAGCATGCGCTCAGGGTTAATGTTGCTGCAATGGCTGCTGCAATAACTGACTTATGCATAAAATTTTGACTTCCTTTATTATAATTGTGTTTTTAATTTAACGCTTTGGCATTAAACGTGTCTTAATGTGAGTCATTTTGTGCATCAATGCTGGGTTTTGTGTTGGTTTTGTTGTGTTTGTCAC
The DNA here is from genome assembly GCF_019655055.1 of Shewanella sp. MBTL60-112-B2. Lineage (GTDB taxonomy): Bacteria > Pseudomonadota > Gammaproteobacteria > Enterobacterales > Shewanellaceae > Shewanella. The sequence continues at coordinate 90,918 of NZ_BPFA01000020.1, forward strand.
ATATTTGGACTTTGGTTGCACCCCTTGTACTTTCTGGGTTTTTATAGGGCTGACGGAGTTAAACTAGTCAAAACAAGCTGTTCAGTTAAAAAGCAAAGAATGACTCACTAAACTTAGTATCTTATCTAGCGAGTTGTGAGGTGATAAAGCCGCAGATATTTTTTGTGACGTGATCGCATGAACTGTTTGGTTAAGATGATTTGTTGCTTAAATTAGTGCTAAACTAGCGCCGAATTCACCTTTAAGGACTTTAGTTTGGCGCAGCTCTATTTCTATTACTCAGCAATGAATGCGGGTAAATCAACTTCGTTATTGCAGTCTTCTTATAATTACCGTGAACGCGGCATGCATACCCTAGTGATGACAGCGTCAATTGACGATCGTTATGGTGTGGGTAAAGTGGCTTCTCGTCTTGGTATCGAAACCGATGCTCAAGTCTTTGGTAGCAATGACAATCTGACTCAGATGATCAGCACGAGCCACGCCGAAAAGACTTTGCACTGTATCTTGATTGATGAATCTCAGTTTTTAAGCAAAGAGCAGGTTAAGCAGTTAACTTATGTGGTTGACGTACTTGATATTCCAGTACTTTGTTACGGCCTGAAGACCGACTTCCAAGGCGAGTTGTTCAGTGGTAGCCAATACTTGTTAGCCTGGGCCGATAAATTGGTTGAACTTAAAACTATTTGTCATTGTGGCCGTAAAGCCAATATGGTTGTGCGTCTTGATGGCAATGGTAAGCCAATGCGTGAAGGTGAGCAGGTGGCGATTGGTGGTAACGAAAGCTACGAGTCTGTATGTCGTAAGCATTTTAGAGAATTTATCTGGGATTAGGTTTTACTGAGTCCAGAGAAATAGAAGAGGTTAACGCTGTTATGGTGTTAGCCTTTTTTATTGGTCAACTTCTTTGAATTTTGCCGATTAATACCTTCCTGAACGAAAGCTATCAGCGCTACTAGGGAGTGAAACCTTTAGATCCTTGCTATTCGATATATCTGTGATTGCATATTTATAGCAAACATAGCGTAGAGATAGAGTTAATAACTAAAAACTTTAATCTAATTATAGGTTAACGGACTTAAGTCTCTGTTGTTATTGCCGCCTTTCATTATAATCCCCGTTTATTATACGGCTCTAAATCTAACCTTGTTCATGTAGTAAAAGGATAGAAGTAAAAGGAAAGTGGTAAAAGGATATTCAATGCAGCATAACCAAATCGTCGCTCAACATATTGCCAAGTTACGCAGTGATGTTGATGCCGCTATCACTCAAGATGATCTGCTCGAGGTTATCACTCAAGTTAAACACCATTCGGGACCGTTAGATTACCGCGATAAGATAACGCACTCTGTTAAGTGGTTACTGGTTAGCGCGAGCGTCTTGTGTATCGTCTTGATATTTATGCGGCTCTGGTATGAACAAGTTGAGCCACTAGCTAAGTTGGTGATTGATGACTCTTGCTATTGGCTTCCTGTCGCGCTGAGTACATTATTAGTCAGTTTTTGCCATGAGCGGGGCTGGCTGCCTGTCCCTATGCCAGTTAACTTTACACTGCTGGTGGCAGCAATGGCTCTGGTGACAATATATGTACCTGAATGGCCCAAAATCTATTGGGCGCTGACGTATGGTTTTGGTTATGTCATTAGCGTGGGGGAAATTGACGACCATCAGTTTTCGCTGTGGTTTATTCTGATCATCGCCAGCTCACTCACTTGGGTGTGGTTAGATTATCGCGCCAATTGGCGTAAACACCTTTCCGATAAAATATTCCTCTGTGATGCCTTATTTAATAATGGCTTAACACAAACTAAGCCAGCAGCCGAAGACAAACTTGATGCACTTGGAAAGCAGTTTGCAGAGTTTCGTCGCGGCAGCGGCACCCGTGATATTCAGCAGATGTTTGCAGGGGATTATCAAGGCGAACAACACAGCTTTAACTATAAGCTTTATCACTTTCAGTACACCGTAAAACGCACCCAAACCAGCTCTGATGGCAATGGTGGCTATAAAACCAAAACCGTGCATGAAGATCGCGATCGCTACGGCATGTTGCTCGATTTTCCGTTCGCTAGCGGTTTGTGCATAGATGCTGAAGACGAGGTAAAGCTTAAAGGTTCGGTTTATGCCGAAAAGTATCACACTGAATCGAATGCGTTTAATGACATTTATCGCGTACAAGCTTGCGATAAAATCAGTGCTGCACGCTTGTTAAGTCCAGCCGTGATTGAGTTGCTTATAAAGCTTAATCAAAATTTTATTTCACCTATGGTGGAAATTACTGCCGATGGCCGTTTGTGCATAGCCTCTACCAGCAAGCTGATTATAGAAAAGCGTAAACATTCACTGGAAAAGCCAGATGAATTTTATAAAGAGATTGCCGGCCATACCGAACTAAAGCGGGTGCAAAAACTGCTTGAAGCGATCCATGAGCTTATGCGCTTATCTGATAACAACTTTGTAAGTGATAGCAGTTTTGTGAGTGGCACACAACAAGCCGCCGCTCTCACACAAGCCACACCTGTAAAAGATACGAAGGTCAATGTTAATGCAGTCTTATAACGCTCAAGTGACTCGCAATATTGCCGCCATCGGTAGTGATGTTGAAGCCGCGAAAAGCCAAGATGATCTAATCGCGTTAGTGCGTAAGGTTGAGCATCATAAAGGGCCGCTAGATTATCGTGATAACTGGTATCGCTTTTTCTGCGCGGTTTCGTTGTTTTTCGCTTTGTTGCCGGTTGCTTTTGAGTTGGGGTTAGTGGTCCCCGATTTTGTGATGCACATTCTTAAAAGCGCACTGGGCTACAGTGTGATCTGGTATCCAATGTTGGGGCTGGCAACATTAACCCGCTATTTTGAAGACAAGGGTAAGTGCTTACCTATGCCCGGCCCACAGTGGGGGCGGATGCTATTGATGGCAGCTGTGGGCGCGGCGCTGAATCTCATCCCACAATGGCCGCATTGGTATTGGGATATGTATTTCGATACCTTAGCCTCGTTTTTAGGCTTGTGGTATCCAAGCTCAGGTTTTGCTGCCCATAATGGCGTGATAGGCGTAATTATGCTGCTGTGGCTTAGAGGCCGGATGAAGTGGCGCAATAAGTTGTCGGATACCATCTTTTTAAAAGATGCGCTATTTAATAATAATCTTGAGGCAGTCCCATTTGAGGGCAAAAAGCTGGCTAAAGAGCTTGAAGGTAGTTTTAAAGAGTTTGATCGTGGTAATGATCTGCGAGAAATTCAAAGTCTTTACAAGAGCACTTACCAAGGTGATATCCACCAGTTTGATTATCAGCTCTATCGTTATCACTACATTGTAAAACGCACTGAAACCACCACAGACGCGAATGGTAAAACCACTACGCGAACGGTAAGAGACAGTTATTATCGCCACGGTGTGTTATTAGATTTCCCTTTTGCTAAGGACATGAGTATTAGCAATGACTTTGGCATTAAGCGCCGAGGCGAACGCTATAAAAGTGCCTCTAATGAGTTTAATCGCCAATATCGAGTCCATGCTAAAGAGTTGATGATCGCAGCACGTTTGCTATCGCCTGCGGTTGAAGAAAAGCTCACTGTATTTGCTAAACAGTTAAAAAAACCAGTATTAGAATTCGGCCAACAAGGAAGGCTGTGTTTAGCGGTGAGTGATGACCTGTTAGCGGTTAAGCGAGTAAACGGTTTAGATAATCCCAAAGCCTTTGCCGAAGAATTAGCAGGCCATACCGAGTTAAAGCAAATGAAGCAAATGCTCGAATTAGTCCACGAAATGATGCGTTTTAGTGATAATAATTTTAAGGTGAGTGCATAAATAACACCTTCTATTAAAGATTTAGATAGTTAATCCAAGACAATTAATTAAGAGATAAAAGGAAAACCTAAATGGACAGTTCAGTTATTGGTTTGGTGATTGCAGCAGTGGTGATAGTTGCCATCATCATCACCTTGTACAACGGCATTATTGGTAAACACAATGCGGTAGATCGCGCATGGGCGTCGGTACTGACTCAAGAGCGCCAGAAGAATAAGATCATTCCTATGGTTGAGCAGTTAGTCGAGCAATACAAGCTGCATGAGTCTGAAGTATTAACTAAAGTCACTGAACTACGTAGCGCGATTGCAGAAATGAGTTCTGGTGTAGACACGGCAAAACTTGCCGCCGCCGAGCAGCGCACTCAAGACTTAATGCAGGGCCTTAAAGTGACGGTTGAGGCTTACCCAGAGCTTAAAGCATCAGATGTGTATATGAAGTTAATGGCTGAAATCAGCGAGCAGCAAGAGCAGATTGGCGCGGCTATTCGTATTTTCAATGCCAACGTTGAGGACTTTAATAACGCGATTGAGATGTTCCCTGGATCACTTATCAATAGCATGCTGGTACGTAAGCAGAAGATCGCAAGCTTTAGCGATAGCGAAGCACAAGCAGGGTTTGAGTATCAACCTAACCTTTAACCCGTTGGGCTGGGTTTTAGCCCTAGGTAGGATATCAGGCTGCGCTCGAGTAACGCTTTATAGCTTTAAGCAATCAAGCTGCGCTTGATAAACGTCGTGGGATTCCATCCCACACCTGGGCAAGAGGGGGGCAACAGCTTCTCCCTCTTGACCATTTCTTTTATAAAGAGTCCTTATTGTGGCTTAATAAACTTGTACACCGATATGAGGTAAACTGCCCTTAATATAGAACGGTGTAAACGTAATGAAGACTCAACCAACTTATTCAACAGAATTTAAAATAGATGCAGCTAACCTTGTA
>NZ_BPFA01000021.1 GCF_019655055.1 Shewanella sp. MBTL60-112-B2
AAAACGTAGGACTTTCATAATAAAGATAATTTTCATTACGAGAACTTAAAAGAAATGAAACCGTTTTACGAATATATTGGTTATCAATATTTTTTGATGAATAACTCTTGATCTCATCAGTATAATTTTTCAGCAAGTTTAAACCATGGTTAGTATGCATTCCAACAACCAATGCTACATTAATTAATACAGTAAAAAGAAAGGCTGTTCGAAAACTTTGTTTTTTACTTTTATGACGTAGCTTTTGCTGGGCAATTATAGCTCCAGGCCAACCAAAAAGTAATGAATACAAATGGAGTGTACTTTCAGAAGTACGCCATTCATCATGTTGAGCAGCCCTTTTATCTTTTGCGTAAATCAAGAAAGTAAAGGTACTAGCAATAATGAAGATTAAAATGAAAATTGGCGGTAAGTAACCTAAATAAAATGAACCACATAAAGCTATTGTTAAAACATAAATTGGTAAATAATGAAAATTCATAGTTAATCTCTGAAAGCTAACGCCCTGCTAATAAGTGAACCATAGCTGGCGGGCGATTTGCGCAGCAAATGGCATGACAGCCTTGGTGAATCTGAATTTAGCTGCTTGTTAACTGACGTCACACTGACTCAATCACCGGCTTAACCACGATGCCACCAATAATAAACAGCATCAAAAAAGGAACTGCATGACATAAGATCAATGGGTGTTTTGCTACAGAGTCCCTAGTCGGGATGAAAAAGTAAGGGTCAGCTCTAAGCAAAGCCTTATATAGGGGCATAAGTATCGGCTTAATCCATGTATGAAAGTAATATCCACTTATGGCTACTATCTGTACTTCGACAAGTAAGAGAAATAAATCAATTCCAATTGCGTCAATAAACAAAACTAAAGACATTAACTCAGGGTTAAGCAATAGCCCCCCCATGACTAAGATTGTCGCTATTTTCCAAGCCCACTTTTTGATATCCATTAATCCTCCATGATTAAGTAAGTTAACGCCCTGCTAATAAGTGAACCAAGTGCTGGCGGGCGATTTGCTCAGCAAATGGCATGACAGCCTTGGTGAATCTGGATTTAGCAGCTTGTTATATGTACTAGTCGGTATAACCACTGTCACCAAAGGAGTGACTATCCGTCGATACAGAAAAATCACTTGAGCTGAAACTTGAATTTCCACCAAAACATAAGTCCCCGATCTCTCCTTTCAATTCAGCGTAATCTGCATTACAAACTTCATTAAACCGGTCTTCAGAACAAAACATTGCGTAGGCGTAATGAACATATGCAGCATTGCAGCCTGTTTCTGCTATAGCTTTGTTTACTTGGCCGGGGCTGTATTCATCTGAGCTTCCCCATGAAACTACTAAGAATTTTGGAAGTTTTTTGGCAAAGGCTTTGATAGCCCTATTTTTCATCATCCTGACTAGCATGGTGGTTCCCTCCATGTACATATAACGCCCATTTAAGGGGCTTTTTATTAGTTTGCTAAAATTGTGTAGCGAAGCGGAACCGAGCAAACTGTAAAAAGTCCCGCTTGAACTGCTTGTTATGTTTTTTGTGCGCCATTGCTTAACAATAGAGCGACTAACAAGGTTGGAATTGCTGCATACATTAAAGGTGCTACTGCAAAACTAAAAAATACCAACAAATAAGTTAAGAATAAAACTATTGGTAGAGCAAAGTAAAATAAGTTTTGTTTAGTGAAATAAGTAAATACTTTACGTATTACGAATACAATAATTAAAGATAAAATTGACGCAAAAAGTGCGGTCAAGATATTAGGATAGTACGAAATTACGAACTCATTATATGATCGCAGATACTCTGGTACCGGCATAGCTGCAACAACACCTGTTAACCAAACAAAGATATAAGCGAATGAACTACCTAGTAGAAATAAAATAACATTTTTGTGCACACTGGTCATAATTGACTCCTTCCTTGTGAATAAAATAACTGCGACACCCAAAATTGTAATAACTGCGACACCCAAAATTATTTGCTGCACTGCTAGCTCGAACGTGACATTGAACCCCGTACTTTCTAACTCATCTAAAATGCCTATCGCTATAACATAAATACGCTATCACGAGCTGAGCTGGATTTACGAGTAAACTATCGGTAACTATAGTGAAATTCATGCAACAGAAACACCAAACATCTGTTTGGTAGTGAGAAAAATGAGGGGAGCTTTAAAGTAGACTAACTACAATCTAGCCATCGATGACAATTGGCAGCACCTTGTCGTCGTTTACGTTCAAGGTGTTCACAATAAGTCGTTAACTCTTGTGTATTGCCCACTGGACCTTTAAAGATTTTCGTGAACTCAGCAGTCATTTTAAGCCAATTCTCAGTGGGAATATTCAAACGATACAACAATTGCTCAGAGGTGTGACTGATAGCGCCTCTTTTATCATGGCGCTGAATACGCCCGGTATCATCAATCAGTTGAAGGTAATCTTTAGCATTAAACATCAGACATTTGGGCATATTTTGATTCTCATTACCCACAAAAGGCAGTAACGAATCAGGTTGCTTACCGTCCAACGCCGCTTTTATACGTAATTGAATGCTGGTGAAGTCTGAGGTTTCTGGTGAATCAGCCATCTTTGCTCGAATAGGGTTCAAGTCGACATAGGCCATGCAAGCCAATACTGCAGCCTCATCAAGCAATGCTTGAGACTTAAACCTTCCTTCCCAGAAGCGACCTTTACACTTATCCTCTGCATTAGCCTTTCGTGCTATGGGTTCGTTCAACGCTCGCATGAACCAGGAAATATCCATCAATCGCAGTCGGTACTCTTTAACCCGCTTATTGATGATGGCTTGCTGGTAAGATTCAAGTGGATGACCTTTAACAAAAATCTGATTCAGGCTGTCGCCTTTAAACAGCTTTTTCCATTGCGCAACAACCTCGATATCTGACCATCCCTTCACTAATTCAGCATCTACCCGCAAGACAAGGTGCAGATGATTGCTCATTACAGCAAACGCACAGATATCAATGGCGAACACCTCTGCAAGCTGCAACAATCGTTGTTCAACCCAGTCGCGCCTATGCTCATAGGATTGACCAGTGTGCTTATCAACCCCGCACAAAAATGCCTTTCTAACACAACGAGATATACAATGATAAAACGGCGTATCCTCTAAACTGACTATCGCCTTTCTTGGGGTAGGCATAGCAAACTCCTCTATCAGCCATAACTAAAGCCTAGTAAAGGAAACCTGTAAGCACAATTTTGGGTGTCTCTAATATTCTATTGTAGGCTAAAATGTGTAGCGAAGCGCAACCGAGCCAACTGTTACGAATCTGACTTTATTGCCTTGTTAGGGTTACTTACAGATCAAGTTCATTCATAACACCCAACACTCCAAAAAAAGCAGCAACAGGAACGATAGCAACGGTATCGATTGCTACAGCTCCTGGTGTAACTACAATTTTACCAGCTTTAGATAGTCCTGATTCAGGTGTTTCAACCAAAACGTAGTGCTCATCTTCAAGCTTTTGAAAAGGATAGTTCCCTTCAACTTTATATCTTTTACCTCTTAAGTTAAAAGTTAAATCGATATTTCCATATTCATCTTGTGGGAAACCCAACTCTCGAAGCGTTTGCTTATCCGACGTATTGTGTGTGATTAATTCCAGTTTACCACTGACATTATTTTCTTTATCTAGTTTGAAGCTTTCATATCTAGGATAAAATTCAATAGTACGACTTATTTCAAGTAATTTAATTAATAAGTCACTTGCCTCAAATACATAGCTATAATTTTGACCTGTTACAAGCAACAGAGCATTTTCTTGCGTGGCATAAAAGCCAGTAACTCTCTCTTCATAACTTGGGGCTTGCCACACTTGTGATGTGCATCCAGACATAATTAATGTAAATAAAATGAGTAATCTGATTTTCATGCGGAACTCTCCTTGTAACCCTAACGCCCTCGTTAATGGGCAAATAATTGTTGGCTAAAATGTTGAGGAACGAAAACAGCCAACTGTTTTTTGTCCTTATTTATTAGCTTGTTAGGCTTTTTTGCAAGTAATGAGTACATTGGCTTCTTTATGCATTGGATCAACAGCTTTAAATTGTAGCTTTTCCCCAAGGGATATAACTTCATTTTTAGCCCAATTCTTTTTTACAAGTTGATCATCCGCAATTTTTTGTCCTTTCTGTTTGTTAATTTCCGGACTATTAGAAGAAAGAAAGGTCGACTGTTCAAACTTGATATCAATAATATTGCTTTTAAAAGTCCAAGTTCCAATCAACTCAACTTCGAATGTAAAAGAAAACCCATTTGGGTACTCTACAGTTGCTTTAGAAACTTCTAAAAACTGACCATTGGCTTTATAAGCTGGTGAATCATGCACTATTACATCATAAGCCTCGTTATTCATAACATATGGTTCGCAGTCCCAGTTCCCAACTAACTTTGAGGATGTTGAACCAAATAAATAGCTAGAGAAAAATATGGATAGAAAAGAGCAGAATATTGTGATCCGTGACATGTATATATCCTTAAAGCCTAACGCCCACTTAAGCGGACAAAAATAGTTGGTTAAAATGTGAAGCGAAGCGGAACCTAACCAACTGTTTTTGTCCGTTTGAAGTGCTTGTTATAAGTATTTTATTGACCGTAAGGATGCTCTTTTGATAACACTACTAATTCATCTCTGACAGAAGCTAATTGGTTGGAATAGATAGCTAAACTCCTTAAGCCAACCAATAAACGTGATTGCACCTGCGAATATCTATTTTCAAGTGTCGGTGTCCACGTTTGTTTTAGAAAATCATCTACGTTTTGAATGATTGCATGTAACGGTAACCAAGTGAGGTGACTGTTTTTTCCAGCATACCCTTTTAATAATGAAATAGGGTTACTGCCACCGCTGGAGGCTGAAACACCAATAGCAAATGCTGGTTTGTGACCTAAAGGCAAACCATTAGCGGAGCCGTTAGCAGACAAAAGTAATAAATTGACAAGTGCTGGTGGGATCATTCCTCCCCATTCAGGAACAATAAACACTACGGCATCACAGGAATACAATTGCCCTAACACTTCATCTTTATTATTAGCTAATGAAATTAAATCATCTCTCCCAGTACCATAATGGTCTAATAAAAAAGGGGATCTAGATAAATCTAATATCGATGACTTAACGCCTTCCATGTCATTTAATATATTAGTTTGTAAAAATTTTGAGACATCTAAACTTTTAGAATTATCTCTTTGGCTACTACTTACGAGCAGAATATTCAAATGCATCTCCAATACTTATAACGCCGCGCTCAGCCGCTGACAAAAGTGGCGCTTGTTTTGCGGCTTTTTGCAAAACAAGTGACGCTTTTGGCAGTCGGTTGCAGCGCCTTGTTAAATTTTGACATACTCGTTCTCTGCCTCAGACCATACAAACTCTGAACCAAACTCTGAATCCAGAAGATATTTGAATTTATCGTCGATATTTAGAATTGCACCCAGTGATACGAAATTCCAGTTATCTCCATTGTTCAAGTAATCATCATCTTCCTTTCCTGAAAACAGATTCCAACCACTATAATTTTTCTCTTTGTATTCTTCGTCTGGTTCTTCTCGAAACAGTTGGATTACAGGGTTCTTGTCAATCAGGACTGAGTTGGTTACGAAGCATCTTGGTAGGAACTTATCGACTTCATTTGGAATTGGATCTTCCAAGCTCGTTTGCATTATATGGTGTGAATTGAAGCTTAACTCATCCCCAGCTTTTATGTCTGGAATGTAATATGGATCATTATCAAGAAATCCTTGAAATTGGTCACCTTCTCGGGACGTTATTTCAACCCACATTCTTTCAGCAGACCAGCCTTGATCATTTTCTACATCACAGTTAAACATGAGCTTAACTACATCACCGATCTCCAGCTGTTTAATAACCTCATTAGAAGGCAGGTAGAAAGTATATGGGCTCTCTTTTGCAATTTGAGAAACATTCTCTAAATTCCATGTCTGAGTCATGAATTAATCCATCCGAAAAATTTAACGCCCTGCTAATAAGTGAACCAAGTGCTGGCGGGCGATTTGCTCAGCAAATGGCATGACAGCCTTGTTGAATCTGAATTTAGCAGCTTGTTATGTTTACAGTCGACCGATAACGATAGGGGCTATAAATGCAAACAAAACTACCAAATGTCCACCAATTAACAAAACTCTTAATAAGTTCCCCTTCTTTGATAAGGCATCATCATTAAGCGACCTATAGTCTGCTTTTAGTATAAATACCATAAACTTAAAAGAATTGCTGATGGTGTTGTTTTTGATAAGTTGAAGCTTTCCCAGTTCAAGCCAAACCTGTGGGTGATTGGACTTAATGAGATTCAAAACACTTTTTGCTTCCACCAAATACCAGACTGATAAAGGAAGCATCGAAAGACAGAGTAATGGCCAAATTGCGGTAATAAATTCACTCAAACTGTTCCATCCTTAGAAACATAACATTTTAATATGACGCTCGCGCACTTTGTCGATGGTTACCGGTAAAACGCGCTCAAAAATACGTCTGAAATACAAACAATAATAATGCGTTAAGTGTTCTAGAGCAAAATTGTATTCAATACCCCTTTTGCAAAAGCGCGCAAGCTTACTTTACTCGCTTTACATCCCACCAAAAAAAAGCGCACTCATATTATGCTTTTGAATTTACAAGGCTTTTAACATTTTTTCAACAGTTAAGTATCTATCATTCCAGGCAATGTGCGCTTGCATTCTTACAAATACAGATAATACTGTATAAAAACACAGTTAATCATGCGAGATGAAAATGACACATTCGAGTCCTTTTTTAGAATCGATTAGACAAGAGATTCGCTTACGAGGCTATAGCTTAAGAACTGAAAAAGCGTATCTATATTGGATTAAGCGATACATTTTATTTCATCATAAAGCTCATCCAATGACACTGTCTTCAGTTGACGTAAAAACTTTTTTAAGTTGGCTAGCTAACAAACAGAACGTAGCCGTTAATACTCAAAAAGTCGCTCTTAATGCGCTAGCTTTTTTATATCAGCAACACTTAAAAATTGAATTAGGAGATCTTGGTTTCACGTTAGCAACAAAGCAGCGCACATTGCCTACGGTCTTATCTTATAAAGAGATTGCTCTAATATTGTCACACATGAGTGGACTAGCAAAATTTGTGATTGAAATGCTTTACGGGAGTGGATTACGAGTCAACGAGTGTCTGCAATTGAGATTACAAGATATTAATGTCGAAAATCTCTCACTCACCATTCGAAATGCAAAAGGCAATAAAGACAGACAAACATTATTAAGCCAATCATGCACTAATCAGCTTGATGGATATATTCAACGCGCGATAAAAATTCAGCAGCAAGATAATCAACATGGAGTCGGTCCATCATTGCCACACTCATTAGCTAAAAAATACCCTAATGCTTATCGCCAAGCGACTTGGATGTTTCTATTTCCATCTCTTAATATGTGCCAACATCCGATCACTAATTTGCCTTGTAGGCACCATCGACATGCCAGTAGCATTAGGAAAGCGTTACAACAAGCTGTTAGAAAAGCACAGATAATCAAAAAAGTGAATTGTCATACGTTCAGACATTCGTTTGCAACGCATCTTTTGCAAGCAGGAACAGACATCAGAACTGTTCAGCAATTACTTGGCCATAATGACTTGAATACAACTCAAATATACACACATGTGTTAGGGCAACACTATGCAGGAACAATTAGCCCGATGGACAGGCTCTAATTACATCTAACTCGACAATTTAGACAACTTCAGAGGTATTATTGAGGCAAAACATTGGGCCGCAAACTTTTATCTACAGCTTTCCCTCTCAACTCCTACCTACACAATTAGCCACAAAAAACCGAATAGCAGTACTATTCGGTTTTGATATCGAGCTTAACTTTTTACTTAAGTTTTAACTTGGCCTATTACTTACAAAGTGGCTCTCTAAAGCTCACACCTGTATCCCATGGCTGTTCAATCCATGTGTCTTGTGGGATATCAACAATGTAGTCGTCAACTAATGGCTTGCCAGCAGGCTTGGCACATACAGTAACGAATTTTGCTTTAGGATAGATTTCACGTACAATTTTAGCGGTTGAGCCACTATCTACTAAGTCATCGATTACGATAAAGCCTTCACCGTCGCCAGGGGCTTGCTTGATGATTTTAGTTTCACGTTGGTGATCATGGTCGTAGCTTGAAATACAGATGGTATCTACGTGTCGAATACCTAATTCACGCGCTAAAATGGCCGCTGGTACTAATCCGCCGCGGCTAACTGCAATAATACCTTGCCATTGTTCAACAGGTAATAAACGTTCTGCCAATTCACGGGTGTAACCTTGCATTTGATCCCAAGTGATCAGAAATTTTTTGCTCATGTGCAACCTTTTTATGCGTGTACGCTTTTTTGAGGGGAAGAGATTGCGCGGCATTTTGGCTTTTTATTCATAGCCATACAAATAAATATTAGTGAGCTATTTCACAGATTTCGACTTAGGCTGGATTAGATACAGCCATGACGGCAGTCAACGCCCAAAGCGTTACACTATCAGCTAAGTTTTATAGATAACTATTAACTAATATGTTGTCGCTATGCTAGCAGTCACAGTGATAATTTACCCTAACAGGTCCGTAGTCTACTCACTTAAGCCGTTTTATCGAAGATGTTAGCTTAACGCTATATGCAAAGCTGCTTTTGCTTTGGCTACACAGGCTAATGCTAGCTTAGGTTTTCTGCTTTAATTTGCTGGTACTTTTCTAACACGCCATTACGATCTAAGCCACGCTTTACGTTGGTACACAGCTTACCAAAGCGGCGGATGTCATCAAATTGCGGAACATTACCATTGGCTATCGCACTTTCCCAATAACTTAATTCTGTATCGACTAACTCAAGTAACTTTTTCGGGCAGCCTAAACAGTTTCCGTCTGGTCCACAGACAAAGGTCTCGGACTCATATAAAGGAAACTCTTGTTTGACCTGTTCAATAATTTGCATCATTGCGGTCGCTCTATCGGGCTTTTTCGCTACTTGTTGCTGTTTCATCGACTTTTATGGCCTATTCAGGTGCAGTCTCGTTAGAGGCTATAGCAAGATCGTTAACGCATTATATAACCTTAGAGGGTATTTAATTAGTGAATAATAATTTAACTTGTTTTTACAATACATTTGTTTTGCAATGAATGAGAGCGGCAACAAAAAAGCCTTAACATAAGGATGTTAAGGCTTAGCAACGAACAAGAAACTAGGTGAACGATGCGAAGAGGATAGCCCCTATAAATCTGACCAGATCATCACTTGAGCTGGCTCATTATTTTTACGTGTTGCGCGGTACATGCCTTCGGTATTAAACGGCGTGGCAATATTGCCACGTTGATCTATGGCTATCACACCGCCAGTGCCACCAGCAGTAATGAGGCGCTGATTAATCACCTCATCAGCCGCTTGAATAATGGATTTTTTCTGATACTTCACCTTAGCGCAGATATCCCCCGCCACATGATAACGAATAAAGTACTCACCGTGGCCTGTTGCCGACACGGCGCAAACACCGTTCTCAGCGTAGGTGCCCGCTCCTATAACCGGTGAGTCTCCAATACGACCAAATCTTTTTGCGGTCATGCCTCCCGTAGAGGTACCTGCCGCTAAGTTACCATTTTGATCTAGCGCTACCGCGCCTACGGTACCGAATTTATAGTCAAACTCGCTATAATCAAGGGCACTTTGCTGATAATTATGGTGCTTATTCGTGCCTGTACTGGCTTGATAATCAGGGTTGGACTCAGCCTTGTTAATTTTCTCTTTAGCGCTTTTAAGTTGTTGATAGCGGCTATCGGTATCAAAGTGATTAGCCGGAACTAACCTAAAGCCCTGAGTTAAGGCAAATTCCTCAGCCCCTTGACCAGATAACATCACGTGAGGAGATTTCTCCATCACAGTTAATGCTAAGTCGATTGGATTTTTAATATGTTTAACTCCGGCGACGGCACCGGCATTCATGGTATTTCCATCCATAATCGACGCGTCCATCTCGTGGCTGCCATCATAGGTGTACACAGCCCCAAGACCTGCATTAAATAATGGACTATTTTCTAGGATATTAATCGATGCACGAACGGCTGATAAGCTGTCGCCCCCTTTTGCGAGAATATCGTATCCTGCATCAACGGCTTGTTGTAGTTTCTCGCGGTAAGCTTTTTGCTCTTCAGGGGTTAAATTAGCCTTAGAAATGGTGCCTGCCCCACCATGAATCGCAATTGAAAACGGCTTATCATTGGCTAAAGCGCTTGTTGATATAACTGTCGATAAAACAAGCAAGACTGTGCTACTAAGCATCGTATACTTCACAAACTGTATCCTATTGTATTTATTTGCTCTCTTTGTAACCATTTTCGACCATAATTACAATCAGCAACTTGCTTGAGTTAACGATTCTAGTGACAATAGCTTGTCTCAATTAAACTAATGATAAGAGTCTAATTTTTGTTGATAAGTTTGCTTCGTGTGCTGACCATAAATTTTCTGCTTGTCAGTGTTACCTGCGTAACATTTTCCGCTCAAGCCAATGACTGGTTAACACTTAAAATTAAAGGCGTCGAGGGTAAACTCGAACATAACGTAAAGGCTCACCTTGGTGCCCTCCCCGAATCGAGTGTGCAACGGCGTGCTTTTATCTTTAATGCCGAAGACAACATAGCGGCTGCTATGCACTCTATGGGCTATTATCACAGTCGAATTTCTCAAAATATTATCAACAATAATAAACGTGCTTGGGTTTTAGATTTAGAGATAGAGCCAGGAAAGCCTACTTTGATCAGTTGGATTGATATTCAAGTCAAAGGTGAGATGCGTAATGACCCTCTCTTTGAAAAATGGCTTAGCCAATTAAAAGTTAGGCCCGGCGATAAACTCAATCATGGTGTTTATGAAGATGTAAAGGCACAACTGCTGACTCTAGCGCTCGCACGGGGTTATTTTGATGGTAAGTTTGATCAAGCAGAAATTTTGGTCGATCGCGACTTTAACACCGCTAAAATCTCACTCTATTATGACTCAGGTAAACGCTACCACATAGGTGAGGTCAGCTTTACAGGCTCGACCTTAGAGCCTCAAATTTTAAACGAGTTGGTTCCATTTAAATTTGATGCGCCCTACAGCACGGGTAATCTAGGCCAGTTAAACAGGCAACTATTAGACACTGGTTATTTTTCAAATATTAAGGTTCTACCTTTAGTCGATCAGGTTGAAGATCTACAAGTGCCTGTACGAGTAGAGCTTAGCCCTAGACCTAACCACTCTATCGAGCTAGGTTTAGGTGCCGACATAGGTAATACAGTTGATAACAGTCTTGAACCTCGCGTGCGAGTAACTTGGCGCACACCACAAATCAACAAGTATGGCCACTCACAAGAGACCACTGCGGAGTGGGCTCCAGATAAACCCAAATTTTTAACCACTTATACCATTCCGCTGACCCATCCACTCGATGACCAATTGAAAATCCGAACAGGGATGCTAAGAGATAAATACGGTGTAACTCAGGTCTATGACAGTGAAGACCGTGACTTTAATAATACCGGACAGCTTGAATCTTCTAAGATGTTGTTTGCTGTCATTAGGCAGCAACGACTTCAGAGTAAATGGTTATTCAATTATTCGGCTGAAATAATGCGAGAGAACTATACCCAGTCTGGTATCGATTATGATCCGAGATTTGTATTATTTGGTACCAGCTTGTCTAAGACTACTCGTGGCGATAACTCTTTGGATCCAAAATCTGGCTTTTTTCAGTTCTATAGCCTCGAGTATGCCGATCCCAGTCTTGGTTCTGAGGTCAGACTCGCCCGATTACAGACCAAATTTAAGTGGATTAATACCTTTTTTGACAAACATAGAATAGTGTCGAGACTCGATATGGCTGCAAACCTCACTAGCGAAGGCTCACTAGAGAATATTCCTCCCTCTTTACGTTATTTTGCCGGTGGTGATCAAAGTATTCGTGGTTATAGCTATAACGAACTAGGCCCCTCCATAGACTCCGTCAATGACGAGGGTGAAATAATTCGAGAAGTTGTTGGTGGGCGCTATTTGATGGTGGGTAGTCTCGAATACCAATACTATGTTACCCCTACTTGGCGAGTCGCTACGTTCGTTGACGCAGGTAATGCTTTTGATGTTAACCAAATAGAGCTAGTAACCTCTGTGGGTGCTGGTATCCATTGGATCTCACCTATTGGCCCAGTCAAACTCGATGTTGGTATCGGCCTGAATGAGACTGATACGATAAGTCGCCCTTGGCGTATTCATATTACCATGGGAGCCGAACTATGACAGCTTCCAATATACAACCGAGCAATGAATCAAAACCAACAAACAAAGTTGCTAAAGCAAAAACTTGGTATGGCCGACTTTGGGGCTGGTTTAAACTCATAAGCCGTTTTGCCATCTACACACCACTCTTGCTACTCGTTTGCTTTGCAATGCTAATTGGCACCCAGTTTGGTAGTCATATCGCTATTAAGCTTGCTGATCTTTTTGTCCCAGATTTAGAGCTAGACTATCAATCTGGCCAGCTAAACCGCCATCTAGCGTTAAATTATGCCGCCTGGCAGATGAGCGGCGTCAAAGTCGAAATCACCGATTTAGAACTTGCATGGAACCCTATGTGTTTAATGCAAAAACAGCTGTGTGTAGAGCAATTAAATAGCTCAAAAGTCAACGTTGAGATTGATACCGCGCTCATTGGTGCTGACGTCGACTCATCTGATAATGCCTCTGCAGAGACAGACTCAAATTCAATATCAGACCAATCACTAACCCATGAACCGCTGCCAATTGATGAGCCAGCTAATGGTAAGTTAGATGCTACTGAGGAGGAGCACTTAGAAATTACTCTTCCTTTCGGGATAACTTTAGTCAGTGGCGCGCTTAGCAATCTCACCGTGCGTGTTAACGACATGGACTTTAATGCTAATCAACTTAATTTAACTGCTGATTGGTTGTCTACAGGGATCCGTGCCAGTTCAATCTATTCTGAAGGCTTGTTAGTTTCTATTCCTTTATCCAGTGCAGGTACCAGCCAAGAAGATGATGAACACAGCAAGCATCCGGATATAGCTAAAACAGACACTAAGTCTGAAACAGAAACTGAAACTAAGCCAAGCGATACAGTACCAGCGCAAGGGCATACAGCAAGCCATGAGCTAGAAAAGAGTGAGTGGGTTATGGCAAACCTACCCGAAGTATTTATGCCTATCCCTGTTTTTGTCGAGACTTTAGATATCGAGAACGGAGACTTAATCTTAGGCAGCAGAAAGGATCATTTTTCTAAACTGCATTTAGCAGGAAGTTACCAACAGTTCTTAATCAATATCGATAACTTTCACGCCAACCATGATTACGGTGATATCAGTCTCACTGGCCAGATGTCACTTAGCCATGATTACCCTATGGACTTTGAGTCTGCAATAAGCCTGGCTCACGTAGCGGAATTACCTGGGCTAAAAAACCAGAATTTAGCTATTACAATCAAACAAGGCTTTACAGCGCTTAAGAGCAATATTGTTGCTAGCGGCCAGTTTGATTTCACTCTTGACTCTACAATTGAACTGGCAAAGCCTACGATCCCATATCAGCTAACATTAAATGCCAAACAATTGCAGTGGCCGCTACAAACTGCCGAATTTAGTGCAAATGATATCAAGTTTGCTAGCCAAGGTGATCTCAACGCTCAACACGTGACACTGCAAACGCTTTTTTCTTCACCCTATCAGCCAACACTTGATGTTGACACTGTGTTCAGTCATGCCGATAAGCGTTTAGTTTTCGAAAAACTTCACGCCAATAACCAAGCATTGGGTGATATTGCCTTACAAGGTTCGTTCGAATACGGAGAATCCTTAGTTTGGCATGCTAAAGCTGCCACTCAGCAAGTCGACATTAGCCAATTGAAACTCGATTTATCACAACCTCTGCCAATCAGTGAGATCAGCGGGCCCTTAAATACCGATGGAAGATTTAACTTAGCTGATAACACTTGGTCTATCGATATCGAAGATGCGCACCTTAATGGTCATGTTATGCATTACCCCTTAAATGTAGATGGGGGCTTATCCGTAAACAGCAGGTGGCATTTAAGCTCTCAAGGGTTGAATGTGAGTGCTTTACAAAGCCGTTTGTTCATTCAAGGTGAGGTCGATAAAGTTTGGTCACTTAACGGCAAGCTGTCTGTCCCAGACTTAAGCTTGTGGCAGCCAGATGCTCAGGGGGCAATAAATGCTGATATTCATGTGTCTGGCGAAAGTGAGCATCCTAACATTGGCGTATCATTAACGGCTGAAGAATTACAGGGTGTTGAACTTGAGTTAACTAAGCTGACATTAACTGGAAACTACAAGCCTTTAGATAATCAATCATTTATTGCATCGGTTAACCTGCAAGACTTTAAGTATCAGGACTTAACACTCACAAGTATCGCCCTTGACGCCCAAGGTGACTTAAATAAACAAGCTCTGTTACTAACATCCCAAGGAGACTTAGTCTTAAATACTGATGTAAACACTGAGTATCAAGAAGATAAGCAGCAACTGAACGCTCAAGTCAACCAGCTATCATTAGGCTCACGACTCGGTGATGTTAGCCTCGACTCCCCTTTCACTGCCCAATACAGCTTAGCTAAGCAAACTGGTAGCATTGCACCGTTTTGTTTATCTCACACTGGTGGAAAGTTGTGTTCAAAAGAACCGACTCAACTAGGATTAGATGGCAGTGCCGCACTGGAGTTTGTTGGCGATCTTGGGATTCTTGCTAAGCCCTGGTTACCTGAAAGTTTGCAATGGACAGGACCGGCAAAACTCACCTCAACTTTTCAATGGTTTGAAAATGCCAAGCCTATAGGCAATGTAGAGCTTCAGTTACAAGCTGGTAATATTGACTTTCAAGCCACGAATAATAGTGATGTGGCTGTTGGTTACAAATCTGTACTACTGCGCAGTCGCTTAGATGAAAAGCAACTGATGACTTCGTTATCCCTTGAGTCCTATGATATTGCGAGTTTAGATGCCAACCTTGGCATTAATGTCACTCCAGATAGAAACTTGCAGGGAAACCTGTCACTGCATCAGATAAACCTTCAAGCCTTAGCTGAGTTACTGCCTGAGCTTGAAGTGCTAGAAGGCAAGATCTCAAGCGAGCTAAAAATTAGTGGCAGTTTGAGTGAGCCTGAAGTGTCTGGCGAGATCTCTCTCAATAACGGCTCAATTATGGCGACGGCTAACCCGACGCTGCTAGAGGATGTTGATCTCGACTTCATCTTTGCGGGTAAGAAGGCAAAAATCGATGGCGAGCTAAAAATGGGAAAAGGACAAGCCTATATAGATGGAGAGCTTGATTGGGCCGAACAAACCCTCAAAGGAGCGTTTGGCATAAAAGGCGATAATTTAGCCGTAATCCAGCCGCCATTAGCCATTTTGAACGTAGGCACAGATCTACAAGTTAAGTTTACCGATGAGTCTTTCGATATTAGCGGTGACATCAATGTGCCTTCAGGCCGGATCACCATAGTACAACTCCCTGAAGGTGGCGTTGCTGTTTCAAAAGATGTGGTCTTTGAGGACAGTTTAGCCACCACAGAGCAACAAGTTTCGCCATTAGCTGTATCTGCTCAAGTAAATTTAAATGTTGGTAACAACCTCCGAGTTGATGGAATGGGTCTTACAGGAAAGCTGCAAGGTAAGTTGGAGTTAAAACAGGATCCATTTAGGCCACCCCTACTTTTTGGTGAGATCAAAGTTATCGATGGTAACTATAAGTTTATGGGACAAACACTCGATATTAGAGCCGGTGAAATGCAGTTTATTGGCCCGGTTGACGTCCCGAATCTTAATATCGAAGCCGTTCGTGAGATAAAAGATGAAGATGTGATTGCAGGGGTGAGAATAACAGGTACGCCGATGAAACCTATCGTTAACCTCTTTTCATCGCCAGCTAAAGAACAGGCTGAGATCTTAAACTATATTGTCCGTGGCACAGGCCTAAATAATACCAGTGTCGATCAAAATAGTGGCTTAATGATGGGCGCAGCTCTGTCGCTAAGTAGCCAAATTGGTGGCGGTGCCATAGGCAATATCGGTAATACCGCCACAGGTATCATTGAAAAGATTGGCTTTTCAAATGTGCAACTCGACGCGAATGACGATGGTCGCTTTGCCATTAGTGGCTTTATCGGCGATAAGTTGATGGTTAAATATGGAATTGGGGTGTTTAACCCGGGTTATGAGATGACGGTGAGGTATTACCTACTGTCACAACTTTATCTCGAAACAGTATCGGGCACCATAGAGCAATCTCTCGATCTGTACTACCGCTTCGATCTCTAGTCCAATTAGTAGCCCTGAACATTAAAAGTAAAGAATTCACCTTCTGAAGAAGGTGGCTTTGCTATCTGTTGCAAATAAGACTCCCTAAAAAGGAGCTTTTCTACCGTGCTAACAAGACGCCGTAAATATATCCCTATAGGTCTTTCTTTAAAGCATGGGCTAAATCACTAACTGCCATGGATTGGTGGAAATACCAACAAATGTAGGAAACATTTATGGCCCTGATTTATGTACCGCACTATTAACAAAGCTCACGTATCACTTGAGGTTATGAGCTAGGTTTAAATGAACTTTTAAGCCGTGTATCGCATGGATGCGATAAGCGAATCTCCATGGACCTTTTCTGTTTTAACAAAAGTCGGCGTGCTTATAAGTCGTTAAGCATTGCCTTACGTCGCAATGCCATTGAACCAGCTTCTGGCAGAGCCTGATTGATGATAACCACCTGCTAAAGTAGGTGGTTTAGGGCTAAAAACAACAAAGCCATCTTTACGATGGCTTTGATTATTTAACTGATTTGAATTAGTTGTCTGAAGTACCTAACTCAACGGGCATATCATCACGTAGGCTCTGCCACATCACACCACTGTTAATACCGTAAGTCCGCATTAATGCTGCTACGTCTGTATAGTTTTTGTCAGTGGCAAGTTGCTGCAATTGCTTATAAAAATCCATAGCCAATGCGCGGGCTTCTGCACTTGAGAAATAGTAACGTCCTACTCGACTATATAAACCTTTAAAGCCATTCAAGATTAATACGTAAAGCGGATTTCCCGATGAAAATGCTAAAGTGTGCTGTAGCTGATAGTCAAACTCAGCATAAGCTTGAGCGGTATCTTCCAGCTCAGAAAGATGAGCTAAGGCTGCGACTGCTTCTTCAGGATTATTACGGATAGCCCCTCTAAAATAGATAGCACTGACGCTACTTCTCGCTGATAGCAATTGGTCAACCAGTTCAGGAAAACCATCAGGATTCAGTTCGGCAATCGTTTCCAAGATATTCAAACCCGAAGTTTCCCAAAAGTTATTCACTCTTGTTGGCTTACCATGTTGAATAGTCAACCAGCCATCACGGGCCAAACGCTGGAGCACTTCTCGCAATGTTGTACGGGTTACACCAATAAGTTCTGAAAGCTCGCGTTCTGCGGGCAGAATAGAGCCTGGCGGAAACTTATTTTCCCAGATGGATCGTACAATATACTTCTCTGCAAAACTTGCAGGACCTTTGGCATTGATGATCATTAACCTACTCTATCCAATTATTAGTGTTGTTCTAGGACAGATCATACCAGAGCCATGAAAAATGAAAACCAAAACCCGCCGATTAGACGATCACTAGATGAATAAAACCATCGAAGCGCTCACTTTTTGTTCTAACAGTACAATTTAAGTGATATTTTTTTGATATAGATATCTGTTTCGTCATTAGGGGCTTTTTAAGTTTTCGAAAAGGTTTTATCTTTAGCATCGGCTTAATTATAGCTGGTAGCAAATCCCATTAAATTTGTTACTGGCAACAATATAGAAATAAATAAAGAGAGGATTCCATGCCTGTGACAATGAGTCGGGCGTTTCTTGACAACTTCTTAGGTAACTCACCGAAGTGGTTCAAAATCGCGATCATATCGTTCTTAGTGATCAACCCAATCGTGTTTTACTTTAATCCATTTGTAGCTGGTTGGTTGTTAGTTGTTGAGTTTATCTTCACCTTAGCAATGGCCCTAAAATGTTACCCACTTCAACCAGGTGGTTTATTAGCGATTGAAGCTGTCGCCATTGGTATGACATCGCCTAGCCAAGTGCTGCATGAAATCGAAGCAAACCTTGAAGTAGTACTATTACTAGTCTTCATGGTTGCCGGCATTTACTTCATGAAGCAGTTGTTGCTATTTGTATTTACTAAGATGATCACTAAGGTTCGCTCTAAAGTAGCGGTATCTTTATTGTTCTGTATTTCTTCTGCATTCCTTTCTGCATTCTTAGATGCACTAACAGTTATCGCAGTTATCATCACAGTTGCAGTTGGTTTCTACTCTATCTATCACAAAGTGGCATCAGGCAAGAGCTTTGGCGACAGCCATGACCACACTTCTGATGGTCAAAATCAGCTATGTGAAGAAGAATTAGAATCGTTCCGTGGTTTCCTACGTAACCTACTAATGCACGCTGGTGTGGGTACTGCGTTAGGTGGTGTGTGCACCATGGTTGGTGAACCACAAAACCTGATTATTGCTGCACAGGCTAACTGGCAATTCGCTGAATTCGCTATCCGTATGTCACCAGTAACGGTTCCAGTATTCTTTGCTGGTATTACAACCTGTTTCTTAGTTGAGAAATTCAAAGTATTTGGTTACGGCCAGCAACTACCAGAAGCGGTTCATAAAATCCTTTCTGACTACGATGCTCATGAAGATGCAAACCGTACTAAACACGATAAAGTTAAGCTTCTAATCCAAGCAATTATCGGTGTCTGGTTAATCGCAGGTTTAGCTCTGCATTTAGCTTCGGTAGGCTTAATCGGTCTTTCTGTAATCATTCTTGCTACTGCATTTAACGGTATCACTAACGAGCACGCTCTTGGTAAAGCTTTTGAAGAAGCCCTACCGTTTACTGCATTATTAGCAGTATTCTTCGCTATCGTTGCGGTAATTATCGATCAGCAATTATTTGCACCTGTGATTCAGTGGGCACTAAGCTACGAAGGTAACACTCAGTTAGTTATTTTCTACATTGCTAACGGTCTGCTTTCAATGGTCAGTGATAACGTATTCGTAGGTACGGTTTACATTAACGAAGTGAAATCTGCGCTGCTTAATGGCCAAATCACTCGCGATCAGTTCGACCTTCTTGCTGTAGCAATCAACACTGGTACTAACCTACCTTCAGTTGCAACGCCAAATGGTCAGGCTGCGTTCCTATTCCTACTAACGTCAGCTATCGCTCCGCTTATTCGTCTTTCTTACGGAAGAATGGTGTGGATGGCACTGCCGTACACTATCGTACTGTCTATCGTAGGTGTACTTGCGATTCAGTTAGGTGCGCTAGAGCAGATGACTCAATACTTCTATGACAGCCAAATGTTAATCCATCACTCTGCTCAAGCAGCTGTAGATGGTGTAGTATCATCACATTGATCAGCATTATGTGAACTATTTAACAAATAGTTAGTCATATAAAACGCCCTATTCAATAGGGCGTTTTTTTTATTTGCAATGGAGACACTGTCGTTGAATGCACTAATTCGTTTTTCTCACTCTAGAGCCGCTTGGCTAACCCTGATGTTATCTGCGGTCGTACTTGAACTAGCGGCACTGTTTTTCCAACACATCATGAAGTTAGATCCCTGTGTTATGTGTATCTACCAACGCGTTGCAGTATTCGGCTTAGTCTTTGCAGGCCTAATAGGCGTTATTGGATATCGTTCTCGTATAACAAGAGCCATTGGAGTGCTAGTGTGGGGCGTGAGTGCTGCTTGGGGGCTGAAGCTGGCAATTGAACTTGTCGATATGCAGATGAATCCGTCTCCATTTGCAACCTGCTCTTACCTTCCTGAGTTTCCAAGTTGGCTGCAGCTGCATGAATGGCTTCCATCAATTTTCATGCCCACAGGCATGTGTACTGATATTCCTTGGGAGTTTATGGGCGTCACCATGGGGCAATGGATGATTGTTGTGTTTAGTGGCTACTTACTTGCCTTACTTATATTCTTCATTCCGGCTTTGAAGAAATAATAGATAAAAATGACACATACAAAAACGCCCTATTTGCTAGGGCGTTTTTATTTGTTTCTAAACTAGTTATTCAACATCTTTCATTGGCCAAAGTACGATATGGTCTTCAATATCTCTTACTTTTGTTTCGCAGGTAACTTTACCTGCGACTGACATTCCCGCCAATATCATAGCCTCTTTTGACCCCGTTCTTAGAGGGTGCCAACTTGGTAACTCTCGCCCTTGAAACAGACGGCGGTAGGCACAGCTATCAGGCAGCCAGTTAAGTGACTCAACGTTATCTACGGTCACCTTAGTGCAACTTGGAACGAAATTAAAGCGCTGCTCATAGCTCTTGCAATGGCCAGCTTTGTTATCGAGTAATTGACACGCTGCATTCGTGTAATAGAGTTCTTCGGTTTCATCGTCGATAAGCTTATTTAAACAACACTTACCACAACCATCACATAATGATTCCCACTCTTCAGTGCTCATCTGTGCTAAGGTTTTTTCATCCCAAAATGCCATGCTTAACTCATTCACTCATATAAACCGATTAGCCCAGTATTATACAACGTGGCAGCCCCTATACGCACTAAGCTTGACACCTTAAAGCTGTATCTAATCTTAATCTGTGACATTAGCGTTCAAAATAGCAACATAAAAGTTAAAGTGAACTCACCGTGATAAGAGTGATATTTAGCAGCTTCCATATCACTTACGAGGCATAAACGCTAAGATTTAAACGACTAATACCAATCAGTATAAGAATTTAGCTACAGCGGGGGAAAAAATAGCGACTCTAGGCCGCTATTTATCGAGTTAACTCGTTAAGATTTGCACTTGCTATTAGCCTTAGATAATTGGCGGGTATTTAATTCTTTCGGAAAGGTAAGCTACGGAGATAGCAAAGTAGTCAGAATCACTCCATTGCAACAGGCCGCGGTAATTATCATAAATAAGATAGCTTCGCCCTGTTATACCGTCAGGCATCACCATAGATATCTGCATATCTTCTCGTTTAGGTAAGTCGCTGCCATCAAAACGCCTAACGCCTAGAGCTTGCCACTCGTTGAAGCTTTTCTTAATACTTAAATCCGCAAGGGAAGATTCAAACTCTAGTGGCACCTTAACTTGCCTGCCCCAGGTTTCCGATGCTTTCCAGCCAGCCTGCTGCAGGTAATAAGCCGCAGATGCAAAAACATCACTGTTATTGCTCCAAATGTCTTTGAGACCATCACCATCACCGTCTTGAGCGTAAGCGACATAGACACTAGGTAAAAACTGAGGCAGCCCCATTAAGCCTGTTGAAGTGGCTTTAAGCTCTGAAAAAGCGAGATCCCCTTGCTCTATTATCTTTAGAGCTGCAAAGAATTCTTTGCGGAAATGTGCTTCACGCCCGCCCTCATAAGCAAGCGAGGCAGTGACAGATAATACTGGGTAGCCACTCGCATCTTGGCCAAGATTGGACTCTATGCCCAAAAGCGCCACGATAAATCGTGGCTGAACGCCATAACGTTCGCCAATTTTTTCAAGCTCGGTGTAGTGTTGCTTGTAAAATGCTCTTGCTAAATCAACCTTTGTTTGAGGTACAACTTGTGGAAGATATGTCTCAAGGGTGACCGGAGCTTCAGTCGTCTCTTTATTGGCAACTAGCGCCTTTTTAAACATCTTTATTTTAGGGAAAACATCATCAATCGTTTGCTGACTGAAACCTTTATCTATCGCATCTTGCTTAAGCTCTGCAACATAGTCACTGAATGTTGCTTGATTCTCAGTATCCGCCATCGCCGACGATAAAAAACTCAACGAGCACGCTAAAGCCAGAATCTGTTTCCCTAAAACCATAAATCCCCTTTTTTAGAACTTTGTGGTTTTAATCGCAGACTTAATCTGGATTAAAACCGATCTCTTTTTTATGTTGTTCAAGTAAATTAACAACAGGAGGCGGTAGCTGTAAATAAAATCCTTTTTCTTTTAGCTCAGATCTCACCTTTTTAATATCGGCAAAACCCAAATGGTCTCGCTTTTCAATCGGCAACATCATCACTAATTGTGGCTCACCAAACATGGCCATTAATGCTTCTGGGACGCGTTCAAAATCGTTGCGTTTTTCGACGAAAAGGTAACTTTCAGCCTTTCTTAGGCTTTTATATACTGCACAGATCATATACGACTCAATTTCCAAACTATTCAACTTGCCAGCTAAGGGAGCACACTATACCATGGTCCGTTAGGAATATAATGGATATCGGCCCAGCGCTGAACTTTTCTAGAGAGCAATACAGGAATGCAAACACCTAGCCTCGAATTAAAAGGCTCTTCTTTTACTCTTTCTGTACTGCATATCAACAGTGATGATATGGCAGTTATTGCGGCAGAGTTGGATGCAAAACTCGCTATTGCGCCACAGTTTTTTATTGGTGCACCTTTGGTGCTTAACCTAAGTGCTATTCAAACGCGTCATTTTGACATACTCGGCTTAAAAGAGATATTAACCAGCCGCCAATTGATTGTCGTTGGGATCACAAGCGCATCTGCCGAACTGACTAAGCAAGCGAAGTCTATCGGTCTCGCTACGGTTAAGTCAGGGAAAGAATCCAGCTCACAGCCCCAGTTGCCTAAAACAACCAAAATCGTCAAACAGAACGTACGTTCTGGGCAACAGATCTATGCAAAAAATGCCGATCTGATTGTTATCGGTGCGGTCGGTAATGGAGCAGAAGTCATCGCTGATGGCAGTATCCATATATACGGTACATTACGTGGTAAGGCCATGGCTGGCGCCTCTGGCGACAGGCACGCAGTTATCATGGTAAAGAAACTTGAAGCAGAACTAGTATCGATTGCAGGTCAATACTGGTTAACTGAGAACCTTCAGCAAAACGGAGCCGCATCTAGCGGTTGTATTCGTCTAGAAGGCGAGTCGCTTACGGTTGAATCATTGCCTCTTTAAATAGAGTGAAAATAGAAAGGATTATTACAAATGGCACAAATTATTGTTGTCACATCGGGTAAAGGTGGCGTGGGTAAAACCACTTCAAGTGCTGCAATTGCCACAGGTCTTGCAATGAAAGGCCATAAAACAGTTGTTATCGATTTTGATATTGGTCTACGTAACCTAGATTTAATCATGGGCTGTGAACGCCGTGTAGTCTATGACTTTGTTAACGTCATTAATGGCGAAGCGAATCTTAATCAAGCTTTGATTAAAGATAAGCGTTGCGCCAAACTTTTCGTCTTACCTGCTTCCCAGACTCGTGATAAAGATGCCTTAACTAAAGAAGGCGTGGGTAAGGTTCTTGAAGATTTAGCCAAAGATTTTGAGTACATTATTTGTGACTCACCAGCGGGTATCGAAACCGGTGCTATGATGGCGCTGTACTTTGCTGATACAGCGATTGTAACGACCAACCCAGAAGTCAGCTCTGTTCGCGACTCAGACCGAATTCTTGGTATGTTACAGAGTAAATCTAAGCGTGCAGAAGAAGGATTAGAGCCAGTCAAAGAGTATTTGCTATTGACTCGTTACTCTCCTGCTCGCGTAACAACAGGCGAAATGCTAAGTGTTCAAGATGTTGAAGAGATCTTAGCGATTCCATTACTGGGAGTGATCCCGGAATCACAAGCCGTATTAAAAGCCTCTAACTCTGGTGTACCTGTCATTATCGATCAAGAAAGCGATGCAGGTATGGCCTACAGCGATGCTGTAGAAAGGTTATTAGGTGAAGAACTGCCTTTCCGATTTCTTACGGAAGAGAAGAAAGGTTTCTTAAAACGAATTTTTGGTAGCTAACTTATGTCTCTTCTTGATTATTTTAAAACGAAAAAGGAACCAAGCACTGCGGTCACAGCGAAAGAACGACTGCAAATTATCGTGGCTCATCAGCGAGGAGAACGCGAAGCACCAGATTACTTCCCGCAAATGAAGCAAGAGATCATCGAGGTGATCCGTAAGTATGTCCAAGTTGGCCCAGACCAAGTCTCGGTTCAACTTGAGCAGACCGACGATCACTTTTCAGTGCTTGAGCTTAACGTGACACTGCCTGAAAAAGCTTAGATCTAAGCATTTAAAGAAGAACAATAAAAAGCCCGCTATTTGCGGGCTTTTTCGTAATACGAACTGGTATTATAGCTTCAATGCAGATAAAGACTCAGCAACAATCGCTTCTCGCCAGCCAGTTAGAATAAGTGGTTTATCCCCTTTCTTCGCATCCCAAATCCACTGTAAGTATTCATGTATATACTTTTTAGAGCCTAATAACTCTAACGGAATACTCTTAGCCTCTGCTTGCTCTGTAATGCAGTTTTTAATGCTCTTAAATGCATTTTTATAACCCGTTTTAAGTGCGATAACATCTAACGGCTTAGGCGGGTTATCATAGCTGACACTCGTTATGATTTTAACGATCTCTTTGCCATGAATGCGCTTTTCCTGCTCAGTGAGTTCTGACATTTTAAACAGGTCATTCGTCGACTTAGGTTGCTTCTTAGCTAACGCTATCAGGGCGTGATCTTTAACAACAAAGCCCAAAGCGAGATCTTTTTGTAATGCACGTTTAAGACGCCACTGAGATAAATCCCTTAATACTGCCAATTGATTGGAAGATAGCTGAAAGGCATTTTTCACTTTTAGATACGCAGTCTCTGGATCTGGAGTATCTAAACGTCCTTGAGTCATACGAACGCCTTCTTCATAGACCCAATCGAGTCTGCCCTGCTCTTCTAATAACTTAACCAATTGCGGGTAAAGTTTATAAAGATAATAAACATCATTTGCAGCGTAATTGAGCTGTGCCTCTGTCAAAGGTCTTTTAAGCCAGTCGGTACGAGACTCACCTTTATCTAAACTGACTTCCAGAGTTTGCTCTACAAGTTTGGCATAACCTAGACCATGCCCCATTCCCGCAAGGCCGGCCGCTATTTGGCTGTCGAATAGATTAGCAGGCTGACATTGACCATAGCGTGCAAACACTTCTAAGTCTTCACTACATGAATGCAGTAACTTAACACTGTTTTCTTTCTTTAATAATTGCCAAAATAAATCTAGGTTACTCACCGCTAATGGATCAATTAATGCTAGCGTCTTACCGTCATAGGCTTGAATAAGGCCCAATCTTGCATAATAGGTACGAGTACGAACAAATTCTGTGTCTAGCACCAATAAATCAGCATCTTGGTATTGCTCTACAAGGGCCGCTAAACTGGCATCATCTTCAATATATTGAAACGCTAACAAAGTTGTCTACTCCATAAATATGCAAAAGCCGGCTATTGCCGGCTTTAGTGTATCAAAAGTGGCAATCACCACTTAATGACTGACGAGGTTAGTCTTACTTAACCTCATCTCTCAATTCCCTACGCAGGATCTTACCTACGTTGGTTTTAGGCAGTTCATCTCTAAATTCTACCAGCTTAGGGATCTTATAGCCCGTCAAATGCACGCGACAATGCTTGATTACATCCTCTTTGGTTAAAGATTTATCGTTTGCGACCACAAACACCTTAACCAATTCCCCTGAAACCTCATGTGGCACGCCCACTGCAGCAACTTCTAGCACCTTAGAGTGCAGTGCTACCACTTCTTCAACTTCATTCGGGAATACATTAAATCCAGAAACTAAGATCATGTCCTTCTTACGGTCAACAATGAAGAAGTAGCCTTTTTCATCCATATAACCGATATCACCAGTAGCCAAGTAACCTTGTAGGTCGATGACATTACTGGTTTCTTCTGGACGCTGCCAATATCCCACCATCACCTGTGGACCTTTAGCAAAAAGCTCACCAATCTCACCTTGCGCTAACACTTTACCGTCATCGTCACGAACTTGAATATCAGTATTGGCAACAGGGAAACCAATAGAGCCATTGTAGCCATCAAGGTTATATGGACAACAGGTAACCAGTGGCGCAGCTTCTGTTAAGCCATAACCTTCAAGCAGACGGGTTTTAGTTAACCCCTGCCATTTGTCGGCAACTGCGCGTTGTACCGCCATGCCGCCACCAATGGATAGCTTAAGCTCTGTGAAATTAAGCTTAGCGAAGTCTTCATTGTTCACCAAGGCATTGAACAGGGTATTCACGCCCGTTAACACGGTAAACGGATGCTTAGATAACTCTCCGATGAAGGCAGGCAGATCACGCGGATTAGTGATAAGTAAGTTATTTGCGCCTTTATGGATAAATAGCAAGCAGTTAACTGTTAATGCAAAAATATGATACAGGGGTAATGCCGTTACTACGAACTCTTTACCGTCATCTAGCATAGGGCCGTAGGCTGCATCTGCTTGTAAAAGGTTACTGACAACATTGCCGTGGCTAAGCATAGCGCCTTTCGATACACCCGTTGTTCCACCAGTGTATTGTAAGAAGGCCAAGTCATCTTTTTTAACGGTCGGCTTAACATACTGCAAACGGCGACCTTTAAATAGCGCCTTACGCATTGAGATAGCCTGTGGCAAATGATACTTAGGTACCATTTTCTTGATGTACTTAACGACAAAGTTAACTAGGGTGCGTTTTGGAGCACTAAGTAAATCGCCAAGTCCAGTCAAAATAACACTTTCGACCGGAGTTTCGGCAACCACTTTCTCTAAGGTGTGAGCAAAATTAGAAACGACAACAATCGCTTTCGCGCCTGAATCGGTCAATTGATGCTTAAGTTCACGCGGGGTATACAATGGATTGACGTTAACAACCACCATACCCGCTCGTAAAATACCAAATAGAGCAATTGGATATTGAAGTAGATTCGGCATCATAATGGCGACACGATCACCTTTATTCAACTTCAAATCATTTTGCAGATAAGCCGCAAAAGCTCGGCTACGCTCTTCAAGTTTGCGGTAAGTTAAGGTTGCGCCCATATTCACGAACGCAGGTTGATCCGCATATTTATTAACCGATGTTTCGAACAAATCGACAAGCGATGCATACTGTTCTACATCAATTTCAGAAGGCACATCATCTGGTAAATTATTAATCCAAAGTTGGTCCACAAAAATCTCCTAATATCTCCAGCTGCGGTATAAATAACACCACAATGGTCGTTAGCAGCTTGCCAATGAGCAGGCTAACATACTGTCTATTCTTTATATTTATTGGAAACGCCGATAAATCATACGGGCGTTTAAATTTTGATTATCATCACATAAATGAGACAAAAATCCTAGCCTCTTTTTTTCTTAGCCATTTAAGAAAGCCCTAATGGCTTTTGACACCTGCTCAGCGCTCCCCATATGAAGGTGATGATCTCCCTCAATCGCTACACTCTGCAAGCGTTCAAACCAGCGATTCGCCATAGGGATCGCCTCACGTAACTGAGGAAAACCTCGGCTACCTGAAATTAATAGTGTGTTGACTTTATGGGCTTGCATTAAGGCATCGACTTGAGAAAATGTCAGTCTTAAAGGGGAGTCTAATTTTAAGCGCGGATCACTGCGCCAGCATACCCCAGAATCGCAGATTTGCATATTGCGCTGGGTCAATAATTCGCACCATTGCAGCTCTAGTGCGGTTAATTTGTGCCGTGCGTGCACTGCGACGGCCATATCTCGGTAAATACTAGCGGGCTTATCTAATGAGGCGAGAAATCGGCGGTGGCCACTAAAGCTATTGGCTAACCTTTTTTTGCTCTTAGTTTCATCTTCATAAAGCGGAGACAGCGCCTCAATTAAGATCAAATGCTCAACCCTATCAGCAAATGCTGCCGCATAAGCCGACGCAATAATTCCACCGAGTGAGTGGCCTAATATTGCCACTGGCGCTTGATGCTTGGGTAATCTTTCGAGTAATGCATCGAGATCGTACAAATAATCAATCCAATGCAAAGGATAAGCGCCTGGGCGATGCTCTGAACCACCGTGCCCAGGCCAATCAATAGCGAGAATTTGAAAATCGGTTAAATATTCACTCAAGGGCTGAAAGCTATTGGCGTTATCTAACCAGCCATGCAGCGCTAATATCAGTGGTTTATCCGCACTCCCCCATAGCCGTCCGGCTAATTTAATATGGGGTAACTGGATACTAACTTCATCTCCAAACTCGCGTACTAAGTTCATCTATAGTCTTACTTTTTAACAAATTTCAGCGTCATTCTATCGCTTTCGCCAATAGCGAGATACTTTTCTTTGTCTTGCCCTTCAAGCGCTAACCGTGGTGGTAGTGTCCAAACGCCTTTTGGATAGTCTTTAGTATCCTTAGGGTTGGCATTGACCTCTGAGCTGGCGACAAAACTAAAACCGGCTTTCTCAGCCATTTTAATCACAGATGCCTGATCCATATACCCTGTTTTGGCGTCCATGTCAGGCCCACCTCTATGCTCAACAATCCCCAATGTGCCACCGGGCTTAAGCACTTTATAAGCAGAGTCAAATACAGGCTCTAAATAGCCTTTCATTGCCCAGTTATGTAAGTTTCTAAAAGTTAACACCGCATCGACACTATTATCGTCTCCCATAGAATAATAACTAGGTGGATCGAATGTCACAGTGCTAGCTGCGCCAACTTTAGCCTTATTATCTTTTAACCAAGTTTCAAACTTCTTACCAACCTTTGGTCGATAACCCGTTTTAGCCTTTTCATCTTTAGGATTAGTATCAAAATTACCCGCTATATATTGGCCATCTTTAGCTAAATATGGCGCTAATATTTCAGCATACCAGCCGCCACCAGGCCAGAGTTCGATAACGGTATCGCTAGGCTTAATATCAAAGAAGCTGAGGGTTTGTTCTGGATGGCGGTATTGATCACGCGCGCTATTTTTAGCTTGTCTAAAATCGCTAGATACCGCTGTTTCTAGGCCTGTATTCTCATGATTATGTGCATTAACTACAGTACTTAACGATAGGCTACACGTGCTTGCAAGCAAAACGCTTGCGGCTAACATTGTCTTTTTCATTGTAATTCCCCTATTTGATGACAGGCATCAACCTAGCAGGTCAGTTAACAAAAAAACAACCGTTATAAACAGAGCGTTACATTTTAATTTTTTGACTGCGTCTACTTGCGGCGCCATCGACCCTTCGCCAACATAAATAAAGCATAGAGGCACTGGTAGCTAACCAGATCCCAACCCAAAACCATGCTGGTAGCCAACTTTCACTGGCGAGCATATTGGCATCGCCTTGCCCTTCGAGTCCTAAAAGGACCATAGGGCTGGCTAGCGCATTTAGAATGATCATCAGCGCAATAACTCTAAGGCTAGTAGCCAAATATCGATTTAGTTGCAGTTTGAGTGGCAATAAAAATAAGCCTGCAAGACTGGCTAAAATTACAATAGTCAATAGGTCACGTGCCCATAACAATATAGTCAAAACAACGGCTCCACCTAACAAGGCAAAGCTGAGGCGGATCCCCTTAGGCCAAGTCGCAAACATAAATATGAGATAGCCCCATAATGCCGCGCCAAAGTATCCAGCAAAACCAATGAATAACGGCCAGCCCCCCTGACTGAAACAGAGCCCTGCACCATTAGGAAATAGCTGAATATGACTGACTACGCCACCACTCATAACTGTCGCTAAGCCATGGGAGATCTCATGAAAATAACTTTCTAGCCACTTAAAGGGCACGCTGATAAAAGGTAGACGAGTGACTAAGAAGGCAATAAAAAGTTCGAACAAGAAACGGGTACGCCCGGGGGCACCTGAGGTATGTGGAGCTGCAGCTTCGCTGTGATGATGTTCAGGCATAAGTGTCTATACCTACCATCTGTTGGATCTCTTCTCGCTTAGCGGCATGTTGATTAATGAGATATTGTGCCACTGCGCCCTGTTGGCCACGGGTTTGGTTTTCATATTCAACATGAGCACCAAGCCGTGACTGAAGCCCTGCAGCATCTTCGATATAATCATTAACCACTAATGCTTGCTGCGCTTTTATGGCCGATGCAGCCTCAACACTCGCGGTATCGACAGCTTTCGCCTGATTAGAAGCGACAGACTTGTTGATTTCAACTTTATTAGCTGTAAGTTGACTGGTGTTGATCTGCATTCTATCGTCCTTAATTTACTCGGAAAATGCTTTCCTTAAACGCAAAGACTACTCTCTTCCTGGTAATTTCTGCCATGTGACGGTATCACGCAGATAAACTGGTGCTAAATCATCAACAGAGGTACTTTGGCCTTTTTCTAAGCCATCTTGCGCCAATGCTAGCATGTATTTCGCTTCAGGGAATTTAGCCGCCTCACATAAAGACATCGTCTCGCTGTGATCGAGTATTTCAGGGTAAGCATCAAAACCGGTACCACAAGCAGCAATCGGCTGAGTTAAGTCAAGAGTTAACACGATATCGGCGGGCGCACTAACCACTTCTTCATTCACTAAAGTGGCTAAGCCATCAACTGCAATATATTGGCCCCAGTAGACTTCGCCCATACGTGCATCAATGGCTGCAAGCACTTGTGTTGCACCGTTTTCGATAGCCGATTGCGCCATTGCCGCTAAGGTTGAAATACCAATGACGGGCAATTCTTGGCCAAGGGCTAAACCTTGGGTAATACTAGTACAAATACGAATACCGGTAAAACTACCAGGGCCTCTACCATAAGCAACTACATCGACATCTTGCAATTTTAACTGAGCTTGCTCTAATACCGACTTAACCATTGGCAACAAGCGCTGGCTATGTTCACGAGGGGCATCCGCTTGCTCGCTGAAGGTTACACCTTGATGCGTCACAGCAGCAGAACACGACTCAGTGCAGGTATCGAGCGCAAGAATACTCAACTGGGTCGTATCGTTAGAAATTTTTGTCATTAATTACTTACCAAACCTATTTTTTATCAAATTTACCATCGTAACGTGCAATAAACCGATACGACTTAAGACGATGATTAAAGGGCCAAGTCGCTTCATTTACCAGCTTTCGACCAAGTGACTATCTATATTTGGCAATTATACCTCAAGTAAACTCAAAGCATTAAGCCCTAAACCCAAATTACTTATGTTGCAATTAACTCAGGTATATACAGCTTCATTCAACATCTGCAATGCACTATTGGGCTATTTATCAAAAATCAGGGCTAAAAACACAGAACTATTCTAAATTTAAATAGTGGCTCTTAGGTTAGAGAATTCAGTATGGCTTAGTGGAGGGGTAATGCGACAGGTCAATATAGATTGGTTGCGCTTATTTCGATATTCCCTGTTGTTCATCATCTTTTCTATGTTGATGACCGTCTTTATACTGATCTGGTTTTCTAATAGTCTTGAAGAGGCCTGGCAGAAAGGCCTGATGTTAACCTTTTCTGAATTTGAAATGACCCTTGAGTTAACGCTAACACTGCTCATATACATTAGCTTTCCGGTGCTATTGTTGCGCTTCCTCTTTTACTTCTCCAAAATGCTCTACCGCGGTCGAAACCCAGGGGTGGCTATCATTAGTTACAAAACACTGTTTAACCCATTAAATTTATTGCTTTTTCCAAGCCTACTTAATGATAAAGGCTTACTCTACCGTCGACGCTGTTTACTAGCGCTCATCTTACTGACCGCCATCTACTTTACCATTTTACTGATCACTTAATCTTAGCTAAAAAGTCTGTCGCCTTGTCTAAATCACGAGTACGGGACATGGGCGGTAGTGAATTTAAAAATGCCTGTCCATAAGGTTTATTAACAATACGGTTATCGCACAAAATGAGTACGCCTTTATCTTTCTCATCTCGGATCAAACGCCCTACCCCCTGATTCAGGGTAATCACTGCTTGTGGTAATGATATTTCACTGAAGGGATCTTTGCCCTCTCGTTCGATACTTTCGCTGCGCGCACGAAACAAATTATCATCGGGTGAAATAAAAGGAAGCTTATCGATAATCACACAGCTAAGCAGGCGACCACGCACATCGACCCCTTCCCAAAAGGCGCCTGTACCTAGCAACACTG
The DNA here is from genome assembly GCF_019655055.1 of Shewanella sp. MBTL60-112-B2. Classification (GTDB taxonomy): domain Bacteria; phylum Pseudomonadota; class Gammaproteobacteria; order Enterobacterales; family Shewanellaceae; genus Shewanella. The sequence continues at coordinate 31,983 of NZ_BPFA01000021.1, forward strand.
CATTACCAAGCTGACGGTATTTCTTCAACAGGCTCTGCTTACCCGCTTGTCCCTGCACTAAAAGTGGATAGGAGACCCGTCTCTGCAGTGCTGGCGCAACTAAATTAAGCATTCTGTGACTGGTAAATAAGATAAAGGTTCGACCTTTAGCTGCATTAACAGCCTTAACACAGACATCGACAAATTGTGTTAGCGCAGCATGATGGTTATTTACACTCGCTAAATGCCGAGGCACGCAAAACAGCGCATTATTAGCGTAATCAAATGGACTTTCTAGCAGCATCTCTTGGCAGTGAGTTAAGCCCAGTTGCCTAGTAAACAAACTCAAGTCACGGTTGATTTGTAGGGTTGCTGAAGTAAAAATCCACGAAATATTAGACTCAAACAGTTTTCGACATTCTTTCGCGACATCAATGGGTGCAATACGCAGCACCAAATAACGATGGCCATAATCAATACTGTAAGCGGCCTGATTGTTCTCACATAAGAAAAATAGCTCTAGCTTATTGGTGATGACGTCTAGTTTTTCAATTGTGTCATCTAGGTTCTCACTGCGGCCAACATGACCTAACAATAAACTCTGTAGCACTTTAACCTCTTTGATCAAAGCCCACGACAGCACAGACAAAGCTTTATTACCTAATAGGCGACGCCAATCGCTATCTCCTAATTCAAACAACATCTGATGCCAGTCATTTAATATGGCAGCGCAGCGACAACTGAGTGCTTCTATCTGTTTAGCATCTCTAAGTTCTTTTCGGTAGATATCAATTAATTTATCAAACAGATCTGATAGTTGTCTTGTTGAGCATTGCTGACCAAAGTAAGTCACTGCAATATCAGGCAGCAGATGCGCCTCATCAAAAATAACCACATCAGAGTCAGGGAGTAACTCGGCAAAACCCGTTTCTTTTATAATCCGATCGGCAAGAAACAGATGATGATTGACCACGATAACCCGAGCATCCATGGCTCGATTACGGGCCTTACGCGTAAAGCACTCATCATAATAGTCACAACGTTGACCAATGCAGTTCTCTTTACTACTGACAATTAACGGCAAAGCGGGAGAGTTTTCTGTAACGGCAGTCAGGCCACCAATATCGCCGTCAGTCGTTTGTCCGGCCCACTGATTAATCCTGAGTAGATCATCTAATACCTGAGTCTCCATGGAGCTCGCGCCCGATAACTCTTTCTCCATCAAGTGCTGACAAAGATAATTATTACGCCCTTTTAATAAAGCGACTTTAGGCGTTAGGTTCAGCATAGCCAATAAAGCTGGTAAGTCTTTGTAAAATAATTGTTCTTGCAGATTTTTACTGCCGGTACTAATAATGACTTGTTTGCCACTCAATAGCGCTGGAATAAGATAAGCAAAGGTTTTACCTACACCGGTGCCCGCCTCAACCACTAAGTTTTTACGATTTTGAATAGATCCCGCTACGGCGTGCGCCATTTCAGCTTGCACATCTCGACGACTAAAACCTTTAATCGATTGCGCTAATACACCTTGGCTTGAAAATGCAGCAGCGACTTGTTGTGTTAATCTAACGCTCAAGAGGTAGGCAACCTTTAATTAGCCTGCATGGCTTGCTTTACAGAGTGTGAGGCAGTTTATCTTAAATAGCCTTACAAGATTAGTTTTAGTTTTCTACTCGCCCTGCTATTTAGCGCAATAAAATCACTAACGGTTGTCTCGTTTTCAAAACAAAGCACTAAAAAGTCTGCCAAGCGTTGACGACATTAGGCCTAAAATGACATTTAGATGAAGTTTACTCATCTGAAGAAATAAGAGGTTGCAATCATTTTTAAAACTGATTAATTTAAATACCAAGGCACAGCAAGTAGCATAGCAAAAAGTAGCTAAGCAAAATGCCTTAACGCATTTACTGGCCATCAGGCTCAAAATTGAGAGACACGAATATGACACAGCTTTTGAACACTATGCATCATCATCACCATATGCGGTAGCCTTCGGAAGCTCACTGCCGAAGGACTATTTCCTTCCGGCGGTTGATTTAAAAATATCAAAACCCTTGGAAGGAATTCCAAGGGTTTTTTGGTTTTATCTTAACGGATTGTTTTATAAGAATTTTTAAATTAACTAATAGGAAGTACCCCATGTCAGAGTCAAATAGATTACGTATCGCTATCCAAAAATCAGGTCGTTTATCAAAAGAATCACAGAAGCTTTTAAAAAGCTGTGGTGTTAAATTTAACGTCAACGAACAACGTCTTATCGCCCACTCTGACAATATGCCAATCGATCTATTACGTGTCCGTGATGACGATATTCCAGGCCTAGTTATGGATGGCGTTGTCGACCTTGGGATCATTGGCGAGAATGTGCTTGAAGAGGAACAAATCGAGCGTCAAAGCCTTGGTAAACCCGCCGAGTGCGTGAAGCTTCGCGAATTAGACTTTGGTGCTTGCCGTTTATCATTAGCTGTACCCAATGAGTTTGAGTACCAAGATGCCAGTTCACTAGAAGGACTGAGAATAGCCACTTCTTACCCTAACCTGCTACGCCGTTACATGGAGCAGAAAGGTATCAATTACCGTGATTGTATGCTTAAGGGCTCAGTAGAAGTTGCACCTCGTGCAGGCTTATCTGACGGTATTTGTGACCTTGTTTCAACAGGGGCAACCCTTGAGGCAAACGGCCTTTACGAAACCGAAGTGATTTATCGCTCAATGGCTTGCATCATTCAATCGACTCAATCTCAGCCCGATGACAAGCAAGCACTTATCAATAAAATTCTGTCACGCATCAATGGTGTTGTAAGAGCAAAAGAGAGCAAATACATCTTGCTACACGCTCCAACAGAAACGCTAGAACAGATTGTAGCCCTGCTTCCTGGTGCTGAAAACCCAACGGTACTGCCACTTAATGATGATACTAACCGTGTTGCTATCCACGCTGTTAGTACTGAAGATCTGTTCTGGGACACAATGGAGCAATTAACTCAGTTAGGTGCCAGCTCTATTTTGGTCATGCCTATCGAAAAAATGATGGGGTAAGCTCATGCAGATCCTCAACTGGCAATCACTCACACCAGCAGCGCAATTAGATGCATTGCAGCGCTCGCCATTAATTGGTGACAACAGCCTCGAGCAAAATGTGGCGAGGATCATTGAAGCCGTTGTGACTAACGGCGATCAGGCGCTAAAAGACTTTAGTCGCAAGTTTGATGGGGTAAACGTAGAAACGCTTAAACTAACGGCTACCCAAATTGAGCAGAGCTGCAAACTGGTACCTGATCCCCTGAAACAGGCTATCGCTCAGGCTAAGGCCAACATTGAGCGATTTCATCAGGCGCAGTTACAACCAATAGTTGATATCGAAACTCAGGCGGGGATCCGCTGTGAGCTTCGCTCTGAGGCGATTGAGCGTGTTGGACTCTATATTCCAGGTGGCACAGCGCCGCTTATATCCACCGTGCTAATGCTAGCAATGCCAGCCAAAATTGCTGGTTGTAACAAACGAGTTTTGGTGAGTCCACCGCCAATTAATGACGCTATCATTTATGCGGCAAATGAGTGTGGTATCGAAGAGATTTATCAAGTGGGTGGTGCGCAAGCTATTGCCGCATTAGCATTTGGCACCGAATCTGTTCCGCAGGTAGATAAAATCTTTGGACCGGGCAATCGATTTGTCACCGAAGCCAAGCGTGCTGTTAGCCAAGATAATCGCTGCACCATCAGTATCGATATGCCTGCTGGCCCATCAGAAGTATTAATTATTGCAGATGGCCAAGCGAACGCAGAGTTTGTGGCTGCGGATCTTTTATCTCAAGCAGAACACGGCGCAGACTCTCAAGTCATGCTAGTCACCGAATCAACCGAGCTCGCAGAAGCGGTCAACACAGCTCTGACTGATCAGCTTAAGCAATTGTCTCGTGCTGAGATAGCAACTACAGCTCTTAAGAGTAGCCGTACGCTAATTGTTGCTAATATGCAGATGGCAGCTGAGGTTTCAAACCAATACGGACCTGAACACCTCATTATTCAAACTGAGCAGCCAAGAGATGTATTAAGTAATATTCGCGCCGCAGGCTCTGTGTTTTTAGGCGCTTATACTCCTGAATCTGTCGGCGACTATGCCAGTGGTACAAATCACGTCCTACCGACCTACGGCTATAGTAAAACGGTTTCGAGTCTATCTTTGGCAGACTTTAGCCGAAGATTTACGGTACAAGAGCTCAATGCTCAAGGCCTACGAACTATTGCTGATAGCGTGATGGCACTTGCGGCGGCAGAACAACTCGATGCCCACAAGAATGCGATAGCTATTCGAGTCGCGAGCCTTAACGGCGTAACTGATGGCACGAATAGCGGCAATGAGGAGCAATAATGAGCACAGTAATTAACGGCTTGAATTTAGCTCAACGCTTGGCCAGACCAGAGCTGCTCAGTCTACAGATCTATCAATCTGCTCGCCGAATTGGCGGTCAGGGGGATATCTGGATCAATGCCAACGAGTCACCATTTAATAATAGTGAACTTGAAGGCCTGAACCGCTACCCTGAATGCCAACCTCCAGAGCTGATAAAAGCTTATAGCCAATACAGCAAAGTCGCAGCTGACAGCATTATTACCAGTCGCGGCGCCGATGAGGCGATTGAGTTACTGATCCGTGCTTTTTGCATACCGGCTCAAGACTGTATCGCAACTTTCGGACCAACTTATGGCATGTATGCCATAAGTGCCAAAACCTTTAATGTGGGTGTAAAAGCGTTATCACTGACTGAAGATTTTCAGCTACCCAGTGATTACCTTTCACAAGTAAACGGCGCTAAGTTGGTCTTTATATGCAATCCCAATAACCCAACAGGCAGCGTGATCCCCCGAGAGAAGGTGATTGAGGTAATCAACAGCTGCCAAGATGCTATCGTGGTTGTGGATGAAGCTTATATCGAATTTAGCCCAGAATTTAGCGTCGCCGATTTAGTCGCAACTTCTGCCAACCTTGTGGTGTTGCGTACTCTGTCAAAAGCATTTGCATTGGCAGGAGCACGCTGCGGCTTCTTGCTCGCGAACCCAAATATTATTGATATTTGCATGCGAGTTATCGCGCCCTACCCTGTGCCGCTTCCTGTCAGTCTCGTTGCTGAAAAGGCACTGAGCAGTTCAGGGCTTGAAACTATGAGCCGACAAGTCAATGACATGAAACAACAGGGCTTAAGGTTAGCGGATGCATTACAGAGCTATGGTGCCAAGGTCGTAACAGCGCACGGTAATTACGTACTTGCTGAGTTTGCAGATAAAGAGCGGGTTCAACAAAAGCTGTCGGAGGCAGGTGTTATCGCCAGATCTTACAGTGATCCACGCCTTAGCCAAGCCATTCGATTTAGCTTTACAAATCAGGCGCAAACAGACTATCTCATTCAACTGTTTCAACAGTAATAGATTTCATAAAAGCTAATAATTATAAATAACGATAGCTTGACTGATTTTGATTTAGTTAAGCTCAAATCTGAAAGGTATACCCGCTATGAAGCAGAAAATTTTATTTATCGACCGTGATGGCACTCTTATCGAAGAACCGGTTACAGATAAGCAAGTCGATAGCTTAGCTAAGCTCGTGTTTGAGCCAAATGTTATCCCCGCACTATTAAAACTGCAGAATGCGGGTTACAGACTGGTAATGGTTAGTAACCAAGATGGTCTTGGCACGCCTTCGTTCCCTAAAGATGATTTTGATGCGCCGCAAGATATGATGATGCAGATCTTAAATAGCCAAGGTGTGTTATTTGATGACGTTTTGATCTGCCCTCACTTTAACGATGAGAACTGTAGCTGCCGTAAACCTAAGCTTGGCCTAGTCAAAGATTACCTGACTTCTGGCAAGATAGACTTTACTCAGTCAGCCGTGATTGGCGATCGCGAAACTGACCTTGGCCTTGCTGACTCTATGGGCATATTGGGGCTGCAATACCACCCAGAAACACTTAATTGGAATGCGATTGCCGCTAAATTACTAAACAAAAATCGCAGCGCGACAGTGACTCGCACCACCAAAGAAACTGACATCCGTGTCACGGTTGATTTAGACGCAAGCGATAAAGGTGCGATCAACACAGGCATAGGCTTCTTTGACCATATGCTTGAACAGATCTCTACCCACGGCAATTTCAAACTCGAGGTTCAAGTCGATGGCGACTTGGAGATTGACGATCACCACAGTGTAGAAGACACGGCGCTTGCAATCGGTGATGCGCTGCGTCAAGCCCTAGGTGATAAGCGCGGCATTGCACGCTTTGGTAATACATTTCAGCAGGCAATCCCTATGGATGAAGCCAGTGCTAGCTGCCTATTAGATATATCTGGTCGCCCTTTTATCAAGTTCGACGGCGAGTTTGACCGAGAGCTTGTTGGTCAGATGGCCACTGAAATGGTACCGCACTTCTTCCGTTCATTTGCCGATGGCCTGCGCTGTACCCTACACATCAGTACTCAAGGTGATAATGATCACCACAAGGTCGAGAGCTTGTTTAAAGTCCTTGGTCGTACTCTTCGCCAAGCCGTTGCGATAGAAGGTGACGCGCTACCCTCAAGTAAAGGTGTGTTATGACCCAACAAGATAAAACAGCCCTGAGCAGAGATTCAGCCCTGAGCGGAGATTCAGACTTGAGTGTTAGTTCTGGCTTGAGTAATGAGGATGCGATAATCGGTAATACCGTCATTATTGACACAGGTTGCGCCAACTTAAGCTCTGTACGATACGCCTTTGAACGCTTAATGACTGATATTGAACGTGAGAGCCTATATGTCACCGATGACATCGAGATGATAAAAAACGCTGAGCGGGTAATTTTACCCGGTGTCGGCACCGCCGCTGCGGCAATGAGTGCTTTACAGAGCAAAGGCTTAGTTCAACTTATTCCAACATTAACTCAACCCGTACTTGGTGTGTGTTTAGGTATGCAGATGCTAACTCGTGTCTCTAAAGAGCGCGGCAATCAGAGTGATGATTGCCCGTGCCTTGATATTATACCGACAGATATTAACCTGCTCGACACCCAAGGATTACCCCTGCCGCATATGGGCTGGAATCAGCTAGTGCCAGGCTCACATCCTATCTTTGATGGGATCACAGCTGGCAGTTATGTGTATTTTGTTCACAGCTACCGAGCGCCAATCAGTGATTACACGATTGCGACAGCGCAGCACGGTGAAACCTTTAGCGCTGCAATCGCTAAAGATAACTTCATTGGCCTGCAGTTCCACCCTGAGAAAAGTGCTGAAGTCGGTGCAAGAATGCTTAAAAACTTCCTGATGATGGGTAAAGCAACATTGAGTCCAACAAATAACCAACTGGCGAATGGCCAGCAAGAGGCGTAGTCATGATTATTCCAGCAATCGATCTTATCGACGGTCAAGTTGTTCGCCTCTACCAAGGGGACTATCAGCAACAAACGACTTTTAACCTTAGCCCTTTAGATCAGCTTAAGTCTTATCAGAAACAAGGTGCTAGCCTTCTGCATATCGTCGATCTCACCGGGGCGAAAGAACCTGAAAGGCGTCAGACCGCGCTCATTTCGGAGTTAGTCAATAACCTAGATACTCCGATCCAAGTCGGCGGCGGTATTCGCACCGAAGCTCAATTAAGCGATTTACTAGAAATTGGTGTCAACCGAGTGGTTATCGGTTCATTGGCCGTGAAAGAGCCTGAGCTTGTAAAGAGCTGGTTTATCAAATATGGCAGTGACGCTATTTGCCTAGCATTAGACGTTAATATTAATGAACAAGGCGAAAAAATTGTCGCGGTATCTGGCTGGCAGTCTGGCGGTGGTAAGAGCTTAGAGTCGCTTGTGGAAGAATTTAAATCCGTTGGTCTAAAACACGCGCTAGTAACAGATATTAGTCGTGATGGCACACTCAAGGGCGCCAATACTGAACTCTATTGCGAAATAGCTAGCCTGTATCCAGAAGTACAATGGCAAGCATCGGGCGGCATTGCGACCTTAGATGATGTTAATGCGGTAAAACAAAGTGGTGCTACTGGCATCATCATAGGAAAGGCATTATTAATTAATCAGTTTACCGTTGAGGAGGCTATCGCATGTTGGCCAAACGCATAGTTCCCTGCCTCGATGTCAAAGAAGGTAAAGTGGTTAAAGGGGTACAATTTCGAAACCACGAAATAGTCGGTGATATTGTTCCCCTCGCCCAGCGCTACGCTGAAGAAGGGGCCGATGAGCTAGTATTTTATGATATCACTGCCAGTGCTCATGATAGAGTGATTGATAAGTCTTGGGTAAGCCGGGTTGCTGAGCGTATCGATATCCCTTTTTGCGTGGCCGGCGGCATTAGAACCATCGAGCAGGCTCGTGAAAAGCTCGCCTTTGGCGCAGATAAGATATCCATCAATTCACCCGCGATTACCGATCCTAGTCTGATCGCACGCTTACAGGATGAATTTGGCCGCCAGTGTATTGTCATCGGTATCGACTCCTATTATGACGCGACTAGTGATAGCTATATGGTTAAACAATTTACCGGTGACGAAGCTGCAACCAAAGATACTCAATGGTTCACACAGGATTGGGTTGAAGAGGTACAGAAACAAGGCTGTGGCGAAATTGTGCTTAATGTGATGAACCAAGACGGTGTACGCCAAGGCTATGATATTAAGCAACTGTCGATGATACGTAGCATCTGTGATGTGCCCTTAATCGCGTCAGGCGGAGCGGGCACCATGGCACACTTTAAGGATGTATTTAACCAGGCTAATGTCGACGCAGCCCTTGCAGCAAGCGTGTTTCATAAAGGGATTATCGATATCCAAGAGTTAAAGCAATATCTTAAAAATAACCAGGTTGCAGTACGCGTTTAAGTAAATCAAATAGGTTTAATTAAACGAATTAATCAAATTAGGAACGTAATATGACTAAGATTGATCAATCACAGGCAGTAGACAACGAGCTTATTAGTTTATTGGACTGGGAAAAAACAGACGGGTTAATCCCTGCCGTAGTGCAAAATTTTCTTACGGGCAAAGTACTGATGCTCGGCTACATGGATAAAGCTGCATTAGACAAGAGTTTATCGACTAAACAAGTGACTTTCTTTAGTCGTAGCAAGCAACGCTTATGGACCAAAGGAGAAACCTCTGGCAATACACTTGATCTAGTTGCTATCGATATGGACTGCGACAACGACAGCCTTTTAGTCCAAGTGATCCCCAATGGACCCACTTGCCATAAAGGTACCGAAAGCTGTTGGAAAGATGGTACAGCCCACAGTTTTATCGATAACCTGACAACACTCATCGCATCACGTAAGGGCCAAGATCCACAGTCGAGCTACACAGCTCATCTGTTTGAAAGAGGCACCAAACGTATCGCCCAAAAAGTCGGCGAAGAAGGCTTAGAAACAGCCTTGGCCGCGGCAACTAATGACAAGCCAGAGCTGATAGATGAAGCCTCGGATCTTATCTATCACCTGTTAGTGCTATTAGAAGATCAGGATTTAAGTATGCAAGATATCAACTTAAACCTGATGAAAAGACACAATAAGGCTAAGTAGCAAATATTAAGGGCGTAAGCTAAATTTACGTCCTTTTTCTTTAGCAAGAATAAATTCCGTTTCAGCTAGGCTTAACAGCATAATATTTCAATTGCCCTCAACTTGAGCCTGCTATTTTACACTATAGAAAACACTGTTTTTACAAAGAGTAAAACCCTCGTTACCCTAGTGTTGCAATCGTCATCTTCTGATACAATCTGCGCCACTAAAATTAAGCTTCTCAATAATAAAAGTGTGCCCTATGAATCTTGCAGATAAAGTTTTAGTCGTAAATGACAACCTCCCAATTCGTACCGACAAACCTGTTCACTCAGGTAAGGTCCGCAGTGTTTACTGGTTAACCGAAGAAGATAGCGCTCGGCTAATTAAAGATAAAGGTTACGATGTACCAGCCGATGCACCGCTTGCCATTATGGTGATCAGTGACCGTATTTCAGCTTTTGATTGCGTATGGCAAGGTGAAAATGGTTTAAATGGCGTTCCTGGTAAAGGTACGGCGCTTAATGCCATCTCAAATCACTGGTTTAAACTTTTCAAAGACAAGGGGCTTGCCGATAGTCATATCCTTGATATCCCGCACCCACTCGTATGGATCGTACAAAAAGCCCGTCCTGTGATGATTGAAGCGATTGCTCGTCAATATATTACTGGTTCTATGTGGCGTTCATACACCAAAGGTGAGCGTGAATTCTGTGGTATCACTATCCCTGAAAGCCTAGAAAAAGATCAAAAGCTACCTGAGCTACTTATCACTCCTTCTACTAAAGGTGTGCTAACGGGTCTTGAAGGCGTGCCAGAAGCTGATGACGTTAATGTTTCACGTAGCGACATTGAGCGCCACGTTAAAGGCTTTAACTTCAGTAATGAGTCAGATATCGATCTTTACGAGAAATTGCTTAAAGAAGGCTTTGACGTGATTAGCGACGCATTGGCTGAGCACGATCAAATCTTTGTCGATACTAAATTTGAATTTGGCTACGTCAATGATGCTGCAGGCAACGAAAAGCTCATCTATATGGATGAAGTGGGTACACCTGATAGCTCTCGCATTTGGGATGGTTCATCGCACCGTGATGGCAAGATCATCGAGCAATCTAAAGAAGGCTTTAGACAATGGCTGCTTAACCATTTCCCAGATCCAGATATCTTGTTAAACAAGAACCGCATGCAAGAGCGTTTCGCACTAGCAACGGATAACAAGCTACCAGAATCTGTGATGATGGATATCTCGAATACATATGTGGGTATTGCTGAAAAGATCATCGGACAAAAGCTGCAGATAAGTGATAACCCTAAGCAGGAAATCATCGATATCTTACGCGACGAGTACCAACTTATCGTTTAGTCGATGACAAAATAGCGTAATAAAAAAGCCGCAATTTGAGTTGCGGCTTTTTTGTGAATCAATATATGCGTACTGAGACAGATAACACATAACTACAGATAAGTTCTTTTCGGCTGTAATACTATATTTAAAAGGCTAGTTATAAATGGAAGCTTCACCTTCAGGACGAGTTTTCAGCACCTTTAAGAACCACATATACTGTTCAGGATAAGCTAAGATCACCTGCTCTACCGCCTTATTCAAGGCAATGGCTTCATTTTCTTTACCCTGCATGGTTTCAGGCGAGATAGCAGGCATGACAGTTAAGTCAAAATGACGCTTAACTTTATCATAGCCAATCTTGACTGGCATAACTTGAGCATTGCCGGCCTGAGCTAAACGACCAACAACTGGTAATGTGGCTTTAGTAGTACCAAGGAACGGCGCAAATACACTCTTATCTCGCCCTAAATCTTCATCGGGTAGATAAAAGAAACTGTTATCTTGTTTTAACTCACTAAGCAGTGCACGAATACCGGCTTCTCGCATATAGATATTGCCGCCTTGGGAGCTGCGCATACGGTTATTAAACCAGTTAAACAGATCATTCTTATGAGCTTTTGCCATCGAGACCATCGGCAAATCTAGGTTAAGCCTTAAGCCTGCGTATTCAATTCCCCATACATGCGGCATAATGAAAATGACAGGCTGACCCGCAGCTCTTACTTGCTCAACATGCTCAAAACCATGCAGCTTCACTCGACGTCTCATATGAGCACGCGACTTCAGCATCAATTCTGATTGTGCCAGCAAGATCATTACAAAGTTTTCGACGTTATCTTTCACTAACGCTTCAATCTCATCAGCTGTTTTTTCAGGGAAACAAGTCGTCAAATTAGCCCTAGCAACCTTAATCGGCTTCTTAGCAATTTTCATCACTAATTTAGCTAAGGTACGAGCGATTGGATCCCTTAACCAAGCAGGCATAAGACCAAATACCACCAGCACTAGAATGGCGCCCCAGGTTAACCAATATCTTGGGTGCAACAAACTAAGCTTAAAACGTCGGTCAAAATACTTCGGCTTTCTAGACAAGGATAAAAACCTCTACAGCAAATGGAAACAGAAAAAGCCACTCAATTGAGTGGCCTCTTCATTACAGTGCTAAAGCAATTATTTCTTTGCGTTAGCCTCTTCGACGCGACTTTTAAGTTTCTGTCCTGGACGGAAAGTTACTACGCGGCGTGCCGAAATTGGGATATCTTCTCCCGTTTTTGGGTTCCTTCCCGGTCTTTGATTCTTGTCCCTCAGGTCAAAGTTGCCAAAGCCAGACAGCTTGACCTGCTCACCACTTTCAAGAGCTTGACGAATTTCTTCGAAAAACGTCTCTACCATCTCTTTCGCTACTCTCTTGTTGATACCTAGCGTTTCAAAAAGATGTTCTGCCATTTCGGCTTTGGTAAGTGCCATACTTTTAGTCCCTCAACGATGCGTTGAACTCGTCTTTCAGAGCAGAAACCACGACGTCTACCATCTCTGCGATTTCTTTCTCTTCCAATGTACGAGCGTTGTCTTGTAATAAGAGTGCTATTGCAAGGCTCTTTTTGCCTTCCTCTACACCTTTACCTCGGTATACATCGAACAAGTTTATGCCAACCAACTGATTTTCGCCAACTTTTCTTATCAATTTTACAACATCATTCGCTGCAACAGCGTCATCAACTACGATGGCGATATCACGGCGGTTAGCTGGAAACTTAGATACAGTCTGGGCTAGCGGCAAATTAGCGTGCAATAAAGCATCTAATTCTAGCTCGAAAATAATTGTTTTTCCGTTTAGGCCAAATGGCTTCTCTAGGCTCGGATGAACCGTACCTATGATACCAATTACGCGATCATCTCTTAAGATTTCAGCACATTGCCCCGGATGAAGCGCTGGATGACTTGCCGCTCTGAAGCTAAATTCAGCATCAGCAACAGTCAAACCAATGACAGCTTCTAAATCACCTTTTAGGTCGAAGAAGTCAACGGTTTTTGACTCCATTGTCCAATGTTCGTCATTTTGGTTACCAGCAATAACAGCAGCAAGCATTGGTTGCTGTGACACGCCAGATTCTGCTGACTCATTTGGCACAAAGCGCAAACCAGTCTCAAACAATCTTACGCGGTTCTGCTGACGACTCTGGTTATAACCAACTGCAGTTAAAAGACCGGTAAACATAGACAGACGCATAGCAGACATTTCAACCGAAATTGGGTTCGGAAGAATCATCGCCTCTGCACCTGGATGCACTAGCTCTTGTTGCTTAGGATCAACAAAGCTATAAGTCACCGCTTCTTGGAAGCCACGAGCCACTAACATACTGCGAACACGCTTAATGTTAATGTTAGACTCTTTATGGTCTGACATGCTTAGCTGAGCAACAGGCGCGATATTTGGAATATTGTTGTAACCGTAAATACGGGCAACTTCTTCAATTAAGTCTTCTTCTATCGCCATATCGAAACGGTAAGTTGCCGTGGTTACATTCCACAAGCCTTCACTCACTTCAACGATAAAGCCTAAGCGCTCTAGAATCTCTTTAACTTCAGCATCGTCAATATGATGACCCAAAGTCTTATCTAGCTTGCTACGGCGCAATACAATCTGTACTGGCTTAGGTAGATTCTCTTCAGACTTAGTTTCAACAACTGGGCCCGCTTCACCACCACAAATATCTAGAACCAAACGACTTGCGCGGTCCATGACTTTTTGTTGAAGCTCTGGGTCTACGCCACGTTCAAAACGGTGCGATGCATCAGTATGCAGACCAATCTTGCGCGCCTTACCTAGGATAGCTAAAGGTGCAAAATAAGCACACTCAAGTACGATATCTGTGGTTTCAGTCGTTACGCCACTATGCTCACCACCAAATACACCCGCAAGTGCTAATGGCTTAACTTGGTCAGCAATAATCAGCATGCCTGCAGGGATAGTGATTTCGTTACCATCAAGCAGAGTCAGTTTCTCTTCGCCGTTAGGCTTACGAACCACAATACCGCCGTCTAACTTAGCTAAGTCAAACGCGTGCATTGGTTGACCAAACTCAATCAACACGAAGTTTGTGATATCAACGATTGGGTCGATAGAGCGGATACCGCTACGACGCAATTTTTCTTGCATCCATAGTGGTGTGTCAGCTTTAACGTTAACGTTTTTGATAACACGGCCCAAGTAACGACCACATTCTTGAGGCTCTTGAATGTCAACAGTAACTGCATCAGCAACTGTCGCTTCAACCGCATCCCAAGTCGGTTCTGTAACCGATTGACGATTTAAAACGCCAACTTCACGAGCAAGACCAGCCATACCTAAACAGTCTGCGCGGTTAGCCGTTAAGTCTACATCAATGACAGCATCGTTTAGATCTAAGTATTCACGTACGTCTTGGCCAACAGGTGCATCTAGTGGCAATTCAATGATGCCATCGCTTTCGATATCAACGCCAAGCTCGCCAAACGAGCACAACATACCAAATGATGGTTGCCCACGTAGCTTAGCTTTTTTGATTTTGAAATCGCCAGGTAGCACAGCGCCAACCATAGCAACTGCAACTTTAAGACCTAAACGGCAGTTTGATGCACCGCACACGATGTCGATTAGCTCTTCGCCACCAACATTGATTTTAGTTACACGTAGTTTGTCAGCATCTGGGTGCTGACCGCACTCAACCACTTCACCAACAACAACGCCGCTAAAATCTGCCGCTACAGGCTCAATGCCGTCCACTTCAAGACCGGCCATGGTAATTTGGTGTGATAATTCTTCGCGGTTAACACTTGGGTTAACCCACTCACGAAGCCAAGATTCGCTAAATTTCATGCTATTACAGCTCCGTTTATTTAAATTGCTTCAGGAAGCGTAGGTCGTTTTCAAAGAATGAACGTAAGTCATTAACGCCATAACGCAACATTGAAAGACGTTCAACGCCCATACCGAATGCAAAGCCCGAGTATTTCTCAGGATCGATACCAACGCTACGCAGTACGTTTGGATGTACCATGCCGCAACCTAATACTTCTAACCACTTACCATTCTTACCCATTACGTCAACTTCAGCAGAAGGCTCAGTGAACGGGAAGTAAGATGGACGGAAACGCACTTCTAAATCTTCTTCAAAGAAATTACGTAAGAAATCGTGCAAAATGCCTTTAAGTTCAGCAAAGTTAACGTTTTCAGCAACTAGTAGACCTTCCACCTGATGGAACATTGGTGTATGTGTTTGGTCGTAATCATTACGATATACACGGCCCGGAGAGATAATACGTAATGGTGGCTTCTCGTGCTCCATGGTACGGATCTGCACACCTGAGGTTTGCGTACGTAACATCACTTTCGGGTTAAAGTAGAAAGTATCATGATCGGCACGAGCAGGATGATGCTCAGAGATGTTCAACGCGTCGAAGTTATGAAAGTCATCTTCGATTTCTGGGCCATCTTTAACAACAAAGCCTAACTCACCAAAGAATGCTTCAATACGTTCAATGGTGCGCGTAACTGGGTGTAAACCACCGTTCTCGATACGACGACCAGGAAGGCTCACATCAATGCTTTCAGCTTTAAGCTGTGCTTCAAGCTCTGCAGCTTTAAGGCCATCAATACGAATAGAAAGCTGCTGCTGAACCGCCTGCTTTGCTTGGTTTACTGCTTGACCAAAAGCTGGCTTCTCTTCAGGAGGAAGTTTTCCCATCATTTTCATCATGTCGGTGATTTGACCTTTTTTACCAAGGTAATCGACACGGAGGTCATCGAGAGCTTTTAAATCTGTAGCTCCTTCGATGGCGGCTAAAGCCTGTTCTACGATCTCTGTTAACTGTGACATCATCTCTTCCAGTGCAAGTAAGTCCTAGACCTACGACTTTTGGGCTAACGTATTTTCTTTGTGAAAATAGAAAAAGACTAAAATTTTACGTTAGACAGGGACGTTTGACTAGGGATAATTCACTTTTTTACCTGCTAACTGCCTATTTTGCTTAGTCCTTATACAAGGGTTAGCTAAATAAAGCTTGCTCAGCATCTCGGTTAACGATTTTGAATCTATTCTAAAGGATACACCCCATATTAAGGCCGCGGTTTTAATAAGCCATTTTGTTAAAAATATTTTCACAAACAATAGTTACCCATCAGATATCTCGTTTTTCAATAACTTATCTCTCGCTTTAGTTAGAAACCTTTCTTGCTCTTAAGCGCTTTCAAAAAAATTACTAAGGAAACTGTAAATCCTTCCGATAAATCAGTAAGTAGTGATTATAATAAAAGAGAATATGATGAAAGAAGTTAAATTCCGCTGGGTTGATAAATACCTTATCCATATGACACTTAAAACAAAGTTTGCATTATTAGCGATAATCCCCATCTTCACCCTCTTAGGTTTATCGGCTCTGCTAAACAACCAGTACAAGCAAAATCTACTCGATAGCCAAGTCACTCAAACCAAAAAGTTCAACCAAACACTCAACCAAGCACTTGATGTTGCTTATCAACATATTTCGCCAGAAAACAAGAAGGCATTTCTAACGGCAATAAAAGGCGATCTGTCTGTCTATGAGCAGCAAAATGCTAGCCAGCAAATAACGGCTATGGCAGCTAATGGCGGCGAAACGACTATCAAGGGGGATATGATAGAAAGCGTCAGCTCTATTGGCTCGCAAGGCATCATTACCGTGTTTACCACAGAGCAAGACGCTGGCAGTCATAACGAATATGCAGCTTTTCTTGCTATCGGACTATTGATCTTGATTATCTTAATCGTCAGTTACTATATTTCGAGTTTTGTTGGCGGCGCACTTTACACCAATGTCATGGCACTAAAGAGAGCCGCAGAGGGGGACTTAACTGGTCGACTTAACTTTTTTGAAGTAAAAGATGAATTCAGTATTCTTGCCATTAGTATAGATACCCTAGTTGAGCGCCAACATAAACTTGTTAGTGAAATAACCAGTGCTAGTCTACAAATTCGCAATGTGGTTCAGTCCTTTAGAAATACGGCAGAAGAAGGCCAATCTTTAGCTATGGATCAGCGTCAGCATATCGATTCATTAGCCACTGCGATGGAACAAATGACAGCTGCGGTTTCTGAAGTGGCGCGCAATGCAGAGTTGTCTTCCGCTGAAACTCAGGAAGCTAATGCTCAAGTTGATGCAGGCTCTCGCGATATCGCCATTACAGTTGAAGCAATTGGCGGCTTATCGATAGAAATTGGTGACGCCTCTGAAGCGGTGAACAGGCTCAATGAAAATGCTGCAAAAATTGATGAAGTCGTCACCACGATTAATGCGATTTCTGAACAGACTAACCTATTAGCATTGAATGCAGCGATTGAGGCAGCACGAGCGGGTGAACAAGGTCGAGGATTTGCCGTAGTTGCTGATGAGGTTAGAACCCTTGCCGGACGAACTCAAGCTGCTACAGTTGAGATCAAAACCATGATTGAAGCACTACAATCAGGGGCGCGTAATCTTAAACAAGTTATGCATCGCACCGTAGAGAAAGCTGAAGAAGGTAAGAAGCATGTGCTAGATACGGGTAAAGACTTAGAAGGCATTGCTCATCATAGTGCGAAAGTCTTCGAGATGAGCGAGCTAATAGCAACATCAGCCGAAGAACAGTCCTCTGTCGCGAACGAGATAGCCACTAACCTTATGGACATCCGTAATCAATCCCATGATGTGGAGCAATCTGCAAATCAATCGGTAACGGGCTGTGATGAACTTCATGCAACTGCCGAACAGTTGGATAAATTGCTTATTGGTTTAAAGGTCTAATACCAATATCAAAAAAGCAGCTATTTGGCTGCTTTTTTGATTCTAAAGAAATTTCACTCACTAAAGCCCGTGTTTGTTTTACAAAAAAACAACAAGACTTATATAATTAGCTCAACAAGCCCCATTTCTTATTTAGTACGGATGCCAATGGAGGGGGAATTCATTATTTGAGTAGATAATTATACATGGCTAAACTCAATACACAGTATGCAAAATTAACCGACTGGCGCTCAAATTTACCGATGCAGTTTATGTTGGTTCAACTGATCGTCGCCGCTATTATCATTATTACCAGCGTATGGTTTCTTAAAACGATTGAAACTGAGCGTTTGATTGATAATCAAGAGTTTTTGAGTATCAATCAGGGGAAAACCATCGTCGCTAAGCTGCAGCAAAAAACCAACAAAATTGAAAACCTCGCAGTATCAATGGGTGCCTTAGGCGAGCTGTATCAACACAACCCTGAGCAGTTAAAAACCGCAATACCCGCGCTATTAGAGCAACCTGGACAACAAGAAGTCATACTAGGCGGTGGTATTTGGCCAGAACCGTTTTTATTTAACCCTAACAATGAAAAAGACAGTTACTTTTGGGCACGCAACTTTGCCAACGAGCTAATAGCAGTCAACGACTATAACGCAGCAAGTATACAGCCCTACTACCTTGAAAATTGGTATGTTCCAGCAAAGTTTTACCCTAGAGATACGACCTATTGGTCTAAGTCTTATATTGACCCTTTTACCCAAAAGGCAATGCTGACAGCATCCGTTCCTATGTGGCAACAACATGAGTTTATCGGCGTCTCCACGGTAGATGTTGCGCTATCGAGTCTAGATAATTTTTTTAACACCGCGACTCCGAGTCAAGGCGGCTATGTGTTCGCGCTTGACCAACAAAACCGTTTATTATCCTATCCGGATCTTGACAATAACGACAGCATCGATGAGCAGGCACTGTTTCAAGCATTCAGTACATTTACCCAAAAGCATCCCTCTTTTTTACCTCTTCATAAGACTATCAAGCAGATTGATACCGAGTTTATTCAGCGAGCGAATCTAAATAAGGCTTATGAAGAAACACAGCTAGCCAATGTCGTTCAAAATGTCCCAAAAAACCAACGTGCTAAGCTTGTGGCATTGATAAATCAAAATGCTAATAACAAACTCCAGCAGGTAGAACTTGTGGCAAGCCTTCAACTTGATAGCGACCCACGGCTCAAGGAGCCCGTCATTGTCACCGTGTTCTTAATGCCGGGAACTTACTGGAAGATTGTCTTAGTAACCCCTATTTCTAGCATCGCCTATAACGCTGAGTCATTAGCCAGCTCTGTTGGGATCTACTTAGTCAGTATACAAATATTTGCACTTATCCTGCTTTTCATCGTGCAAAATAAATTATTTATCACACCGATTAGCCGTATGGTTCGCGCTTTAAATGACTCAAACCCCGCAAAAATTGAGCTTGAAGCGACAACACGAAATGATGAAATTGGTATGCTCGCCAAGGCTTTTAGTTCTCGGACTCGACAGTTAGAAATTGCACTTGCTAGCTTAGATGCCACTAACCTTGCATTAGAGCAGCAATTAGATGTGCAACAACAATCTAAAAGTGAGTTAGAAGAGAAAAAAGAGCAGCTAAACTCAGTACTCAACTCTGCGCATAACTTAATTTTCATTAAGAATACCAAAGGTGAATTTACCTTAGTCAACGACCAGTTCTGCAATGTGCTGTCGCTTGAGCGTGGCAAGATTTTAGGAGTAAAGGATCACCTGATAATGCCTAAAGAAATAGCCAAGGTTAATCAGCAAAAAGATCTGATCGTGTTCAATGAACAGCTTGAACTGAGTTACGAGCAAAGTTTCCCACTTGACGGTAAACAACATATCTACCTCGTCACTAAGTTCCCTATTTTCAATGAGAAAAAACAGCTAACTTCAGTAGGTACAATTGCATTTGATATCAGTGCCAGCAAGGAGATTGAACTAAAGAAACGGGCCCAATTTGAGATCCTTAGGCAGGAAAAATCGGATAACATTCGCTTCATTGAAAAACTTGAGCTAACTAATAAACGCTTACAGAGTGAGAGTCAGCAAGCTAAGTTTGAGAATAATCGTCAACATAACTTCGAGAGAGTAAAACTTGAAAATCAAACCCTATACCCTTCTCTTGTCTCAAGTATTGTAAAACCCATATTCAGAAAACAAGACGAATTAGCGGCCAGTGCCTACAGGTTGGCAAATAACGAAATTAATGTGGCAGATTTTAACAACAAACTTGACGAACAAACTGCACGATTAAGACATCTTGAATATCTTTTTTCTGCTCAAGATTATATCGCTAAGCCTATAGACTTAGTCTCGCTGCTTGAACATATTGTCGCGTTGTTACAACCCAAATTAGTTGAAAAGAATATTGCTCTAGAAATCGATAGCGAAAACAGGCTAATTGTCGAGGGCGTCCATTGGCATTTTCTACTCATTTTCTATCGAGCTATCAGCAACACCATTACCGATGCGTTTTATCAGCAAGGTACGACTCAGAATATGAAGATCGTGCTAAGCAAAGATAATCAGCAGATAATGATGACGATATATGACAATGGAAAAGGCTTTGAGGAGGCGCAACTAGCAGAGCTGCAGAAGGCGCTTGATCACGCAGAAGTCAAAGGGACACTATCGGCACTATCGGTTTGGTTAAAGAGTGAGTTTAACGGCAAAATTAACGTGACACCTTTACCAACAGAGTCGGGATTTAATACTTTGGTAAGCTACAGCTTATCTACTTAATGACACGAAAAGACACCTTAAGCACAGCACTCAGTGTGCAGGTGTCTTTTCTAGCGAGCTATTTATTGACGTAAGCGACGCACCTAAAGCGACACATCGACAATATAGTGTCCCTGTAGCCAGTTACGGCCAATTAATAATTTATAAGACATTTTACTTCTGTCTCTTAGGTTAACCTTCACTTTATATTCTTGACCAAGCTGACCAATTTTGAGCTCAACCATATAGCGGATCTCACTTCCTTGTGCGTTTCGAATCAAAGAAGTCTCCACGATGCGAGACTTAACCACATGGGACTCGCCCTTTTCATTTTCAGTGGTAAAGTGAATCACCTTACCAACATTTTTCTCCATGTCAGGATCTTCATTTTCAATTTTAAGATCAAAAGCATGCAATGAGTTTTCTACCGCACCAGTATCGATACGGGTTTTAAACACTAACCCTGATTCTACGATACTAATCGGTGCCGTCGGACCAATTCGCTTCTTCTCAGACACATCGACTACATAACGATCTTTAAGCCAGTTTCGGCCGATTAACAACTTGTAGTCCATATGGCTACGGTCTCTAAGGTTAACTCTTACTTTACGCTCTTTGCCCTTAAAACCAACATCGAGGTCGACCATGTAGCGAGTCTCAGTCCCTTGAGAATTACTGACTGTTGAAGTCTTAACTATCTTAGCTTTTAATCGCTTTTTCTCACCAATATTATTCTCGGTTGTAAAAGAAACCATCTTGCCAATGTTATCTTTCATCTTCTTTGCGCTACCACCTTCAACTTCTATGTCATAGGCATGCAGCGAAGTATTAACTGCTCCGGTGTCGATGCGCGCAACATAAGAAAGACCAGCATGGGCCACAGACATTTTGGCGGTAGAGCCGATGACAGCTTTCTCATTTGCTGTCACAGACAAAGACGACGTCAGTAGTAATAAACACAATCCTACTTTTTTAAGCATCGTGATTCCTTAAATGGTTAATATAGACTTACTTGGCTTTATGATAGCAAGAAATAAAGCTGATTGAAGAGGTAGGCACTATTACACAGCAAAGCTGTATGAATACTGGCACTTTAGCAAAAAATACTAGGTTTATTGATTAATATTAATAAATAAACTGAAATATAAACAAGCTAAACAAGGCCGATGTACAGGTGCAATGGCAGGCATGCCATTTTCGATTAAAACTGGTGTTAAACAATCTTAAATGCCGATAAAACTGCACAGCCAACCAGACTAAGACAAAGGGAACAAATGGCAAAGACACCACTAGGGGAAAAAAGCCCCAGCCAAGATCAAACGCATTTTCACTGAACAGTCTCAGAAAAAACCAAAACACGAGTAAACAGGCATATACAAACATATGCTGTCTATTCATGGATTTTCTTATATTACTCAGCATACAGCTCTCCCACATAGATACTGCAACATTAGGCCTTTAGCCCAAGAGCAACAAGCAGATAGCGAAAGAGAACTGTAACTAAATATAAAATGCTTAAAATCATTCAGCGGTTAATCTAGCAATTTCTTGGTCGAACAAGTTCTTAATCAAACAGGAAAACTCGCAAATAAACCGAGTTTGTTCCGCGTTAGCCTTATGGCTAGCGACTCGCGCCAAGATCTCCTCAAGATCGTAAACAATTGCATCGACCTCTCGGATCACTAGGTTTCTCTGGGAGAAAGTCAGTGAAGGGTTTTGGCCACAAACCATGATGATTTGAGCAGCAAGTTGTTCTTCAAACAGCTCCATCACAGTTTCATCACAGGCGTTATGTTGCTGTGAGTTTTCAAATATTCCTAAGTGCTCAGTTAAATACTGGATCAGGTGCACATATCCGTCTTTATCGGTAACCATACTCAACTCAAAATACACAAATCTAAACACTCTGAGGGTTTTCTCTATAGTGTAAGATGCGTAACCATTTTATTATTTATGTTCTAAGCAGGATACTATCTGAGTTTCTTTCTAAATGAAATCCTCCCAATTTGAACCGCGTCACTTTTACTATGGCTCGCGCAATGCTCAACACGTTGTTCAGCCCCTAGTCGCGAAACCTGCTTCATTAAAGCATCAAAAAATCAAAGCCTGTGCCCGCTTAGGATTAGGTAAATATTATTCCCCCCTCCTCTAATATCGAGTGCTGATAGCAAGTACTCGCTACTAAGCCTATGTAATAAAAGTTAAACGCAAACCATGGTAACCACTAACAAAAAGGCCGTATCGTCGGTTTACAGACGGTACAGCCTTTTTGCAATCACGCTAAACGCGTTTTGTCACTATTGTTTTAGATTCAGCATAAAAGAGACTGGCACAGCTTTACTTATTGCAGATAATCCAGCAACTTCGCGCAGTTTTTCAACTCCTGCTGTCAGGCCAAAACTGCTAGCATTCACTATGACAGGTGCCACACTAGCAACCAGTATATGAGAATCTGAGAGCTTAGCGATACTCACAGTAAAAGCCATCTTCTGCTTGTTACCATGTAGCGCTACCTCAGCATCAATTGTAGCTACCGTTACCGAACCTATGGCTAAACTTGCAAGCAACTTAGGGTCAACTTGGGCTTTTAAAGTCAGTTGCGGATATTTATCCACTTCAAACAGTAGAGAATCCATACGTTCATCACGAATGTCGATATTTGTTGCCACGCTTGCCAAAGCAATCAAAAAATCAAACTGCCCTTTATCATTCAAGGTTCCTGCAACAGATTTAAAATGATGAACCTCAGCAATATCTCCCTTTTTAATGGATATAAAGTTTACATTTGAGCTGTCGTTTTCAACAGTCCAGGTGCCTGCTGAAGCCACCAGCGACAAAGGCAGTAATAATATGCCTATGATTATACTTTTCATTTTCACATCCTCTTGAAATTTAGTGATTCACCTTGAAAGTTAAGCTTAACCTAATTCAATCATTTTCCATTCTCAAGCGCTTATTTTTAAACCGTATTTATATAACGATTATTTATACCTATATTCACTCTTTATATTAGAATGGATTGCCAGAAGCACAAAAGCCGCAAACAATGCGGCTTTTCGAATCACTATGGTTATGGGGCTAAACGACTGTGCTCCCAGCTATCTTCGGTCTTGGTATAAATAAACCTGTCATGTAAACGATGCTCCCCTCCTTGCCAGAACTCAATACTTTTTGGCCTAACCAGATACCCCCCCCAAAATTTAGGTAAAGGCACGTCACCTTTAGAGAACTTAGCTTTCATCTCGACAAATTTACTCTCAAGCGCTTTTCTTGCACTAATAGGGCTCGATTGTTTAGACACCCAAGCGGCAATTTGGCTCTCTTTAGGGCGGCTCATAAAGTACTTAAGCACCTCAGTTTTAGACAGCGGCTCCGCAACACCAGTAACGGCAACCTGCTTATCTAAACTGTGCCAAGGGAATAGAATGCTAACCTGTGCATTATTCGCTATATGCTGAGCCTTACGACTCTCTAGATTAGTAAAAAATACAAACCCATCGTTATCAAAACGCTTGAGTAATACAATTCTTTGAAAAGGTTGCCCATTCTCATCAACTGTCGCTACCGACATTGCCGTTGGATCTTTGATGTCAGAATCACGTATGACTTCCAACCACGCATTAAACAGGTCCATAGGTTCACTAGGCACCTCTTCATTGTGTAATTCACCTAATGTGTATTCGCGTCTGATACCACTGATCTCTGACATGTTAAAATCCTTTCAAAACACATAAAAAAAGAAGCGCTCATTGAGCGCTTCTTTAATCATAACAATCTTAGCCGTTTGGCGGGAGCCTTTTAATAAACTCCCTAACTAGATATTTTCATCTAACATGTTAGCTAGGATAATTTATTTGATCTTACCGTTAGACTCAGCCCAAACATGCAACATCTCTAGGCCTAAAGTCGCACCAGCTAAAGCAGTGATCTCAGCGCTGTCGTAAGCAGGAGCCACTTCAACCACGTCCATGCCCACAATCTTCATGCCTTTTAGACCACGAATAATTTTCATCGCCTTGTCACTAGTCAGGCCGCCACAAACTGGGGTACCAGTGCCTGGTGCAAAAGCTGGGTCTAAACAGTCAATATCGAAAGTCACGTATAGTGGCATGTCGCCAACACGCTCACGAATTTGTACAACAATCTCATCTGCAGTCATTTCATTAGCTGCTGCAGCATCGATAACTTCGAAAAGATGATTAGCAGTATCATACTCGGTACGAATACCGACTTGAATTGAGTTCTCTGCAGCGATAATCCCCTCAATTGGCGCATGATAGAACATAGTGCCATGATCATACTTGCTACCTTGGCTATAAGTGTCGGTATGTGCATCAAAGTGCAATAACGCCATCTTACCGTGCTTCTTATAATGAGCACGTAACAGAGGCAAAGTCACAAAGTGATCGCCACCAAAACTTAGCATAGCTTTATCAGATTCTAAGATTTTTGTCGCGAAGTCCTCAACTCGCTGAGTAAAGTCAGCTGAATCACCACAGTTATAAACTAGGTCACCCGCATCAACGATTTTAACGTGCTCACTAAGTTTAAACTGGTAAGGCCAGCGAGTTTCTTCCCAAGCCAAGTTAACTGAAGCATTTCGAATTGCACCAGGCCCCATACGTCCGCCAGAACGACCCGTTGTAGCCATATCAAAAGGTAAGCCTAACACTACAACATCCGCATCGCCTTCTAATGGTTTGAAGTCTAACGGCTGTCTTAAGTAACCAAATGCATTTGAATAAAGCGAATAATCAGGCTTATCTGCAATAGTGGTCATAAATACTCCATAAAATGTCTAGAGTCACAATACTTCAGCGCACAGGATTTCACTGTCAGCTTGTATATAGTGATTGTAATTAAATTCATTAAGCTGATTTAACTGTAGAACACAACTCGCTAGCCTTCGATGCGAAGGAAAGTCTTGGTTGTGGATCTGCATATTCATCCCAATGATGTCCCAACTGCTGGGGTTCAATATTTTCAACAGTTCAGAGAAAATATTGAACGGATATTGCGAAAAATTCAAGTTTGTTTCAATACTCACATAAGAGCTTCGCTCTTGAGGTGTGATATGTATGGTTATAAACCTATCTTCAAACAGGCCATTGACTGAATAACCGCATGGTTTAAATAGGTGATCATCAAACTGAAACTGAGGTAATAACCACTCTAGTTGCAATAAACTGCGGATCTGTGCACTCGATTGTTTATCGCTACGCAAATACTCAGCCGCTTCACCTTTGATGTGATACATCAACAAACTCGCACCACTGTTACTATCTTGGTTTGCTTGACTACAAAATAGATAATGGTGGTGGTTATCTAAATGCCCTACTCGATATGCAATGCCAGGAATATGAGCTTTAAGTTGCTCTATATCATCCTCAAAACGGCTTGCTTGGAGATGGGATAAAAACTCACTCTTACGTTGATAACTTAAACTTGAGATACACCTTGTACCAAGCTGTTCAATCAGGTAAATCACCGCATCGACTAAGCGCGTATTGCCACATGTGATTAATAGAAGTTTATGTTCCCAAACAAATAAACTCGATTCGCTCAGCACATATGCATCGCAATGTTGATTTGAAAGTACCGATAAGATCTCCGCTCCGGCCTCTGCAAGTGCTTGCTGCCAAAAGTCGTTCGGTAAAGATCGTAATGAAACAGTACTACGACTCATGTGTAGCTCTATTTTCTTCTCCGACCCTTCAAAAAACATCTTATCGTAATTCCTTCAAATATCTGTCAGCAATAAAGCTCTCATCTAACGTAAGTAGTTTGAACGCAAAACTCGCATTAAAGTTCCTTTACAAGCTTAGATGGGATCTAAGTCAAATGCATTGGATGCTGTTGTTGGTCTATGTCAGGCTTAAAACAAAACCAGCTTCAAGCGAACTTAAAGCTGGTTATGTAGCTCGAGAGCAGTTATTGGCCTTTGTAAAAATACTTAAGCTACTAACCTCACGCGACTAGGCATCCGATTATGAGAAATCTTCTAGGTAAGTGTAACCTTTAAGACCCAACTGTAACTCTTCAAGAATGTTAGCACGCTCGTCTTCTGCGATATGCTTGTTGACTAACTCTTCATAGGTTCTCATAAATGAAACCGCATCCAAGTTAACGTATCTAAGCACGTCGGCAACCGTATCACCGGCTAATACAGACTCAACATTAGTGCGCGCATCTTCATCCAAACGCACAACTGCTGAGTTAGTGTCACCAAACAGGTTATGCATATCACCTAAAATCTCTTGATATGCACCGACTAAGAAGAAACCGATTAAATACGGGCTCTCTTGTGTCCAAGCTGGTACTGGCAACGTAGTTTCAATACCTTGACCTTCTACATACTGATCCACAGTACCGTCAGAGTCACAGGTAATGTCCAGCATAACCGCTCTGCTCTCTGGCGCTTTATCTAGTCCAGATAATGGCATCACAGGGAACACCTGATCGATACCCCATGCATCAGGTAGCGACTGGAATAATGAGAAGTTAACAAAGAACTTATCCGCTAACTTCTCGTTTAACTCATCGATAACGGGTCTGTGGAAACGGTACTTAGCACTCATGCTACCTTGTAATTCGTAGCAAACGCGTAAGTTAACCTGCTCAGCCCATGCACGTTCAGCTAACCCTAACTGACCAACGGCAAACAGTGAGTGCACTTCTGTTAAGTCACTCTGACAATCATGGTAAATCTCAATCAAGGCACGCTGATCGGCTTTACCACTAACTTCAATCCAAGACTGCCACATGTTGTGCAGTAATTGAGGTGCGTCTTCTGCTGGGGGCTGAATATCTTCAGGCTTATAAGCTTCAGTACCGATCACATCTGTTAGCAATACCGCATGATGTGCTGTCAAGTAACGGCCCGATTCAGAGATAATTCTCGGCATCGGCTGCTCATACTCTTTACACATATCGGTTAGCACACTCACGATGTTGTTAGCATACTCAGTTAAGCCGTAATTCATTGAATGGCTACTTTGGCTGCGTGTGCCATCGTAATCAACCGCTAAACCGCCACCTACGTCGAAACACTTAACGCTAGCGCCAAGCTTCATCAACTCACAGTAGAAACGGCCAGCTTCGCTTACACCCTGTCGAATATCACGAATGTTGGCGATTTGCGAACCTAAGTGGAAGTGCAACAACTCTAATGACTCAAGCATGTTTTCCTGCTTAAGTGAGTTGATCACTTGCAACACCTGAGCAGCACTCAAACCAAACTTTGACTTCTCGCCACCACTAGCCTGCCACTTGCCTTTACCTTGGAATGCCAAACGAACACGTAAGCCAAGACGCGGTGTAACGCCTAGCTCTTTAGCTTGCTCAAGCACGACTTTAAGCTCAGACATCTTCTCAAGGACGATATACACCTTGTGGCCTAGCTTCTCGCCGATTAAGGCAAGTCGGATATATTCTTTATCTTTATAACCGTTACAAATGATCACCGAGCTGGCTTTTTGTGCCATCGCGAGCACAGCCATTAGCTCAGGCTTACTGCCCGCCTCTAACCCTAGCTGCGGTACTTCTTTTGCTACTTGGCTGGCAAGGATCTCTTCAACAACTGTTTGCTGTTGGTTTACTTTAATCGGGTAAACAAGCAAGTAATCATTTTCATATTGATACTTTTTAATTGCCTGATTAAATGCCTGACAAACACTGTTTACTCTATGATGTAAAATTTGTGGGAAACGCACCAAAACCGGTAAAGCCACACCTGACTTAACCATATCTTTTGCCATTTCATTCAAACCAATTTTACAATCTGGGCGGCTTGGATCTGGTGAAACAGTCACCTCTCCATCATCGCTAATGCCGTATAGTCCTTGGCTCCAGTGATTTACGTTATAACTTGCGCGTGCATCATCAATAGACCAATTGCTCATATTTGTCCTAACCTGTCTATTTAACTTAAATAAGCTGATCGAACCTTTGTCATTTCAATCAACTTGCGATTATTTAAATCAGTAACATCCCGATTCATCTACAAAGTACAAATTGTTTGGATTAACACTCAGTAACATCGTAAGCGCTACCCACAATAAGTATTAACTATACCCAGTAAAATCGCCTGTTAAAATTAGGTCGATTCACTACTTTTACGGTTACTAATGAATGTATGCCCTTAGAGCAAAGATGTAAAATCTAATCCGTAAAAAACTATTTGTGACTTTCAATATTACCTAACCGCAGTTCGGTATTTTTCATTCAAAAAGTGTGAGCACGAACAACGCACTTTTCTCACAGAATTTTTGCGGCGCAATTAAACCTTGAGACAGGTGATAATGCAAGACTCATATGCGCATTTAGTGCTAATTTATTATCACCTTATAATAGCGCGATAACATAACGTACCATTTATGCCTCTATTCGTGATAAATGCCCTACTTTAATTACAGTATCTCCGCTCTTTAGGGTATTAGTTTCAAGAGGCTAAAGCATATTGGAATGTTTTCCACTATAATCCCAGCTGAATTTAATCGTTACTGTTTTTAAAGTAGAGAACATCATGATCCAGATAGGCAAAACCTGTAAGTTAGAAGTCGTCAAACAAGTTGATTTTGGTGTCTATTTAGACGCTAAAGAGATGGGCCAGGTACTTCTTCCTCGCAAAGCTGTACCAAAGGATTGCCATGTTGGAGATATGGTCAATGTGTTTCTCTATTTAGACTCAGAAGACATGATCATTGCAACGACTAAGCGTCCTTATGCGCAAGTCGGTCAATTTGCTTATTTAGAAGCAAAAGAAAACGGCCCATATGGCGCCTTTTTAGATTGGGGCTTAGAAAAAGACCTGTTATTACCTTTTGGTGAGCAACACAGAGAAATCGAGGTGGGTAAATCCTACTTGGTTTACATCTATACCAGCCATGTCGATGACCGTATCGTCGCGTCTGCTAAAGTCGATAAATTTCTTGACTTAACAGAGCCAAAATTCCGCAATGATGAAGAAGTTAATCTCATTATTGGTGGCTCAACCGATCTTGGCTACAAAGCCATCATCAACAATACCCATTGGGGTGTATTGTACAAAAATGAAGTTTATACTCGTTTAAGCTTCGGCCAAAAGCTTAAAGGCTTTATCAAGCGCATGAGAAGTGATGGTAAGATTGATCTTATCTTACAAAAAGGTGCAAAAGAAGAGCTTGATAAGCACTCTGTGACGATTATGATCAAGCTTAAGCAAGCCGGTGGTTTCTTACCGCTAAATGACAAAACCGATGCAGAAGTAATCTACTCACAACTATCTATGAGTAAGAAAGCGTTTAAAAAGAGTATTGGTGGCCTATATAAGAATAAGCAGATCACTATCTCACCAGATGGGATCCGTCTCGAAGATTAAGTTATTTAGCTGTAATGCTTGTAAAACAAGCAATTACCTAGCTAAAGCTTAGATACTCTCTTGCATTAAAGCATGGCTCTGTTATAACAAAGTCATGCTTTTTTATTAAGAGGTTAATATGGAACTGACTTTACACGAAGCTCGCGTCATTGGTGTTTTACTCGAAAAAGAGATCACAACCCCAGAGCAATATCCGCTTTCTTTAAACAGTTTAACCTCAGGCTGTAATCAAAAAACCAGCCGAGAACCCGTCCTAAGCCTCAGTGAATCAGAGGTACAAAATACTTTAGACGCACTCACTAAAAAGCGATTGATCTCAGAACAATCAGGCTTTGGTAGCCGAGTGGTAAAATACAAACATCGTTTCTGCAATACTGAATTTAGCGACCTACAACTTAAATCTTCCGAACTGGCTGTTATCTGCCTTTTACTGCTTCGCGGACCACAAACGCCTGGAGAGCTCAGGACTCGCAGTAATCGATTACATGATTTTCACGATGTAAGTGAAGTCGAGGCTACTCTAAACGAGCTACAAAGACGAGAAGCACCACTTGTCATGCTATTAGCTAAAGAGCCAGGTAAACGTGAAGCGCGCTATCGCCAACTATTCACTGAAGTCGATGCCAGTCAACAGCCATCTTTGCAGGCCCCCTCTAGTTATGGCACTGATAGCTTAACGGCGCAGGACACCACAGCCCTCGAAGCCAGAGTCACAACTCTTGAGCAAGAAATGGCTGAGTTAAAGGCACAGCTTGAAGAGTTGATTGGTCGCTAAGGCGCATTCACATCCATTTACAAGCTTAAGATTAACGCCTAGGCGCAATAGGTGTTAATCTGGTATTTCTATCAACTTCCAACGATTAAGGGATTAGTTTGCAAAACAGCTCCCCAAAAAATAGCATGCTTAAAAATACGCTATTACTCGCACAGTTTGAGCTAAAAAAAATGCTCTTTAACCCAAGAGGGCTAATTGCACTCATCGCATTTTCGCTCGTCTGGCTACTCATTTTGCTCTACCCTATTAGTGGTGCATCAAGCTTCTTACTCAACCCGGATTTTAGAGGGTTAATCGAAGGGATCTTCGGCCCACAAGCGGTAAACGAACTGTTTAAATGGCCTGTGGCCGAAATGGCAGTCTATTGGATTGCTGCGCTTTATATTTTCCCGCTATTTAGTATCTTTGTGTCCGCCGATCAATTTGCAACCGATAAGTCTCGGGGTACCTTCCGCTTCTACACTCTGAGAACTGGGCGAGACAGCCTGTTTTTCGGTCGCTACCTAGGGCATATGGCGCTCCAAAGTCTGCTACTCCTATTAACCGTCATCGCCACGATTGTGCTTGCCGTAAGTCGAGATGCAACGCTATTAATACCTGCCCTATTTTCAGGTCTTGTCGTTACGGTGAACCTCGTCATAGTGTTACTGCCTTATACCGCTTTGATGGCGTTATTGTCGCTTTATGCCAATTCGGCTCGTCAAGCCACTATTTACGCAATCTTAGTTTGGGCATTAATGTCGATAAGCATCGCTATCATCAACAACTATTTACCTATTATCAGCGAATTGAAGTGGATCTTACCAGGCTCTCAAATCTCCTTGATGATAAATACCCAAGGTTTAGGCAGCTTTATCTACGCTCCAGTACCGTTATTACAAGCCATTGCATTGCTGTTATTAGGCAAAATTTATATCAATAGGAGCGCATTATGAGCTTAGTGAGTTGCAAAGGCTTATCTAAGTCCTACGGCAGTAAACACGCCTTAAAACAGGTGAGCATTACTCTTGAAGCCGGTAGTCCAATCGCATTAGTTGGGCCAAATGGAGCAGGTAAAACCACGCTATTTAGTTTGCTGTGTGGATTTATTGCCCCATCATCAGGGGAAGTATCTTTACTGGGAGAAAAACCAGGCAGCCCGGCATTGCTAGGTCGAGTCGCCTCTCTCCCCCAAGATGCTGCGCTAGATCCTAATCTTGATATCATCACTCAGCTAACGCTGTTTGCCAGCTTACAAGGGTTTTCAGCTAAAGCTGCGAAAGCTGAGGGACTAAGAGTGCTTGCTCTGGTCGACTTAGCCGACAGTGCACAGCAAAAGCCGAAATCATTAAGCCATGGTATGTCTAAGCGAGTTTCCATCGCTCAGGCTCTTATCGGCTCGCCAGAGTTAGTATTACTCGATGAGCCAACTGCTGGCTTAGACCCCGCTAATGCCAAGAAGATCCGAGACTTAGTTAAGACACTTTCTGACAAAACGACCTTTATCATCAGCTCACATAATTTGGACGAACTAGAAAAGTTATGTGACCAAGTGCTCTACCTTGAGCAAGGTCAATTAAGCCAGTCTGTATCAATGAAAGAGTCGCAGCATGAAGATTACTTGACAGTCACCATGCAGCAATGTGATGCAAACGCACTGATCTCAGCGGTTATGGAGCTTGCCGATATTAGCTCAATCGATGAACGTCAAGCCAACCAATTTTTGATTAAGCATAATAGCGAAGAAACCTATGCTATCGAGATGGCTTTACTCAACTTATTTAAACAGCATAATTGGCAATATAAGGCCATATTGAAAGGTCGAACCTTAGAAGAGCAACTCTTCTCTCAGCCTTAATTTAATTGTCTGCCTAATCCTCAAAAGGCGCCGTTTAGCGCCTTTTTTATCCTCTTATAAAGGCTATTCAACGTAGAAGTAGGCTACCAAAAAAACTCAAAAATCACGTATTTTAGCGGCTCTGATCTTGTGTTAACGAGCTCCTCCCTAATTCAACTATACTCTTCACACGTAGTAAGCCACGTGGTTTTGTATGTTCCTGGCATACATAAGACATTTTCTCTACTGACCCATAGGAATATGGGAAATGCGTTCAAAGCATATGGAACGCTTAATACCTTGAAGATCAGATGCGGTGAATGTCATTAATGCACGACTATATGAATATAGAAGTTACGAGTTCACGGAGGAGAAGATAGAATAATGCAGGAACGATTATCTTGGGTAAACCAGGAGCAGTTACCAAAGAGCAATTAACAAAGAGCTATAAATGACCTTGCCTCTGAATCGCTAAACTCTCGCTAAACAAACTCTCGCTAAACAAGCAAACCTTTATACTGAATGATAAAACTAACTAAGAAATGCGGAAGTCTATTAGAAGTAATAGCTTGAAATGGTAAGACTTAATCGAAAGTCTAAGGGATTGAAAGTATCTAGGATTAGTTTTCCAAGATTAGAAACGAAAAAAGAGCCGTGGTAAACCACGGCTCTTCAAAATTCTGTGTGATTAGCTAGTGCTAATCAAGCTGGTAACTTAAACTACAGTTACGTTCTCAGCTTGTGGGCCTTTTTGACCTTGAGTAACAGTAAACTGAACTTTTTGACCTTCGTCAAGAGTTTTGAAACCGTCAGAGTTGATAGCGCGGAAGTGTACGAATACGTCTGGACCAGACTCTTGCTCGATAAATCCGAAACCTTTATCAGAGTTGAACCACTTAACAACGCCAGTAACTTGAGACATAATATTGAATCCTGTAAATATAAATTAAAGCCTTAACGGCAGTAGAGCTGGAAAATGCCGGTTTACTTAATGTTAACAGGACGAACATGTCGTATTGAACACATAAAAATAAGCCTAACCTTCAAGCTGCAACCACTATAAACCATTCTCATCATAAGTCAACACTCATTCGTATCGTTATTTTGAGTCTTTTTACTTATATTTCTGCAGCTTGCTAAATAGAACAAAAAATAATTTCTATCCGTTCAAACTTAAACCACAACAACCGCTTAAAAAACAACCACCAAGCTACAACCTTTGATTTATAAGGCTCTAAAGACTTCCACTTTAAAATCTAACTCACAGCTCAAACCTGAATTAGCCAATGCTAATTTTTGTTCTTCTGTTAATTTCCAGTTATAAGGTGTCATCTTTAAGAAGTGACCAATGTCATCAGAATCGCTAAGTGTTAACAACTGCTCAATCCGTTCCTGATGGATTAGTTCAAAGCCCTCTATCTGCGAAGCTTCTTGAGTATGCTCTTTAGGATTATCATAAATCAGCTCTTTAAGCGCAAAGTGATGTCTTGGCCCTGCGCAAACTGTAATTAAAATCCCGCCCTGTTTTATCACCCGCTTAAGTTCTACATCTAAAGACGGCGCATAGATCCGCAGCATAAAGTCGAAGCTATTATCAGGGAACGGCATATCAAAGGCACTAGCGACACTAAAAGCAATCTTAGGATAACGCTTTGCTGCATATTTAAGAGCCGATTTACTGATATCGACACCATAAAGTGCAAACTCAGGAGGCAAGCTTTCAACTAAACGGTTTGAATAGTAACCTTCCCCGCAACCAATATCTAAACCACATTTAGCATCAGCAGAATATTCATTCGCTAACAGATTTACTTTATCACTTAATACCTGGTAGTAACCTTTATTAAGAAATTCCCGTCTTGCCAGCATCATCTCTTTGTTGTCACCAGGATCGTTAGACTTCTTTTTTTGTACTGGTAACAGATTAACGTAGCCCTCTTTGGCGCAATCAAACCTATGATTGGCAGGGCAACACCAAGTTTTATCTTCTTTAGATAATGCTTGCTGACATAAAGGGCAACGGTAAATCATGTATACATCTCCAAAAGGCTACATCTAATATGTTTGTATTAGCATCTTTCTTAAAAATAGCCGGATAATAAATTGTCGTACAATTAAGCCAAGACCATGGCTTGCAGGTAAAGTTATAAGGTTTTATTTAAACCTATATAGCTAGCAGGTTACTTTAAAGAGTATAAGGCTCGAACCATCAACCGCCAAAAGCCCCCTAAATAACTCATTAACGCAGAATTACGAATATCGTAAATCGGCATTAAAAAGGCCGGCTATTCTACTGCGTCAACCTATTTGGATCCAGCGGATAAAACTGCTGCAAACTCCAGCAAAGTACCTGAGTTGTATTAAGGAAACTAGGACATGAGCTCATAGGCAGTGCTATGATAAACACAATTATTGTTTGTGATAGCCACTAAATTTATGTCCATGAATAACCAACCCACCCTCTTCTGGCACGATTATGAAACTTTCGGGGCTAACCCTGCTAAAGACAGGCCTTCTCAGTTTGCTGGCGTTCGCACAGATATGGATCTTAATATCATCGGTGAGCCTGAAACCTTTTATTGCAAAGTAGCCAATGACTATCTACCGTCTCCAGAAGCCATTCTAATTACCGGAATAACTCCGCAGCTTGCTAACTTAAAAGGCATACCCGAAGCTGAGTTTATGAACAAGATTAATGGGCTCTTTAGTCAGCCTAAGACTTGTGTGGTTGGTTACAACTCGCTGCGATTTGATGATGAAGTTTCGCGCTATGGCTTTTATCGTAACTTTATCGACCCTTACGCCCGTGAATGGCAAAACGGTAACACTCGTTGGGATATTATCGATCTAGTACGTGCCTGCTACGCTTTTAGACCTGAAGGCATTAATTGGCCAGAAAAAGAAGATGGTTCGCCAAGTTTTAAGCTAGAGCAACTTACCGTTGCCAATGGCTTAAGCCATGAAAAAGCCCATGATGCTATGTCGGATGTTTATGCCACCATCGATATGGCGAAACTGATTAAGTCTGTGCAACCTAAGCTATTTGAGTATTACTTTAGCCTCAGACAGAAACAAGCGGTATCTAAGTTAATTGACGTACTAGACATGAAACCATTAGTGCATGTTAGCTCTAAGATCAGCGCGCTAAATGGATGTACAACCATTATCGCCCCTGTTGCATATCACTCGACCAATAAAAATGCTGTCATTTGTGTGAACCTAGCAATGGATATCTCGCCGCTTTTAGAATTGAGTGTGGAAGAGATCCGCGAGCGCATGTATACCCGCCGTAGTGACTTAGCCCTAGACGAGTTACCTATTGGCTTAAAGCAAATCCATATTAACAAGAGTCCTTTTATTGCCCCTGCAAATACTTTAACCGATGAAAATGCAGCCAGACTGGATTTTGATAAA
Organism: Shewanella sp. MBTL60-112-B2; assembly: GCF_019655055.1. Classification (GTDB taxonomy): domain Bacteria; phylum Pseudomonadota; class Gammaproteobacteria; order Enterobacterales; family Shewanellaceae; genus Shewanella. The sequence continues at coordinate 67,770 of NZ_BPFA01000021.1, forward strand.
GCATTTGCCAGAGCACAGTATAAGAAACTAAAGCAACATCCAGAGCTTAGAGAAAAATTAGTTGCTGTATTTGATGTTGAGCATGAAGGCCGAGCCGTCGATGCCGACCAAGCTTTATATAGCGGTGGTTTTTTCAGCTCTGCTGACAAAGCCAAGATTGAAATCATTCGTAATACACAACCAAGTAACTTAGCAGCACTAGAGCTTGATTTTGACGATGAGCGCCTTGCTGAGATGCTCTACCGATACCGCGCACGTAATTACCCAGAAACCTTAAGTGACTCAGAGCAATATCGTTGGCGCGAGTTCTGTCAAAGCAGACTTAACGATCCTGAGTATATTATACGTTTAGAAAACTTACTCGAAGAAACCGAGCAAGATGAATCTAAACAAAAATTATTACAGGCTTTGTGTCATTATCTTAGAAGCTTATAAACTCTAGAGGCAATAAATGAGACCTCTATCGCATTCTAGTTGTAACAAGATTACTAGAATGATATTTCATTAGCGTTAATAAAAAGGAAATAGCGAATGCAAGACCGTTTCTTAAAAAGCATAGCTAAGTTACCTGAGTCACTAGCCACGGCAATCGTGCCGTTACTCGATAAAGACTTTGCCGGTCATATTGATGCCCAGCAATTAGCTGAACTACAAACTCAAAGCAAAATGGAACTTAATGAACTGCTTTTGGCGCTTCTTCCTATCGCTGCTGCTTTAGCAAGGCCGCCAATTAGCCAGTTTTATGTAGGCGCCATAGCTAAAGGAAAAAGCGGTGATATCTATATGGGGGCCAACATTGAGCTCCCCGGTGAAGCGCTATTTCACTCTGTACACGCAGAACAAAGCGCCATTAGCCACGCTTGGTTAAGCGGTGAAATGGCTATTGAAGACATCATTGTTAATGCTTCACCATGTGGTCATTGTCGTCAATTTATTAACGAACTCGTCGAGGGAAGTAAGGTCAAAATCCACTTACCAGACCAAGCCACTGCACCGCTGTCTCATTACTTGCCTTATGCCTTTGGTCCAAGCGATCTTGATGTCACTGAGCCTTTGCTTTCTAAGCAGCAGCAAACGCTTTCATTAGATTCTAACGATCCCATGATCATCGAAGGATTAGATCATGCCGGACTGAGTTACGCGCCATACACTAAAAACTTCGCAGCTGTAGTGTTAGAAACTAAAGACGGTGCGACTTACTGCGGACGCTATGCCGAGAACGCAGCATTTAATCCGTCAATGCAACCCATGCAGATGGCCTTATCGACTATGGCGCGTCATAACCGTGACTTTAGCGAGATAAACCGCGCTGTATTGATAGAGTCTTCTAAAGGGGTGATATCGTTAGTAGGAGCTGCCATGGACGCCCTTCACAGCGTTGCAGCTGTTGAACTGGAACATATTGTGGTTGAGCCAGAATAACCGCTATTTACTGGTTACATCAAACAAAAGGACCTTTAGAGGTCCTTTTTAATGAGAGAAACTTAACAAACTAGCCACGATTCTTTTCAAGTTTTGCTAATAAGCTCGATGTATCCCAGCGCGCTCCGCCAATTGCTTGCACTTCTGAGTAAAACTGATCCACCAAAGCCGTTAGCGGTAAGTGTGAACCATTGCGACGCGCCTCAGTGAGCGCAATCCCTAAGTCTTTACGCATCCAATCAACCGCAAAACCTAGGTTATACTCGCCCTGCCACATGGTCTGATAACGGTTTTCCATCTGCCAGGACTGCGCCGCGCCTTTGCTGATCACCTCTACCACTTTTTCGCCATCTAACCCTGCACTGCGGGCGAAATGAAGCCCTTCAGCCAAACCTTGTACCACACCAGCGATACAGATTTGATTGACCATTTTAGTTAGTTGTCCAGCACCTACTTCGCCTAGCAACTCCACACAGCGAGCATAAGCGTCGATGATTGGTTTTGCGCTATCGAATATTGATTGCTCGCCGCCAACCATCACGGTCAATACACCATTTTCGGCGCCTGCTTGGCCGCCAGATACCGGAGCGTCCATAAAACCAATACTTAAAGATTGCGCTACTGCGGCAATTTCACGAGCGACATCAGCAGAAGCTGTCGTATGATCGACTAAAATACTGCCAGCGCTCATCCCAGCCAGCGCTCCGTTATCACCCAGAGTAACCAGGCGTAAATCGTCATCATTACCAACACAAACAAATACAAACTCTTGGCCTTCGGCTGCCGCTCTTGGAGTCACTTGGTAATTGCCGCCATGTTCTTTGGCCCAAGCTTGTGCCTTAGCCTCTGTACGGTTATATACCGTGACTTGATGCCCATGTTTAACAAGGTGCCCGGCCATTGGATAACCCATCACGCCCAAACCAATAAATGCGACTTTAGCCATTTTACTTCCTATTGTAGAGTGAGATTTTTTATGTTTTCAGCCATTCTAATGGCTGGCTGATAAATAAAACAGCAAAAATAGCCAATAAAAAAGCCAGCCGATAGGCTAGCTTTGATTTCGTTTTTACAACTAAGATTAAGAGTCTTGTAAAGACGGCTGTAGATCCACATGCGCTTGCATCTCTGCACCAATCTTTTTACGCATATCCATCAAACGAATTGCAGATTCTCTTAGCTCAATATCCGCAGGTAGTACAGGCTTCCAATCTGGAACTTCAGTCGGTTGACCGTCATCATCAACAGCAACCATGACTAACACACAGTGTGTAGTTAGATGCCTATCTTGAAACTTAGGGTCGCCCGCTTTTACGTCAACACCTAAATGCATCGAAGTTCTGCCCGTGTAGATCACTTTAGCCGTAACCTCAACGATATTGCCCACATGAATTGGCTTAACGAACCGAATGCCGCCAGCATAGGCAGTAATACAATATTTACCACTCCAGCCTGCAGCACACGCATAACCCGCGAGGTCAATCCATTTCATTACGGCGCCGCCGTGTACTTTACCGCCAAAGTTAACATCTGCAGGTTCTGCAAGGAATCTTAATGTTAACTGTCTTTCTAATCCGGCCATACTGGACCTCAATGCGTTTACTAACTATTGAGTATCTTACGCCAAATTCTTTACATCAGCACCTTTTAGCCAAACTGACCGACTAAAAAGCTACCACTTAGCACAACAGGTAAAGCTAAGCGATAAACCCATAGTTGTGTTGTTGCGCCAAAATATTTACCACCATTAAATAAGGTGTATGCAGCGATACCTGCTAAAAATAGCCCCATGACCTCAATACCAGCGATAACACTATTAGCATTACTCACATCAATTGCGGTAATCAAGAGTGCAAACCAAACGATACTAAAAGCTGCAACCGCCATATTAAATGTTTTTACACCTAACTCCATTTGAGGCAAGCGTGCTGCAGATTCGCCGCGAATAAGCTCATTAATATTAGCTGTAATAATGCCTAGAACTGGCATGATAGGAATAACAATTGGATTAAGCACTTTAGTGTCCCTTCGGTAAGATCTGCATTGAGCCCATCGCTTGAGCTAACGCCTGCAGTATCTGCCTAAAGAACCATATTTTCTAGCGCCTTCTTAACAGATTAACTAAGGTTAATCTTAACGTTATAATGTTTTAATATTTGCCGTAAATTATGTGAACCTGTTCATAAGTTTACTTTGCAATAGCCAATAAAAAAGCGCCTTTCGGCGCTTTATATTAGTGTAGCTAACTGAGTTAATTATACTTTCTTGAAAAGTAGCGAACCGTTCGTGCCACCAAAGCCGAACGAATTACATAAACCGTACTCAAACTTATAATCACGAGCAGTGTGAGCAACAAAATCTAAATCACAGCCTTCATCAGGATTGTCTAAGTTAAGCGTTGGTGGGATAACCTGATCTTTCAGTGCCAGTATCGTGATAATGGCTTCAACTGAGCCCGCTGCACCTAATAAGTGACCGGTCATTGATTTGGTAGAGCTCACCAGTAAGTCATAGGCATGATCGCCAAATACTGACTTAACTGCCGCGGCTTCTGCTTTATCACCAGCTGGAGTAGATGTGCCATGCGCATTGATATAACCAATATCTTCACGGGCAATTCTCGCATCGTTAATGGCATTCACCATCGCTGCGGCAGCACCTGCTCCATCACTTGGTGGTGAAGTCATATGGAACGCATCACCGCTCATGCCGAAACCGACTAACTCAGCATAGATAGTCGCCCCACGCGCTTTAGCGTGCTCGTACTCTTCAACAACCATCACACCGGCGCCGTCACCAATAACAAATCCGTCACGGTCTTTATCCCAAGGGCGACTTGCCGCTTCAGGATCGTCGTTACGGGTTGAAAGTGCCTTTGCTGAACCAAAGCCAGCTACAGCTAATGGGCAAGTCACATCTTCTGCACCGCCTGCAACCATTACGTCAGCATCGCCATATGCAATAGTACGCGCCGCAAAACCGATATTGTGTACACCGGTAGTACAAGCTGTCGTTACGGCGAAATTCGGGCCTGTCATGCCGTATTTAATCGAAAGGTGCCCAGCAATCATGTTGATAATAGTGCTTGGAACAAAAAATGGTGAAACTTTACGTGGGCCGCCTTTTAGTAGAGCGGCATGATTTTGTTCAATAAGCGGCATACCGCCCATTCCGGCGCCGATTGCAGTTCCTACACGCGCAGGATCAAGCTTATCCATCTCTAAGCCTGAGTCTTCTACAGCTTGAATGCCTGCAGCCATACCGTACTGAATAAACAAGTCCATCTTACGCGCGTCTTTACGAGACATGTACTGTTCGACATCAAAGTCTTTTACAGAACCACTAATACGAGTCGTAAACTCGCTAGCATCAAATTTAGTTATTGGCGCGATACCACTCTTACCTGAAACCAAAGCTTTCCAAGAAGAGTCAACTGTATTTCCCACAGGGCTGACTAAGCCTAAGCCAGTTATGACTACTCGACGTTTAGACACGCGGTCACCTTTTTTACTTTAAAAATGAATAATGATGATAGCTGCAAAGAGGTTGAACTACCAATACCTATACCCCGTATTTGAAAACATGGTTTCAAAGGGTATGTGCCAGTTCTGGTTGGAATAATACTTATCTAGGTAATAAGTATTTAGGGTAAATCGAATGATTCAAACACAAAAAATGAACTTCAACCAGCGGCGTCTAGAAACAAAAACAGGCGGCAAAAATGCCGCCTGTTTTCAAGAATTCTAGATTACTGATTCTTAGAAACGTAATCGATCGCTGCTTGAACAGTAGTGATCTTTTCAGCTTCTTCATCAGGGATCTCGGTGTCAAACTCTTCTTCTAGAGCCATAACCAACTCAACAGTGTCTAGAGAATCTGCACCTAAATCGTCAACGAAAGATGCTGCTGATTTAACGTCTTCTTCTTTAACACCTAGTTGCTCGATGATGATTTTCTTTACACGTTCTTCGATGTTGCTCATTAGTTTTCTTTCCTATTCAAATTACGCACTTGCGCAAGATTGCGAGTAGTTTATTGAATTTGGCAGACATTGCAAGCTCAAATTTCGTGGTCTAACCACAATCAAGCCTGCAGTTGATGCAGATCACCCTAGGGTGATAACAGTCTGCCGTTCCCTTTAAACCATGTACATGCCACCATTCACGTGGAGAGTCTCTCCCGTAATGTAAGCAGCTGAGTCCGACGCTAAAAAGAGGACTGCGTGAGCAATTTCCTGCGCCTGACCAAGTCTTTCCATTGGTACTTGAGACATAATAGCTTGTTGCTGCTCTTCCGTCAGCTCATCCGTCATATCAGTCTGGATAAATCCAGGGGCAATAGCATTAACCGTAATTTGACGAGATGCAACCTCTCTTGCAAGAGATTTTGTAAATCCAATCAGACCCGCTTTAGCTGCTGAGTAGTTAGTCTGCCCCGCATTGCCCATTGTGCCTACAACTGAACCAATATTGATGATACGGCCATTACGCTTTTTCATCATTGGTCTCATCACCGCTTTTGACGTGCGGAAGATAGATGTTAGGTTAGTATCTAGGATATCATTCCATTCGTCATCTTTCATTCGCATTAACAAATTGTCACGCGTGATCCCGGCATTGTTGACTAAAATATCAACATCACCCGCTCTTTCTTTAATCGTTTCAAACAAAGCTTTTACAGAGTCGGCGTCAGTAACGTTTAAAACAAGACCGTGGCCCTTATCACCTAAATAGGCTTGAATCGCTTCAGCGCCACGTTCACTGGTGGCAGTACCGATAACGACAGCGCCAGCTGAAACTAATGTTTCAGCAACTGCGCGTCCAATACCACGGCTGGCGCCTGTTACTAAGGCTACTTTACCAGTCAGATCAAAACTTATACTCATCAGATTTCCTTATTCGGTCAACGCCATTAATGAAGCCACATCGTTTACAGCTTGCGCTGAAAGCGAACGATTAATGCGTTTTGTTAGACCTGTTAATACTTTACCAGGTCCCATTTCAAACAGATTAGTGATCCCATTGATAGCCATCAGCTCAACAGTCTCAGACCAACGAACCGGGCAATAAAGTTGACGAACCAAGGCATCTTTAATGTCACCTGCGCAATTAGGGCTAGCTACATCAACATTGTTAATGACAGTAACCGCTGGCTCATTAAACTCAATCGCTTCAAGCGCTACAGCAAGTTTATCAGCTGCAGGCTTCATCAATTGGCAGTGCGACGGCACGCTTACAGGCAGTGAAACCGCCATTTTAGCGCCGTTGGCTTTGCATAGTGCTGCAGCGCGCTCAACAGCCGCCTTCTCACCAGCAATAACCACTTGACCTGGGCTGTTATAGTTCACAGGACTTACAACCGCACCTTCAGAAGCTTCTTCACAGGCTTTAGCAATTGCATCGTTATCTAAGCCGATAATAGCAAACATTGCACCCGTTCCAGCCGGAACAGCTTGTTGCATTAATTGACCACGTAGCTCGACAAGTTTGATCGCCGCTTCAAAATCAATTACGCCCGCGCAAACAAGCGCCGAGTATTCACCTAGACTGTGGCCAGCCATTACCTTAGGTAATGCTTTACCTGACGCAACATAAGCACGGTAAATAGCAACACTTGCAGCCAATAACGCAGGCTGTGTCTTATCGGTTTCATTAAGTGTTTCAACCGGTCCTTGCTGAGCTAATTCCCATAAATCGTACCCTAAAACAGCGCTTGCTTGTGCAAACGTGTCTGCAACAACTGCATGAGTATCAGCAAGCTCTGCTAGCATACCTAATGCTTGCGAGCCCTGCCCCGGGAATACAAAAGCTGTATTTTCCATTATTTTTACCTTTTAAATCGACGTCTTTGTACTGCTATCAATCAGGCTAACACGTTGCGGCATTGCCTAACGTAACAAGGATCTTAAAAACGAACTAAAGCACTTCCCCAGGCAAACCCTGCGCCGAAGGCTTCAAGCAATAATAGTTGACCACGCTGAATACGGCCGTCTCTGACCGCTTCATCGAGTGCAATAGGTACCGAAGCCGCAGAAGTGTTACCGTGTTTAGCAAGTGTAAGCACCACTTTATCTAAACTCATATCGAGTTTTTTAGCAGTAGCTTTAATAATTCTGAAGTTAGCCTGATGCGGCACTAGCCAGTCGATTTCTGACTTGTCGACATTGTTATGACGCAGTGTTTCTGTCACAACATGAGACAACTGAGTCACGGCAACTTTAAATACATCATTACCTTTCATTGTCATATAACCCACAGCTTCAGAGGTTTCACCTTTGCGCGGTGGAATAGAACATTTTAGCAAGTCACCTTGACGACCATCGGCAAAGATATGCGTTGAAATTATGCCTGGCTCGTCAGAACGGCCGATGACAGCGGCACCCGCACCGTCACCAAATAGAATAATCGTCGAGCGATCTTCTGGCTCACACAAACGTGAAAGCACATCGGCACCAATAACAAGTACATTTTTAGCAGCACCTGTTTTCACAAACTGATCAGCTACAGATAATGCATACACGAAACCAGAACAAGCCGCAGCGATATCAAATGCAGGAACAGTGTGAATACCTAGCATGGCCTGTATTTCACATGCAGCCGCCGGAAATGCGTTGCTAGCACTAGTTGTACCGCAAATGATCATGTCAATTTCAGAAGCTTCGATACCAGCCATTTCAATGGCTTTTAACCCGGCTTGATAGCCCATGGTTGCAACGGTTTCATCCGCTGCAGCGATTCTACGTTCTGAAATACCTGTGCGTTCCACGATCCATTGGTCTGTGGTTTCGACCATTTTTTCGAGATCGAGATTACTACGCACCTGCACCGGTAGATAGCTACCAGTACCAAGAATTTTTGTATGCATAAGGAATTTATCAGCTATTAATGTCTAAAAGAATCGACTCTAGACGATCTTCGATCATCTGCGGGAGTCGACGTTGCGCTTCGGTCACTGCCAAATTAATTGCTTGTAAAAAAGCAGCTTCATCTGCGCACCCATGACTTTTTACTACAATTCCGCGCAATCCTATCAGACTTGCGCCATTATAGTGGTCGGGGTTCATCTGATTTAACAAAGAACGTATACGTGGAGCGATGATTTTAGCGAGGATCTTGACGAAAAATCCGTCACTTAGACTCTTTTTAAGCTGATGGATCAACAAGCGCGCAATACCCTCTGAAGTTTTCAAAGTGATATTACCCACAAAGCCATCACAAACAATCACGTCTACATTACCAGAGTAAATCTCATCACCCTCAATAAAACCGGTATAGTTTATTTGAGGAATTTGTTGTAGTAACTGACCAGCCTGTTGGACTTGATCATTACCTTTAATTTCTTCGATGCCTACATTGAGTAACGCAACTTTAGGTGCCACGGTCTTATTGACTGTTTCACAGAGCACCGAACCCATCACCGCAAATTGGAACAAAGTTTCGGAGTCACAGGAAATATTTGCACCTAAATCGAGTAAATAAACAGGCGTGTTATTCACTGCTGGTAAACAGCTAACAAGCGCTGGACGATCGATACCAGGCAAAGTCTTAAGTAACACTTTAGACATAGCCATTAGCGCGCCAGTATTACCTGCGCTTAAGCATGCTTGCGCTTTACCGTCACGCACTAATTCAATTGCTAGACGCATCGAACTTTGCTTACGGTTTCTTAAGGCATGAACAGGCCGATCGGACATGGCGACCACTTCGGTCGTATGTTTAATCTCAATGCGACGTTTTATCGCTGGTTCGGCAGATGCTATATATTCGTCTATCTGGGTTTTATCACCCACTAGTACGATTTTAAGGAGGGGGTTTAAGCGAAGTGCCTGCAAGGATGCAGGCACTGTGATGCGGGGACCAAAGTCGCCCCCCATCGCATCTAACGCAAGCGTCAGATTTGTCATAAGGGTCTCAACAAATTACTTGTTGATAACCTTTTGACCACGGTAGAAACCGTCCGCAGTCACGTTGTGACGACGGTGAAGTTCACCACTCGTTGCATCCACTGATAATTGAGCTGTGCTCAAAGAATCGTGTGAACGGCGCATACCGCGCTTAGAACGAGATTTTTTATTCTGTTGTACAGCCATTGGCCCTGTCTCCTAGATTACTTGCTCTTCAGTTTTTCTAACACTGCAAACGGATTTGGACGCTCCTCTTGAGCGGGTTCGATCTCGCCTACGACTATATCTTGCTTACCAAGATGACAATCTTCATTCTCATGCATGGCAATCAAAGGCATAGCGACTATCAATTCATCTTCGATCAATTGATGCAGACGAATTTCGCCAATTTCATTGCACTCAATAGGCTCATACGCATCCGGGAGCTCATCGATTTCAGCTTCAGTCTTACAAAGTCCAAAACTAAACTCGACCGTAACCTCAGTGGTAAATAGTGTCATACAACGTTGACAATCCAGAGTGAGCTCCGTCACAGCCTTCCCGTTAAGGTAGACTATCCCCTGTATATCGACGCCACATTCAAGCGACACTGCCACATCAGAACAGTCGCCGGCACATAATTCATTTAATCGCTTTAACTGCTTACCAGGCACCAAGCCTTCATAGGAAATCTGGCTACTGGCAGCGCGAACGGGATCAATTGAAACCGGTATCTTTACTGTTTGCATAAGGCGCGCATTTTAGGTGAATTTTAGCAGAAGTCAATACTCTTGTACGTTCAAGATGAATAACCCCTGTTTAATTCAGCTAAGTGAGTTGTTAGGTAACAGCATTGTACAAGAAACAAAGCCGCCAATACATTATATTTCGCCTATAAATGTGTTTAAGTGTTCGTAATTCCATCGGCTAATTCTATTTTTGTGATGCTGTTAATAAAGCGGCTCTTTAAATACCCACCATTGAGCCTGCTTTCTGCACAGATGCGTCACTTAAATACAGCGATGGCCCAGTAACTTAAGCAGTTGAATATTTTAAATTTCACTTCTATTCACTCAATAAGCTGGGATTTCACCTAACCTTTATCAGTCTCAGTTCAACTCTTGAGCCTAGCAAGTCAATTTCACTACACAGACTATAGGCTATTTTTCGGCCTTATTGATATGTTCTGTACCAGAAGCCCAGTGAACGACGACATCGTCAAGCCGCGCAATGCCCTCACGAGCAAGAGCCCCTAATACCATCGCAAATAGAATAGTCGGATAAAATGGACGACTCACATCGCCACTTAAGTGAACGACTACAGACAACATTATTAAAATCGCAATCCATAATTTAAGCATAACCTTGTTCCTCATCGTCTAAGTTACAACACAGGATACGGTTTAAGGCCTGTACACAAGCTGAATGCGCTTTCTTCATGTATACGCTGCGCGATTCAATCACCAAGCAAGCGTAACCCCCCCTTAGGCAAAAAAACTAAATGTTGTGGATATTACTTGCGGCCTGATGGCAACTTTAGTGACAATACACGATTTGTTTCTTGCGAATTTAACGAGTAGTTCAGGAGTTCGCGACTATTTACAAGGCATCACTATGTCCACACCAATTGTTTTAGCTTCAACATCGACTTTTAGACAGCAACTTCTTAAAAAGCTTGAGCTGGAGTTTAGCTGCTGCTCTCCTGATGTTGACGAAACGCCACTTGATGATGAGTCCCCTACCGAACTGGTATTGCGTTTAGCCAAACTAAAGGCCGAGGCTGGTGCTAAGCAACACCCTAACGCAATTGTCATTGGCTCAGATCAAGTCGCAGTAATAGATAACCAAATTATTGGTAAGCCGCTAAACCGTGAAACCGCTATTGCACAACTAACTGCAGCCAGTGGTCAGCCTATTACCTTTTATACAGGCCTTGCCGTTCATAATGCCAATACTGGCTCGGTTGAAGCTATTGTCGAACCCTTCACCGTTCACTTTCGCTCATTAACGTCAAAGCAGATCTGTAACTATGTCGACATCGAGCAGCCTTTTTACTGTGCAGGTAGCTTTAAGAGTGAAGGATTAGGTATCGCCTTATTTGAACGATTAGAAGGTAAAGACCCAAACACTCTGATCGGCCTACCATTAATTTCCCTCATCGATCTGCTAGAAGCTCAAGGAATTAATGTTCTCTAACCCTAACGACTAAAGTGTCACGGTTAGCCAGAACAAATAAACAGCAAGCCCTGCGCTGTTCAACTAAAATTAGTGCTAGTAAATCGTGCTTGCTCGTTAAAGTTCTTAAATAAGCGAGTAATAACATTAACTTCTATGGGAAACGCTTTACTAGATGGCGAGTAATTAAGTCGCCTAATCTTGTTTATACCCAAGTATTACTTAAGAAGAGCGTCGCTGAGACTTCTATTTACTTAGTGCTGAATGAATGGATTAACTCACTGCATATGTGTCTGGAATAGGGATATGACCAACATAGAACAAGCGCTCACTCTGCTCGCTGCACCGTATACAGATGAACACTTCTTTGCTCGAGCCCTCAAAGCATTAACTTTAGTAACTGGATGCCGCTGGGCTGGATTTGGCCGCCCCTCTACTGAGGAGGGGTTCGGGGAAATAATTGCTTTTTTCGATGGTGAGAAAAATTTACCAAGCTTTGAATTTGAGTTAAAAGGTTCACCTTGCGAGCAGGTTTACCAGAATGAACAATGTCACTTACTCTTCAAAAGCAACCTACAGAAACTCTTTCCCAATTTTGATTTGCTCAAAACCCTTGGCGCCGATAGTTATCAGGCGGAGCAAATAGTCAATGAAAAAGGCGAAATGGTCGGTCATATTTTCGTTCTTGATCCGAGTCCACAAAAAGAAGATAGCAAATCAAACGAGTTTTTCAGGCTAATTGCGCAACGAATAGGGGTTGAATATCAGCGTCTTATAATCAGCCAAGAGCTTGAGCAGCGACAGAAGATGATCGCTTTATCCGAACAATATATGTCTTTCGTCGACACCAACTATATATACCGCGTGGTATCGAAAGGTTATGAGTCACTGTTTAACCTAACTCAAGAGCAGATAATAGGTAAAAGTGTTTTCGAGCTTCATGGAAGAAACGTTTTTGAAAATCAAATAAAACCATTGCTAGATCGTTGCTTTAACGGAGAACAAATAAAGACCCAAGTGTGGGTGCACCCTCCTCACCATAAAAGGCCGATTTTCTTAGATGTTCACCACAATCCTTATTTCGATGCCAATGGCCACATCACAGGCACTATTATTTCCGCCCATGATATTACCGAACTTGAACAAGCTAAAAGCAGAATTGAGTATATCGCAAATCACGATAGTCTAACTGGGCTAGCCAACAGGCGCTCACTATTTTATCAATTTGAGCAGTTACTGAAAGCAGAAGAAAATGCTAAGCCTAAAGTCGCTATAGCCTATTTAGATATTGACCATTTTAAATCGATCAATGACAACTATGGTCACCAAGTCGGCGATCTAGTGCTTATAGAAGTAGCTGAAATTCTTACTCGCGCAAGCTTGCAAGGTGATACGGTTGCTAGAATTGGTGGGGACGAATTTATTATAATCAAAACGTTTGAACATGAGCCCGCGCCATTAAACGAACAAGCCCTGCTCGACAACTTACGCATACAACTGCAGCATGCATTATGCACTGACGTTGCCATTGATGGTCATAAAATAAAAATCAGCGCGAGTATCGGACTTCACTTAGTCGATGACACTTCTGCAGAATTAGCATCGCTCATCAATCAAGCCGATAATGAAATGTTCAAAAACAAACAAGGCGTGCCTCATCGTCAATGAACACTCAAAACTAATACCTACACAGCCACCTAAACAACTACCAACATAAACGCTTGGCACCGAGGCTTAACCTAAGTATTAGCGGCTAAAGAATGTTTCAGCTATTGAGCCCTATAAGTAGAGTATGCTTAAGTGTTCGCGTGATAAAACAGCGAAAGCTATCCTAATACGTTAAGTAACTCTATCGGTCTATGAATAATAGCTTTTGGCTTAGCTAACAAAAGCTTTGACTCACTATGAGCGCCATAACTCACGCCAACTGAATCAACCCCTGCATTGTTTGCCATATTAAGATCATGAAGAGAGTCTCCAATCATGATCGCACGTTCAGGCTTAACTTTAAGCTCTTCTAATAATTCGTGGATCATGTCGGGGTTTGGTTTACTCTTTGACTCATCGGCGCACCTGCTCGACTCGAAATGCCTTGCTAATCCGGTTTCACTTAGCACGCGATTCAAACCATTACGCCCTTTACCAGTAGCAACCGCCAAACGGTAATCTCTTGCACTTAGCTCATTGAGTAGCATTTCACTACCTTCAAACAATGGGCTTGGTGTGGTATTAAGCGTTAAATAATGCTCTTTATACGAATTAATCATGGGTTCGAAATCGATTGTCGGTAAAGATGGATATAAGGTTTTGAGTGCCTCTTCCATTGATAACCCAATCACATCTCGCACCGCTAACTCTGATGGACATACAATAGATAGTGAATTCGCCATCTGCTGCATACAAGTAACAATTTTACTGATGGAATCCATTAAGGTTCCATCCCAATCAAATATGACTAATTCGTAAGGCTTCATACTTTCTTTAACTTCTTTAAGGTTGATTCGAGTATAGAGTCTAGTGGTGCTTTAACCTGCATCACTTCTTCTGTTTCTGGATGGGTGAACTTTAATTGCGCGGCATGCAGGAACAATCTGTTTAAACCTTGAGCACGCATAGAGTCATCAAACTTTTGCTCGCTGTACTTCTCGTCACACGCAATAGGGTGACCTGCAAATTGACAATGGACACGAATTTGATGAGTACGACCAGTCACAGGGCTAGCTTGCACTAGCGTAGAATCTTGGTAACGCTGTAGGATCTTAAAGCGAGTTTCAGACTCTTTGCCCTCTTTATTAACACGTACGATCCGTTCACCAGACTTGAGTGTCAATTTAAGCAAAGGTGCTTTAATGACTTTATCATGGGCTTGCCATTCACCTCTAACCAGCGCCACATAGTCTTTCTGCATCTTCTTATATCTAAGTTGATCATGCAGATGTCTTAACGCGCTGCGCTTTTTAGCAATTAACAATACACCAGAAGTTTCTTTATCTAAGCGGTGCACTAACTCTAGGAATTTCTGTTGAGTGCGCAGTGAACGCATCGCTTCAATAACGCCAAATTCAACACCACTACCACCATGCACGGCAATACCAGACGGTTTATTGAGTACAATAAGGTACTTATCTTCGAATAATATGCGATCTTCTAATTGAGACACTTTGGTCAATTTAGCAGAAGGACCCGGACGCCCTTCGCTCTCTGACACTCTAACAGGCGGAATGCGTACCACATCACCATCGGCCAATTTATATTCAGGCTTTATGCGCTTTTTATTTACTCGAACCTCGCCTTTGCGCACAATCCGATAGATCATACTTTTAGGCACGCCTTTAAGTTTTGTCAGAAGAAAATTGTCTATACGTTGTCCAACGTGGTCCTCGTCAATAGTAACCATTTGAACTTGTGCTTTTGGAGATGGAGTATTCATACTGCGCCGTTATGTATTTCGTTGCGACGCATTGTACAACAACTGAAAAGAATTGTGCCTTTCCATTTGCTGATTTTATCTATTATTGCTATATTTCCCTCGCTATTGCTGACTACTACTGGATAAAACATCCTTAAGTCAGCCTTACATGACGGTTCAGAACGAGACTAAAAACGTTTAAAGTTTGATAGTAAATCATTGATTTACGGGTCGTTGTATCAATAAAAAGGCAAGAACATACACCTTCACGACTAAATCAAAACGCAAACCCAACTTACAACTGGTTTCTCGACTGAAACGCCCCAATTTCGAAGAATAATTTT
>NZ_BPFA01000022.1 GCF_019655055.1 Shewanella sp. MBTL60-112-B2
CCGAAGGTCCCCTCCTTTCCCCCGTAGGGCGTATGCGGTATTAGCAGTCGTTTCCAACTGTTATCCCCCTCGACTGGGCAGATACCTAGGCATTACTCACCCGTCCGCCGCTCGTCACCTCAGGAGCGAGCTCCCTTGTGTTACCGCTCGACTTGCATGTGTTAGGCCTGCCGCCAGCGTTCAATCTGAGCCATGATCAAACTCTTCAATTAAAGTTTTTTTGCTTCTTCCACCTTACAAGTAAGGCTAAATCAGCGGCTCAACGAATTCTGTATTACATATTGCTATGAACACTCATTCATTAAGTAATTTTTTGATTGCCTCGTGAGAGGCAATTTCGAATAACTTAATCTCTGTGAGTGTCCACACAGATTTGCTTGTCATATTGTTAAAGAGCGTGCCAATTCTATTAAGGCAAAAGCCTTTCAAATGGCGCCTTAGACGCTTAGGTCGTTTGGCTGAGGAGGCGTATTCTACACTCTCCAGTGGCGGCGTCAAGCGCTTATTTTAAGAAGTTTTTCAAGCGATGATTTCTTATACACTCTCGTGTTAACAACCATCATTCGAAGCTCTTAAAGCGTTTGTCACCTGAATCAAATCTCCTAGGAGTTTTAACTCTCTAACACCGCTGCAAGTCCCGTTCTATCTAGCTTTTGCTAAGAGCGAATGGCCTGCTGTGCCGTGTCAGTGGATGCGCATTATAGGGATATCTCAGAGCAGCGCAAGGGCAATAATGAATAAAATCGAACTTTTATAATCGTTTGCTCATAAAACCCACTGACTAGCCACTTTTTAGGCTTTATAATGCTAAAAACACCATAATTAGGACTTTTAGATGCCAAACTCTAGAAACAATAACCCACTACGCTCCTATAAAGGTGTCGTACCTACACTTAAACAGGGTGTTTATATCGATGAGGCTGCTGTATTAGTCGGTGATATTACCCTTGATGAGGATGCCAGTGTTTGGCCTTTAGTTGCCGCACGTGGAGATGTAAACCATATCTATATAGGTAAACGTTCTAATATCCAAGACGGTACGGTTTTGCATGTCACTCGAAAATCGCCATCACTGCCAGAGGGCCATCCTTTGATCATCGGTGATGATGTGACCATTGGCCACAAGGCGATGCTGCATGGTTGCAAAGTCGGTAACCGTATTTTGGTGGGTATGGGGGCAATTATTCTTGATGGTGCGGTATTAGAAGATGATGTGATTTTAGGTGCTGGCTCGTTAGTGCCGCCGGGGAAAATACTCAAGAGTGGTTTTCTTTATGTTGGCAGCCCAGCCAAACAAGCAAGGCCGCTAACAGATGCTGAACTCGCCTTCTTACCGCAATCCGCTGACAATTATGTCAGGCTCAAGAATGAGTATTTACAAGAAGGCGTATAGATAGCCTCTATCTTTTACAGTTATTTAGATAAGTACGACTCTTCCTTGCTCGTCGAACAATTCCTGTTCGATGAGCATTTCAACCTCTTCTTCTATGTCAAAACGATATTCTTCAAAGACAGCTAACGCTTTAGCTTCAAGCCCGTCATTATTTTGTTCAAATACGACAGATGAAAGTTGAGTTAATCTATTCAGACTAATGAGGCACTCAATGTTTGCTCCCTGCACTTGTACTGGAAATACCACGCTTTGTGTTTGTGAGTCCCAATCTTGTAGATCCGGGAATAAAATACTTTGATTCATTTCTATCTCAAACTTATCTCAATTTAAAGTTCGGCCCGAAGCTCAATCAATACCGACTCAACGCTTGGTTTTACTTTTCGCCAAATATAAAAGCTTTCAGCCGCTTGCCCCACCAGCATACCAAGACCATCTACTGTCTGTTTAGCACCCTGCGCTTTAGCCCATATGTTAAATGACGTCGGCTGTTTGCCGTACATCATATCGTAGCAAACAGTTTGTGATGTAATGCTATCGCTGCTTATATTAGGCACCTCACCACTTAGGCTTGATGAGGTTGAATTGATAATCACATCGTAACTTTTACCCGCATGAGTTATCGGTAAGGAATTCACATCGCCATAACTTGAAAAGAGTTCAACCAGAGCCTCTGCCTTAGCTTGCGTACGGTTAACGATAGTAAGCTTAGCAATTCCAGCCTGTAATAATGGCAGCACACTGCCTCTTGCTGCGCCACCCGCTCCGACAAGGAGAACATTAAGCCCAGCGAGACAACCAAAGTTACGCTGCAAATCGGCAACTAAACCTAAGCCATCGGTATTATCGCCTCTGATCCTACCGTCGGCCTGTACCGATAAAGTGTTAACCGCTCCCGCCAACTTTGCCTGCTCGCTAAGCTCATCACACAGGGCAAATGCTTGCTCTTTAAAAGGCACGGTAACATTTGCTCCATAACCTTGATTAGCGACAAAATCCTTAAAGCTGGCTTCGAAGCCATCGATGGGCGCTAAGATGGCCTCATAACTTAATGACTGAGCAGTCTCTGTAGCAAACATGGTGTGAATTTGTGGGGACTTACTGTGCCCTATCGGATTACCAAATACAGCGTATCGTTCAGTCATGTTTTCTACTCTAGCCACTAAAAATAGTAGTGTAACGTGGATTTTAACTCAGGCAATCTATTCTACTGCAGTTATTTTCAATTAAGTCGATGACTCAAATTGCTAGATAAATTTATGCATTGGCTTGCTACACTGCCGAACAACTTATAAAAATACTGGTACAAGAAATAGATGAAGTGGTTAAAAAAACTTGTTGGGAAAGACCCAGCGCTTAAGGACAGAGATCCAAACCAATCTAATGCTTATGATCGCATAGGTGGGGAGAAAGTTATTCGTGCGATTGCTCATCAGTTCTACGCACAGATGCAGCACAATGAGGCAACTCAAGAACTATTGGCTATCCATCGTGCGCCAATTGAGGAATCGGAGCAGAAGCTATTTGAATTTCTCAGTGGTTGGCTTGGTGGGCCGCAGCTATATCAGCAAAAACATGGCCACCCAGCATTAAGGGCTAGACATATGCCGTTTAAGGTCGACGAGGCCATGCGCGATCAATGGCTATTATGCATGAAGGCAGCAATAGAAATGGAAGTCACTGAGCCGCAGCACCAGCAAGCTATATATAGTGCTATCGCTACGCTAGCGGATCATATGCGAAACCAATAACGCTTAAGAACATTATTGGTTCCACTGTACGGCTGCGCTTGATTCAAGAGCGTTAAAGGTTTAACCAGTCTCTTGGCTTTAGATAATCACTATAAAGCAGTGCCTCTGGGCCACCCGCTTCTGGTGTGTAGGCATATTCCCAGCGGACTAATGGCGGCATAGACATCAATATTGATTCTGTGCGGCCTCCCGTTTGTAGCCCAAATAAGGTGCCACGGTCATAAACTAGATTAAATTCAACATAGCGACCACGACGATATAGTTGGAACTGGCGTTCATGCTCGCCATACTCAGTACCTTTACGACGCTCAACGATTGGTGCATAAGCGGTTATGAAGCCATTACCTACTGCTTGCATAAAGGCAAAGCTCTGCTCAAAACCTTGCTTATTAAGATCATCAAAGAACAAACCACCCACGCCGCGAGTTTCATTACGGTGTGGAAGCCAGAAGTATTCATCACACCACTGCTTATACTTAGAATAAACCTCCTCACCAAATGGCTCACATAAAGACTTAGCGCTCTGATGCCATTCAACCACGTCGTCTAAATAAGGGTAATAAGGTGTTAAATCAAAGCCTCCACCAAACCACCAAACAGGATCGGCTCCTTCTTTATGGGCAATAAAGAAGCGCACATTGGCATGAGTCGTTGGAATATGAGGGTTTTTTGGGTGAATAACTAAAGACACGCCCATGGCTTCGAAACTTCGACCAGCAAGCTCTGGACGGTGCGCCGTTGCCGATGCTGGCATGGAAGCGCCCATCACATGGGAAAAGTTCACCCCTGCTTGTTCAAAAACAGCACCGCCCGTCAACACACGGCTTTGGCCACCACCGCCTTCTTCGCGCTTCCAAGAGTCTTCAGCAAATTGCGCTGCGCCATCCAATGCTTCGAGTCCATTACAAATTCGATTTTGAAGATCGAGTAAGAAAGCTTTTACTACTGTTGAATCGGGTGTGCTCATATTATTCCTTTTTATAGAGGCTGATTAACCTTCTCTTATAATTGTTCCACTTCTGGCATCGATAATCGTAGAGGGTGACGCCTGACTCCCCAACTCCCCTATCACCAACCCAGAAATAATACCTTCAAATTGCTGCTTCACCGCTGATGGCGACAAAGCTGGCTCTTGTCCTGATAAATTTGCGCTAGTCGAAACGATTGGTTTATCGATTGCGGCACATAAAGCTTTTACACCTTCATGGGCTGTAACCCGCACCGCTATTGAGTCAAAGGTACCACTGAGTAACTTCGACAGCCCAGGCTTGATTGGCATGATAAAGGTGAAGGGACCCGGCCATTTACTCTGAGCAAATGCCAACTGTGGTGCGCTTAATTGAGATTCGTCGATATAAGGCAATAGCTGCTGATAATCACCAGCAACCAGAATGAGACCTTTCTGCCAAGGCCGCTGTTTTATCTGCAGTAGCAAATTAATTGCTTCATCGTTATCAGGATCGCAACCTAAACCATAAACCGCTTCGGTTGGGTAGGCTATCACTCCACCTTGTTCGACTAACTTGGCCACATCAGCTGGTAATACTTGTAACATCAGTCTCTCTTCACCTTATATAAACAGCACAATGTCAGCCGCTATCATTACTTAAAAGCGACATTAGTGAAAGTTAATATGATTGTTAAACGGGACGCTTATATTTACAGTCCTTTTCAGGACATTCTAGACGCATACCTGCCGCCCCTTTGCGCTCAACTAAAATACCACAACCACAGTCAGGGCATGTTTCTGCAACAGGCGGATAGTTGACTAAGAACTTACACTTTGGGTATGCACTACAGGCATAGAAAGACTTACCAAAACGGCTTGTTCTATGCTCGATGTGACCCATTTTACACTTAGGGCAAGCGATCTCATCTTTGCTTTCACTCTGATCGTGCTTCTCTATATGGCTGCATACAGGGTAATTAGTGCAACCAATGAAAATACCAAACCGACCCGACTTAACCGCCAACTCATTACCACAATCAGGGCAAACTGAGCCTTCAATAACCTGCGTCTCTATCGACTCATGCTGCACCAGCGGTCGCGTGTAATCGCAACTTGGATAGTTATTACATCCAATAAAACCACCGTGCTTACTGTGCTTTACCGACAACTCGCAGCCACATTTGGGGCAAAGCTCAAACTCTTTCTCAAGAGCGTGCTCGTGCGTAGTAAACAGTTGCTGATCTATTTTGGCCATGATTGTCTCAATTCATCTATATAGCGCTATTCTACCAAGGAAT
This sequence comes from Shewanella sp. MBTL60-112-B2, assembly GCF_019655055.1. Classification (GTDB taxonomy): domain Bacteria; phylum Pseudomonadota; class Gammaproteobacteria; order Enterobacterales; family Shewanellaceae; genus Shewanella. The sequence continues at coordinate 5,389 of NZ_BPFA01000022.1, forward strand.
AGCCTAAGTTTTATATTCCAATGTTAGAATTTAGTAAAAAGCAATGATATATTGTATTCAATAAAATAAAGGGATAAAAATAAAGGGATAAAAAATGAATACACCCTCAAGGTTCGCTACAACTATTATAGCGGGTATGCTCGCCTCTCTATCAGGCTGTGCCAGTGTTGATCAACAAGCTATCAACCCACAAACCATTCAGCAAATCACTCAAGCGTCAGAAACTGAACTGTTTGATGCCCAAAATCCACTACTAACAACAGAGACTTTCTTACAAGCTAGTCTCGCGCTTGCCACCACTGAGAATGTCGAAACGGCTAATCAGCTGCTTTACTACTTCCGAGCTTTTAGTTATTACGGCCCAGTGGATGATCTTACCGATGCTGACACCGCTGCTTTAGCGGTAGCACTTGAGGAGCTCAGTGATTCAGGGTTACTCAAGAACCAAGCACGCATGCAGGAGCAATACGCTGTCACTCTATACCGTTACTTTGCAGATAACGATGCAGCACAAGCCTTAGCTCCGTTACTGCCTCAGTTAGATGCACAGTTAAAGCAACTAGCAACATCAACACCGAATACTGGCAATGACTATGCTCTGTTAGAAACACTCAAAGCCTATGGTTTCCTCCTGAATAAGAGCCGTAAAGATGTCGACGGTGAACTTAACAAGGTATTACTAGCAGCGGATTTCAATACCCCGCTACTCGAGTTTGCAGCGAGTCCTGCAAGTATTCGTGCTGAAAATGATTGGCCACGTACCAATGCCTATTGGGCATTAGCGCTTTACCGCTTAGCCCTTCCGTCATCAGAAGATGGCGAGGAAACCGAGCAAGAGCTTGCCGTTGATGAAGCCGTAGCTGCAATAGCAAAAGCCGATGTCACACTTCGTGGAGATACCGCGAAAGATGCTTATACCGCAGGTTTTCATGTAAATGTATTTGGTGGCCAAGAGCTGTGTGAAGAGAATAGTGACATATGCCGAATTCCAGAGCTTAAAACAGCTCTATCTATTGAGCATCATTGCTCTGATAGCCTATTTATATTGACCCAAGATCTAAATGAGCAAGAATTGGCTGAGAGCTGCACCAAACTGACCTCTCAAGAATCTAGCTTCCATAACGTGTTAGAGACTAAGCTCAAGCCAGCGCCTAATGATTTTAATAACGCTCTTAGGGTCGTAGCCTTTAAGAACTGGAGCCAATACCACTTAAATGGCCAACTTATTTTCGACATCAACACCGATAACGGTGGCATGTATATCGAAGGCACGCCTTCCAAGCCTGGTAACCAAGCAACTTTCTTTGCCTATCGCCAATGGTGGATTGAACCAGAATTTAAAGTCTGGAACCTCAACCACGAGTATGTGCATTATCTCGATGGTCACTTCGTAAAATATGCAGGATTTGGACACTTCCCATCAAAAATGGTCTGGTGGTCTGAAGGTCTAGCCGAGTACATCTCTAAGGGTGATAACAACCCATCGGCACTTCGCGTTATTAAGCGTGATATAGAAGAGGCTCCGACACTAGAGGAGATCTTTGCCACCGAGTATAAGGATGGCCAAGATAGAACTTATAAGTGGAGCTATATGGCTATTCGTTTCCTTGCTGAAAACCATCATGCCGACTTTGTACAGTTGAGCAAATACCTTAAGACAGACTACTTCGAAGGCTATGAGCAGTTGATGGCATCATTGACAGAGCATCAACCTGAGTTTGCCAATTGGTTAAATACTCAGGTTGATGGCTTTAATGATAGCGAAGAAGAAACTAAGCCTAGACTGCACAAGCAAGGTCGTTATGACTACCGAGACTACCTGCAGCCACAGCATTTAGCACACGGTGAGAACCACTTGAAGTTCTAGGTTCTAGGTACAATGCCAATTTGCGTCCATCCATGGCAAATTGGCATAAGTGTTCTGACCTCTAGGGATAGAGGAAATGCGAATAAATGTACGACTGAATGAATTCAGGAGGTAGAGTAACGCAGGACGCAGCTACCGATAGAACATTTATCGCCAGACACAAATCCCTTCTTACGCAATCCTTGCGTTCAGGCTTATGTTAGATGAAATAGCGCACATCCATGTACAACGCCTATTTGTATCCATCCATGGCAAATAGGCATAAATGTTCTGACCTCTAGGGATAGAGGAAATGCGAATAAATGTATGGAACATTTATCGCCAGACAAAAAAGGAGGCTTAGGCCTCCTTTCTTTTAATCTTCTCGCTGGTTATGAGTGTAAGCGGCCATCGGGCTGCTCGAAGATGAGATCTTCCATCTGCTCATAAGCAGACTCATGACCCGGTGCATTAAATAACACCATCAAGATAACCCATTTAAGATCATCAAGATTCAAAGTTGGCTCATCAATTTCCATCACTCGGTCGACAACCATTTCACGAGTCTCGACATTAAGTACTTTAATCTGCTCTAGAAACAGTAAAAAACCACGACTCTCGACGTCAATTTTTTCCATCTCGGCTTTAGTGTAAATACGGAATGATTGCTGATCATGGTTGCACAGATAAGGCGTACCAGCTTCCTGTAGGTCAGCTAAACGCTCTAACCAAGAAAGTGCCTTAATGATTTCACTTTGATGAAATCCAGCGCGAGTAAGTTCTTTCGTGAGTTCGTCTTCATCTACTAATAATTCGACTTCACTATGAACATAGTTTTCAAATAAATACATGAGGATATCAAACATGGCTAGCTCCTCTTTAGTCTTGTGTAACCACCAGGGACTGCAGAAATCCATCCCTGCAGCTCGAGTTCAAGCAATTGCTCTAATACTAGCTCTATGGTTTTTCCACTATGCTCGACCACATCATCTATTGTTGTGGTCTCATAGCCAACACTAGCTAACAGCGAGGAAAATGGCAAATCAGAGGCGCTTTCACCCTCTATATGGTGACACGCTTTAACTTCTTCAAGGTGAAAGCGCGATAAAGAACTCACTTCTTCTAAAATATCAGTTAAAGTTTCGACCAATTTGGCACCTTCTCGTAATAATTTGTGGCATCCCTCACTCTGACCGCTTAGCACACTCCCCGGAACAGCAAATACCTCTCGCCCCTGTTCATTAGCAAGTCGCGCAGTGATCAATGAACCACTTTTCAGGCTGGCTTCAACCACTAATGTACCTATAGTTAGACCGCTAATAATCCGGTTTCGTTTCGGAAAATTTCCAGAAAAAGGCTTCACATCAGGCCAAAACTCAGAAACTACACAACCATGCTCTTGAATAGCATGGTAAATATCACGATGCCGCTTGGGATAGATAACATCAATCCCAGTACCTAGCACGGCGATACTGGGTTTACTAACCTCTATTGCAGCTCGATGCGCCACCCCATCAATACCTAGAGCCATCCCACTCGAAATAGCCATACCATTTAATGCTAACTCCGTGACTAACTCATGCGCTATCTTCTTACCACCCGGAGTGGCCTGCCTGCTGCCTACAACCGCCATTGCAGGAAACAATAACGCATTAGTATTACCTTTTAAAAACAACACAGGGGGAGGATCGTTAATCTGTTTCAACAATGGGGGGTAATTGGCGTCACCAAAACAGATAAGGTGATGATGTGCCTCAGCCTGCTGCCACGCTAAAGCCGCATCAACCAAGGCATGATTAGGTAAAAGATGAGATTGTAGTAACGACTCTGGTAAAGGCAACGCTTGTGGCTCGTGCGTTATTCTTTGCCTCAGTTCGGCTACATCCATGTAATTTATTAATTGTTTAATCCGAGCCGGTCCTAGCCCAGATACAGCAGAAACAACTAGCCAATCGACCAGTGTATCGTTAATAGTTTGTCCCTATAAAAAGTCGATGCCATCATCAAGATGGCATCGAAAGAAAAACTATAACTAACTCTAGTCTACTCGCTACGTAACAGCGAATCGGGTATCGCCAATTTATCAGCCACCCGCACAGGACGCTCATTAACTAAGATAATGCCCATGCTGGTTTTATCGAAGACTTTAAACACCATCAATTTACCACGGTAAAGGTCAGGCATCTTAACTGCGCTGTCAGAAGAGATATTGGCAAGTACCTTCTCATAACGATTGCGATCATGGGGCTGCACCGGTATACCATCACCATCGATTACCACAACTTCGCCATCTTTAAAGATTGAGAACACATGGCCAGTTTCGAGTCCGTCAACTGCGCCTCGATCTAAGTAAACCACATCTAGCTTACCCATCTCTCGAATATTCTTTCCTGAAGCGAGAACCGTTGCAGGCTCGGCCAACTCCGCAGCACGAGGCATAAAATACGCTGACATAAGCAAATCGTCTTCGATAGGTAGTAAACGATAACCAGAAGCGGTTTCACGCAGGCTGCTGAGCAACTCCACCTTAGAGATAGCGCCTGACTCAACCACTCGACCAGAAGCAGATAAAATCACTTCGAGACCTAAGTTGTCACCGTCACTATTTTTAAAAGTTCGGCCATCAAGGTAAACGCCAAATTTATCACCAATAGTCAGCTCACCCTGCACATAAATAATGTCATTAACGACGTGGAAATTTGAAGGACTCTCGCCGCCCATCACTTTAGGTTGCTGCTCAAACCAATCGGCATCCACCACGCGATGTTGTAATAAATAAGGTTGAATAAGTGAAAGATCTATCGCCGGAATAGCACCACCTTTAGCCGAAATACGTCCTTGAGGACTCTTTCTAACATGGGGTTTAACTACAAGGCGAGGCTCACCATCAATAAAGACAATAGTCAGCCTATCTCCGGGGTAAATCAAATGGGGGTTAGCAACTTGTGGATTGACTCCCCACAGCTTAGGCCAACGCCAAGGATCTTTTAGAAAAGATGCGGAGATATCCCAAAGGGTATCACCTTTTTGAACCACATAAGAATCAGGATGACCTGACTTTAGCGTTAAAGTATCAGCGAAAACTGAAGTGCAACCAACTATAAGTGAAGCAAGTAATATTAACCGTCTCATCAGGATATCCATGCTATTTGCTCTTTTATTAGAGTATATGTAGAGCTTTTGCTGTTATTGAATGCCGCTAACGACTAAAATTGAGCCATTAGCCAAAGTCAGTATAACTAACTGGCTCAATTTTGACAGACTTGTTAAGAGTTTAGGTATGAGTTTATTAAAAGTTTTACGCTTTCCCGACGAAAGATTACGAACCGTTGCACAGCCGATCACAGAGTTTAACGCTGCCCTTCAAACACAAATCGACGATATGTTCGAAACTATGTATGAAGAGAAGGGAATTGGCCTAGCGGCAACACAAGTTGATTATCACCATCAACTTATCGTTATGGACCTTCAAGACGAGGTTGAACGCCCAACAGTGTTCATCAATCTTGAAATTACCGCCAAGAGTGGTGACTTCTGTAACGAAGAGGGATGCCTATCTGTCCCTGGAGTATATGCCAAAGTGGACCGCGCTGAGTTCGTCACCATTAAGGCGTTAGACCGTGATGGTAAAGAGTTCACCTTGGAAGCTGATGGCTTATTCGCTATCTGTTTACAACATGAATTAGACCATTTATCGGGCAAGCTGTTCGTTGACTATCTATCACCTCTAAAGCGCCAACGTATTAAGCAGAAACTCGAAAAAGCGGCTCGTCTAGAAGCGAAACAAGGATAAATTTTTGAAACCATTAAATGTCATTTTTGCAGGAACACCAGATTTTGCTGCACGCCATCTTCAAGCGCTAATCGACTCTGAGCACAATGTGATCGCAGTCTACACTCAGCCAGATAGACCTGCTGGCCGAGGTAAAAAACTGCAAGCGAGTCCAGTCAAGGCATTAGCGCTTGAAAATGACATTGCAGTTTTTCAACCTAAATCCCTGCGTGACGAAGACGCCCAAGCAGAACTCGCGGCATTAAACGCCGATATCATGGTTGTGGTGGCTTATGGACTTATTTTGCCAAAAGTCGTGCTAGATACTCCACGCTTAGGTTGCATCAACGTGCACGGTTCTATCTTGCCACGCTGGCGTGGTGCAGCCCCAATCCAACGTGCATTGTGGGCCGGCGATACAGAAACTGGCGTTACCATCATGCAGATGGATATCGGTCTAGATACTGGTGACATGCTGCTTAAGACTCAGCTTCCAATTGAAGACTCTGACACCTCAGCAACGCTTTATGAAAAGCTCGCAGAGCAAGGCCCGACAGCACTGGTTGAAGCACTAGCAGGTATAGCAGAAGGTACCCTACCGGCTGAGAAGCAAGATGAAGCGCTAGCTAACTACGCAGAAAAGCTATCAAAAGAGGAAGCACGTCTAGATTGGTCTAAACCAGCTTCAGCTTTATGGCGTGAAATTCGTGCCTTTAACCCTTGGCCTGTTAGCCACTACGAACATGAAGGCAACACCATCAAGGTATGGCAAAGTTCTGTTAGTGATGAAACCAGCTCACAGCAGCCGGGCACCATCTTGTCGGCAGATAAAACGGGGATCAGCATTGCTACAGGTGAAGGCGTATTGACCATCACCCAGATGCAATTACCAGGTAAGAAACCTTTAAGTGTTGCCGACATCCTAAACTCGAGAGCAGACTGGTTTACCCCAGGAACTGTACTCGCTAGCACCGACAATCAAGAGGCTTAATCGCTAATGAACTTAAGAGCTTTGGCCGCTAAGGTCGTTTTTCAGGTGCTAGAAAAAGGTATCTCACTTTCTGTGGCGCTACCGGATCAGCAAAGACATCTCGACAGCGGTAAAGACAAGGCGCTACTCGCCGAGCTTTGCTATGGCGTGATGCGTCATTTGCCACAACTAGACAAGCAAGTCAGTGATTGCATGAGCAAGCAGATGAAAGGCAAGCAGCGCATTGTGCACCAACTGCTGCTAATTGGTTGCTATCAACTGTACTTCACCCGAATTCCTAGCCATGCGGCAATATCTGAAACGGCCGAAGCCTGTCGCCAGCTAAAGTTTGAAGGCTTAGTTAAGGTCGTCAACGGCGTATTACGTAATATTCAACGCCAAGAAAAGCCATTATCGACTGAAAACGATACCTTGGCCTATAACACACCAGCTTGGATAATTAAGCGCTTAAAAGACGCTTACCCTGACAACTGGCAAAACGTTATTGAGCAGAGTCACGAACGCCCACCTATGTGGCTGCGTAACAACCAGCAATCGCAAACTAGAGAGACTTATCTACAAGCACTTGCAGGATTAGATATCGAAGCGCAAGCAGGCAATAGCCCAGATTCAATTTTATTGAGTAGCCCACGCGATGTGATGCAGCTACCGGGCTTTGAAACCGGCGCAGCCTCAGTGCAAGATGGCGCAGCCCAATGGGCGGCAACGTTACTGGCACCACAAGGCGATGAACTCGTGCTTGATGCTTGTGCCGCCCCCGGCGGTAAGAGTTGCCACTTATTAGAATTGGCACCAAACGTTAAGTTAGTCGCGGTCGATTTTGATGCTAAGCGTCTTGAGCGTGTGCAGCAAAACCTCGATAGATTGTCACTTAAAGCAGAGTTAGTGCATGGCGATGCTGCCAATATTGATTCATGGTGGCAAGGTGATAAATTTGACCGCATCTTGCTAGATGCCCCATGCTCGGCTACAGGTGTTATTCGCCGTCATCCAGATATTAAGTGGCTTAGAAAGAACAACGACATCGAAGAGTTGGCGCAATTACAGTCACAAATTTTCGATCATTGCTGGAAGTGGTTAAAGCCCGGTGGCACACTCTTATACGCAACATGTTCGATTTTGCCTCAGGAAAACAAAGATCAAGTGAGTGCCTTCTTAGCCAGAACACCTGATGCGACCTTAGTACCGATAGAAGAGCAAGCTAACCCGGACGATATCGGTTGGCAGATTGTTCCAGGGCAAGACAACATGGACGGCTTTTATTACGCTCGCCTAGTGAAGGATTAGTACGGCAATGAAAATTATCATTTTGGGTGCAGGACAAGTTGGCGGCACGTTAGCCGAGAACTTAGTTGGCGAAAACAATGACATCACTATTGTCGATAACGACAAAAACCGCCTGCGTAGCTTGCAAGATAAGTACGACCTAAGGGTGGTTGTGGGTCACGGTGCTCACCCAAGTGTATTAAAAGAGGCGGGTGCCGAAGACGCAGACATGCTGATCGCGGTAACCAATAGCGATGAATGTAATATGGCCGCCTGCCAAATTGCTTATTCTCTCTATGGTACGCCGACTAAAATTGCCCGAATTCGTTCAGAACAATATCTAGGCCTGCGCGATAAACTGTTTATTGATAGCGAAACCAAAAATGCAGAAAACCGCCCTCGCGGTGGCTTTATCATCGATGAATTGATTGCGCCAGAGCAGCTAGTCACCGCCTATATCGGTCGCCTAGTTGAATACCCTGGTGCGCTGCAGGTACTGGAGTTTGCCGAAGGCAGACTTAGCCTTGTTGCAGTTAGAGCATACTATGGCGGCCCACTAGTGGGTAACGCCTTAGCTGCGCTACGTGAACACATGCCCAATATTGATACCCGGGTAGCCGCTATCTTTAGGCAAGGCCGACCTATCATGCCGCGCGGTACCACCATTATCGAAGCCGACGACGAAGTGTTCTTCGTTGCCGATAGTCGCCATGTCCGCGCGGTAATGAGTGAAATGCAAAAGCTAGATAATTCTTACCGCAACATCATGATTGCTGGCGGTGGTAATATCGGTTTAGGCCTAGCCAAGCAGCTGCAGCGCAATCACTCGGTTAAGCTGATTGAGCATAAGCAAGAGCGCGCCGAAGAGCTATCTGAAAAGCTTGAGAACACTACGGTATTTTGTGGTGATGCATCAGATCAAGAGTTGTTACTCGAAGAGCATATCGATCAAACCGATGTGTTTATTGCGGTAACTAACGACGATGAAGCCAACATTATGGCCGCATTGCTTGCCAAGCGTATGGGTGCCAAAAAGGTCATGGTACTGATCCAACGTGAAGCCTATGTAGATATCGTGCAAGAAGCCAATATCGATATCGCCATCTCACCGCAGCAAGCTACGATTTCGGCGCTACTCACCCATATTCGCCAAGGTGACATTTGTAACGTTTACTCACTGCGCCGCGGTGCAGCCGAGGCCATCGAAGCGATTGCTCACGGTGACTCTAATACATCTAAAGTTGTTGGTAAGCAGATCAGTGAAATCAAGCTGCCTCCTGGCACCACTATTGGTGCAATCGTGCGTGACGAAGAAGTGTTGATGGCTCACGATAAAACGGTTATCGAACAAGGTGACCACGTCATCCTCTTCTTAGTAAACAAGAAGTTTATTGGTGAAGTAGAGAAACTGTTCCAACCGAGTGCTTTCTTCTTTTAAAAAACCTTCAGGAGCGGAATAGTGCTGAACTATCGTCCTCTACTGTTTATTCTGGGAATTTTCCTATCGACGCTCACCGCGTTTATGTTAATTCCCGGAGCCTTCGCTCTCTATTATGGCGAAGAGACTGTTGGTGCATTCATGATTTCCTCTTTGGCTGCCGGTAGCGCAGCCAGCTTTTGTATGCATCAAGGTCAAACCCGTAAGCTCAATCTCAATATCCGCGATATGTTTTTACTGACCTGCCTCACTTGGCTCATCGTCAGTCTTTTTGCGGCAATGCCTTTTACTCTATACCACGGCATCAACTACACCGATGCCTTCTTTGAAACCATGTCGGGGATCACGACCACTGGCTCTACCGTGTTGTCGGGGCTCGATAACATGGATCACAGCATTCTGATCTGGCGCTCACTACTGCAGTGGATGGGTGGTATTGGCTTTATCGTAATGGCCGTAGCCGTTCTACCTTTTTTAAACGTCGGTGGTATGCGGCTATTTAGAACCGAGTCTTCAGACTGGAGTGATAAAACCACTCCACGCACCCAACACATGGCAAAAAACCTATTTATCGTTTATTGCCTGCTGACCTTCTTATGCTTTTTGGCATATCACAGTAGCGGCATGAACTGGTTCCAAGCCATCAACCATGCCATGACCACCCTGTCTACTGGCGGCTATTCCACCTCTGACAAATCCATGGCGGCATTTTCAAATGAGGCTCACTGGGTTGGCACGACATTTATGCTTGCAGGGGGCTTGCCTTTGCTAATGTTCGTCTACATGGTGCAGCAACGTTCAGTAAAAGTGTGGAACGATGCCCAAGTGAAAGGCTTTCTCAAGTTTGTGATCCTCACATCCTGCGCCCTCGCCTTATGGCTGTGGAGCAGCAGAGAGATAGCGCCTTTAGATGCCTTACGCTTGGCCAGCTTTAACGTAGTCTCTGTGGTGACAACCACAGGGTATGGCCTCACCGACTACACTGCTTGGGGGGCATTAGCCAATATCATCTTTCTATTTTTGATGTTTGTCGGCAGCTGTTCAGGCTCCACCTCTGGCGGCATCAAAATCTTCCGCTTTCAAATAGCGGGCGTGATAATGCGCGAGCAACTTAAGCAACAATTTCACCCAAATGGTGTTTTTAGAGAACGTTATAACAACCACATCATTCGTGGCGATATTGTGCGCTCACTCGTCACCTTTATCCTGCTATTTGTACTGGTGATTGTGCTGCTATCTATCATTTTGGTGCTCACTGGATTAGATCCCGTAACCAGCTTTACAGGCGCGATTACCGCTGTTACCAATGTTGGCCCAGGTCTAGGTAGCACTATCGGCCCTGCAGGTAACTTCTCAACGCTACCGGACGTAGCTAAATGGGCTTTAGCCATAGGTATGCTGCTTGGACGACTTGAGATTTTAACTGTGGCGGTATTATTCCACCCTAGTTTTTGGAAGTACTAAACCCAGTTTTCAGATACAAAAAAGCCGCATCAAGTGCGGCTTTTGAGTCAGTGACTTATTTAGCTAAGCTAACCAAATGCTCAGCATATACCTTTACATCATCCCAATCGGTGTAATCAATCACTGATTTAGGGTCTGTTGGGCCATTGGTCATCTTCATGATCAGCTGGATCATCATTCTGTCGTACCAGCGCCATGCCGGGTAATCAACTTTACCGGCGATCACTTTAACGTCGTTTGGTTTCCATGCCGCTAGTTCAATAAACTTCTGTAGATACTTATTGTTTTCCGGAATACGTTTTTCTGGATTACGTGCCACAACATTCACACTAAAGAAACTCGATGCTTTAGCGCTTAACTCAGCTTGATGCTGCTCGACAAATTCAAAGACTGATTTATGGTAACTACCGTAAAGCACACACGCACCAAGCGCGACCACATCATATTGAGCCCAGTCGATCCCCTCAGCCTTAGCTTCATTAATATGCATCATATCGCATCGGTGACCCTGACTCACAAGGTGGTCCGCAACAGCACGGCTAATTCTGGCTGTGTGCCCACCGCGAGAATAGTAAAGTACCAGAACTGATTTCATCTTGATTCCAATTGAGAATTTTCTATTGATGCATTGTTACAGCTAATCATAGATTTTAAAGGAGAATGGATCACAAATTAGGTGTAGCTCATATTATCGACATCAAAAATTGAGATAACCGCCTTCCACAAGTATATTGTCTTATAAGCTTAACTCAATTAGAATAAACTAATTAAAGGCGATGGAGTAAGTAACCAAATGCAAAAAGACATCGATATTAGTGCAATGGTCACTAATGCCGAAAGCGCAGCTAAGTGGCTTAAGGCTATCGCTAATCCATATAGACTGATGATTCTGTGCTTATTACTGGATAAAGAACTAAGCGTGACCGAATTAAATGAAACGGTTCCTCTTAGCCAGTCAGCACTATCGCAGCATTTAGCCGTATTACGCTCAGAAGACTTAGTGTCAACTCGCAAGAGTTCGCAAGTGGTTTATTACACATTAAAGAATGAGCAAGTCACCGAAGTGATCTCTATATTGCATCGTAAATACTGCGCCTAGTACGCACTATCTATAGAGCCGATAGTGTTTAGATACAACAGTGTTCCAGATATAACAAAGCCTGCATTTAGCAGGCTTTTTTATGGGTAATCTTTACAGATTAACGCTCAGCAAAAGCGCGAGCAAACTCATCAACCTTGTTCCAGTCAGTAAACTCAAAAGTACCGCTAGTATCGGTTGGCCCTTTGGTCATCCACATAATAAAGCGGATCATCACTTTATCGAACAGACGATATTTAGGGTAATCAATCTTGCCGGCAAACACGGCTAACTGTTGCGGTTGCCATAGTGAAAGTGCCAGAAACTTCTTCATATATGGGTTGGTTTCTGGCGTATTTTTCTCAGGTTTACGCGCCACCACATTCACCGTAAAGAAAGCGTTTTGCTTGGCATCTAGTACCGCGTGATGACGATTAATAAACTGATAAAGCTCAGGCCTATGTTTACCATAGCGAATACTCGCTGCGACCAAAATTTTATCAAATTGCGCCAAGCCAAGTTTTTCAGCTTCATCAAGGGATGCCAGAGTTACCTTGGCTCCTTGATCTTGATTAATCCGCTTTATTTGCTCACAAATCGCTTTGGTTTGGCCATCAACGGTTGAATAAATAATGAGTGTGTTGTTCATTAACGTCCTACTATTTTCTGATTCAAACTAGATTAAAGCTCAATTCAAACAACGCCGAATTGCCTTACCCACTGACTCAATATACCCGCTAAAAATTAACGCTAGCTTAGCCTTACACATCGAGTCTGCATCTTTACCTTAATTTAGTTTTTCCAAAATGTTGGTGTAAACAAAATAAGTAAAGTAAATACCTCTAAGCGACCGAATAGCATGGCGAACAGCAGTACCCATTTCTCACCATCACCAATACTGGCGTAGTTACTCGCCACCTCACCTAAGCCTGGACCTAGGTTATTCAAACAAGCGGCTGTTGCGCTAAAGGCGGTAATCGCATCCATTCCCAGCGCCATTAAGATCAGCATACAAACAACAAAGACTAAAGCATAAGCCGAGAAGAATCCCCACACTGCATCGATGACCCTATCTGGCAACGCGTTACCGCTGATCCGAATAGAGAACATACCACGGGGGTGAACTAATCGCTTAAGTTCCCGTGAACCTTGTAGCAATAGTAGAATGACTCGAATGACTTTAATACCACCCGCCGTAGAGCCACCGCTACCACCAATGAAACTAGAAAAGATTAGCAAGATAGGTAAGAACAACGGCCAAGCATGAAAGCTCTCTGTACCAAAACCTGCGGTAGTTGAAATTGATACCGCCTGAAACAGAGCGTAATCGAAGGTTTCCTCGGCCGAGTCATAAATACCAGAGCCGTATAGGGTGACAAAACAGATAGCGGTTAACACCAACTGAATGGCGATCAGCACCTTAAATTCTGCGTCCCTAAAGTAAACTCTAAGGTTAATGCCGCGGCGAGAAAATGCCGCAAAGTGCAGGCTAAAATTGAGCGCGGCAATCAATAGGAACACCACGCAGATCATATTGATTGTAGGACTGTCGAAGTAGCCCATGCTCGCGTCGTGGGTAGAGAAGCCACCAATAGCAATGGTCGAGAACGAGTGACAGATAGCATCGAATGCATCCATTCCCGCCAGCCAATAAGCAAGGGCACAAGCAACAGTTAATGCTAAGTAGATATACCACAGCGCCTTGGCGGTCTCGGCAATTCTAGGGGTCATCTTACTGTCTTTAACCGGCCCGGGCATTTCGGCGCGATATAGCTGCATTCCTCCAACGCCAAGTACAGGCAAAATAGCAACCGCAAGAACAATAATTCCCATGCCTCCGAGCCACTGCAGTAAATGCCGATAAAATAGAATCGCCTTGGGCAGACTATCTAGCCCCACGATCACCGTGGCCCCCGTGGTAGTTAGGGCTGAGAAGGACTCAAAGAAACTGTCAGTTAAACTAAGCGATGGTTGACCAGAAAAAATAAAGGGGACTGCACCGATGGAGCCTAGTACCACCCAGAACATCACCACTAAGAGGAAGCCCTCTCGAGTACGCAAGTCCTTTCGGTGTGCGCGGTTAGGATACCAAAGTCCAAAACCCAAGATCAGGCACAACACAAATGCCTGAATAAAGGCCATGCCGCCGCCATCTTTATAGATAACAGCAACAAGAGCTGGAGGAAGTAAAGATAAAGAAAACAGCCCCATTAATAAGCCTGTAATTCTTATAATTGTTCGATATTGCATTGATTCCCATCACTAGCGCTTATGCTATAGCGCATTCTCGCACACTTAATAATGAATGTTCATAACCGATTATCAAGCTTGAAAAAACTTGTTAATCAATAAAATTTGTCATCGTTTTACAACTAACCAATATGGCGCTTATACCAATCAGTATAAAGATTTGGTCGCTCAGCGAGAGTTTAGCGGCACTGAGACAAGGCAACGAGTGAAGAGCATAGTTGTTCTACGGTTAAGCTCGTTAACACAGTATCAGAGCCGCTAAAACTCGCCATTCTGGAGCGTTTTTGGCTGCCAACTTCTTCGTTGAACAACTTCACAAGGGAGCAACCATTCTTTCAGTTATTCGCCTTGAATTAGTTTGCCAAAAACGCTCTGAGTAGATCAATTTCTTATACTGATTGGTATTACCCTTCAAACTCTGCTTTTAACTGCCCTTTACTCAGAGTCGCTAAATCAAGATTGAGCTGCTGTTTAGCTGCCTTTGGGATGGCAAACTTAATAATTATCTTGTCGCTAAATTGCTTATCTTCAATCAACACATCAAATTGAGCAAATAGATGCTCAACATCTTTTAAGTGATGATATTCACACACCAATTCTCCAGGATAGCGGATTTGCTTCAGCTGGGTTTGGAGCTGTGGAATAGCCTGTTTAATACCAGAACTATAAGCTCGAACTAGGCCACCCACACCCAGTTTAGTTCCACCAAAGTAGCGAATAACAATCGCACCCATTTCGCCTATGTTAGCCCCCAGCAAAGCAGCCAACATAGGCCGACCAGCACTACCTGAAGGTTCACCATCATCACTTGAGCCCATATTGATACTGTCATTTGGGGCGCCGCCGACAAATGCGTAGCAATAATGGTTAGCTCCTGGGTACTCAATCTTTAGGTCAGTAAGTACACACTTAAGCTCTTCAGCTGACTGACAGTGAAATAGAAAAGAGATAAAGCGACTATGCTTTATCTCTTCTTCTATCAATAATTCAGCTGCAGGTATGAGATAACTCTCACTCAAAACGCTTCTCTCATTAGATTAACGATTCAGACCCAAATTACGGGTCATATTTTCGATACGATCGCCATGAACAATCACATTATCTTCGATGCGAATGCCACCAAATGGCCTTAAGACATCAACCGTATTCCAATTGATTTGTGACTGCCGCTGATCTTGCTTTAATTCAGCCAGTAGCGAATCAATAATATAAACGCCAGGCTCTATCGTCAGTACTTGGTTGATATCAAGCTCTCGAGTACAACGTAGGAATGGATGAGCCTCTGGCGCAGCAACATGAGTGCCCTTTTCATCACCAAGGAAGCCTCCCATATCATGCACTTGTATGCCTAACATATGGCCTAGACCATGAGGGAAAAATACTCGAGTAATACCCTGTTCGACTAGGCCCTGAACATCGCCGCTGACAATATCAAAATCCAGCAAGATCTGCGCTAGCTTATAATGAGTTTGTATGTGTAATTCAGCATAGCTCACACCCGGCTTCATCATATTAATGATCTGAAGCTGCATATTATCAATTGCGGTGATCAAATCATCAAAGATGTTCTTCTCGAATGAATAGCTACGGGTAATATCAGAGGCATAGCCATTAAAGTTAGCGCCCGCGTCAATTAAGAATGAGCGGCGCTGTGCCGGGCTCGCATGTTCAAGTGCGGTGTAATGTAAAATGGCGGCGTTTTCATTAATCGCAACTATGCTGCTATAGGGAACTTGGTTTTCCCCCTGCGAGATTGCCGACAGATACACCTGTAGGATCTCAAATTCACTAGCACCATTATAAAAAGCCGTTTTAGCCGCTTGATGTCCGGTCACCGCTATTTCGTTAGCTTTACGCATACAGGCTAACTCATAATCAGTTTTCGTCGCGCGGTGATAGTTGAGGTAACTCAATACTGAATCTGGATTACGTCTATTAAAACCCAGCACATCGGCGACATCTAAATGCTCACCAATATAAGCCCAACTATCGATATCTGTAGGGAGATACTCGGCCACTTTGTCGGCTTTAGTTAGAAACTTAATGTCTACATGCTCGGCCCAAAAGTCACTCGGCTCATCGGCAACCTTATGCCAAAAATCCACCGGGCGATAAAAAATCAATAGAGGCTTATCGCTGCCGTTTACCACCAACCACGAATTAGGATTATCGGTGACCGGTAACCAGGCTTTAAAGTGCGGGTTTACCTTAAATGGGTAATCCATATCATCTAAAAACTGTCTATGTGGCTGGCCTGAATGTATGACGAGTCCCGATAAGTTTTCACGAGAAATTATTTCGCTTACACGCTGATTGAGTACTTGAATATGGTCATGATAGAGGCGAGCTAACTGTTCCATGAGGGTTACCCTATTGTTATTATTTAGCCAAATTTTCGACACGGGCTCAGTCTATCACATCGCTAAATAATTTTTTCTTCAAAGCTATTCTTGGCTAAGCTATCTGCTGTAAACTCAAATTAAACCATTGCAACAATACCAACTAAGGCACTGATCTTTAAGCTTCATTATTTTACAAACCAAAGAAACTAAACGACCGTTTAAATTGGGTGTTGTAATTTATTGTGATTCATCGCACACTGAGCGGTAACTGGTCAAATGATGGCCTAGGCTGCTGTGACAAAGAAAGTTACATTCGGATAATAAAATCATTAACGATCTGGATAGTGAACTTAAGCTATAAGGAAGCAAGCAATGATCTACCAAAGCCCTACAATTGAGGTTGAGTTACTCGAAGATAATATCGCTCACCTGTGCTTTAAATCACAAGGTTCGGTGAACAAGTTAGACAGAGCAACCATCGATTCGTTAAATGCTGCACTCGACAGCATCAAGCAAGATTCTAGCATCAAAGGACTTATGCTGAGTTCAGCCAAAGATGCCTTTATCGTTGGTGCAGACATCACAGAGTTTCTAGGACTTTTCACTGAAGAAGACAAGGTACTGCATTCTTGGCTTGAACAAGCTAACGATGTATTCAACAAGCTTGAAGACTTACCTTTCCCAACGATTTCAGCAATTAATGGCTTTGCGTTAGGCGGCGGTTGCGAAACAATCTTAGCTACAGACTTCCGTATCGCTGACACCACAGCTCGTATCGGCCTACCAGAAACCAAATTAGGTATCATCCCAGGTTTTGGTGGCACAGTACGTTTACCCCGTGTGATTGGTGCCGACAACGCACTTGAATGGATCACCTCAGGTAAAGATCAACGCCCAGAAGCAGCACTAAAAGTTGGCGCTATTGACGCCGTTGTTGCTCCTGAGCAATTAAAACCCGCTGCGTTAAAAATGCTTAAAGATGCCCTGGCTGAGAAGCTAGACTGGCAATCTCGCCGCGCTAAGAAACAAGCGCCGCTAACTCTACCTAAGCTTGAAGCCATGATGTCTTTTGCGACAGCTAAAGGCATGGTATTTAAAATTGCTGGTAAACATTACCCAGCGCCAATGGCAGTCATTAGTGTTGTCGAGCAAGCAGCAAAATGTAGCCGCGCTGAAGCCTTACAAATCGAGCACCAAGCGTTTGTAAAACTGGCTAAAACCGAAGTTGCACAAGCACTAATTGGTATCTTCTTAAACGACCAACTGGTTAAAGGTAAGGCCAAGA
This sequence comes from Shewanella sp. MBTL60-112-B2, assembly GCF_019655055.1. Taxonomy (GTDB): domain Bacteria; phylum Pseudomonadota; class Gammaproteobacteria; order Enterobacterales; family Shewanellaceae; genus Shewanella. The sequence continues at coordinate 23,121 of NZ_BPFA01000022.1, forward strand.
AGGCTGGCAAACTGGCTAAGAAAGTCGACTCAGCTGCTGTACTTGGTGCAGGCATCATGGGTGGCGGTATCGCTTACCAAAGTGCCAGCAAAGGCACACCTATCGTAATGAAGGATATTGCCCAACCGGCACTAGATTTAGGCTTAGGTGAAGCGGCAAAGCTGCTTACGGCACAAGTAAAGCGCGGTCGTTCTACTCCAGCGAAAATGGCTGCAGTACTGAATAACATCACCCCAGCACTCGACTATGCACCAGTAAAAGATGCTGACGTCATTGTTGAGGCGGTAGTTGAGCATCCAAAAGTTAAATCTATGGTACTGGCTGAAGTTGAGCAGCATGTTAGTGAAGATGCCATTATCACCTCTAACACCTCAACGATTTCAATCAATCTATTAGCTAAGAGCCTTAAAAAGCCTGAACGCTTCTGTGGTATGCACTTCTTCAATCCGGTGCACAAAATGCCATTGGTCGAAGTCATTCGTGGCGAAAACAGCTCTGACGAAACCGTCGCTTCAGTTGTGGCGTATGCCAGCAAGATGGGCAAAACACCTATCGTAGTAAATGACTGCCCTGGGTTCTTTGTAAACCGCGTACTCTTCCCTTATTTTGCAGGCTTTAGTGGCCTACTTGCTGATGGCGCTGATTTTGCGGCTATCGATAAAGTGATGGAAAAGCAGTTTGGTTGGCCAATGGGCCCTGCTTACTTACTTGACGTTGTTGGTCTAGATACGGGTCATCACGCACAAGCTGTAATGGCTGAAGGTTTCCCTGACCGTATGGGTAAATCAGGTAAAGATGCCATTGATGTAATGTTTGAAGCTGAACGCTTTGGCCAGAAGAACAGTAGAGGTTTCTACCAATACTCAGTTGACCGTCGTGGCAAGCCAAAGAAAGATTTAGACCCAACCAGCTATGAATTGCTGCAAGCTGAGTTTGGTGAGCAAAAAGCATTTGAGTCAGACGAGATCATTGCTCGCACTATGATCCCAATGATTATCGAGACAGTGCGTTGTCTTGAAGAAGGAATTATCGCTTCGCCTGCTGAAGCGGATATGGGCCTAGTTTACGGTCTTGGTTTCCCACCATTTAGAGGCGGTGTATTCCGTTACCTAGATACTATGGGTGTGGCTAACTTTGTGGCACTTGCCGACAAATATGCACACCTTGGTGGTCTATACCAAGTAACTGACACTATGCGCGAACTTGCCGCCAACAATGGCAGCTACTACCAGCAGGCTTAAGCAGGAAGGATTTGAACAATGAAAAACGCCGTTATCGTAGATTGCATTCGTACTCCAATGGGCCGCTCAAAGGCTGGAGTATTTAGAAATGTACGCGCAGAAACTCTATCTGCAGAATTAATGAAGTCGCTACTTGAGCGTAACCCTAAGCTGGACCCAAACACTATCGAAGATGTGATGTGGGGTTGTGTACAGCAAACCCTTGAGCAAGGCTTTAACATTGCACGTAACGCTGCCCTATTGGCTGGCATTCCAAAGCAAGTTGGCGCGGTTACCGTAAACCGTTTATGTGGTTCATCAATGGATGCATTACACCAAGCGGCTCGCGCAATTATGACAGGCCAAGGCGATACCTTTATCGTTGGTGGTGTTGAGCATATGGGTCATGTACCAATGAACCATGGCGTCGACTTCCACCCAGGTCTTGCTAACAATGTTGCTAAAGCCTCAGGAATGATGGGTCTGACCGCGGAAATGTTAGGTAAGATGCACGGCATTACTCGTGAGCAGCAAGATGCCTTTGCAGTACGCTCACATCAGCGCGCTCACGCCGCTACAATTGAAGGCCGTTTCGCCAATGAGATCGTTGCGATTGAAGGTCATGACGCCGACGGCGCCTTGATTAAAGTTGAGCACGATGAAGTGATCCGCCCAGAAACATCGATGGAATCTCTTTCAGGTCTACGCCCTGCTTTTGACCCTGCTAACGGTACTGTTACCGCGGGTACCTCTTCTGCATTATCAGATGGCGCTTCAGCCATGCTAGTGATGGAAGAAGAGAAAGCAAAAGCATTAGGCTTACCAATTCGCGCTCGTATTCGCTCAATGGCGATTGCCGGCTGTGATGCAGCGATTATGGGTTATGGCCCTGTACCTGCAACTCAAAAAGCACTTAAGCGTGCAGGTCTAACCGTTGATGACTTAGACGTTATCGAGCTTAACGAAGCCTTTGCCGCGCAGTCTCTACCTTGTGTTAAAGACTTAGGTTTGATGGATGTGGTTGATGAGAAGATTAACCTTAATGGTGGCGCGATTGCACTCGGTCATCCACTAGGCTGTTCAGGTACGCGTATTTCAACAACCCTGATTAACTTGATGGAAGCTAAAGATGCTAAGTATGGTCTAGCAACCATGTGTATTGGTCTAGGCCAAGGTATCGCGACTATCTTCGAGCGCCCGTAAAGGCTTCAGCTCGAATAGATAAAAAGCCAGCGTAAGCTGGCTTTTTTTGGTTTCGATTCAAGCCGTTTACCTCAAACGAGAAATCATAAGTCACTCAAAGTCCAAACCAGCTAGCCTATTTCCAACAACTGCATTAACCTGAAGTCACCAGTAAATCCCTTAGGGGCCGTGATGAAATTTGTTTTACTTGCCGACAATGACTCTTTCATACCCCAAATAGCAAAGTGGTATAGCGATGAGTGGGGCTATATTGGTGAAGGTAGAAGTACTGAACAGTTGGAGCTGAAGCTCCGCGACTACCTTAATCACGACAGCCAGCCCTTGATAATCTTAGCTCTTGATAACAATAAACTGATGGCCGCAGCTCAACTTCGTTTCCATGAGATGGATATCTATCCCGAGCGCGAGCATTGGCTCGGTGGTGTTTACGTTGCATCTGAGCATAGAGGAAAAGGCATAGCCCACGCATTAGTGAGTGCGATTATAGATAAGGCTAAGGAACTCGAGATTAACTGCATCAGCTTGCAGACCGAAGATTTTACTGGTGGTCTGTATACTAGTCTCGGCTGGCAACCTGTAGAACAGGTCACTTATCACGGTATTAAAGTGCAAGTTATGGAAAAATTACTTTAATTAGCACCAATAATGCCTGCACTACATATATAGGTAACACAATGACTCCCGCTATCGACCTGCTCGTTAAACACAAGATTGCCCATCAAGTTCATGAATATCAGCATGACCCGTCTTGCCAAGCTTATGGCTTAGAAGCCGCTGAGAAAATTGGGGTGGCACCTGAGCTGGTATTCAAAACTCTAGTGGTAAAGTTGGACGGTAAGCAGCTTGCGGTAGCCATTATTCCTGTAGCCGAAAAGCTCAGCATGAAGTTAATAGCAAAAGCAGTCAAAGCCAAAAAGGCTGTGATGGCCGAAGCAATGGAAGTTCAGCGGAGCTCTGGTTATGTGCTTGGTGGTGTCAGTCCATTAGGACAAAAAAGACAATTGCCAACTGTAATAGATCAATCAGCTGCGACTCTTGCAAAAATGTTCGTCAGTGGTGGACGCCGCGGGCTGGATATAGAACTTGCTCCAGACGATATCAAAGCATTACTTCAAGCCCAGTTTTACCCTATCACAGCAGAATAATTCTCTAATAGTTTGCAGTGTTCCACGTGGAACACTGCAAATTACCAAATGACCCCAGCTCACAAATTAAAGCGACAAGCTTGGATAAACCTAAGGCCTGGAGTAATATTAGCCACTTCTGTTTAATCGTTCGGCTGAGGAAATATGAACGACCTATTTAACGCTGCTCAACACCAACTCGACGCTTTAGGCTTAAGATGCCCAGAGCCGGTTATGATGGTACGCAAATCAGTAAGACGCATGAACGACGGCGAAACTTTACTTATCATTGCTGATGATCCAGCAACAACACGTGACATTCCAAGCTTTTGTGAATTCATGGATCATACCCTGATAGCCAGCCAAACAGAATCTACACCTTATCAATACTTGATAAAGAAAGGTCTATAGTCACTACTATCTCACCGAAATAGATAAAAGGAATTATCATGGCTTCATTAATTGGTATTGCATTTAAAACTGAAAAGCGCGGCCATATGCACACGGTTGAGCAAGCTCAAGTGACTCGAGCCAGAGGTGTTGAAAACGACATCTTTGGTCGTCCGGGTAAGCGTCAAGTTACCGTAATGTCTATCCAGCAATGGCAAATAGCTTGTAATGGAGTCGGTAAAACCTTGCCATGGTTTACTCGTAGAGCCAACTTATTAATTGATGGGCTCTGTTTCAGCGCCAGTGATGTAGGTAAGCAACTAGTCATTGGTGAGCTATTACTTGAGATAACCGGTGAAACTGATCCATGTAAAAAAATGGAACAAGCTTACCCGGGGTTAGAGGCGGCTTTATTACCTGACTGGCGCGGCGGTGTAACTTGCCGAGTACTCAACGACGCCAATATCCAGATTAACGCCCCAGTCAATTTGGCTTAAGATTTACAGGCCATTTCAATCTATCAAGTATTCAGTCTTGTATCGCATTGATATAAGACTGATGCTCATATCAAAGCTTCAACCTTTCTCATACAAAAAGATAGTCACACAACCAGCTAGCTTTCACCTAAGTTAATACATTAAAGCGCAACCAGTTCCCCCCTTCTCTCAGTCATATTAACCTTAACTAATTGAAACAGAATTTTTGTTTTACTGTTAACTAAATTATGCGATAACTGTTGCACAAATTAATCTCCAATTAAGCGCTAGCGCCAACAATCTATAACCAATAATAAAAACCACTCCTTTAAAACGATAACTACAATCATAGGATTAGCATGTTAAAGAACAAATTAACTCCTCTATATGCTGCCATTGCATTAAGCCTTAGTGTTCCCACTATTGCTGAAGAAGATAAAAATGCATGGCAAGTTAATGCGCCAGCAAACGCCCCTTTAGAACAAATTAAAATTGAAGTCGATGAAGGTACCTGGATGAACGTCAGTGTTAGCCCTAACGGCAAGCACGTGGTGTTCGACTTACTTGGTGATATCTATCAAATGCCAATAACTGGCGGTGAAGCTAAGCCATTGGCAAAAGGCATTGCATGGCAAATGCAGCCAGTTTATAGCCCTGATGGTAAATACATCGCCTTCACTTCTGATGAGGATGGCGGCGACAATATCTGGATAATGGAAGCTGACGGCAGCAACCCTCGCCCAGTCACTAAAGAAACATTCCGCTTATTGAATAGTCCAGCTTGGAGTCCAGATGGGCAATATCTAGTAGCACGTAAGCACTTTACCGGTAGCCGTAGCTTGGGCGCAGGTGAAGTATGGATGTATCACGTTGCTGGCGGCGACGGTGTGAAATTAACTGAGCGCCCGAATGAGCAAAAGGATTTAGGTGAACCTGCCTACTCGCCAGATGGCCGTTATATCTACTTTAGCCAAGATGCGACGCCGGGTAAGACCTTCCATTACTCAAAAGACTCAGTAAAAGGCATCTATAAGATCAAGCGTTACGATACCCAGACCGGCGATATCGAAGTATTGATCCAAGGTACTGGCGGCGCGATTCGACCTACCCCTAGCCCTGATGGCAATAAGCTTGCCTATATTAAGCGTGACGGCTTCCAGTCTTCACTCTATCTACTCGATTTAAAGTCTGGTGAAACAGAAAAGCTATACGGTGAGTTAGACCGAGACATGCAAGAAACCTGGGCCATTCATGGAGTTTATCCAACCATGAGTTGGACCGCCGATAATGGTGAAATCGTATTTTGGGCTAACGGTAAAATCAATAAGCTAGATGTTGAATCTAAGTCAGTAGAGCAAATTCCATTTACGGTTAAGACTGAGCGCGCAGTTCAGCCTGCCGTTCGATTTACACAAGATCTCGATAAAGATGTGTTTGATGTGAAGATGCTGCGCATGGCGCAGGTTTCACCTGATGGTAAAAAAGTCGTCTTTGAAGCTCTAGGTAAGATTTGGGTTAAGAGTTTACCCGACGGCAAGATGTCTCGACTCACCAAGCTAGATAGTGATCTACGTGAGCTATTTCCACAGTGGTCACGCGATGGTAAGAAAGTCGTATTCACCACTTGGGATGACCAAGAACAAGGCACTGTTAGTTTAGCTACCGTGCGCAATAAGCGTGTAAAAGTATTAACTGAAGAGCCAGGAAAATACGTAGAACCCACCTTTTCACCAGACGGTGAGACAGTGGTTTATCGTAAAGCTAAAGGCGGATACATCACTCCACGCACTTGGTCACAAGAAACAGGTCTTTACCAAGTAGATGTTGATGGCGATAACAATACCAAGATCACCGCTGCAGGTTACCAACCTCAATTTGGGGCCGACAACGACCGCGTTTACTTTATGGAAAGTGGTGAAACACCACAGCTTGCATCTATTGGACTCAATGGTTTTGAAAAGCGCGTACATTACACCAGTATGCATGCCACCGAATTTAGAGTATCACCTGATGGTAAGCAGCTAGCCTTTGCTGAACGCTTTAAAGTATTTGTTACGCCATTTGCTAAACACGGTGAAACAATTCAGATTGGCCCTAAAGCAAGTAACCTCCCTGTTGAGCAACTCAGTGTTCGTGCTGGTGAAAGCATTAGCTGGAATACAGCTAGCAATCAGTTGTACTGGACACTGGGCCCAGAACTTTACCAAGTTAATGTCGATACCCAATATCAACAACAGGCAGAAGATGACAAAGTTGAGCCAACCATTACCGATCTTGGCTTCACCCAAAAAGCTGATGTTCCACGTGGAACAATCGCCTTTGTTGGTGGAAAAATCATTACCATGGAAAATGATGAAGTTATCGAAAACGGCACGGTAATCGTTAAAGATAATCACATTGTCAGTGTCGGTTCTGCATCTGTTATCGATATCCCAAGTGACGCTAAGGTCATAGATATTACGGGTAAAACTCTGATGCCAGGCTTATTCGATGCCCATGCTCATGGTGCTCAGGGTGAGAATGAAATCATTCCGCAGCAGAACTGGGAGCTCTACTCTAATCTGTCTCTAGGTGTAACTGCTATTCACGACCCTTCAAATGACACCACAGAAATCTTTGCCGCTGCAGAGCAACAGAAAGCCGGTAATATTGCTGGCCCACGTATTTTCTCTACCGGTACTATTTTATATGGCGCGAACCTACCAGGTTATACCTCGCATATAGATTCACTCGATGATGCCAAATTCCATTTAGAACGCTTGAAAAAAGTCGGTGCTTTCAGTGTTAAGAGTTATAACCAACCACGTCGTAACCAACGTCAGCAAGTTATCGCAGCAGCACGCGAGCTGGAAATGATGGTAGTGCCTGAAGGCGGAAGTTTACTGCAGCATAACCTAACCATGATTGCCGATGGTCACACAGGTATAGAACACTCGCTACCTGCAGCGAATATCTATAGCGACATTAAGCAGTTCTGGAGCCAAACCGAAGTTGGCTACACCCCAACGTTAGTTGTTGCCTATGGTGGTATTTCAGGTGAAAACTACTGGTACGACAAAACAGATGTGTGGGCTCACCCTCGTCTATCTATGTATGTACCATCAGATATTTTGGATGCTCGCTCAATGCGTCGCCCTACAGCCCCCGATGAACATTACAACCACGTCAACGTCGCTCGGGTGGCCAATGAGCTAAATGAAGTTGGCATTAAAGCTAACATCGGTGCTCATGGTCAGCGTGAAGGTTTGGCTGCTCATTGGGAAATGTGGATGTTTGCTCAAGGTGGCATGAGTAATATGGAAGTGCTAAAAACCGCAACCATCAACCCAGCCAAGCACTTTGCAATGGATCATCAAATTGGTTCAATCAAGCAAGGCAAGCTTGCCGACTTAATTGTTATCGATGGTAATCCGTTGGAAGATATCCGCGTAACCGATCGCGTAACTTACACCATGGTTAACGGCAAACTATTTAATGCTGAAACCATGGACCAATTAAATGGTGGTTCAAAGAATAAAGGTAAGCAAAGAGAAACCTTCTTTTTCGAAAAATAAATCCAGTTTCAAATTTAAAATCTGGCTAACTTAGCTACGATTTTTAAAGTTGAGGAAAATTATTTTTTGAACAAAAAGTGATTAATCTAAGAAAAAATAAAAAGGATGTTCCACGTGGAACATCCTTTTTTAATGACTTTATTAACTCTAGATAATATTTTATATTGATGTACAGAGAATGGATCTCTTTATCGAACCAAGGAAATTGAACATGTCCCCATCTAGAGTAATTACTTTAGTCATAATCAGCATCACCCTCTCCATATTAGCTAGCCAACTATTCTTCAAACCACAGCTAGATATAACAACGACATTACCAAACGATATAGCAATACCTACCGTAGACAAGAATCAACCATCAGCAAAACCCGGTATAAGTGTCAAACAAGTTTCCGATGACTCGCTAAACATCGCCGATGTTGAGTCCGGTAACAATAGTAACCAATACTTCGAACTACTTGATGAAACCCAAATAGACGCATTGTTCGTCAATCAAACAGGCGCAATTGAACGCAAAGCTCTAGTCAATGTATTAACCTCTGGAATGAATGACTTTATAGAACAAGTTTCCAACTTACCTATAAGTAGTGAATTTGCTATCGAAAGACAGCATAAGCTTAACCAACAATTGCTCGATATTAAAAACATGACCATCTATGAGCAATACGCTGTTTGCGCAGGCCGTATTTGCGCGCTCTCGATAACTACCAATGAACTGACAGAAGCCAACAAGCAATTAATAGAAAATTTCGATAGCAATCATAGTTTTGTAAATACATCAGAGAGTGCAACGGGTGAACTAGATTTTAAAGGTATCTATATCTATACCGATGATCCTTCACAAATGGCGATGACTCGATTCTAAATATTAACTTTTGTCCTGAAAGCAAAAACAATCTGTGGTGTGGTCATTGACCATTCCCACTGCTTGCATAAAGGCATAGCAAATTGTGGGGCCGACAAAGTTAAAACCCATCTTCTTTAAAGCCTTAGACATAGCTTCTGACTCTGGGGTCTGTGTCGGTAGTTCGGCCATGGAGTTAAAGTGATTTGTCTTAGGGCATCCGCCAACAAAACTCCACAAAAACTCTGAAAAATCACTACCCTGCTCTACATAATCCATATAGCCTTTGGCATTTTTTATAATGGAATTAACCTTAAGCCGATTGCGTACTATTCCAGGATTGAGCATCAGTTCTTCAACTTTTGCATCATCAAAAGTTGCGATAACTTTAGGATCAAAATTAGCAAATGCAGCCTCGTAATTTTGCTGTTTCTTGAGGATAGTAATCCAAGATAATCCGGCCTGTTGGCCATCGAGACAAAGCTTGGCAAATAGCTCTTGGCTATCAAAAACAGGCCTTCCCCACACCTTGTCATGGTATTCCTGATAGATGGGATCACTACCAACCCAACCGCAACGCGTTACTTCCATAGTCCAATTCCTAATTTTTTAACCAACCAGATAAAAAATAACCTACATAAGCGTAATTCTACAAGGTATAATCGACACCATTTTCTATTAAGGCTTCCAGGCAGTAGACAAGCGGATATGACGACGAAACACGACGTGAAAACATTCCAGGGCTTCATTATGACCCTGCAGGAATACTGGGCGCAGCAAGGTTGCGCAATCGTTCAACCATTGGACATGGAAGTAGGCGCTGGTACATTCCACCCTATGACATTCTTACGTTCATTAGGCCCCGAGCCTATGAGCAGTGCCTATGTTCAACCATGTCGTCGCCCAACTGACGGCCGTTACGGTGAAAACCCTAACCGCTTGCAGCACTACTACCAGTTCCAAGTAGTACTTAAGCCATCACCAAGCAACATTCAAGAACTATACCTAGGCTCACTAGAAGCCGTTGGTGTTGACATGAATGTGCATGACGTTCGCTTTGTTGAAGACAACTGGGAATCACCAACGCTAGGTGCTTGGGGTCTAGGTTGGGAAATTTGGCTTAACGGTATGGAAGTCTCTCAGTTTACTTACTTCCAGCAAGTAGGTGGATTAGAGTGCAAGCCTGTTACCGGTGAGATCACTTACGGTCTTGAGCGTCTTGCTATGTACATTCAAGAAGTAGACAGTGTTTACGATCTTGTATGGACTGACGGCCCTATGGGTAAAGTCATGTACGGTGATATCTTCCATCAGAATGAAGTTGAGCAATCAACTTACAACTTCGAACATGCCAATGTTGAAGTACTTTTCAAGATGTTTGAAGACTGCGAACAAGCTTGCGAGCGTTTACTGACATTAGAAAAGCCACTTCCACTACCTGCCTATGAGCAAGTAATGAAAGCCTCTCATGCATTTAACCTGCTTGATGCTCGCCACGCTATTTCTGTTACTGAGCGCCAGCGTTATATCTTACGCGTTCGTACCATGGCTAAAGGCGTAGCAGAGTCTTACTATCAGGCCCGTGAAGCACTTGGCTTCCCAATGTGTAAGTAGAGGAATAACAGATGAATTTTGAAAACTTACTCATTGAAGTAGGCACTGAAGAGTTACCACCAAAGTCACTACGTAAACTAGCTGAATCATTTCTAGCTAATTTTACTGAAGAGCTAACTAAAGCAGAACTGAGCTTTGAGTCTGCAGTATGGTACGCAGCGCCACGTCGCTTAGCTATTTGCATCAACCAACTTGCGCTAGCACAAGCTGACAAAGTGGTTGAAAAGCGCGGTCCTGCGGTAGCTCAAGCTTTTGATGCTGACGGTAATCCGACTAAAGCAGCTATGGGCTGGGCTCGTGGTAACGGTATTACTGTTGAGCAAGCTGAGCGTTTAAAAACTGATAAAGGCGAATGGTTACTACACCAAGCTCGCGTTGTTGGTGTTGAAACTAAAAGCCTAATCGCCGATATGGCGCAGCGCTCATTAGACAAGTTACCTATCCCAAAGCCAATGCGCTGGGGTAGCAACACAACTCAGTTTATCCGCCCTGTTCACACTGTAACTATGCTACTGGGTAGTGAAGTGGTTGATGGCGAATTACTAGGTATTAAGTCTGACCGCGTTATTCGTGGCCACCGCTTTATGGGTGAATCTAGCTTTGAGCTAGATCATGCAGACAACTATTTAATCGCACTCAAAGAGAAAGGCAAAGTACTCGCAGATTACGAAGCACGTAAAGCGATTATCAAAATTGACTCTGAAGCAGCTGCGGCTAAGATTGGCGGCGTAGCCGATCTTGAAGATGATTTACTAGAAGAAGTGACTTCACTCGTTGAGTGGCCAGTAGTGCTTACCGCTAGCTTCGAAGAAAAGTTCTTAGACGTACCAGCAGAAGCCTTGGTTTACACCATGAAAGGTGATCAAAAATACTTCCCTGTATTTGATAAGGCTGGCCAACTGCTACCAAACTTTATCTTCGTGACCAATATCGAATCTAAAGATCCACAGCAGATTATTGCAGGTAACGAGAAAGTGGTTCGTCCACGTCTTGCGGATGCTGAGTTCTTCTTTGAAACCGATAAGAAAGACACACTAGAAGCTCGCCTTGCTAGCCTAGAAACAGTTATTTTCCAAAAGCAACTTGGCACAATTAAGCAACGCGTTGAGCGTATCTCTGCTATGGCTGGTTACATTGCTACTAGCATTGATGCTAACAGCGAAGAAGCTGCTCGTGCAGGTCTATTATCCAAGTCAGATTTGATGACTAACATGGTAATGGAATTTACTGACCTTCAAGGCACCATGGGTATGCATTACGCACGCCTAAACGGTGAAACTGAAGCGGTAGCTGTAGCACTATCAGAGCAATACAAGCCTAAGTTTTCTGGCGATACCGTACCAACTGCACCTATCTCAATTTGTGTGGCATTAGCTGAAAAGCTAGACACATTAGTAGGTATCTTTGGTATTGGCCAAGCACCAAAAGGTGCTGCGGACCCATTTGCACTGCGTCGTGCTGCAATTGGTGTGCTGCGTATCTGTTTAGAGAACAACTTACCACTAGATCTTGTTGACCTAATTGCTAAGGCACAAGAGCTACACGGTGAGAGCCTCACTAACGCAGATGTTGCAGAGCAAGTACTTGAGTTCTTTATGGCTCGCTTCCGTGCTTGGTACCAAGATCAAGGTGTGAGTGTAGACGTGATCTTAGCCGTATTGGCTCGTCGCCCTACAGCTCCAGCTGACTTTGAAAGTCGCATTAAAGCTGTTGCTCACTTTAGAACACTTGAACAAGCTTCTGCACTCGCTGCTGCTAATAAGCGTGTATCTAACATTTTAGCTAAGGTCGAAGGCGCGCTACCAGCAGCTATCGACGATAAGCTACTTGTTGAAAAAGCTGAAAAAGCACTTGCCGCCAAACTTGCTGAACTGCAACCACAATTAGCACCGCTATTTGCTGCTGCAAACTACCAAGAAGCATTAGCATTACTTGCTAACCTTCGTGAAAGTGTTGATACCTTCTTCGAAGATGTGATGGTAATGGCTGATGATGAAGCCCTAAAGAATAACCGCCTAGCGCTACTTTCTAGCCTACGTGAGCAGTTCTTACATGCTGCAGATATCTCGTTACTTCAGTAAGTAACTAGCAGATAAAAAAAACGCGCCGAAAGGCGCGTTTTTTGTTTGTGAAACTCAATCATTGAAACTGATTTAAAACAACACCAGTTTCTGATGCATTTGCGCAAAGGTTTCACTGTCTATTGACGCATCAAATAGCAGCCTATCTAATTGTTCAGGAAGTAACTTACCCGCTTCCAATAACATAGAGCACTCACTGATAAGGTTCGCTCGCCAAACAACTTCAGCATGACCACCAGCAGGCTTACAATCAACGACAGCTAAACGACTAAGCTCAGCCTCAAATAATGAGGGTAACTCCCAGTAACGAGCTAATAATGCGCTTAAGCTTAAAGATTTTGCAGTCATCACTTGTCTAAACAGACTCGAACAGGGTTGCTCACCAGGTTCGGCTTGTTTAAAAGCTTCTAACAATAGTTTGAAAATGGCTATCTTACCCACATCATGGAGTAAACCAAGTAGAAAGGCTGTGTCAGGATCATCTTGAGTGAGTTCACTAGATAAATAGGCAACCTGCATAGAATGACGCCATACTTGACTACCGAAACGGCGAAAATAGATAGGCTGGATGTCGATAACTTTGCGCATCATCGCTGTAGTAACAAAGCGTCGCATCTGCTCACGTCCCAACTGCACTAACGCGAGCTGTAAGCTGGTCACTTCTTTATCACTACGTTTAAACAGAGGAGAGTTACACAGCTTTAGCACCTCAACGCTTAATACAGGATCCCTTTCGATTAATGCTAATAGCGCTTTGGTATCGCTATTCTCATCTGCAAGCTGTTGATCTAATGCCGCAACTTGAGTCGGTAATTTTAATACCCTTTCGGCAATCGCTTTTGGGGATGCCAATGCAGCTTCTACCCGTCTAAATACATTCTTTTCCAGCTCATTTGCTGTACCACTAAACTGTATGCTTGGGAATAATAGGCTATAAAACAGAGCTGATAGGTCAATTGTAGCTATAGGAGCCTGACTCACAGGTTGTTGTGGCTTACTAGTAGTAACAGAGTCGCTTTGCCTAGGTTGAAACTGCTCCAGTGAACCACTGAAGCTCTTCGGCTTTTCTATGACAACTTGCTCTCTGATATTAAACAGTTTTTTGATGGCTTTACTAATCAATTTCTTATGACCGGACACTGATTTATTAACAAAAAAAATCGGTACCTATAGCACCGATTTTACTCAATCATTAAGTTTACCTATAAAAACAAACTTAAACGTCGAGGTTCGCCACATTCAGAGCATTGGCTTCGATAAAGTCACGGCGAGGTTCAACCTGATCACCCATCAAACAGGTAAATAACTGATCAGCACCAATCGCATCTTCAATGGTTACTTGCAGCATACGGCGTGACTCTGGATCCATTGTAGTTTCCCACAATTGTTCAGGGTTCATCTCACCCAATCCTTTGTAACGCTGGATGTATAAGCCACGCTTAGACTCGTTCATTAACCAATCTAATGCTTCAACAAAACTAGTAACGTCTTTAGTACGCTCACCACGTTGTACATAGCCACCATCTTCTACTAAACCGTTGATTTCAGTTCCCATCTTAACGATGCGCTGGTAATCAGTAGACTGGAAGAAGTCGTATGAGAACAAGTAGTGCGTATCAATACCGTGCTTACGGATAGTTATCTTAGGCAGGTATGATTGACGCTCTGGATCCAGAACTGGCTCAGCACTATATAAAATACCGCCAGTTTCTTTGTCAATTAAGTCAGCAACAAACGCATCAGCCCAAGCTTTAACTTGTGCTTCATCACTCAACATCTCATTGGTCAATGCTGGGTGATATAACATTAGATCAGTAATGTTAGTTGGGTAACGTTGCTCTAAACGAGCAATGATAGCCTCAACTTCACGGTACTGATTAACCAAACGCTCTAATGGCTGACCAGACATGCCTGGTGCACCTTGCGATGGATAGATGTTCGCGTTATCTAATGCTTGAGTCGTTAGGTACTCAGTCAATGCAGGATCATCTTTCAAGTACTGCTCTTGCTTACCTTTTTTAACCTTATATAGCGGTGGCTGTGCAATATACACATAGCCACGCTCGATAAGCTCAGGCATTTGACGGAAGAAGAAGGTCAACAGCAAGGTACGGATGTGCGAGCCGTCGACGTCAGCATCGGTCATGATAACGATGTTGTGATAACGCGTCTTATCAGGGTTGTATTCGTCACGGCCAATACCACAACCAAGTGCAGTAATAAGCGTAGCTACTTCTTGTGAAGATAGCATCTTATCGAAACGAGCCTTTTCAACGTTTAGGATCTTACCTTTAAGTGGAAGAATCGCTTGGTTCTTACGGTTACGACCCTGCTTGGCACTACCACCAGCTGAGTCACCCTCCACTATGTATATTTCAGAAAGACCAGGGTCTTTCTCTTGGCAGTCAGCAAGTTTACCTGGCAAACCACCTAAATCTAATGCGCCTTTACGACGAGTCATTTCACGCGCTTTACGTGCAGCTTCACGAGCACGAGCCGCATCGATAATCTTACCAACAATCAGTTTAGCTTCATTTGGATGCTCCATTAGGTAATCACCTAATTGCTCACCCATTGTTTGCTCTACCGCTGACTTAACTTCACTTGAAACAAGCTTGTCTTTAGTCTGAGAACTGAACTTAGGATCCGGTACTTTAACAGAAATAACAGCAGTTAGACCTTCACGAGCATCATCACCCGTAGCAGCTGTCTTACCTTTCTTGTTATAACCTTCACGCTCCATGTAGTTGTTCAAGTTACGTGTTAACGCACCACGGAAGCCCGCTAAGTGAGTACCACCATCGCGCTGTGGAATGTTGTTGGTAAAACAAAAAATGTTTTCTTGGAAACCATCGTTCCACTGCATAGCAACTTCAACGGTAATACCGTCTTCACGCTCTTGGCAGAAGTGGAATACCTCTTTGTTTACCGGTGTTTTGTTAACGTTTAAATAGTCAACAAATGCACTGATACCGCCTTCATACTTGAAGAATTCATCACGGTTATCACGCTCGTCAACCAGACGAATACCCACACCTGAGTTTAGGAATGATAATTCACGAACACGCTTGGCTAGAATATCGAAGTGGAACAAGACATCAGAGAAGGTCTCTGCACTTGGCCAAAAACGGATTTCAGTACCTGTCTTAGTCGCTTCACCAATTGCGGCAATCGGTGCATCTGGCACACCGTGGGTGTAAAACTGCTCATATACCTTGCCATCACGACGAATAGTCATCTGCAGCTTAGAAGATAGTGCGTTTACAACTGACACACCTACACCGTGCAAACCGCCCGATACTTTATAAGAGTTATCATCGAACTTACCACCAGCGTGAAGTACGGTCATAATAACTTCAGCAGCAGAGATACCTTCCTCTTCGTGGATCGATACCGGAATACCACGGCCATCATCTCGAACCGATACAGAACCGTCTGCATGGATTGTGATAATAACGTCGTTACAGTGGCCCGCTAACGCTTCATCGATAGAGTTATCGACTACTTCGAATACCATGTGATGTAGACCTGTACCATCATCGGTATCACCAATGTACATGCCTGGTCTTTTACGTACCGCATCAAGGCCTTTTAGAACCTTAATACTCGAAGAATCATAACTATTCTCTGACATATTATTCTCTCGTCGGTTATTCAATTACCGTTACACAACCGTGTTCCACATGGAACATCTTACTTGGCGGCGTGATTAACGAATCCACTATTGATGCAGGCTCAATAGCCGTGACAAAAACTTGTGCCCCGGTATCCGCTAATTGCTGTAACAATAGTTTTCTATGCTGTGCATCCAATTCCGATGGAAGATCATCCACCAGATAAATACTTTTTTTATCTATTTGTTGTTTTAGCAACTTTCCCTGTGCAATGCGTAATGCACAGACTAACAATTTCAGCTGACCACGAGACAAAGCATCTTGTGCGGGTAGGGTTCCTACTCGCAAACGCAAATCAGCTTTATGTGGCCCACTGACGGTGTAGCCTGTGGCTAAATCTCTAGGATATTGCGTCTCGAGCAGCTGTGCATACTCGGTTTTTGCATCCCATCCTCGGGTAAAAGAAACCTTAACATCAACCTGAGGTAAAAACTCTCCGATTATACCCTTAAGTAGCTCATTTAACGAGTCCACATATTGCTTTCTTATGTCGGTTACCAGTTCAGCATAACGAATAAATTCTTTATCCCAAAACTGAATCGAACTATAGGGCGAACCATCTCTGAGTAACTGATTTCTCTGCTTTAAAATTCTACGAACATTAACCCATGCAGCATAAAAACGAGGGTCAGAATGAAATGCCCCCCAGTCGATAAACTGACGTCTGGATTTTGGGCCTTCGAACAACAGCGAAAAACTCTCAGGAGTGATCACTTGGATCGGTAACGTCTCGGCGAGTGTCGATAAACGCTTTACTTTATCACCATTGATTTTAACTTCAATATCACCGCTTCTAAAACGACGTAAACCTATCTTGCTCTGCTCATCACCGCTTTGCATATTAGCAAATAGGGTCAAGGCGTCCTCATCATTCTTAATCACACGTTGTGAGAGGTGGCTGCGAAAAGACCGGCCCATTCCAAGGAAATAAATCGCCTCTAGAATGCTGGTTTTGCCACTGCCGTTGTGGCCATAGATTAAGTTCAGCCCGTCACCTGGCTGCAGCTGTGCAAAAGATATATTACGAAAAGATTCGATATGCAGACGACTAAGACTCATTGATGACCTTTATTACAACGGGGGAGTATTTACTGAGTCACTTAGGTTAACCAGATAAAGTGTGTAGAACGCCTTTACTTGGTTAACCTTAAGTCAAGATAGAAAAGAGTCGGAGACTACAAACGCATTGGCATAACAACATACATAGAATCTTGTTCTATGTGATTGTCGATAAGCGCGCTTGAGTTACCGTCTATCAAGGTAATGCGTACATCGTCTGAGGGTAGGTTGTTGAGAACGTCGAGTAAGTAACTGACGTTAAAGCCTATCTCTAATGGCGCATTTTCATATTCAACATCTAAGATCTCTTCCGCTTCTTCCTGTTCAGGGTTATTAGCGGTGATCTTAATTAAATTGTTTTCCAGCTGCACACGTACGCCACGGAACTTCTCGTTCGACAGAATAGAAGCACGCAGTAACGCTTGTTTTAGCTGTAGTCGGCTGGCTATCACTATCTTGTCGCCACCTTTAGGTAGCACTCGACGGTAGTCAGGGAAACGACCATCAACCAACTTACTGGTAAATACCGCAGTCGCCGTCGTCGCTCGAATCGCATTGTCACCAATCGCAATAGTTACATCGAGATCGTCAGCTTCAAACGAACGCATCAGCTCTAATACGCCTTTACGCGGCACAATCACCTGCTTTTCAGGTAATGTTGCTTCGATTTGACGATGACTTAACGCTAAACGGTGACCATCGGTAGCGATAGCACGTAATACGTTACCTTCGGTTTCCAATAATAACCCGTTAAGGTAATAACGTACGTCTTGGTTAGCCATGGAGAACTGCGTTGCATCGATCAACGACTTCATGGTGCCCTGCTTCAAGGTAAACTCTATCTCAGCCTCAAAAGCATCAACGTTTGGATACTCTTCAGCTGGCAAAGTCGCCAACGTAAATCGGCTACGACCCGAGCGTAGTAATAGGCGGTTTTCTTGTTGTTCAATCTTAAGCTCGACCTGATCAGGTAGTGACTTAACAATATCTAAAAACTTCTTCGCTGGGACAGTTGTACGCCCCTCAAGGATCTCACCTTCGAGCTGAACTTCGCCAACTAATTCGACTTCTAAATCGGTTCCAGTCAACTTAAGTGAGTGATTACTCACTTCAACCAAAAGGTTTGCCAGTATAGGCAAGTTATGTCGCCTTTCTACCGCACCACTGACTAATTGCAGCGGTTTGAGTAAGGCGTCCCTATCAATTGAGAATTTCATTGATTCAATATCCGTGATCTTAAGAAGATAAAGTTCTTATCAAGTTAGCATAATCTTCTTTAATGTCATGACTTTCTTCACGCAACTGGGCAATTTTACGACATGCGTGTAAAACCGTTGTGTGGTCACGACCACCAAATGCATCACCAATCTCAGGTAAGCTCTGGTTAGTTAACTCTTTTGATAACGCCATAGCCATCTGTCTTGGGCGCGCCACACTGCGTGAACGACGCTTAGATAACATGTCTGCCATCTTGATCTTGTAGTATTCAGCTACAGTCTTCTGAATATTATCGATAGTCACCAACTTCTCTTGTAGAGCAAGTAAGTCACGTAGTGCTTCACGCACAAAGTCGATAGTAATCGGACGGCCAGTAAAGTTAGCGTTAGCAATAACACGGTTTAGTGCACCTTCAAGCTCACGTACGTTTGAACGTAAACGCTTAGCAATAAAGAATGCCACTTCATCAGGTAAGTTAATGCCGCTTTCTTGTGCCTTACGCATCAAGATCGCCACACGGGTTTCTAATTCTGGCGGCTCAATAGCTACCGTTAAACCCCAACCAAAACGAGACTTAAGACGATCTTCAACACCGTCGATCTCTTTCGGATATTTATCCGACGTCAGAATGATCTGATGATTCCCTTCTAACAAAGCGTTAAAAGTATGGAAGAATTCTTCTTGCGATCTGTCTTTATTAGCGAAAAATTGGATGTCATCGATAAACAATGCATCAACACTACGGTAATAGCGCTTAAATTCTTCAATAGCGTTATTTTGTAACGCCTTAACCATGTCTTGCACAAAACGCTCAGAATGCATGTAAACCACTTTTGCATCTGGCTTGTTCTTAATAATGCCATTACCAACAGCGTGCAATAGGTGAGTCTTACCTAAACCCGTACCGCCATATAGGAATAGCGGGTTATATGCACCACCAGGATTTTCAGCCACCTGCAAAGCAGCCGCTTTACCTAATTGGTTTGATTTACCTTCAACGAAGTTATCAAACTGGTAAGTCGGATTAATGTTACTACGGTGATTAGCATTCGCCATTGGCTCTGCATGCGGAGTATTAAAAGAAGGCTTAGTGACTTCTCTACTAGCTGGTCTGCTAGTTCTTACTGCTGCTGTGGCCTGAACAACGGGTTTAGCCGATGGACGGCTACCGATATCGAAACGCAAATTAGGCGCATCGCTACCCATTTGTTCAGTAAAAAATTGGTTGATGATATTTAGGTATTTATCCCTAACCCAATCCAAAACAAAACGATTAGGTGCATAGATGACGAGTGTATCGCCTTCCATTTCTGCTTGTAACGGTCTTATCCACATACTGAATTGCTGAGCAGAGAGCTCATCTTGCAGCCTTGCGATACATTGTTGCCAAAGTGAAACCGCCACTGTACTTATCCCCAGAAGATCATACAAAAGAGGTCTATTCTATAGTGAGATCACGCTGATCGCTATCCTTTAAATATATTTATCCCCAGATAGATCAACTATCCATTAAGATCTCGATCCAAAAAGATCCGTTGCGATCAAAAAATATTGCTGTAGCTGCAAATCCAGCTTTATAAAGCGATCCAGATCGATCTATAATACACGTCCTTCGATCTGCTTTTTGATCTACCAAACCACAAGATGTAGTGGTAACTCACAGAGTTATCCACATATTATGGTAGCCTCAAACCTTCGAAGTATATCCAAAGATGGTAATATTTAATCACTTGTGCTCTTTCCTAGTTGACGTGCATAACTAAAGTGATTACAATTCGGCCTCTTTTTTGCCCTTAGCTCTATTAATTGGAGTTTAAGGTTTATTAACCTAACAAAGACGGATTGCCATAATGAGTAAACGTACTTTTCAACCTAGCAACCTGAAGCGCAAGCGTTCTCACGGCTTCCGCGCTCGCATGGCTACAGTAGGTGGCCGTAAGGTCATCGCACGTCGCCGTGCTAAAGGTCGCGCTCGTCTTTCTGCGTAATCGTAGAAATGCAAGTGACTAGCTATACCTTTACGCGGGAGTTACGTTTGTTAACTCCCGCGCAATTTAAATCTGTATTTACCAAACCTATCAAAGCGTCCTCCGCTGAAATAACCTTACTTGCAATTCCTAATTCTGAACAACATCCTCGTTTAGGACTAACTGTTGCCAAGCGTTATGTCAAAAAAGCAAACCAACGTAACCGTATTAAACGCATAATTAGAGATAATTTCCGTTTACACCAGCATGATCTACCCGCTGTGGATATCGTTGTGCTTGTAAGAAATGGCGTGCTTGATATGGAAAACGCAGAACTCAAAAACTTAGTAGAAAAGCTATGGCGAAAACTCTCTCGCCGTTACAATGGCTAGCGACTACGATTATTCGTGGTTACCAACTACTCATAAGCCCCATGCTGGGGCCTCGTTGTAGGTTCAATCCAACGTGTTCACATTACGCAATCGAAGCAATTCGGTTGCATGGAGTGGTGAAAGGGTGTTGGTTTGCAGGTAAACGCATATTAAGATGTCACCCTTTACATCCGGGCGGTGAAGACCCCGTCCCTAACAAAAAACATAGGTGCGATAAATAGGTTATGGAATCTCAACGCAATATATTGCTGATCGGTTTGCTGTTTGTCAGCTTCCTACTGTGGCAACAGTGGCAAGCAGATAAAGCTCCTCAACCGGTAGCAGCAGCTCAAACACAATCTTCTATCCCTGCTTCTACGGTTGCTGACGCTCATAGCTCAGACGTACCTGATGCCGATTCATCTTTACCGGAAACGGTTACTGCATCAAAAGAGCTAATCACAGTTATTACTGACCAACTAGAAATCAAAATTGATCCAGTTGGCGGCGATATTGTTTACTCAGCCCTACTTGCTCATAAACTTGAAGAAAATGGTGATGATCCATTCGTTCTTCTAGAGCAGACAAACGATATCTATTACATCGCACAAAGTGGCCTTATTGGTCGTGACGGTATCGACAGCAGTGTTAAAGGTCGTGCCCACTTTGACAGCGCTTCACGTGAATACACACTAGCAAATGGCCAAGACACACTAAATGTGCCTTTGACTTACGTTAGTGATAAAGGCGTGGCTTACACTAAAATCTTTACCTTCACCCGTGGTAAATACAACATTGCTGTTGATTACAAAATCAACAACACTTCTGATGCGCAGCTTCAAGTTCAAATGTATGGACAAATTAAGCACAGCATTAAGAAGAGCGAAAGCAGCATGATGATGCCTACTTACCGTGGTGCAGCATTCTCAACTGCAGATATTCGCTACGAAAAGTATAGCTTTGACGACATGGCCGATAAGAATCTAGATGATTCTACGCTTGGTGGCTGGGTTGCTATGCTGCAGCATTACTTCGTATCTGCATGGGTACCGCCTGCACAAGATAAAAACATTATCTTTTCAAGCATTAGTGCTGGTGGTTTAGCTAATATCGGCTTCCGTGGTGCACTATATGATATCGCACCAGGTACAGAACAAAGCATTAAAGCTGAATTCTATGTTGGTCCTAAAGATCAAGAAGCTCTTTCAAAGCTTTCTCCATCACTAAACCTAGTAGTTGATTATGGTTTCCTTTGGTGGTTAGCAGTTCCTATCTACAAACTATTGATGTTCTTCCAATCAATCGTTGGTAACTGGGGTATCGCTATTATCCTAATCACTCTGACTGTTCGTGGTATGTTATATCCGCTAACGAAAGCGCAATACACCTCTATGGCGAAAATGCGTAATCTACAGCCTAAGCTTGCCGAGCTAAAAGAGCGTTTTGGTGATGACCGTCAGAAGATGGGTCAAGCTATGATGGAGTTGTACAAGAAAGAGAAAGTTAACCCTATGGGTGGCTGTCTACCAATCTTGCTACAGATGCCAATCTTCATCGCGCTATACTGGGTTTTACTAGAAAGTGTTGAATTGCGTCATGCGCCATTCATGCTTTGGATTACTGACTTGTCAGTACAAGATCCATACTATGTATTGCCAATCCTAATGGGTATCTCGATGTTCATTATGCAGAAGATGCAGCCAATGGCACCGACTATGGACCCAATGCAAGTTAAGATGATGCAGTGGATGCCAGTAATCTTTACCGTATTCTTCCTATGGTTCCCAGCAGGTCTGGTTCTATACTGGTTGGTAGGTAACTTAGTAGCGATTACCCAGCAGAAAATTATCTATGCGGGTCTAGAGAAAAAAGGGTTAAAATAACCTTTAGCTCTGACTAACAAAAAGCGGTCAATACTGAGTATTGACCGCTTTTTTGCTTTCTATGTAGAGACCATATTTTTAACTTCACTCTAAACACCTGAAAATCAAATTAGGAAACACAGTAATGAATACAGATACTATCGTGGCACAAGCGACCGCTCCTGGACGTGGTGGCGTAGGTATTATTCGCGTATCTGGCGACTTAGCGAGTAATGTTGCTATGGCCGTTTTAGGGCACATCCCTAAAACCCGTTACGCCGATTACTGTGATTTTAAAGATGACGTAGGTGAAGTCATTGACCAAGGTATAGCGTTATTTTTTAAAGGCCCTAATTCATTTACCGGTGAAGACGTACTAGAGCTTCAAGGTCATGGCGGCCAAATCGTACTGGATATGCTGATAAAGCGTGTTATGGAAGTCGACGGTTTGCGTATAGCCAAGCCTGGTGAATTCAGTGAACAAGCCTTTATGAACGACAAGCTTGACCTAACTCAAGCAGAGGCTATTGCCGACCTAATTGATGCCACTAGTGAACAGGCCGCCAAAAGCGCTCTAAACTCACTTCAGGGTGAATTCTCTACCCAGATACATGATCTGGTAGAAAAGGTCACAAACTTGCGTTTATACGTCGAGGCTGCAATTGATTTCCCTGATGAAGAAGTCGATTTTCTATCAGATGGAAAAATTGCCGCCTCTTTAAATGGCATTATAGGCAAACTCGATGGCGTTCAAGCCAGTGCCAAACAAGGCTCTATTATCCGCGAAGGCATGAAAGTAGTGATTGCGGGTCGTCCTAATGCCGGTAAGTCGAGCCTACTTAATGCCTTAGCTGGCAAAGAATCAGCCATTGTCACTGAAATAGCTGGAACCACACGTGATGTATTACGTGAACATATCCATTTAGATGGTATGCCATTACACATTATTGATACCGCGGGTTTGCGTGATACAGTCGATACAGTAGAGAAAATTGGTATAGAGCGCGCTTGGGACGAGATAAAAACAGCCGATCGCGTGCTGTTTATGGTTGATGGCACCACAACTGCAGCAGTGGATCCTCATGAAATCTGGCCAGACTTTATCGATCGTCTCCCTAATAACTTAGGTGTAACGGTTGTACGCAACAAAGCCGATCTAACAGGTGAAGATCTTGCGGTGACTCAAGAGGCAGGCCATAGCGTTTATCGCATTTCAGCTAAAACAGGTTTAGGGGTAGAAGATCTAAAACAACACCTTAAATCACTAATGGGTTACCAGAGTAACCTTGAAGGTGGTTTTATCGCTCGCCGTCGTCACTTAGAAGCCTTAGATTTAGCAAGCAGCCACCTAATGCTAGGTAAAGAACAGTTAGAAGTGTATCAAGCAGGTGAATTACTGGCTGAAGAGTTACGCATGTGCCAAATGGCGCTTTCTGAGATCACCGGCAAGTTCACTTCTGATGATCTTCTTGGCAAGATCTTTAGCTCATTCTGTATTGGTAAGTAGAACCGCCCAAATTAAGAACAATTCAACAAAATAAAAAGCCACAGCAGACTTTACTGCTGTGGCTTTTTGTTTATCTAAATAACGATCATGTTGCAGATAAGATCCGTAATGATCAAAAGCAGAAAAACAATGATCGAGATCACCAAAGATGAGATAAGTATCAACAGAGATATCAACAAGCAGTATGGATCTGTGGACAGATCTAAACCGAACAAGCAAACCAACACCAAGCTATTGATTTTAAATTAATTTAATTAAACACAAATAAGATCTTGAATGACATTTTTAGTAAAAAAATTGATCTTAATAGATAAGTTATACTCAGAAAAAACAGTAAGTGATCGCGCTTTTATTTAACTCTCAATTTGCAAGCTATATAGCCAGTAAGGACTGCTTGAAAATCGACTTTCCCTAAGCCCTTATTTTGACTTTCTCAGACTATAGCTCGCAGAAAACGAATGTATCACCACATAATTCAAAGTAAGTAATAGCGTTATCAGCCCGTTCCCCCAAAAATACAGGAAACAGCTAAGACTCAAACTTTAAGTTTTATCAGACACTTGCAACTAAGTAACACGATAAAGAAAAGCAATATTTAAACCCAGAGCATCAAAAGCAGTATCTTGCACCTTAGTTCCACGTGAAACCATATTCAATTTAAGCTTTTACTTATACAAAGGTGTTTGAGTCATGATTCAAACACACCAACATAAGCAAATATTTGATTAGCAACCAGAATCTACAATTTCAAAAACAGGCGGCGTAGTTGGACTGGTAGCCTCGGTATACTTAAGGTAGCAAAGATCACCACTATACTTTTTAGTCTGAGTCATAAACCGAATGAAATTATCATCTCCGATATTATGAAAATACCAATCACCGGGCTCATCATCATTAAAAGCTGAGTCGGTAAAGGTAGCCATAATTAAAATACTCCAAGCTTTCTTAGAGTCTGCCGCAGGATAACCGTAAGCTAGATGAATTTTTTGACCATCAATAATAATCACATTTTCGTCATCAGTCTCTTTGTTAGCATCTTCCCCGGGCTTATTTTGCAACCCCAGCAATACCGATTTTGGATAAAGCACACTCATAGCGCCATGCATCTCCCCCTTAAGACCTTTCAAAGAAGAGATCCTTGCATCAGATTGAAGCTCGATAAAACGCGGAATAGCGACAACACTAAGTATGGCTAAAATAATAATGACTACAACTAACTCAATTAGAGTAAAACCATTTTTTCGCATAAAATTCATCGTTTTATTTAACATTGCTGGAACAGTATTATATTGAATTTTCAAACATTATGAAATGAATACAGCTCAAGTATTTTAAAGTTGTAGCGCCCACTTTCTCACCATCTAAAGTTAATAAATTGCCAGCTGTAAGCCTATAGCAGTTAATAATAACAAGCAGTTTGCTGAACTAATTATTCAAGCGTAAATAAAGTCTGCCAATCGAGTCACTACTTTTACAAGCTGTATCACTTTCATTCCGATTCGATCGCTGTAAAATCCGCGCCTTGTTTTATTACCAAATACCCACACAGCGTAATTTATGATGATCGATCTAGCTTTACTCCCACTGTATTTAACTACAGTCATCGCTCTACTACTGATCCCTGGACCAGACATGCTACTGATTGCTAGTTCAAGCTTAAGCTATGGCCGTAAAGTTGGCGTGTATGCCAGTTTTGGGAATGCAACTTCAGGACTAATATTGACGCTACTAGCAGCGATGGGAGTTTCAGCTATTATCGCCATGAACCCGATGGCTCTTGAAGTATTGAGAGTGTTAGGTGGTGCCTACCTACTAAAGATGGGCTGGGACTGTATTCGCAGCTCAGCAGCTGAAGCACCTGAAATTGAACAGCAAAATAATCTAGCCAAACTATTATATCGACGAGCAGTAGTCAGTAATCTACTAAACCCTAAAGCATTGATATTTTTCGTGCTGTTTTTACCTCAGTTTGTTTCAACCCAATTAACAGCGAGCTCCGGTGAGCAGATGCTAGCGCTTGGTTTATTACTTAATGTGATGGGATTAGCCTTCAACCTATTGCTAGTAGCCCTAGTGGGCTCAGTTGGAAAGCCACTACTAAAAAATGAGAAATTCAGAACTTATCAAAACAAGTTTATGGGTGTGATCTTCTTTGTTCTTGCTATTTGGTTACTCGCTTCTCAAGTTCAAAATATTAGCTAACCAATAAGACTTGCAATAAAAAAGCGGAGACTAATCTCCGCTTTTCAAAATGATACCTTCTAAAGGCTATCTATTTACGATGACCGTATTCAATAATAGTCTCACGATACAGCTTTAATAGCGCTTTATCTCTAACCCCGACCCCAACCTTTTGAACAGGCTTATTTCCCCAGTCATCATGTTGATACTTACGCTCGTCAAATTTCTGAATTGTTAGTCCTTCAGCAGGTCCATCCGTTACCACACGAATAGCCCCCTCGCGTAACGTAAATAAGCTTGGATCGATAACATAGGCAATGGCTGATGGATCATGCACATGACAACCTTCTAAACCGACTTTTTCTGAGTAAAACTTAAGATAATAACGGCTAATGTCCCAGATAAACTGGCCAACTTCAGCGGCGTCATCTCTTAGCTGATCAAGATATTCTTTACTAAAGAAGCTTTCCTCTGTCACATCTAAACCAATAACTACCACAGGCCATGGCGCTGTGAAAACCATATCAGCGGCATGCGGATCATCATGAATGTTGGCCTCGGCATAAGGCGTCACATTGCCACGGTGATCGTTCATACCAAACGCGCCCCCCATTACAACGACTTCTTTAACTAAGCCTGCTATCTCTGGCGCAGCTTCTAATGCTAAAGCCAAGTTAGTTAAAGGACCTACGGCGACCAAGGTAATTTCGCCCGGTTCAGCTTTAACCGAGTCAATAATATATTGATAAGCTGGTCGAGGATCGGCAGTAACAGCCAGATCGGTTGGTGCGTGTACGTCACCAAAACCTGTTTCACCATGAACTACCACTGTAGGTCCAACAGGATCACGAACAATAGGCTTATCAGCCCCCTGAGCGATATCGGCATTAAAGCCATACTTCTGCTTTAAAAATAAAGCATTACGAGTACCATTCTCGATAGTCGCGTTACCATAGACTGTTGTAATAGCTTTTAGATCAATTGCAGGGTGTGCCTCTGCAAACAAAATTGCCATCGCATCGTCAATCCCCGGATCTGAGTCGAGAATTATTTTACTTATCATGTTGTTGAATCCTAATTATTACAGTCTATTTAGTGTAGGGAGACGATAAGATACCTTTATAAGCCATTGATTAACGTGATATAGATTTTAAGCCAAATAAACTCTCCCAAAACAAAGGCTAATTTCAATGAAAAATAAGTCCTGTTTAAATATAGCGGTCTATTTTTAGGTTAATAAACTAGAAAAAATCATATGTCATACCATTACAGATCGCTTTCCGCTAATAGGGATTAGCGCGAAGTTCACAGCAAAACAGCCGCTAATTTAGAGATCATAAATAGGTTTTCACTTATGATG
Organism: Shewanella sp. MBTL60-112-B2; assembly: GCF_019655055.1. Classification (GTDB taxonomy): domain Bacteria; phylum Pseudomonadota; class Gammaproteobacteria; order Enterobacterales; family Shewanellaceae; genus Shewanella. The sequence continues at coordinate 50,826 of NZ_BPFA01000022.1, forward strand.
CATACAGGTTCTTAGCTGAAAATAGTGCACTATCTACAAAGATTTTCAGCCAAATCCCCCTTATTCGACAGTAATTATTAGGACAGATCATGGCAAAAATAGACATTTTAGTAGGCACCACACTAGGTAGTGCTGAGTATGTAGCGGACGAAATATCCGATCAATTAAGCGATTTGGGTCATGAAACTATGGTGCATCTTGGCGCAAATTTAGCCGAATTGAACCAAGAAGCACTCTGGTTAATCGTTTCTTCGACCCATGGAGCAGGCGATCTTCCTGATAATATAGTGCCATTTTTTGACGAGATCCAAGCAAAAAGCCCCGATCTAAGTCAGGTAAAATTCGCACTATGTGCCATTGGTGATTCAAGCTACGACACTTTTTGCCAAGGCCCAGAAAAACTGGTCGATCTACTTATTCAATGCGGTGCACAAGTCTATGTGGATAAGATCCAGATCGATGTTCAATATGATCCAATTCCAGAAGAACCAGCACTAGCTTGGCTTAGCGGCTGGCAAGATCAACTTTAAGATCTTATATTCGATCATAACTAAGGTTTAACTTTTCAATAGCCCACAGATTAGATCTAACTTATCCACATAAAACTCATCAATTTAATAAATATGTGGATAAGCTATTATTTTGATCTGATCAAACCCTGTATTAATTCACACCCGATCTGCTCAATGATCCACCTTGTGGATAAGTAGGCGATCTATCCCCAAGCTTAAGCCAGTTAGATCCCGATCAGATCACAAGATCGTTTTACTGTTAAGTACTGAATATAAAGAAGAAATAGAGTTATCCACCGAAAACAGCGATCCTAATAGTAAACATAATAAGAGATCTATATAAAGATCTTAAGATCTATTAAGGCGATCCACCCTGATCAAAACAAGCAAAATAGATCGTTCACCTTAAGCAAAGCAAATGCTAAAATGATCCGCTCAGAAACTATTTATCCTTTTACGAATCGAAGGCTGTCGAATGCAATTTCATGAACGGTTTGATGTAATTGTTGTTGGTGGTGGTCATGCTGGTACAGAAGCGGCTTTAGCTTCAGCCAGAATGGGCTCTAAAACACTCTTACTGACCCATAACATAGATACTTTAGGACAAATGTCCTGTAACCCTGCTATCGGCGGCATAGGTAAAGGACACTTGGTCAAAGAAATTGATGCACTAGGCGGAGCAATGGCTGTTGCTACCGATTTTGCAGGTATTCAATTTCGTACATTGAACTCAAGTAAAGGGCCTGCCGTTCGTGCAACTCGTGCACAAGCGGATAGAGCACTTTATCGGCATAAGATCCAAGAGATCCTACAGCACCAAGCTAACCTACGTATTTTCCAACAGGCGGTAGACGATCTGGTTGTTGAAAATGGCAAAGTGATTGGTGTAGTGACACAGATGGGCCTAGCCTTCGAAGCACCAGCGGTAGTCTTAACGGCAGGTACATTCTTGGGTGGTAAGATCCATATTGGACTTGAAAACTACAGCGGTGGTCGAGCAGGTGATCCACCAGCAATCGCGTTAGCTCATCGACTAAGAGAGCTACCAATTCGTGTTGGCCGTCTAAAAACCGGAACCCCACCACGAATCGACGCCAATACCATCGATTTTTCACAGATGGCAGAGCAAAAAGGCGATGATCCATTGCCAGTCATGTCTTTTATCGGTGACGTAAACGATCATCCTGAACAGGTTTCTTGTCATATCACGCACACTAACGAGCGTACTCACGATATTATTCGTGGTGGATTAGACAGAAGCCCTATGTATTCAGGCGTTATCGAAGGTATTGGTCCACGCTACTGCCCTTCTATCGAAGATAAAGTTAATCGCTTTGCAGATAAAACATCGCATCAGATCTTTATTGAGCCTGAAGGATTAAATACCACGGAAATATATCCAAATGGTATTTCAACTAGCTTACCGTTTGATGTTCAGTTGAACTTAGTTCGCTCAATCAAGGGCATGGAAAACGCAGAGATCATGCGTCCTGGCTATGCGATTGAGTATGATTATTTTGATCCTCGCGATCTTAAGAACTCATTAGAAACTAAAACCATTGCAGGTTTATTCTTTGCTGGACAGATCAACGGCACAACAGGTTACGAAGAAGCTGGTGCGCAAGGTTTGTTAGCTGGTATGAATGCTTCGTTACAGGTACAAGGCAAAGAAGCTTGGTGTCCACGTCGCGATCAGGCCTACCTTGGTGTACTGGTTGATGATCTATCGACTTTAGGTACTAAAGAACCGTACCGCATGTTTACCAGCCGAGCTGAATATCGCTTGTTACTACGTGAGGATAACGCGGATCTACGATTAACAGAGAAAGGTCGTGAATTAGGATTAGTTGATGACAAGCGCTGGGCTTTGTTCAGTGAAAAAATGGAGTCAATTGAAACTGAATTACAACGTCTTCGTAGCCAGTGGGTTCATCCTAATTCACCTTTGGTGGAAGCGTTGAATCCGCATTTGAATACGCCTATCACTCGTGAAGCGACCTTTGAAGACTTGTTGCGTCGACCAGAAATGGATTATCCGAAACTGATGTCAATTGACGGTTTTGGCCCATCACTAGAAGATCAACGCGCTGCAGAGCAGGTGCAGATCCAAGTGAAATACTCTGGTTATATTCAACGCCAGCAAGGTGAAATTGACAAAGCGATTCGTCATGAAACCACTCTGCTACCGTTAGATCTTGATTACCAAGAAGTACCGGGGTTATCTAACGAAGTCATCGCTAAGATGAACGAACATAAACCGGAAACAATTGGCCAAGCCTCACGTATTTCTGGTATGACTCCAGCTGCTATTTCTATTTTGCTGGTTCATCTTAAAAAACGTGGTTTACTGCGTAAAAGCGCTTAGTTCGCCACATATTCGGTAGTTTTGCATGATAAAGGGAAGCTTTGAGGCTTCCTTTCATCTTTTCTGCACTTCATAATACCGATTGATTTTTGATTCGCTTTATTTGAGGACACAAATTGTGTTATCTGCCCAATTAAATGATTATTTGGCCGAAGTTGGCCTGACTGCTACCGAGCAGCAAAAAAAGCAGCTTGTAGACTTTGTTGGCATGCTCAATAAGTGGAACAAGGCATTTAACTTAACCTCAGTGCGTGATCCTGAGCAGATGTTAATTCGCCATATTATGGATAGCTTAGTCGTGTCGCCTCATCTAAAAGGATCGCGCTTTATTGATGTAGGCACGGGTCCTGGATTGCCAGGGATCCCGCTAGCGATCTTAAATCCTGATAAAGAATTTGTATTACTGGATAGCTTAGGTAAGCGTATCCGTTTTCAAAAGCAGGTACAGTTTGAGCTAGGAATTAATAATATTTCTTCAATAGAAAGCCGTGTTGAAGCTTACCAGCCTGAAGAACTATTTGATGGCGTATTGAGCCGCGCGTTTGCATCTATTCAAGATATGCTGCATTGGTGTCACCACCTACCGAAGGCTGATGGCTGTTTCTATGCCCTTAAGGGGCAATTAAGTGAAGAAGAGATGTCGCAAATGCCTGCTGGATTTGTAGTGACAGATACTATCGAACTTACAGTGCCTAAACTTGATGAACAGCGCCATCTGCTGCGAGTTATCAAGCAAGACTAGTAATTGTTATGCGAATGTCGTTCTATCGCATTCGCAAACTTATTGTGTCTCGGTGGTGATAGATATGTACTGGGTTGAAGTGAGCGACTGCTGATAAAGCGTACTGAATAGTTGCAATCTTTCAGCGCTTCAAGCAATTTGTTACTAATAACCATTAGATTTGTGCGCTAAATCCCGCAGCGAGTATCGCTTGGGAATAAATATAAGTGACTGACAGGGTGATATTGTGGGTAAAGTGATTGCCGTGGCCAACCAGAAAGGTGGCGTCGGAAAAACAACAACTTGTGTAAACTTGGCAGCCTCTTTAGCGGCGACCAAACGTCGTGTTTTGTTGATCGATCTTGATCCGCAAGGTAATGCGACCATGGGCAGTGGTATTGATAAATATACTGTCGAAAACACAGCTTATGAATTGTTAGTTGAAGAAAAGCCATTTGAAGAAGTTGTTTGTCGAGATACTAACGGCAAATACGATCTTATCGCCGGAAATGGCGACGTAACGGCAGCAGAAATTAAACTCATGGAGTTTTTTGCTAGAGAAGTTCGTTTACGCAATGCCCTCGCCCCAATTAAAGACGATTACGATTTTATTTTCATCGACTGTCCACCATCGCTTAACATGTTAACTGTGAATGCCATGTCTGCAGCTGACTCAGTGCTTGTCCCTATGCAGTGCGAGTACTATGCACTGGAAGGACTTACGGCATTGATGGACACCATTAGTAAGCTTGGTGCCATGGTTAACTCTGGCCTACATATCGAAGGGATCTTGCGCACCATGTACGATCCGCGTAATCGACTCTCTAATGATGTATCAGATCAGTTGAAACAACACTTTGGCGACAAAGTTTACCGCACAGTGATCCCACGGAATGTTCGTTTAGCTGAGGCCCCAAGTTTTGGAGCACCCGCTATGTATTACGATAAATCGAGCGCAGGGGCAAAAGCCTATCTCGCATTAGCAGGCGAAATCATTCGTCGTGCAGAGCAATTAACCCAGGCTGAGCAAGTTTAAGGATAAAAGATGACACTGAAAAAAAGAGGCTTGGGTAAAGGCCTAGATGCACTACTAAGTACTAGTCAAGCGGCTAGTCAGCGCGTCACACCTGCTGCTGAAATTAAACAAGACGTTAAGAATGATGATCTAATCACGTTAGATATTGATAGATTACAACCGGGTAAGTATCAGCCGCGTAAGGATATGTCTTCTGAGGCGCTAGAAGAGCTTGCAGAGTCTATTCGTGCGCAAGGTATTATCCAGCCAATCGTTGTTCGTAAAGTTTCACCTGAAAGCTATGAAATCATCGCCGGTGAACGTCGCTGGCGCGCATCCCAATTAGCTGGTCTCACAGCTATCCCTTGTATTGTTAAACAGGTACCTGATGAAGCGGCTGTTGCCATCGCGCTAATCGAAAATATTCAGCGTGAAGACCTAAATGCAATGGAAGAAGCGATTGCATTAAACCGTTTAATTGAAGAATTTGAATTAACTCATCAGCAGATTGCCGATGCCGTGGGTAAATCTCGTGCTACGGTCTCAAATTTGCTAAGACTTAATGGCTTAAACGAACCTGTAAAGCGTATGCTTGAGTATGGTGATATCGATATGGGACATGGTCGAGCACTGCTTGCAATTAGCGGTGACGAGCAAACTAACCTTGCTCGATTGGTCGTCGCTAAAGAATTAACAGTTCGTGAAACTGAACGATTAGTTAATAAAACCTTAAATCAAACTGAAATCGTCGAAAAGCCAGCTAAAGATCATGATGTAGTCCGTCTAGAGAGCCAATTAATTGAAAGATTAGGTGCCAAGGTTACGTTAACCCATAACAAGAAGGGGAAAGGTAAAATGGTAATTAATTATCAAAATTTGTCTGAATTAGAGGGAATTATCAGCAAAATCCACTAAAAAATCAAAGTTAACACAATATTATGTAACTTTGTGACATTCGTTAATCTTCCTCTTTTAGACTTTTGGCGTAGATCACGCTAAAAGTCCCCTTTTTATAGCTGTTGAACTTGCTTTGAAAACCTGAAACGGTATACTTTCGCAAGCTTTTTGAACCTCGAGTTTACCCGGATATTTGTAATCCGGTCATCGAATCAAGAAGTTATTATGCGGAGAAGACAAATTGAGCAAGGTTTTAGCACGTCGTGGCCGGTGGTCAGCCTATAAATTAGTTTTACTACAGGCAGCGATGACTGGATGTGTTTCAGTTTTCTTTTTCGCTATGTGGGGGGGACCGTATGGCCTATCTGCTTTAGCAGGTGGTGCTATTGCTGTACTCCCTAATTTTGTGTTCGCAACCCTAGCTTTTTCCCATGCGGGAGCACAAGCATCAGGAAGAGTCGTACGGTCTTTTTTCCTGGGGGAAGCGGTAAAGTTGCTGTTAACCATTGTGTTATTTTCGCTTGCATTTGGTTTGATGAAATCGTCATTTATGCCGTTATTCGTCAGTTATTTGCTTGTGTTAATCGTACCTTGGACAGCCCCTTTATACTTCAAACAAAATTAAGTGAGATTAATCATGGCGACAACTGGGGATGACACGTTAACCATAACGGCTTCCGACTATATCCAGCATCACCTGACTAATGCGAAAATGTGTTCCGCTGATGGCGGGATTGCTTTTAACTATGCATGTCAAGATGCTGGATTTTGGACTTGGCACATTGACTCACTTTTGTTTTCAGTTGGTCTAGGGGTTCTATTTTTGTGGTTATTCTACAAAGTAGGACAGAAGGCAACAATTGGCGTTCCAGGCAAGCTTCAATGTTTCGTTGAAATGTGCGTGGAAGGTGTTGATAAAATTGTAAAAGACTCATTCCATGGGAAAAATGCAGTTATCGCACCATTAGGTCTTACTATTTTCGTCTGGGTTTTCCTGATGAACTTAATGGACTTGATCCCTGTTGACTTTGTACCTGAGGCCGCAAACAGATTATTAGGCGTACCTTACCTAAAGATTGTACCTACAACTGACTTGAACGTTACTTTGGGCTTAGCTCTAAGTGTATTCGCGTTAATTGTTTTCTACAGTATCAAGGTTAAAGGTGTTGGTGGGTTCACTAAAGAACTGACTATGCAGCCTTTCAATCATTGGGCACTAATTCCAATCAACTTTGTTTTGGAAACAGTAACCTTGGTTGCGAAGCCGATTTCATTATCGCTTCGTCTGTTTGGTAACCTGTATGCAGGTGAGTTGATCTTTATTCTGATAGCACTGATGCCTTGGTGGGCTCAGTTTGCATTATCAGTGCCTTGGGCCATTTTCCATATTTTGGTAATTGTGCTACAGGCGTTTATCTTCATGATGCTTACGATTGTATATCTAAGCATGGCTCATGAAGACCATTAATTGATTTAAATTAGATACTTATCGGAGATAAAATGGAAACTGTAATTAGCTTTACAGCAATCGCTGTTGCAATTATGATCGGCTTAGCAGCGCTAGGTACTGGTATTGGCTTTGCTATTCTAGGTGGTAAATTCCTAGAAGCTTCTGCTCGTCAACCAGAGCTTGCTCCTGCACTTCAAACTAAAATGTTCATTGTAGCTGGTCTACTTGATGCGATCTCTATGATTGCAGTTGGTGTTGCATTATTCTTCGTATTCGCTAACCCGTTCTTAGGTCAATTAGCAGGCTAATCGTCCCCCTTAGAAGGAGTTGTCGTTATGAGTATTAACGCTACCCTGCTAGGCCAAGCGATTTCTTTTCTTCTCTTTGTGTGGTTTTGCATGAAGTTTGTATGGCCGCCATTGATGAACGCTATCGAAGAACGCCAGAAGAAAATTGCTGATGGGCTAGCTGATGCAGGACGTGCTGCAAAAGATTTAGAGCTAGCTCAGGTGAAAGCCACAGAGCAGCTGAAAGACGCTAAAGCAACAGCAAACGAAATTATTGAGCAAGCAAATAAACGCAAAGCTCAAATCGTTGATGAAGCTAAAATTGAAGCTGATACCGAGCGTGCGAAAATCATTGCTCAGGGACATGCTGAAATTGAAAACGAACGTAATCGCGTGAAAGAAGATCTACGTAAGCAAGTAGCTGTATTAGCTATTGCTGGCGCAGAGAAAATTCTTGAACGTTCGATTGATGAAGCCGCACACAGTGACATAGTTAATAAACTTGTTGCTGAACTTTAAATAAGGAGCTTGAGTTATGGCTGAAATAACCACCATCGCTCGTCCTTACGCAAAGGCAGCTTTTGAGTTCGCTCTTGAACAGAAAGCAGTAGAAAGTTGGGCAGAAATGCTTAACTTCGCCGCATTAGTTAGTGAAAACGAAGCTATGCAGCCATTACTGTCTGGCGCTATGGCCAGCAATAAGCTTGCAGAACTCTTTATTGGAGTTTGTGGTGAGCAAATCAACGAGCAAGCTCAGAACCTGTTAAAGGTAATGGCTGAAAACGGTCGTTTAGTTGCGCTACCTGCTGTTGCTCAACAATTTGTTGAGATGCAACGTGAGTATGCGAAAGAAGTTGAAGCGCAAATCGTTTCAGCTACTGAGCTAACCTCAGAGCAACTACAAGCGCTGAGCGCTTCTCTAGAGAAACGTCTAGCACGCAAAGTTAAGCTGAATTGCAGCATAGATACCAGCCTTATTGCTGGTGTAATTATCACGGCAGGAGACCTAGTCATTGATGGCTCGGTCCGCGGAAAAATTTCGCGTCTGTCTGATACGCTGCAGTCATAATTGGGAGTTTGAGCATGCAACTGAATTCCACTGAAATCAGCGATCTGATTAAACAGCGGATCGAGCAGTTCGAAGTCGTTAGTGAAGCTCGCAACGAAGGTACTATCGTTGCAGTAAGTGACGGCATCATCCGCATTCACGGCCTAGCCGATGTGATGCAGGGTGAAATGATCGAGCTGCCTGGCAACCGTTTTGCAATCGCGTTGAACTTAGAACGTGATTCTGTCGGTGCCGTAGTAATGGGCCCTTATGCCACTTTGGCAGAAGGCGACAAAGTTAAAACAACAGGCCGTATTTTGGAAGTACCTGTTGGCCGTGGTCTATTAGGCCGTGTAGTCAACACTCTAGGTGAACCAATTGACGGTAAAGGACCTATCGATAGCGATGGTTTCTCTCCTGTTGAAGTAATTGCACCAGGTGTAATTGAGCGTAAATCAGTCGATCAGCCAGTGCAAACTGGTTATAAAGCTGTTGACTCTATGATCCCAATCGGTCGTGGACAACGTGAATTGATCATTGGTGACCGCCAGATCGGTAAAACCGCTCTAGCGATCGACGCGATTATCAACCAAAAAGATTCTGGCATTAAGTGTGTATACGTAGCTGTAGGCCAAAAGGCTTCTACAATCGCTAACGTAGTACGCAAGCTAGAAGAGCACGGCGCTTTGGCGAACACCATTGTTGTTGTTGCTACAGCTTCTGAAGCTGCTGCACTGCAATACTTGGCTCCATACTCTGGTTGTACAATGGGTGAATACTTCCGCGACCGCGGTGAAGACTCACTAATCGTATATGATGATTTGTCTAAGCAAGCAGTTGCTTACCGTCAAATCTCATTGCTTCTTAAGCGTCCACCAGGACGTGAAGCATACCCAGGTGATGTATTCTATCTTCACTCTCGTCTGTTGGAACGTGCTTCACGTGTTAACGCCGAGTATGTTGAGAAGTTCACTAAAGGTGAAGTTAAAGGCCAAACTGGTTCTTTGACTGCTCTACCAATTATTGAAACTCAAGCTGGTGACGTTTCTGCATTCGTACCGACTAACGTAATTTCGATTACCGATGGTCAGATCTTCCTTGAAACAGACCTATTTAACTCTGGCTTACGTCCAGCTGTTAACCCAGGTATCTCAGTTTCTCGTGTTGGTGGTGCGGCGCAGACTAAGATCATCAAGAAACTGTCTGGTGGTATTCGTACCGCTCTTGCACAGTATCGAGAGCTTGCAGCGTTCTCACAGTTTGCATCTGACTTAGATGATGCAACTCGTGCTCAGCTTGAGCATGGTGAGCGTGTTACCGAACTAATGAAGCAAAAGCAATATGCTCCAATGAGTATCGCTGATCAGTCTGTGTCTATTTTCGCAGCTGAAAAAGGTTACTTGAAGAGCGTTGAGCTGAACAAAGTTGGTAACTTCGAAGCGTCTCTGCTCTCTTTCATGAACAGTGAACATGCTGACCTAATGAAGACCATCAACGATACTGGCGATTATAACGCTGATATCGAAGGTGAGTTGAAGGCTAGCCTGGACAAGTTCGTAGAAACCCAAACCTGGTAAATTTTAGAGGTGCCTCTGGCACCTCAGGTCCAGAATTGGAGAGTAAAGATGGCCAACGCTAAAGAGATTAAAACCAAGATCGCGAGTGTTCAAAACACTCAGAAGATCACGTCTGCAATGGAAATGGTTGCTGCGAGCAAAATGCGTAAAGCACAAGATCGCATGTCAGCTAGTCGTCCGTATGCAGAAAATATGCGTAAGGTGATCGGTCACGTGGCGCAAGGTTCTCTCGAATATAAGCATCCATATTTGGAAGTGCGAGAAGCTAAGCGTGTTGGTTACATTGTTGTGTCAACCGACCGTGGTCTTTGTGGTGGTCTGAACGTCAACCTTTTCAAGAAGGTTGTCGCAGACGTGAAGAAACAGCGTGATGCTGGTGCAGAAGTTGAATTCTGTACAATTGGTGCACGTAGTGCCCAGTTCTTCAATAGCTTTGGCGGACAAGTATCTGCTTCTGCTTCAGGTTTAGGCGATGCTCCAAAGCTAGCCGACTTGATCGGAACAGTACGTGTGATGCTAGAAGCATACAACGAAGGCAAGCTGGACCGTTTGTACGTAGTATTCAACAAGTTTGTAAATACTATGACTCAAACCCCGGTGATCGAGCAGCTGCTACCTTTGCCTAAGTCAGAAGAAGATGAGTTTACTCATCAGTGGGATTACATCTACGAGCCAGATCCAAAGTTATTGTTAGATACTTTGTTGGTTCGCTTTGTGGAATCTCAGGTTTATCAAGGTGTTGTCGAAAATATCGCATCTGAGCAAGCGGCCCGTATGGTTGCTATGAAAGCTGCGACAGACAACGCTGGTGAACTTATCGGTGACTTGCAGTTGGTCTATAACAAAGCCCGTCAGGCTGCGATTACGCAAGAACTTTCGGAAATTGTTTCAGGTGCTGCCGCCGTTTAGGCTAGGTAACGAATACAAGTTTTAGAGGATTAATCATGAGCACAGGTACTGTTGTCCAAGTAATTGGCGCGGTTGTGGACGTAGAGTTTCCACATGATGCCGTACCTCAGGTATATGACGCTCTAGAGATCAAAAGTGAAGGCTTGGTGCTGGAAGTTCAGCAGCAACTTGGTGGTGGTGTAGTTCGTACCATCGCTATGGGTTCTTCAGATGGTCTGCGTCGTGGCCTAGAGGTTGTAAACTCTGGTTCACCAATTACTGTTCCGGTTGGGTCTGCGACCCTAGGCCGTATTATGAACGTATTGGGTGAGCCTGTTGATGAAGCGGGCCCTATCGGTGAAGAAGATCGCTATGTGATCCACCGTGAAGCTCCTTCATACGAAGATCAGTCAAACACAACTGAACTTTTAGAGACTGGTATCAAGGTTATCGACCTTGTATGTCCATTCGCTAAGGGTGGTAAAGTTGGTCTGTTTGGTGGTGCTGGTGTTGGTAAGACCGTTAACATGATGGAACTTATTAACAACATCGCTAAAGCACACTCAGGTTTATCAGTTTTCGCTGGTGTAGGTGAACGTACTCGTGAGGGTAACGACTTCTACTACGAGATGGAAGATTCTGGCGTTCTAGATAAAGTGGCCATGGTATATGGTCAGATGAACGAGCCTCCAGGAAACCGTCTACGTGTGGCACTGACTGGTCTAACAATGGCTGAGAAGTTCCGTGACGAAGGTAAAGACGTTCTTTTCTTCGTTGATAACATCTATCGTTACACCTTGGCAGGTACTGAAGTATCTGCACTGCTAGGCCGTATGCCATCAGCAGTAGGTTACCAGCCAACATTGGCTGAAGAGATGGGTGTACTTCAGGAGCGTATTACATCGACTAAGACAGGGTCTATTACCTCTGTTCAAGCCGTATACGTACCTGCGGATGACTTAACGGATCCATCACCAGCAACAACCTTCGCTCACTTAGATGCGACTGTTGTATTGTCTCGTAACATTGCTTCGCTAGGTATTTACCCAGCGGTTGACCCATTGGATTCGACTTCACGTCAGCTAGATCCACAGGTTGTTGGCCAAGAGCATTACGATGTTGCTAACGGTGTTCAAACCGTACTTCAGCGCTACAAAGAGCTGAAAGATATCATTGCGATCCTAGGTATGGATGAATTATCTGATGAAGATAAGACAACTGTATTCCGTGCTCGTAAGATTGAAAAATATCTTTCACAGCCATTCTTCGTAGCAGAAGTATTCACCGGTTCTCCAGGTAAGTACGTTTCTCTTAAAGACACAATCCGTGGCTTCAAGGGCATTCTAGAGGGTGAGTTCGATCACCTTCCAGAGCAAGCGTTCTACATGGTTGGTTCAATCGACGAAGCCGTTGAGAAAGCTAACAAAAAATAACTAAGTATTCTGTAGTAATACAGAGCACTAGTTTAAGGAGAACGGATGGCAGCCATGACAGTACAGCTTGATATGGTAAGTGCAGAGAATCATATCTTTTCTGGTCGCGTAGCTCAGCTACAAGTATCAGGAACAGAGGGTGAGTTAGGTATTATGCCTGGTCACGCGGCTCTGCTTACAAGTATCAAGCCTGGCATGGCGCGCATCGTCAAGCAAGATGGAAGCGAAGAAGTGTTTTACCTTTCAGGTGGTATCCTGGAAGTACAACCTTCTTCAATTTCAGTATTGGCTGACGTCGTTATGCGTGCCGATGAGATTGACGAGCAAGCAGCTGCAGAAGCTAAGAGCCGTGCCGAAGCCTCAATGGCCGGTGCTGGCGCTGACTTCAACTATGCAGCAGCAGCGGTTGAGCTAGCTCAAGCTGTTGCTCAGCTACGCGTTGTCGAGACCATCAAGAAGAACATTGCCAGATAAGGTTATTGTTTGATGAAAAAAAGCGCCCTAGGGCGCTTTTTTTGTTTTAAAGAAGGTTAAAAGCAGGTCCTAGGAAAAGCGAAGAAAGGTGCTAGGGAAAGCAAAGACGAACGGCCTGCGGCCTAGGGAACGTGACTGGGTCACTTACGGAACGCTACGCTAACAGAAAAGATGGGAAGAGCGTAGTCGGAAGCGGAACATGGTACTGATTTTTGCTCTTCCTCTTCCTAGTAGGGCTTTAGCCCGTCCTCGCAGCGAAGCGTCCTAGGGCCTAGTACCTTTATGCTTGAACCTAGATTGTGATCTAAGTAAGAACCCTTGGCTAATTTGAGTGTTACCCTCCGGCATTCATTTATGTCTTGAGAACTTTTCCATGCAACATGTACTGATTATTGTTAATGACGCACCTTATGGTTCAGAAAAGCTATTTAATGCACTTCGCTTAGCTATACAGCTTAATGAGCAAGATTACTCACCAGTAAGAGTTAGTCTATTTTTATTATCTGATGCGGTAACCGCGGTACTGCCTAAACAGAATCCAATAGAGGGTTATAACATCCAGCAAATGCTAGAGATTGTGATTGCTCAAAAAGCCCAAGTTAAGTTCTGTGGTTCATGTATGTCTGCTCGTGGACTTACCGAACTCAATACGATTGAAGGCTGTGAAATGGCTACAATGGATGATTTGGCTCAATGGGTACTCGTAGCCGATAAAACGATTAGCTTCTAATGCTACTCAGTTACAAGTCGAGTCGCTTTTAATACCCGTATCGCTTAAAATCAGCACTCAAATATAGATTCTCATTTTCTAACATTAGTTAAAGCATTAGCTAAAGGATATATCGATGGCACTGAATGTAGTGATTTTGGCCGCAGGCAAGGGAACCCGCATGCGCTCAGATCTTCCTAAAGTTCTTCACCCTATCGCCCATAAGAGCATGGTTCAGCATGTTATTGATACCGCTCACCAAGTAGGTAGCGATGCTATTCAACTGGTTTATGGTTATGGCGCCGATAAGCTACAAGCAAAACTGGGTGAGCAGCAACTTAATTGGGTACTTCAAGCCGAGCAGTTAGGCACAGGTCATGCTGTTGCACAAGCAAATAGCCATATTGGCGATGATGACACGGTATTAATTCTTTATGGCGATGTGCCACTAATCCAAGCCTCTACCCTTGAATCATTATTAGCTGCCCGTGAAGAAAACGGCTTAGCTATTTTAACGGTTAACCTTCCTAATCCAACGGGTTATGGCCGTATCGTACGTGAGCAAGGTAGTGTTGTTGGCATTGTTGAACAAAAAGATGCTAATGCCGAGCAGCTTGCAATTAATGAGGTTAATACAGGCATTATGGCGGCACCTGGTAAGCAGTTAAAAGCTTGGTTAGGTCAGTTGTCATCAGATAATGCCCAAGGTGAGTATTACCTTACCGATATAGTGGCAATGGCACATAACGATGGAGTGGCTATTACTACATCACAGCCTGAATCTGCTATCGAAGTAGAAGGTGCAAACAATCGCGTACAGCTCGCGCAACTAGAGCGCGCTTACCAAGCTCGCGCGGCTGAAAAGCTTATGCTTGAAGGCGCGAACCTGCGTGATCCTGCTCGTATCGATATTCGTGGTGATGTCACTGTTGGTATGGACGTGATGATCGACGTCAATGTTATTATCGAAGGCACTGTAACCATAGGTAATAACGTGACTATTGGTGCAGGCGCGATCCTTATTGATTGTGACATTGCTGACAACGCGGTAATTAAGCCATATTCAATTGTTGAGAGCGCTAAAATAGGTGAAGCCGCTAGTGCTGGACCTTTTGCGCGTTTACGCCCTGGCGCTGAACTTAAAGAAGATGCGCATATTGGCAACTTCGTTGAAATGAAGAAAGCGGTATTAGGTAAAGGCTCTAAAGCGGGTCACTTAGCCTATATTGGCGATGCGACAATTGGTAGTGGCGTAAACATTGGTGCAGGTACCATTACTTGTAACTATGATGGTGCTAACAAGTTCCAAACCATTATCGAAGACAATGTGTTTGTTGGTAGTGATACTCAACTAGTAGCGCCAGTAACAATTGGTAAAGGCGCAACCTTAGGTGCTGGTTCAACCATTACCAAAGATGTGGCGGCAAACGAGTTAGTGATTACTCGTGTTAAACAGCGTCATTTATCTGGTTGGCCGCGACCAGTTAAACTGAAAAAGTAACGACTAGATACTTTAAAAAAAGCGGCTATTAAGCCGCTTTTTTTGCTTTTTATGTAGTCAGCTATAGCTATGTTCTGCTTAAATTTTTCGAGTACATTATAGTCAGCTTCTAGGTTACTTCTTGATACATTTGTGGTTATAAATGTTTATTATCTATGGTAATTTTGAAGTGCGTCACTCACCACTGTAAAGAAGTGTAAAGAAACTTAAATAAAAATAGTTCTCATTTATATTGCGACTCAAATATTACATTCATGTTTCATTGTTGGGGTTGGATATGTCTGTCGGGACGTCATTTAAGTTTTCTCGCGTTGGCTTAGCAATTGTTGCTGCACTCGCTTCATCATCAGTTTTGGCTGAAGATGCAAGTGTTGGATCTACCATTGTGGCAGAGCCGAATATTGAGCGTATCAGCGTTATGGGTCGTAGTTTTAACGACTACAACGCAGGCTCATCTTCAGGTGCAATGCGTGGTGATATCGACATCTTAGACACGCCTCAATCTGTCACAGTTATCCCTGATTTTGTTACTGACGAGCAGTTAGCAACTAACCTTTCAGAAGTATTGGTTAACGATTCTAGTGTTACTGGCGGCTCTGAAAAGTGGAACCGTCAAGTATTCAACATTCGTGGTTTTGAACTTTCTTCAGGTTCTGGTTTCTTGATTAATGGTCAGCAGCAGTGGTCTCACTATGTACAGCCAATTGAAACTCTGCAGCAAGTTGAAGTGTTAAAAGGTCCATCTAGCATGCTTTATGGCCAGTCAGGCCCTGGCGGACTGATCAACATGGTGACTAAGAAGCCAACCTACGAGACTATGCTTGATATCGGTTTCGACACCGATGAGCACGGTTCAACACGTTTTCAGCTAGATGCGGGTGGTAGCTTAAACGAAGCTGAGACGATTCGTTACCGTACTGTGCTAGTTAAGCAAGACACAACTTATTGGCGTGAATACCAAGATGGCACTAATCAGGAGCGTGATCGCTGGTTGGGCTACTTGAACCTAGAGTTTGATATTACTGATGACTTAATGTTGTCGCTTAAATATGATCATACGCAAGATAAGACTGGCATCGACCGTGGTGGTTGGTTAGACAGCAGCGGTGACTTGATTGGTGGCCGCGATATCATCTGGGATCAACCTTGGGCGTTTACCGATAACACCATTTCTAATCTTGGTGCAGAGCTAACTTATCACCTGTCTGATGACTGGAAGGTTAAGGCCGGTTATAACGATCAGCAGTTTAATCGCCAACGTCTGGACTCTTCTCCATCATTGATCAGTGGTTCTGAAGATCCATTTACCGATGGTTATTACGTTAGCCCATTTGATCGCCATGATGATTGGCAGCATAAAACTGGTTTTGTTGATTTCACTGGTAACTTCTACACAGGTGATATTGAGCATCAACTGCTAATCGGCGCTAATATGCTAGATTACTATTATGGTCAGTTAAAAGAGTCTGGCGACAAGAATCAAGTGGTGATGCCGGGTCAACCAATGCCTAAACCAGATCTTGATTACAATCGTGATGAAACTAAATATGAAAGTGAGTACAAGCATTACGGCTTCTACGTCCAAGACTTAGTTTCTATCACTGATGAGTGGCAAGTACTCGCTGGCGTGCGTTACGACGAGCAGAAGAAAGACGGTGCCGGTAACAACAGTTATGCAGTATCACCTAAGTTTGGCGTTATCTACTCACCAGCAGACAACGGTAGCATCTACGTTAACTACTCTAAGAGCTTCACACCTCAAGGGATAGTAAACAACATTGATGATGTTAATGATGGAAAGAACTTAGATCCTGAGTACGGCGAGCAATATGAAGTTGGTACTAAGTGGGAACTGTTTGACGGTAGCTTACTATTAACCGGTGCGGTTTTTGATATTACAGTATCAAATGTGACGGTAACCGAAGAAATTGAAGGTAGCAGCCAAACTATTACAACTCAGTCTGGTGAACAGCGTCATAAAGGTTTTGAAATGGGCGCTCAAGGTCAAGTTAGCGATAGCTGGTTTATGACGGGCTCTATGATGTACCTAGATGCAGAGTATCTTCGTCCTGAAACTGATAGCTTAAATGGCAAGACGCCAGTTGATGCACCAGAGTGGTCAGCAAACGTATGGACGCGTTACGAGATGACCGATGATTTAGCGCTTAACTTCGGTGCCATCTATGTGGGTGAGCGTTTTGCGAATACTAGTAACAGCATTAGTAAAGACGGTTATGTGCGATTCGATATGGGCGCGGCATACACTATGGACGTAATGGGTAGTGATGTCAGCGTACGTGTTAACGTTAAAAACCTATTTGATACTGATTACTTAGCTGGTGGTACTAATACTGATGTGACTGTTGGTGAAGGACGTCACTTTAGCCTAGCACTGGAAGCTAAGTTCTAATCTAATACAGGTTATTAACTGAAATAAAGTATTAAAGCCTCAACCTCTGGTTGGGGCTTTTTTGTATCTAACCACCAGCTTTTTAACTTTTGAATAGAATCAAAACTGGTAATTAAGTTTCGTTTTACTATAATACTTCTTTCGAAACGAAACTTAACGAAAGGTTTTATGAACAAACGAAACACTCAACAGCGACGCCACAGCATTATTAGCCTGCTTAATCAGCAAGGCGAGGTGAGTGTTGAGGAGTTATCCTTACGTTTCGAAACCTCCGAAGTGACTATTCGTAAAGACTTAGCCACCTTGGAAAAAACAGGTCTATTGTTACGTCGTTACGGTGGAGCGGTTGCCGTGCCTGATGAGGTCACGCAGCAGTTTTCTGCCAAAATAGCTCCGAATAAATTATCTATCGCCAAGGCCGCCGCCGAACTGATTAATGATCACAATCGCATCATTATCGACAGTGGCAGCACTACCTCAGGCTTAATCGGCGAGCTTAATAACAAGCGCGGCCTATTAGTGATGACCAACTCACTCGCACTGGCTAACGCAATTCATGATCTTGAAAACGAGCCGACCTTATTAATGACTGGTGGTACCTGGGACCCCCATTCTGAGTCCTTCCAAGGTCAGATTGCCGAGCAAGTGCTACGCTCATACAACTTTGACCAGCTGTTTATTGGTGCAGACGGTATCGACCTTGAACGTGGCACCACCACCTTCAACGAGCTCACCGGTCTAAGTAAGGTCATGGCGGAAGTGTCTCGTGAAGTAGTGGTGATGCTTGAGTCGGAAAAACTGGGCAGACGCATTCCAAACTTAGAGCTGCCTTGGAGCAAGATTAGTGTGCTGGTAACAGACGATAAGTTGCCTAGCGAAGCACTAGAGACAATTTCTAACCATGGGGTGCGCGTCATTCTTGCGCCCTATGCTGGGTAACGATAACAAGCAAACAGCTTGATAAAATTATCTACTTTCAAATTCAATTTTTAACTTTAAATTTAACTCTCATAGAGAGTCTAGGTAACTAATATGTGTGGAATCGTTGGCGCAGTAGCGCAAAGAGATGTAGCTGAAATCCTTGTTGAAGGTTTAAGACGTCTAGAATACCGTGGTTATGATTCAGCGGGTGTAGCGGTACTTAATAACGGTGAGTTAAACAGAACTCGCCGTGTAGGTAAGGTACAAGAACTGTCTGCTGCGCTTGATGCTGCACCTTTAGCTGGTGGTACCGGTATCGCTCACACGCGTTGGGCAACTCACGGTGAGCCAAGTGAGCGTAATGCTCACCCGCACCAGTCTGAAGGCAATATTGCGGTAGTGCATAACGGTATTATCGAAAACCACAATAAACTACGTGAGATGCTTAAAGGCTTAGGTTATAGCTTTGCGTCAGACACTGACACTGAGGTTATCTGTCACTTAGTACACCACGAGTTAAAGACTCATGACACACTGCTTGCTGCAGTTCAAGCAACGGTAAAGCAACTTGAAGGTGCTTACGGCACAGTGGTAATCGACCGTACTGATAGCGAACGCATGATAGTGGCTCGCTCTGGTAGCCCACTGGTTATCGGTTATGGCCTTGGCGAAAACTTTGTTGCCTCTGATCAACTAGCGCTACTACCCGTTACTCGTTCATTCGCTTTCTTAGAAGAAGGTGATGTGGCGGAAGTGACTCGCCGTGAAGTAAATATTTTTGATGTTGATGGCAATCCGGTTGAGCGTGAAGTCAAAGAATCTGAAGTGACTCATGACGCTGGTGACAAAGGTGAATACCGTCACTACATGCTAAAAGAGATCTACGAGCAGCCAACAGCAATCGCACGCACGCTTGAAGGCCGTATTGCGGGTGGTAAAGTGTTAGATACTGCTTTTGGTGATAATGCTGCTGAGTTCTTAAAAGACATTAAGCACGTACAGATCATCGCTTGTGGTACTAGCTACCATGCCGGTATGGCTGCGCGCTACTGGTTAGAAGATTGGGCGGGCGTGTCTTGTAATGTTGAAATCGCATCAGAGTTCCGTTACCGCAAGTCGCACCTGTTCCCAAATAGTCTGTTAGTCACAATTTCACAATCTGGTGAAACTGCCGATACGTTAGCGGCAATGCGTTTAGCCAAAGAGATGGGCTACAAAGCAACGCTGACGATTTGTAATGCTCCGGGCTCGTCACTAGTACGTGAATCAGATATGGCTTACATGATGAAAGCCGGGGCTGAAATTGGTGTAGCTTCGACTAAAGCCTTTACTGTGCAGTTAGCGGGTCTATTAATGCTAACATCGGCTATCGGTCGTTATAACGGCATGTCTGATGAAATGCAGGCTGAGATCAGCCAAAGCTTACTTTCAATGCCTGCTAAAGTTGAGCAAGCATTAGGCCTAGATGATGCTATCGCAGAGCTCGCTGAAGACTTTGCCGATAAGCATCACGCACTATTTTTAGGTCGTGGCGATCAATACCCTATCGCGATGGAAGGTGCACTTAAACTTAAAGAGATCTCTTATATTCACGCAGAAGCGTATGCATCTGGTGAACTTAAGCACGGTCCACTAGCGCTTATCGATGCCGATATGCCAGTTATTGTGGTTGCACCTAATAACGAATTGCTAGAGAAGCTAAAGTCTAATGTCGAAGAAGTTCGTGCACGTGGTGGCTTGATGTATGTATTTGCTGATAAGGACGCAGAGTTTGAGTCGGATGACACCATGAAGGTGATCCCTGTTCCTCATTGTGATGAGTTTATGGCACCGCTAATTTATACCATCCCACTACAATTGCTTTCTTATCATGTAGCCTTGATTAAAGGTACTGATGTTGACCAACCACGTAACTTGGCTAAGTCAGTTACCGTTGAATAAGTAATAGTTTAGCAATGCGTTAAATAATAAACGGCTACCTAGGTAGCCGTTTCTATATTTAATCCGTTAAGCCGATAATTGTTTAAAACTTATTAAACAGAACCGCTTACTAATAAAATATAATCTATATAAACGCTAATCACTTATATCCTTGTTAGCGTTAGATAATGATTTACTCTTTACCGTAAACGTTGTTCTCTTGCTCTTGCACACGAATAAACGTAGTACGCTTAGTTAGCTCTTTTAGAGACGCTGCACCAACATAGGTACAAGTTGAGCGTACGCCACCCATAATGTCGTTAATGGTGTTATCCACGCTACCTTTAAATGGTAGTAATACAGTCTTGCCTTCTGCGGCGCGGTACTTAGCAACACCACCAGAGTGTTTGTCCATTGCTGATTGTGATGACATACCGTAGAACTTAACCATGGTTTTGCCATCTTGTTCAATCACTTCCCCACCGCTTTCTTCATGGCCTGCAAGCATACCGCCAAGCATAACGAAGTCAGCGCCGCCACCGAAGGCTTTTGCTACGTCACCGGCACAGCTACAACCACCGTCACCAATGATTTGACCACCTAAACCATGTGCAGCATCGGCACATTCGATAATGGCTGAAAGCTGTGGATAGCCAACACCCGTCTTAACGCGAGTGGTACATACAGAGCCTGGGCCAATACCCACTTTAACGATATCTGCGCCAGCAATAATAAGCTCTTCAACCATGTCACCAGTAACCACGTTACCAGCGCTGATCACTTTCATCGGGTGTGCTTCTCTTACTTTGCGAACGTAATCCACTAGGTGCTCTGAATAGCCGTTAGCAATGTCGATACAGATGAAATTAAGATCTTCTGACAGTGCTAAAATTTCACTAAGTTTAATGAAGTCGGTGTCAGAGGTGCCGCTTGAAACCATAACATGCTGTAGTACATCAGCACTCTGGTTAGCAACAAATTCACCCCACTGCTCGACACTATAGTGCTTATGCACTGCGGTCATTACATTGTGCTGGGCTAGGCTAGCCGCCATTTCGAAGCTCGCGACAGAATCCATGTTGGCGGCAATAATAGGCACGCCAGACCAGGTCTTGCCACTATGCTTAAAAGTAAATTGACGATTTAAGTCTACTTGAGAACGGCTCTTTAACGTTGAACGTTTAGGTCGGATAAGAACATCTTTGAAACCTAACTTTAAATCTTGTTCAATACGCATAGTTTATTCCTCACATGGATTTTGCGCGCAGCAAAACCGCCGATAAAACAATATTTCATCGGATATTAAGTTAATTCCTGAGTTTATTTCAGGCACAAAAAAACCGGAACGTTTGTGGACGCTCCGGTTTTAGGCATTATAGGAACAGATTTTTTATTAGCAAGTTCTCAAATTAAAACAATCATTTCTCAAAAACGCATGGTTAATGCGTGGTTATCGAGAGTTTGATTTTGTGTTTCAATATAAGCTGGCACTGTTAAAGCTGGTCATATTTATATTATAAGTTTTCCATGCTTATATTATTACTATCCTAGACTTTACTTTCTTTAGCACCCTTCTCTTTAAACACTTTCATATCGAAATTATCTAGCAATAACAAAGTGTCTGCTATAGCCGACTTGAGTTTGGCTGCTGGTGGGTAGTTGAGTTTTTTTGTTTGCTTTAGAGATTCTCTGCGGGTGATAAACTCTAACATTGTCTCGAGGTTGTCTGGGCAGTTAATATCGAGTTCCGGGAGTTTTTTGCTGGATGCGTTGTTATAGATCTCAAACTCTTGCTGCAGGTATTCTTGAGCTTCTCTTATTCTTTCCATGTACGAGCGCCTCTTTAATCAATAAATCTATCTACCGAAGCTATCTTAATAATGCAGCTTAAACAAGCTCATGGCGAAAAGTCAGTATTTTAAATGGTGAGCGCGATCGATAACCTTGCTCTTATGTACTATAGGTAGATAAAGAAACGCTCACTGTTTAGAGTGAGCGTCATCTTGATTAACCAAACTCTCCACTAACATAGCCCTGAGTTCTCTGATCTAGCGGGCGACTAAATATCTGTGTGGTTTCGCCATGCTCAACCAGTTCTCCCATCCAGAAGAAGGCGGTCTTATCAGAGATCCGTTTGGCTTGGTTCATCGAATGAGTCACAATAACAATAGTGAATTGTTTGCGTAATTCATCCATCAACTCTTCAATTTTGTGAGTGGCTATCGGATCGAGTGCGCTGGTAGGTTCATCCATTAAAATAACCTCAGGCTTCATCGCGATAGTGCGAGCAATACAAAGGCGTTGCTGCTGCCCGCCTGATAAGCCAAATGCAGGGGTGTTTAACCTATCTTTTACTTCATCCCATAGGGCTGCACTACGCAAAGACTCCTCAACAGTATCGTCTAGCACTTGCTTATCTTTAATGCCTTGAGCTCTAAGTCCAAAAGCCACATTCTCATAGATACTCATTGGAAAAGGGTTAGGCTTTTGAAACACCATACCCACTCGCATTCTGAGATGTTTTACATCAATATCTTGATAGATATTGCTGCCATCAAACATCACATCGCCATTTATCTTCACTCCAGCAACTAAATCATTCATACGGTTTAGTGTGCGCAGTAGAGTTGATTTACCGCAGCCTGATGGACCAATTAATGCGGTTACTTGGCGAGCAGGTATGGCTAATGAGATATTCTTTAGCGCATGGTTGTCGCCGTAAAATAGGTTTAAGTTGTTCACTTCTAGCTTATTCATGGAGATAACCTTACTTAGATGATTTATTTAAACGTGAGGCAATCACTTTGGTTGCCATGTTTAATAACAGTACTAATACAATGAGTACGGTAGCGGTAGCATAAGCTTGATCCCACTCGTGCTGGGTAAACAGCTCTTGGGTTAGTTTATAAAGGTGAACAGTTAAGGTTCGGCCAGATTCCAAGACCGACTCAGGGATTTGAGTCACCATACCGGCAGTTAAAAACACCGGCGCAGATTCACCAATTACGCGGCCAGTACTTAAAATAATCGAGGTCACTATACCTGGCAGAGCGCTTGGTAATACTAGGCGGCAGATGGTGTAGATTTTAGAACTGCCCAGTGCATAACCGCCTTCGCGGTAGCTCATAGGTACGGATAGTAACGCTTCCTCTGTAGTGCGGATGATCACAGGCAAAATCAACATAGCCAGTGTTAGCGCACCGGAAAGGATAGAAAACCCTAGCCCTAAGGTGGTGACAAAGAACGTCATACCAAATAGGCCGTAAACAATAGACGGAATACCCGCTAATGATTCGGTGCAGAAACGTATGACTTGTACCACTTTACTACCCGGGGCAGCATATTCGGTTAAGTAAATGGCCGTCATGATGCCAATTGGTGCGGCAAAGGTGAGTGATAGGCCAACCATATACACGGTGGAAACTATCATAGCCCAAATACCAGAGGCTTCGCCGATACGAGTATAGGCGCCTGTAATAAACTCCCAACTGACATGGTCAAGGCCGTTACTTAATATGTGCCAAACCACCCAGAGTAAAAATAGCAGCGTGGTTGCTGCTGCGCCCCAAATGGCACCCAGCATCAATCTATCTTGAGTCTCTCGTGAAATTTGTATCATTAGTGAGCTCGTTTTCTGTTGAGATAAAGCAGTGAACCGTTTAGTAATACGATAAAGGCCAGTAACACTATGCCTGTCGAGTATAGGGCGTTGGCATGGATCCCTGTGGCGTATGACATCTCCATGGCGATATTGGCAGTCAAGGTTCTAGCTGGCTCTAAAATTGAGCCTGGCATGGCTGGAGCGTTGCCCATCACCATGATAATCGCCATAGTTTCGCCAATTGCGCGGGCGACACCTAAGGCTATGCCTGTGTAAATACCACTGCGAGCCGCAGGAATAAGTACTTTGAATATACTGAAAATATGCGATGCACCTAATGCTAGTGCAGCTTCTTTGTATGTTGATGGCAACGCTCTAAGTGAGGTTTCTGAAATCGTAATAACCGTCGGTAAGATCATGATGGCTAATACAATGATACCGGCGAGTATGGTGTTGCCTGCTGGAATATTAAAAATGCTCTCGATGGCCGGTACGATAATGACCAAGCCGAAGAAGCCGTAAACCACAGATGGAATGCCTGCTAGCAACTCAACCGCTGGGCGGATAATATTGGCTAACCAGTTTGGTGCCAGCTCGGCAAGAAATACCGCCGTAAGTAACGCGATAGGTACACCAATGATGACTGCACCTGCGGTTGATATTAATGATGCCACCATCATAGGTAGCAGGCCGAATAGCGCTGGTGGCAGCCAGTCTTTACCGAGTAGCATTTCTGACACGCCAGCTTCTTTAAAAGCGGGTAGGCCTTCACTAAAAACAAACCATCCAATGGTAGCAACTGAAAGTACGCCTACCATGGCGCAGCTTAAGAAAAGTAGATGAAAGCTCATCTCTTTCCAGTCATAGGACTTAGCGGGGGCAAGCTGCAATCCTTGGGGTTGTGCTTTACTGGCTGTAGTCATGATTTAACCTATACATCTATGTAAAACTGAATCAATCGATACAGAGGAACCGCTGTTCCTCTGTATTTAAGGTGATGTTACTGAACGCGGATGTAGCCTTCTTCAGCCACAATCTTCTGTCCATCTTCAGAGAGAATGTATTCAATGAAGTTGTTGGCATTGTCTGGTGCGTTTTTATCAATTAATACGATAAAAGGGCGAGCTATTTGGTAGTCACCAGTAGCAATGTTGTCATCGGTCGCTGCTACACCGTTTACATCGATAGCGCGCAAACTGCTATCAACGCTACCTAGCGATATATAACCAATTGCGTAAGGATTGTTGGCAACTATCGTCTTAATCATGCCGTTGCCGTTACCAACCTGAGCCGTTGGTGAAATAGCAGTTACTTTATGGCCGTTAATAGTGCGCTGTAGTTTCATAATCTCTTCAAACGCGCCACGAGTCCCCGAGCCGTTTTCACGAGTCACCACAACGATAGGGCGAGATTCGCCACCGACTTGGCTCCAGTTTTTAATTTCACCACGGTAAATCTTAGATATTTGTTCTTGAGTTAGATTTTTTACCGGGTTGGCATTATTTACAGCGGCTGCAATACCGTCGCGGGCAATGACAACTTCTTTGGTATCACTGTTAAGTTCGTTGTCTTTCACATTGCGTGAAGACATGCCGATCATGCTGGTACCATCTTTCGCGGCACGAATACCAGCTGACGAGCCAGTACTTTGTACTTCCACACTGGTGTTAGTGTTGTTTTGATAATTCTCTGCTAGCACTTCCATTACATGGGCTACAGACGTTGAACCTGATACTGTTACTGTGCTTGCCTGAGCAAGTGGTGCTGTCATTAGACCTACTGCGGTTAACAAGCCAAATACTTTTTTCATTACGATTTCCACTCTATTGTTTGGTCGCTTAGATACGAGTTATTTACAAAACCAAGTTAATGCCTCACTGAAGGCAAGCGCATTAAGACAGAGAAATATGACAGTTATGTGACTGCGGTTCGGAGTGGCTGACGCTGAAAAGCGGTTTAATTGTTTATTAGTCTTTACTGTTTTAAATGAGGGATTTGTTTTTTGTTACATGAACAATAATTCAGATAGAGTTTCTTAAGTGACGAAAGATATTGCTCGAGATAGCTATAGATGGGCTTTGCAGGAGAATAATGCAATATCGGATTTATTGAGCTGAGCTAATGTTCACTTCGGGTTAAGCTAAATTTAACAATTGGTGAGGGCAAATATGTTATGTTTCGGTTATTAGAACGCAGGATAAATTTATTATTAAACTTTTATGACAATATGTGTTTGCCACATATTTGTACCAATCATCAGTAACAATAATCGATGTATTCAAATCAATGTCATTTTTTTGCGGCTATCCTCAATACGCAGGCATGACTTAATCTCATTTAAAAACTTAATAAAGGTACTCCTATGACGACTGAAATGGTCATGATTGGTATGTCTGTTCTGATATTAGTCGGCATTTTACTGCATCACCCTTCGCGAACTTTAGGTATCCCCTCATTACTGATCTTTATGGGGGTAGGCCTCATGCTAGGTAACGGTGAGTTTAACTTCGTCTATGATGATTTAGATAAAACAGCCTGGATAGGTGGGCTAGCGCTGAACATGATTGTGTTTGTCGGCGGTATTAATACCTCAACCGATAAAATCAAAGTTGCCTATAAAGAAGGTGGCGTGCTGGCCTCATTTGGCGTGCTGTTTACCACACTAATTTTTGCCGTCATCTTGTATGGTCTGCTGGACTTCGACTTTATTACCTGCCTTCTTTTTGCCGCTATAGTGTCATCCACCGATGCTGCAGCTGTGTTTTCTATTATTGAATCTAAAAAGCTTAAGCTAAAAGAGCAAACCGATACCGTATTGGAGTTTGAGTCGGCGACCAATGACCCGGTAGCTATGTTGTTGGTGATATTTTTAACCGATATGGCGCTTTCAAGCAGCAAGAGTGTGGTCGCATCTGAAATTGCCATCGAGCTGGTCACTCAAATT
Source organism: Shewanella sp. MBTL60-112-B2 (assembly GCF_019655055.1). Classification (GTDB taxonomy): domain Bacteria; phylum Pseudomonadota; class Gammaproteobacteria; order Enterobacterales; family Shewanellaceae; genus Shewanella. Next base: position 77,499 of record NZ_BPFA01000022.1, read on the forward strand.
GGTGTGGCAATGGTCGTTGGTTGGCTGGTGGCTAAAGTCGCGGTATTGTTGCTTAATCGCATTCATCTATCTGAGTTTGGTCTTATTCCTGTATTTGTGCTCGCCAGCTTTGTGGTGGCAACCTACGGCGCAGAGATGCTAGGGGGCAACATCTTATTGGCTTCTTATATTGCTGGTGTAGTGATCGGAAATGGTATTAAGCGCGGGCAGTTAGTTAATCAGCATTTCTTCAATAGCTTATCTTGGCTGGCTCAGGCATTGATGTTTATTGTATTGGGCTTACAGATCTTCCCGCAGTCATTAGCAGCGGTATTTGTGAGTTCATTATTACCTGCAGTATTGTTAATCCTGGTTGCTAGGCCATTGGCAGTACAGCTTTGTTATCTGCCATTTGTTAAAGCGAGTTGGAAAAAACGATTGTTTATCTCTTCCATTGGCTTAAAGGGGGCTACGCCCATTGTATTTGCATTGATCCCTGCCGCTGCAGGAGTGCCTGGGGCGCTAGATATTGTGCATATGGTTTTCTTTATCGTACTATTTTCCGTCTTTATTCAAGGGGGGGCTATAGCGCCCTTGGCGAACAAGCTCGGCCTGAATAGTGCAGATAAAGAGTAATGACTCACCTAAGCTGAGGCGACTGCTAAGGTATTTTTAGATTCGATACCTTTCCAAACTTTCTCGTGGAAATAGAACACTACTGTGTTGACTGCTGGCTCGATTAACGCCACTGCACCACCTATGACTACGCTTCCGGTTAATAGGTAAGTGATAGTAAAAGCTACACCAAAGTGAAGTATCGCAAAAGTCATGGTTTTAATCATTGTAGGTCCCCCTGTTTAAGTTGATTAAATGATAATGGTTATCATTTGCAATTGTAAGGGGTTTATATAGATTAGTTTGATTGGATTTGTCGATTGAAAAGATGCTTTGGTTATAAACCCATCAATACTGATGGGTTTATCAGTTTTACTATTTAGCTGCCTAACGCGAGATCATTAATAGTGCCAAGGGAATGAAGAGAAGTCTTGATCGCGTTTTTCTAAGAATGCATCACGTCCCTCACGTGCTTCTTCAGTCCCGTAAGCTAAACGAGTTGCTTCGCCTGCGAACAGCTGCTGACCAACTAGGCCGTCATCTGGTAGGTTAAAGCCATACTTCAACATGCGCATTGCAGTTGGTGACTTAGAGTTAATCTCTTTAGCCCACTTTAATGCTTCAACTTCTAACTCTTGATGTGGTATTGCGCGGTTAACCATACCCATATCAAATGCTTCTTCAGCTGTGTAGTTAAAGCCTAAGAAGAAGATTTCACGAGCACGCTTCTGACCAATCATTTTAGCTAGGTAAGCACTGCCGTAACCTGAATCAAAGCTACCTACATCTGGGTCAGTTTGCTTAAATACCGCGTGCTCTTTTGAAGCAAGAGTAAGATCGCACACCACATGTAAGCTATGACCACCGCCAACAGCCCAGCCAGGGACTACTGCGATAACCACTTTAGGCATAAAACGGATTAGGCGTTGTACTTCTAATATGTGTAAACGTCCCATACGAGCTACATCAGGCGTGCCTTCTTCGGCACCTTCATACTTGTAACCATCTTTACCGCGAATACGTTGATCACCACCGGCACTGAAAGACCATTGACCTTTTGCCGATGGGCCATTACCCGTTAATAGTACACAACCTATATCAGACCATTGGCGTGCATGGTCAAGTGCGGTATAGAGTTCATCGACGGTCTTAGGGCGAAACGAGTTTAAGCAGTCAGGACGACTAATTGCAATACGCACAGTGCCCTGATCTTTGGCTCTGTGGTAGGTAACATCTTCAAAATCAAATCCAGGAACAACATCCCATAATTCGGGATCAAAAATGTCAGATACTTGTTGTGTCATGAGCCTATAGCCTTTTACTTGGTTGAAATACCGTAATAGTTAAAGGCTAGGCTTAATCAGATCTCAGGTCAATCTAGTTTATGTGGTAACTGAGATCTGTTTCATTATCTATTTATGCCACTATATCTATTAAAGCTTAAGCAACTGTGCCGCTAGTTAAGTTTATCGCAGATATAGGTTTGGTTTTCTTTGCTAAATGCAGAGTGGCTGTTTGCACCACTGCCACAGAATTCATCTTTAAAATCGTCGAGTTTAGCCTGTGACTGAGTTATGAGCTTCAGTGCTTGCTGCTCGGTTGTTGAAAGGCGATCGGCGATATCTGTTTTTAACAAATCGACTCTATCGTCAATACGTTGAATCTGGGTGCCTGTCATGCTGTCCAGCTTGTCTTCTGCCTGTTGATAAATCCCTTGAACCTCCGCAATCGGCTCATCCAAGGTGTCTGTTTCGGTATAAAGGTAGTAAAGAGTGCCGGCAATTATTGCCAATATGATCCAGCCCTTCATATTTTAGTCCTATGTAGGTGAATAACTTGTAGTATAGGCGTTATAATAAGCTAGTTTTCTTGCAATATTAAAGCTGTAAGGCTGCAAAATGAACGCTGAACAAAATAAAAAAGACTTCTCTAAAACTGAAAGAATCAAAATCCACCAACCCGATGCGGCTAAAGCCGACCGCTTTAATCCGCGTAACCGTATCTATGTTCGAGCTGTAGAAGGCTTATGGACCACTTTACGTCGTCGCTTGGGCTGGATAGCGATGCTATTCTTTTTACTCTTACCTTGGATCCCTTGGGGTGACCGTCAAGCTGTTTGGTTTAATCTTGCAGAGCAAAAATTTCATGTCTTTGGTTTAACGATATGGCCGCAAGACTTTACCTTGTTAGCAGCATTATTAATGATTGCGGCTTTTGGGTTGTTTTTCATTACCACATATTTAGGCAGAGTATGGTGCGGCTATACCTGCCCGCAAACAGTTTGGACTTTTATCTTTATTTGGTTTGAAGAAAAGTTAGAAGGTTCGCGTAATAAACGTATCAAGCTCGACCAAATGCCATGGAGCTTCAACAAACTATGGCGAAAAACGGCGAAACACGCATCCTGGTTGTTAATCTCTTTGCTTACAGCAATGACATTCGTCTCCTACTTCGTACCCACTAGTGAAGTATATATAGAGGTATTCACCTTAAATGCCAGTGGTTCGATTTACTTCTGGGTTATCTTCTTCACCTTTGCGACCTATGGTAATGCAGGTTGGATGCGCGAGATCATGTGTTTGCATATGTGTCCTTATGCCCGTTTTCAGTCTGCGATGTTCGACAAGAACACTTATATAGTTGGTTATGATGCTCAGCGTGGTGAAGCGCGTGGACCAAGATCAAGAAAGGCTGACCCTAAAGCAATGGGGCTGGGTGACTGTATTGACTGTGACTTATGCGTGCAGGTATGCCCGACAGGTATCGATATCCGAAATGGTTTGCAATACGAATGTATTAACTGCGGTGCTTGTATTGATGCCTGCGATACCACAATGGAACGTATGGGGTATGAAAAAGGCCTTATTAGTTACACCACAGAGAATAAACTAGAAGGGATTAAACAGAAGGTACTTCGACCTAAGCTTGTTGGTTATGGTGTTGTGCTCTCGGTAATGATTTTAGTGTTTATCTATGCAACGGCAACGATAGCGCCAATTCGTATTGATGTTATTCGAGATAGAAACCAACTGTTCAGAGAAACAGATGACGGATTGATTGAGAATACCTTTACTCTGAAGATCCTCAATAAGACAGAGAGCAGCCACTTATATAAGATGAGTGTAGAGGGGTTAGCTAACTATGATTGGATTGGACCACAAGAAGTGAAAATAGAAGGTGGAGAGGTGTTAACTCTACCTATCAGTGTCGCTGTAGACCCCGTTGACCTATCGAGAGCTATGACCCATATCAACTTTAAAGTGGTTACGGATGATGGTGAGATAGAAGCGAAGCAAGAGTCTCGCTTCTTCGGTAACTAACTTTATTACTGTAAAGTAGATAAAAAGGGGCTTTTAGCCCCTTTTTTGTACGTATCGTTTGATAACTATTCGTTTGATTCGAAAACGCTAATTTTATTGAAAACTGCCCTTGCGCTTTAATCTCACATCCCTATAATGCGCATCCACTGACACGGCACTGCAGGCCAACTAGCTAAACGAAAGCTTAGGTAGAACGGGACTTGCAGCAGTGTTAGAGAGATTAACTTCTTCGGGAATTAGCCTCAGGTGACAAACGCTTTAAGAGCTTCGAATGATGTGCCTTGTATAAAGAATCATCGCTTGAAAAACTTCTTAAAATAAGCGCTTGACGCCGACACTAGGAAGTGTAGAATACGCCTCCTCAAGCCAACGACCTAGCGTCTTAGGCTGCTAACTGAGAGACTCGTTCTTAATAGGATTAGCACCGCTCTTTAACAATATGACAAGCAAATCTGTGTGGACACTCACAGAGATTAAGTTATTCGAAATTGTCTCTCACGAGGCAATCAAAAAATTACTTAATGAATGAGTGTTCATAGCAATATGTAATACAGAATTCGTTGAGCCGCTGATTTAACCTTACTTGTAAGGTGGATGAAGCAAACAAAACTTTAATTGAAGAGTTTGATCATGGCTCAGATTGAACGCTGGCGGCAGGCCTAACACATGCAAGTCGAGCGGTAACACAAGGGAGCTTGCTCCTGAGGTGACGAGCGGCGGACGGGTGAGTAATGCCTAGGTATCTGCCCAGTCGAGGGGGATAACAGTTGGAAACGACTGCTAATACCGCATACGCCCTACGGGGGAAAGGAGGGGACCTTCGG
>NZ_BPFA01000023.1 GCF_019655055.1 Shewanella sp. MBTL60-112-B2
ATAAATAAGCAGTAAGACTTAACAACCCAAAGTAGCTTAATTCAGTTTAGCAACAATGAATTTATAACAATTTTTTTAACACTTCCGTTGAACATAACCTTTGCAAATAGATAAGTTAATAAATAGAGAGTTAATAAGATGATCCCAGAACTCGGACTTATTTTCCTTATAATTAGTACAGTGACGGCTTTACTGCTTTCATTTATTCCCCTCTATGCTTCTTATACCAAGAACAGCTATCTGTTTAGCTACGTAAAGACTCTAACAGCATTAATGACCGTCACGATTAGTGCTTCTATATTATGTTTACTTATTTCATTCTTAGTTAATGACTTCTCAGTCGCTTATGTTGCCAACCACTCCAATACTCAGCTCGCCACCTTATATAAAGTGGCGGCGGTATGGGGAAGCCATGAAGGGTCAATGCTGTTTTGGGTAGTCTCAATTGCTATTTGGGGCTGTTTGATTGTGTTTTCGTCGCGCTACCAAGACCCACTATTTATCGGCCGTATGATTGCTATTTTGGCGTTTGTGATTGCCGGCTTTAACTTATTCATGCTGTTTACCTCTAACCCGTTTGCACGCCTGTTGCCCAATTTCCCCATTGAAGGCCGTGACCTTAATCCCATCTTGCAAGACATAGGGCTCATCTTCCATCCACCTATGTTGTTTTTAGGGTATGTGGGCTTAACAGTGACGTTTGCTGCGGCGATTGCGGCTTTGCTTGGCGGTAAGTTTACTCAGCAACATGCTAGCTATTTACGCCCATGGGTATTAATGGCTTGGGTGTTTTTAACCGGTGGTAACGCTTTTGGTTCATGGTGGGCTTATAACGAGCTTGGCTGGGGCGGATGGTGGTTCTGGGACCCGGTAGAAAATGCCTCGTTTATTCCTTGGCTGGTAGCCACCGCCCTGCTGCACAGCGTGGTACTGAGCCAGCAACGTAGCAGCTTTAAGATTGCCACTTTATTACTGTGTTTATTGGCCTTCTCTCTGAGCTTATTGGGTACCTTCTTAGTGCGCTCTGGCATAGTGCAGTCGGTACATGCTTTTGCCTCAGATCCAACTCGCGGCATGTCGATTTTATTCCTGCTTGGGGTATTTGTATGCGGCGCATTAACTCTGTTCGCGCTCAAAGCTAACCTGATTAAATCTAAGTCTGAGTTCGCCTTACTGTCGCGCGACACTGTAATGCTATTAGGTAATATTGTATTGGTTGTGGCAGCTATTTCGGTGCTACTAGGTACCTTCTACCCACTGTTATTTGAACTACTTAATTTGGGCACGCTGTCGGTAGGCGCGCCATATTTTAATAGCATTTTTGTACCGTTAACTTTTGTAGCGGTATTACTGATGGGCGCCGCGCCTTTAATTAAATGGCAGCAGCAATCGCTAAACCGTTTATACCCGCTTGCAGGCCTATTCGCTGTGGCAGCAATAATAGGTGGCTTAGTCGCGATGCAAACTCGCGGCGGTTTTAACCCTTGGGTATGGATCGGCGCAACATCAGCAAGCTGGGTGTTCCTAACGTTGGGATACTTAGTATTTAGCCTTCGCTCACAAGGCTTTGCGGCCATCACTAAAAAAGCGCCAATGATGATTGCTCATTTTGGTGTGGCTATCAGCATTATTGGTGCAACTGCGGTGTCTAACTTTGAAACCCAAGAGTTATTAAGAATGGGACCCGGTCAAGGCAAAGTAGTGGCAGGGTACACCTTTGTGTATGAAGACACAGTGGATGTGGACGCCAAAAGCTACACTGCAATTCAAGCCAATATTCGCGTAACCGATGTGGATGATAACTTTGTAGGTTACATCACCCCTCAGCGCCAAACCTTTAAGACCAATGCGATGCAGACGACTCAAGCAGGCATTATGCGCAACTTAGTGCGTGACCTGTATGTATCGAGTGGCCAACAGCTAAGTGAAACAGAGTACTTGGTACGTATTAGCCATAAGCCTTTAGCTTGTTGGATTTGGATTGGTGCGCTAATGATGATGTTAGGTGGCATGATTGCAGCTGTATCAGGCCTTTATCAACTTCGCCTACGCCGCACAGCAAACGCTAGCTCTGTAACACTGCAATACTCTGCCAATACACCTAAAGCGGGAGAACTCGCATGAGTAAAGCTTACACCTCATCGTTAATCCGCTTGTTATCAGGCTTGGCTATTTTGCTGTGCATCAGTCTTTCGGTGCAAGCGTCAGCACAAACGGCTAGCGACAAGCTCCATTACACCCCAGATCAAATTCGCGATTTAGGCTTTGAAATTGCCCATGAGCTACGCTGCCCGATGTCGGTTAATCAGAATCTATTTGATTCAGGCGCACCGATTGCTAGCGAGCTCAAAGGTCAGATTTTTTTAATGCTAGAACAAGGTGAGTCTAAAGCTGAGATCATCGACTTTTTAGTACAACGCTATGGCGAAAAAATCAGATACCAACCTAGCTTTTCAGGCGCAACTGCCGTGCTGTGGTTTGGTCCGATACTACTGCTATTTGGCATTATTGCATTTGCAGTAATGTGGATCCGTGAACAACGTAAACATCAAGATATGAAGGCTACCACCTATGAATAAAACACATCTACTGAGCGGCTTATTGGTTCTGTCATCTCTACTTATACCAGCCCAAGCTCAAGTTGCATCGACTAAGGTTTATAACACAGGTAAAGCCATTGAAAAGCCGCTGATTATGTCACGTTTTATTGAGATGCAGTCAGCCCGCTCAGTGCCTGAAGTGATGTTCACCGACACTAAAGGCGATGAAATTAGCCTTAAGCAATACAAGGGTAAGTTAGTACTGGTCAACCTTTGGGCTACTTGGTGTGCACCGTGTATCAAAGAGATCCCGCAGATGGAAAACATCCGCCAAGTAAACAAGAATAACGACTTGGTAGTTGTACCCATCTCAATTGATGAAGAAAGTGACAAGGTACAGGCCTTCTTAGATCGCCACGAACTAGGCCATTACCAGACTTGGTTAGACCCGAAGAAAACTATCGACCAAATTATGCCTGCAGACGTAGTGCCAGCCACTTATGTATTCGATGGTTCAGGCAACCTTGTAGGTTTCTTGCGTGGTTACCTTGATTGGGGCGACAAAGAGGTGCAGCCATACCTTGAAAAGCTGACGGCGAAATATGCGCATCGTTAGTTCTAGGTTCTAGGTTTTAGGAGCTAGAATCAAGCTAAGACGGAACAGGCCAAGACGATAAAAGCCGAAACAGCAGGAAAAGATTAGAACTGCCGTCATCAAAGCCCCTTGTAGGTCGGCATTTATGCCGTCTTTTGACTGTATAGCAGGACGAAGTCTGTTCTAGCCGCGAAGCGCCCTCGAAAGGAGCATGCGAGTGCTCTAGGTCCTAGGTCCTAGGTCCTAAAGTGATTTAAACATTGCTTTCCTGCTAAACGCCCATTTCGATGGGTTACCTCACCTCTCCATGGTGAATTTAGGTTCTGTCAATCACAGTGCCAACTGCCTTGTCGACTCCTAACCGGCAAGGCTTTTTTTTGTCTAATGTACAACTCTTAAGCTACCGCCCTTAAGCTACAGCAGTTGCGGCTTCAGCAGGTTCTATACGCTCAATTTTAAAATCATATTTTGCATAGGCAGCACTGATCAGTGGGCAGACTAAATTAAAGAAGGCATAAGGTAGATATGCAACCGTCGCCACCCCTAATGTACTAGCCATATAGGCGCCGCAGGTATTCCACGGAATAAGCGGGCTAGTAATGGTGGCAGAATCTTCTAACGCTCTGCTTAGGTTAACTGGAGCTAGACCGCGTTTGGTGTACTCCACCTTAAGCATCCTTCCTGGCAGCACTATTGCGATAAACTGATCGGCGGTGATAAGGTTGGCGCCGATACAGCTTGCCAGCGTGGTTATTATCAAGCTGCCACTAGATTTCACCAAGCCTAGAACACTTTGCAAAATACGCTTAAGTAGCCCAGTGACTTCCATAATGCCACCGAAGGTCATGGCGCATAAAATCAGCCACACAGTGTTGATCATACTGCTCATACCGCCGCGACTCAGCAGGTTATCTAGTACCTCGTCCCCCGTATTCGCCGTATAGCCATTAAACATTGCCACCCAGACGCCTTTGACCAAAGCAACCACAGGGCTTAGGCTGTCATCAGCAGCAAAATCCACTACGTTATCAAATTGAAACAGTACTGCGCAGACAGCTCCAGCTATTGTGCCTATGATGACAGTTGGGAAGGCGGGGATTTTTTTCCATGCTAGGATAAATACCACTAATAGCGGCAACAGCAGATGTACTCCCGGATTAAACTGCGTCTGAATCAGCGATAAGGTTTGCTCAAAGTTATTGTTATCGATAACCGCCTGATTATTGAAACCTAATAATAGAAAACAGATCATAGCGATGATAATGCTTGGCACAGTGGTCCAAACCATATGGCGGATATGACTAAAAATATCGGTTCCAGCTACTGCAGGTGCTAAGTTGGTGGTGTCTGACATTGGAGACATCTTATCGCCAAAGTATGCACCACTGATAATGGCGCCAGCGGTGATCTCGACACTCAGCCCCATGGCAGAGGCCACACCGACCAAGGCAATACCTAAGGTACCCGCAACCGTCCACGAACTACCGATACTGATGGCGACAACCGCACATAACAAACAACAGGCCGCATAAAAATATTCTGGATTAAGAACCAGCATGCCGTAATAGATCATGGTCGGTACTGTGCCAGCGAGGATCCAAGTACCGATAAGGGAGCCTACGGTAAATAGAATGAGTAGTGCTCCGGTGGCGACACCTATGCTACGGACAATTCCTTGCTCCATTTCAGCCCAGCTATAACCATTTTTCCAACCTATCAACAGGCCTATACAGCCCGCCATAATCAAGGCTATCTGATTTGCCCCGTAAGAGCTGTCAGATGAAAACAGGTAAACGGCTGCGGTAAGCATCATCACTAGGGCGATAATGGGCAGAAGTGCATCGAGTAATGTTGGGGTGGTATGCTTACCGTCTTGCAGAGGATCCATAGTCACTGATTCAGACTGTTGAAGATCATTATTTGAGCTCATGTAGCATCCTTTTTATTATTCTTATTACCTAAGCACTCTTTCTAAAATGAAACCTCTAAATTATGTCGGTTTTCGCACTGAAAAATAAACCAAGGTGCATAGGATGAAACCACATCCTTACATAAAGTTAACAACAGCGTCTAGCACTCTGCCCGTCCCCGCCAGGCTAAGTAATTGACATTTGGCTGTAAAATAGCCTAGCTATTCAAACAAAGAGCTAATAATGATTAAACATGCACCCAAGCTGCATTTACCCTGAAAGTCATCGCTGATGATAAAAATTCATACCAGGCCTACTGACCGAACAAAAAGACAACAACTGCGCAAACTTTATTGCAAGCGAGTCGACATCGGCTTATGTTGTTTATAGACAATGACAGTTGAGTTCATCATGGCAAACTTTACTATTAATCGACTCAATACCAGCCTAGGAATAGTTAAGCTGTCAGGTGAGTTTGAGCTAACGGGTAGCATCAATATCTGTCAATTATCAATAATGGGCACTGATGGCTGGCAAGCTCTCGATATAGACCATCAACATAGTCAAAACTTAATTAAACAAATCCAAACTCAGATCATCACGCACCTTTGCAGCAAGCTAGATTAATACCAATCGGTTTTTTATTTGAACGGTTACAATCTCGCTGTTAATTAAACTCCGATGAAACCTCAGCTCCCCACTCGATCGACTTTCATTTAGCGCACCATTTCATTAGTATGGCGGCTGTTAATTATATTCAGCAACAAAGGCACACTACCGATGAAACTATCCGCTTTGGATCAGCCACTATACGATCACCTATATCGCGATATTCGAGAGTTCCGCATGACTTTTGACCTACCGATCGCGGATGTCAGCACGCTAGATGATAAGGCCGATACGCTACACACATCGCTTGCGATTGAAGAGCTCACCGAGCTTGCTGAAGCTGACAGTCGCGTAGAACAAGCCGACGCAATTGTTGATTCTGTCTATGTATTGATGGGTCGCTTAGTGCACCTAGGTGCTACACAAGTTACAGATAGACTTGAAATTAGCTACGTTATCGACTTGCTATTACATGTAGCAAAGAACCGCGAAATCGATTTTGTTAGCTGCTGGGATGAAGTGCACTCAAGCAATATGAGTAAGGTATGTCGCAGCGAGCAAGAGCTTAATGAGACAATTGAATTTTACGCTAAACAAGGCGTTGAAATTGTCGGTAGCACTAAAGGGGACTTCATTATCGCCAAGTGTGCTAAAGATGTTGAAATGGCCGGCAAGGTTGTTCGCCAAGGCAAGGTATTAAAGTCTGTTTACTACCGCCCAGCTGATCTTGAAAAGCTAGTTAAAGCGTAGGCTTTAACCCCCCTGATTAAAAGCGTCCGCTTTTAAGCAAGAGTAAGCAGGCCTAAATGTTCTGCTTACTTATCAAAAACCTACTTACTTAACAGCCTATTTATAAGCAGCCTACTAATTCGCTTTATTTACAATGTGAGATCCTCGCCGCTAAACAAGTCTGCTGGATAACCTTTAGCCGTTTTATTTTGTCACCAGCGATAAACTCAATCACCAAGGCTGGTTATTTGTTACGCTAAATGTAAGAGATTTCATTTGAAGAAAAGGTTAAGCTATTGCCATAACTTATGGATAAGTAGAGCCGCTAATGTTATCCCGAAACCTCAATGCCTCATCAATTAGACTCATGCTTTGCGTCATACTGTTAGCGAGCTTTTTTCCTACTGCGAGCATGGCCAATAAAACCGTTATCGAAGCAACCGCACACTTAACCACGCCTTTCAGCATTCCCCGTAGCCATACTGTACAAATTAGCGATAAAGCACGTACCTATCGACTGTATATCAAACTGCCAAAAGGTTATAAATCTTCTGCAAACAAAGATATGCACTACCCGGTGATCTACCTTACCGATGCTATGTATACCTTTCAGATCATGTCTGGCGTGACCCGCTTCCCGATGAATTCAAATCAAATGGCACCGGCAATTATCGTTGGGATCTCATGGGAGCTGGGGCTGAAAAGTGATCATAGCCGAGTCAGGGATTACACACCTACGGTAGACTCAAGTTGGAAAAAAATAACCGGCGGCGCCGACAGACATTTACACTTTCTGAAGACTAAAATCATCCCCTATATGGAGCAGAACTTTCGCACTGATGCCAGTCAGCGAACTTATGTAGGTAACTCTTTAGGTGGCCTGTTTGGCGCCTATATATTGTTGCAACAACCTGACCTCTTCACAAATTACTTAATAGGTAGCCCTTCTTTTTGGTGGCATGAACGCTGGTTTCTGACTCAGTTTGCAAAGAATATCAACTCACTTACCGCGATAGATGCGAATGTATTTATCGGGATAGGTGCGCTTGAACATAACGAGGAAGGCGGCGACTCTCAACATAACATGGTGGCCGATGCTCAGCACTTTAAGGCATTACTCAACAATCTTGAAATCAGTAGCCCTGCATTGAACAGCAAGCTATTGATTATCGATGAAGCCCACCACGCCACCGCCTTTGCTACCACTGCGATTCATGGTATGGATTGGTTGTTTAACACTGAGCAAGGAAAGAGCCTAAAAAGCTCAATAGAAACTGCTGATAGTAATACCAATCAGTATAAGAAGTTGATCTACTCAGAGCGTTTTTGACAAACTAATTCAAGGCGAATAACTGAAAGAATGGTTGCTCCCTTGTGAAGTTATTCAACGCAGAAGTAGGCAGCCAAAAACGCTCCAGAATGGCGAGTTTTAGCGGCTCTGATACTGCGTTAACAAGCTTAAACGTAGAATAACTATGCTCTGCACTCGTTGCCTTGTCTCAGTGCCGCTAAACTCTCGCTGAGCGACCAAATCTTTATACTAATTGGTATAAGACCTTAAATAACTCGCAGCAGTTAACACCGATATTGCCTACCACCACTGAGAAGTTTTAAATCAAGACGTTGTCTAACCCTAAAATAAGTTGGCAGTCGTACAGCAAAAAATTTAAGGCCTTTTAACCGGTGTTTCGCTGCTCGATTTTTAAGATACAGGGAGTTTTGATCACAACCTTTTCGCGCTTATATACTAGTTCGTGTTTATACCAATGTATGTACAAACGCAGCTCGATATTGTCACTAAATCGGTTGCTATTGTAGAAGTCACGATAGCAGCGACTATGCGCTAAGTAACCACCGTGATAAAGCTTTAGCATACGCTGACCGATATGAATTTCCCGAAAGTCTATTCCATGGGCGCTATGGTGAGGAAAGTGGTATTCGCCATAGCGATAGAGACCATCCAGCACTTCAATATTTTTGCCCTTGGTTAGCAATGAGCTAATTTGCAGAGCATCGACACGGCTCGTCAGACACAGGCCGGTAAGTGCAACACAGCAGAGCACTGCAAGAGTCCAGCGTAAAAACCCTTGCGGTTTAAACCTGCACACCAGTAGCCATACCAGTAATGTTGATGCTAGCACCAGCAATAAAGCCAGTTCATAATCGGCCCACTGCCCCGCTTCATAAGCAATAACCCAAGGTGACATCAATCCCCCCACCGCATTCAAATCCATTTGCTGCTACCCCACTAATACCAATATATTGCTCATCAGTGATAAAGCAGTTATCTAAGCTTAGCCAACCAAGATGTCACTTCTATGATCCTTAAGAAGCCATGGTTAACGACAACCGTAAGTATAGTCAGAGATCTTCAACTCGTTGTGATATCAACGTCGCGAGGAGGTGAAACACTGCTATATTTTAGCCATAAAAAAACGCCTCAAAAGAGGCGTTTTTTTTGGCTCGGCAAGCGATTAACCAATAATTAAGTAGTCCAGTAATAATGCAGTAAATAACACCATACCGGCCCAGTTATTATTCAGAAAAGCGGTGAAACATGGCGCTCGTTCTCGGCCATAGATCAACTTTTGTTGGTACAAGCCAAAGCCAATAAAAGCCGCAATGCCTAAGGCATAGATCTCGCCTCGGCCAGCAACCAATCCGGCAATAATAAAGCAGCTCAATGCTGCAATTTGGAATAGCGCGATAATATGCCTATCAAAACGACCAAATAGGATCGCCGTCGACTTGATGCCAACCTTTAAATCATCATCTCTATCAACCATGGCATACATGGTGTCGTAAGCCACCGTCCAGCACCAGTTAGCTGCAAATAACCACCACGCCTCAACAGGAACTGTGCCTGTTTGCGCGGCATATGCCATAGGAATAGACCAACTCCATACCGTCCCTAAGAACATCTGCGGCATATTGGTATAGCGTTTGGTAAAGGGGTAGATGATGGTAAGAATGATACCAACAACCGATAGCTGTACCACCAGCGGGTTTAGCATTAGCACTAAGCCAAAGGAAAACAAGGCTACAGCTAAAAACAGTAACAAGGCTTCTTTACTGGAAACCTCACCGCTAGCTAGTGGCCGCGCTTTGGTGCGCTCAACATGGGCATCGAGCTTTCTATCGGCATAATCGTTAATGATGCAGCCACAAGCCCGCATCGAAAATACGCCAATCACAAAAATAATAAAGACTTTTAGATCGGGTAACCCACCAGCAGCAAAAGTTAAGGCCATTAAACATGGCCACATTAACAACAAGGTACCAATGGGACGGTCCATACGCGCGAGTCGCATATAAACGTCTAGTTTATCCCTTAAATTCATGATTAGGCTCTCCTACAACGTCTTCGGCCTTTAGTTTTGTAACCGCATTATGACTGAGCTGTAACAGTATTCAACCAGTATCGAGATAAATAAAACCTATGCTGGTTTTATCGGCTAAAAATAAGGCTGAGTCTACGCTCAGCCTTATTTTTAGTTTTAACTTATTTAGCTCAATTACACCGTTTCTAAGCGTGCGTAAGCGATGACTAACCACTTACTGCCCACGTCGAAAAAGTTAACCTGAATACGCGCCTGTGCACCACTACCTTCGTAGTTAGTCACAGTGCCTTCGCCAAACTTTGGATGCATCACACGCTGGCCAATCTTAAAACCTGATTCGTTAAATGCGCTATCTTGCTTACTAAAGCGACTGCTTACCGCTGGCGCAGAAACCTGAGTTCGCATACGAATTTCCTGCACATATTGCTCAGGAATTTCTTTTACAAAGCGTGATGGTCTAGCGAAGCTTTCACGGCCATAAATACGGCGAGATTCTGCATAGGTGATATACAGCTTCTGCATCGCGCGGGTCATACCCACATAACAAAGGCGGCGCTCTTCATCGAGACGATCGCCCTCATCTATCGCCATTTGACTTGGGAACAAACCCTCTTCGACTCCCGCCATAAATACCATAGGGAACTCTAGACCTTTGGCCGAGTGCAGTGTCATTAACTGCACCGCATCGGTAAACTCATCGGCCTGACCTTCACCAGCTTCTAACGCCGCATGAGACAAGAAGGCATTAAGCTCGCCCATATCTTCAATCTCTTCAGGCATCACAAAGCTGCGAGCGGCTGTCACTAATTCTTCTAAGTTCTCTACACGAGCACGAGCTTTTTCACTCTTCTCAGCCTCGTACATAGCCTTTAGGCCTGACGTTTGGATAACGTGATCTGTCATGCGGTGCAAAGATTGCTCGTCAGTATCCATTCTCATGGCGACAATCAGATCCATAAAACCACGTACCGCATTGGCGGCGCGGCCGTTAAGGACTTTCTCTTCCAGTAAGCGAATACTCGCTTCCCACAAGGTCATTTCTTGCTGACGTGCGGTAGTTCGGATGATCTCTAAGGTGCGATCACCAATACCACGAGTTGGGGTGTTAACGACACGTTCAAACGCCGCGTCGTCATTCTTGTTATTGATTAGGCGCAGGTAGCCCATGGCGTCTTTAATCTCTTGGCGTTCGAAGAAACGCAGGCCGCCATAAATTCTGTAAGCGATACCTTTATGTAATAAGGCTTCTTCCAGTACCCGTGATTGAGCGTTAGATCGATATAAAATGGCGCAGTCTTCTAGCTTGCCGCCTTCATCTTGCCAGTCGGTAATACGACCAACAATAAAGCGCGCTTCGTCCATTTCGTTAAAGGCACAGTAAAGGCCAATTGGCTCACCGTCTTTGTCATCGGTCCAAAGCTTTTTACCCATACGATCAGGGTTATTGGCAATCAACTCATTCGATGCATTTAGAATGTTACCGCTGGAGCGATAGTTCTGCTCCAACCGAATCGTTTGTGCTGCCGGGAAGTCGGCTAAGAACTTATGCAAGTTCTCAACCTGAGCGCCACGCCAGCCGTAAATAGACTGGTCGTCATCACCAACAATCATCACATTGGCCGTAGAGCCTGCAAGTACACGGATCCAGGCATATTGAATGGCGTTGGTATCTTGAAACTCGTCCACCAAGATATGTTTAAATCTGTCTTGGTAATGATCCAATATATGCGGCTTGTTGAGCCACAGTTCATGAGCTCGAAGTAAGATTTCGGCAAAATCCACCAAACCTGCGCGGTCGCATGAGTCTTGATAGATTTGATAAATCTTCAGTAAGTTTTGCTCAATAGGAAACCCGCCAGCATCGATATGTGATGGGCGTAGACCTAGGTCTTTCTTACCATTGATGTAGCCTTGCGCTTGTCTTGGCGGATATTGCTTTTCGTCCAAGTTAAGGCTTTTTAGAATACGTTTGATTAGACGCAGTTGATCGTCTGAATCTAAGATCTGGAAGCTCTCAGGCAGATTGGCATCTTTATAATGGGTGCGCAGCAAACGGTGTGCTAAGCCGTGAAAAGTGCCTATCCACATGCGGCTCATATTGCCACCAGCAACCTTCTCAACACGTTCTCGCATCTCTTTTGCCGCTTTATTGGTAAAGGTTACCGCTAAAATTGCATAAGGGCTTTGCTGTTCAACCTGCATCAACCAGGCAATTCTGTGGGTGAGTACCCGCGTTTTGCCACTACCCGCGCCCGCTAATACCAGCATGCTAGATTGCGGTGCACCAACAGCTTCACGCTGCTTGTCGTTTAGGCCGTCAAGTAAAGATGATACGTCCATTATTGCCTCCAAAAAATCAGGCGGGCAGTATAACAGAAGCGAGGAACTCGGGGATAGAATAAGCGCGATTGCACTGGGTTAAAATCGGAGAGGAAATGATATTACCGAAGTGAGGGGTCACTTCGGTAATGGGGTATTAAGCTTTTTCAGCAGCTACCACTGAAATTTCAACTAATAGTGCATCACGAGCCATCTTAGCTTCTACACATGCACGAGCAGGTGCGTGGCCAGCAGGCACCCATGCATCCCACACTGCGTTCATTTCAGCAAAGTACTGCATATCTTTAATGTAAATTGTGGCTGATAAGATGTGCTCTCTATCGCTGCCAGCTTGCTCGAGTAGTGCATCGACCTTTTCAAGCATGGTACGTGTTTGCTCGGTAATATCTTGTTCTGCATCTTTGGCCACCTGACCACATAGATAGATGGTGCCATTATGCTTAACGATGCGGCTCATGCGGGCGGCAGTTTCAATTCTTTCAATTGTCATATTTAGCTCTTTTACTCAATTAATTGCGGTAATAAGCACAATTCTAAATAAGATTACCTTGATTAGCATCTGATTTATCTATGAAAACTTTTTAAGACTCAAGCGGATGTTTTGTTACATATAAGCGTATTTACCATTTACTGATTTAAGTCCTATACTTAGTTGCAATGTGATCAACGGATTTGATTTCTGAACATTTATCTAAATATTTAAAGGACTAAATATGAATTACCTAATACTTCTGCAAACTCAGCCCTATACCGCTACGCACATGGCCTTATGCCTATCCCCTTAACGCCACAATCAGCATGACCTCAGTAAACTGGCTTGTCCGATTTAATTTAGCCGCAAGAGAGCAAGTTTAATTGTCAAACTCTGGATGTGATGTATGCAAATCAGTAAAATTTTTTCTATAAATCCATGGCACCTATGCCTTCTAATGACGATTTCAACCGTTACACTAGGCATACTTTGGGTATTCAGCTCGCCATCACAAGGCCCTGAAATACAGATAGTTATCCCCTTACTTTTATCCGCTAACATCGCCCTTCTCGGCGCGCTTTGGCTGTATTTTTATCAACAGCCCTCGCAGATACAAACGCCTGAAGATGAGAGTTCGACTGATATTGGGCAATCGCCTAACGCCCAATCCAATGTCGCTAAGTTCCACTCATTAAAACAATTACAAGCCAAGCGAGAACTACGCGCTAAACACAAACAGCGCAAAACGGAACAAGAGCTGTTACAAGAGGACGTTCAAGCAAATAATCCACTTCTTCAGGCTGTGTTAGAGTCGGCTGCGGTTGCTATTTATGCCATCGACGATAAAGGAAAGTGCATCTTTGCCAACCCCATATGTGCTCAGTTACTCGGATACTCTAGCCCTGCACAACTACTAAATTCCGATATGCAGGAGCTGTTCTATCAAAATAATCCCTCTAACGAAGTGGCGCAGCAACTCGATAATGGAGAGATTAAGGAAGATATTTTTTGGCGAGCCGACGGCAGCAGCTTTCCTGTCGATTACAAATCACAACCTCTCGCACTACAGAACAAAAAAGATGGTGCCGTGATCTCTTTTTATGACAATAGCGAGCGCCGAGAAGCTGAAGCACTTATTCGCCATCAAGCCCATTACGATACCTTAACTGACCTACCTAACCGATTCTCCGCCCTAAAACGGCTTGAGCAATTAGTCGAAGCCAGTGAGAGAAGCGGCCAGAAGATTGCAGTTATCTTTCTCGATCTGGATGATTTCAAGAAGATTAACGACTCCTTAGGCCATGAAGCCGGTGACCAACTACTTATCAGCGCATCAAAGCGCTTACTTGATGCCACTAGAGCAGAAGATACTGTAGGGCGCCTAGGGGGAGATGAATTCATCATATTACTCGATGATCTGTCGAGTGCCAGTGACGCCCAACCTCTAGCAGAGAATTTAATTGGTGGATTTAGAAAGCCTTTCTATATCAATAACCGGCAACTAGTGCTTACCGCCAGTATAGGTATCGCCATCTATCCTAATGACGGCGAAACTCCATCCGAGCTGCTACGAAATGCCGACTCGGCCATGTATCACACCAAAAGTATTGGCCGAAATACCTACTCCTACTTCACTCACGCGATGAATAAAGAAGTATCACGCCGCCTGGCAATTGAAGAGCAGATCCACGGAGCCATAGAGAGAGAGGAACTGCAAGCTCACTTTCAAATTCAACTCGATATCCGAGATGGCAGTATTATGGGAGCCGAAGCCCTACTTCGCTGGAATAACCCAACCCTAGGCAGCGTATCACCTGCCGAATTCATTCCAATTGCCGAGCAAACGGGAGTGATAGAATCAATGGGGGAGTTTATTCTCGAACAAGCGCTAGAAGCTGCGCGCACTTGGCAGAAGAAGTTTAATGACAACTTTAGGGTCGCCATTAACCTGTCACCAAGGCAATTTAGAAATCCAAACCTAGTCCAGATCATCATAGATCAAGTTAACAATTTTGGCATGAACCCCGATTCCCTAGAACTCGAGATCACCGAAGGTGTACTGCTGAGTGGCCATGCCTACACTTTGGATGCTCTAAAACAACTAAGTCATGCCGGTTTTTGTATCTCCATGGATGATTTTGGTACAGGCTACTCTTCGCTCAGTTACCTCAGAACCTATCCTTTTCAGATCCTTAAAATTGATCGCAGCTTCATTAACGATATGAATAAAGACGGTAAGAGTAACGAGCTGATCATCGCCACTATCGAGATGGCTCACGCTCTAGGGATCAGAGTTATTGCCGAAGGGGTCGAGACTCAAGAGCAGTTAGATGAACTTAGCTTTATGATGTGTGATTATGCTCAAGGCTTTCTAATCAGTAAGGTTGTGCCTCTAAAAGAGTTACTCGAAATTGGTGCTCACTATAAGGAGATCCACGAAAACCTTGCGACTCAAGAGCAACCTATTCCGCTAACTGCCATGTAATTAAATGGTCAATGCCGTCAAGACTGACGGCATTGACCATGACCGATATCGCTATGACCTAAAAAGAAACGTCAGAACTTGCGGCTAACCACTACGCCGTCATAACTAAGGCAATCCTCTATCCTCTGCCTTTGTACCTTAGATAATCTTGAAACGGGTGTGTAGTGATATTCGCTATGCTCTTCACTAAGGCATATGGTGTGAGAGTCATCGAGTTCACAAAAGAAGATAAAGGCTTGCGAGTCATACGCTTGGTGATAGTAAACACCGGTAAGACACTTAACCTGCACTAGAACCCCCAGCTCTTCTTGGCATTCACGTAGCAGCGCTTCATGAATAGTCTCATTTGGCTCCAATGCCCCGCCAGGCAGCCCCCAACGACAGTCACCATAGTTGGCCTTTAACAGTAAGACGCTCGGTTCGCTGACACCCGGTTTTAAGATCACCGCGTGGCTACTAAGCCTAAACTTATCATTAAATGCCATAGTACCTCGCCTTATCGTTTTTAAACTCAATGAATCTAATATGGAACCGATAGCTGCCAAATAAAAATGCTAGCTCCATTACAGGAGCTAGCATCAATACTTTAGCGACAGCCAGAATCGGCTAGTCTTTAGCTTCTTCTAGACCTATGCTATTCATCCAGTGATCGAAGTCCATCATATTACCAGGTAAGATAACCTTACTCTTACCAGTACTGACTCCATCAAGCTGCTTAAGGTACTGAGCACCGAGTTGCATACGCACCACATTCTTGCCGCCTGGCGCCGCAATCACAGTTGCCATACGCTCAATCGACTCCGCCGTGGCTCGGGCAATGGTTAAGATCTCTTCCCCTTTACCTTCCGCTTCATTAATACGGCGCTGCATTTCACCTTCTGAATGGTTAATAGTTTCTGCTTTTATACCTTCAGAGCGATTAATCTTACTCTGCTTATCACCTTCACTCTTTGCCAGTAATGCACGACGCTCACGCTCTGCATTGACCTGCATCTCCATGGCATTTTTTACCGTTTCAGGCGGGGTGATATTCTTAATCTCATAACGGTGAACACGAATTCCCCACATAGCGCCCGCTTGGTCCAACACTTCTACCACTTTAGCGCTAATCACATCACGCTCTTCGAAGGTACGATCTAGATCTAGGGTACCAATGACACTTCGAGTTGTTGTCTGTGCCAACTGAATTGCCGCATAACGGTAGTCAGTGACACCGTAGCTCGCCTTTACAGGATCGATTACAGAGATATAGATAACCCCATCGACTTCAACATTAACCTCATCACAAGAGAAGCACTCCTGTGGTGGCACATCAATGGTTTCCTCTTTTAAGTCGTGGATATACGCTACCTTATCGACAAAAGGCACCAAGGCATGAAAGCCTGCGTCTAAGGTTGAATGATATTTACCTAGACGTTCAACGATGTAAGCAGACTTTGTCGGCACGAGACGAATCGACTGAAATAGCTTAATCACGAAGATGGCAAAGATAAGGCCCCAGATAGCCATTACAATCAAATCTGTATTAATTCCAGCAATCATTAGCGTGCTCCTTTCAATGAGTTGGCAGACACTGCGTGAGTGACCTGTTCCATGCCTTCAAAGAATCCTTCAATTTTAGCGAGCTCAGCTGGTACGACAGACACATCGGCCTCATCCAATATCTTGCCAACCTGAGTAATAAACTGCTCTTTAAGCTGCATATTCATCGCTTCATGACCGCCCTCTTTTGCCAGCGCAGTAGAAACAAGCTCCATGCCTTCAGCCTTAGCTCGGGCGATAATAGCAATCTCTTGTGCGGTACCTTTCGCCTCGTTAATACGGCGCTGCTTCTCACCTTCTGATAGATTAATCGCTTCTTGACGTTCGCCTTCTGACAGGTTAATCATCGCCGCTTTTTCTGCATTGGCCAGAGTGATTTCGGCGCGCTTACTGCGCTCCGCTTCCATCTGTTTCTCTAGGGTGTGAATGACTTTGCGTGATGGGGTGATGTTCTTAATCTCGTAACGTAGCACCTTGATCCCCCAAGGATCTGAAGCCTTATCGATTTCACGTACGATTGACTCGTTCAGGCTATCTCGCTCTGAGAAGGTTTGGCTTAGACTTAGCTTACCTATCTCTGAGCGCATGGTGGTTTGCGCTAGGTTTACCGCGGCGCGTCGGTAATCTTCAATACCGTAACTGGCAAGCTTACCGTCCATCACTTTTAAATAGACTAAACCATCAACTTCTAGCTGGGTGTTATCTTTTGAAATACAGCTTTGCGGGGGCACATCGAGTACCTGCTCGCGGATCTCATGCTTATAGGCCACGCGATCAAAAAATGGGATAAGAAAGTGAAATCCGGGCTGTAGCACGGTGCGAAACTTACCTAAGCGCTCAATCACATTGACCTCACGCATAGGGACAATTAGCAGTAATTTATAGAGGATAAAAAACACAAATAGAACAAAGAGTGTAAATGCGAACATAGAGAGGTCCCTTCCTGGGTTAACTAATTACTTTTCTACGAAGTGCTCGTCTTCAGCCTTTAAAGGCTCAACCACTAACGCAATATTATCTCTGCAGATAATCCTAACTTTGGAGCCAGCAGCAATCTCACTACCATCCCCCAGTGCAGACCATTCACAGCCTTGAAATTCGATCCGTCCCATCTGCTGCGCCGGACCTATGGTTTGTTTGACGATGGCGAGCTGATCGTAAATATCCAACTCTTCATCAGTGTTGCCAACATGAGCATCGCCGCCAACCAACTTCTGTGTGACTTGACGAAAGGCAAGTAGTAGCACCATAGATGCGATAAACCAAAGCGTTAAGCTTTGTACTATTCCTTCGACTAAACCGATAGCTAAGGCGCTTGCAACCACTAAACATGCCGCGCCTAAAAGAATCACAATACCGCCCGGCAATATGATCTCAGCGAGTACGAGAATAACCCCGATACATGCCCAAATTATGATCGGATTTGAAAACTCCATATTTCCCCCTGAAATGAAAGAGCCTATGATGACTATATCAGCTGAACACATTTTGCGCGACATAATATGTCAAAAGAGTTCTAATAATGACTGTAACACAGGCGACCAAACTCCTCTAGGCAAGCAGCCTCCTGCTTCTTATTTAGTCGATGGATTTCAATTTTTAGCATAAAAGTTCTCTTTAAAAGACAGTCACTAAATAAGACGTTGGCGAGAAATCAAATAATCAATAAGTTATAAAGCATGCTCATTAGCTATCTCAAAAAAGCTCAATAAACCCTTTGAACATTAATCACTTTCCGCCTATATTCCCCGCCAGCAAAATAACGATTAAATGCCTATAGGTATAATTCCAATTTGCTGTACCCGAGATCTCATAACAATAAAAGGTTTTACGATGAACAAGAAATTATTCTGTTTAGCTTTGCTAGTCAGCCCGGCTGCAATGGCTGACAATATGGTTAACTGGTGGGACGCTAGCGTGACAGCACTTTATGGTGACAACTACGATTTAGCCCCGTCAGAATCACAGACCACTATTACCTTTGAAACGGCTGGTGACTGGAAGTACGGTGACTGGTTTGCTTTCCAAGATTTGACCTATTTCAATGGTACAAATGGCGGCAAAAACAACACGACTTATGGCGAAATCTCAACCCGTCTCAGTGCAGGTAAGATTTTAGGTAAAACCGTTGGCTTTGGCCCAGTTACCGATCTATCTCTTGCGCTAACACTTGAAGAAGGTGAAGGCCCAGTTAAAGCCTTTTTGTACGGTGTGGGTATGGACATTAACGTCCCTTATTTTAGCTACTTCCAGCTAAACACTTACCGCAGACATGCAATCAGTAGCGATAACAGCAGTGATGGCTGGCAGCTTACACCATCATTTAGAATGGACTTCCCTGTAGGCAACTCAAATATCGTTTTTGATGGTTTTATTGACTGGGTATTTGCAGCAGATGAAGCCGCTTATGAGACCAACTTCCACTTCAACCCACAAATTAAGTATGACTTAGGTGCGGTAGTGCTAGGTGAGCATAAGAAAAACAAGCTATTTGTCGGTATCGAGTACGATTACTGGAAGAACAAATACGGTGTTGATGGTATTGACCAAAACACCTTTTCGGTAATTGCTAAATACCATTTCTAGAACGGTTTTTATAACGAGTATAGAGCAATAAAAAAGGCGCTATAAGCGCCTTTTTTATTGCATATTGCCAAGCTTATGCGAGCAGCTTCTTAGCTGCAGCAACCACAATAGATACCGCGCTAACTTCGGTCTTCTTCATTGTTGCTTCATCTGGGATCTCTTGCTGAGTACGGTTAACAATAACCCCCGCAACACAAGCTGCACGCCAACCCTGTGATGCACACATGGTAAACAGCGTTGAAGACTCCATCTCATAGTTAAGCACACCTAGATCTTGCCACTCTTGCATAGAGCCCTTGAACTGACGTGTCACACGGCCAGATACCGTATCGTAACGCTCTTGGCCCGGGTAGAAAGTATCTGACGATGCCGTAATACCAATATGTGGCTCAAGACCCGCTTCACGACTCGCTGCTACCATAGCCGTGGTACATTCGAAGTTTGCTACCGCAGGGTACTCCATTGGTGCAAAGTGCAGACTTGCACCATCTAAACGCACTGAGGCTTGAGTCACAATCACATCGCCCACATTAACATGTGGTTGAATCGCGCCTGTTGTGCCTACGCGTAAGAAGGTACGCACACCAAGCTGTGCTAACTCTTCAATGGCAATAGAGGTCGATGGACCACCAATCCCCGTTGAACATACAACCACAGCTTTGCCGTCTATGTATGCTAAATAACTGGTGTATTCACGATGGCTCGCTAAAAATGTCGCATTCTCCATTAACTCGGCAATACGTTTAACACGCTCTGGATCACCTGGCACAATCGCTAAGCTAGCACCATCTAACATCTCTTTAGTTAAGCCTAAATGAAATACATCAGACATCGTGAAAACCCCTTTCATTTTTGAATTTATAAATCGAATTAAAACGACTTTAACCTAGTCTAGCCACCAAAAAGGTTAAGCAGATCACACTTTCCCCGCCAAGAGTAAATGATTTGTCGTAATCTAGTTACTAAACCAATCAGAACGCTGAGCTAGAATATAGCAGCTACTCAGCATAGCGCCAGCCAAATAAACAGCTAAAAAACCTGTCTATAATCAAATGTTGAGCCCGTCGACCACAAGATACAACTCGAACATTAGCAATTGCTTAGCTAGCAATTGCCCAAGATTATTTCTTCTAAACTCAAACCGTTTTATTAGAGTATCTATGAGCTTGTAGCAGTAGAATTATGCCAAAAATTCACTCATTTCAATCTTACATATTTAATCGTTCACAACTTGATCAATATCACATTTAGCCATAGTAAATCGCGTTAATTTAAAGCTGAACCAAACGAAAAACCGCAATAAAACAGCCAAAAGGACGCCTGCATGTTTCCAGAGTACCGAGAACTTATCAGCCAACTAAAGACATCTGACACGCACTTTCAGAAGAAATTTAACAAGCATAACCAACTTGATGAGGAGATAAAAAATCTGGAAAAGAGCAGCGCTAGTGATTACACCTCAGAGGTGCATGATCTCAAGCTTAAGAAGCTACATTTAAAAGAAGAGATCTACGATATTTTAAAGGGGCATACAGCCTAATATTGCTCGCATCAGCAGCAAAAAAGTAAAAAGGGCGCTAAGCGCCCTTTTTAATGTCACAGCAGCTTTACACTACTATTTCAATTCTGCGAGCAGTGCATCGGCAGTCTCAAAGTAACTGATGCTAGTGATCTGATTATTATTAAGCTCAATTAGAGTAGCCTGATCTTTTTGAGCAGGTAACGGCTTAGTCTGTTCACCTTCGCTGTCGAGTGCCACTCTGTACGGAAACTTTTTAAACTGAGGTAAGGCAACAAAACGAGCAATCAACGACGGCATACCACTAATATCAGCCACATAAATCAAAGTTGAATCGTTAACTAACTCAGGGTCGGCTTCTAAAGTCTCTTGAATAACTGTACCGCCATCCATGCTGCTGCTAAATAAAACCCGAGTTGTAGTGCTATCAACTTGGTATTGCGCTTCGTGTTGATCTTGCAACTTGATATCAACGATTTGATCGCCAACTTGATAGGAATTTGCCCACGCAGACGTGGCTAACATACTAGATAAAACGAAGATAAGTGCTCTCATAACAGGACTCGGCAAATTAGAATTAGCGGAAAGAATAACCTATTCTCTACAGAGCAACAGTAAACTTAGCAACAAAGCTTGATCCTCTTCACGCTAAGTTGCTCAGTGTCAAAAATGTACTCATAACAGCTCACAACTGCGCAAAAACTGAGTTACAAAACTGTTTATTTTCAGTAAGCTAATTGCTAAAGGTTGTCATAGAGGATAGATCCATGAATGAGCAAGGCCTAGACCAAGAAATAGCGCAAATTCAAAACGCTTATACCGCCATCACCGAATTTCTGGTGCAATATAGCTTTAGTATTCTAGGTGCCGTCATTATCTTTCTGATTGGCCTGTGGTTAGCAGCCAAGGCCGCCAACCTTGTCACTCGAATTTTTGAAAAACACCAAATAGACATCACCCTCAGCAACTTTACCAGCAACTTTGTGCGGATCTTAGTCATCCTTATGGTGGGGGTCATTGCTCTAGGTAAACTAGGGATCAGCGTCACCCCTATGGTCGCTGCGATAGGTGCAGCCTCTCTTGGTGCGGGCCTAGCCCTGCAAGGCATGTTAGCTAACTACGCTGCTGGTATTACTATTATTGTGACTCGGCCTTTTATTGTGGGCAACACCATTGAAATTAAAGGTGTTGGTGGCCTAGTAAAGGATATCCATTTAGGCATGACAGTATTAACCAATGAGGAAGGCGAAGAGATTAATATCCCCAATAAACATATTATCGGGGAGATCTTGCATAACTCTTTTGCTAATAAGCTAGTCGAAACTAAATTTAATATCAGCTACCAGTCCAATACTGAAGAAGTGGTAGCCATGCTAGCTAAGGTGCTAGCCGACAGCCCTAAAGTCTACCAAGGTGATAAAGCTCAGGTCGGTATTAACGACTTTAACAGTATTGGTATTGAAATAGGTATTCGATACTGGGTAGCCACAGACAGTTATTTCCAAGACAAATACCAAACGAATGCCGAACTATTTAAAGCATTAAAACAGGCGAATATAGAGATCCCTTGTCCAGTTAAGCAGATCCATATCCAAGAGCACTAACCTGCTCGATAGTTAGCGGTTTGCTATAACCGCTAACTATTCGTTTTTTTCATCATCCAAATCACTTATATCAAATAGCTGCAACATCGCGTTTTATCGCTTTTAAGAGCGAAAACAAGCAAAATACATAAGCAAATCAAATAATCGTTATTGTATTTACTCTATCGCTCTAATTTAGCTGATCCCGCAAAATACGCTCCATTGAAATAAGAAACTAATGAAAACTCAATGGAGATAACATGATGAACAAGACATTAATTGCACTAGCATTAATTGGTACATGTGGTTACGCCAATGCAGCCGACATAGATAACACTTGGTACATTGGAGCTGGTGCAGGCCAGAGCAATTACGAATCAGTTTCTGCCGTTAGCCACCTAGGCGATGATAGCGATCTAGCCTGGAATGCTTTAGTCGGTTATCAACTAAACAAATACCTTGCTTTTGAAGCTGGCTGGCAAGATCTAGGCACTAACGACGATACCCATATGTGGGGCGGGCTAGACGGCAGTCAGTCTATCGATGTCGACGGTTTTACTCTTGGAGTTGTGGGCACGCTGCCGCTAAATGAAAAATGGTTCTTAACAGGTGAAGCTGGTGCCTATCAGTACCATTTAGCACACCAGATGAGCGCTAATAAATATGTCAGCGCCACTGATACCGCTCCTTATTTTGGTGCAGGCATTGGCTACAACATCACTGACTCTTTAGCTATTTCAGCTAAATACCGCCGTTTCGCTAACATTGATGAAACGGCATGGAACACCGCTAACATGGATGCCCAAACAGTCGGTCTTCAGCTTACTTACCGCTTTGGTGTAAAGCCTTCGACAACCACAGCCGTTGTATTACCAGCTGTTATCGAGAAGCAAACTAAGCCTATGCCACGTCCAAAGCCACAGCCTGAACCTGTGTATGAAATCATCACAGAAACCAACAGTGTTGCAGTGTTATTTGGTTTCGACTCATCAGAGCTAAATGGCGATGCAAAAACCCAGCTTGATGAAGTCATTCGTATTTCTAAGCAACAAGATCAAGATGTGATCTTACTGAGTGGCCAGTCAGACAATCAAGGTAACAGCGAATATAACCTTAAGCTTTCTGAAAAGCGCGTAAAGCAGGTTGAGGCTTATTTAGAAACACATGGTGTTGAAGTACAGCGTATTGATACTCAAGCTGTGGGTGAACAAGACGCACAGGCAAATTCTCTTCAAGATCGTGCACTTGAACGCCGCGTGGTTGTAACTTTGACTAGCCAAAAGCAAGTGTTAGTTACTCAGTAAAAGAGTTAAGTATCAGCATTAAGGACCCGACCTCACTAGGATGGCGAAACGATACGTAAGGACCCGTTAGTTCTATATTGACTTAGCGGCTGTGAGAGTCACTTTAGCTAAGGTAAGCAAAAGCAACTCTCACTAGGGAACAGCTAGGATAAGTTGCCTGCAATGTTGGGCGCAACAAGGATAGACTAAGCCAAGGACGGCTTTTATTCTCTTTGGGCCAAAGCTATTCAAGCAAATTTTTATCGTTTATAGTCAGAATCTTGAAGAGGATTAGGTAATGCTGACCCAGCTCAATCTTGAACGATTAAAAAATTGCGATTTAAACCTATTACTAGCCCTAGCAGTGTTGCTCAATGAGGCTCATGTTTCTAATGCTGCCAAGCAATTAGGTTTATCTCAATCTGCCATGAGTCAAATGCTAAAACGCTTACGCCTAATGTTTGCCGACCCATTACTGCTTAAAAGCAATAATGGTATGACTCTCAC
Source organism: Shewanella sp. MBTL60-112-B2 (assembly GCF_019655055.1). GTDB lineage: Bacteria > Pseudomonadota > Gammaproteobacteria > Enterobacterales > Shewanellaceae > Shewanella. Next base: position 24,042 of record NZ_BPFA01000023.1, read on the forward strand.
TAATAAAGCTCAAGCCATTGCGATTGAGTTAACCCCTCTGCTAGATAAAACAGCTCGTCTATTAGAAGCCGATCATTTCAACCCAAAAACGGCTCAAGGCCGTATACGTTTTATCATGAATGATGTCACCGCACAGCTAATTATCGCACCGTTAATCGAGTTGATGAGTGAGAAAGCCCCAGGAATAGAGCTAGAATACATCTCGCAAAACGCCAATGCTTTCCAGCTTCTCAGGCGAGGGCAAGCCGATGTGGTTATCGGCTTCTACGACAATGTACCGAGCCCAATTGCTAGTGAACCTATAGGCCTTGCACCTTGGCAGATGGTCACGCATAGAGCGACGAACAAGCAAAACCTTCACGCCAATAAAGAGGCGATCAAGCTCTTACGCTATCAATTTCAAGAGCATAACCAACTGCATTCAATTGAAGCGCTAGAGCACTTAGACGCACTCGATGCAGCATATGCTTTAACAAGTAACTCTTTAAGCACCCTGCTTTATGCACTGCAAACCAATAATACCGTTACCTTGCTGCCCCACTTCGCCATGCACATTTTACCTAAGCATGAGACAAAAGAGTTCGACTGGCTCGGCTCGCCAATCAATCTTGAGCTTAAAATCTGCTGGGATCGCCACCAAAGAGCTCCTGAGCTACAACAGTGGTTTAGACGTCAGTTGGTCAGCCTTTTTCACAAACACTTTCCTTTAAAACAAATCCTATGAATCCAACTGACTTAAAAATTATTCAACAGTGCGATCTCAACTTATTGCTGAGTCTAGCGATCCTTATTGAAGAACAGAGTGTTTCAAAAAGTGCAGACCGACTCGACATCTCTCAGCCAGCAATGAGCCAAAACTTAAAGAAGTTGCGCAATATATTTGATGATCCGCTGTTTGTAAAACAGGGCCAAGGCATTCGTGCGACCAGTAAAGCATTGAGATTATATGGTTCACTCACAGAATGGTTGCAAATGAGCGATCGACTGATCTCGCAGACGGCTTTCGATCCGATGGAAAGTCACGGGGTGATCCGCATTGCATTTATGGATGATCTTACCCAGAGCATGATCCCCATTATGCTAGATAAGATCCTCACTTTTGCGCCTAATGTAGAGCTTGAGTTTGTACACAAGCCTAGAGATGTATTTTCTTTACTCGAGTCAGGTGAGATTGATATTGCGGCAGCGGGAACCGACACACCACCCGCAAATATTCATGGCCGTCATATCAGCACAGATAATTACTGCGCGGCCTATAGCCTAACGCATCCCTTAGCAAAAATTGCACAGCCGACCCTGGCGCAGATTTTCGCTTATGATACTGCCGAATACTCAGCTTCAAACCTAGTCGAGCAGGAAATCACACAGTTAGCATTGCATAATCAATTGCAACGCAAGATCACCTTTGCGACAGGCTCGTTTCTCGTCTTACTACAGGGGTTGCTCTGCGGAAAGCACGTAGGTTTTTTGCCCCAGCGTGTACTCAATTCCGAGAAGTGGCGTTCACAATTAAAGGGAGTCGTGCTCACCGAGCTGCCCCAGCTAGACAGCACCCTTTATTGGCACGCAAGAGTGCACAAAGATCCATTGATCCAATGGTTTAAAGATCAATGCTTGGATATTGTCAGCCAGCTACAGCGGCAAAGCGGCGGCTCCTGAGTCAACAGGCTCAATTTAAAGCCCTCTTTGCCATTCTTGCCTCAAGCCTATACGCTCAGGGCTATGCATTGCCGCCTCCACCTGCGCCATAAGTGCTTGCTTATCTTTACCTAACACACCTTTTAGCACTAAGTAATTAGACGCATGATCCGAGCGAAACACGGTTTTATCAAGCTCTAGCTTACTTAGCAGAGTATGCATCTCTTCGAACAGTTGAGCTTGATTTGGCAACTTAAATTGACCATCAAAGGCAGCGTCCATACGCTCAGTACCTAGAGGCAATGTCACCACTAATGTAGACAAGTATTCAGGCTGCGCAGCATTCATTAATTTTGCCGAGTTTTCAGCATGCTGTTTCGATAGCTCAACCCCGCCTAAACCATTTAAAATCATCACAGAGGCTTTAATCCCTGCGGTTTTAATTTTTTGCAGCGCTGCCAAAGAGGACTCGAAAGTCTCACCTTTTTTGATCCGCGCCAGCACCTCATCGTCACCACTTTCACAGCCGATATACAGCAGACTTAACCCAAGATCTCTTAAACGCTGCAGCTGCTCGGGTGTTTTATTATTGATATTTCGAGGCAGGCAATAGCTGCTAATTCGAGTCACATGCGGCAAATACTCTTTAATTAATAAGCAAATTTCTTCTAAGCGCGCAAACGGCAAAGTCATTGCGTCACCATCAGCTAAAAACACTCGTGAGATATGAGCTTGAGAGCCTGCTACAGCAATAAGGTCTTGTTCTATTTTGTCAGTTTTTTGCGCTCGAAAACGCTTCTGCGGCTGAGTATACATGTCACAAAAACTGCATTGATTCCAGCTACAGCCGTTGGTCACCTGGAGGATCAGAGATTTCCACTCCGATGGAGGACGAAATACAGGTTCAATATAGTTGAGCACAACCACCTCTTAATACATTAGTAGGACGCACTAAAAAAAGTTGAACATTTTTCTCACTAAAAATAAAGATTTATTGCACAGCCCTATCATTTTTTGATGGAAAACTAGTTATATTAGTGTGCCGTTGTATACTTAATTATCACAGGTACAGACACGCTACCTTATAGAGAGAAAAGCATGCTTATTGCATTAAAATCTAAAGAGAAGCGAAAGGCTCCGCTCCATCATGACGTTCACTGGGACGCGATGAGCGCCGAGCAAAAAATTGCTCTTTACGATCTGCATAAATTCGGCTTTCGATTACTATTCGTACGCCATCAGCCTTCAGGCCCCCTAGCGTTTATTATGCAAAATAAAACACTTGCGGTGATCAGCAGAAATGGTGAGGTCGACTATAAGCCTGACGTCAAACTACGAGCTTAGGCCAACGTTATTTAGGATGGGTAAAGACATTAAAAAAGCGCACTTCGGTGCGCTTTTTTATTTTCAATCGATCTTTTCTAGCACTACTTTTCCAAAGTTAGCAGCATATCCACATGCGGGATCCCATCTTCCAGGTACATCTCAGATACGGCTTTAAAGCCTAGCTGCTGATAAAAATCTTTTAAATGCTCTTGCCCGCCTAGCTGAATATTATTTTCAGGCCACTTCTTGCTCGATATGGCTATCGCTTTTTGCATCAAGGTATTAGCCACTCCAGCGCCTCGCGCCGCCTGTGCAACAATCACACGACCAATGCTCGCATCTGGATAACTAACTCCAGGTGCCAGCACTCTCGCATAAGCCTGGATCACACCTTGTTCATTGAGTCCAAGAAGGTGCTGAGTTTGGCTCTGGCGGTCTTTATCGTCGAGCTCCGGATAAGGGCAGTTTTGCTCAACAACAAAAACATCGACTCTGAGCTTGAGTAAATCATATAGCTCATTCAATGAAAGCTCAGAAAAAGACAACGATTTCCAAAGCATTAGCAAGCTCTCCAAAACAACTTAGTAGAGCCGCAGTCTAACATTTAAGTTTAATAAAAGCAGAAACAAAAACAGAAATATCCATGACTAATGAATGCCTCAAACCCCGAGCTCAATCTAAGGAACCTCTAGTGAATGACAGTTTACTGATAGGAGTTTGTTAATTAGGGGATGTTGGCTAAGCTATTAAAAAAGGGCTCTATAAAAGAGCCCCAAAAAAGTGATGGGCTAGCTATTTGCAGGGAGAAGCTAGCCGTTACTTTTTATTCTTTACGGTCAAACACGTGGTAATTTTCAATACCGTATGAACGACCTTCTGCGTGACAGGTTGCACACGACTCAGAAGTGCCTTGGCTGAACCAATCGCCAGTATGGTCAACCGGAGTATTGATTTCGCCACCGTTAGACTTCATGTGGTTAAGCGCTTGGTCACTATCGTGACACGCAAAACAGTTCGCTGTTACTGGGCTTGATGCCACTCCTGATTGTCCGCCGTTAAAGGCTTTAGACAACATGTACTGGTTAGGAACCGCATTTAAGTCGATACCTTCGGCATGACACGCCACACAGTTTTCAGCATTAAGCTTAGTCGCCGAGTTTGGCTCACCCGTTACAGCAGAACTACCTACGCCCCAGTGCATACTGTGGACCATAGGACCAAAGCCTGGTGCAGAGCCCTTAGAGTTACGGTCTTGGCCATTGTTATGACACGCCACACAACCTAAACCACCATCGGCATAACTACCATTCTTGTGGTAGTTGGTTTCGTTGTTGTGACAAGTGCTACAGCTATCGACTGTTACGCTATGGCGGCGCTCATATAGCGTGCCTGACATCATGTCAGAGTAGCCATGTAAGGTTACGCCTTCATAACTCGCATCTTCACCAAAGTTAAAAGTAATGCGCGAGCTTGCCATTAACTCTGGGAATGTTGCGTCTAAACTAGCGAAACACACAGCAGCGGTACCGTTAGCATCAAATGTAGTCGTCGAGGTACGAGCTGCACGTCCCACAATGGATCCGTTGTCATAACCATGTAGATATGCGCCAAGATAAGAAAGCGTTCCGTCAGCTAATAAGCTTTCAAGGTTTAGCTGGTCTTCACCTTTAAACAATGCAATATCAGTACAATAACCCGCATCGGCGCTCATGTAAGGCGCTGATACTGTAGATGAATGTTCATCGCGCACTGTCGCTTTTTCACCCACTTTCTTATGGAATAGACGCACATCATCTGACTCGCTAAAGCCACTGTAAGTCATGGAAATAGCTGTTGTGCCAACGCCAGCAGCGTCATGACAATCGGTACAGGTACTCATGCTGTTTACCTTGGTAATAGGCTCTGCATGACAGGTATAACAGTTGGCGGCATCGAAGTCTTTTTCAAACTTTTGGTGATTGATATGACCAATCTTCTGCATTGAATTGCGCGCATAGCCACCGTCATCACGAACCACGTTACCGTGGCATACCATACAACCCGCTACTAAGTCGGTCTCACCATCGGTGTTAATTGCGGTGTAACTTGGGTGTTTTAGATTAGATGCAGCGTAATCGACATGACAACCATGACAGGTTGCCGTTGAAGTAGTGTGTAAACCTTCAGATTTATCAACAACAATGTAAGCAGACTTAGCGATTTTTTCGCTGCCACCCACAGCAATACGAATGATACCTTCAGTACCCGAATTAACTGCCGGCATTGGCGCTAAGAACTCATAACGACCATCTTCAGTCATCGTTAGGCTTGCGCCTTCAGTTTCATCCGAGGCACTACCACCAACAATCGTCCCTTCAAAATCAGGGCGACTGCGAGCAATACCTTTATCGGTTAGTGCTGCAACTTCTGCACTCACCTTTTCAAGTCCGCTAACTAACAAGCCTTCTTCGTTAGTCACTTCAAATTCGAAGCGCACAGCGCCCTCTTCAAGAGTATGACTTAGCACTTCGACATTGGTGATCTCTGTAGCCTCGACTATCGGCGGTAATGGGCTAGTACCATCTTCACCGTCGCTACCATCTTTACCGTCGCTACAGGCTGCTAGCCCAAAAGCTGCGGCGACAATTAGCGCCGCTTTGCATCTATTAAATTTTCTCATCATCACTCCCAAACTATAATTAAGTCGTGATCTTTTACTCCCCCGTAAATACCTTATTAGCAGTAACAGCTTAATTTTGTGATTGATTCCCCAACAACATACTTATTAAGAGGTATGGTTCACATAAATAAACAAACATACACAATGCATAAACAACTTAATCTTCAATTAATCTTTACCGCAAAGCTACAATTTAAAATATCATTTAAAAACAATACCTAAAGACACAAAAAGCCAAAGGTAAAGGATTAACATGTAGATTGGAGAAATTACGATTTAATGAAAAATTAAGCGAGTGGCATGCGGTAAAAAAACGGTAGGTACGCAACTGATAAAATACTGAAATAATAGAGTGTAAACTAAATTTTTATACTGACTGATATAAGTTCAAGCAAGATAGTTTACTTGAACTTATATCAATATTTGCTTGCGGTTATAACAACAGGTATACCGCCTAGCCTAAAACCTCAAACTCATCATCCACAAGCTTAGCTGTGCCATCATCTTGCAGTACCCAAATCTCTTTGTGGACTACGCCATGGGCTTTATTCATTTTCCAGGCAGTGGTCAGTAACACTGACTTTTCATCGAGCACTTTAAACTCAGGGTTAGTGTATTCAACATCCGCATAACCTTGATCAATTAGGTTTTGCCAGAAAGCTTGAATCGCTTCAGTACCAACAAATTCTCCAAAAGGACGCGCTAACATAGGCGCATCTGCGGTGTATTGTGCAGCGCACTGTGCTGCATTTTGAGTATTAAAGCCTTGCATCCAAGTGGCGCTAGCTAGCTTTACGGCATCGAGTAATTGCTGTGACATAGTGTGTACCTATATTTAACTATCAATTTATGTCACCAGTTTACAGTGATTATTAGCCTTGATAACCTAGCGAAAACAGCAATCATAGTTCAATTAAATAGAACAATAGAAAATCGCTTAGACTGATCCAGAGAAGCTAAGAGAAGAGGAAAGAAATATGGATCATCTACGGCATATGGCCATATTTAAACAAATCGTCGATAACGGCTCGATAAGCGCTGCTGCTGATAAGCTCAGTCTGTCTAAATCTGTAGTCAGCCATCATTTAAAGTCCTTAGAACTAGCTGTGGGGGTGCAACTATTACATAGAACAACTCGCAAGCAACAACTGACTCCCGCTGGTAAGGACTTTTACCAACGCTGCGGTGAATTAGCCAGTATATCTAATCTAGCTTGGCAGCAAGCTAGAGAAAGCGCCGACAAGCTAGCTGGGCCAATAAAAATCAGCTCGCCCCACGCTTTAGTCGACAGCTTTATTGCGCCTACGATTGGCAAGCTATGCCAAGGTAATCTTATGATTAGACCGAGCATTCAGGTGCAAGATCGCCGTATCGATCTGCTTGGACAAGATATCGATCTTGCCGTGCGTGTCGGTAAGTTAACATCGAGCAGTTTAATGCAGCGTAAAGTCGGCGAGTTTCGCGATGTACTGTGTGCCAGCCCCACTTTTATCACTCAGTATCAACAGCAGATAGCCGCCGAGCAATGGCAAGAGTTAGACTACATAGCTAACTCTTGGCAGGGGCAAAGTATCCAGCACCAATTACAAGCCAAAGCCAATAAACCAGGCTCAGCACTCACGCTAAGCTTTAGTGCTAATCGCTTTGCCGATACTTCGTCTGCGGTACTGTCATTAGCAAAAGCAGGCTTAGGTGTGGCGTTACTACCTGATTTTGTATTTAAGCAGCAGCCATCTCTCATTGAGCTTATCCCCTCTCACCAATGCCCGTTAAACAGCGTTTATGCTGTGCATGATTTTGGCCGTACCCCGCCGTTACTTATCAAAAAAACCATCGACGTACTCATTGAGTCTTTTCAATTACAAGCTTAAACAGCAAGCTAACGGCTCCGCTCTCTGGGATTAAAGGCTTTAGTTGCTGCTATAAAACAAAATTAATCGCCGCGTTTAGCATTTTTAAAGGCCTGTACCTGATTTATTTCGATAAAGCTGCTAACATTGCTGGCAATTTTTTAGGCTTAGTGAGAAAGATCAAGATGGGTAGAGCATACCAAAACAAGAAAGAATCCATGGCGAAAACGGCTGGGCAAAAAACTAGAATTTATTCTCGTTACGGGAAAGAGTTGTACGTTTGCGCCAAGAACGGTGGTTTCGATCCAGAAGGCAACCTTGCACTTCGCACCATGATTGCCAAAGCAAAGAAAGACCAAGTACCAGCACACGTTATTGAACGTGCAATTGAAAAAGCGCGTGGCGGTGGTGGTGAAGACTACGAAACAGCACGTTACGAAGGTTTTGGTCCTGGCGGCTGCATGGTTATTGCCGACTGTCTTACCGATAACGTTAAGCGTACTTTCACTGAAGTTCGCCAAGCATTCGTTAAAAACGATGCCAAGCTAGGCGGCCCAGGTACTGTTGGCCACATGTTCGATCACCAGGCAGTATTCGTATTCGCTGGCGATGACGAAGATGCCATTCTAGAAATGCTTATGATGGCTGACGTTGATGTATCTGACGTTGAACTAGAAGATGGCATGATCAGCGTTTACGCACCGCACACTGAATTCTTCAAAGTGAAAACTGCTTTAGCAGCTGAGCTTCCAGAAGACACTGACTACGTTATGGAAGAAATCACTTTCTTACCACAAACAATGACAGCATTGACTGACGCTGAAGAGATTGAGCAGTTCGAGAAATTCCTTGCTGCGCTTGAAGATTGTGATGACGTTCAGAACGTTTACCACAACGCAGAGCTTCCACAATAAAAGCTCCACAGTAATCTTTACTGCTACTGACTCGCCAATCGCGAGTCAGCAAAAAGGCACTCATTGAGTGCCTTTTTCATGCTTGTTTCTTCAGCTATTTCTTAATTAAATAACGTAACATCACGCCCTGCAGGCTAATATCTAATACTTCATAGCCGTGCTGCTCTTGATGATAGCTGCATCATTTGGGCTTAACTTTTAACTTAATTCTTCAGCTTCTTCTTAAATTACTTCTTCAAAAGATAACGCAACATCACGCCCTGCTGGCTGATGTCTAATACTTCATAGCCATGGTTCTTGGCATCATTAGGAATGTTATTAATCGACTGCGAGCAGTCAGTAATCACTTCCAATACTTCACCCGCTTTCAGTGACTGCATCGCTTCAAGCGTGGCAACCGCTGGGTATGGACAAGGCTCACCGTAAATCTCTAAATTGTAATCGGGTACGATAGATGCTGGCATAAACTGCTCCTCAGCAAAAAATCGGCTCAGGTTAATTGAGCCGAATATAAAACACATAAATCATTGTTTAATTTGAGACGGGTTCTTTAAGCTTGTGTGCTAGCCGCTAATTATTTATTAGCGGCTAACTCTTTATTAGTCGCTAGCTCTTTATTAGCCGCTAGCGCTGCAAGCTTTGCAGTCACCGCTTCTTGCTGGCTTTTCTGCTTGTTAAAGAATCGCTGTTCCCACATTAGAATCAGCACAAAAGATAAGCCCAGCAATAGATACGTCACGGCCACTCCACCAAGCGGTCCAAACACATCAAGCAGGTTTATCTTGTCCCAACTGGTCGCCATAGGCTCAGCAATTGCATCCCAGTAATAAGCCAATATGGTTGCGCCAATGATATTACCTAAGCCAACCCACCAAAAGTGCACTTGGCCTTCTAATGCGCGGTACATCCAGCCAGTTTCACAGCCGCCAGCGATAACGATACCGATACCAAACAGTAAGCCGCCAATCACCGCATTAGGGCCAGCCCAAAGGGTTTTAGGTGTCATGCCTAGCTGCACATAGCTATAAATGCCGATAACGCTGACAGCCATACCTAAGATAATCGCCTTAGCCATATGAGTACGGCCGGTGATCCACATATCTCGAAATGCTGAGGTAAAGCAGATCTGCGCACGCTCAATCAATAGACCAAACATCATGCCCATAAACATGGCAATACCAAGCTTAGTCGAGCTTTGCATCACATACAGCGACAAGCCAATCATGGCCGCAAATACTAGCCAACCTAAGCGGAAACGGTTTTGTACTTGATTTGGATTTGGCTTGGCAATTTTCTTCAGGCCACCCGCTTTTAGCGTGGCTGTAGAGCGGAAAAACGGTAACAAGGTGATCTTCGCGCCGATATAAGTACCTGCAGCGGCAGCGAAAGCAAAGATCCACGCATGCAAGGTAAACTGCGGAATACCGGTAAAGAAAGCCGCCAAGTTACAGCCCATAGCAAGACGCGCACCGAAGCCGGCAATCATGCCGCCAATCAATGCCTGTGCAATACGCTTTTTCGAGCTTGGCATACGCAGCTTTAGGTTGTTTGCCCACAGCACAGCCGCCATACAGCCGCCAAACATACCAATAATCATCACGCCACCAACACGGTCCAGCGGTGTGCCATTAAGGCCGATTATTTTAAAGTACTGCCATGACTCCGGCTCAGCGCCGAACCACTGCAATACATGGCCACCCCAGCGGGTAAACTCGCCGGTTACCGCCCAAAGCGAGCCTGTAAGACCAAAGAAATAAGTCGACAATATTCCCGCCGCAATAACGGCAGCAAAAGGCGACCAGAATTTAATAAAAAACTGATTTTTAAAGGTTAACCACATATTTAAAACTTACCAACTCACATGAAACACTTAAAGCACCCCCTAATAGTTGAAATTAAAAACTTAGCTAGATCACTGCCAAATTATTATTTTCAACATTAGTGAGTGTTTCATTACATAAATACAACCTTTCAGGATGGGTATATATTGTCACCCGATTTTCACGGCAAAACCCAACCAAGGTAATATTCGATCTGTTTGCGATATCAATAGCTAACGAAGTTGCTGAAGAAATTGCAAATATAATACTAATATTTGAAATAGCTGCTTTTTGCACCATTTCAAAACTGGCTCGACTGGTTAATAACAACGCCGAATGACGAGTCTGCTTATCGATACTGATATGACCAATTAATTTATCTAGTGCGACATGACGCCCCACATCTTCGAAGCAGCACATAATATCACCTTCTGCCGACAACATGGCAGCAGCATGTGTGGCTCCGGTCAAATTAAATGCATTTTGATGCTTATGTAGGTTAGATAAGGCCAACTTCAAACTATTTAAATCGAATCTTGCAGTGTCTGTGACCTTTACAATCGGCTTCACCGTTTGCTCTATCTGCTCGATACCGCAAAGGCCACAGCCTGTGCGCCCAGCAAGACTGCGGCGATGTTGCTTGAGCTGCATAAAACAGCGCTGCGAAACCTCAATATGCACCAGCACCCCTGTGGCGATGGTTTCAATCTCAATCGAACGGATATCTTGTACGCTTTCAATAATCGATTCAGACAAGCTAAAACCAATGGCAAACTCTTTTAATGCTGTTGGGCAAGCCATCATCACCACATGAGAAATACCATTATAAATCAGTGCGACCCTGACCTCTTTCGCCACCGTTTCTATTAATGACTGCTCTCTATCATTACGAAAACACGTCACTGCAGCTTGCTCAGTAATATTATTTACGCCACATACAAGTTCCGTCATAAAGCTATTCCATTTCTTCTATTAAATAAGGTCCCACTAAGCACGTTTAATATTGCCAAATGGATAGATGTAAATAGGACTCACATTTACTAAACATATAAGTCGATTAATATCATTTATAAAAACACTGATTCTGGCTGAGCCATGTTTTAACTATTTGGTAAATAATGTCCCACTCTTCACGGCTATTACCGATAAATAGTATTTGTACTCACAGTTAATAAAGTTTGCCGCTAGCCGCTATTGTTTAGCCAAATGCAATTACCTATTATTCGCCGCAAGTGATACGGAAGAACGTCGTTTCCGGTGAAACGTCTGGATTTCAAATCCAGGTGGGGCTGCCAGCAGTCCCGGGTAGGTTCAACTCCTATGTTCTTCCGCCAAATCACTTGCGATAAAAATACTGCTGTCTCGTATCACTCTCGAATTGTCTTTCTTCTTACGCCACGTTAATCCACTGCGGTCATAAAATTCCAATAACTGAATACTCGCTTTACGGCCTAATTTAATAATCGAATTAAAATCTGCTGTCTTTATCTCACCCGTCACATCGATCTGTTTGCGGATCACATCGGCATAGAAATACAGGCTTTCGGTGAGCATAAAGCGGTCTTTAATAATCGCCGATAGATACCCCAACTGAATAAGCTTACGGCACAAGGCGCGCACGGCAGTCAGCTCAAGGTTTAGCGCTTGAGCTAAGTCTGACGACCATAACGGGCCATTAGCGCTAAGCATTTGCTGCTTTATCTGTGACCACAGCTGCTGCTCAGCATCCGATAGCGCAAGACTATGTCTTGGAAGGTGCAATAAACCGCGGGTACTTTGCAGCTGCTTTTGCTCTCTAAGACCATCGGTGAGCTTCAAAAGCACTGGCAGTGGAAAATGATTGTGAGTCATGCGCTGCAGCCGATTAATGCTCAACCCCAACAGCTCTGGTGATTGCTGATGATAATCGGCGATAAGAGCCAGTAATTGCGCTTCAATCTGCTGCTGCAATGCGCTTGATAACAGATAACCATCGAGGCTAATAACAGTATCATCAGCCAAACAGGGAGTTTGTTCAGTTAACTGATTGGCCCACATAAAAGCAGACTTTGACACGCAGTGATGGTTTATTTGCACCTGTAAGCTAGCGCGAAGCGATTTACATTGCTTAAGTTGTTCTAAGTAAACTAAGCGCTCAATGCTGCGCTTAGCTCGGGTTGGCGGGTTAATATCTAATACTCGCAGCGCACCCAGTGTGGTTTTCGCCGCGGCATCACGCACGATAATTCTGTCTTGCTCGACACAGCCCAATGGCTGTTCACATTGCAGCTCAACCAAGGCGCTACCATCTGCTAGATTTTGCAGTAAGCCTAAACGCGCCGTAGTATGACGATTACCAAGATGCACTTGCACACTTTGCCAATGCTTAAATGGCAATACAGATTCAAATACACCACAAATCACTTTTGGCACTTCAGTTGCAGATTCCAGAGCGGTTAGCCAGTCGCCGCGAACAGCACCGCGATGCGCATCAACGCCAGTAATATTGAGTGCCACCCGCTGACAATGATGGGCGTTATCACTTGCTCGACCTTGGCTATGCAGCGTTCTGACTTTTACCGGTTTACGTTGACCCGATAAATACAGGTTTTGCCCTTGGCTGACTTGGCCGCTGATCACAGTACCAGTGACCACAAGACCCGCCCCTTTTACGCTAAAAGCTCTGTCGATTGCCATACGAAAACTAGCTTGCTCAGCGTTCTTACTTAACGCTTGAATCTGCGACTGCGCAAGTTCTGTAATCGCCTGCTTTAATCCGTCGATACCAAGGCCTGTTTGCGCCGACACCACAAAGATTTGGCTTTGCCTTTGGTGCTGCGCCAATAGCTCACTCACTTGCTCTTTAACTTCATCGACCCTGACTGCATCGACTTTATCTTGCTTAGTTAACACCACAATTAAGTGCTCCAGATTAAGTAGCTGCAAGATGGCTAAATGTTCATGAGTTTGCGGCATCACCCCGTCATCACAGGCGATAATCAATAATGCATGTTTGGCGCAGCTCACTCCGGCGAGCATGGTATTAATAAACTTGCTGTGGCCGGGCACATCGACAAAGGCTAGGCGATCGCCATCGGCTAAATCCATAAAGGCGTAACCCAGCTCGATAGTCATGCCGCGCTGCTTTTCTTCCGGTAAACGGTCGGCATCGGTACCTGTTAGTGCTTGAATAAGGCTAGTCTTGCCGTGATCCACATGACCTGCGGTAACAATAATCATGATGCGGCCTCCACGGTTTTCTCCTCAAAACCAATCTCTCTATGAAAGCTAAGTAGGCTTGTTGTCAGTACCTCGATTAGCAGGCTGTCACTGTCAGTGCCACGCAAATCTAACCACAACTGATTAGCGGTAATGCGGCCAATAATCGGTAAACTTGCGGCTTTAAAATGCTTATCTAATTGCAACACGCTTGGCGAGTGACTCTGCTTGGTCGAGTTTGTATTAACAGCAAAACACAGCGCGACAGAATCAAGCAGCACATCAGGTTGTGAGCCGCTACCCACTTGGGTTTGGCAAGCTTGAATTGTTACATCAAATAGGCTGCTATTGACGCTATCGGCTAATTGCTGCTGCAGTGTTTGTGCAAGCCGTTCAAGTTCAACCAAAGGACGGGATAGTTTTCTAAAAATGGGTAATTGGCTATCTAGCGTTTGTGGATTACGGTACTGCATTAAGGTGGCTTCAAGCGCCGCTAGCGTCATTTTATCGCAGCGCAGTGCCCGCTTTAGTGGATGCGCTTGTAGCTTAGCAATCAGCTCCGCATCACCAACCACTAAACCTGCTTGCGGTCCGCCCAGCAGTTTATCGCCAGAAAAACTTACTAGATTTACGCCATCGCTAAGCATCTGCTGCGGCATTGGCTCTTTTGATAAACCAAAGCGCGACAGATCCGTCAGTGCACCGCTACCAAGGTCTGAAATAAGCGCGATGCCTTTTTCTTTACATAGAGCCGCAAGCTCAGCCTCTTCGGTGACCTTAGTAAAACCACTAATATGATAATTACTGGTGTGCACCTTCATAATTGCCGCAGTGTTTTCAGTTATCGCGGCGGCGTAATCTTTAAGGTGAGTACGATTAGTGCAGCCCACTTCCACCAGCTTGCAGCCGGCCTGCGCCATAATATCGGGGATCCGAAACGCGCCGCCAATTTCCACCAGCTCACCACGGGAAACTATCACCTCTTTACCAGCAGATGTGGCGGCCAGCATCAATAAAACCGCCGCGGCGTTGTTATTGACGATGCAGCAACTGTCTGCACCGGTTAGCTCGTGAATAAGTGCCGAGATTGCGCTATCGCGGTGGCCACGTTTGCCTTGTCCCATATCGAACTCTAGCGGCACCGGGCTACGCATCACTTGGGTCACCGCATCGATTGCGGCCTCACACATCTGCGAGCGACCAAGATTGGTATGTAATATGGTGCCGGTTAAGTTAATCACTGGCGTCATGCTTTGGCGCTGAGCTTTAGCTATTCGGCTGGCTAACTCGGTTGTAATATTGCTTATATCTAAGCACCAGCTTGGCAAGCTTTGTCGCTCAGCGATTTGCTGACGCGCATCTTGAAGCATCTGTGCCAATAAGGATTTAATCCAGGGCTTACCCTGCTGGTCGATAAAACCTATCACTTGAGGTATCAGCAGCAAGCTGTCCATTGCAGGTAAACAACGGTAAAGGGCTTGAGTGGAATTGATAGCTTGAGTCATAGGTCTTCGTCTAATTGTTGGAATGATTTTGAATCGATTTAATGAAAGAGCCGCAGCGAAATGCGGCTCTTGCTTACTAATTAACTTAAAAGTTACTTACTACCTGCTGGTTACAGCTACCTAGTGGATATCGCCGACTTTAGGCTCAGGCTCATTTTCTCGCTGAAGCTCTTCACTTAGCAGAGGCTCTACTTCTTGCTCATGAGCAAGTAGCAGCGGATTCACCGTGGTTGCGCTGTATCCTTGCTCAACCAAATGGCTGTCCATCACTAAGGTCGCCAAGTCGTCGGCTGCTACTTCTAGTCTTGGGTTGATGTCGGTAAAGAACATCTTGGTATAACCCTGACAGGTGTCGCAGCTTTCTACCCGAATCGCGGCATTAGTTTCGGTTTCAGCCCACAAGAACACGCCCTTGCTTTCGCCGCATGATGTACACTCCGCGCGCACTTCATGCCACTCGGTTTCACACAAGCTACAATGTAAGTAGCGCAGGCCAACACGTGGCTCTTCCTTGATCACGCTCCCTACTGGGTGGCTGCCACACACTGGGCATAAGCGCTTATGTGCCTCTGCCTTATCAGCCAAAGCCTGTGCAACATTAACCGCCCAATGTGACCAGTACACTGACAGCGCCGCCCAAATAAACAGGCTGTACTGCGCAGGGACTTCGGCAAAGCGGCCACCAAGCATCGACTGGGCATAACCTTGCAGTACATCAGCCTTGGCTTTAGCCAGTTCCTTTAGTACCACATGCAAGTCTGTACTGACTTTAGGCATAAGCTCACTAATCAGCTCCAGCAATACCGACTGCCAATAATTGCCCCACTCAAAATGCTGCTGCGCCATCGGCTGGCTTTGGCTTAGATCTAACTTTGGCTGAGGGCCAAAGCAGCTCTTTGCCGCCTCACCATATAGAGCCGATACCTTTTCTTGCGCGCCAACTAACTGCTCAAGTAGGCCAAAGTATTCTGCTAATCCAGATTCTTCGGCAAGCTCTGCAAGTCGCTTAGCGCGAAATTGATAAACGGCTTTTGGATCAGCTGCGATCACGGTTTTAATGTCCAATGACTGACCAGGGATCTTTTCAGCGTCGAGTATTGCTGTGCTCATAATTAGTGTTTTTCCTGCTTATTAGTCTTTAATTCAGGATCGTTTAGCATGTTAGGGTGATGCTTCTTGCACCAAGCCCGCGACACATAGCCGTACAACATGCCAGCAACCGATCCTTCTACCCACGTTGCCATCCAAAAGTGCACAATCACGAAGATCAACATGATCACGGCGCAGATTGCGTGGATCAAAATGGCCCACTGAATAGCAATTGCTTCAAAGTAAGGGGCAAAGTAAGGCTGCCACATCATGATGCCGGTAATCGTCAATGCGATTGAGGTCACCACGAAGGTACGGAACAGCACTTTTTGACCTGGGTTGTAATGGCCGATAGCGGGGATCTTGTCCTCGTTTTCGAACATCACATCCTTGATAGCTAACATCCATGTCAGGTCATTCTTTTCCCACTTGTTATGGTGGTAATAGCGAACTAGCATCACCATTAACGGCAGACACATCATCAAGCCGGCAATTGGGTGAACAAAGCGCGCCATCTGTGGCGTACCTGCAATCGATCCCAACCATTGAAATGATGGGAAGAAGAAAGCAAAGCCGGTGAGGAATGTCACCAAACCTGCTGCGACCACAAACCAGTGACAGATGCGGTCGAACAACTTATGGCGCAAAATCATATTCTGCTTATGCATGAGCGTTACTCCTTATCTGACTTATCTGAGTGAGTGTGGTCGAACTGTGCTGGCTCGTCCTCTTCAACAAGGTTGCGACCCACTGTGATACGGTGCAAACACGCAACAGCAACTGTTGCCATGATGCCCGCCGCACCCAATGGTTTAACCACGTCTTGCCATAACTTAACTGGCACACTCGTTTTCGGATCCGCTGGTAAGCCATAGTCTTGCGGCTTATTAATGTCATGCAAAATCATGATCATGCCTGTACCACCCACACCTTCAGGGTTGTATAGACCTGCATTAACATAGCCACGCTTATGCAGTTCTTTAATCCGTAAGTCGGCAATAAACAGCATGTCTTCACGGGTGCCGTACTTCAGTGCGCCTGTGATACAAGACTTCACACAAGCTGGCTCTTGGCCCACTTGAATACGGTCTGAACACATGGTGCACTTGTAAGCTTTTTGATCGATAGGGTCGAGTCTTGGTACATCGAACGGACAAGCCGACACGCAGTAGCCACAACCAGTACACTTATCAGAGTCAAAATCCACCACACCGTTTGCACGCTGCACAATGGCACCTTTAGTCGAACAAGCGGTTAAACAGGCTGGATCATCACAGTGCATACATGCGCTATGGGCGAAACGCCAATTTAGCTTGTTATCTCGCTCAACTTCTTGGTACTTCATCAGCGTCCAACACTCAGAAGACAGGTCCATTGGGTTCTGGTAAGAACCTTGGAAGCTACCCACTGGTGCACGCAGGTCGTTCCATTCAGAACACGACACCTGACATGCTTTACAGCCATTACACTTAGTGGCATCGAATAACTTAGCCACCTTACTTAACTTACGTCGTACCTGCGCTGCAGGAGTGAGCTCTGATGTGCCAGAGCTTAAAATGATATCTTGAGCAGACATGATTAAACTCCCTCAGCCTTAGCGATATCCACTAGGAACGCCTTAAATTCAGGTACCTGGGTATTCGCATCGCCCACTTCCGTGGTCAGTACGTTACAGCTATAACTTCTACGTGTAAGACCGTTATGGCCACCATGACGTGGTAAGCCCACTGTGTGTACCATCTGGCCGTGAACTTTCAGTGGCTGCAGACGCTTAGTGACTAATGCCTTAGTTAACAAGCTACCGCGCTTAGAACTCACCTTGACCCAATCGCCATTAGCAATGCCTTTCTTCGCCGCAAGAATTTCGTCTAATTCAACGAAAGTTTCCGGCATAGAAATCGCTGCTAAACGACAATGAATCGTCCAGAAGTTAAAGTGCTCGGTTAGCGAGTAAGTGGTACACACATATGGGAATTCAGTATGTGAACCCAATGTCTCTTCCACGCCCTCTAACAAACGTACCGCAGGGTTACTAATCACATTAGGGTGTAATGGGTTAGTTCCAATTGGTGACTCCATCGGCTCGTAATGCTCAGGGAACGGACCTTCTGCCAGTAGTTTTAGCGAGAAGAAACGGCCCACACCTTCAGGCTGCATAATGAACGGATGCGCCGACTCTTTTGGTGGTAACGTCATATTGAAGTCACCCACATCGATGCCGTGCCACTTACCGTGGTTCCACTCAACGATTACACGTTTTGGATCCCAAGGCTTGCCGTTAACGTCACACGATGCGCGGTTGTATAGTACGCGGCGGTTTTGTGGCCACGAGAATGCCCAACCTGGAGTGATACCTTTACCTGACGTATCAGAGTTATCACGACGCGCCATCATGTTGCCGTCTTCGGTCCAGCTACCAGAGTAGATCCAGCAACCACATGACGTACTACCGTCATCTTTTAACTGGCTAAAGCTATCAAGCTGTTTGCCGGTTTTAAGATCGATACCGTTAAGCTCTTTTGCCACTTCTTCACCATGTGGGAAGTATGGATTGTGGTAGCCAGCCCAGTTAACCGCTTCAATCGGCTCAGGCAATACACCACCTTCAGCTTTATAAAGCTCACGCAGCTTCATCAAAATGCCCGATAGGATCTCTGCATCTGGCTTAGATTCACCAGGCGGATTCGCACCTTTCCAGTGCCACTGCATCCAGCGACCAGAGTTAACGATACAGCCTTCTTCTTCAGCAAATAGTGTTGTCGGTAGACGGAACACTTCTGTTTGAATTTCGCTTGGTTGTACGTCGTTAAACTCACCGGCTTTTTGCCAGAATACTGAGGTTTCTGTCGCTAACGGATCCATCACCACTAGGTACTTCAGCTTGCATAATGCCGCTAAGGTCTTGTTACGGTTTGGCATAGAGTTAATCGCGTTAACCCCTTGCACGAAATAACCGTTAACTTGGCCCTTGTACATCATGTCGATGTGCTTGGTGAAGTCGTACTGTAAGTCCCACTTAGGTAACCAGTCATAACCAAAGCTATTAGCCGCTGTTGCGCTCTCACCCCAGAAACTCTTCATCTGTGAGATAAAGAACTTAGGGTAATTTGACCAATAGTTAGTTTGGCCCGGGCGTAATGCCTTAGGCGTATAGTTGTCTAAATATGTGCTTAAATCTGTATCGTTATCATTTGGTAGCTTTAAGTAACCCGGCAGGTTCTGACATAGCAGACCCATGTCGGTTGCGCCCTGTACGTTTGAGTGACCACGTAGTGCGTTAACACCACCACCCAATACGCCGATATTACCCAGTAGCAACTGCACTAATGCCATAGAACGGATGTTCTGTGCGCCTTTAGTGTGGTGGGTCCAGCCCAATGCATACATGAAAGTCGCCGCTTTATCATGAACGTGTGTGCTACCTATTAGCGCACAAACTTTTTCATAATCTTCAACTGGCGTACCGGTAATATTGCTTACGGTTTCAAAGTCGTAACGGTCAACGTGATGCTTTAATAAGTTCCACACACAACGTGGGTGCTCATAAGTTTCATCGACTTTGGCATAACCATCTTCATCTAATTCGTAGTACCAAGAATCCTTGTCGTAAGTGCGACTCTTGTCATCAAAACCACTAAATAGGCCTTCATTGAACTCGAAATCTTCACGAATAATGTAGCTAGCGTTGGTGTACGCTTTGACATACTCGTAGTTAACTTGTTTAGTCTCAATGAGGTATCGACTTAGACCTAGAAGGAATGCGATATCAGTACCACTACGAAGTGGTGCATAGCAGTCAGCTAACGCTGCACTGCGGTTAAAGCGTGGATCCACAACTACCAACTTGGCGTTATTGTGTTCCATAGCTTCCGTTACCCAACCGAAACCGACAGGATGTGCTTCAGCGGCATTACCGCCCATGATCACCACGACATTAGAGTTCTTAATATCGATCCAGTGGTTGGTCATGGCACCGCGCCCAAATGTTGGAGCAAGACTTGCTACCGTTGGGGAGTGTCAGTTACGCGCAATAGTGTCGATGGCCACTAGGCCAAGAGAACGAGCAAACTTGTGAGTGATAAAACCACCTTCGTTTGGCTGTGCAGATGAAGTCATCATGCCGGTACTCAACCAACGGTTTACTGTGGTGCCATCACTATTTTTTTCAATAAAGTTTTCATCGCGGTCGTCTTTCATCAAACGTGCGATACGACTAAATGCGTCGTTCCAGCTAATACGCTTCCACTCGTTAGTGCCTGGCTCACGTACTTCAGGGAAATGGTTACGGTTAGGGCTATTTACATAGTCCACTAAACCGGCACCTTTAGGACACAATGCGCCGCGGTTAACCGGATGGTCAGCGTCGCCTTCAATGTGGAAAATCGCTTTCTCAGCGTTTTTACCGTTGCTGCCATGGCTGTACATCAACAAGCCACAACCCACTGAGCAATAACAGCAGTTATTGCGGGTTTCTTTTGCTTTCAACAACTTATACTCACGAGGCGCAGCCATCGCAGTGCCGGGCATTAATCCCAACGCTGATATTGCCGATGTGGTCGCTCCGCAGGCACACAGTTTAAAAAACTGTCGTCTGTCCATATCACCCTCACACAATTAGTATTTTCTACTTAGAACCGACTTTCTCATCTCGGCGCCGTAGTTTTGGTTTTCGATAATCGAATCTCACATTGTGATCATTAAAAGGAGCTCATCATGTTTATTGCAACCAAGATGACCTACAGCAAACGACCTAAACAAAGACTAATTAACGCGAAACGATTATCCCTAAAGTCAGCTAAACGAACAATTTATAACACACGATCCAAATCACACTAAAACCACAACAGAATAAAAAACCAATAAAACATGAGAAATAGTACAAATATAAGAACAAAAACAACAAAAATAGCAAAAGTGAAGATTAAAACACCAAGGTAGCCGCAATGACGCCGAAAGGACTTTATGACCAACATAGAAAGGACATTATGTCGCAAAAACAATAGAGGTAAGATGTTAAATGTATCGTAGGAGAAAGTGAGAATGGCAAGTTACAAGGAGCTTGATAGCAAGCCAGCCATGCGTTTACAGCCCATAAGAACATTTAACCGCTGCTTAACGCTATGACTTTAGCGATGTTAGAGCACAGGGCTTTAGACAATATGGCACATCAGAACGCTGAACAATCATCTTGCAAAGCTCTTCACAGCCTAAAAATAGAATGATTTGCCGTTGTACCAAAATAGACCACTAAGCCATTTGCGACCAATATGTCCTAGCATCAAACAAAGATATCGATGAGATTTGCATCAAATAAGCCTAATCGTCCCCTTAATTACAACTCAATAAAGTGAGCAAACAGTATTGGTATTTGAAATGGGTACGTTATTTAGCCGTGAGATTTTGGTTTGCTCTTCGAATTAGAGCTGGAATTGGAATTTTCGCTGGAACGAGCGTCAGTGCCAGTTTGATGCTGGACTTTGTGTTCAGGTAGGCGGCATAGGGCCTTTTGGCCAAACAAACGATAACGATATTTTGCAACCAGGTTATAACCACTGTTACGCAGCGCTTTAGGCAAGTAAGCCAAGTATCGTAACCCGCTAGCAGGTGAGCTCAATGACTTGGCAATTTCTATCACTGCATCGCTGCGTAAATAATAGCGACCCGACTTAATCAGGATCACGCTATCCAAGGCAATATCGGTTAACTGATATTGCCTTAATAAGCTTTGTCCTTGTAACGATTGCAACGCCACTAGCTCAAATTTGTTATGTTGATTATGCCTTGTAATAACACTCACTGCGCCATCACATAAGTTACAAGCACCATCAAATATCACTACCGCTTGCATATCAGACATTAACCGTCCTCATATAAAGAAAAATCGCTAATTGGAGAGCCCTATGGATTCGATAATCTAGTCTTTTCTAACTCAACCAAATAGCTTGCGATATCCATTACCTGCTCTACCGAACTGGCTGACTCATTGAGAATAATATAGCGACCATTAACTAATAGAGTTGGCGTGCCTTGGATCTCTGCCGACGACATAAGCAACATGGCTTGCTTAAGCTTAGACACAATATCTGCAGAGTTGAGCAAGGCGTTAAACTCTTGCTCGCTTAGGCCGTAGTCCGATAAAAAAGCTGCCAGTTTTGCTTGTTGCTCACTTAGACTGCTGACTTCACGCAAGCCAATGATCTCATTAAAAAGCGCTCCATGAATTTGTTTACTATTCTCTAGCTGCTGAGTAATAAAAAACACCTTAGCATGCAATTTCATTGCTTCATTCCACACAGCCGGGGACTGCACTAAAACAACACTATCACTTAAGGTCTCTTCCCACTTATGCAGCGGCTTTTCAAACAACTCACAGTGTGGGCAACCATACCCAAAGAACTCAGTTACCGTGATATCGTTACTGCTTGCGGGAATGGGATTAGCTAATTCACGATAATGTACACCTTTTACGTAATTACCATTAGCATCCAAATTAGAGGGTTCAGAGCAACCCGCAATGGCCAGCGCGAAACACATTAAAGCGAGGATTTTTTTCATAACAGGTCCTTTTGTACTTATTATTAATCTGCAGCAATAGTGGTTAATCGCAAGTCAATTAACGACTCCTAGATGAGGTTTAGCCAAAGAAAAGTAACGACCTAACGCTACATATATAACTAGGCTAATCTAATCCCGCTAAACCCAAACTAACTTCATATTAGTTATAGAGTATTACACGCCAAAAATAAAAAAGGCACTCAGATGAGTACCTTTATCAGCTATGCCAGGTTAGTGCTTAAGAGCAGCAGTCTCTACGCCACCAGTTTTTAGGCAGCTTATCTAAGAAAACTTTAGCCATTAATATTGCAAGCACCACACCTGAAGTGTAAACGATGCCCGCAGGTAATAGCTCATGCTGCTCACCAATTTGCGGCATAACCACAAAACCGAAGGTATCAACGAGATAGTTAACCAAGATGCCCGACACTAACGCCACACCTAGTACGCCACCTAAATAGCCATATAAGGCACGCTTACCTAGCTCTTTAGTGACCACACCTAAGGTCGCTATGTTGGTTGCAGGGCCTGCCAACATAAATACTAATACCGCACCTGGTGATACACCCGCTAATAGCAAACCTGCCGCAATTGGCGTTGATGCCGTGGCGCAAATATACATAGGGATAGAGATAAGCACCATGACTAACATTGCCAAAATACCATCGCCCCACTTAGCCATAAAGTCGGCTGGCACATAGGTTTGCACTAACGCGGCGAAGAACAAACCGATTAGCAACCAAATAGTCGTGTCACGAACCAGATCGGTTGCCGCATAATGCAAGCCTTTACCGATACGACTAATAATAGAGGTGCCTTTTAATTCAGTGGCCACATCTTTAGTTGACTCACAGCAGCTTTCTGCTTCGTGACTATGGGCGTGAGTGTCTGTATCGGATTTTTTACTGCTGCAGCATGATGACTTTTCTGCCGTTACAACTTCAGCAACAGGCGCTTTAGTAGAGCAGCACGAAGATTTTTCTGCTTTAGGCTCAACCGCTTTTTTGCTACTGCAACAAGATGTAACCGCCTCAACTTTTGACTCGGTTTTTTTACTGCTACAACAAGAAGCAACAGGCTCAACCTTTGGTGCTGGCTTCTTGCTACTACAGCAAGATGCAGCTGGCTCGGTTTGAGTGCCTAAACCAGATTTAGCTTGCTCGCTAACAATTGGTTTACCGTCATCGTCGTCACGGCCAACTAATAGACCCGCCACAATCGCGCTAATCACCGCAGCTATCGGTCTAACAATTGCCATAAATGGGCCTAGCAGCACATAAGACACGGTTACCGAGTCAACACCAGTTTCTGGAGTCGAGACTAAAAATGAAGTAGTTGCGGCTTTCGATGCACCGCTACGACGTAAACCCACCGCGGCAGGTATGACGCCGCAAGAACACAAAGGTAGCGGTGCGCCCAGTACCGCTGCTTTTACCACAGTTTTAAAACCGTGGCCGCCAAGCTGCTTTTGCATCCAAGCCATAGGCACAAACATTTTCAACATACCGGCTAACACTAGGCCGAGCAAAAGCCAGGGGGCAGACTCTAGAAACAGCTCAATAAAGTTTTCTAATAACATAACGACTTCTCACGTGTATTCTTAAGCTTTCAATTTAAGTATTCGATTTTGCTTTCTATTTATCAGCGCAGGTTTTAGTGAACTTATGCTCACCATGGCTATGCTTATTATTTTCACAGCGAATGCTATCTGTATTTGACTCTAGCGCTTCGAGAATCGAGCAATGCTCGGCACTTTCAGGGCCGCCACAGCAGGCTTGCGACAAACGCTGCAAAGACAATTGAAAATGGTTTAGCTCAGCGATTTTAGCTTCGACATTTGCTAGCTTATCATCGACCATGCCTTTTACATCGGCGCAGGCCCAATTGGATTTATCTAATTCAATCGACAAAAGTTCAGTGATCTCAGCAAGCGTGAACCCCACTGCTTTTGCACGTAAAATAAAGCGCAACCGCTCGGCGTCAGCTTCCGTATAAATACGGTAACCAGAATCGGTACGTGAAGATGGTGCTAACAACCCATGCTTTTCATAAAACCTTAAGGTGTCAGTCTTAACTTCACACTGCTGTGCAAGCTCACCAATTCGATACATGCCTAGCTCCAAATCAATTTAAAATTCTGTTTGCAATCCAGCTTCAAGCTCAAGCATTCACCAGTGATAAAATCAACCAACAAACAGGTTTTTGTCACTGTAACGGCTAGAGTATAAACCTTGGAGTTGTATCCAAGGTCAATAGTTATTCTGCGCTTAAATAAACAAGAAAGCTTGTTCTGCTGAACGTATTGTGAAATCGCGCAGAAAAAAACACCGCCGAGTGTAAATTTACGTTAAAATATGCGCGCCGTGACGGGAGAGTATTGAGGGACTTTTGGAAAGCAGTGTAGGCCTATAAGGCGTGAGACTGTTCTGTTTTCCGAAAGATCCTTAAAAATAACTACTGGACCCTGTACCTACAATGAATAATGCCAGACCTATTCGTCGCGCGCTGTTAAGCGTTTCAGATAAAACCGGAATCCTAGAGTTTGCACAAGCGTTGCATGCTCAAGGTGTTGAACTACTTTCTACTGGTGGCACCGCACGCCTTCTGGCTGATAATGGTGTGCCTGTCATTGAAGTGTCAGACTATACTGGCCACCCAGAGATCATGGATGGTCGCGTTAAAACCCTGCACCCTAAAGTGCATGGCGGCATTTTAGCGCGTCGCGGTATCGACGAAATCGTAATGGAACAAAACAATATCAAGCCTATCGACTTGGTAGCGGTTAACTTGTACCCATTCGCTGCAACTGTCGCTCAAGAAGGTTGCACCCTTGCAGACGCTATCGAGAACATCGATATCGGCGGCCCAACTATGGTGCGCTCTACCGCTAAAAACCACAAAGACACCACTATCATCGTTAACGCTAACGACTACGGCCGCGTGATTGCCGAGATGCAAGCAAACGAAGGTAGCACCACCCTTGAAACTCGCTTTGATTTAGCGATTGCCGCGTTTGAGCACACAGCTGCGTACGATGGCATGATTGCTAACTACTTCGGTACTAAAGTTCCTGCGCACAGCAAAGATGAGTGCCATGCAGACTCTAAGTTCCCACGCACTTACAACACTCAACTAGTGAAGAAGCAAGACTTGCGCTATGGCGAAAACAGCCATCAAACAGCCGCATTCTATGTTGATACTAATCTGGATGAAGCCTCTGTAGCTACAGCCATGCAGCTGCAAGGTAAGGCACTGTCATACAACAACATCGCCGATACTGATTCTGCACTTGAGTGCGTAAAAGAATTCGACGAGCCAGCTTGTGTGATTGTTAAGCACGCTAACCCATGTGGTGTAGCGATTGGTGAAAACCTGCTTGAAGCTTATAACCGTGCATTCCAAACTGACCCAACGTCAGCTTTTGGCGGCATCATCGCCTTTAACGGCGAGTTAGATGCTGAAACTGCAAGCGCAATTGTTGAGCGTCAGTTTGTTGAAGTGATCATTGCCCCTAAAGTGAGCCAAGCAGCGCGCGATATTGTTGCAGCTAAAGCTAACGTACGTTTACTTGAGTGCGGTGAGTGGGCAAGCAAAACCACCAGCTTAGATTACAAGCGCGTTAACGGTGGTCTATTACTGCAAGATCGCGATCAAGGCATGGTAGGCCTAGACGATGTTAAAGTTGTTTCTAAGCGTCAGCCTACTGCAAGCGAGATGAAAGACTTAATGTTCTGCTGGAAAGTGGCTAAGTTTGTTAAATCAAACGCGATTGTTTACGCCAAGAACAGCATGACTATCGGTGTGGGCGCAGGCCAAATGAGCCGCGTTTACAGTGCAAAAGTTGCGGGCATTAAAGCTGCTGACGAAGGTCTAGAAGTACAAGACTCAGTAATGGCATCAGATGCATTCTTCCCATTCCGTGATGGTATCGACGCTGCAGCAGAAGCTGGCATCAGCTGTATCATCCAGCCAGGCGGCTCAATCCGCGATGAAGAGATCATCGCGGCGGCTGACGAGCACGGCATGGCAATGGTATTTACCGGTATGCGTCACTTCCGTCATTAATTGGTTTGCGCGAATAAAGGGCTTTATTCGCGCATTAACAAAATTAATATTTAACGTTTAGAGCAAGCCACTCTTTCTAGGTCAAAGAAAGCACGCGCAGCGTATGCCAATACGTGAGCATGCTTGATGCAGAGATAGGAAGAATGGCGCAGCTATAAAAGGTAAAGATATGAAAGTATTGATTATAGGTGGCGGCGGTCGCGAACATGCATTAGCTTGGAAAGCGGCGCAATCGGCGCAAGTTGAAACTGTCTTCGTAGCCCCTGGTAACGCTGGTACAGCACTAGAGCCAAAGCTTGAGAATGTGGCAATTAATGTTGAAGAGATCTCAGCGTTAGTGGCATTTGCCGAAGAGCAAAAAGTCGCAATTACTATTGTTGGTCCTGAAGTACCATTAGCACTTGGTCTAGTTGATGCGTTCAATGAAGCCGGCCTACCTATCTTTGGCCCTACTAAAGGTGCGGCGCAGTTAGAATCATCTAAAGCCTTCACTAAAGACTTTTTAGCCCGTCACGATATTCCTACAGCAGCTTACTCAAACTTTACTGAGATAAAGCCTGCTAAAGCCTATGTTAAACAAGTGACTGGGTTGACAGGTTTCCCTATCGTGATTAAAGCCGACGGCTTAGCCGCAGGTAAAGGCGTGATTATTGCAGCAGACCAAAATGAAGCCGATGCAGCTATCGAAGATATGCTAGCTGGCAACAAGTTTGGTGAAGCAGGCTCTCGCGTAGTTATCGAAGAGTTCCTAAAAGGCGAAGAAGCCAGCTTTATCGTAATGGTAGACGGTAAGAACATTCTTGCTATGGCCACCAGCCAAGATCATAAAGCCCGTGATAACGGCGATCATGGTCCAAATACTGGCGGCATGGGTGCGTATTCTCCGGCTCCTGTAGTGACCCAAGCGGTTCACGACTGGACTATTGAACATGTTATTCGTCCAACCGTTGATGGCATGGCTGCAGAAGGCAATGTTTACACTGGTTTCTTATACGCAGGCTTGATGATTTCGCCCGATGGCAGCGCAAAAGTACTTGAGTACAACTGCCGCTTTGGTGACCCAGAGACTCAACCTATTATGATGCGCCTTAAGTCAGATCTAGTAGAGCTTTGCCTAGCATCAACTCGTGGTGAACTAGACCAAGTGACTGCTGAGTTTGACTCGCGCGCAGCTGTAGGCGTAGTGCTAGCTGCAGGTGGTTACCCAGATGCATATCGCAAGCACGATGTGATTGACGGTCTAACTCTTGGTGATAACAACGCGAAAGTATTCCATGCAGGTACTAGCATGCAAGACGGTCACGTAGTAACTAATGGCGGCCGCGTACTATGCGCTACTGCCCTTGGTAATACAGTAACCGAAGCACAGCAAGCAGCTTACAACTTAGTTGATGCTATCCATTGGGATGATGTCTACTTTAGAACTGATATTGCGTACCGCGCGATTGCTCGTGAAAACGGCGAAGGCTAAATGACTCTTTATTAGCTAGTTAATCTAGAAGCCCTGTTAATTCAGGGCTTTTTTATGCCTACTATATTAACTTATAGGCTAATCCATTAAAAAAATATTGGTATAACAAGGGTTATCACTTAGCCGTAATGACATCACTTACCGTGTAATATGTGCCCGTGAAAGCCGCAGAGGTTGTGACTGCGATTTTTCATTTATAACCTCTGATTTGTGCCTTCAGCTTGTAAACCAATATCAAGCAATCATGTTTTTTGTGATCTATGTAGCACAAAAGCGTGACTTGAAAGTGCATGCTGAACCCTGCAGCAATAGATCCACGCAAATTAAAAGATAAATATTAAACAGAGTGGATCGATAAATTGCCAAGAATTAAACTTAACAAGCTGGGGTTAGACAATGAAATATTCAGTAAGCGATCTTATCTATCAAGGCGAGACATCTGGTGTGCATAACTGGGACACACTATCAGGCTCATCTTTTTACTGGCATCCAGATTGGTTGCATATTGCAGAAGATATGACGGGTCATAACGCAACGGCACATATTGAACCAACGGCAGACAAAGCAACCAAAGCTGAAGCCGCTGAAACTATTGTAAAACATCTCAATAAGTAGCTTCAGTCTAAGCTGTTAATCGAAATTGAATTAACGGCCTGACGCAATCGCCCTACGTGCAATTTTATCAATTAAGCCTGGGGCGATAATTTTAAAGAAGCGGCCTATTCGACCTCGAAAAGAAGTGATTAATAAACGTTGTCGTTTGGCAATCACGGGTAACATCATTTGCGCACAAGCCTCTGCCGTCATGATCTTACTTTCCTGCATTGGCGTTGCCCCCAAGGGCTTACCTTGTTCATCAAGCGCGCGCTTATGGGTCTGGGTCACTACAAAGTCAGGGCAAATTACTGTCACAGCCACATTGTCATCGCTTAGTTCAATCCGCAATGAATCAAAAAAGCCAATTACAGCGTGCTTAGAAGCAGCATAACCCGAACGTGTTGGTACACCAGTCATACCTGTTAACGAGGCAACAGCGACGATTTGACCTTGGGTCTGTTTAAGGTAAGGAATTGCGGCGTGGGTAAGATAGGCGGGGCCGAGATAGTTCACTTGCATGATCTGTGATAAAACGCTTAAGTCTTCAAGCTCATCAAAGCGTGACCACATGGTCATACCGGCATTATTGATTAAGATATCTAACTTACCAAACGCTTCGATACAAGCTTGGATTAGGCCAGTACATTCAACTTGGTCCGATACGTCAGCCACATGAACTAAAGGAGGATGGCCTAATTCAGCCAACTCCTTGGCCAAGGAGTTCAGCCGCTCGAGATTACGAGCGCTGATCACTAACTTGCATCCATATGGAGCAAGTGCCAGTGCTAACGCTCGCCCTATGCCTTCCGATGCACCAGTAATGATAATGACTTTATCTTTAAAGATTTGCATTTATAGCCTAACCATCAAAATCGTTAATATGTTTAGCCCCTAAACCTCACACATAACAATCGAGATCGCAAATAGCTCCCTCTAAGAGCTATCAATGTTAAGCCATCAGTTTCTCAGGAGTCGAAAGCTTCTGATAGGCGTCTAAAGGCTGCGGCCTGCCAATACCGTAGCCCTGAGCATAGTTCACGCCAATCACCTCGAGTTTGTCGATAATCTCTTGGTTTTCGACAAACTCTGCCACCGTCTCAATCCCCATCACACGGCAAACATCGTTAACCGACTTAACGATGGCATAATCTTTAGCGTTACTGGCTAAATTTTTCACGAAACAACCGTCAATCTTAACGTAATCGACAGGCATCTCTTTAAGGTAGCCATAGGAGGCAAATCCGCTACCAAAGTCATCCAGAGCAAAGGCAAAGCCACGCTTGCGCAAGTCTAATAGCATCTTCATCGCTCGGCTGCGATTTTGAATGGCACTGGTTTCAGTGATCTCAAAACAGATACAGCTACTTGGCACGCTAAAACGCTTTTGTTGACTCAAAATAAAGTCGACCATGCCCTCGGCGCCAAGGCTATTACCCGATAAATTAATTGATAGGCAATGGTCATCCCACAGCGCCTCATTTAAAGACAACCATAGGAAGGTCTTTCTAATGACCTCTTTATCCACGTCGACGATAAGTTTAAAGCGCTCTGCCGCTGCAATAAATTGTGCCGGAGGCAGAACTCGCCCTCCTGGTTCTTGGATCCTTAGTAGCACCTCAAGGCGCTGCCTATGGCTATGCGAAGAAAGACACTTTATCTTTTGGTAGTAGAGAATAAGCTCGTTGTGCTCAATCGCCTGCACGATTCTAACCGCCCATTTAGGCGCATTACGCTGATAACTTAAATCGATATCACGACCATCATAAAAGTACACCTGATTACTGCCCTTGCTCTTGGCTGCAAGACAGGCGATATCGGCATCTTTGAGCAGTCCAAGCAGATCGGTGTCTTTATTAAAGCGTGACAATGCCACTCCAACGCTCACACCTACACGATAGCAAGTATCATTATGCGTTACCGTTTGGCGACCTACGCCGGCAATGATCTTCTTAATTAACTTAGCAACTGCTAGGGCTGAACTATCTTTAATGATCAAACCAAACTCATCGCCCCCTATGCGTCCCAATAGCATATTATCCGATAAGCAAGACTCAATCGATTTGGCCACCTTATTAAGCATCTTATCACCTACGGTATGGCCACTGGAGTCATTGATGAGCTTAAACTGCTCCAGATCTAGGTAGACGACGGCTAGGGATTGGGATGATTGAGCATACTCAATAAAGCGCTCTTCAAAAGTGGCTCTATTGAGTAGACCCGTTACGGGATCTAAATAAGTTTGACGCTGAAGCTTACGCTTTAACAAGGCTTCTTGAGTCGTGTCTTTTAATACCAGCACGGCACCAATGATTTCCCCAGAGTGATTAGATAAATGTGTCAAGGTGCCACTCATTAACTTTGGAGTGTCACAATTAAGGCGTAAAAGTATGGGCTCTACATTAAGCGGTACGCTTTGCAGAAAGGCGGTAACCTTCTCGCTTAAGCTTTGGTTATCTGGTAATAATTCATGGATCCTCTTACCTAGTGCTTCTGCGGTACTCTGCTTCAATAGGCGCTCGGCATAAGGGTTGATATAGCTAACCTCAGCATTATTATCAGTCAAGATCACCGCCTCTGCAATAGACTCCAAGGTGACTTGAGATTGACTCTCTTGTCGATAGAGGTTCTCGAGTAGGTGATTAATACTCTTAGTGACCTGGCCAAACTCATTTTTGCCAGTCCCGTGAATACCCGCTCCGTTAATGTAAGCACGGCCTTTTAAGTCAAGACCTATGCCGCCTACTTGCTCAGAGAGTCTATTCAAAGGCCTAAACACTGCATTTCTTAGCCAGATAAATACCACTAACTGTAATGCAATCACTAGCCCCAGCCCGCCTAGCGTTAGTAAGCTGTATTGCCACGCCATGCGCGAGAAGAATTGATTCGAGAAGGCAATAGAAAGGTGCACCGGTTCTTGATTAACAAGTGCAGGAAGAGCTAATTGAGCAGTAACAGTATTGGCAGTTAAAACCAGCCCAGGCTTAGCGCTTCCGGCTGCAATTGTTATTCGGGTAGCAAAATCGACAAAGCCTAATGTCGCTAGGTAATCATCTGTGAGCCGACTCATACTCACTAGCCGCTCAGAATCGGCAGACTTAGCTTGAATGCTGATGAGATAAGCTAAAGCTGGAACCTTGTCGAAATATACCCCTGCCTTTGCCTGCTCGCTCGCAAGCAACGTCATTGGCAACTGTGAATCCATAGGCTGCTGCATATCGAGAGGTTCAAGTTTCCCCCCCTTAATTTGCAGCATATGAGTACTGCTAAATAATGCATCCTCTGGCAATAGGTCTGTGGGATTACCTATTTGATAATTTATTGAAAAATTATCAAGCTGCAACTGAAAACGTTCGATATCACGGTCTACTTGAGACTGAATGCTCTCTAGTTCTTTCTCGATGACATAACTACGTATAGCGTCAACTTCGCTGTGTAGCCAGGTCACTCCAGCTAAGCAAGCTAAAGCTAGGAGGGGGATACAGATCCCAAATATCACTAAGACAACTTTCTTGCCAATTTGCATCTGAGGACAACTTCTCTAATTCAAAACCCGCCAGTCACTCTGGCTACGACTTGGTTTGTGTGAGCAAACTACCCTATATCCTCCACAGATAATACCTGTATGTGTAACAGTCGTTGATAAAAACATCAACAAACTCACTATCATTATTGAATCTCATCTTTTATTGCAAATAATCATCAATCTGCCGCTGTATTTTCTCAAAATACATTTAATACAAACTGAATAATGGGAAATAAAATCAAACGACAGAAACAATAAAGGCCCAGTAAACTGAGCCTTTATTCATACCAAACAATGGTAAGTCATTCGCCGATAGGCGAGCTAATTACTTGTGGTACTTAGCTGATAACTCATGTACTGAGTTAATGAATGAACCTGCGCGTTCTGGATCAACGTGCT
This sequence comes from Shewanella sp. MBTL60-112-B2, assembly GCF_019655055.1. Lineage (GTDB taxonomy): Bacteria > Pseudomonadota > Gammaproteobacteria > Enterobacterales > Shewanellaceae > Shewanella. The sequence goes on from NZ_BPFA01000023.1 coordinate 56,651, forward strand.
GGTGAATACCATGGCCCAAGTTAAATACGTGACCAGTACCTTCACCGTAAGAAGAAAGGATTTGATCCACTTCTTGATGAATGCGCTCTGGCGTACCGTAAAGTACTGATGGGTCCATGTTACCTTGTAGAGCAACTTTATGACCAACACGGCGACGTGCATCACCGATATCTACAGTCCAGTCTAGACCTAGTGCGTCACAGCCTGTTTCAGCCATAGACTCAAGCCATAGTCCGCCACCTTTAGTGAACAGAGTAACTGGTACTTGGCGACCGTCTGCATGGCGAGTTAGACCATCAACGATTTTTTGCATGTAACGTAGAGAGAATTCACGGTATGCGTGGTGAGAAAGCGCGCCACCCCATGAATCGAAAATCATTAGAGACTGTGCACCGTTTGCAACTTGAGCGTTCAAGTACAAAGTCACAGAGTCAGCTAGCTTATCTAGTAGCATGTGCAAAGTAGCTGGCTCTTCGTAAGCCATCTTCTTGATCTTTTCAAATGCCTTGCTAGAACCGCCTTCAACCATGTAAGTCGCTAGTGTCCAAGGTGAACCAGAGAAACCAATTAAAGGTACTTCGCCTTTTAGTTCACGACGAATAGTGCTTACAGCACGCATTACATAGCCAAGCTCGTCTTCTGGATCTGGGATGCAAAGCTTTTTGATTGAATCGATTGTATCTGTAGGACGTTCGAAACGTGGGCCTTCGCCAGTTTCAAAGTACAGGCCTAAGCCCATTGCATCAGGAATAGTTAGAATGTCTGAGAACAAGATAGCCGCATCTAAGTCGTAGCGACGTAGAGGTTGAAGAGTCACTTCACAAGCTAAGTCTTGGTTCTTACAAAGAGACATGAAGTCGCCAGCTTCTGCGCGGGTGGCTTTATATTCTGGAAGGTAACGGCCAGCTTGACGCATCATCCAGACAGGAGTTCTATCGACAGGCTGTTTTAATAACGCACGTAAATAACGATCATTCTTTAATTCTGCCATTTGGCTTGATTCCTAAACTTATAGTGATATCCGCTTGGGGCAGTAGTTTAGCATTTACGTTAATAAAGTAACCTCTATAGGTAAAATAATGTGACAAGTAACGCGACAAATTCTGCCAACTCGGAGGCAGTTAACATTATTGGCTTATATAACAGGCCCAATTACTTGCTCCTAAGCGCAGTTCACAGCTTTCAGTAAAAACGTGAAATAGATTCACAACCTAGCTTAACCTAAGCTGTACAGTTCGCAATGTGACAGAAAAAAGTTGCACCTAAGTGCTAGCTTTGGTATAAAAAGTCTGCGCTAGCAAGAACAATCAAGAAGCTCGTCGCATCGAGCCCGCTACAAACTTTACTCGCCCAGCGATAGCTTTCTATCGCTGGGCATTTTATTTTATAGCACTTTGTTCACAATCCTTCCTCTGGTATGTCCATTTAGCATTTCCTCATAAATTGGCCAAAAATGGTTGATCAAAACTACATTTTTCCCCTACATTAGAAGTACAGAGAAGGATTCTTAACGGGGAAGATCATGCTAAGAAAGTTAGAGAAAGCCGAACAAAAATGGGGCGGCTCAAATACTCTTATAGATCAATGGTTAAATAATCGGCGCAACTTGCTTATTAACTATTGCCAGATTGCTGGGATCCCGCCGTATGAGGAAACTGACAAATCACTACCCGCCTTTGACTCAGTCAAACAGTTTTGTGACCAATTGATGGATTATGTGTCAGAAGGCCATTTTGAGATCTATAACCAAGTGGTAACCGCTTGCGAAAAGAATGGTAGCTCAAGCCAAGAACTCGCTCAGCAACTGGTTCCGCAGATCAGCGAGACCACGGATACCGCTCTAGATTTCAATGATAAATATACTGAAGCCGATGACGAGCAAGTGCTGTTCCATTTAGACAAAGATTTATCTTCTTTAGGTCATGCAATGGAAACTCGCTTTGAGTTAGAAGATAAACTGTTAGAAGTACTACATAGCAAGCATTCTTAAGACTCAAAAAAGGTTCTAGGTTCTAGGTTCTAGGTTCTAGGTTCTAGCAAAATAAAAATGAATTAAAAAAGGCCAGCTGATTAGCTGGCCTTTTTAGTGCTTCAATCTAGCTCATACCAATCGGTATAAGAAGTTGCTCTACTCAGAGCGTTTTTGGCAAACTAATTCAAGGCGAATAACTGAAGGAATGGTTGCTCCCTTGTGAAGTTATTCAACGCAGAAGTAGGAAGCCAAAAACACTCCAGAATGGCGAGTTTTAGCGGCTCTGATACTGCGACTCTTGATAAAAAGAGGAAGCTTGAACCTAGTTTAACTATGCTCTGCACTCGTTGCGAGTTGCATGGATGCAGCGAATGTCATTAAAGCAGGAGCACTTAATGACCTTGTCTCAGTGCCGCTAAATTCTCGCTGAGCGACCAAATCTTTATACTAATTGGTATAACTACGCTTAGCCAATAAACACGGCATTAAAATTACACCAATCATAACGCGACCAATTAGCGAGCAGGAGTTCACTGATGCTGCCAATGCATTCCGGCTAGAAAACTGCATTTTTAAGCTGTCGCTGAAAACAAAAAAGCCTGCTAGTAAGCAGGCTTTTTTCGGACTAGACACACACAGGTTTAAATCAATTGATTAAACTGCTGATTGGAAAATCACTTCATCAGCTTTTGCTGTGTACGACGCAATTTGATCAAAGTTCAGGTAACGATAAGTGTCAGCTGCAGTTGCATCTAACTCTTTAGCGTATGTCTGATACTCATCTGGTGATGGTAAACGACCAAGTAGTGCAGCAACTGCCGCTAGTTCTGCAGATGCTAAGTAAACATTAGCACCTGTACCTAGACGGTTCGGGAAGTTACGTGTAGAAGTTGAAACTACCGTAGCACCTTCAGCAACACGTGCTTGGTTACCCATACATAATGAACAACCTGGGATCTCAATACGTGCACCAACACGGCCGAAGATTGCGTAGTAGCCCTCTTCTGTTAGCTGGTCGCGGTCCATCTTAGTTGGCGGCGCAATCCACAAACGTGTTGGCAAAGTGGTAGCAAACTTATCAAGCATCTTACCCGTTGCACGGAAATGACCGATGTTAGTCATACAAGAACCAACGAATACTTCGTCAATCTTAGTATCTACAACTGAAGACAGTAGGATCGCATCATCTGGGTCGTTTGGCGCACAAAGAATAGGCTCTTTGATATCAGCTAAATCGATTTCAATCACTTCTGCGTATTCAGCATCGCCATCCGCTTCCATCAGCTCAGGGTTTGATAACCATTCCTGCATAGCAGTGATACGACGCTCGATAGTACGACGATCGCCGTAACCCTCACTAATCATCCACTTAAGCATAACGATGTTTGAGTTTAAGTACTCAATGATAGGCTCTTTATCAAGCTTAATGGTACAACCTGCAGCGCTGCGCTCAGCTGACGCATCTGAAAGCTCAAATGCTTGCTCAACTTTAAGCTGCTCAAGACCTTCAATCTCAAGGACGCGACCAGAGAAAGCGTTGATCTTACCTTTCTTCTCAACAGTCAACAGACCCATTTCAATCGCTTTATGCGGGATAGCATGTACCAAATCACGTAGCGTGATACCAGGCTGCATCTCACCTTTAAAGCGAACCAAGATTGATTCTGGCATATCAAGCGGCATCACACCGGTTGCAGCAGCGAATGCCACAAGACCTGAACCGGCAGGGAATGAAATACCAATAGGGAAACGCGTATGCGAGTCACCGCCAGTACCAACGGTATCAGGCAGAAGCATGCGGTTTAACCAAGAGTGAATAACGCCGTCACCTGGGCGCAGTGCAACACCGCCACGATTCATAATGAAATCAGGTAGTGTGTGGTGCGTGTTCACGTCAACTGGCTTTGGATAAGCCGCTGTATGGCAGAAAGACTGCATGGTTAGGTCTGCACTGAAACCAAGACAAGCTAGATCTTTAAGCTCATCACGGGTCATAGGACCTGTAGTATCTTGCGAACCAACAGAGGTCATCTTAGGTTCACAGTATTGGCCTGGACGAATACCAGTAACACCACACGCTTTACCTACCATCTTCTGTGCAAGGGTAAAGCCCTTACCTGTGTCAGCCACATCTTGTGGACGCACAAATTCAGCAGATGCTTCAAGATTTAGCGTTTCACGAGCACGGTCTGTTAGACCACGACCAATGATTAATGGGATACGGCCACCGGCGCGGACTTCATCCATTAATACGTCAGTTTTCAATGAGAACTCAGAAATCACTTCTTCAGAGCCATGACGCTTAACAACACCTTGGTATGGATAGATGTCGATAACATCGCCCATTTCCATCTTGCTAACATCTAGCTCGATTGGCAATGCGCCCGCATCTTCCATAGTGTTGAAGAAGATTGGCGCGATCTTACCACCTAAGCAGAAACCACCAGCACGCTTGTTTGGTACATTAGGGATATCATCACCCATAAACCAAAGCACTGAGTTAGTTGCTGATTTACGAGACGAACCCGTACCAACAACGTCACCTACGTAAACTAATGGGAAACCTTTTTGTTTAAGTGACTCAATCTCTTTGATTGGACCAATAGTACCTGCTTCGTCAGGCACGATACCTTCACGGGCATTCTTTAGCATCGCTAATGCGTGCAATGGAATGTCTGGACGTGACCATGCATCTGGTGCTGGAGATAAGTCATCGGTATTAGTCTCACCAGAGACTTTAAATACAGTCAGAGAGATTTTTTCAGCAAGTTTAGGACGCGATAGGAACCATTTAGCGTCGGCCCAAGCGTGAACAACTTGCTTAGCGTAATCATTACCTGCTTGCATTTTTTCCACTACATCGTGGAAAGAATCAAACATTAATAGTGTGTGCGAAAGCGCTTCAACGGCTAATGGTGCTTGCGCTTCATTATCTAGCTGAGCAATCAGTGGTTCGATGTTGTAACCACCTTGCATAGTGCCAAGCAGCTCAACAGCGCGCTCTGATGACAAGATTGAAGATGATACTTCGCCTTTTGCGACAGCATCCAAAAAGCCCGCTTTTACATAAGCGGCTTCATCAACACCTGGTGGGATACGGTTTTCTAGCAGATCAAGAATGACAGCTTCTTCACCTGCAGGTGGATTCTTTACCAATTCGACTAGCTGTGCCACTTGTTGGGCATCTAGTGGCTTAGGGACTACGCCCTCTGAAGCACGTTCTGCGACGTGTTTACGATATGCTTCTAGCACGGCAACCTTCCTTTTGTTTTGGCGTTCTTACAGCGAAACTGCTCGTCTTCAAATTGAAACTGACAGCTCGGCAGGTTCGACCCTTTATTTCGAGCGCTATTATACTACAGCTTTGCAAAAGTATGAATCTGATCACGTTTCCACAAAAGCAAAACAACGCTCGTTCGACATCTCGGGCTATACAGTAAAGCTATTCTACTAAAAAGAAAACTAGACCATAGTTTGAAACATTGATCTAAATTATATAAATCATATATTTAAATTAAGTTACCGGCTATTTTATCAAGCGTTATAGGTCAAAAAATCCTGTGCTTAGGCTCGAGATAATCGTATGATTATTCGTAAACTATGGCATTTACACAGCTAATATTCACCAAAGTTATAATGAACATAATTGGATACCTATGAGTAAACCACAGCTAAAAGCGGTTATTTTTGACATGGACGGCGTATTGATCGATTCAGAACCTGTTTGGCAAATGGCGATATTCGAAGTTATGAGTAAGCTGGGTTTAAACGTTTCGATGGCGGATATGCAGCTCACTACGGGGCTTAGAATCGACCAAGTTGTTGAGTTTTGGTATGCGCGCTCTCCTTGGCAAAACTACAATAACCAGCAAACGGCTCAGGCCATTGTTGATACGGTTGTTAGCCACATCAAGCATGATGGTGAACCTATGCGAGGTGTACTCAGTGCTTTGCAAGCTTGTCAGCAAAATAAGCTTAAAATCGGTCTGGCAACCTCTTCTTCTAGTCTAATCATTGAAGCCGTTTTAAACAGGTTAGACATCACGAGCTACTTTGACGCCATTGAATCAGCCGAATCGCTCGCTTATGGTAAGCCCCATCCCGAAGTGTATTTAAATTGCGCTAAAGCCTTACATATTGACCCAGTTAATTGTTTAGCAATTGAAGATTCATTTAATGGGTTAATCGCCGCGCGCGCAGCCAATATGCAAACGATCGCGATCCCAGAGCCACAACATGCCACTCTAGGCAAATGGGTGATTGCCCACCAGCAACTCGATAGCCTAGAAGCATTAGCAAACTTTTTGACTTACGATCAATAGCGCCATTTTCATCAAGCTGAATATCTATCGAGCTGAAAACAAAAAGCCCAGCATTTGATGGGCTTTTTATTGCATTTAGCTTGAAATTATTTTCGCCAAAATGACTACCAGTTCTTACCGATAAATAGAAAGACGGTTTTTTCACCATCATCTGATGCGCCAAAACCAAACGCAGCAGGCCCCACGCCAGTATCAATGCCTAAGTACAAGCTACCTGCGTAGATTAAGTCATCAAGTGACACATTGTCTTTTTGATTCCAAACGTTACCCGCCTCAATACTGGTACCTAAATAAAGCGGATATTCGGTCATACCGAGCACATCTCGCCCTAAGTCATACTGATACACAAAGGCACCAAACACCTTGTGTGAACCATATAGAGCGTTCTTGTGATAACCAGAGAGATTTAAAAAGCCACCAAGCTCCGACACGTTTACTGTAAACGCGCCATCTTTATCAACTGTTGCCAATGAGGCTATACCCACAAAAGCGTGATTACCCACGCCAACAGCTCCGCGCCAATCGGCTTCATATTGCATCGAGAAATCAGAAGAATCACCAACACCATCTAATTCATAACTCTCTTTTCTCATATACACATTGAAGGTGAAACGATTACCCGAAGTCGGAAAGTTAATACTATTTAGGTCATCATAGGCGAATTTGAAGTAGCCCCCATAACCCGAGTAATCTACTTTTCCAAGCCCCCAGATGTCGTTCTCCAGATCGCCTCTTTCCCCCAGCACACCAATTTCGACCATGCCATTTTGAGTGTAATTAGCCCCTATACCTACTTCGGTACGGTAGGCTGTTTGTTTCAGTTCTAACACCCGGTTGTTATTTTCAAAGAAGCTCCAATCTTTCAGTTCATACTCAACTCGAGCACGGCTGAAATAGGACTGATCTTTAGCTAATGGCTGATAAAACTCAGATGCGATTAATTTGTCGTAACCGAGCGATAACTCATTACGCCATTCACCACCATTCTCGGTAAGCTCAGTCATGGTATAGGCCATATCGAGAGAGATGACAGAATCTAAGCTAAAGTCATCTTCCCAACTAAAGCCAAGCTGGAAGTAATTCGGCCCCCAGGATTTAGCCTTTGTTGTGACGGTTAATACCCGCCCCTCATCAGTGTCTGTAAATTCCGCATCGACTCGTTCAAACTTATCCAATGCATAAATTCTATCTAGTCCGGCATCTAAATCTTCTACTGTGACATGGTCACCAACATTCAGAGAAAGGTTATCCGCCAATAACTTCTCACTAACCTTGGAGTCGTTGTTATAAACCACTTTAATTAATGGCCTATTAATCTCCGCTAGCCATTGCTTACTCTTATGCTTTTTTTGAGCCAAATATTGTTTGAAATCACTACGAGTGTCACTGTACTGCTCAAGCTTATCGCTCTGCTCCCGAGCAGCGATCTCACCTAGCGGCAGTGCAATAGGCATAATGCTAAAGTCCGTGGTGCTTAGGTCGCCAATATTGGGACGGATCAAAATATCATGATCGCTAAGCAGGGCTTTCTGCCTCTCTGAGCTCGCATTGGTAAGAATCGTGGAGAGCTGGTTTAACACAGCGACCGTACTATTTAGCTCATCTTTACCAACTAAGGGAGAACCAATATCGACCGCGATGACAATGTCTGCGCCCATCGCCTTAACCACATCGACAGGCATATTGTTAGCAATCCCGCCATCCACTAACAGCTTGCCGTCGATAACCGCAGGTTGTAGGGCTCCTGGCACTGATGCCGATGCTTGCATTGCCGCAACCACGCTACCAGAACTTAACACCACAGGTTCGCTGGTGACTAAGTTGGTTGCCACTGCACGATAGGGAATAGAAAGATCATCAAAGTCACCAAATTGGTGAACTAAATTAGTCGAACTACGTAGAAGTTGCGACATCGTTTGCCCTCGAAGCAAACCTGCAGGCATTTTAACTTGCTCGTCGCTGTAACCTACATTGATTGGAATATTAAACTGATCACGAGTCTCTTTGTCGCGGTAACTTAATGACTCCCGAGGAATGGTGTCTGAATAACCTTGGCTCCAATCAGTATTCATCATGATCGCTTCAATCTCTGCAGCGCTATAGCCTAATGCGTACATCCCTCCCACATAGGCACCGATACTGGTTCCGGCAATATAATCGATGGGGATATTTTTCTCTTCCAGCACCTTAAGCACGCCGATATGAGCCGCACCTTTTGCACCGCCACCACTCAAGACTAAGCCGATTTTAGGACGCTCTTCAGCGAATGAAACTTGCGAACTAGCCATTGCTAGGCAAAGAATGATAATTCTATTAATCATAATGACTTACTTAACTCTTCTACTAATGTCTTAACGTATTTTATTTAGTGGCGATGCGCAAGAAATAGCGCTACCGACAGGCTACTTGAGGGCTAAACCTCTAAGGCTAACTTGTTATTTACGTTCTGCTTTAAGCTTTTATTTAAGCCCATATAGGTTTCAATTTCGGCAAGCGGCATAGGTTTGGCGAAGTAGTAGCCCTGAATAACATAGCAACCTCGACTGAAAACATGCTCGAGCTGTTCATGGGTTTCCACCCCCTCGGCAACCACATCTAATTTCAAATTTCTTGCCAACTCAATGATGCTACTCGCTATCGCCTGATCGGCCTTATTAGTCGCGATATCAATAAGAAAAGAGCGATCAATTTTAAGGGTATTAACTTCAAAATGCCTCAAGTAAGCCAGTGAAGAATAGCCAGTACCGAAATCATCAATAGCCACATCGATACCTAAGGTTTTAAGCGCTTTAAGATGTTGCTTAGCCACCTTCAGCTCTTTCATCAACACCCCTTCAGTGATCTCTAACGAAAGCGCCGAGTGTGGCATCTTGGTCTCAGTCATGATTTGCTGAACACCGCCAATAAAATCGGGGAGACGGAAATGCAGTGCAGAAATATTAACCGAAACTTTAACGGGCTCGGTTAACTCTTGAGCCCAACGAGCTCCATAAAGACAAGCTTCACGCATGACCCAGCGATCAATTTCCACGATCAGCCCACACGCTTCTGCCACCTTAATAAAGATATCAGTGCGAATAAAACCCTTCTGTGGATGATTCCAGCGTAATAGCGCTTCTACCCCGACGAGTTTATCATTTTGCAAAATATCTATTTGAGGCTGAAAATGAAGCTCTAGTTCGTTTCGCTCTATGGCCTTGCGTAAATCGGCCTCTAACGCTAAATGATAAAGCGCTTCAGCATTGCGTTCCTTGGAATAATACTTAAAGTGCCCCTTGCCCTCTTCCTTAGCGTGGTACATAGCTAAGTCGGCATTTTTAATCAACACTTCTGGCTGCTTTGCATCTTCTGGCCACATACTCACACCAATACTGGTTGAGATATAGAACTCGCGTCCATAAAGCATAAAGGGCCGTTCAATGCTGGCGAGTAACTGCTCACAAAGGTAATTAACAGTATCAATAGTAGGAGTATCACGCAGCAAAATGACAAACTCATCACCACCAAAACGGCACAAGACATTTTCATCTGAAATCAGAGACTGTAAACGATTAGACGCTTCGACTAGCAAGGCATCCCCCATACTATGACCATATGAATCATTCACATGCTTGAACCTGTCTAAGTCCAAAAATAGTAGGGCTAAATTGCCGCCATCTTTTTCAGCTTGATACACAGACTGTGCGAGTTTGCTGGAGAACAAGGATCGGTTAGGCAAACCTGTCAATACATCAAAATTAGCTAAGCGACGCAATTCAGCCTCGGTTCGTTTACGCTCTGTGATATCAGAAAAAACCACCACATAGCGGCTAGCATTACCGCTGGTATTCAAAATCGAGGAAACGTTCAGCCAAACCGCACACTTTTGACTACTACCGGAATCAACAACACACTCTCCAGCCCAGCTAACCCCCTGCTGCAATAGATGAGCAATAGTGGAGCTTATCTCTTCGCCCCGTATAACCTGTGAGAAAGACATACCGTTCAAGCTTTCAGAATTTAATCCGATAATATTTTCAGCAGCCTTATTGGACACTTGAATCTTCTCATCGCTATCAAAAATAAGCACAGCTTCTGATGTATTTTCGAATGCTTGCGCCAATAGGTAAACGTCGTCTTTTAGCTTTCTCTGCTCGGTAATATCACTATAAATCCCTGCAACCCGCTCGATAACTCCTGAAACATCATTCCTTTCAACTGGGCGCCCCAATACACGCACCCAGCCCATAGCGCCATCGGTACGCCAGTATCGATACTCAACTTCGAACCTATCCGTGCGTTCTAGCAACATATCTTGCCATGCCGCCATAACTTCATCGATATCCTCAATGTGGATAGGGAACTGCTCTAACTTAAAGTAAACTTGTGACTGCCCAGAAGCTAATACTCCTGCCGTATTTTCTAGGCGGAAAAGGTCGCTTTCACGTTGCCACTCCCACAGTTCTGAGTTACTGCCTTTAAGCGCTTGCTTAAGCCTATTCTCACTATCGATTAGTGCCAAATTGACACCTTTAAATGCCATCACTTGGCGCTGTCGGTAAAAAATAATGCCTAGGCCTGTTAGCAACAGACAAAGCAAAATACCACCTTTAAACCAAGAAGTTTGCCACCAATATTTTTCAACGTAAAAACTGAATGAAAACGGCTTCTCAGACCAAACCTCATTGTTCGTGCTTAGAATATCCAGCACATAGGATCCTGAAGCTAAACCGGAAATATTCAGTTGGGATTTTCCATCGAGAAAAATATAGCTTGCCTGCTCATCAATTCCGCCTCGACGTAAACGGTACTTAATCTGCATAGGCTTCTGATTGAGGTAGTCATGGCGCGCTAATTGAAAACTGATCAACTGCGCCCCGGGTAAGATATGATAGTCATTCTCCGGCATTAAATTGAGTTCGCTGCGATCTTCAAAATAGATCTCTATCGACTCTAGCATCATAGAGTCATCTGCGATCCTGTTTTCTAATCGCTCGACATCGACCAACATGGCTCCATCTGGAGTACCTAGATATAAGCCCTCTGCGGAGGCAAAGTAAGCCCCTTCATTGAGCTCATCGCTCAGCCAACCATCCCGAGGGGAAAACACTAAGAGCTCCCCATCGAGCATATTCTTCCTCAGCAACGAACGAGGACAGCCCACGACACGGTAATCACCAACATTGTCGATAAAGTAGACCGAATCACAACTAACCCCCAACTCATCGGTCACACTTTTAATCGCCCCAGAATCAACCTTAAATGACAGTAAGCCTTGCGTCTCTAAACCAAGCCACAGCTCTCCTGGATGAACCTCTTTAATAAATCGAATATTCGATTCACTGCTTGTCGCAAAGCTTAAGGGAGCCAATACAGGATAGAAGGTATTTTGAGAGTCTAAGTAGCCAAAAATACGTGAACCACCGAGCCATAAGCGCTGCTCACTGTCACGAGTAACCGCAACAATTTCCACTGCAATATTACTATTGAGAGCACTTCCTAAGCGGATTAGTTTGGGCTCGAGAAACCCTTTTTCCCAATAATAAAGCCCGCTGCTAGTCGCAAACCAGATCCGCCCTTCAATTAACGTATCAAAAAAGGTGTTATAAACCATTTTATATTCAAGTGAACTGCGGCCACCAGACCAAGCTGCAAAGCTTTGGCTGTGGAAGGTATTCTTATTCACCACCGACAAACCATTGGTGGTAGACAGCAACAGATGGTCTTTATCTAACGGGTCAATTTTAAAGATGCTGTCACTAAGACTTAGGCCTTGAGGATTAATCGCGTAGGATTTCTGAGTGTGCTTGTCAACTAACATCAAGCCTGTATCGGTACCGAGCCAAATATGATTTTCATCAGCATAAATGGTCCATACCACTTCATCTTTAAGCTTGTAAGGAGGCTGTTTAGTGTATTTATCAATAACAAAGTCTGGATCGACAGCTAAAATTGCAACCCCATCACCGCTGCCACCCACCCAGATCAATCCTGTCTCATCGACGGCAATATCATAGGTATAATCTATGTTGGACTTTTGCTTTAACTCGTTACCATAAAGCATGCCTTTTGCTGAATCGGGGAGCCATCGTAGTAATCCTGCTCGAGTCGAGAGCCAAAGATAGCCTTGCTTATCTTCAGCTATATTGGTGATATAGTGTTCAAGCTGTTCGACTTTTTGTATCGACAGATTTTGCTGGTCAACTTCAAATAGCCCCTTACTCGAACTGATCCAGACTCGCCCACTGGAATGCTTAATGACGTTTTTTATCCCTCCCCATTCAGTTTTCCAGGGTAAAACCTCTAATCTCACGCCATTAATATCGCGAACCTCTAAGTGCTTTTCTTTACCAATAAGCAGACGGTTCTCAGACAAAGATAGGATGTGCCACCAAGGGTGATCAGGGTTGCTTGGAAGAAACTTTATTCGCTCAAGTGACATGTTTTGGTAGTTAAACCTAAGCAGTTCACCGTCATAGGTCAAAAAGATCCGCTCACCGTCAGTATCTTGTATTTGCGATACTATGCCACTACCACGGTACTCTGGAAATAATTCAGGGCTGCCAAACTCAACAAATCGATTAGCTTTAATATCATACAGATAAGCTTGGTACTTGCCGCTGACTAGGATGTGCTGTTTACTTAGAGGAACCGAGAGAGAAAGCACGCTATCGTTGATTTTAGAGTTTAAACCGACCTTATCGATACGACGAACTTTATTACTGCTAACTCGATATAAGCCCTCTGCGGTTGCCAACCAAGTAAAGCCATATTCATCGAAACCAATATCCAAAACAGTGGCATTAATCAGACCATCGCTTGCAGTAAACACCCGCTGGACTACGCCACTGGCCAAGGTAGGCACAGCATAAGTTAACAGTAATAGAATGAAGCTAAGCCAAATTTTTTTGATTATTATTCTCACGTGCTTAGGGACTTTTCACATTAACCTGAATGTAGCATTTAGCTAACAGAGATTCATCTATTGTTCACTTAAAAATCAACTCTTCCGAGCTGTTAGACATAAAAAAAGCGCTCAAATGAGCGCTTTTTCAAAACATTAGTAAATGCTTACTTTTTCTTCTTTGCCTTTGGGTTTGGCAAGTCAGTAATTGAACCTTCATAAATCTCAGCCGCTAGGCCAACTGACTCATGTAAAGTTGGGTGAGCGTGAATGGTTAATGCTAGATCTTCAGCATCACAACCCATTTCAATCGCTAGGCCAATTTCACCTAGAAGCTCGCCGCCATTAACACCAACAATAGCACCACCAATTACACGGTGAGTCTCTTTGTCGAAAATAAGCTTAGTCATACCATCTGCACAATCAGATGCAATTGCACGACCACTTGCAGCCCATGGGAAAGTCGCAGTTTCGTAAGCAACACCTTGCTCTTTTGCTTCTTTCTCAGTTAGACCAACCCAAGCAACTTCTGGGTCAGTGTAGGCAATTGATGGGATAACTTTAGGGTCAAAGTAGTGCTTAAGACCAGAGATCACTTCTGCAGCTACGTGACCTTCATGCACACCTTTGTGTGCAAGCATTGGTTGACCAACGATGTCACCAATTGCATAGATGTTTGGTACGTTAGTACGCATCTGCTTATCAACATTGATAAAGCCACGCTCATCAACATTAACGCCAGCTTTCTCTGCGTCTAGACCTTTACCGTTTGGAATACGGCCAATAGCTACTAGAACAGCGTCATAACGTACAGGTTCAGCAGGCGCTTTCTTGCCTTCCATAGTAACGTAGATGCCGTCTTCTTTAGCTTCAACAGCAGTCACTTTAGTTTCAAGCATCAAGTTGAACTTCTTCTTGATCTTCTTGGTATAAACGCGGACTACGTCTTTATCTGCTGCAGGGATAACTTGGTCGAACATCTCAACCACGTCGATATCACTACCTAGTGAAGAGTAAACTGTACCCATTTCTAGACCGATGATACCGCCACCCATAACAAGTAGCTTACCTGGAACTTCTTTAAGTTCTAGCGCATCAGTAGAGTCCCATACACGTGGGTCTTCATGAGGAATAAATGGCAATTGAATTGGGCGAGAACCCGCAGCAATAATTGCTTGCTCAAAATGAACAACTTTAACGCCGTCTTCACCTTGAACTTCTAGCGTGTTAGGACCAGTGAACTTACCAAGACCGTTAACCACGTTAACTTTACGCATTTTAGACATGCCGCCTAAACCGCTAGTTAACTGACCGATTACTGATTGCTTGTACTCACGCAGCTTATCAAGATCAATCTGAGGTTCACCGAAAACAACACCGTGGCTAGAAACCGCTTTTGCTTCTTCAATCACTTTAGATACATGAAGCAAAGCTTTAGAAGGGATACAACCCACGTTTAGACATACGCCGCCTAACGTGCTGAAACGTTCAACGATAACAGTATCTAGACCTAAGTCTGCAGCACGGAATGCAGCTGAATAGCCAGCAGGGCCAGCGCCTAGTACAACTACCTGAGTTTTAATTTCGTTACTCATGTTTTCCTCTATTCTTTTTATGTCGTTGGTGGCACCGAGTTAACGATAAAACCGACTCAACGATAAACTGTGGCCAAATCTTGTAAGGTGGCCGCATTTTAACCTTTGTTTGATGCTGATCACAATCCTAGAAACGCTTAATCTTGCTGATGTTTATTAATAGTGCCGATTAAGCGAATTAGGTAAGCGATTCAAATAAGCGACCTAGAAAATAGGCTGCTTGAATCAAGCAGCCTATTTGGATTAAAGCACTAAGGTACGAATGTCTGACAAGCAGTTATTCAAGTACGTGATAAAGCGAGCACCATCAGCGCCATCAATCACACGGTGATCGTAAGACAGTGATAGCGGCAGCATTAAGCGCGGCTCAAACTCTTTACCATTCCAAACAGGCTTCATATCTGACTTAGACACACCAAGAATGGCTACC
Source organism: Shewanella sp. MBTL60-112-B2 (assembly GCF_019655055.1). GTDB lineage: Bacteria > Pseudomonadota > Gammaproteobacteria > Enterobacterales > Shewanellaceae > Shewanella. The sequence continues at coordinate 71,853 of NZ_BPFA01000023.1, forward strand.
TCTGGCGCATTAACGATAGGTGTAAATGCTGTACCACCAATACCGCCTAAGCTTGAGATTGTGAAGCAACCACCCTGCATATCAGCAGCGGTTAGCTTGCCACCACGTGCTTTCTTAGAGATTTCTTTCAGCTCATCAGATAGCTCGTGAATGCCTTTCTTGTTCACATCTTTAAATACTGGAACAACTAGACCGTTTGGCGTATCAACCGCAATACCTACGTTAACGTACTTCTTCAAAATTAAGCTTTCGCCGTCTTCTGACAATGAAGAGTTAAAGGTTGGGAATGCTTCTAGCGCTTTAGCAACCGCCTTCATGATGAACACAAGTGGTGTGATCTTCATGCCAGAGTCTTTCTTCGCTTCGGCAGCATTTTGCGCCTTACGGAAAGCTTCTAGTTCAGTGATATCAGCGTCATCCCACTGGGTAACATGCGGGATCTTCACCCAGTTACGGTGTAGATTAGCACCAGAAATCTTCTGAATACGTGATAACGGTTTAACTTCTGTTTCACCAAACTTGCTGAAGTCCACTTTTGGCCATGCAAGTAGGTTTAGCTCGCCGCCACCAGCTGCAGTTTTAACTGCGCCAGACTCAACTTGCTTAATAACCGCTTTAATGTAGTTTTGAACATCTTCTTTCACTACACGATTCTTACGGCCAGTACCTTTAACGTTAGCTAGGTTAACGCCTAGTTCACGCGCCATACGGCGGATAACTGGAGAAGCATGAGCGTATGCACTGTTTTCAACGAAGTCTTCTTTCGCTGCCGGTGCTGCTTGGCTAGTAGCAGGGCTTGCAACAGGAGTTGCAACTGGTGCCGCTGGAGCAGGAGCTGCTTGTACTGATGCAGCAACGGGTGCGCTACCAGCAACTTCAAAAGTCATAATCAAAGAGCCAGTCGATACTTTATCGCCTTGAGCCACTTTAATTTCTAACACTTTACCAGCAAACGGTGCAGGTACTTCCATCGCAGCCTTGTCACCTTCAACAGAGATAAGTGATTGCTCTTCAGTCACAGTATCACCCACGCTAACCATGATTTCAGTCACTTCAACTTCATCACCGCCAATGTCTGGCACGTTAACGTCTTGTACTGATGGTGCTGACGCCACTGCAGCCGGTGCTGCAACTGGCGCTGGAGCCGCGGCAGCAGGAGCTGAACCCGCAACTTCAAATACCATTACCAAGCTGCCAGTAGACACTTTGTCGCCTACATTCACTTTGATTTCTTTTAGCACGCCGGCAAATGGTGCAGGAACTTCCATAGAAGCCTTGTCACCTTCAACGCTCATTAGCGATTGCTCTTCAGTAATGCTGTCGCCAACAGTTACTAAAATTTCAGTCACTTCAACTTCATCGTCACCGATATCTGGGACGTGAACTTCTTTTAGCTCAGCCGCAGCTGGTGCAGCAGGAGCCGCAACAGGTGCTGACTCAACTGCAGCAGGAGTAGATGCCGCGCCTTCAGATTCAAAGATCATAATCAATGAATCGGTAGACACCTTGTCACCTACAACCACTTTGATTTCTTTAACAATACCCGCTTTCGACGCTGGAACTTCCATCGCCGCTTTATCGCCTTCAACAGAGATAAGCGATTGCTCTTCTTCTACCTTGTCGCCAACGCTAACAAGGATCTCTGTTACTTCAACCTCATCCGCACCGATGTCTGGTACATTAATTTCGATTGTCATTTTGTATTGCCTCTTACGCGTATAGCGGGTTTGTCTTGTCAGCGTCGATGTTGAATTTAGCAATTGCAGCTGCAACTACTGACTTTTCAATATCGCCACGTTTAGCGAGTTCATTCAGCGCTGCTACAACAACGTAGCCAGCATTTACTTCAAAGTGACGACGTAGGTTTTCACGGCTGTCTGAACGACCAAAACCGTCAGTACCTAGTACTTTGAATGATTCAGAAGGCATAAATGCACGAACTTGTTCAGCATAGTTCTTCATGTAATCGGTTGCTGCAATAGCTGGTTCAGTGCCCATTACTTGAGTAATGTACGCAGTCTTTTGCTCAGCTTCTGGGTGCAGCATGTTGAAACGCTCAACATCTTGACCTTCACGAGTTAATTCGTTGAATGAAGTCACAGAGTAAACATCTGATGCAACGCCGTACTCTTCACTTAGAATTTGAGCCGCTTTGCGTACTTCGTTCATGATAGTGCCCGAGCTCATTAACTGAACCTTGTTGCTACCAGTGTACGACTCAAGCTTGTAGATACCTTTACGAATACCTTCTTCGCTGCCTTCAGGCATTGCTGGCATTGCGTAGTTTTCGTTCATCAGCGTCAAGTAGTAGAACACGTTCTCTTGGTCACCATACATACGACGGATACCGTCTTGCATGATTACTGCTAACTCGTATGCGAATGTTGGGTCATAAGAGATACAGTTTGGAATCGTGTTCGCTTGAACATGACTATGGCCATCTTCGTGCTGTAGACCTTCACCGTTTAGGGTTGTACGACCAGCTGTTGCACCTAATAGGAAACCACGTGCTTGCTGATCACCTGCCATCCACGCCATGTCGCCAACACGTTGGAAACCAAACATAGAGTAGTAGATGTAGAATGGGATCATCGGCAAATCGTTAGTGCTGTATGACGTTGCTGCAGCAACCCATGAAGACATAGCACCTAGCTCGTTGATACCTTCTTGCAATACTTGACCAGAAGTCGCTTCTTTATAGTAAGACACAACACTGCGGTCTTCAGGTGTGTATTCCTGACCATGCGGGTTGTAAATACCGATTTGACGGAACAGACCTTCCATACCGAAAGTACGTGCTTCGTCAGCAATAATAGGAACGATGTTCTTACCAATGCCTTTGTTCTTCAGCAAGATGTTCAGTGTACGAACAAATGCCATAGTGGTTGAGATTTCACGCTTTTGCTCAACAAGCAAAGAGCTGAACTCATCAACAGCAGGAAGCTCTAATGCTTTGGTGAAGTTAGGTAGACGCTGTGGTGTATAACCATGAAGCGCATCACGACGAGCGTGTAAGTACTTGTACTCTTCAGAACCTTCTTCAAGCGTTAGGTAAGGTAGTTCAGATACTTTATCATCGCTTAGTAAATCTTCTAGGCCAAGACGGTTACGTAACTGTAGTACGTGGGTCATGTCCATTTTCTTCACGCCGTGAGCAATGTTCTTGCCTTCAGCCGCTTCGCCCATGCCGTAACCTTTAACTGTTTTAGCTAAGATTACCGTTGGCTTGCCTTTGGTTTCTTGTGCATTTTTAAATGCAGCGTATAGCTTAGATGAATCATGACCACCACGCTTAAGCGCGAAGATCTCTGCATCTGTCATATCTGATACAAGGGCAGCAGTCTCAGGGTACTTACCAAAGAAGTGCTCACGAACATAAGCGCCATCTTTTGACTTAAATGTCTGGTAATCACCATCGATAGTTTCATTCATAAGCTGTAGCAACTTACCAGTAGTATCTTTAGCGATTAGTGAGTCCCAGTTGTTACCCCAGATCACTTTAACTACGTTCCAGCCTGCGCCTCTAAATAGACCTTCAAGTTCTTGAATGATCTTACCGTTACCCATTACAGGGCCATCTAGACGCTGTAGGTTACAATTGATTAGGAAACATAGGTTGTCTAGCTTTTCACGTGAAGCGAAAGAGATAGCACCACGTGATTCTGGCTCGTCCATCTCGCCATCACCTAGGAATGCATATACGCGCTGCGCTGAAGTATCTTTTAAGCCACGGCCATCTAGGTACTTAAGGAAACGAGCCTGGTAAATAGCAGACATTGGGCCAAGACCCATAGATACCGTAGGGAACTGCCAGAATTCAGGCATAAGCTTAGGGTGCGGGTATGAAGGAATACCTTTGCCATCTACTTCTTGACGGAAGTTATCTAACTGCTCTGCAGTTAAACGACCTTCTAAAAATGCGCGTGAGTAGATACCTGGAGAGATGTGGCCTTGATAGTAAACTAAATCACCGCCATCAACTTCGTTTGGTGCACGGAAGAAATGGTTAAAACACATTTCATAAAATGATGCAGCTGATTGGTAAGACGCCATGTGACCACCGAGATCTAAGTCTTTCTTAGATGCACGCAGTACGATCATGATCGCGTTCCAACGGATAATTGAACGCAAACGACGCTCAACAGTAGTATTACCAGGATATGCAGGCTCTTGGCTCGTAGGAATAGTGTTGACGTAGTTGGTCGTGATACCTGTCGCCATGTCGACACCGTCTAGACGCGCCTTATCAAGTACTTGCTCAAGTAGGTACTGAGCACGCTCAACCCCTTCTTCGCGTACAACTGATTCTAGAGCAGACAACCACTCATTAGTTTCTAGTGGATCGATGTCATTAAGCATATGTTCAGACATTTTGCAGTCCTTTCCTATACGTAATACCTAAGTCACTACTGCAGTGATTAGTGTATTTAAATTTTAAAAATATTGGCTGGCAACAGGAGGTTCACTAAAGAATCGACCTATACACCACTCTTTAATCGACGCAGGCTACGCTGCAATCGGCTGTCTTCTTCCCTAACTGATAGCATCACCTCTTCAATGTAACTTAAGTGTTCATTGGAGGCTTCGCGTGCAGCTTCAGGGTCGCGGCGAATAATTGCAGCAAGCAGTGCTCGCCTGTGATCATTAGCCGTGGTAGAGGCTTCTTCGCGTCGGCTTAAAAGCTCTAAGTTTTGTGCCACGTTTTTGTGCAGCACAGGAGATAAACTCAATACTAGGTGAAGCATAGCCACGTTATGTGACGCTTCGGCAACCGCGCGGTAAAAGCGCACAATCGCATTAGCTTGATCTTCAATTAAATTAGCTGACTCAACTTCCAGAATCGTACGCTTGATATTTTGCATATCGGCGTCGTTACCACGAAGCGCCGCAAAATACGCCATCATGCCTTCAGTGGCATGACGAAACTCCAGTAAGTCGTACTGACTTTCTGAATCTGAATGCATAAGTTCAACGATTGGATCGGCAAGACTTTGCCAGAGCTGCTCTTTTACATAGGTTCCGCCGCCTTGACGACGCATTAACAAGCCTTTTGCTTCGAGCTTTTGAATCGCTTCACGTAAAGAAGGGCGCGAAACTTCAAATTGCAATGCCAATTCACGCTCAGGTGGTAGCTTTTGTCCTGGTTGAATACTGCCTTCCAGAATCATCTGCTCCAACTGCCCCATAATGACATCGGATATTTTTGGCTGGTTTATTTTGCTATAAGCCATGTGGGCCTCAGCTCCTATTGTAAATTGGTCTTACCAATTTAATTGACTGAGCGCACTTTATCAAATCACACTTTGAATGTCCAGTTAGTGATCTACATCAAATCTATGCGCGATGTGTGAGCATAGCTGATTTTCATCGTAACGGGGTCTGACCAATGTGCCAATTTTAATAAGCTGCGCGTTGATAATAATTATTATAAGCAATTAAACATGGAAAGATTTTTGGTAAATGGATAAGAATTAAAGGTGATTAAACGGCCCAGCAAAAATTGCTGAGCCGTTCATAAATCAGCCTAATTAATTTAATGAAATCAAATTTAGGACTGACTAATTTTTAGCTAACAACATGCTCAAGTGATGACTAATTAACCACCCCAAAGATGGTCATTAACGACAACACGGTAATGAGCAATATAAAATTACGTTTACTTAACTGCAATAAAGCAATAGTAGACTGTAAACAAATCGGTGCCGACGATGACTCAGGTAATGTCTCCGCAGCGACTGCGACTTGAGTAATCGTATCTCGCGCAGAGGATTTTGGATTTAATGCATGTGATAACCAAGCTGAAATTGCCTGCCTGAAATGACCACTTAATACATAGCCAAATGAGAAAATGCGACTTGGGATCCAATCAAGCACGAACAGCAGATTGTCGACTAAAGGTAACTCCGCATCATTCTTACGACTCTGCTCACTATAAAAGCGTACAGTGCAATAAAGCACTGTGCCGACAGGGCCAAGAACGATAAGGTAAAGTGCAATTGCACCGTAATAGCGATAATTGATCCACGCAACACTTTGACCGACTTTTTCGCCCAATTCCTTCTCGTTAACTGACTCTAGAGAAAGGCTAGAATCCAATTCATTGGCATAATTAAAGCAAGCTTGTGAGTCCCCGCGGCAAGCCGCCTGTATATAGCGCTTGAATGCCGTTCTTTGCACGTTATGACTAAAGCAAAGCACTGCAATCAACACCCATAGCACGACACTGATAGCCCCCCACAACACTCCTGATACTAGCCAAGATAAGATGTAGACAAAAACTGCAGGCAGCAAAATGACTAACGTCATCATCAATAATGACGGCTGCTGTTGCTCACTAATAAGCGACTTATGATATTTTGATAACAAGGCATCAAACTGCCAGGAGTTAGGTAAAAGCCGTAATCTCTCAACTAAAATTGCGACTAATAACGCAAATAACGCCATAATTTTCACCCTTCAATGGTTAACCTGCTTGTATCGGCCGTATCTATCACCGAACTTGCAGCCTATTTATATTCCAGCTTTATAACGCTGCCAATCAAAGCCGTTACCCGGATCGGTTTTTCGCCCTGGTGCGATATCACTATGCCCAGTAATTCTTGTAGGCGTAATATCTGGGTAATGAGCCATTAAGCTCTTAGTTAATTCCATAAGCATTTGATACTGTGCGTCTGAATAAGTAATGCTATCAGTTCCTTCTAGCTCAATGCCTATGGCAAAATCATTACAATTACTGCGGCCATCGAACTCAGATACCCCTGCATGCCAAGCTCTATCATCACAAGAGACATACTGCACCAACTCACCATCACGCCTTATTAGAAAGTGTGCTGATACTTCTAAGCCTTGCAGCTCTTTAAAACTCGCATCAGCTTCAATATCGAGGCAACCTTGAAATAACTGATCAATATAAGGCTGACCAAAACAGCCCGCAGGCAAACTAATGTTGTGGATCACCAGCAAGCTCACTTCATCAAGTGGCCTGATATTAAAATGTGGTGACTGGCACCATCGCGCCTGTACCACCCAGCCATTGGCTAAAGATAGCGACAAAACAATGATCCTTAAGCAAATATTATTATTCACTTTAGCAGTTTTAACCCTATGAATATAGTCGCGCTTTTGAGAATTATCACCCTCTAAATATCGCTACTTGCTGAGTATCAGCAGTGATAATGCTAGCTCACTCCCTAGAGACTTATGTTAAGATTAAAACCACTATTAAAGCGTGCCCCATATATAAATCAGTTATAGCCACAGTTACGACGACAGCTATAAACAAGTTATAAGTCAGTAAGGATAGCCACCATGCTTGAAAATGATATTCGTCTCTCAGTCAAAGCAGCTTTAGATGAAGATTTAGGCCACCAAGATACCAATTCGAATCTGAGTTCTACCCAAAGAGCCGACGCAGACATCACTGCACTACTTATTCCAGCCGATAGAAATGCACAAGCCAACTTAATCACCCGAGAAGAAGGGGTATTTTGCGGCAAGGCTTGGGCGGAACAAGTGTTTAACCAACTCGGTGGTGAAGTCGCCCTGCATTGGCATGTTGATGATGGCGACCTAGTACTGCCTAACCAACTACTTTGTGAGCTAGAAGGGCCAGCAAGAGCCATCCTAACGGGTGAGCGTACGGCGATGAACTTTATCCAGACCCTTTCTGGTGTTGCAACACTGACCAAACATTATGTAGACAGATTAGCTGGTACTCATACCCGTCTACTCGATACCCGTAAAACAATTCCCGGCCTGCGTACCGCGCAGAAATACGCGGTTACCTGTGGTGGTGGGCAAAACCATCGCATCGGATTATTCGATGCCTTTCTGATCAAAGAAAATCACATCATGGCCTGTGGCAGCATAGCCAAAGCTATTCAAGCCGCTAGAGAACTACATGCAGATAAACCAGTAGAAGTAGAAGTTGAGAGTCTTGATGAGTTAAAGCAGGCTCTCGATGCGCAATCAGACATAGTGATGCTAGATAATTTTGATGTCACCATGATGATAGAGGCGGTTGAGCTCAACAACAGCTATAAGGCTAACGGCCAAGGTGTGAAGCTTGAAGTATCAGGTGATGTAACAATAGATACTATTGCTAACTTCGCTAAAACCGGTGTCGACTATATCTCTGTTGGCGCATTAACCAAGCACGTAAGAGCACTGGATCTATCCTTAAGACTCAAATAACACCGTTTAGATAACACTGCTTAGATGACTCTAAGGCACCTAAAAGGTTAGCCCAGGCTAACCTTTTTTGCTTTTTATCATCGAGCCTATAAGCTCGCTGTTCCTCAACAATCCTTTCAGGCTCTTAACTCTTAACTCCTAGCCCCAAATTGATGACATATCTTAGTTCAACAATTCGATTGTTTTAAAACCATAAAGCCTAAAAACCAGCGTCTATTTAGCTATCAAATACTAGCGTATAAAATCAAAACAGTTATCCAACCAAATTTAAACGCGCTTATTTAAACCTGCTGGCTTTATCAAAGAATAATTATTGCCAGCAAGCGACTAAAAAATCGATTAAATATCAATAAGCCTTTGTTTGAATTTTTATGTTATTTAAACGCTAAGTTATGCTTATTCAAACGATTGCAAATTATGCAATTGATTATTTAAGTTAACGCAATTGCCTCACCCCTTAGCAATAATCTGCCATATATCCGCTAGTTAGCTCATCTACAGCATCGGATAATTGGTGCAGCAGTATCACTGCAACTGAGTATAAAGCTATCAAATTGAATCTTTTTTAGGTGTAATTTACTCTCTTGGGAGCACTCCCTCGACTGGTTAATTGCTATAAAAACGACCAAACTAATTTTAAAAATTTTGTAATAAATAAGGCTGAAGCTCAGTAAGTAAACCGGAGATAAAAGGTTCAAAAAAATGACACCTTAAGTGAATACGTCAATATACAGTCAACAAAAACGCAAGCTTCATAACCTTTTCACAGGAAAACCTCTATTTTTAGAAAAAATCATAATTAGAGGGCTACTTTGTGCTGAGGAATCCCCTAATGATTTTGATAAAAATCATAAATTTAAGGTAGATGCACATCTTGTCATGTGATCAAATGGTTCTGAGAAAAATCAATAACCAGACAACAAGATGTGCGAACTCGATATTTT
>NZ_BPFA01000024.1 GCF_019655055.1 Shewanella sp. MBTL60-112-B2
TTTAATTCCTCTAAAGAGCCGTTCGAGACTAGGACGTTGATAGGCAAGGTGTGTAAGCGTTGTGAGGCGTTGAGCTAACTTGTACTAATGACTCGTGAGGCTTAACCATACAACCCTGATGGGTTTTGTATGAGAGACTAATGTTTCTAAAGACAAAATTAGAACTTACTCTGAAAAGAGTGACACTTAATGTAGTGTGAACCCAATTTTTAAGACTTGCATAGCGAGTCCAGCTTTCTAAATTTACCCAATTTGTCTGGAAACCATAGAGCTGTGGCACCACCTGAATCCATTCCGAACTCAGAAGTGAAACGCAGTATCGCCGATGGTAGTGTGGGGTCTCCCCATGTGAGAGTAGGTCATTTCCAGGCGCCAAATACGAGAAAGCCCGCTACCATGTAGCGGGCTTTTTTACGTCTGGAATTTGTGAATTTATGTGTGCTTTATCATCAGATATTCGTAAGTAGACTGACTAATACCATTCCACCTTAATATCTAGTCATTGCAGCCCAATTTCTACGGTATCGAGATATCCCTCTTTCTGTATCACTAATGAAGTTGTTCCAAGTATAGGAGCAAGCATTGACTATATCCTCATAACATTGAGAGCAGCGATTTGCTAAATGCTGCTGTAACCAGCTCCATAGTTACTCTACCTCCTATATCCATTCAATATTTGCTGCTGCATTAAGCTATCTAGGCTCGTCGTAATTTTCTCTTGGTGTACTCCAAAGCAATGGCTTTAGACTGTCTAGGGCGTGTGACATTAATGCACATTAAGGACATTAAAGAATGTATTGCTACCTATGCTTAAGATTTACTTTCGAGGCTATTTTAAAGGGCTTGGCTGGAGGGAATACGACTAATGGGTGATAACGTATGGGGTTCAATAATGATAAGTTGACAGCGTTGTCATTAATTCTAAAGGATATAGAAATAAGATGAATACATCTCAGAGCTTATCAATATTAACGCTTTCACTATTTTTGGGGATCTCAAGCTTTTCTTTTGCTAGCAATGAGCAGGTTTTCTTCGATGATTTTAGTTATATAGATGTCCAGAGTTTTAATAGCAACGGTTGGAAAGCTAGAACTGAAACTGGTCATCCGGGTATCGCAGAGGCAAGTTGGTCAGCTGAAGGTTTAAGTTTTCATCCAGAGCTTAAAGAAGCACATCGTGGAGCGATTAGAATGAGCTCTGTGACGGCAGGAGAAGGATCTAACACCCGTCACACCCAGTTTTGCCACAAACGTAAGTACTTAGAAGGAACCTATGCATCAAGAGTGTTTTTTCGAGACTCACCAACGTATGGTCCCGATGGCGATGAAGTTATCCAAACTTTCTATACCATTAGTCCGTTAGAGTTTCCATTGGATCCCAGTTACAGCGAAGTTGATTTTGAGTACCTGCCTAATGGTGGCTGGGGGAGCGATAGCTCGCCTGCTATGTGGACTACGACTTGGGAAACCTTTCAACTCGAGCCTTGGACTAAAGTAAATGAGTACACCCGCAAGGAGGGGAGTTACGCTGGTTGGCGGGTGTTGGTTATGACAGTAGAAAAAGACGAGGTCAATTATTATGTCGATGGTAAGCTTATTTCTACTCATACCGAAAACGTGGCTCCTGAGCAGCCTATGTCGATTAACTTCAATTTATGGTTTATGCCTAAGGGCGCAGACGGTTCTATCGGTCCAGTGGATTCTGATGAGTTGAGAGAGTACCAGCAGGATATTGATTGGGTGTATCACATTGCGAACGTAATAGTCACTCCTGAGCAGGCGTTGAGCCGAGTGGCTAGCCTACAGGAACGCGATATTAGATACATTGACGCTGTTGCACAGACAAATCCTGCTTTACCTTCTCCATGTGGTTTATAACTCACGTTCTGGAGAGTGAACTTAGCTCTTCGAGCTTGTATTTCAAAGGGAGAGGTAAGTTAAATGGTTAAAGTCCATACTATGTGTTTGAAAAATCCGCATGCGGTGGGTTTTCGTTAAAAAGTACTTTACCTTTTGGCTGAGATTAAGCAAAATCCATCTCATCGACAGGGGTGTAGCTCCAATTGGTAGAGCGCCGGTCTCCAAAACCGGATGTTGTGAGTTCGAATCTCCCCACCCCTGCCAAATTTAGAAAAAGCCGAGCTAATAGCTCGGCTTTTTTGCATCTGTCGTTTACTGTTTTAGTGAGTGGATTTAGTCAGTGTGCTCAGAGAGTTTTATCTAGCGGGTTATGGATTATTATATTTGGCACTATTGTCCGAAAAAACCACAGTTGACGCGCTTTAGATAAAAAAAGCTTTACCTTTGGGGGCTGATTAAGCATAATCCTTTTCGTCGACAGGGGTGTAGCTCCAATTGGTAGAGCGCCGGTCTCCAAAACCGGATGTTGTGAGTTCGAATCTCCCCACCCCTGCCAAAATTCAGAAAAAGCCGAGCAATAGCTCGGCTTTTTCGTATCTGCAGTTTATGATTATATCTTCTAGTAATGATTGGGTAACCTAAACCATTTTATCTAAGTGCCGGCTAGCTGTTATGCTAATGCGATACTATATTCCCCCTTTTTAGATTGAGTCGTCATGGAAAAGAATGCTTATCTTGATGCCATGGGCATTACCCGCTGGAAAAAAGCTGTCCCACAGGCGGATATATTGACTGTGCTAGTCAATCCTTTGCGCATCAAAGATGTCGATAGTCCAATTATTGGTACAGTACTCAGTTTGATTGGCGCTGACGTGAATCTTTGTCGTTTCGCGGTTAGAGCTGAAGGGGGCGCCAAAGTGATCTGGGATATGCGTGGTAAGCTGGCGGTTGCTGGTGATGATAGAATAATCTCAGCTCCGATTAACGAGCTAGAAAGCAGTGTTGAAGCTAAGAAAGCATTATGGGGCAATATGCAGGCTTATATACTTAATAAGGATGCTCAATGACACTGAGTCTGCTGAATGAGGATATGTCGTCTCAAATGGCTGCTATTGCTGCTACAGCGCATTCTCACCCGATGAGTGAGGCTACAATTAAAAGCTGCTTTGGTAATTTGTATACTTGCTTTGGTGTTTTTGATAATGAACTACTTTGCGGCTTCGCCATTTTGCACCAAATTTTTGAAGATGCGACCTTGATGGATATCTGTGTTGATCCAAGCTATCAGGGAAAAGGTCACGGTAAGGCTTTGTTGAACGCTGTTATCGCTGAGGTAAAGGCGAAAGGAGCTGAGATACTACTGTTAGAGGTTCGTCAATCTGGCGCGCCAGCAAGAGCGCTTTATGAAGCCCTAGGTTTTATGGAGACAGGGGTTCGTAAAGGTTACTACAAGACGGAAACTGGTAGCGAAGATGCGATATTGATGCAGCTCTCGCTTTAACAAGCTGAACGGCAAATCGAATTAAAGTCTGATATAAAAATAGCGCCAATAGGCGCTATTTTTATATGTATCAATTTTCTTGCAACAAAGCGTTATTTAACTTCTTTGCCTTGAGCTTGAAGATCTGCATGGTAGCTTGAGCGTACAAGTGGACCACAGGCTGCATGGGTAAAGCCTATGCTTTCAGCTAGCTCTTTTAGCTCGTCAAATTCCGCTGGTGATACGTATCTCTCAACAGGTAAGTGGAATTTTGATGGCTGTAAATATTGACCTAGCGTTAGCATCTCTACATTGTGAGTGCGCAAGTCATGTAATACCTGAGCTATCTCTTCATTGCTTTCGCCTAGACCCATCATCAGACCCGATTTAGTCGGAATGTGCGGGTGGCGCTCTTTAAACTTCTTCAATAGATCAAGTGACCATTGATAGTTAGCACCTGGGCGAGCCTTGCGGTAATGCATCGGCGCCGTTTCCAAGTTGTGGTTGAACACATCAGGTGGCTCAGTTGCCAAAATCTCAAGTGCTGCATCGATACGACCGCGGAAATCAGGCACTAAGGTTTCAATCTTGATTTCAGGGTTGAGTAAACGAATTTCGCGAATACAGTCGGCAAAGTGCTGAGCGCCACCATCACGTAGATCATCACGGTCTACAGAGGTGATTACCACATACTTAAGCTTCATATCTTTGATAGTTTGAGCGAGTTTTTTTGGCTCTTCAGCATCAGGTTTTAGCGGACGACCATGAGCAACGTCGCAGAATGGACAGCGACGAGTGCAGATTGCACCTAAGATCATAAAGGTTGCTGTACCGTGGTTGAAGCACTCAGAAAGGTTTGGACAAGATGCCTCTTCACATACAGAGTGCAAGCCATTTTTACGCAAGGCTTGCTTAATCTCTGTAATGCGCTGATTTGAAGCCGGCAGCTTAACTCGAAGCCAGTCTGGCTTTCTTAACATGGTGTCACGTTCAGATGGCACCACTTTTACTGGAATGCGGGAAACCTTGTCTGCGTCTCTTAGTTTAACGCCAGGTTGTAATCTTTCAGGCCTATTCATATGACTCTGGTAATCCTTGGTGGTGAACTAGCTTATCTAAACCGAGTTCTTGGCTAAGGGTTTCGATCAGTTGGGCACCTGCCTCTTCGACAGTTTGTGGTCCACCGAGCTGTTTGCATTGGATCATTTCCATGCCAGCGTAACCACAAGGGTTTATGCGCTGAAATGGTGACATATCCATATCGACATTAAGGGCCAATCCGTGGAAAGAGCATCCCTTACGGATCCTAAGACCGAGTGATGCGATCTTACGTTCTTCAACATAAACACCTGGCGCATCAGCTTTGGCATAAGCTTCAATCTGATAACGTGCAAGCATATTCACTATGCTCTGTTCTATATGAGTGACGAGCTGGCGCACACCCACTTTAAGGCGTTTAATATCGAGAAGAGGGTAAACGACGAGCTGACCAGGACCGTGGTAGGTAACCTGACCTCCGCGGTCTACCTGAATAACAGGTATATCGCCAGGGTTTAGAATGTGCTCACTCTTACCTGCTTGGCCTTGAGTGAATACTGGCGTATGTTCAACAATCCAGATCTCATCTTGACTGTTCTCATCGCGATTATCTGTGTAGTGCTGCATCGCGTGCCACACTGATTCGTAATCTTGTCTACCTAGATGACGAATATGCAAAGCGTTATCGTACAAGGGCAACCTCTCCCCTCAAATATTTGTGCGGGCTATTATACGCTTCAAAATGATAAATGTAATACGGATCACATTTATCATTTATGATTAATATTTATAGTACGCGTTTAACGCCTTCAATCGCAGCAAGTTGAGTATAAAGTTTCTCGATATGCTCTTTACTTGTAACGGTTATACGTATGGTCACAGAGTTGTAAGTGCCTTTGCTTGACGCTTTTGTTGTTGGTGCATAATCACCAGGTGCTAGGCTTTGAGCCACAGCTACAACGCGATCTGCTAATGTGTCACTCGCATCGCCTACAATTTTAAATGGAAAAGAAGCTGGGAATTCCATTAGTTCATCAAATTTAGTATCTAACATGTTTCACTCTCAAAGATTGCAATATTCACTTATATGGTGGCAATTATACCTTATTCAAGTGGCATAGGCTTGTTTGAAGTATAAAACGCAAGAAGCCACCCTAGGGTGGCTTCTTCGTGTGCTTAGTTTGGCTTAGCTAAACCAGCCTGCAAACATCTGCTTGAAGTAATCTAGTAGTTGGCTAAACCAGCTGCCTTCGTTGACTTCTTGTAGTGTTACAAGTGGGAACTGGGCGATATCTTTTCCGTTTAATTGGAAGTAGATACGACCTACCGTTTCGCCTTTAGCGATAGGTGCATTAAGCTCTTTAGTTAGCTCAAAGTTTGCTTGTAGGTTTTTAGCTTGACCGCGACTAATAGTGATAGGAGTGTCAGTTACCACACCTAGGTCAATCGTTTCACGATCGCCATACCAGATTTTTTGAGTGACGAATGTGTCACCTGCTTTGTATGGAGTAACCGTTTCGAAGAAACGGAAGCCGTAGTTAAGTAACTTTTTGCTTTCAGCCTTACGCGCCGCTTCACTTTTAGTGCCCATTACCACTGAGATTAAACGCATGCCGTCTTTAGTTGCAGATGTTACAAGGTTGAAGCCTGCACCAGAAGTATGACCGGTTTTAATGCCGTCTACGCTTAGGCTCTTATCCCATAAAAGACCATTACGGTTGTACTGCTTGATACCGTTGTAGGTAAAAGATTTCTCTTTGTATACAGCGTACTCTTCCGGAACATCACGAATAATTGCTGCGCCTAGAATTGCCATATCGTAGGCTGTACTTTTGTGATTGTCTGAGTCTAGACCGTGGCTGTTTTCAAAGTAGCTATCTTGCATGCCAAGTTGTTTAGCCCAAGAGTTCATTAGGTCAACAAAGCCGTCTTCTGTACCAGCAATATGTTCAGCCATAGCAACACAGGCATCGTTGCCTGATTGAATGATAATACCCTTGTTAAGATCTTCTACTGTGACTTTTTTGCCCACTTCAATAAACATCTTAGAAGAATCTGGGAAATTTTTAGACCAGGCTTTTTTGCTGATTGTCACTTCATCAGTCGGCGCAATGTTACCGACTTTTATTTCATGACCAATAACATAGCTGGTCATCATCTTGGTCAAGCTTGCAGGGTTTAAGCTTTCGTAAGCATTTTCCTCTGCAATGATTTGTCCAGTATTGTAGTCCATAAGCACGTAGGCTTTAGCGGCAACTGTTGGTGCATTTGGAGTAACGACTGGGGCCGCTTGTGCTGATAATGCGGCGACTGAAGTCGCGAACAAAAGTGTTTTTAAAGGTTTGTTCAATAAATTCATATTAATAATGCACGTCTTAATAAGTTGATGTATGAAGAAAGTGTAATTCCCACGAGTATAACATTAGTCGACAAGGGAATTCAGCGTTGGTTCATTAATCTTGGTTCATTCTGTAAGCAGATAACTTTGAGGGTAACCCTCTTGTTTTAGCTGCTCGGTTAGCTTAGTAGCAAGCTGCTGTTGGCCGATTGGACCGAGTTGTAAACGGTAGAGGTTATTCACACTCTGGACTCGGCTTTTTACCTGATATTTCTGCTCTAAAACCGCCGCTAGACTATCTAAGCGTTCTTTGCTAGATGAGGCAACGACTTGAATATAATGCAGCTCAGTACCTTTGAGTTCGGCAAGAGCGGTAGACTCAGGATCGGCAATGTAGATGACTTCTAAACTGACATTTGCTGTACCCGTTTTTAGCATATCTAAACGGTGAGCCGCAGCATAAGAGAGGTCGATAATTCTATCGGCATGGAAAGGGCCTCTGTCATTAACACGAACGATAACCGTCTTATTGTTTTTCAGGTTAGTGACCTTTACATAGCTAGGTAGTGGCAGTGTTTTATGGGCCGCAGACATGGAGTACATATCATATGTTTCTCCGTTAGAAGTTAGGTGGCCATGAAACTTAGCCCCATACCATGATGCGATGCCCTTATCGGCATACCCTTCACCGCTATCCATTACGTGATAGCTTTTGCCTAATACCGTGTAATTCTTTTTGTTGCCGCCACGACTATAGGGCTCATATTTGGGATGAGCATCTTCGACCTTGGTCACATCAGGGGCTGAAGTCGGCGCTTTATCGTCATCAAGTTCGTAGCGACCACCGCTAGAGCATGCGGCAAGTGTTGCAGTTAAAAACAAGATGGCAAGGATATTATTGCGTGGCATAGGCTTTCTTTAATTCCTGACTAAACTGATACACAGCCATGGCGTACAGAGGGCTGCGGTTGTAACGAGTGATAACATAAAAGTTTTTAAGGCCTAGCCAATACTCATCATGATCGGCTTGCTCAAGTTTAACGACAAGAGCAGGTTGCGACACATCGAGATCCATAGATTGAGCGAGTGCGACATTTGGCGATAGGATATCAGCAACCTGATAATGCAGCTTCTCGCCAGACCAAGTCTTGACTGTATCAGGTAAGTCTTTATTTAAGGTTAATTGTAGGGTTACAGGCTGGTTTTTTTGCCAACCATGCTGATGAAAATAGTTGGCCACGCTGCCAATAGCATCTGTAGTGCTATTTAACAGGTCACGGCTACCGTCATTATCAAAGTCGACCGCGTAATGGCGATAGCTTGACGGGATAAATTGACCAAAGCCCATAGCGCCCGCATAGGAGCCTTTTAGACTATTGATATCCAAGTGCTCTTCTTTGACGAGTGACTGAAGGTTTGCGAATTCACTTCTAAAGAAGGTAGCCCGTGGAGGGTAATGGAAACCTAAGGTATAAAGTGCATCTTTAACAGGGTAATTACCCATATAACCACCGTAAAAGGTTTCGATGCCGATAATGGCCACGATGATCTGTGGGTCAACATCAAACTCTTTTGATGCTCGTTCGATAGTTTTCGCGTGCTCTTTCCAGAAGGCTAAGCCGGCATCTAGACGCTTTTCGGTTAAGAATATCGGATAGTATTGATGCCAAGGCTTGGCTTCCCAAGGCTTGGTCATTGCATCGATAACGGCTTGATTGTACTCGGCGTTGGCAATGAACTGCTTGGTTTCACTGCTATTAAAGCCTTTGTCTGTTTGGGTTTTGATAAATTCGGACTTTAGCGCTTCGACTTCTGCGTCTGACGGTGATGCTGCAGCGGTGAATGAAAAGAGGCTTAACGCCAAAGGTGCAAGAATGCGTTGTAATAGTGTCATCTATTGGGCAGTCCTTAGTGGTCGATAAGCATTATGATTAGGCTATTTGAATGCACCATAATGCTCTCGAGGGTTAATTATCTAATGGCTTAAACGAGGCGTTATCTATCGATAAAGCGTCTATGGGTATGAATACTCATTAAAATGCCAAAACCTGTCATCAATGTAAGCATAGATGTACCACCATAACTGATTAATGGCAGTGGTACACCTACTACGGGTAAAAGGCCTGAAACCATACCGATATTTACAAAAATATATACGAAGAAAGTTAAGGTAATACTACCGGCTAAGAGACGGGCAAAGCTGGTTTGTGCGCGGGAGGCAATAACCAAACCGCGGCCGATGACGTAGATGTAGAGCGACAACAGCAATAAAGCACCAATGAGGCCAAACTCTTCACCAATAACCGCGAAGATAAAATCGGTATGGCGTTCAGGTAAAAACTCTAGTTGCGACTGCGTGCCTTGCAACCATCCTTTGCCCCATAAACCACCAGAACCAATGGCTATCTTGGACTGGATAATATGGTAGCCAGCACCGAGTGGATCTTTCTCTGGATCCAGTAGCGTGAGTACTCGGGTACGCTGATAATCGTGCATCAGAAAGAACCAAAGTACGGGGAGCATCGCCAGTATACTGCCGACAAATCCACCGACAATACGCCAGCTCATACCTGATAAAAACAATACGAAAATTCCTGAGGCGGCAACGAGGATCGAGGTGCCGAGATCTGGCTGTTTAGCGATAAGTAAAGTTGGAACAAGTAAGATGACGCCTGCGCCGGCAAGGTAGCGCTTCTTAGGTGGTAGAGGGAATTTACTAATGTACCAAGCCATGGTGATAGGGAAGGCGAGTTTTATCAACTCTGACGGTTGAAACTCCATAAAACCTAAATTCAACCAGCGCTGAGCCCCTTTATTGATTTCACCAAAAAAATGTACGCCAATCAGCAACACGATTCCGGTTAAATAGATGGGAAAGGCCCAGCGTCTAAGGACTTCGGGGTTAATTTGCGCGACAGCAAACATGACCAATAATGACAAGGCCATACGAAATAGCTGACGATCCATCAGGGCTAAATCTTCACCACCGGCGGAGTAGATCACAACAAGACCAAAGGCCATCAGTGCTAAAAGGCCTAGCAACAGAGGTAAGTCTATGTGTAGACGCTGCCAGATGTTTGGGCGATGATTATGTGCGCTCATTTAGTCTTATCCCATGAATCTCTTAATAAATACTCATCTAACAAGGCGCGAGCAACAGGACCTGCGTTTACACCACCCCAGCCAGCGTTTTCAAGTACTACCGCCAGTACAATCTTTGGATTCTCATAAGGGGCGTAGGCAATAATTAACGCGTTATCGCGCAAACGCTCATCAATATTTTCTGCATCGTATTCAGCGTCTTGAGCAACACTGAATACCTGTGCGGTACCTGTCTTCATCGCCGCGGTATAGCGAGCATCGGTGAAGCGAGATTTATGCGCCGTATCGCGCATGGCTTCGTTGATGATTTTCCAGTTATTAGGATCCTTTAACTCGATGGGTGGCAACTCATCGGGTGGGGTATCAATTTTAGCAGTCTGGTCTTGAATCGATTTTAAAAAATGTGGCACAAAACGGCGGCCGTTATTGGCCAAAATAGCCGTGGCGTTAGCAAGCTGAAGTGGAGTAGTTGTCCAGTAACCCTGACCGATACCAACAGAGATGGTGTCACCAATGTACCAAGGTTGGTTGTAACGCAAGCGTTTCCAGTCCTTAGACGGCATGATGCCTGCGGACTCTTCAAAAATATCTACGCCAGTACGCTCACCAAATCCAAAAGGTTGCATAAAGTTGGCTATCGAATCAACGCCGGTTTTATATGCTAAGTCATAAAAATAGGTGTCACAAGAGCTAACAATCGCGCTATTAACATCAACCCAGCCATGGCCCCATCGTTTCCAATCTCGATATTTACGTTCAACTCCAGGGATCTGCCAGAACCCTGGGTCCCAAATACGAGTTTTCGGGGTAACTGTTTTATTCTCTAAACCAAGCAGTGCTAAGTGTGGTTTGACTGTAGAAGCCGGAGCGTATTGTCCTTGAGTTGCACGGTTAATAAGTGGCTTAGATTTAGAATTTAACAATTCACTATAGGCTTTGCTGCTAATACCGTGAACGAATAAGTTTGGATCGTAGGTTGGGCTTGAGACTAGCGCCAAAATCCCCCCGTCACGCGGGTCGATAGCAACAATAGAACCACGACGACCGTTCAGCAGTTCCATCGCTTTTTTCTGCAACTTTAAATCTAAGGTCAAGTAGATATCTTGACCTGGCGTTGGTGGCTCAGACTTTAAAATACGAATAGTGCGCCCACGGTTATTGACCTCCTCTTCGAGGTGGCCAGGCTTACCTAGCAGCATGCTTTCGTAAAATTTCTCTATGCCTTGTTTACCAATATCCTTGGTCGCCGCGTAGTTAGCCCATAGGTCATTGCGAATAAGCGAGTCTTGATCTCGGCTATTAATCTTACCCACATAACCGAGGGCATGAGTCATTAAGCCGTTATAAGGGTAATGGCGTTTTAGGCCTGCTTCGACAGAGATACCAGGAAAGCGATGTTGATTGACGCTGAACTCGGCAACTTGCTCTTCGGTGAGCTTGTTTTTTATTGTCAGTGGCTTAAATCGGCGATGATACTTGAGTGCGTCAAGCACATTTTCTTTTTCATCGGCAGAAAAGTCGATAACTTGGCTGAGTTCATCTAAGGTATCACTGACACTTTTGACCTTTTCAGGCACTAATTCTAATGAGAAGAAAGGTTGGTTTTCGGCAAGTAGTTGCCCATGTCGATCGTAGATCAGACCACGGCTAGGTGCGATGGGTACGACACGGATACGATTGTCGTTTGAGCGGGTTTCATAGTCTTTAAAAGAGGTTATTTGCAGGTTATAAAGGTTAACCAGCAGCAAACTCAGCAGGACAATAACACTTAAGAAAGTAAACAGGGCCCGACTCTTAAACAGCGACGCCTCGGCCGCATGGTCGTTCATGGTTATGCGCTTTCTAGGGGACACTTACATTCTCTCCTGCTTAAAAAAGGGTGCCAAGCACATATGCCAGTCCTGTTAAGGTCAGTCTAACCAAATTGTGATTCGATATTATTCTCTATGGTAGGGATGATTATTATTAATGCTCCAGCCACGATAAAGGCTTTCGGCAACAATCACACGTACCAAAGGATGAGGTAGGGTCAGAGCTGATAGACACCAGCTTTGTGCGGCAGCTTTTTTACAGTCAGGCGATAAACCTTCAGGACCACCAATCAGCAAGCTAACATCGCGGCCATCGAGTAGCCATTTGTTCATCTGCTCTGCTAGCTGTGGAGTGGTAAGGTTTTTACCGGGTAAGTCTAAGCTGACTATATGATTCCCTTTCGGGATCGCTGCCAACATTAACTCGCCCTCTTTTTGGAGGATGCGAGCTATATCGGCATTTTTACCGCGTTTGCCAGCGGGGATTTCAATTAACTCAAGCGCCATATCTCGAGGAAAGCGGCGCTGATATTCTTTGAAACCTGTTTCAACCCAATCTGGCATGCGGGTTCCAACTGCGACTAACTGAATCTTCATTACTCTGGCTTTTCTGACCAAAGTTTTTCAAGCTGGTAAAAATCGCGAGTTTGATCTTGCATAACATGCATGATGACGTCGCCTAGGTCCACTAGAACCCACTCACTGCTTTCGCGACCTTCGACACCAAGAATTGTCAGGCCGGCACGCTTAGATTCAACCACTAGATTTTCAGCGATTGCTTTTACGTGTGTTTTTGAGTTACCTGTACATACAACCATAAAGTCGGCGATGTTAGATTTCTCTGATACGTCCATTACAATGATATCTTTTGCTTTAAGGTCTTCAACCTTATCGATTACAAATTGCTTTAACTCTGCGCTTTCCACGCTGGTACCCCATTAATTTTAAGACAGCGCGATAGTATAGCAGTATTTCAGATCCAGATTAATAGTTCTTACTTATAAATATCTGCGATTAAGTGGGGTTTATTGTGAATTACTATGACTGTCAGGCAGATAAAGCTGATTATTCTGAATATAGGCTTGGATGGTTTGCGGTAATGAGGCTGGGATCTTACCTTGCTGCAGCAGCTGGCGGATCTCCGTTGACGAAATATCTTGCTCTGTAACATCGACCATAAATATTTCCCCCACACAAGCTTGATGACTCGAAGAGGCTGATTGTTTTGATAAATGCAGCTTTAGCAATGTATGAATAGGATCGTTATCGGTTAATTCCCAACCAGGGCGCTTACATACCACAATGTGACACAGGTTGAATAACTGTTGCCACTGGTACCATTTATTGAGGCTTAAAAAGGAATCCATACCCATGATGAAATAAAACTGATGCTCAGGGTGCTGGGCGGTTAATTGGGATAATGTTTGCGCGGTATAAGAGGGGGTCTCACGTTTAACTTCGATATCGCATAGCTTAAAACCGGATAACTGATCACAAACAAGCTGAGCCATAGCCAACCTATCTTGGGTGGAAACATGGGTGCTTAGTTTGTGGGGGGGGATGTGGTTTGGCATTAACCAAACCTCATCTAAATTAAGCTGCTGCTTTACCTCTTGGGCTGGACGTATATGGCCAAAGTGGATTGGGTCGAAGGTGCCGCCTAAAATACCTATTTTCATCAGTCTAAAACGATATGCGCTAGTTTATTATGGGCCTTGGCATCGAACAATAAACTGATATGGCTCAGTCCTGTCCAATCTTCTATTCCTTGCTGCTTTAGCTTTAGCTCGATAGCAGAGGCTCCGGCAAGTAAGGTTTCAATATGATTGAGCTCTAGGCGATTCAAAGCATTTTGGTAAATAGGTTTTCGTTTATCCCAAATCCGTAACTTGCCCCAAAGGCCTTGCAAAGATTCACGCTTGTCTTGTGCGCTTTTTAGCTGCAATAGCAGCGCAAGCTCTTTAAATAACGACCATAGGATAATCGGCATAGCAACCCCTTCGCTTTTTAGCTGCGACAGAATGTGCTGGGCTTTATCTTGTTGGTTATTAAGCATTGCATCGGTGAGTTGAAACACACTGAAGCGTGATTGATCTTCGAAGTACTGGCTTAATTGCTCACAGTCGATGGGCGCTGTAGGGCTTAATAGCTGCAACAACTGTAGCGCTTGATCGGCGGCGAGTAGGTTACCTTCGTAAAGTGCAAAAAGCATTTCACGAGGATCTCTCGCTAGGGACAAGCCATAGTGATTAATACGGCCGTCTAACCAGCGCTGAAATTGTGCGCCCTCAGGAGTCGTACAAGGTACGTATATCCCTTTAGCATCTAGGCTCTTAAACCATTTACTCTTTGTTTGCTCTGCCGCAAGTTTTGGACCGGTTAAGATGAGTAACACATCTGGATTATCCATCTGCATTAACGTTTGCAGCATGGCGCTACCGTCGGTACCCGGTTTTGCTTGGGGGAGAGTTAACTCAATGATACGACGGCTCGAAAATAAGCTCATCGCTTGCCACTGCTCGAACAGTTCATTCCAGCTAAAACCAGTTTCTTGGGTCAGTTGGATTTTTTCTTCGAAACCTTGGCGCTTAGCTTCTGCGTGCAGAGCGGCGCGGCTCTGCTCACACAGCCAAGGATCATCACCAAAAATAAGGCAACATTGAGGCAGTGGAGAAAGCTGACGCGCTAACTGATCTGGATAGACCCGCATCAATTTACCTCAGTCGCGGCCAATGTTTGAATAATACGGTCGGCTGCTTGAATGCGCATCTCTTTTAGCAATAGCTCCATTTCTCGGCTTTTTGCTAATGCGGTGCGGGGATCATCGAGGTAATCACGGTGAATTGCTACATCAAAACGTTGGGATTCATCGCTAGGCAATTGTACTGAAAATGCCACCTGATAGATAAGTTCGTATTCGGCTACGTTACCCGTAGGGTAGATAGACAATGTTGAACGTTCTAGAGAGTCGCTTATCAGGCGTAGTGCCGGAATATCATCTGCTGGAGCAACGACGGCAATACTATTTAAGCGTAGGCGCTCACGCACTAGGCGCGTCAATTCGCTGTATTCGTCTTGGCTGCTAAGACTTAAGGTTTGTAGCTGCTCTGGAATAGAGTAGCTACCCTGAAGTCTAAAGCCGCAACCGGCACTGAGCAAAACACTCAGTGCTAAGGTTGCCAAAAGTATGCGTTTAATTAGCATAAGCTTTGTTTAGTCTTCCTTGTTTACGAAGATTAGTTCGCTACGATATTGAGCAGCTTGCCCGGTACGTAGATAACCTTACGAACAGTTTTACCTTCGGTGTGTTTAACCACGCCTTCTTCGGCCATACCTGCAGCTTCAACTTCTTCTTTGCTCGCATCTGCAGCAACGGTGATCTTAGCGCGTAACTTGCCGTTAACTTGAACGATAATTAGTTTGCTGTCTTCAACTAATGCTGACTCGTCAACTTCTGGCCAAAGTACATCTTCAATTGCACCCTGGTTACCAAGCTCGTTCCATAGCACAAAACAAGTGTGTGGAATGATTGGGTAAAGTAAACGGATAACTGCATTCAAGGCTTCTTGCATTAGTGCCTTGTCTTGTTCAGTTTCTGATGGTGCCTTTTGTAGACGGTTCATCAGCTCCATAATTGATGCGATAGCCGTGTTGAACATCTGACGACGTTCAATATCATCACCCACTTTAGCAATCGTTTTATGCAGTTCACGACGTAGCTCTTTTTGCGCTGCGTTAAGTGACTTAACATCAAGCTCAGCAGTTGCGCCTGTAGCAATATGATCGTGTGCAGTTTTCCACAAACGCTTAATAAAGCGATGGGCACCTTCAACACTCGACTCTTGCCATTCAAGAGTTAGCTCTGGTGGCGCTGCGAACATCATAAATAGACGCACTGTGTCGGCGCCGTACTTATCAACCATTTCTTGTGGGTCGATACCGTTGTTCTTAGACTTAGACATCTTGCTCATACCGGTATAAACCAGTTCATGACCTTCGCTGTCTACGGCTTTAAGTGTACGGCCTTTGTCGTCGGTTTCTTGTACGGTTACATCTGATGGTGCAACCCAAACGCGAGCACCTTTCTCATTGTTATAGTAATAAGCATCAGCCAGAACCATACCTTGAGTCAGTAGACGCTTAGCTGGCTCGTTAGAGTTAACTAGGCCTGTGTCACGCAGTAATTTGTGGAAGAAGCGGAAGTACAATAGGTGCATACAAGCATGCTCGATACCACCAATGTATTGATCAACTGGCAACCAGTAGTTCGCTTTTGCAGGATCAAGCATTTCATCTGCATGCGGGCTACAGTAACGCGCGTAGTACCAAGATGATTCCATAAAGGTATCAAAGGTATCTGTTTCGCGGAATGCTTCTTGACCATTAACAGTGGTTTTAGCCCACTCTTTATCAGACTTGATTGGGCTTTGGATACCATCCATAACCACATCTTCAGGTAAGATAACAGGCAGCTGATCTTCAGGAGTTGGCATCACTGTGCCATCTGCCAAAGTGACCATTGGAATTGGTGCACCCCAGTAACGCTGACGAGAAACACCCCAGTCACGTAGACGGAAGTTTACTTGGCGCTTACCTTTGCCTTCAGCTGTTAGCTTGGCATCGATTGCGTCAAATGCCGCTTGGAAGTCTAAACCGTCAAATTCAGCAGAGTTAAATAGCACGCCTTTTTCAGTGTAGGCTTCTTCGCTGATATCTACTTCGCCGTCAACAGGCTTAACAACTGCTTCGATGTTTAGGCCGTACTTTTTAGCAAACTCATAATCACGTTGGTCGTGAGCAGGAACAGACATTACCGCGCCGGTACCGTAGTTCATTAGTACGAAGTTACCTACCCAGATTGGCACTTCTTTGCCAGTGATAGGGTGGATAGCATTAAGACCTGTAGCAACACCTTTCTTTTCCATTGCAGCCATAGCAGCTTCAGTGGTATCAGCGTTCTTACACTCTTCAATAAACTCAACCAAAGCTGGGTTATTGGCAGCCGCTTGCTCTGCTAATGGGTGGGCAGCAGCAATAGCAACATAAGTCACGCCCATTACAGTGTCAGGGCGAGTGGTGTAGATATCAAAGCTCTGGTCGCTGTTAGCAACCTGGAACGTCATCTCGATACCTTCACTACGACCAATCCAGTTACGCTGCATGGTCTTAACTTGCTCTGGCCACTCTTCTAAAGTGTCAATATCGTTAAGTAGCTCTTCTGCGTACTCGGTGATTTTAATAAACCACTGTGGGATCTCTTTTTGCTCCACATTGGTATCACAGCGCCAGCAGCAACCGTCGATAACCTGCTCGTTAGCAAGTACGGTTTCGTCGTTTGGACACCAGTTAACTGAAGAGGTCTTCTTGTAAACTAGGCCTTTTTCATAAAGCTTAGTGAAGAACCACTGTTCCCAGCGATAGTACTCAGGGGTACAAGTAGCGATTTCACGTGACCAGTCATAGCCAAAACCAAGCATTTTTAGCTGGTTCTTCATGTAGTCGATATTTTCGTAAGTCCAAGGTGCAGGCGCGGTATTGTTTTTGATAGCCGCGTTCTCAGCTGGGAGACCGAAAGAGTCCCAACCAATAGGTTGAAGCACGTTTTTACCTTGCAGACGTTGGTAACGAGACACAACATCGCCTATGGTGTAGTTACGTACGTGACCCATGTGCAGTCGGCCCGATGGGTACGGGAACATAGAAAGGCAATAGAACTTTTCTTTGTTTTCGTCTTCGGTGACTTCAAATGTTTTTGTGTCTTGCCAGTGCTGCTGCACTTTAGCTTCAATTTCTGAAGGAGTATATTGCTCTTGCATCAATCTATTTCCGGCTATGCCGCCCATTGTTTGATCTAGCGCTATATCAGCGCGAGTTATATCGACATAGAATAAACTAGAAGTGAGTCATTAAAAAGGTTCGTTGAAGGAGTATTTACCATGAGTGACCAAAGTAGCGCGTTACTTTCGCTTTATGAAGCACTTATTGAGCACATTAAAACTCAATATAATGATGATAACTCTTTGACAGTAAAGAGTTTGTACCAGCAAGTACAGGCGAGTAGAGAATACTTGGCATTAAAGCAGCACGCAAAGGAAGAAGAGTTAGCTTTAGTCGAACAATTTTTAAAACGTGACATAGCGAGTTTCTTGCAGGAGCAAAATGCCACAGATCTGAGCCATAGTCCGACTATGATCACTGTTGAGAACACTTTATGGCACTGGTTAAGTGAAATAACTGACCGCAGTCAACTTGAGTGGCATGAGGTGGCGCAAGACTTTAAGCACCATGGTTATTACGAGAGTGGTGAGATTATTGGCCAGGGCACTATGGTGTGCACGGCCTGCGGTCACGAGTCGAAAATTGAATTTCCAGGTGTGCTCTCTGATTGCACTGAATGCGACAATAATGAGTTTACCCGCGAGGCTTTAGCGCCTTAGCATTGAATTTTTGTATCAATAGTTGTTTGCTCTTGAGGCTTAACATTAGCCTCAAGCCGCGATAAATCAGCTAACAGCCACCTTATGCTTTTTTATTCAGGAGCATGGTGGCTGTAGCTTGTCGATATTTTCTACTGATTGATATTAGTTGTCTATCACAGCACTTTCTGTTTAGTTACAGCACTTTCTTTCTAATTACAGCACCTAGGGCGATTAAAAAGCTCAAGATCAATACTGGCCACTGGCCAATAGTGGTAAACAGGGTGTGGCCCTTCATCAGTTGAATATCAGCGACTAATACACCCGCTTCAAACTGTGGCAGTTGGTCGGTAATATTACCTTTTTCATCGACGACGGCTGTCACGCCGTTATTGGTTGCGCGTACCAGTGGTCTCCCTAGCTCTACTGAGCGCATCTGGGCGATTTCCATATGCTGCAGTGGCCCGTTTGAGCTGCCGAACCAAGCGTCATTCGAGACTGTTAGCAGTAGGTCCGTGTTGTCATTCATATTGGCGCGGAGTTGCTCGGGAAAGGCAATTTCGTAGCAGATAGCAGGTGAGATCTGATGACCCACAGCATTGAGGTTTGGCTGGGTAAACTCGCCGCGGTCGAATGAAGACATGGGTAGATTAAAAAATGGTGCTAGTGGTCTAAGTAGTGACTCAAACGGCACAAACTCTCCCACAGGAAGTAAATGGTGCTTTTTAAACTCATTGTTACCATTGCCTAAATAATCTGGCTCTGATTGTTGCTTATGGTTGTAATTGCCTAGCACAATCAGTGAGTTATAGAATTCACTGTTTTGGTAGCCAATAATGCCAGTAATGATTGCTGTATTGTTTAAATTGGCGACTTTATTGGCGTTATAAAGAAATGACTGCACATTCTCATCAACATCGGGAGCTGGAATCGCCGCTTCAGGCCAAATAATCAAGTCGCTATTTAGCAGCTCTGGTCGCGATAGGTCCATATATTTGAGCATGGTTGGCCAAAGCGCATCGGGCTGCCATTTCATGCTTTGAGGAATATTACCCTGAACTAATGCAACCTTGATGGTTTCACCATTAGGCGTCACTTCAGAAGTCAACGGTGCGACAAAGGTCAGTGCGGCAAATACAGGCACAGCAATGGCGAAGCTCTGCCAGCGTTTAACGGCTAATAGCGCGATAGCTCCTGCTAGCAAGGCAACAATAAAGCTAAGGCCTAAGGTGCCAAACATGGATGCGATAGGCTTAAGGGGTCCCTCTGTTTGACTATAACCAGCCCATAGCCAAGGAAAACCAGTTAATACCCAACCTCGTGCCCACTCAGTAAGGGTCCAAAGTGCAGGAAATACCAGTAAGTTGCGTAGCAGGGACGTCTTCGGTGCAAGCTTTTGCATTAAACAGCCCGCAACAGCAGGGTAAAGCGCGAGATACAATGCAAGCAGTGCCATTAAGGCGATTGAGGCGATAAGCGGCATGCCGCCATAGACATCCATGCTGACGTGCACCCAGCTGATCCCTACAGAGAAACAGCCAAAGCCAAAGCTGAGCCAGTATTTAAAAGCTTGTTTAGGTGTTAAATCAGAGCTCTGGTGGAGAACAAAGGCCAGTGCAATAAGATAAAGCGGCCAAATAGAATAGGGGGCGAAGGAGAGCGCGGTAGTGGCGCCGGCCGTATAGGCCAGCACCAGTTTCGAACGCGGATGATGGGCTAATGCCCGAAGTTTATTCAGCATACAGCCTCATCATTGGGTCGTGATAACGTAAGTTAGTTGTTAAGCAACAGTCTCATCATTGCTTTGACCGTTATCAGGGAACTTAACTCTAAGTTGGATTAAGCGACGAGTATCGGCGTTAACCACTTTAAACTCGATATCTTGGATCATGACCTTTTCGTCACGTTCTGGTAGGTGACCAAATGCATGGGATACCATACCACCAACAGTATCGAATTCTTCATCACTAAACTCGGTACCGAATGCTTCATTGAAGTCATCGATTGGAGTAAGTGCTTTTACCATAAATACTTGCTTACTGACTTGTTTGATTTCAGTCTCTTCTGCAGAGTCATGGTCAAACTCATCTTCGATATCACCTACGATCTCTTCGAGAATATCCTCAATTGTCACTAGGCCCGACACGCCACCGTACTCATCGACAACAATTGCCATATGGTAACGCTGAGAGCGGAACTCTTTTAGTAACACATCAACACGTTTACTCTCAGGAACAACGACTGCTGGACGGATTACTTGACGTAATTCGAACGGTTTTTCGTTGTTTTTAAAGCCATACTGAAGCAAGTCTTTCGCAAGCAAAATGCCTTCGATATGATCTTTGTCTTCATTGACTACTGGAAAACGAGAGTGTGCTGAACCGATCACGGTAGAAAGCACTTCTTCTACTGTGTCATCAATCTGGATTGCGACAATCTGCGCACGTGGGATCATTATATCCCGTACACGAAGATCGGACACTTCTAGAACACCTTTGATCATTTCACGGGTGTCTTCGCTGATTACTTCGCGTAGCTCTGCATCACGAATTACGTCAACCAAGTCTTCGCGATTTTGTGGTTCGCCCTGGAACAACTGACTTACTTTCTCTAACCAGCCCTTCTTGTGGGCGTTAGTACTCGGTGGGATATCGTCACTCATAGTGTTTTCTTGACTCTTTTGAGCCAATTATTGCTCCTTATAAGGATTAGTATAACCAAGGTTTTCAATTAGTTGGGTCTCTAGTGACTCCATCTCTTCGGCCTCAGAATCGTCAATATGATCATACCCTAGCAGATGGAGACAACCATGTACAACCATGTGTGCCCAATGTGCGAGTAGGGGTTTATTTTGATCAATTGCTTCTTGCTTAACAACCTCAGCACAAATCACTAAATCGCCTAGTAGCGGTAGCTCAATGCCCGGTGGTGCTTCAAACGGGAAAGACAAAACATTAGTAGGTTTGTCTTTGCCACGGTAAGTCTTGTTTAATTCTTGGCTTTCTTCAACGTCGACAATACGAATCGTTAATTCTGCCTCACTCATAGTATCTCTGAGTGCGGTTTTAACCCAAAGTTCAAGTTCTGCTTGCGATGGCAGCTCAAATCCTTCAACGGCAACTTGTACATCAAGATCGATAACCATCTGACTATCACTCATGGGGGGCTGTTTCCTGTAATTGGTATTGGCTATCTTTATTGCCTTTACTCGATTGTGCTTTTAACTCGAACGCTTCATAAGCCTCTACGATGCGAGCCACAACGGGGTGACGTACCACATCTTTTGCCTGAAAGAAGTTAAAACTAATTTCATCCACTTCCCCTAACACTTCAATTGAATGGCGCAGGCCAGACTTTTGATGCTTAGGTAAGTCTATCTGGGTAATATCACCAGTGATCACCGCTCGAGAATTGAAACCAATACGGGTCAGGAACATCTTCATTTGTTCAACAGTGGTATTTTGGCTCTCATCGAGAATGATAAAGGCATCATTTAATGTACGGCCGCGCATATAGGCAAGTGGCGCGACTTCAATAACATTGCGTTCAATTAAACGCTCTACCTTTTCAAAACCCATCATTTCAAAAAGTGCATCATATAGCGGGCGTAAGTAAGGATCGACTTTCTGGCTTAAGTCGCCTGGTAGAAAACCGAGCTTCTCACCGGCTTCAACCGCTGGGCGCGTAAGCAAGATACGGCGCACTTCTTGGCGCTCTAACGCATCGACTGCAGCGGCTACCGCAAGGTAAGTTTTACCTGTACCGGCTGGACCAATACCAAAGGTAATATCGTGGTTAACGATATTACGTACATAATCACTTTGATTTGGATTACGCGGTTTAATTACGCCACGCTTAGTCTTAATGTATAACTCGCTCTCATCACGAGGGGCTTCCATATCTAAGGCTATTGCCTCTTGGATCGCGATATGAACTGTATCGGGTTCAAGATCTGGAGTGCTGCCTTTAAGCGGCTGAGTCTCGATATAGAGATCTTTCAATAGATTGTTGGCTGTCAAACAGTTGCGTGGTGAACCGACAATTTGAAAATGATTATTTCGGTAGCTGATCTCAACACCAATACGGCGCTCTAACTGCTTGATATTGTCATCAAATGGACCGCAAAGCGAAGCGAGTCTACGTGTTTCAGCCGGCTCTAAATACAGGTTGAGCGTTGTTAACTTGTTTGACAAAAAATCACTCCATTAATCTAAGTCTGGTTATACGTTAATAGTGCTAGTTTACGAGCCATATTCAATAATTGCGAATGGTATTTATCATCGGCAATTAAGAAGAAAAAAGCGGCATCTCAGGATGCCGCCTTTAGCGTGTTCAATCTTAGTGGTGTTTTCGGTTTAAGCAGGCTTAAACTGAGTTACACCTAAATCATCATCTTGCTTATATTTTGCAGTGATGTCCGATGGACGTAAATCACGGCGCAAATCCATCTCATCTTCACCACGGATAAATACACCGCGAAGAGAGTTGGTATATACGTCAACAATCTCTACATCGACAAATTTACCGATATGTTTATGCAAGCCTTCAAAGTTAACCACTCGGCTGTTTTCAGTACGGCCGCGAAGCTCCATTGGATTCTTAACCGATGGGCCTTCAACTAAAATGCGTTGCACAGTACCCACCATTTGACGGCTATAACGCATAGCTTGTTGAGTGATACGGTCTTGTAAGATAGCAAGACGCTCTTTTTTCTCATCAAGGCTCACGTCATCAGGAAGATCCGCCGCTGGGGTGCCTGGACGTGCGCTATAAATAAAGCTAAAGCTATGGTCAAACTGGATGTCTTCAATCAACTTCATGGTG
The DNA here is from genome assembly GCF_019655055.1 of Shewanella sp. MBTL60-112-B2. Taxonomy (GTDB): domain Bacteria; phylum Pseudomonadota; class Gammaproteobacteria; order Enterobacterales; family Shewanellaceae; genus Shewanella. Next base: position 22,869 of record NZ_BPFA01000024.1, read on the forward strand.
TCAGCAAAGTCTTGCTTAGACTCACCAGGGAAACCGATGATGAAGTCAGAGCTGATTAGGATATCTGGACGCGCTTTACGTAAACGGCGAATAATCGACTTATATTCGATTGCCATGTGTCCACGTTTCATTTGCGTCAAGATCAAGTCAGAACCTGATTGTACTGGCAAGTGTAAGAAGCTCACTAACTCTGGAGTGTCTTCATACACATCAATGATGTCTTGTGTAAACTCAATTGGGTGGCTGGTGGTAAAGCGTAAACGGTCGATACCATCGATAGCAGCCACGTAACGTAAAAGCTCTGCAAAGGTACAGATTTCATCATCGTGAGTTGCACCACGATAAGCGTTTACGTTTTGGCCAAGTAAATTAACTTCACGTACGCCTTGCTCTGCGAGCTGGGCGATTTCAAGGATCACATCGTCCAACGGACGGCTAACTTCTTCGCCGCGAGTGTAAGGCACTACGCAGAAAGAGCAGTATTTGCTACAGCCTTCCATAATTGAAACGAAAGCACTAGGGCCCTCGGCGCGAGGCTCAGGAAGACGGTCAAACTTCTCCACTTCAGGGAAGCTCACGTCGATAACCGCTTTTTTACCGTCTTTGATCTGGTCGATCATTTCAGGTAAACGATGCAAGGTCTGCGGACCAAAAATAAGATCGACGCACTGAGCACGTTCTTTAATTGCCTTACCTTCTTGTGAGGCTACACAACCACCAACGCCGATAATCAGCCCTGGTTTTTTATCTTTTAATGTTTTCCAGCGCCCAAGCTGATGAAACACTTTCTCCTGTGCTTTCTCACGAATAGAGCAGGTATTTAAAAGCAGCACGTCCGCTTCTTCAGCGTTGTCTGTTAATGTATAACCTTCGTATTCGTCAAGAAGATCAGCCATCTTAGATGAGTCATACTCATTCATTTGACAGCCCCAAGTTTTAATATGGAGTTTTTTACTCATCAGTCTGTATCACTCTAGAAGCACCGAAAAAATAGCGCGACATTTTAACGCCTAAGTTAGCCTGTGGCTAGCATTTAGCCGTTATTAAAGTGAAATTATTCGGCAGACTTTACTCTCTTGCTGGTCAATACGGCTTTAGCTGGCTTCAGTGCTGTGGTAACCGTATCGGTAATAATGCCATGTGACTTAGCCATTTGCATGCTGGTCATTTTAGCTTGTAGTTGAATTTCTATTCGAATTTGCTGATTTAAGGCCAGCAGAGTATCGGTGGTATATTGATACACTGCGTACTCAACTGGAGTGCGGTAAGTGACTGTAATATGCTCCATCAGGTCGTCGTTGCTATTGGCGAAGCTCATCGATGGCACTAATAACGCTGCTGATAGTACGGCGTAGGCAATTGTTTTCATCATATCCTCACTCATTTCTCAATGTATGTTCCATTTGGATAGCTTGAGTGTATGGCAAGGTTTATACCTCAGCTTTGCGGTTTGTAAGCAGGTGTGAGGAAAACCGAGTACAGACACATTTGTACACGTTAGAGTTGCGTATGACATCAAACGACATATTTAGCAGAGTTTGGTTTACAAACTTGAAGAGCGGATATTTTGCTTTGGTTCAAATAGTGCAAACTTTCTTATATAAAGCCTCCAATAGCGACGCTCTTTAGGTGTAAACTTGCAAATATATAGAGAGTCCAGTTGTCAGGAGACAGGTAGCAGTGGAACAGACAAATAGTAAATCGCGTCTATATGATGCGGTGATCGTTGGTGGCGGCATGGTCGGCGCTGCGACAGCGATAGGTCTTGGGCAGCTTGGATTGAAGGTTGCGGTAGTCGAAGCGTTTGCTCCAAAGGCATATGATAGTGAACAACCACTGGATCTACGAGTATCCGCTATCAGCGCTGCGTCGGAAGCTCTACTTGAACGCCTTGGCGCGTTAAGCGGACTCGACACTATGCGCAAGGTCGCCTATAAAGGCTTGGAAACGTGGGAGATGGATGGCTGTATTACCCGTTTTCATAGCGACCAAATCGGCACTTCCCATTTAGGCCATATTGTTGAAAACCGTCTGATCCAACTATCTCTGTGGCAGCGTATGAAGCAACTAGATAATGTTAGCTTATTCTGCCCAGTTAAGATTTCAGGTATGTCACGCAACTCACTTCAGGATTTTATTGAAGTGCAGCTCGATAATGGCGATGCATTACAGGCTCGCTTATTAATTGGTGCCGACGGCGCGAACTCTATGGTACGTCAATGGGCCAATATCGGCATTACGGCTTGGGACTATGCTCAATCGGCGATGCTAATTAATATAGAAACCGTCTGTGCGGAGCAAGATGTTACCTGGCAGCAATTCACACCGAGCGGGCCACGCTCATTATTGCCATTACCGGGTAACAATGCCTCATTAGTTTGGTATGACGACGCCAACAGAATTGCCCAATTAAGCCAACTTAACAACTCAGCACTAAAGGCGCAGATTGACCAATACTTTCCAGAGCGTTTAGACCGGAATTTTAGCGTTGTAGATAAGGCAAGCTTTAAGCTGACTCGTCGACATGCGCAAACCTATTATCGCGACAACTTGGTGATCTTAGGTGATGCGGCCCATACGATTAACCCACTCGCAGGCCAGGGGGTTAACTTAGGCTTTAAGGATGTTGATGCTCTAATTAATACCATTGCAGGGCATCTTGAGGATACAAACGGCTGGTGGAAGGCTCAAGTGTTAGCTAAATATCAGCGAAGCCGCTACCGTGATAATCAATTGATGATGTCGACCATGGATCTGTTTTACGCAAGCTTTAGTAATGACATTTTGCCACTTAAGCTTTTACGTAATAGTGCGTTAAAACTTGCCAATATCGACAGTCCAATTAAAAAGCAGGTACTTAAGTACGCCATGGGCTTTTAAGTTGGAATTGCTTATAAAATAGAAAACCGAGTGCCAATCACTCGGTTTTTTTATTGTTGCTAGCCATAACAACTCATTTCCATCGTATGGCGCTATAGAAATTGAGCCGTGTTAGGGGCTTGATTGGTACATTAAAATAATGGAAATTTGCGTATAATTTGTTGGCAGGCTATTTGAGTGCTAAAATGCCGCGTTTTTAATTTTGTTGCTGAAGGATTAACTCGGCGACAAAACGTAAATTAGGCAATAACAGACTGGGTACTATGAGCAATATTAAACTGATAGTTGGGCTTGCAAACCCCGGCGCGCAGTATGAACGGACTCGCCATAATGCAGGTGCGTGGTACGTTGAAGAACTCGCTAGAGTCTGTGGTGCCACATTAACATTGGACAGTAAATACTTTGGTATGACAGCAAGAGTGACGCTGCATGGTAAAGATGTACGTCTACTAATACCGACCACCTTTATGAATTTGAGCGGTAAGTCGGTAGGGGCGTTAGCGAACTTTTTTCGCATCGCACCGGAAGAAATATTAGTCGCGCACGATGAGCTAGATATGCCACCGGGTGTTGCAAAATTTAAGTTGGGCGGTGGTCACGGTGGTCATAATGGTCTTAAAGACATCATTGCAAAACTTGCTAATGATAAAGGCTTCTACCGATTACGCATTGGCATAGGCCATCCTGGCGATAAGAGTCAGGTGAGCAATTATGTACTGAGTAAAGCCTCCCCAACAGATCAAGAGCTGATGGACGCTGCGATTGATGAAGCGGTACGTTCGACAGAAGTCTTGTTCAACCAAGATATGGCAAAGGCGATGCATAGACTGCATTCTTTTAAAGCATAAACAAGTGCTTGGAGCAAAGCTTCAAGTCATTCATTGATATTAAAGGTAACAATATGGGTTTCAAATGTGGCATCGTAGGCCTGCCAAACGTTGGTAAATCAACACTTTTCAACGCACTAACTAAAGCTGGTATCGAAGCGTCAAACTTCCCGTTCTGTACAATTGAACCTAACACAGGCGTTGTTCCTGTACCGGACTCACGTTTAGACGCATTGGCTGAAATCGTAAAGCCTGAGCGTATATTAGCTACGACGATGGAGTTCGTTGATATCGCTGGTCTAGTTGCTGGTGCATCTAAAGGCGAAGGTCTAGGTAACAAGTTCTTAGCTAACATCCGTGAAACAGATGCGATTGGCCATGTGGTTCGTTGTTTTGAAGATGACAACATTGTTCACGTTGCAAATAAAGTGGATCCTGCAAGCGATATCGAAGTGATCAACACTGAGCTTGCACTAGCTGACTTAGATTCATGTGAACGTGCTATTACGCGTCAAGCTAAACGCGCTAAAGGCGGTGACGCTGAAGCCAAGTTTGAAGTGGCCGTACTTGAAAAAATGCGTCCAGTATTAGACGAAGGCAAAATGCTTCGCTCTATGGAGCTTACTAAAGAAGAGCTTGCAGCCATTGGCTACTTAAACTTCCTAACACTTAAGCCAACAATGTACATTGCTAACGTGGCTGAAGATGGGTTTGAGAATAATCCACATTTAGATACTGTTAAAGCACTTGCTGCTGAAGAAAATGCAGTTGTTGTTGCTGTGTGCGCTGCTATTGAGTCTGAGCTTGCAGAAATGGATGCTGAAGATCGTGAAGAGTTCATGGCAGACCTAGGCCTTGAAGAGCCAGGCCTTGATCGTGTTATTCGCGCAGGTTACGACTTGTTGAGCCTGCAAACTTACTTTACAGCTGGTGTAAAAGAAGTGCGTGCTTGGACTGTAAGAATTGGCGCTAGTGCTCCACAGGCTGCTGGTGTTATCCATACTGACTTTGAACGTGGTTTTATCCGCGCTCAAGTTATGGCTTATGATGACTTCATTACTTATAAAGGTGAAGCTGGCGCGAAGGAAGCAGGTAAGTTACGCGTAGAAGGTAAGACTTATACCGTAAAAGATGGCGATGTAATGCATTTCCTATTTAACGTATAAGCCAGGCGGTTCGTTAATAACAAACGGCGACTTATTATAGTCGCCGTTTTTGTATCTAAGGTTTGCCGGCATATGTTAACGGCTTAGACGAACATTAGTTGCTTGGGTGACGTAGTTAACTTGATATGAGTCAATAACTAGGCGGGTGTACTTACTTTAGCTAAAGTATATAAGCTAAGTTTGTATCGGGTTGTGATATAAAGTCCTCGATATAAAACTGCTGTTTGGGCCGATAAAAGTGTAGCAGAGCAATCTAACCCACTTGGCTTGGCAAATAAAATTCACTGTTTTGGGTATGTTTGTGATTAAAGAAGGCTAAGTTTCGTATATAAAAGCGACTTTTTTGGGCGTCTGTTGCTCAGTTTGGTGAACTTATCGCCGAACAATGCTGTTTCGGTAAATTTGCAGAAAAAAGCAGTTGACCTGATTAACCCGAATAAGCATAATACGCCCCGTTCCCCAGACAGGGGGCTGTAAAGAAAGATGGCAATGTAGCTCAGCTGGTTAGAGCACAGCACTCATAATGCTGGGGTCGCAGGTTCAAGTCCCGCCATTGCTACCATCTTAATCTAGATGTAAAACTTGATGCAGTGCGGGAGTGGTGGAATTGGTAGACACGCCAGATTTAGGTTCTGGTGCCGCAAGGTGTGAGAGTTCAAGTCTCTCTTCCCGTACCATTTAATTCAAGTGATGAGCTAAGGCTTATTGCTGAAAGCAAGATTTTTGGGGTATCGCCAAGCGGTAAGGCACCGGGTTTTGATCTCGGCATTCCCAGGTTCAAATCCTGGTACCCCAGCCATCTTTGGCAATGTAGCTCAGCTGGTTAGAGCACAGCACTCATAATGCTGGGGTCGCAGGTTCAAGTCCCGCCATTGCTACCATCTTTACTCTGGATGTAAAATAGAGTCATCTTAATCTAGATGTAAAACCTGATGCAGTGCGGGAGTGGTGGAATTGGTAGACACGCCAGATTTAGGTTCTGGTGCCGCAAGGTGTGAGAGTTCAAGTCTCTCTTCCCGTACCATTTAATTTAAGTGATGAGCTTAGGCTTATTACTAAAAGCAAGATTTTTGGGGTATCGCCAAGCGGTAAGGCACCGGGTTTTGATCTCGGCATTCCCAGGTTCAAATCCTGGTACCCCAGCCATCTTTGGCAATGTAGCTCAGCTGGTTAGAGCACAGCACTCATAATGCTGGGGTCGCAGGTTCAAGTCCCGCCATTGCTACCATCTTTACTCTGGATGTAAAATGGAGTCATCTTAATCTAGATGTAAAAACTGATACTGTGTTGAAGTGGTGGACGTTGAAGTTAGACACGCTATATTTAGACACCATCTTAATCTAGATGTAAAACTTGATGCAGTGCGGGAGTGGTGGAATTGGTAGACACGCCAGATTTAGGTTCTGGTGCCGCAAGGTGTGAGAGTTCAAGTCTCTCTTCCCGTACCATTTATTTAGCATGATTAGCCATGGCTGATTATGAGTAAGAAAGATTGATTGGGGTATCGCCAAGCGGTAAGGCACCGGGTTTTGATCTCGGCATTCCCAGGTTCAAATCCTGGTACCCCAGCCATTTTTAAAAGGTTGAGTGATTGACCTTGTCTTATAAGCTCTAGAGGTTGTAAGATAAAAGCAAGGCGACTTGCAGTAAAGTTCGATGCGGGAGTGGTGGAATTGGTAGACACGCCAGATTTAGGTTCTGGTGCCGCAAGGTGTGAGAGTTCAAGTCTCTCTTCCCGTACCATCGAATTTAACAAGATTTATTGGGGTATCGCCAAGCGGTAAGGCACCGGGTTTTGATCTCGGCATTCCCAGGTTCAAATCCTGGTACCCCAGCCATTTTTAAAAGGTTGAGTAATTGACCTTATCTTATAAACTTTATTAGTTGTAAGATGAAGCAAGGTAACTTGCAGTAAACTTCGATGCGGGAGTGGTGGAATTGGTAGACACGCCAGATTTAGGTTCTGGTGCCGCAAGGTGTGAGAGTTCAAGTCTCTCTTCCCGTACCATCGAGTTTAACCAGTTTTGTTGGGGTATCGCCAAGCGGTAAGGCACCGGGTTTTGATCTCGGCATTCCCAGGTTCAAATCCTGGTACCCCAGCCATATAAAAGAAAGCCCATCCTCGGATGGGCTTTTTTGTTTTTAGCCCTAAAGCTGTTTTTGCATTCTATTAAAACCGCGTCATATTTGCAGTTTCCCCCCTTTGCTCTCCTTTATATAAACGCTTAAATTTTATGCTAGGATCCTGCTTTGTTTTTTCAGGGAGTGAACCTTATGAGGCCTTTGATTGCCTTATCTTTTACCTGCTTACTGTCATTGAGTTGTGTTGTACAGGCGGAGCCTGCAAGACTTGAAATCAATGACAATATTAAACCTAAATCGTCTAACCGTTACATTCGAGCTGTACATCAGGAGATTGAAACAGGGACTGATGATCTTAATAAAGTCCGGTACGCTATTTTATACCGATCAGTATAAGAAGTTGATCTACTCAGAACGTTTTTTGGCAACTAATTCAAGGCAAATAACTGAAAGAATGGTTGTTCCCTTGTGAAGCTATTTAACGCAGAAGTAGGCAGCCAAAAACGCTCCAGAATGGCGAGTTTTAGCGGTTATGATGCTATGTTAACGAGCTTAACCGTAGAATAACTATGCTCTTCACTCGTTGCCTTGCCTCATAACCGCTAAACTCTCGCTGAGCGACCAAATCTTTATACTGATTGGTATTAGAAGGCATGTTGGCAACTAAAGGCTTTGCTTGGGTATATCAAGGAGAGGGGGATGGCTACATTTGGGCGCGATTTGACTATCGCGGTGACACTAATGTGATGCGTATCGAATATAGTCAGTCATTGGTTCAGCTTAAGTATGACGATGCTCTTGGTGACTATGTGTGCAAGAAGCTAGTTGACGATATTTGCTATAAGAATAGCCGAGGCTATTACAACTATATTAAGAACCTTAGAAATAGCATCAGTAAGCAACTAGTAAGACTTTAGCTGCGCTTAATTGGAATAAAGAGCTGGGCTTAAAGATAAAGGACTAGATAGATGAACAAAATGATAGCAAGTGTACTTGTTAGCTGCTTGGGAGTTATGCCTATTGCGGCAAGCGAGCTGCAGTTGTACCAAGATCCGATTCCGTATGGTAGCTATGTTGAAAACATTGATAATCTACTTACTGATACCGTTAAACGTCACCATTGGGTATTTAGTAAAGATGAGTTAGGTGTTCGTTACGCAGATTTAGATTACAAGACATATAAGCTGAGAACTGAACTCGTTATAAATAATAACAGCGTGGCGGTTAAGTTGATCAGCGCAGAGCGCCCTGACTGTGGCAAAAAGAGCTGCAAAGTGAATATGAGTAAGGTTGATGGCTGGTTGGTTAATCTGCGCCGTAGCATCGCTTATGGAGTGACTAAGGCGGTAAGGGATGATGCGCTCAAGCGTAGATTCGTTGAAGGTAATGAATAGAGTAGTTTAGGCATAAAAAAACGCACTCAAAGAGTGCGTTTTTAATACTGCTTAGTTTTAGCTAAATTCGTAACGAATTAGTGCTTGAACATTGCAGAGATTGATTCTTCGTTGCTTACGCGGCGAATTGCTTCAGCCATAACTGTAGACATAGTTAACTGTGAAACTTTGTCTAGAGCAGCAATCTCAGGGCTCAATGGAATAGTATCGGTTACGATAACCTCATCAATTACTGACTCAGCGATGTTCTTAGCAGCATTGCCAGAGAATACTGGGTGAGTAGCATAAGCGAATACGCGATTTGCACCGTGTTCTTTTAGTGCTTCAGCAGCTTTACATAGTGTGCCGCCAGTATCGATCATGTCATCAACGATGATGCAGTCACGGCCTTGAACGTCACCAATGATATGCATAACTTGAGCAACGTTAGCCTGTGGACGACGCTTATCGATGATTGCTAGATCTGAATCGTCAAGTAGCTTAGCTACTGCGCGAGCACGTACTACGCCACCGATGTCTGGAGAAACAACAACAGGGTTTTCTAAATTCTTAGCTAACATGTCTTCTAATAGAACTGGGCTACCGAAAACGTTATCAACAGGAACGTCGAAGAAACCTTGAATTTGCTCTGCGTGTAGATCACATGTCAATACGCGGTCAACACCAACGCTTGATAGGAAGTCTGCAACAACTTTAGCTGTAATCGGTACACGAGCACTACGAACACGACGGTCCTGACGCGCGTAACCAAAGTAAGGAATAACCGCTGTAATACGACCAGCTGATGCACGGCGAAGCGCGTCAACCATAACGATAAGTTCCATTAGGTTATCGTTAGTAGGAGCGCAAGTAGATTGAATGATGAATACATCCGCACCACGTACATTTTCATTAATTTGGACACTGATTTCGCCGTCACTGAAAACGCCTACTTCTGCGTCTCCAAGTTTACAAAATAGACGATCGGCTATCTTCTTAGCGAGACTAGGTGTAGCGTTACCGGCAAAAAGTTTAATGTCAGGCACTGTAGGAACCTCAGGCGTATGCTTCATGATTGTGGCTGGGATTTAAAAATATCCCAGAATGTGGTTAACACTGAGCTAATCTCAGCATCAACGGCGATATATTTGCCCCTTTCGCAACAAAGCCTTGTATCGATGCAGGCAACTTCGCCAATACATCTTTAGCTTCTTGCTCCTGTTCGAATTGACCGAAAACACAAGCTCCGGTTCCGGTCATTCTGGACGGCGCATATTCTAGCAGCCACGCTAAGGTTTTGGCAACTTGAGGGTGGCGTTTTGCGACTAATGTTTGGCAGTCATTTTGCCAAGGGCTATTCAGTAATGACTCGAGGCTAAGCTTTGGCGTGTTTCGTGGAAGATCAGGGTCTTGAAATACTTCAGCTGTAGAAACATGTACCTGTGGAACTAACACTAGATACCAAGGTTCAGCTGGCTCTACGTTTTGCAATTTCTCACCTACACCTTCGGCAAAAGCTGAAAAACCATTAATAAAAACAGGAACATCTGCGCCAAGCTTTAAACCGATCTCACCTAGCTCAAGTGGCGACAATCCGGTTTTCCAAAGTTGGTTAAGCGCGATTAGAGTGGTTGCAGCATCGGACGAACCGCCACCTAGACCACCGCCCATAGGTAGGCGTTTATCCAGCCAAATTTCAGCGCCTAACTGACATCCTGTTCGTTGTTGCAGCGATTTTGCGGCTTTGAGAATTAAGTTATCGCTGTCGGCAACAGCTGACGACATATTAGAATGTAACTTTAGATTTGGCGTATCTAACACTTTGAAGTCTAGGTAATCACAATGTTCGATAAACTGAAACAGAGTTTGCAGTTCGTGATAACCGTCATGACGCTGAGCGTTAATATGTAGAAACAGATTTAATTTAGCTGGAGCTGGCCAGCCTAGTGAAAGTGACTCGGTCATAAAGAGTTCTCAGTTGGTGACGTCTGTTGGTAAAGCGTTTGGCTTTGTGGTGCTAATGCTTGCCACTGATTTAGCTGGATTTTTAGACGAACCTCTCCACGCCGCAAATTAAGTAACCTTGGCACTTCTGCACCGCTTTGAGTTTGCCAGCTCTTAAAATCGACTTCCCAGGGAGGATGTTGCTCGGTATTAACCAGTTTCGCAGGGCGGCCCTGAGCGTCTTTGCTCACCAGTTTATCACCCAGAGTTAATTGACCCGTAATCCAAAGTGGAAGTGACTGAATCGGTATCGACCAACCTGATACTCGGGTGAGTAATCGTTGAGGGTCGCTATCCTTGTAAGTTTTACCATCGACTTCTAATATGGCCTCACCAGCTCGACTAGAGAGTGATAACACTGTCGTTCCAAGCACTGTGGTTAGCTTCAGTTCATCATGTTCAGGGCTGTGTAACCAATACAGATTAGTACTGAATTTATCTTCAGGCGTTGTTACCGCAAGCTTACCTTGCATTTCCCATGCGTCAGCCTGCTGCACTTTGTTAACAGAGACGGGAACTAGGTTGTCTGGTATGGTAGTTGAGCAACCGCTAACTAAAAGAGTGCCGAGTATCACCCATAGATAAGTGTTTTTTGTGATGCGTCTCAAATTATTCATCTATTACTGATATAAAAGAGCCCTTATGATACGAGGGGTTGGATGATTTACCAATGCCCATATGCAAAAATAACTATTTATACAATGCTTAATGTCGTGAATGCGTGACATAACTATATATGAATAGTTAAAAAAGTGATGCTAATTGAAAAAATGGGTAAGAACATAGATTATTATTCGGTTTTGTTAAGCGTATTCTGTTTTTAACAAAACCAATTCAGTAGAATGGCACCAATAAATGAGATGCCCAAGAGTCCAGAACGAGTCAAATGAGCCTTGTAGCAATCGGAATTAACCATAAAACGGCCACGGTCGATCTGCGTGAAAAAGTCGCATTCGGACCTGATAAAATTCATGATGCCATGAAGAGTCTAGCTGCTAGCACTCAATCTGGCGAAGCCGTCATCATATCCACCTGTAACCGTACAGAACTTTACTGTAATAACTGTGAAGCCGCTGACGTCGTTGCTTGGCTGGAAGATTATCATCAACTATCTCATGAAGATGTTGAGCCCTGCTTGTACCAATATAAAGGTCAGGAAGCGGTTAAACATTTAATGCGTGTATCAGCTGGTCTGGATTCACTGATTTTGGGTGAACCACAAATTTTAGGTCAAGTGAAGCAATCTTTTGTGAAAGCAAAAGAAGCAGGTACCGTTGCTGCGACAATGGATCGTATGTTTCAAAATACCTTTTCTGTCGCCAAAAAAATTCGTACAGAGACAGAAATTGGTGCCGCGGCCGTATCGGTAGCCTTTGCTGCGGTAAGCATGGCGAAACATATCTTTTCATCACTCAGTACTACTCAGGTATTATTGGTCGGTGCTGGTGAGACTATTGAGCTGGTAGCCCGTCACTTAAAAGACAATGGCGTTACAGCCATGGTGGTTGCTAACCGAACAATTTCACGTGCAGAAGCCATGTGTGATGAGTTCGGTGCGACAGCAATTACACTGGAACAGATCCCAGATTTTCTCCCTAAGGCCGATATCGTGATATCCTCTACGGCTAGCCCATTACCAATCCTTGGTAAAGGCATGGTAGAAAAAGCGCTTAAGCAACGTCGTCATCAACCTATGTTATTGGTTGATATAGCAGTTCCTCGAGATATCGAGGCTGAAGTCGCGGATTTAGAAGATGCATTCCTCTATACCGTAGATGACCTGCAAAGCATTATTGAACAGAATATGGCGTCTCGAAGAGAAGCCGCCGAGCAAGCAGAATTAATTGCAGAAGATCAAGCTTATCAATTTATGGAATGGATCCGCTCGCTAGAGTCGGTAGACAGTATCCGTGAATATCGCACTCGAAGTATGGCGATTAAAGATGAGTTGGTAGAGCGAGCGGTCAACAAGTTGGCCCAAGGTGGTAATAGTGAGCAGGTCTTACTAGAGCTAGCTAATAAGCTGACCAATAAACTGATCCATGCACCGACACAAGCGCTTACCGCTGCGAGTCGACAAGGGGACTTGAATTCTCTTGGACAATTAAGAGCTGTGCTTGGACTAGATAAAGACTAAGGTTAGCGTTTTAATGAAGGACAGTGTGATTCGTAAGCTTGAAGGCTTACTTGAACGTAATGAAGAAGTGTTGGCGTTACTGAGCGATGCAGGTGTTATTGCCGATCAGGAACGTTTCCGCGCCTTGTCTAAAGAATATTCTCAACTAGAGGATGTTGTCAGCACCTTTAAGTCTTTCCAGCAAGCTGAGGAAGATCTCGAGTCTGCTAAAGAGATGATGGAAGAGGATGATCCAGAGCTAAAAGAAATGGCTCAAGAAGAATACAAAATCGCTAAATCGGCGATTGCAGCACTTGAAGATGAGCTGCAGATCCTATTGCTTCCAAAAGATCCTAATGATGACAATAACTGCTTTATCGAAATTCGCGCAGGTGCGGGTGGTGATGAAGCGGCTATTTTTGCTGGCGATTTATTCCGTATGTATAGCAAGTTTGCCGAAAGCAAACGTTGGCAAATTGAAGTCATGAACACTAACGAAGGTGAGCATGGCGGTTTTAAAGAAGTCATTGCCAAAATCAGTGGTGACGGCGTTTACGGTAAGCTTAAGTTTGAGTCAGGTGGACACCGTGTGCAACGTGTACCTGAGACTGAATCTCAAGGCCGCGTTCATACTTCTGCTTGTACCGTTATTGTATTGCCAGAAGTGCCAGAAGCTGAAGCGATTGAAATCAATAAAGCTGACTTGAAAGTGGATACCTTCCGCGCATCAGGCGCAGGTGGTCAGCACGTAAACAAAACTGACTCTGCGATTCGTATTACTCACATTCCAACAGGTATCGTAGTTGAATGTCAGGATCAGCGCTCACAGCATAAAAACCGTGCTCAGGCGATGAGTGTGCTTTCTGCACGTATTCAAGCGGTTGAAGACGAGAAGCGTCGTAGTGCTGAAGAAAGCACCCGTCGTAACTTGGTGTCATCAGGTGACCGTTCGGAGCGTATTCGTACTTATAACTTCCCGCAGGGTCGCGTAAGTGAGCACAGAATTAACTTAACTCTGTACCGTTTAGGCGAATTTATGGAAGGTGATATCGATTGCGTTATTGAACCTCTCATTTTAGAGAACCAAGCGGATATGCTTGCAGCACTAGGTGAAGGCTAAGCCTTCCCTCATACCATCTTTGTGCTACAAATGAATAAGGATATTCCTTGCAATTAACTATCTCAGGGGCGCTTAAGTGGGCCTCTTCTCAGCTTGAAAGTATTTCAGACTCAGCATCACTCGATGCTGAGGTTATGTTGCTTCATGTTATTAATAAACAACGTAGCTACTTATATACTTGGCCAGATAGAAGCTTAGAACCAGAGCAAGTGTTTGAGTTTAAACAGATGTTGGCCAAGCGTCTACGTGGTAATCCGATCGCGCATATCGTTGGCGAGCGTGAGTTTTGGTCACTGCCTTTTAGAGTTAACCCTACAACGCTAATTCCGCGTCCTGACACTGAAATTTTGGTTGAAACAGCGCTGAATTTACCTTTAGCTGAGAATGCTAAAGTACTGGATTTAGGCACTGGTACGGGAGCCATCGCCTTGTCACTAGCTCATGAACGTAGCGAATGGCAAGTCTGCGCAATCGATAAAATCGAAGATGCGGTTGCGCTGGCAAAAGAAAATAAGGCTAACCTAAAACTTGAACAAGTCGATGTATTTCAAAGCGATTGGTTCGATGCAGTAGAGTGCTATGACTTTAACTTGATTGTGTCTAACCCACCTTATATTGATGAAGAGGATGAACATCTTTCTCAAGGCGATGTTAGATTCGAACCCGCAAGTGCTTTGACTGCACCACAAAGAGGCTTTGCGGATCTGTTTTATATTGCAGAGTCGGCTCGTGACTACTTAGCACCAGGTGGCTATTTGCTACTTGAGCACGGTTATCAACAAGCTATCGAGTTAAGAGAAAAGTTAATTGAGCTGGGTTATGAAAACGTCGCCACGGTTCGAGACTTTGGTAGTAATGATCGTTGCACATTAGGTCGCTGGCCTCGTTAGAGGTTTATCGACAGATGAAATTAAAGGCACTCTCATGAGTGCCTTTTTTATGGTGCTACCTGGCTAACTGTTTCACCATAAAGTATTTACAGCCTGTTTTGGGGTAGGCGAGTTGCGTCCATTGAACCTCATAGCCAAGAGCTTGGTAAAATGGTTTAGCTTGGAAGTTTAGCGTGTCCAAAATTGCAGACTGACAACCTCTTGTTCTAGCAATGCTTTCAGCCTCTGTAAGCAGTTGCTGGCCAATTCTTTGCCCTCGCAAACTCTCATCGACCCAAAGATTGTCTATCATCAGCCAATTACCAAAAGTTCGACCAGAAAAGCCTGCGACTAGTTGGCCCTTGTCATTCTCAAGCTTTAATCCAAGAGCTAGCCTTTCTGATACTTCCCAATGCTGCCAGTTAAATTCAGCAATTTTCTGCTTAACGGCGTTAGCAAACTCATCACTATCATCCAAGCTAAACCGGGTTTTATGACTCATGAATTATGCCTCTTATTATTATCTGATAGAGCATTGCTGCAGATTAACGCTAACGTAAGTCCCATCAAAAGTACAAGCTTGTAAAATAGGGAAAACTTTGCAGAAAACAAAAGCCTTGGTTAAACTTTGTGCGCTTCTTCCAGTTGCCATGGCTGGATATTGGTTATGGATTCAGGTATGGGGTACACTAGCCGCCTTTATCGGCAAACAGACCTTTATTCATGGAAACTTTTTACAGTTTGTACCCAGCGTTTAAGCACATGCACATGACGCTTATTGCGACTAGCGTATTGTTTTTTTTAGTCCGTTTCGTACTGCATCTGCGCAAGTCACCCGTATTAGAAAAGAAAGCAATTAAAATTGCGCCACACGTTATTGATACCTTCCTACTGTTATCTGGTTTGATCTTATGTTTCTCAATTAAACAGTATCCTTTTGTTGATCCATGGATGACTGAAAAGTTGGGTGCCGTTGTCGCTTATATCGTGTTGGCAACCATCGCACTTAAAGCTAATCGCAATACATTGTTTAAAGTGTTTGCTGCCTTTGGTGCAATCGGTTGGGTTGTTTATGCCGCTAAACTTGCGATTCTTAAGCAAGGGGTGTTGCTCGGTTAATGACTGATTTAACACAAAACGACTCAATACAGCTTCCTGAAACGGCTTTTGAAATTGCTGAGCACTTAGGCTTTTCTAAGCAAAAGAATGCAAACTGGGCCTGGCTCGAATTAGCTGGCTCGGTGTTGAGCTTTTACGTCGTTGATAGGCACCAACGTTTAAATGGACTGCTTAAATGGTTCTATAACGACTTAGGCTTTTGTGCGCGCGAAGCATACTATAGTGCTGAAGCTGCCGATTTAGGTAAATGTCTAACATCGAAGCAAGGTAATAGTACGACATTAGCAGCCGTGTTGATGTTATTGGGCAAGCAGCTCGACCTATCACTCGATTTGCTGCTATTACCTGGACAAACGGTGCTTTGTAGTCGAATCGATGGTGAGGTGCGCTATATCGACCCGCTAACTGGCGCTGACCTGTCAAAGCATCAGTTACACGTATTCGTACGTGGTGAACTCGGTAATTCAGCTAAGTTTAAGCCTAGCTACTTAAAGCCTGCAACGCTCAAGCGTATTATTTCTCGAATGATCCATGAGATGAAAGCTGGCTGCATTGTTGCTCATAACTTTGAGCCTGCGATGGAGTGCTGTAACTTACTACTGCAATGGCATCAGGATGATTTGAACCTCAACCGTGAGCGCGCCTTCATCGCGCAGCAGTTAGGTTGTATTAGCGTTGCCACCGCCGATTTAACCCATTTTGTGGAAAACAGTCCACACGATCCGGTTATTGAGTTGGTGAAGATGCAATTGAAAGAGCTTAAAGAGGAAGTTGAAACTTTCCATTAAGTATCACAATAGGGCCTTTTAGGCCCTTTTGTGTTGCTAGAGTGTACTCTAGTCTTGTTTGAAAATCGTTATAAGTAAAAGACGCCGCCACATAGCGATGGTAATGACGCGTCGATATAAAATAAAAAAAAGCTGTAAAAATAACACCAACAAATTGAATTGTAAGAATAATAAATAGGCAAATTATTGCCAATTTCTAGGGGATAGAGTTCATGAGTAGTACGGATACAGTGACCAGTGCGCTGGTGACAAATGACGCAACAGCGTTAGGTATTTTAGCCGTTGTGCTCGGCTTCGTGTTTTATACCAGTAATAGTAGCAATGCATTTTGGAAGAAGTTTTATACCTTCGTGCCAGCCTTGCTAATGTGTTACTTCTTGCCATCACTATTGAACACATTCGATATTATTGACGGTAAAACATCACAGCTTTATTTTGTGGCCTCGCGTTACTTGCTGCCTGCGTGTTTAGTGTTATTGATTCTGAGTGTCGATTTAAAAGCGATTCTCTCACTAGGGCCTAAAGCGATAGTGATGTTTTTGACCGGTACCGTAGGTATTGTGATTGGCGGGCCTATTGCGTTGCTGATTGTCTCAGCGATTAATCCTGAAGTTTTAGGTGTTACTGGGCCAGATGCTGTTTGGCGTGGCATGACCACGCTTGCTGGCAGTTGGATTGGCGGTGGTGCCAACCAAGCGGCAATGAAAGAGATTTATGAAGTCGGCGGTGATATCTTCTCAATTATGGTGACGGTAGACGTCATCGTAGCCAATATTTGGATGGCAGTACTGCTGTTTATGGCATCAAAAGCCAAGCAGATTGATGCTAAAACAGGTGCGGATACTACGGCGCTTGAAGCATTGAAAGATAAAGTTGAAAAGTATCATGCCGAGAATGCTCGCATTCCAAGCCTTAACGATTTAATGATGATAGTGGCGATTGGTTTTGGTGTGACGGGATTTGCCCATATCGTAGCAGACTTATTAGGTCCATTTTTTGAAACCAATTACCCATGGACTCGTGATTACAGTTTAACCTCTAAATTCTTTTGGTTGATTGTTACTGTAACAACCATAGGTCTAGCCTTGTCATTTACCCGAGTAAGGCACATAGAAGCGGCGGGTGCGTCAAAAGTGGCTACTGCTTTCTTATACATCCTAGTCGCGACGATTGGCTTGCATATGGATGTGTCAAAGCTGGCTGATCCTGAGAATCTTTGGTACTTTGCCATCGGTATGATTTGGATGATAGTGCACGCAAGCTTTATGCTGATTGTGGCTAAACTGATTAAAGCGCCATTGTTCTATATGGCAGTGGGTAGCCAAGCTAACGTGGGCGGCGCGGCATCTGCGCCTGTTGTGGCAGCAGCATTCCACCCCGCGCTTGCGCCAGTAGGTGTACTACTAGCGGTATTAGGCTATGCTTTAGGCACTTATATGGCATGGATTTGTGGCCAGATTTTACAAGCTGTCGCTAGTTAAGGTTGCAGCAAAAACTTAGTTGATTAATGCCAAGGCAACGGCCTTGGCTCACGAAGAGAGAAGAGATTGATGAGCAATAAAATCATTAGTTTAGGTTCGATTGAAATCGCAAATGATAAGCCTTTTGTATTGTTTGGCGGTATGAACGTACTTGAGTCACGTGACTTGGCAATGCAAATTGCAGAAACCTATGCTGAAGTTACCCAAAAGTTAGGGATCCCTTACGTGTTTAAGGCCTCTTTCGATAAGGCAAACCGCTCATCAGTCAACTCTTACCGTGGTCCTGGTATGGAAGAGGGCTTGAAGATTTTTGAAGAAATTAAGTCAACCTTCAACTTACCATTAATCACTGACGTACATGAAGTACACCAATGTGCACCTGTTGCTGAAGTTGTTGATGTTATCCAGCTTCCTGCATTCCTTGCTCGTCAAACAGATCTTGTGGTTGCGATGGCAAAGACTGGTGCAATCATCAACGTCAAAAAGCCGCAATTCCTAGCACCACATGAGATGCGCCATATCATTACTAAGTTTAATGAAGCGGGTAATGACGAGATCATGTTGTGTGAGCGTGGTTCAAGCTTTGGTTACAACAACTTAGTTGTTGATATGTTAGGTATGGATGAAATGAAGCAAACGGGTTATCCGGTGATCTTCGATGCCACTCATGCTTTGCAGCGCCCTGGTGGACGTAGCGATAGCGCTGGTGGACGTCGTGCGCAAGCCACAGAGCTTGCCCGTAGTGGTATGGCTCTTGGTTTGGCTGGTCTCTTTATTGAGGCTCACCCTGATCCTGATAACGCTAAGTGTGACGGCCCATGCGCATTGCCGCTACATCAGTTAGAAAACTACTTAACCCAAATGAAGGCGATTGATGATTTAGTTAAGTCGTTTGAGCCTATTGACACTAGTAAGTAAGTTTAAAGTATTTTATTCTTCTAGTTAGTTGTTAAAAAAAGATAAAACCCTGTCTCAATGCAGGGTTTTATTGTTTTTGACGAGATAATTTAAGTTTAAATACAGATTGGACATTTATTCTAGTAGGTTAAAAAAATACTCAGCATTAAGTCGCCTTATCGTCTTTGTTGGCAATAAGTTCGGCTAAGTGTGAGAAGAAACATAATAAATAGGTTGAATGATGAAAGCAGATAAACAGGCGCTTGAAGATCTAGGGCCGCAAGGGATGTTAGGTAAAGCACTAGACGGCATTGAACGGGTTGGTAATAAACTCCCTGATCCAGCAATGCTATTTTTGATTTTGATGTTTGCCGTATGGGCATTATCGGCATTGTTATCGGGTGTGAGCTTTTCGGCCATTGACCCTACGACTAACTCTCCAATAGTAGTTCATAATCTACTAACCGCTGAAGCGCTAACTAAGTTCTTAACCTCTATGGTAACGACTTTCACTGCATTCGCGCCTTTAGGAGTAGTGTTAGTTGCAATGTTAGGTGTGGGTGTTGCTGAGCATTCAGGCTACATTAACACTGCGCTTAAACGTATGTTAAAAATCACCCCAGCTAAGTTTTTAACTCCAGCTGTGGTTTTAGTGGGTATTATCTCGCATACCGCAACAGATGCGGGCTATGTAGTGGTTATTCCACTCGCCGGTGTGATCTTCTTTACCGTAGGTCGTCATCCTTTAGCGGGTATTGCCGCCGCCTTTGCGGGTGTATCTGGTGGCTTCTGCGCTAACTTTATTCCGTCAGGTATTGACCCGCTACTGCAGAGCTTTACTCAGGCAGCAGCGCAAATTGTTGACCCAACAATTGAAGTTAACCCACTCAACAACTGGTTTTTTGCGGCATCTTCTTGTATCCCAATCACACTGATTATTTGGTATCTAACAGATAAAGTATTAGAGCCTCGCCTAAATCGTACCCACAAGGTTAATCGCGAAGAAGTAGATCTTCCTGCGATGGAAGAGGCAAAGCCACAAGAACTGAAAGCATTCCGTGTTGCAACCTTAGTGATGTTAGTGGCAATTGTGGGCTTTTTCTCTTTAACCGTACCAGAGACCTCAACACTACGTGATACAAATGGTTCATTGACCAGTTTCAAAGCACCGTTGATGCAGTCAATCGTACCGCTTATCTTTATCTTCTTTATGCTGCCAGGTCTTGTGTACGGTTATATGACAGGTGCCTTTAAGACTTCAGGTGATGTCGTACAGGCAATGTCTAAGTCAATGAGTGGCATGTCGCACTACATTGTTATGGCATTTTTCTGTGCTCAGTTTGTGGCAGCATTTTCGGCGTCTAACCTTGGTGCGTTAATCGCAGTTGAAGGTGCTGGTGGTCTTAAAGCGCTTAACTTACCGGCTGAAATCACTGTAGTGGGTATGATTATTTTAGTGGGTTTTGTGAATCTATTTGTGGGTTCATCATCTGCTAAGTGGGCTTTGATTGGTCCAGTGCTAGTACCAATGTTAATGCAGCTTAATATCAGTCCTGATCTATCGCAAGCGGCATATCGTGTGGGCGATTCAAGCTCAAACATCATTACGCCGCTGATGCCTTACTTCCCATTAGTGGTGGTTTACTGTCAACGTTATGTGAAGAATATCGGTATTGGTACACTTATCTCTATGATGTTGCCATTT
Organism: Shewanella sp. MBTL60-112-B2; assembly: GCF_019655055.1. Lineage (GTDB taxonomy): Bacteria > Pseudomonadota > Gammaproteobacteria > Enterobacterales > Shewanellaceae > Shewanella. The sequence goes on from NZ_BPFA01000024.1 coordinate 43,296, forward strand.
AGCTTGGCGTTAATGTCGATTTGGAGTGTTTGGTTACTGGCTTATTGGGCATTAGGCTTCCCGCTTGGTTTAGGGGCTAGTTACACCTATGGGCTGTAAAGCGTAGAGATTAGTACTCTTTAGCAAATAGCAAATAGCAAACTAAAAGGCCAAGTCAAATGACTTGGCCTTCTTGCGACTGCTTGGCACTATCAGTAAGAGTTATTTTCAGTATCTAAGACTAATTCCCCCTAAAGCTTTCGCAGCAGGCATAATAGCGTTTTATTTTTGGCGCTCACTCAATATGGCATGGATTTTATTCACCCTTTTAGCCGCTTCGATGCAGGCATGGCGCAATGCCTTCCAAAGTCAGCTAAGTAAGGATGTTAATATTGCCGGGGTCACCTTAGCTAGGTTTCTGTGGGCAACCCCAATCGCGATTATTTACTTGTTAGGCCTCTATGCTTGGCAGCCTGTCGGTCTTCCCTTTATCACCTTCAAATTCACAGCATATGTGCTTGGCGCTGCCGCGATGCAGATCATAGCCACAGCTTTGATGGTGAAGCTTTTTAAAATGAAAAACTTTGCCGTTGGGGCAGGGCTAGCTAAAAGTGAAGCCTTAGTTGCGGCGATTCTCGGAGTCCTTTTTTTCGGCACTCATTTATCATTACTTGGTTGGCTAGGCGTGTTCGTTGGTGCCATAGCGATATTTTTGATGAGCAGTAAGCAGGGACTTAGGCAGCTTTCTTTATCCACAGTGTTGCTTGGACTTGCTTGTGGTACCGCTTTTGCCCTGACTTCTCTTTGGGTTAGGGAGGCAAGTCTTAATCTGGATCTGCCTTTTCCTCATAGAGCCGCATGGGTGTTGCTATTCGTGATTGCTATTCAGACAACCGTGTTATTGATTTACTCTTATGCCGTAGATAAAAATACCATTGACGGTTTACTGCAAAGACCAAAGCTGACTCTACTCACCAGTGCTACAAGCTGTTTAGGTTCAATTGGTTGGTTTAGCGCAATGTCACTGCAGGCGGTGCCTTATGTTAAGACGCTTGGACAGGTGGAGGTGTTCTTCACCTTGCTGATAGCCACGTTCTGGTTAAAGGACAAGGTGAAAGTCAAAGATATGTTGGGGCTGGTTCTAATTGCGGTCGCTGCAATATTAGTGATGTGGGGTTAGTTGTCACTCACTTTACCTTTTGTATTTGAGTCGCTTTTCGCTCAGAGCAATAGAGAGCTGCGCAGATAACACCCCAAGAGTTGCACCGGCAATCAAGTCCCCAAGGAAGTGGTAGTTTTGGCCTAACTGGCCCGTTATTGCTCCTATCATAGCGAGTAACCATAGCCAATATAGTTTGGGAAAGCGCCACCAAAATACACTGGCTAATGCAAAAGTGAACAGTGCGTGTCCGGAGGGGAACGAATTGTAGGCTGGCCCAATTGCAAAAGGGTGGAAGCTTTCGACCCCATTATGGATCCAGGAAGGGTTGCTGCCACTTGCTGTATGGATCCAGGTTTCAGGCCAAGTACGGCCAAATATAAACTTTGCCCCTAGTCTTATAATTGTTGCAGTAATCACTGTGAAGGTGAGTGCCAGTGCGAAGCTTGCATATTTTTGGCGAAAATTTGACTTAAAACAGCCAAGAATAATGAGCACTGTTAATATTTCAAATAGCAGCGGCATTTGGCTCAGTGGTTTGAAAATATCACTAGCATCGACATTTAAATGCATCCAAGTCGAAATTGGTCGATCGAGAAACTGTACGCTGAAAATAATTAAACAGCAGCTGGCAAGGTAGAGCCAAAAACTGGTTCTTAGTGGCAGAGTCATAGGTCGGAGCTTATTTTGGAGTTCTTTATCTTTGGCTTCTGGGCGTATGCTAGGGGTCATCAAACAATATTAAATATTAATCAGTGGCGAGTAGGCAAACAGTTTAGGGAGCCTTGGCGACAACGACAAGCGATAAAAGCATAGTTGATGTTATCGTCACTCTTTATTTGAGGCCTTCATCGCGATTGAAATACAAATTGCAGCCCCCCCCCAGGTGAGTAGTAAAGCGAATATCATCATGATAATAGCACCTGTGCTCATGGCTATGGCTCCTTTGAAATATTGTTGCCAGAAATGACACTGATAAAGATAGCGGCAAATAGCATGCTTGCCACCAGTCCCCAGCCGAGAAATAGTTGATCCGCAATCGGGTAGTCGCCATAGCCGTCGGTTAAAGTGGTGAGCAGGTTTTTAACCAGAATAATCGCGAGCATGATAGGGCCGATAAAGCGCAGACAGATCTCCATCCACTTACCGATACTGAATTCGCTGCAGCGATTGGCATAATCACGAATATCGGCAATCTTAAATAACCAGGCAAGGATAATCAGCTCTATCAGGCAACTAGAGAGCAAGGCGATGTTATTGATAAAGTAATCGACAAGATCTAACAGTAGCAAGCCACCATTACTAGAAAATGCCATAGACACAGCAAAGCCCGTACCACAAACCAGTAATGCGGCCTTTTTTCGTGATAGCGACAGTTTATCTATTACCGCAGAGACCACGGCTTCAATAATTGAGATATGTGAGCTTATTCCTGCAACCACTAAAGCTAAGAAGAATAGTGGTCCTAAGATGTAGGGGGCTGGCAGTAAATTAATAGCGGCAGGGATGGTAACAAAAGCCAGACCTACACCCGATGAAACCACATCAGTAATGGGCTTTGCTTGCTCCTCAGCCATATAGCCAAGAACGGCAAAGATCATAATGCCGCCTAAAATAGAGAAACCACAGTTGATTAATACCGTCATAAAGGCATTGTTATTAATATCGGATTTCTCTGGTAGGTAGCTAGAGTAAGCCAGCATGATGGCAAAGCCGACACTTAAGGTGAAAAATATCTGTCCGTATGCCGCTGACCAAACTTTAGCATCTAAAATCATGCTGAAATCTGGCCTGAATAGGTAATTGAGTCCTTCTAGTGCGCCAGGAAGAAACACAATTCTGGTGATAAAAAGTAGTACCATGATGAAAAGCAGTGGCATCATGATTTTACTGGCACGCTCGATTCCGCCTTTTACACCACTGTAAACCGCAAGGGTTGTAATACTCCAAGCTATCGCCATGGGGATCGCAATATGAAACTGCATGGAGCCTAGCTTAGTGGGGGAGTTGTCGCCGAGTTGTAGGTACTCATTGAAGAAGGCATTGGTATCTGTGCCCCAACTCTGAGTGATAGAGAAAACAAAGTAGGAAATGGCCCAGCCGATAATGGCGACATAATAGATGGCAATGACCGCGGCAATAAACACTTGAAACCAGCCTAACCACTCAAGCCTAAAGCCGAGTGACTTCCCTAGTTGTGCGAAGATCTTTGGTGCCGCACCTCGGTATTTATGACCTAGGCTGAATTCCATGATCATAAAGGGAATTCCAGCAGAAAGCATGGCAAACAGATAGGGGATAAAAAAGGCCCCTCCACCGTTTTCGTAAGCCATATAGGGAAAGCGCCATATATTGCCGAGGCCGATGGCAGAGCCGACAGCGGCCAGAATAAAGCCTGTTCTAGAATTCCATTGCTCTCTTTGCATTGAACGCGCCTGTACTCTCTCCAACTACAAGATTGTAAATTGGGCCAACAGAACTAATTCTAGTCACAATTAAAGAACTTGCTTAAGGTTTTTACTTTATGAAATGGTTAACTTTTAGCCAAAATCACAAGCGGTAATAGAGGGGGAAGCCCATAGACTATAAGGGCTAGCGTGTGTAGTTGGCTTCTAGCTGCGTTATTTGCTGGGCGAGAGACTGATTGACGGGAACTGGTATATGATGAGCCATGGCTCGCTTAAGAACGAAACCATTAATGGCGTTTATCTCCGTTTGCCTTTGATGAAAAACATCTTGATGCATGGAGGAGAAATTCTGCGCGGTTAGCTCTATGACTTGATAAACACGCTCAATCAAAAGCGCTTTGTCCAGCTTGAGACCATCGGCGGCGGCAACCGTCACCAATTCGCTAACAGCGTCGTTTACCGTATTGCGGTATTGAGGCTTAGCAAGCTCACCATTAGGGCAATTATGGATCGCGGTTAACGGATTTATTGCTACATTGATGGCCAGTTTTTGCCAAAGCAATGGCAAAATGTCAGTGTACCAAGTACTTTGGCCAATACTGTTGAGTAATAGTTCCTTAACCCTGCCATCAAGCTGCGGCGCGTTAAAGGGGCCAAGTTGTGTTAGGCCCGTGCCAGTCTGCTTCACATGGTATTTGTCCAATCTAAGTGCACCTTGAGAAGTCGTCCCAAGACTCAAGCCCCGTCCAGCTATATATGGCTGCACCTCTAGATGAGGCCCCATACCATTATGCAGTAACAATATGTGGGTGTGACAGGGAAGGTAGGGCAATACCGCTTTTAGTGCCGATTGAACTTGATAGGCCTTAACGCAGACAATTAAAAGCCTTGTGCTGGCGAGCTCTTTGGCATAATCCGCTCGACCAATCACTTTAGCGTTACTCGTCAATTCTTGACCATCGAGTCTAGTAAATCTTAGGGGGATAACTTCTGAGTGTACTTTTCTGCCGATAAAGCTTAACGGAGTTTGCTGCTTGGCGTTAGCTAGCTGGTGGTAGATGAGCTGGCCAATGGCGCCCGCACCTAGAATAGTAATTTGCTCAGCACTTAATGAATGACCACTTAGCAGTTTAGGAGTTAGCAGTTCAGTACTGAGTTGCTGCGATGATTTAGAAGGCATAAGAAATTACTGCAGATCAGGATCGGTGAGCTTAGTGGCTTTAAAGTAGCGACAATAAAGCCAATGAGTAAAGTAAAACAGAGAGATCCCTACCATATCGGCAATGAAATCAGCTAGAGAGGCGCTACGATAGGAAAGTTGCGATTGCACCACTTCGATAAAAACTGCATAGCCCGCTAGAATAACTGCCAGTGTGTACCACTTAGGCCGAAAGGCTAAGTAGGTTAGGTATGACAAGACAAAGAAACTGCCAACGTGACCAATTTTATCGAAATTAGGGATCCCTGTTGGGTAACTGGGTTTTGAGAAAACCAAGTAACTCACCAGTATAAGCATTAAAGCCAGCGCCCACTTAAAAATTGTTTGTCTGTTTATCACGTCGTATGCATCTATGTTATTTGTCTTAATCATAAGAAAACCCGTTGATAAAGTCATCAACAACCCACAATTTCCTTTGATTTTATGGTTTATTTACTTCAAGTTCAGAGGCTCAGTGCGTAAAATACGGCTACAGTAATTTTTTAAGGACCAAACTTATGCCTTCAATGGATATTGTTTCAGAAGTAAATGAAGTTGAACTGCGTAACGCGGTTGATAATTCTGTTCGTGAATTGAAAGGACGTTTTGACTTTCGCGGCAAAGAAGCCAGTATAGAATACAAAGATCATGTCGTGACCTTAACGGCCGAAGATGATTTTCAGTGTCGTCAGTTAGTCGATATTTTGCGTATGCAGATGAGTAAGCGCGATGTCGACCCTAAGTCGATGGACGTTGATGAAAAAGCGGTTCACAGTGGTAAAACATTCTCTTTAAAAGTGAAGTTTAAAGAGGGTATTGAAACCTTAGTCGCTAAGAAGTTAGTGAAGCTAATTAAAGACAGCAAGCTGAAAGTACAATCATCTATTCAAGGTGACTCTGTGCGAGTGACAGGTAAGAAACGTGATGACTTGCAGCAAGTTATGGCATTGGCTCGTGAGTCTGAGCTAGGGCAGCCATTCCAGTTTAATAACTTCAGAGACTAATCTTTAGTTGTATTCGTCTCGATTAGGGCTGCCATGGTGGCAGCCCTTGTCTTCAAGGTTAATCTTTTAGTTTATTAATTTCTTCGTTAACCTCATAGCCCTTGTCGGTAATGATTTTTTCTAAAACCACTAAACGGTGCTGGATGCTTTTTACCTCATCAATCAGCTTCATTTTGTCACTGCTGTCGATCTTCGCTTCAAGCTGTTTCATACGAAAACGGTATTTAAAAAAGTCAGTCCCAAAGATGGCAAAAACAATAATCGCAACGATAACAATCTGACCAATATCCATATTCTTTCCTTTTACTATTCCAAGTGAGTCTCATTATAAATAAAGGTAAGCAAATAAAAGGCCAATAATAAAAGCTGTTTATTTTCAGGTTGTTATGTTTCTATTGGCAAGTTTACATTATCTAAAATCAAATGAATTACCTATTTTACTCACTTGTTGGTTATTTATACCACTGCTTATCAAGTCTGGTAACTATCAGTTTTCTTTTAGCTTCCTAACTTTTTAGGGCTCTCTTGCTCTACTAAGTCACTTTCACTTGGCTCACTTTGGTTGGGATTAGGCGCATACTTTTGTACTAGCATGATCAGCCCAAGTACTGGGAAACCGATTAAGCTGGCAGCAATAAAGAAACTAACATAGTCATAAGCATCGATATAAGCGCCAGAGAACCCCGCTACAAATTTAGGGAACAGCAACATAATTGAAGATAACAGTGCATATTGAGTCGCACTGTAGCCACTGCTGGTTAAGCTCGACAGATATGCAATAAAGGCTGCGGTGGCAATCCCAGCGCTGAAGTTATCCACTGAAATAGCAAAGGTTAAAAAGCTAACGTTGTAGCCAATCATGGCTTGGTAGGCGAACAATAAGTTAGTCACAGCTACAAGCAGGGCACCTAAGAATAATATCTTCATGGTGCCGTAACGAGCAATCAACAAGCCGCCAGCGCCTGCACCCACTAAGGTCATAATCAAGCCATAGATCTTACTTAAAGTGGCAATTTCTGTTTTTGAAAACCCCATATCAACATAAAAGACATTGGCCATAATGCCCATCACGATATCTGAAATTCGGTAGCAAGAGATCAACAGTAGGATAAGAATAGCGCTGCGACCATAACGTTTAAAGAAGTCGATAAACGGCAGCACACTAGCGGTATACAGCCAGGAAAGACCTGCAGCGATAAATTTGGGGTAACGTGCGGCAAACTTAACCTTTAACTCAGCCTCTTTCTTGTCGACCTCTTTGGTCTCAACGTTAGGCTCAGTGCTAAACAAGGTGGTTAAGATACCGATAGACATGAGTCCTGCCATCACGATATAAGCTGTCTGCCATGAGACCAAACTGTAAGCATCATTATTGGGTTCAATCCATGCGGCAATCGTGAGTGCTCCGGCGGTAGCGACAATCATCGCACTGCGGTAACCCACTTGATAAGCTGCAGCCAGCGCCGCTTGCATTTTTACTGGTGCGGATTCAATACGAAATGCATCAATAACAATATCTTGTGTTGCAGAGGCGAAAGCGACCATTAAGGCGAACAGCGCCAGTCTTTCAAGATCGGCAAGGGGATCACTTTGGCTCATACCTACAATGGCAGCAACCAGTAGCAATTGGGCGAACATCATCCAACCGCGCCTACGCCCTAGTAGCCGGGTAAATATCGGTAGAGACATTCTGTCGACTAACGGTGACCAAGCCCATTTAAATCCGTAGGCCAAGGCTATCCAGCTAAAGTAACCAATTGCAGTACGGTCCACTCCAGCTTCTCTTAGCCAAAAGGACAGAGTAGAGAATACTAGCATCAAGGGTAGGCCTGCTGAAAAACCCAGCAGTAATAAAATTAATACCCTTTTGTGGCAATAGATTGATGCGGCGTCTTTAAAGCGCGAAAAGAAAGAATGCACGGATGCGAAACACCTAAGTTAGCGAAACAAGAATGAGTTTAACTAGCTTACGTAGGACGGTGGCTGGGTTCAAGGTAATATTGGAACTTGCTATGACTATGGTGTCTTTGTTGTACAAGGTTTAGACAATAATAAAAAACCCAAACCAGTTAAAGGCTTGGGTTTTGTTGATATTACAGCTTTGAAATTAAGGTCTGATCCCTATACAGCCTTGAGGAATTTGACCACCAATACTAAGGTAGTCACAACAATCATCTATTTGCTTTCGCAAAAATTGATTGCCTCTAATAGCCCAACAGGGCCACCTGTCAAAGGCGTGTAGTAGGTGCCAAAACACACGTTCCATATCTGTTTGCGCATCACCCTGATGATCGTACATCTGCCATTCTTCTAGGGTGTCCCATAAATATAACTGGATTTCGTTGAAATCGAGTTGATCACTCAAAAACGCTTTTCCATAGAAAGCCAGTTGGGGCGCTTTATCGTCAATGAACTGATTTGGGGTCATTGAGCCGCCTCCTTTTACGTAACGAAATAAGTATAGGCACAAGATTAGGGCTTTGGCTCAAAATAATTCAAATTATTTCAAAACAATTCAAGATTAGATTGGTTGAATATGGTGGCTAGTTACGTGGCAATAGTGTCGCCTTTTTCAAAACAATATCTTCAACAGGGAAGTCAGGCCACTCTACTTGAGTGTTGAAGTCAGTCGGTACCAGCGACATGGCTTGTAATACTTCCATGCCTGAGATGACTTCGCCAAAAACCGCATAGCCCCAGCGGCGCGATGAGGGATCTAATTTTTCATTATCGACAAGGTTAAAGTAGAACTGGCTGGTGGCAGTATGCGGCTCGGCTTCTCTGGCCATGGCAATGGTACCAGTTAGGTTAGATAGACCATTACCCGATTCATTGACGATAGGTTTGTCGGTGGCTCTCTCTTCTTTGTTTAAGTCTAAACCGCCACCTTGTACCACGAAATCACTAATCACTCTGTGAAACAAGGTGTTGTCATAGTGACCTTTGACAACATAGGTGAGAAAGTTATCGACAGTGATAGGCGAGCGTGTTCTATCTAGCTCCACGATTATCTTGCCCATGCTGGTATCTAGCTCAACTTGAGGATAAAGAGTGTTTGGCTGAATATCTACCGCATAGGAAAGCTGGCTCGCAGCTAGCAGAGTCAATGAAGCAAGCAGCTTGGAAATCCAAGTTTTCATAATGTTCCTTTTAATGGCAAGTTGAGCACAGCTAACCTGAGCTTAATTTTTACTGCTGAATGAATTGGTTCAGTTCAGGATCGTTAATGATGTCGCGGGTTAGCTCACCGAGCAGCTTGTTCATTTCAAGCTCAAGTGTAGCAAAGTCGGCACTAAACGGACCTTTTAATAACCCCTTAGCACGATAACGTTTTGTCAGCTCTTGATTAGTGTTTTTAGCGATAACATTAATAATAATCTGGCTATTGGCCTCAAAACCAAATGTGCCTTCGTCGACATCGGTCAATAACTGCTCTAACTGGAATTGCATGTGATTCACAGAGCTTGGATCGATACGATAGCCCGCTTGAGTAAAGCCATCTCTAAATACTTGGTCCATCTGAACGCGAGGGGCTTCAGTCGGGCTGACAAGGCGTGCGGCTTTATCGCCGTCATTGAAGCGCACGATAAAATTGGCAGAACGGGTATCAATTGTTTCTAGTGAAACAGGAAGTTCTACTTCTGTTTGCTGAGTAATAGATGGAACTTCAGGGTTTAATGCTATATGAGAAGGGCCTTGGCTGGCACAGCCTACAATGGATACCGCGGCTGCAACGACTAAAAGTAAAGATTTCATTATTATTTAAATTAGCAAAAAAATTGATGGAGTCAGCATACCAGAAGATGGTTGGTATTCCAGATCTAGCTCGACTTTTTATTAGTGCATTTAAAGGTCGCTTAGGGCGTTAAGGCTTTAGTTCAGCTGCGGTTAAGGGCTCCCTTATAGACTAGGGAGCATAATAGTTAGCATAGAGTGCGGTGATGAAATTGAGGTTGGCGTTAGTGTTTTTGCTTGTGGCGATGAGCCAGTCTGTTCAAGCTGAGCATGTAGTTGGAGGTTCTATAGGTATTGGTCTACAGGATTTTGAGTCTTTTGATGGTGAAAACCTAGGTGCGAGCGATGGTATTAATACCGAGTTGTTCTACCGCTATATGCTATCAGAGCATTTTGGAGTTGAAGTAGCGGGCTATGCTGGAGCGGCAGGAATGTTAAATACCTTAGGCGGTTTATTGTTTGATGTACAAGACATGCGTTATACCGGTATTAGAGGCGCGATATACAGTCAAGTTTATGTCTCACAGGCAAATAAGCTTTTTGCTAAAGTGGGTACTAGCCAATCTCATCTTAAATATAAAGTGACCAATATATGGAACCAAGAGCCTTCGCGAGAAGTATCGAGTCGTGGCTCAGATATGTTCGTGGCGGTTGGATGGGGGATGGATTTTAAATCAGGCATCGGCGTTACTGCAGAGTATCAATATTTACCTATTCAAGAGATGACAGTGCAAAACGTTTCGCTCGGCATTAATTACCGTTTTTGAGCTCCACGGGCTAAAGCGTTAAATAAAGAAGCTTAGGCGGCGATAAAATCATTTGAACGTTAAGTACTAAAGTTAAATACTAAATAATGCTCAATCGTTACATCTTAGCAACAAAGTTAGAGCTAACCACTTTTCACCAGAGCAAGTTCCAGTTAGAGTAAAAGGTCAAATAAGCTTCAGGAACCTAAGACTTATGTCTAGCAATACTGCTCAGTGGACGCCTACAATATTAACGAGTTCAGCGGCGCCGCAGCGTTTAATCGATGAGACGGGCCAGGCAATATTTGGCCATTTCGATGGTCCGGTGACTCAGTTAGGTATTGAGCATTTTCGCTATTTTAACGAAATGGATAAACCAGCCTCAAGCTGGGCAAAGTATTTCGACTATAAGCAATTTCAGTTTGTTAGCATAGTGACTCCCCATTACGTTATTGGTGTCGCACTGGCGGATATTCGCTATGTAGGCAGCGCTTTTTGTTATCTCTACGATATTAAAACTAATCAGCTAATAGAAACGAGTTGGCTTAAACCACTAGGCTTGGGTTATCAGATCTCAGAGTCTCCTATGCAAGGTTGCGCCAAAATAAAGGGCTCAAGGGGGAGTATTGAGTTTGTTATTGAGCAAGGTATTTGGCAGCTAAAACTTAATACATTAGGTATTGAGGCTAATCTGCAATTACAGCCTCAGCCTCTGAGTTTACCAATGGCTATGTGCAACCCTACTGGGTATTGTGGCTGGACATACACCCAAAAGCATAATGCCTTGAAGGTATCGGGCAGCTTAGTGATTAATCATGAGCCGCAGCCATTACAAAGAGTCACCGCTGGGTACGATTTTAGTGCAGGCTATATGCGCAGAGAAACCAGTTGGCGCTGGGCGAGTATTAACAGCTTAACTGAGCATGGTAGTTTAGGGCTTAATCTTGCAGCAGGTGTGAATGAGACCGGCTGTCATGAGAATGTGTTTTGGCATAATGGCGAAAGACATTTGCTTGGACCCGTGCATTTTGAGTTTACCCGTCACATAGATAAAACGAAATCAGCAGCAAGCTGGCGGATCTATAGTGCTAATGGTCAGTTAGATCTCACTTTTACACCTAAAAATTGCCGCCAAGAGAAACTAAATCTTTGGCTATTAAAGAGCAATTTTAGGCAGTACTTAGGGCGATTTGATGGTTGTATCATTGATAATTTTGGTGAAAAGCACCAACTCAATAATGTTTTTGGGCTGACGGAAGATCACTTTGCCCGTTGGTAGTTTTATTTGAAAGCTAGAAGCAGAACCATAAACATAAACAGAACAAATAAAACCTATGGTTAACGCTGCGACGAATTGCCCGACATATAAGTCGAGAGCTCTGGAGCAAGGGTAAAAAGGAAGAAGGATAGATAAGATGGATTTTAATTCACTGATAGCTCACCCCGAAGTGCTACTTCTAGTACTCGCACCGATTTTTTTCGTTTGTATCTTACTCGAGTGGTATATGGGCGATAGACAACACCGTTTGCCTCTCAATGCTCGTTATTACTTGCCTGAGGTGTTGTGTAACTTCGGCTTGGCGGCAATGCATCAATTGACAGATATTGTTACCGGATTGCTTATCGCTAAGTTATACCTGATGTTCTTCGGTTGGCGGCTTTTCGATATCGAGATGAATGGAGCGACCTTTATTACGCTCATGGTCGCTCAAGATTTCTGTTATTACTGGTTCCACCGCGCGAGTCACCGTATTCGTTGGATGTGGGCCGCTCATGTGGCTCATCATAGCTCAGAGAATATGAACTTTAGCACAGCGTTTAGGCAAAGTTTGATGTACCCAATGGCTGGGATGTGGATATTCTGGTTGCCATTGGTGATAGTTGGGTTTGACCCTAATTGGGTGGTGTTTGTGGTGCTGCTGAATTTGGGGCTGCAGTTTTTTGTTCATACACAGGCGATTAAGTCTTTAGGTGTGTTTGAATGGGTGATAAACACTCCGTCTCATCATCGAGTCCATCACGGCCGTAACCCACAATATATCGATAAGAATTATGCGGGTATTTTGATTATTTGGGATCGACTATTCGGCACCTATGAGAAAGAGGTTGAAACGGTTGAATACGGGATCACTAAGCCGGTTAATAGCTTTAACCCGCTGGTGGTAACCTTTACTGAGTGGCGAGATATGTTTAAAGAAGCGCTTTCTGCCAACTTAAGTCCTAAGCAAAGGCTTAAAGTGTTATTTGCTCCGCCTGCAAGCGCTGCAGCACAGGTGGGAGAGCAAGACTCTGTAGTACAAGATGCTGAAGGTGAACATGAAAAGCAGGTCGCTGAGCTTAAGTAGCGACTATTTAAGCAGTCAAAAAATAAAACGGTGAGCTATGGGCTCACCGTTTTTGTTTAACAGCTTATATTTAGTCGCTTATGTTTATTTAGCGAGCGGTTAAGCTTTTGGCTTACCGTATAATGCACTTTGTGGATGTGGTGTCTCATTATCAGAAGTTAATTCCACATCTGGATCTTGAGCCTTCTTACTGATCTTTTGCGCCTGCAAAATGACAAACTTACCGTTGGATGCCACTGTGGTGCAGTTTTTAAAGATCCGCTGTAATTTGACGTGATAAGCCAAATGGCGATTACCCACAACATGCAATATACCGCCATTTTTTAAGCGTCTAAAGGCATCTAAAAACATCTGCCAGGCAATATGATCGGTAATGGCCTCACCTTGATGGAAAGGAGGGTTGCACAAAACGAGATCTGGACGGAAGCCTTCGCTCATATTGGTTAAACAGTCATCCCACCCGAAGGTTGCTTGTTCGCCAACCAATGCTGGGTTATCTAATTGATTCAGTGCCCAGTTTTCTCTAGCCGATGCGACAGCCATTTCAGAGTCATCGATAAAGTGGATATAAGCTTCAGGAAATACCTGTTTAGCGTGTAAGCCTAAAATGCCGTTACCGCAGCCCAAGTCGACAATTGACTTGTAGTCACCTTTTGGCATGTTATCGAGCATGATGCGTGCACCAATATCGAGTTTATTGGCGGCAAACACATTACTTAAATTGGTGATCTGCAGTTTGAACTCAGGTACTGACCAAGTTGTTGCTTTAGGTAACGCACGAGCTTTACCATCTGCGATACAGCTGATGACTCGGGTTTTCTTCCATGTCAGGCTGGCACTGGCTGGGCCTAAATTCTTTTCGATCGTTTCCAGTAGCGATTTATTAATCGACTTTGCTTTCGCGCCAATTAAAACTTGTGTGCCAGCTGGTAACACATGGGAAAGTCTATTTAGCTGGTGGCTAAAGTAGTTTAGATTTTTTGGCAGCTTCATCAGAACTAACTCAATTCCCTGAGGCAACTCATCACGGCTATTCACCCAAGTTATCGACTCTTGCGATAGCTGGTTACGTGTTAAATTTTGGCTAGTGCCCAGCTGGCTAGTCTTAGCATCAGTTTCTAATGTCAGTGGCCAGCTAGGGTTAATTGATAATAAGCCTGCAGTTAATGCACCGAAACCATCATTTACAACCGCCGTACTTATGCAGGTTTGTTCGGTATCAATTAAGTGCTTTATTAGATGCTCATCGGCGGCGTCCCACGCCTGCAGGTTAGACTCTTGTCTGCTAGGGTAACGGAAGAGTTCGAGTTCAATACCCGATACTGAAAACTGTGTCGTCATATGCCAATAAGTACCAAATAAATTAGGGCGCATATTATCGCAGATTTCTTATAGCAGGTATATGATGAGAGTGATGATATGTTAGGGCATCCTAGGTATTATTTTTTGAACCCAGTTTAAGAGCTAGCTATTAGGTGTGGGTATTAGCTATTAGGTGTTAGCGGAAAGTATGGGGCTAGAATATGCAGCAAGAGGATTTTGATAAGCAAGCTTCATTAAATAATGCTCAATCAGTAGGGGAGGGTAAGGCTAAAGCAGACTCTAGGTTTGATCTTAGGCCTGAATCTAATACCTCTACACAACAAGACAAGCCGCCCTTTACCTTAATTAAAGCCTATCTTAATTCTCAGCAGCAAGAAGCACTATTGAATGAGTCGGCGCATTACCCATTCACTCGACCACAGCTGTTGATATACGGCAAAAGTCATCCTATTCCCCGTAGCCAAGTATGGTTTGCTGATAAAGACTGTGACTATCTCTATTCTGGGTTGTTTATACAGGCTCAACCTTGGCCTAAGTATGCGTATAAACTGAGGCAAAAACTCGACAGAGATTTCGGGCTCAACAGTAATGGCGTCTTGGTAAACCGATATGCCGACGGGCATGAGTCTATGGGCTGGCACAGTGATGACGAGCCTGAGGTAGAGCCTGCTAGTGATATCGCATCGCTGACGCTTGGAGCAACTCGAGACTTTTTTATCCGCCATAAACAAACTCAGCAAAAAATTTGCCTACAGCTACAAAGTGGCGACTTGCTTATTATGCATTGGCCGATGCAAATGGACTGGGAGCATGCCCTACCTAAGCGACTTAAGGTTGCAGGCGCTCGAATAAACTATACCTTCAGACGTCTAATCGTTGGCTTTCATCAGTCTTAAAGCGACTTACTTCAGCAAGGGCGGCGCAATCTGTGTCTGCTAAAGTGTTTTTTGGCCAGCCTTACCACTAGCTAGCCAAAATCGTCACAAGTTGATCTTTAATGATTATCGCAGTAACCTGCCGCAGTCGCATTTATGCATTATTGAGAACATCGTTATGTCAGTTGAACAGATCATTACCGAAAAACTCACCGCAGCACTGTCGCCTTCTCACCTTGAAGTGATAAATGAAAGCCATAACCATCACGTGCCGCCAAACTCTGAAACTCATTTTAAAGTTATCATCACTAGTCGTGAGTTTGAGGGCAAGCGTCTTATTGGGCGTCATCGTGCAGTAAATGAGGCATTAGCAGAAGAGTT
This sequence comes from Shewanella sp. MBTL60-112-B2, assembly GCF_019655055.1. Lineage (GTDB taxonomy): Bacteria > Pseudomonadota > Gammaproteobacteria > Enterobacterales > Shewanellaceae > Shewanella. Next base: position 58,449 of record NZ_BPFA01000024.1, read on the forward strand.
TGCTCATGGCTTACATGCGCTTTCTATGCACACATATACTCCACAAGAGTGGATGGCTGAGATTGATGTTCCCGTATCGCCAAAGTGCAAGGGCTAATGGATTTAGCCTATGTCAGCACAGTTTATTAATAGCAGGCTATTATCAAGGATCTTTTAAATAAGAGTCCATTAAGCTGGCATTGAGTTAATTGAAGCCACGGCGATATCGCTGTGGCTTTTTTGTATCGCCCCTTCGCAAACAATTCGATTAAGCAAGGGATGAATTATGCGGGGTTAGACGATATAAAGGTTACTCAAAATCTGGTTACAAAGAGGTAACCGAAGATGCAATAATGAAAAAACTTTATGATGCTTATGTTGACTGTGAGGCGGCGCTGGGTAAGTATCTGCTAATCTCAGTAGCAGCCTAGCATCAATTTAGGTTGCAACTTAATCTATGCTGATTAGCCCTTTAACGCGATTTTGGAGAAATTAAAATGCCGTTATTAGATAGTTTCACCGTTGACCATACTCGAATGAATGCACCTGCGGTTCGTGTCGCTAAATCTATGGCAACACCTAAAGGCGACACCATTACGGTATTTGATCTGCGTTTTTGCGTGCCTAATAAAGAGATCTTAAGTGAGCGTGGTATTCATACCTTAGAGCACTTATTTGCAGGCTTTATGCGTGATCACTTAAATAGTGACAGCGTTGAAATCATCGATATTTCCCCAATGGGCTGTCGTACCGGCTTCTATATGAGCTTGATAGGTACACCCACTGAGTCGGTCGTCGCGGATGCTTGGCTTGCCGCTATGCAGGATGTGCTAAAAGTCACCGCGCAAAAAGATATTCCTGAACTAAATGAATATCAATGTGGCACTTATGAGATGCATTCGCTTGATCAGGCCAAAGAGATTGCCCGTAACATCATTGCTGCAGGGATCAATGTGAACCGTAATGATGATTTAAGTTTAAGTGAAGATATTTTGCAGGGACTCTAGTCAGTCAGCTGAACACCTCCTCTAAAGGCCGCTTTTGCGGCTTTTTTATTGGCTTATAGCAATCGAACTAAAGAAGTGAATAGTTCACAGTCAAATCTTTATACTGATTGGTATTAATACAATAAGTATAAATCCCTATTTTGCTTCTTTAAGTTGATTTTTGACGCTAAAAGGCAATTCCATACTCTTTAGCTCAAAGTTAACTATGGGAGTGCTGCATTTGTTAATAAATTGTTTGGCCATGTTTGGTCTAAAATGAAGCCTTTAAACACCCCAAAAGTGGTGTTATGTCACCTTTCTGCGTCATTGATAACGGTTGTCACACTCGAGTCCACAGTGTAATTAAGCAGCACTTAGTAAAAACGGTAAATTTTATTTTCATTGACGATTAAATGCGTACTCATCTGTGGTAAAAGTTAATTAACCTGTTTAAATGTATGGGGAATGTGGCTTGTAGCTATATTATAAGATTCTTAATCTGCACTGACATTTAGCATGTTTGTTCTTAAAACATTTGCAACCTTTTAAAACTGTCACATTTTTCATGGCGAGCTTGTGATAATTGGGGTAAAATGCGCGCGACCAGCGTGATTGCGATCGCATTTAGGCGATAAATCTGCGCTAGCTCAACACGAATTAGAGGTTTGTTAAAAAACTTGTGTGTTTAGCAGGAACGCGGCGCATTGTCTTTCCTTCATAACGTAGTGCTTGTGGATATGATTACAATAAAGAAAGGATTGGACCTACCTATAGCAGGCGGGCCAGAGCAAGTTATCCATGATGGTAAAGCCATCAAACATGTAGCTATTTTGGGTGAAGAGTATATTGGCTTACGTCCTACCATGAAAATTAAGGTAGGGGACAAAGTTAAAAAAGGTCAGATTCTTTTTGAAGATAAAAAGAACCTTGGCGTGATATATACGGCTTCAGCAAGTGGCACAATTTCCGAAGTTAACCGGGGCGCTCAACGTGTTCTGCAGTCTGTTGTTATAGAAGTGGAAGGGGATGAAAGCATCTCTTTTGCTAAATATGACGCCACTGCAATCGATACGTTAGAGACACAGCAAGTACGTGACAACCTGATCCAATCAGGTTTGTGGACGGCTTTGCGTACGCGTCCTTTCAGTAAAGTACCCGGCGTTGATTCAACCGCTGCTGGTATTTTCGTCACCGCTATCGATACTCAACCACTGGCAGCAGATCCTGTTGTCGTGATTGCAGAACATAAAGCTGACTTTGAAAACGGACTTAAGGTTCTTTCTAAGTTAACTGAAGGTAAGGTTTACCTTTGTAAAGCACCAGGCGCTGATATTCCTGCTGCTAACGCTCAGGTAGAAGAGTTTGCTGGCTTGCATCCTGCAGGATTGCCAGGCACGCATATTCATAATCTATTACCTGCTTCTGCAACCAGAACGGTTTGGCATATCAACTACCAAGACGTGATTGCGGTTGGTAAGTTGTTTGCTACGGGTGAACTATATACCCAAAGAGTTGTGGCAATAGCCGGCCCTAAAGCTGTTAAACCTCGTCTAGTGCGTACCCAAGTGGGTGCTTCTATGGCGCAGTTACTTAACGGCGAAACAGCAGAAGGTAATGTTCGTTCTATCTCTGGCTCTGTTTTAAACGGTCGTAATGCAATTGGCCCTCACGCTTACCTTGGTCGTTATCACAATCAAGTGAGCTTGTTAGAAGAAGGCACAGAGAAAGAACTATTTGGTTGGGCAATGCCTGGCTCTGATAAGTTCTCTATTACTCGTGCATTCCTCGGACACCTTTCATCTTCTCGTTTGTTCAACATGACAACGAGCACAGGTGGTAGTGATCGTGCAATGGTACCAATTGGTAACTATGAGCGCGTTATGCCGCTAGATATTCTGCCAACTATGCTACTTCGTGATCTGGTTTCTGGTGATTACGATGGTGCTGCAACCTTGGGTGCATTGGAGTTGGATGAAGAAGATTTGGCACTGTGTACTTTCGTATGTCCTGGTAAATATGACTACGCGTCATATCTACGTGACTGCTTAGATACGATTGTGAGGGAAGGCTAATGGGCTTAAAACAGTTTTTCGAAAATATTGAGCCGCAGTTTGAAAAAGGCGGCAAATATGAGAAGTTTTATGCGCTTTTTGAAGCCGCATATACTGTCTTTTACACGCCAGGTCATGTGAACAAGGGTCGTACCCATGTTCGTGATAATCTGGACCTAAAACGTATGATGATTACGGTTTGGGCTTGTGCGTTCCCTGCAATGTTTGTAGGTATGTACAACGTAGGTTTACAAGCGCAAGATGCGTTAGTCGCTGGTTTTGCAGCTCCTGACACATGGCAAGTCGCTCTTTTCGGTATGTTTGGTACTGAATTGACTGCAAATTCGGGTATCGCCGCATTAATGTGGTACGGCGCCTGTTGGTTCTTACCTATATATGCGGTGACATTCGCTGTCGGTGGTATATGGGAAGTGCTATTTGCATCAGTACGCGGGCATGAAGTTAACGAAGGTTTCTTTGTTACCTCAATCCTTTTCGCATTAACACTACCGGCAACGATTCCGCTTTGGATGGTTGCTTTAGGTATTACCTTTGGTGTGGTCGTTGCGAAAGAGATCTTTGGTGGTACAGGTCGTAACTTCTTAAACCCTGCACTTGCTGGTCGCGCATTCCTATTCTTCGCATATCCGCTAAGTATGTCTGGTGACACCACTTGGGTTGTGGCTGACGGTTTCTCTGGTGCAACTGCACTGAGTCAAGCGGCGCAAGGCACTTTAGAATACGGTTTAACTACTGACTGGTGGAACGCTTTCTTTGGTTTCATTCCAGGTTCTGTGGGTGAAGTATCGACTCTTGCTATCTTGATTGGTGGCGCAGTTATCATTTATACCCGTATCGCTTCATGGCGTATCGTTGGTGGTGTGATGGTCGGTATGATTGCCGTTTCTTACCTACTTAACTTTATCGGTAGTGACACGAACCCAATGTTTGCAATGCCTTGGTACTGGCACCTTGTATTAGGTGGCTTTGCGTTCGGTATGATGTTTATGGCGACAGACCCTGTATCAGCGTCTTTCACTAATAACGCAAAGTGGGGCTACGGTATTCTTATCGGTGCTATGGCAGTATTCATTCGCGTTATCAACCCAGCTTTCCCTGAAGGCATGATGTTGGCTATCTTGTTCGCGAATCTATTTGCTCCATTATTTGACCATTTCGTGGTTCAGTCGAATATCAAGCGGAGGATTGCACGTGGCTAGTAATAAAGATTCTTTCGGTAGAACACTATTTGTTGTTGTTGGCTTGTGTTTCATCTGCTCTATGTTCGTTTCGACGGCAGCAGTATTATTGAAGCCTACCCAACAAGAAAACAAACTACTCGATAAGCAAAAGTACATTCTTGAAGCTGCAGGACTTATCAACCCTCGCGAAGGTAAAGTTGAGAAGTCTCAAGTCTTGGCTACATACGACAAGTATGTTGAAGCTAAGTTAGTCGACCTTAAAACCGGTGACTTTGTAGAAGGTGATGCCAACACGTTTGATGCTGATAAAGCAGCGCGTACTCCAGCAACGTCTTTTGTACCGAAGAACGACATTGCATCAGTTAAGCGCGTAGCAAATGAAGCAGTTGTTTATCTAGTACATGATGACAACAAGCAGCTACAAACTGTGATTATTCCTATTAAAGGTTATGGTTTGTGGTCAACTATGTATGCTTTCTTAGCGGTTGAGCCTGACTTGAATACTATTCGCAGCTTAGTTTATTACGACTTCACTGGCTCAGGTGAGACACCTGGTCTTGGTGGTGAAGTTCAAAATCCTCAATGGATTGCTAAGTGGACTGGTAAAAAGCTTTATAACGACAAGGGTGAGCTTGCAATTAGTGTAACTAAAAACCCTGCAGTTGCGGCATCACCATACGGTGTTGATGCACTGTCAGGTGCAACGCTTACCGGTAATGGTGTACAGCACTCACTTGATTTTTGGTTAGGTGAGGAAGGTTTTGCTCGCTTTATCGAAAAGGCTCGCAATGGAGGGCTTAGCTAATGGCTGATGCTAAAGAACTTAAATCGGTTCTAATTGGACCTATTGTCAGCAACAACCCAATTGCTCTGCAAATCTTGGGTGTATGTAGTGCCTTGGCTGTAACCAGTAAGATGGAAACAGCATTGGTAATGACGATTGCGCTTACAGCGGTATGTGCCTTATCGAATCTATTTATTTCATTGATTCGTAATCACATTCCAAGCAGCGTACGTATTATCGTGCAGATGACGATTATTGCGTCTCTAGTAATCGTGGTTGACCAAGTACTACAAGCTTACGCTTACGATGTTGCTAAGCAGCTATCGGTATTCGTTGGTTTGATTATTACTAACTGTATCGTAATGGGCCGTGCAGAGGCTTACGCGATGAAGACTCCTCCTATGATGAGCTTCATGGACGGTATCGGTAATGGTCTAGGCTACGGTGCAATCTTGTTGTCAGTTGGCTTCGTACGTGAATTGTTTGGTAATGGTTCATTATTCGGCATTGAAATCCTAAGCAAGATTTCAGACGGTGGCTGGTATCAGCCTAACGGCCTATTGCTTCTGCCTCCGAGCGCGTTCTTCCTGATTGGTGCATTGATCTGGATTATTCGTGTGATGAAGCCAGAGCAAGTTGAAGCAAAAGGATAAGCATAATGGAACATTATATTAGTCTATTAATTCGTTCTGTTTTCATTGAAAACATGGCGCTATCCTTTTTCCTTGGTATGTGTACTTTTCTTGCAGTATCTAAGAAAGTAAAAACAGCCATGGGCTTAGGTGTTGCAGTTATCGTGGTACTGGCTATTTCAGTTCCTGTTAACCAAATTATCTATCAAGGTATTCTAGCTCCAGGCGCATTAGCTTGGGCGGGTGTACCAGATGCTGACTTGAGCTTTTTGAAGTTCATCACCTTTATCGGTGTGATTGCAGCTTTGGTTCAAATCCTTGAGATGGCATTAGATAAGTATTTCCCACCGCTATATAACGCATTGGGGATCTTCCTACCGCTAATCACAGTAAACTGTGCAATTTTCGGTGCAGTATCTTTCATGGTTGAGCGTGACTACAACCTAGGTGAAAGCTTGGTGTTTGGTATAGGTTCTGGTATCGGTTGGGCATTAGCACTTGTGCTGCTTGCTGGTATCCGTGAAAAGTTAAAATATGCTGATGTTCCTGATGGGCTTCGCGGCTTAGGTATTACCTTTGTTACCGCTGGTTTGATGGCTCTAGGTTTCATGTCGTTCTCAGGTGTGTCTCTGTAAAGAGGCACCATAACGACGTCTTAATTTGAACCTTTAAGGATAAGTTAATGGGTATTCTTGAATCTACTCCAATCGATGTATATCTCGGTGTGAGTATGTTTACCGCGATTGTATTGGTTTTGGTTTTGGTGATTTTATTTGCTAAATCTAAGCTAGTTGCAAGCGGCGATGTCACTATTGGCATCAACGATGACGCGAGTAAAGCAATTAAAACAGCAGCTGGTGGCAAGCTACTTGGCGCATTAGCAGAGAGCGGTATTTTCGTTTCATCTGCATGTGGCGGTGGTGGTACTTGTGGTCAGTGTAAAGTGCACGTTAAATCGGGTGGTGGTGATATTCTACCAACTGAATTGGACCATATCAGCAAAGGTGAAGCCCGTGGCGGTTGCCGTTTATCTTGTCAGGTAAACGTTAAAACTGACATGGAGATTGAACTAGAAGAAGAGATCTTTGGTGTTAAGAAGTGGGAATGTGAAGTTATCTCTAACGATAGCAAAGCAACCTTCATCAAAGAGCTTAAGCTACAAATTCCTGATGGTGACTCTGTACCTTTCCGTGCAGGTGGTTACATTCAGATTGAAGCACCAGCGCACCATGTTAAATATGCAGATTACGATATTCCTGCAGAATACCGTGGCGACTGGGAACACTTTGGCTTCTTCAACTTAGAGTCAACCGTTGAAGACGAAACAATCCGTGCATACTCTATGGCGAACTATCCTCTTGAGGAAGGTATCATCATGTTGAACGTACGTATTGCATCGCCACCTCCGCGTAACCTATCTCTGCCTTGTGGTAAGATGTCATCGTACATATTTAGCCTAAAAGCGGGTGACAAGGTGACGATTTCTGGTCCATTTGGTGAGTTCTTTGCCAAAGAAACTGACGCAGAAATGGTATTCATCGGTGGTGGTGCTGGTATGGCGCCAATGCGTTCGCATATCTTCGACCAACTTAAGCGTCTTAACTCGAAGCGTAAGATGAGCTTCTGGTACGGTGCGCGCTCTAGCCGTGAAATGTTCTATGTTGAAGATTTCGATGGCTTAGCGGCAGATAATGACAACTTCCAATGGCATGTTGCACTGTCTGATCCACAGCCTGAAGACAACTGGGATGGCTACACTGGCTTTATTCATAACGTATTGTATGAGAACTACTTACGTGACCATGAAGCACCAGAAGATTGTGAGTACTACATGTGTGGCCCACCAATGATGAACGCAGCTGTTATTGGCATGCTTAAAGATCTTGGTGTCGAAGATGAAAACATCTTGTTGGATGACTTCGGTGGCTAACCCTTCTCTTATTGGAGATCTAGGTCAATATGTTTAAGACCTTAGTAAACTGGCTGGCCCTTATCGGGTTAGCCTTTTTTATTTCAGCTTGTACTAAACAAGCTGAAGTGATTTCACTGTCTGGCAACACAATGGGTACGACTTACCATATTAAGGTCGTTCCTAATGAAAGAATGCCAGATGTTCAGTTACTGCAAGCAGAAATCGATTTAGCCTTAGAAAAGGTTAACGATCAGATGTCGACCTACCGACCAAACTCTGAGTTATCTAAGTTCAACCAGATGACTCGCAGCGATAAGGTTGAAGTATCGGCGGACACTGCCAAGGTAATTGCTGAAGGATTAGCATTATACAAAACAACTGATGGTGCCTTAGATATAACTTTAGGGCCGTTAGTTAATTTATGGGGTTTTGGTCCGGATAAGAAACCGACCCAAATTCCATCTCAGCAAGCAATAGATGCCGCTATGGGTCGTACTGGTATTGAAGCGATAGAAGTTGATGGCAATAGAATTAGTAAGCAAGATCCTGACATTTATGTCGACTTGTCTTCTATTGCAAAAGGCTTCGGTGTTGATAAAATAGCCGCCTTATTAGATAAGTATCAGCCGACGGGTTATTTAGTCGAGATTGGTGGTGAGATCAGCCTACGTGGTACTAAAGCCGATGGTACACTATGGCGTATCGCTATCGAGCAACCAGGCGATTCTGGTGGGGCTATTCAACAAGTTATCTCCCCTAAGAATATGGCTATGGCAACATCGGGCGATTATCGTAATTATTACGAGGAAGACGGTAAGCGTTTTTCGCACCTGATCGATCCACGTACAGGCTACCCGATACATCATAGATTAGCGTCGGTTACCGTTTTGCATCAAGAATCAATGATTGCAGATGGCTACGCGACTGCTATGATGGTGCTAGGTACCCAGGCATCCCTAGAACTTGCTAAACGTGAGCATCTAGCGATAATGCTTATTGAAAAGCAAGATGATGGCTTTAAAGTCTTCTACAGTGAAGCTTTCAAACCTTTCGTTACTCAGTAGTTGGAGTCGAATATGAGCACATTTATTGCGGCTTTTGTCGTGTTATTAGGTTTCTTTTTCTTAATGTCGATAGGCTATTTAGTCAAGCGACAAGCCGTTGCTGGAAGCTGCGGTGGTCTCGGTGCGCTCGGAATTGAGAAAGCATGTGATTGTGATGACCCATGTGATAAGCGTAAAGCCAGAATGGCTGAACAAGAGCGTCGTGAGAAGTTAGAGCAGAATCGCATTATTTAATTCTGCATATCGCGATAATTAAGGCTCCTTTACGGAGCCTTTTTTATATCTTTTTTCTCTAAAACATCTGCTTATACAGCCTGTATTCATATATAGCGCTAATTCTGTTTGCCTTTCGTTAACGTCTCTAACTTCGCCAATGTGCTAATCGCCTAGTTTAACTAGATAAAACCACGTCTGCTTCAGCATTACCCCAAGTAAGAATTGAAGTGCTAATGAGAATGGTTATCTTTACTAACCTTCTGAAATATAAAGTTTATTTGTAATTGGTTGTTTTTTGTTCTAGGTTGTAAATATTGATATAGATCAATTTAACTAAGGATAAACAGATGAAAGGACAACCTAAGGTCATTAGTCAGCTCAATAAGGTGCTGACCAGCGAACTTACCGCAATTAATCAGTATTTCCTCCATGCTCGCATGTTTAAGAATTGGGGCTTAGGTGAACTCGATGAAAAGGCCTATAAAAAATCCATTCAAGATATGAAGCATGCCGATAAGTTAATTGAGCGGGTGTTGTTCCTTGAGGGGCTGCCAAACCTACAGCAGTTAGACAAAATTCGTATCGGTGAACATAGCCAAGAGATGCTTGAGTGCGACAAAGTCATGCTAGAAGAGGAGTTAGTATTACTTCGTGAGGCTATCGCTCTGTGTGAGTTAGAGGCTGATTACGTTAGTCGAGATATTTTAGAAGACTTGCTAGAAGATGAAGAAGAGCACCTAGATTGGCTTGAGGCGCAATTAGAGCTTATCTCGTTAACAGGTATACAAAACTACCTACAGTCCAAAATGAGCTAACTGGAGGCCGTTATGAAAGGTAATAAAGAAGTCATTGATACTCTCAATAAGCTGCTCACAGGTGAGCTTTCGGCCATGGATCAGTATTTTGTCCATGGTTTAATGTATGAAGACTGGGGCCTGAATGAACTTCATGAGCGCATTTCCCATGAGAGTGATGATGAACGCGAACATGCGAAAAAGTTGGTGCAGAGAATACTCTTTTTAGAAGGTACACCAGACGTTGCCAGTCGAGAGCCGCTAAATATTGGTAAAGATACTGAGCAGATGCTCAAGAATGATTTAGCCTATGAGTATCAAGTCGCAGATAACTTACGCAGCGCAATTGCCCTGTGTGAGCAGAAGAGTGACTACGAAAGCCGTGAGATCTTAGAGGTACTACTCGAAGAAACCGAGTCAGATCATATGTATTGGCTTGAGAAGCAACTCGGATTGATTGATAAGGTCGGCCTACCAAACTATCTTCAAAGTAAGATGTAAGCGATATAAACAATGATTTACGAGCCGCAATATAGCGGCTCTTTTTTTCCGCTTTTTCCCCCAGCTCTCTAATTGATACTTATACCAATCAGTATAAGTAGCTGATCTACTCAGAGCGTTTTTGGCAAACTAATTCAAGGCGAATAACTGAGAGAATGGTTGTTCCCTTGTGAAGTTGTTCAACGCCGAAGTAGGCAGCCAAAAACGCTCCAGAATGGCGAGTTTTAGTGGCTCTGTTACTGTGACTCTTAAGGAACAAGAGGGAGCTTAAACCTAGTTTAACTATGCTCTTCACTCGTATCGAGCTTCATGGATGCAGCGAATGTCATTAAAGCTGGAGCACTTAATGACCTTGTCTCTGAACCGCTAAATTCTCGCTGAGTGACCAAATCTTTATATTGATTGGTATTAGACTGATAGCAAAGCTGTTTGTCCGAACTGCTGATACAGCCTGGGTTCAGCTCTATCGGATTAATCTAGCATTAGACGATGTGATTATTGCTTTTGATCTCGCGCTTTAGCAGCTGAAGCCTACGAATAAAGTCAGAGTACAGCATCAGTCACATAGCTATTTTATCTGACTGTTTGGGGGCAGGCGATGTTGATAACATCTGAAACAAATAACACTCAGCTAGATGCAGATAATCAATTTCAGATTGATTATCTGCTTGAGTATATCGAGCGCCTTGAGGCCCAGGTAAACGATGAGAAGCCACTCGGTGATGCTAGACAGGCATACAATCCCCATATTAAGCCTTTATCTATTCTATCAGCAGAAGAACTGACGATGCTCTGTAAGCTATTTTATCCAGCACCTCAAATTTAAATCATACTTTAGATTAACTGCTTAGCGCTTTTACAGGCTGGCGTTATGTTAAGTCAGCATTTGATCTGTGTGGTTTATATTGAATACTGTTTTTATATACAGTAATATTCTTTTCGGAGGATATTGGCTTGCAAAAAATTATTCATGTCGACATGGATTGCTTCTACGCCGCAGTGGAAATGCGCGACTTTCCTGAATTAAGAGGAAAGCCTATTGCCGTGGGTGGGCGCAGCGATCGTCGTGGGGTGATAAGTACCTGTAATTATGAGGCGCGAGAATTTGGCGTGCGATCTGCTATGGCATCAGGCTATGCCCTGAAGCTTTGTCCTGATCTGATATTAGTACCAGGACGAATGCAGGTCTATAAAGAAGTCTCCAGTCAAATTAGAGCTGTATTTGAACGTTATACCGACTTAATTGAGCCTTTGTCTCTAGATGAAGCGTATTTAGATGTCACTGATAGCCCGCACTGTAAGGGCTCAGCTACCTTAATAGCCGAAGCTATTCGGGCCGATATCTTGGCCGAAACGGGCTTGACGGCCTCAGCCGGGATAGCGCCAGTTAAATTTCTTGCCAAGATAGCCTCAGATTTAAATAAACCTAATGGACAGTATGTGATCCGCCCAGACATGATTAATGAGTTTGTTAAAACCTTACCACTGATAAAAATTCCAGGTGTTGGCAAGGTTACCGCTAAAAAACTAGCCGATTTAGGCTTACATAACTGTAGTGATGTGCAGGCATATCCTCAGGCCCAGCTGATTGAGCGTTTTGGAAAATTTGGCAGTGTACTGATTGAGCGATCTAAAGGGATCGACAAACGGGGGATTTCTCCAAACAGAGAGAGAAAGTCGGTTGGGGTTGAAACGACCTTAGCCAAAGATATTCACACGCTTGAGCAGTGCCGAGCCGTGATGCCGCAGCTTATTCAAGAACTAGGTGCAAGGGTGAGTCGTAGTGCCAAGGATAGGACTATCCATAAGCAGGTGGTTAAAATTAAGTTTGAGGACTTTAAACAGACGACCATTGAGCACCGCAGTGATGAAATATCGGTAAATTTGTTTTATCAGTTACTTGAGCAAGCGATGGAAAGGCAACATGAGCGTGGTATTCGTTTACTTGGGGTTTCCGTAGGCCTCGCTTCTAATCGTGTCACCTCTGAGCAAGACGATATAGATAGCTCGCAATTGGATTTAGGCTTTTAACTGTTTAGATAGAAATAGCGTGTTAGATATAACAAAGGCCACTTATTGCTAATTAATAGCTAAGTGGCCTTTTGACTTTGCAAGCTTGATTAGCTTTTGACTGAAGTGCGCTCTAGCACGGCTAACAACAGCTTCCAGTACTGGCCAACGGTGGTGATATTCACTTTTTCATCAGGGCTACTGCTTGGGTAAAGTGAGTAGCGAATGGCTTGGGGTTAGAATGGTAATTGATACCCTAGCTGATGTTAGATATAACAAAGGCCACTTATTGCTAATTAATAGCTAAGTGGCCTTTATTTTTTAGTGTCTTCAAACTAATTACAGTTAATTAGCCTTTAACTGGAGTACGTTCTAGTACGGCTAACAACAGCTTCCAGTACTGACCAACGGTGGTGATATTTACTTTTTCATCAGGGCTATGCGGGTAGCGAATAGTCGGGCCAATAGACACCATATCCATCTCTGGGTAAGGCTTCTTAAATAGTCCACATTCAAGACCTGCATGGATCACCATGATAGTTGGCTCTTTGTTGTAAATCGCTTCGTAAGTTTCACGCACACTTGCCATTACAGGTGAGCTGTTATCTGGTTTCCAACCAGGATAGGCACCGCTGAATTCAACATTGGCACCAGCAAGGTTAGCAAGTGAGGTTAATACACCTTCCACTTCAGTGCGTCCTGAGTCAATTAATGAACGGATAAGACAAAGGATCTGTACGCTTTCGTTATCTGTGCTGATAACACCTACGTTTAGTGACGTTTCAGTCACACCTTCAACTTCATCACTCATGCGAATGACGCCATTTGGGCAAGCATTTAGCAGGTCAACTAAGATTTGCTGTGAGTCTTCGCTCATTACCTGCTTTTCAGCTGGAATTTCAGCCAAGGTTAGCACTGTACCTGGATCTGCAATCGCTAGTTCTTCACGCACTAGAGCCTGAAATTCGTTAATGCGTGTCTGTAGCAGGCTTAGGTTTTCAGGCGGTAGCATAAAGCTGATTTCAGCTTCACGTGGAATTGCGTTTCGCAGTGAACCACCAACAAATTGAGTTAGCTCGATGGCAAGTTCATCGCCGTGATCAAACAGGAAGCGCGCTAACAGTTTGTTAGCGTTACCACGACCTAAGTGGATATTAACGCCTGAGTGACCGCCCTTAAGACCTGCAATCGACAGTTTGTAACTGGCATTAGTAGGTTCAGGTGACTGCCAAACCATAGGTACGCTTAACTGCGCATCAACGCCGCCAGCACAACCCATGTAGATCTCACCTTCTTGCTCAGAGTCGGTGTTGATCAAGATCTCAGCATCAAGCATACCGGCCTCTAAACCGAAGGCGCCAGTCATACCTGCTTCTTCATCAATAGTCAGTAGTACTTCTAGTGGACCGTGAGGGATATCATCGGCACCTAAAATGGCAAGCGCAGACGCCATACCGATGCCGTTATCAGCACCTAACGTAGTGCCTTTAGCTTTAACCCAGTCACCGTCAACATAAGCTTCAATCGGATCTTTTTCAAAATCATGGTCTTTGTCAGCGTTCTTCTGCGGCACCATGTCGATATGGGCTTGAAGTACTACGGTTTTACGGTCTTCCATGCCAGCAGTGGCAGGTTTTTTAATAATGAGGTTTCCGACTTTATCTTCAACAACACTGAGTTGTTTGTCTTTAGCCCAAGCCTGAATATGAGCACTCAAGGCTTGCTCATGCTTAGATGGATGCGGAATGGCACAGATCTGTTCGAACCATTGCCAAAGTGCTTGTGGTTGTAACTGACTAAGAGTGGTCACTTAAAAATCTCCTATTCGAGTAATATCTATCGCGCGCGGCTGCCTGTGAGGCAGAAATTGCAGACAGTCTAGCATAGTCTTACTGCGCCGCGGAGTCGTAAGCTGCTTGATGAATCCAGCCTTGTCAGCCGAAGTTTCCACAATAGTTTTCATACTCGGTAAAGTCGTTGGTAATCTGACCACAATAGGGGAATAATGCGGAAGCAAAATTATAAAATAAGAAGGAAAGGTTATGGGATCAGTTAAGTTTGTTGATGAAGTCGATCAAGGTGCCATTTTTGAAGGAAATGGCTGGGATGCGCTGGTGGTGGTCACTGCTGATCTTACATCACTGCAATTCGACGAGATAGTAATGCTAGCAAGTCATGGTCAAAAGATAGATAAGCGAGTTGGTCAATCTCCTACATTATTATTTGCTCCTGGAATGGCTGGTGGACGGCTGATTATTGCACCTGTCAAAAAGGCGGATGATGACTATCAAGATGTTCGCGTATTTGCTGACGCAGCAAGACTTGGTATTAAGCTAGCTAAAGATGCTGGCGCCAAGCGTCCTTTACTAATAGTCAATAACTTAGCTGAGCAGCGTTATCAAAATGCCGCTCAAGTTGCTGCACTGGCATGCGGGCAAGAGCTCTGGCAAGCATTAGAGCTTAGAGAAGCGGGCGGTGGCGATAAACCGTTAGAGGCCATAGGCCTATTAAGCGATAAAAAAAGCGCATTGGCACTCACTGCAATCGAAGCCGGCAGGGTACTGGCTCGAGACCTTTGTGGCACCGAGCCAGAGCGAATGTCAGCTCCAGCCTTTGCCGATTACTGTATTGAAGCACTTGAAGATTCTGGCTTATCGATGAGTGTGGTCGAAGACAGAGACATTCTTGAGCGAGACTATCCATTGCTCAGTGCAGTCGGCCGTTCATCCTTTGGTGTTTTAAGACATCAACCTCGGGTGGTAAAGCTTGAATATGTGGGCGAAGGCGAAATTGAACATACCTATATGTTTGCTGGCAAAGGCGTAGTGTATGACACTGGTGGCGCCGATATAAAAATCGCTGGTGGTATGGCGGGAATGAGCCGAGATAAAGGCGGCGCGGCTGCGGTGGCTGGGCTAATGAAAACCATCAGTATGCTAAAACCTAAAGGCATTCGTATTGTCGCCGAGCTAGGTTTAGTGAGAAACAGTATCGGTAGCGAAGCCTTTGTCACCGATGAAATCATCACTAGTCATGCAGGTAAGCGGGTGCGTATTGGTAATACAGATGCAGAAGGACGCTTAGTGCTAGCAGATCTGCTTTCTCATTTACGCATCAAAGCCATCACAGCGGTTAAACCACAGATGTTCTCGGTAGCAACATTAACAGGGCATGTGGTGCGTTGCTATGGAGGATATACCGCAGTAGTTGAAAACAGCGTGGCTAAGCAACAAAATGTTGCCTCAGTGATGCAAGAGCAAGCCTCGCTTTGGGGGGAGCCGATAGAGGTGAGTCAATTACGCCGTGATGACTTTAGCAAAATAGTAGACCCTTCGGCAGCAGCCGATATGTTGTCATCTAATAACGCGCCATCATCTGTTACCGCTCGAGGACATCAGTACCCTGCGGTATTCTTAATTGAAGCATCAGGCCTTAGCACTCATGGCTTAAATGCCGATAAGCCGATCGCTTATGCGCATATTGATATCGCTGGTAGTGCAACCGAAGGACATCCTCAATATGGTTCGCCAACAGCCACACCTTTAGTCGGTTTGTTTCACTACATTACGGCCGAGAAGTGAGCGTAACCATAATTTGATGTAGACGGGATAGTCTTTATGTTTAATAAAACCAGTGCCTTAGGTGCTGGTTTTTTGTTTTTGTCACCAAATCTAACCAAATAAGAACCAATGGGGTATAAAGGCTTTTACTAATAAATCTTGTAATAAAATAACTTAAACTGGCCTTTTTTAGCTTTTTCAATAAAAAAGCTTGTAATAAAACTACATTTATCTATAATTGCTTTCGTCGAGTAAGCAATGGTGCTTCGCGACACTTAGTCTATCCAGGATGGATAATTCTCCAAGGAATCGAGCGACAAGTTGACTCTACAAGCCAGCGAACGGCTTTTATGAAAGTAGAGTATATGGAATTCAACTTTGTTTGGAGTAATCAATATGTATTTTAGTCACACTATTTATTCGCAGAGCTTTTGGTTAAACACAGAGATTTTGCGCGGCGGTATGTACGCCATGACTTTTAAGGGCTAACCCTCCTTTTTAGTTAACCAGTTTCCATCAACCTTTATTGTATCTTTTTAGATACTTGTAGACCAAGTCGTAGATAGCCCGAGTTAGTATACTTCCGCTGTTTACCATTGATTACCGCTGGCGCGTTAACCAATTTCCGTTAGGAACACTTGAAATGTCTTGCCCGCTCATTGAGTGGGCTTTTTTTTGCCTTTAAATCACAAAGTGGGCTTTGGCTTGTCGAAACCTTGTTCAGTTTGTGTAGCTTTTTTGATCGAGAACGGTGGCAGTTTGTGATTATCGGCTAATTACGGGGTTTTTGTGTGATCCGTGTCGCTATGTGGTGTCGTAAAATTACCGCTATGACAGTTTTTGAGCATTATTCTCAATAAATACTTGTAATAAAATTACACGAGCTTATAATTGCTTTCACTGGTTAAGCAGATGCTTTCTAGTTTTTAGGTCTATCCAGGAAGGATAATTCTCCAAGGAATCGAGCGACAAGTTGCCTCATTAAATTAGTTTGGCTCAACCCCATTGACTGATTTAATTCGAGATTAATTTACAACTTTGTTAGGAGTACAGACTATGTCTTACACAGGACAAATTTCGATTTATTGGCAAAACACTTGGTTGGATTCAAATGTTTTGCGTGGCGGTTTATACGCCATGACTTTTAAGGGCTAACCCTCCTTTAGAGTAATTTCATCATCCATCAACCTTATAACACCCTTTGGGTGTGTTTAGACTCAAGTGGTATGTTGACCTTGTCGATATGCCATTGATTAACGCTAGCGCGCTAACCGATTTCCTTATTTTGGAACACTTGAAACATGTCTTGCCAGCTCCTTTGAGCTGGTTTTTTTTTGCCTTGAATTTAAGGCTGGAAATCAGGCTGCACCTGGGCCTTAAGTTAGACTTCGTCTAACAGTTAAAGTCGTGGCGCTTCGCCCACACCCGAGCCAAGGGGGAAAGCGCTTGTCCCCCTTAACAAACCCTCAGCGCCCCAGACGAAGTTGTCTTCCTCATGCTTATGGATAAATTGCTAACGCTTCCGATGGGGCATCCTGCCCCGCGAAAGCTATGCCGACATCCATGTCGGCATCACGCAATTTATTCCAACGCACTTCGGCAACTCCGATGGGGAATGGGTGTTTTCTGTATGTTTAGTAACTCAGTTTTGCCCCTTTGTGAGTTACAGTCGATAAGTAGAACTGACTACTATTAATGATAAAAAAGAGTGATTGATTCCGATAGGGAGTCAATATCAATGCTCGCTTTTCACCCTCTTATGCTCGTTTCTTCACAATCACTCTGGTAGAGTGATTGTTAATCAATGCCTTTGTTAAAGTGTAATTAAATAATAGGTTTATTAAATTTCTAGCTGAAGATACGCATTATCTATGTGCTAGTTTTTATGGTTGCGTTAGCATTTCAAACTACTAAGGATGGTTTAAGTGATAAAAAAAGTATTATTAGCATCTCTGTTAATTGTATCGCTCTCTATTTCTGCCGGAGAAGATGTAGATCCTCCTCATAATTTATCAGATAAAGATAAATTGTATGGTTTATCTTTGTTTTGGAAAGAAGCGAGCTACAACTTCGCATTTTTTGACCAAGTGCCAAACTTAGATTTTGATAGTGCTTATAGAGAATATATTTCCAAAGTTTTAGCGACTGAAACAACTTACGAATATTACCGTGAGCTAATGAAATTTAATGCGCTATTGCAAGATGGACATACTAATATTTATTTACCTAAAGGACTTTCTGCAAAGCACGTAGACTGGCCAGCTTTAAGTTTAACAGAGGCAAATCGCCAAGCTGTAATTACTAAAGTACCAAGGGAGTTACAAGCTGAAATCCCCTTGGGTTCTAACATCATCTCTGTTGAAGGTGTTGATTTAGATACTTATTTAAAAACTAGTATCATGCCTTACATAGCTAGTTCAACTGAACACATTCTCTGGAATGATGCTGTAAGGTCTATGTTAGATGGTGAACCTAATACTGAAGTTCGTTTTACTATACAGACCCCCTCTGGGGAGCTTAAAGATGTAAATCTACCTAGGAATTCACGTCATCAAAAAGTAGATAAAGTCTCTTTGAAACAACCAAGATCCAATGGCGAACTATTTGAGTTTAAACGGTTGGATAGTGAAGTGGCTTATATTGCTTTGAATGGATTTCATGATGAGGACATTCTGAAACAATTTAATTCGGCTTACGAAAACATTAAGGAATCTAAAGCTCTAATTATTGATTTGAGATTTAATGGAGGTGGCAACTCAAGTATTGCTGCTGAAATATTGTCTCATTTTACAAGTAAAGACTTAGAGGGCTCTATTTGGAAAACTAAAAAGCATATCGCCGCATACAAGGCGTGGGGGAATTATAGTAAAAAGTATAAGGAATATGCCGAGAACAATGCATGGGAATCAGGTTCTATGGAATTACTTAAAGCAAAAGAAAGTAATAACCACATAGTACCTACTTATGTGCTGATAGGAAGGTACACGGCATCTGCGGCAGAAGACTTTTTGATTTATGCGGATGAATTGAATCATTTTACAACTATTGGCGAAAAGACATATGGCAGCACAGGGCAGCCAATTTTCTTTGATTTACCCGGTGGCGGTTCTTTAAGGATTTGCACTAAACGTGATAGTTACCCTGATGGAAGGGAGTTTGTTGGGTATGGAATTACTCCCCATGTTACCGTGAACCGTTCGCTCGAAGATATAAGAGCCGAGAAAGATATTGTACTTTCAGTCGCTATTGAAAATTTGAAAGAAAAGATCTAATAATACAGCAGCTTATGAATTCTTAATGATATGTTGGGGCGGGGTAAACTTTATTTGATTACCATACTTTTTCTTATCCCACGACTTAGCTTTAGACTCCTTACTCAAACTCATTTATGACCAGAAATGAGTTTGAAACATCTGAGCGAACTAATTCGGAGAGATGATGATTCAGATGTCGGTGCGGCTGTGGGCTTCGGTTTCAGGGATGAAACCGCAGAGCGGCCAAGGACGGCTTTATAGCGTCCCACTGAAGTAACGATATCTGAGTTTACTGCGAACAGTAGCCTTTCTTCGTGTCCTCTGTGTCCTTCGTGGTGAATAGCTTATGTCCAAAAATGAGCTAAATCTTGAATCATAACTCTATGTGCCAAAAGTTGTGCTTTTCTAATTTAGTGCAGATACGGCTGATGCCTTTGATGGTACGGTGAGAGGTAACGCAGTTACCAAGCTTTCGGACGAGAGGCAGGATGCCGAACTGGCTTTTTAGCAGGAATGCTATTCGTCATCGTAGAGCTTACAGGGCCTATTCTGTTCCACACAGAATTTGGCATTTCCCCATATATGGACCCATCCGGTTTGCAAGATATTTAATATCGACTTTGAGAAGAGTTCATTGCACCCATATATTCGGCCTGTTATTGAGGTACTCCTCTGGCCCTGATGGATATTTGCTTCTACTTTCC
>NZ_BPFA01000025.1 GCF_019655055.1 Shewanella sp. MBTL60-112-B2
GACCATATTTATCCATTAATAAATAAACCTATTAGCTATGGTTGCTATTAATCACAATCTAGTTCGCCTAGTCATAACTGCTAGCTAATATCATTACTCAGCATGGTGTATGGCACTACTTAGTCGCTTTTAACCCAATGAGCTTGGCGCTTGGTATGCATCGGCAGCTAAATCATTCCGCTACAAAAGCGCATCTTGGCAGCCTAAGCCCGAGCCCAACATTTGAACCAAGGCATCAACATTTAAAATGCCGCACATCTGCTCTTTTACTACACCAGCCAACCATGGACGCTTACCAGCTTGGCTGCGCCAATTAATTTCAGATTTTTTAATTGTAATCGTATCGACTAACGACTCACAACCTAGGCCCCAGGCACTATCTTTTAGTACAACAACATATTGATAACTCACACTCTGAGCTAGCTGCTCATCGTACTTTTCAGGCATTACCCAAGCGCAAGTATCAACGACATTAAGTTGGGTCTCTCGATACTGCTGTACCCCCATATACCAATCGGGGCGCCCCATGAGCCTGGTGACCTTGTCTAAGCTAACAATTCCGCCAAGGCTAACTAAAGGCACTGCAAGCGTTAAGCCTGCCACATTGAAAAAAAGTACTTGGAACTCATCATCAAGCTGCTCTAATAATGTTTCAGTCGACACTAACATCTCTTGCTCAGACGCTACGCTTATTACTTCAGCGCTCGCTTGAAAAGCAGGAGCAACATCTGAAGCTGCTAGAGTCGAAGTTTTTAGCTGTGTGCCTTTATCTTGCAGCGCTTGTGTTTTAATTTCTTCCAGAGCTTTTAACTGAGCTTCATCCTGGTTTTTTACTAGTTCAACCTGCGCTGCAACTTCAGCCGCAACAGGATTACTCACTTCTGCAATCACAGGCTGTGCACAAACACTTACTGCATCAGTTAGCGTCTGTGTAGCTTGCTGACTTTCAGCCTGATTAGCTCGCGTAAACAGTAACTCAAGAGCCTGACGACTAAAGTCTGAGTCGACATCTAACGTTTCTGCTAATTGAGGCTCTTGTCGCGAGTCATTTTCTGCCTTATTTGCTGCGGGCTCATTTAACAGCAGCGAAAAATAATCACATACCGCATCATCAACCGATTTTGACATGAGATAGATCCTTCGCGAGTAAATAATCCAGCAAGCGATTGTAAGCCTTAACCCCACGGCTATTTGGAGCATAATGGGAAGCGGGTAAATGGCTCAAACTAGCATCTCTAAATTTGGTATCAACAGGGATCACGTCCTGCCATAGCTCATCAATATAATCTTCATTCAGTTGCAACAAAGCGGCCGAAGCCGCGCGTGTGCGTTTATCAAACATGGTTGGCACTATGGTATAACTGTATTTCATTTTTTTTGAACGTCCCATCAACAGCATGGTTTTTACCATACGATCCAGCCCTTTTATAGCCAGAAACTCTGTTTGAACAGGTACAATAATGTGCTCACTTGCGGCGAGTGCGTTGACCATCAATACACCCAATACCGGAGGGCAATCAATCAGCACGATATCGTACTGCCCTTCGATAAGTTTTAAGGCTCTTTTTAAGATAAGCCCCATTCCCTCTTCGTGACCTAGGCTGCGATCTAAAGTCGCCAAAGCCATAGTGGATGGCATCAGATCCAATCCTTGCACATTCGTCGGTACGATATGGGTTTGTACTGTCTCGCGAGTTAGGTTTTTGTGGGCTAAAAATAGATCGTACAGGGAGCAAGGCAATTGCTCGCTGTCTATACCTAGGTAATAGCCAAGGGAAGCGTGAGGATCGGTATCAATCATTAATACTCTTTGGCCACGTTTTACAAACGCACCAGCAAGGCTCGCAACAGTTGTTGTTTTACCCACTCCGCCTTTTTGGTTTGCTATGGTCCAGATCTTCAAGAAGTACCCTTAAGGTTAATTAAGCTAATAAAGTGCGACTTAAACTCAAACTGCTATCGATTCAATATTAATCGACTCAATGTTAATCGGTTCAATGTTAATCGGTTCAATATTAATCACGGGGCTAGACTAATAATCTTACATACTCAATGATATACGCGTTCACAAATGAGCTAGAAGCATAATTACTTTTCAAGCTCTCTAGTTGTTACCCTGATCCCACCATGAGGTAAACTGATAAGCTTTACCCCATCTGGCGACTCGTTCAGCATGACAGCTTGCTTGACTACTCGTGTACTATTAAAAGCGCTATCCTTCATTTTTGCAGCATTACTGCGCTCTTCATCAGTAACGGTTAACACTGCGTCTCTATCAAGCTCTGACAATATGGCTGCGGTGTGTTTCTGCTCTGTTTTAGCTATCACGCCATTTGAACTTTTTTCTTGTTCTTGTTCTTTCTCTGAAACAGGTTTTACTGGCTTTTGCTGAGTGACGCTTTGTTTTTGCTGTTCATCATCTGCTAAACCGCTCGATTTAGAGCTAACACTCTGGCTTGAAGACTGCTGCGCTCCCGGACCGATAGGCAAAACGGTGGATTCGCCTTGCTTAGCCTTATCGACAAAAGAACTAACAAAATCCGGATTTTCAGCCATCCAATTCGCCATCACTTCAGCTTGTTCATCCGGCACCATGAGCAATACTTGGCTATTCTTAAGCTTTTGTACTTCGCTAGATAACAGTTTATTTTTATGCTTAGCTTCAAAATAAAGCGAGCCGAATGTAAAGGATGCAATACTCAGCAAAAACATTAATAGCAATGACAGAGTATTGATCTCGCCCCGTTGCAAAATGCTGCTCTGTTTCAAAAGCGCCTTAGCCATTAACGGTTTCTTTTATTATCGACTCAGCCATATGCTCTAACGCTATCGATTTAGTTGCAATACCCGCTGCCGTAACAGCTTGCGGCATACCGTAAACCACGCAGCTGGCCTCATCTTGAGCCCAAATGTTCGCACCAATACCCTTAAGCATTCTTGCACCTTCACGGCCATCGGCGCCCATGCCCGTAAGTACTACGGCTAACACATCGCCACCAATCACTTTCGAAGCTGAGGCAAAAGTAATATCGACACAAGGCTTGTAGTTCATATCAGCCTTGCCAGCAATGATCTTAATTCTGCCAAAAGCTCCGCCTCGTTCTAGCATCATCTGCATGCCGCCAGGCGCTAGGTATGCACAACCCGGCCTTAGCTGATCGCCACTCACAGCCTCCTTTACCTCTATTTTACACAAGCCATTAAGCCTTGCTGCAAACGTTGGCGTAAAGGCAGCAGGCATATGCTGTATAAGTAAAATAGGATGTGGGTAGTTAGCTGGAAACTGAGTCAGAACCTTTTGCAGTGCAACGGGTCCGCCTGTCGAAGTACCGATTAATAGCGCCTTGTATTTTTTACCGCTACTACGGGTTACAAGATTAGAACGACTTGCGGGCTTATCGGTGGTTGTTAGCGCATGAACACTTGTTGCAGGTGCATTAACGGCTGTACGAGAAAAACTCGAAATAGGCCGAGTTCTATCGCTAGCAGCCTGAACTCTTTCATTGGCCGAAAGCGCTCTATCGTTACTCGTCAATGTGCGAGTTATGGGCCTAAATAAGCGGCGTCGGCCCAATGCCCGAATGCGCTGCTGTAACAGGGCTATCGCATCATCTTTATTGGTTGCAATGTCTTCAAAACGTTTAGGCAAAAAATCCAAAGCGCCTGCATCCAAAGCTTCTAACGTTGCTTTAGCCCCATCGTGTGTCAGTGATGAAAACATTAAAATTGGAATAGGCTTACTCGCCATGATCTCTTTAACCGCGGTGATCCCGTCCATGACTGGCATCTCTATGTCCATGGTGATCACATTTGGGTTAAGCTCTGCTGCCATCTTAACAGCCTCAGCACCATTACAGGCCGTTCCCACCACCTCTAGCTCAGAGTCTTGATTTACTATTTCACTAACACGTCGTCTAAAAAAACTCGAATCATCTACGACTAAAACTTTAATGCCCATTTAAATCCCTATACCGCACCACTGGCCGCCCAATACTGTATGTAAAAAAGGGAATAACAAAGCAATGCCTGTTATTCCCCATGCTAACCTGAGTTAGCTCCTCTTACGGGCGTAATGCTTGAGTAGCCCTGGTACATCTAAAATCAGTGCAATACCGCCATCAGAAGTAATGGTGGCGCCTGCCATGCCTGGTGTACCATGAAGCAATGTACCTAGCGGCTTAATGACCACCTCTTCTTGGCCTATCAGTGAATCCACCACAAAGCCAATCTGCATCGTGCCTAATTGAACGATAACAACGTGTCCGTGCTGCTTATCACCATGCTTAAAGCTTAACTGCTTGCGAGATAACCACTGCTCTAAATAGAATAATGGTACCGCTTTATCACGGACAATCACCGTCAATTGGCCATCAACCACGTTCGTTTTGGTCAAGTCTAAGTGGAAAATTTCATTAACACTCGACAGCGGCAGAGCAAATACTTGCTCAGCAACTTCAACCATCAAAGTAGGCATAATTGCTAAGGTCAACGGCACCTTAATCTCAAGACGCGTGCCCTTGCCCAGTTGTGAGCCTATATGAACCGAACCGTTTAGCTGAGTAATACGGGTTTTTACTACATCCATACCTACGCCGCGGCCTGAAATATCGGATATTTCAACTTTGGTTGAGAAGCCTGGCGCAAAAATAAGGTTATAAGCTTCTTCATCGCTCATACGAGCGGCCGCATCTTCATCGAGAACGCCTCGACTGATTGCGATCCCTTTAAGTTTATCTGGATCCATACCAGCGCCATCATCTTCAATCTTAAGTAGAATATGGTCGCCTTCTTGACTAGCTGATAGAGTAATTGTGCCCGTGCGCGTCTTACCATTCGCTTCACGCGCATCTGGCATTTCAATACCATGATCGACGGAGTTCCTCACTAAGTGAACCAGAGGATCTGCTAGCGCTTCGACCAGATTTTTATCTAGATCGGTATCTTCACCGATCATGACTAAGTCAATTTCTTTGTTTAAACTACGGGCTAAATCACGAACCACGCGAGGGAATCGACCGAAAACCTTCTTAATTGGCTGCATGCGAGTTTTCATCACAGCGCCTTGAAGATCGGCGGTCACTAAGTCAAGATTTGCCAAAGCTTTTGACATATCTTCATCTTCGCGTGCTACACCTAAACTCAGTAAACGGTTGCGCACTAATACCAGCTCACCGACCATATTCATAATTTGATCAAGTCTTGAGGTATCTACCCTAACTGTGGTTTCAGCTTGAGGCGCTACTTTAGCCGGTGGTTTTATATCTTGTTTAGGCTGTGGTTGAGGTTTAAGCTCAGCTTTAACAGCAGGCACTTGCTGTGCTGTTGTTATTGCTTGCACTACAGCTTGAGATTGATTAACTGCTGGCTGCTCAGTAACGGCTTCGCTGACCTCGTTAACCTTAGCTGATTTCCCAGGACCTGTGCCTGAACCATGCAACTCATCCAGCAGACGTTCAAACTCGTCATCAGTTATTTCATCAGAATCGACTTGTGAGCCACTCTGCTCAATAGCAGCAGGAGCTGCCGACTGAGTTTTAAATTGACCCGAGCCATGTAACTCATCGAGTAAAGACTCAAACTCATCATCGGTAATATCACCAGATGCAGCTTGTGAGCCCTGTGAGAGAGAGACTGTGGACTCTGCAGGCTTGCCTGGCCCGTTGCCCGAACCATGCAGTGCATCGAGTAAGGCTTCAAATTCGATATCATCGATATCATCAATGCTACCGGTAGTTGCACTTGTAGTTGTAGCGCTCTGCTCTATTACTTGAGGCGCTTGCGCTGCAGCTTGTTCAATAATAGGTTCTTGAATGCTGACAGTAGGCTCTTCAACAATTGCAGGACTGACAGTTTGTGCCACTTCTGATGGCAGTAATTCGCCAGCGCTTAAGGTTTTAAGCTGAGCTAATAATGTAGGCTCAGCGGGAGATTGAGTCTGCCCAGCTTGTGTTTCAGCGAACATTGAGTTGATTGAGTCGACCGCTTGTAAAATGACATCCATCAAATTAGCAGAAACTTCACGCTTGCCAGTACGCAATAGATCGAAGGTGTTTTCTGCTTCATGGCAAACATCTACCATTGGAGATAAACCTAAGAAGCCTGCGCCACCTTTAACCGTATGAAAACCTCTAAAAATCGCATTTAGCAGTTCGGTATCGTCCGGGTTATTCTCTAACGAGACGAGTTGCTCTTGTAGAAGCTCTAGTATCTCACCGGCTTCGATCAAAAAGTCCTGCAGTATCTCTTCATCAACATCAAAGGACATTCTTTGACTCCCTTAAAAACCTAAACTCGAAAGCAGATCGTCAACTTCATCTTGACCCGTCACCACGTCATGGCGGTGCTCTGCGTTCATAATAGGACCTTCAGCTTCAACATTTAGCTTTGGCTTATAGTCAGCAGTTTCAATAGGCTGCTCACCAAATACTGTCAACATAGACACTAAGCTATTCTCGACTTCTTTGACGAGATCAATAACTCGGCGGATCATCTGTCCAGTTAAGTCTTGAAAGTCTTGCGCCAATAAAATTTGATTTAGAAGTTCTTTTACTCGGCTTGCATCCGATTCACTTCTTTCCACAAACTGATGAATATCATGGCATAAGGCTTTAAATTCTGTCAGTGGCAACTCACGACGCATTAGCTTGTCCCATGCGGGCTTTATTGCTTGAATATTGTCATTGAGTTCACTAGCAAGAGGTAAGCACTCTTCCACCGCGTCCATGGTTTTATTTGCCGCTTGCTCTGTCATATCAATAACATAAGTCAAACGTTCTTTTGCATCAGGGATTTCAGTGTTGGCTAATTCAATAAGACGACTGTCGAATTGAAAATCTGCAATAGCACTATGAAGTTGACGGGTTAAGCGACCCACTTCATCAAAAAGATCTTTTTGAATTGGCGCGGCGATCTCCCTAACTAATTCATCCGCTTTTTCTTGCTGACCCTGACTGAGTAGTACGACTAGACTCTCTGCTTGCTCTAGAGTAATCAGGCTTGACGATTGTTGCTGCATAGCTCATCCCTGCTTAGCCGAGTCTTTCAAAAATTTTATCTAGCTTTTCTTTAAGGGTGGCGGCAGTAAATGGCTTAACTACATAACCGTTTACGCCAGCTTGTGCTGCGGTAATGATCTGCTCACGCTTAGCTTCAGCTGTGACCATCAACACTGGTAGGTGCTTGAGGTTATCGTCGGCACGAATAGCCTTTAATAGATCGATCCCTTGCATCCCTGGCATGTTCCAGTCGGTTACAACGAAATCAAAATCGCCTTTTTGTAACATAGGTAGAGCTGTAGAGCCGTCATCAGCTTCCTGGGTGTTATTAAATCCCAAGTCGCGTAACAAGTTCTTAATGATACGTCTCATTGTTGAAAAGTCATCAACAACAAGAATCTTCATATTCTTGTCCAAGGTTTCCTCCGCGGAGCGCGCTATATATGCGCGTGTAAAGTGCTATCAATGATAATAATTATTCTTGCGTCCAGTGTTTGAGCTTGCCCTTGAGTCTGAGCATCGCCTGACTATGGATCTGGCTAACTCTAGACTCACTGACCTCAAGAATGGCCCCAATCTCTTTTAAATTTAATGCTTCATCGTAGTAAAGCGACAAGACCAGCGCATCTCTTTCTGGTAATAGCTTAATCGCTGCGACGAGCGCTGAATGAAACTCGACTTCAGCGAGTGATTCATAAGCATCGTCTTCGTGGCCGTCATCTGGATTTATTCCATCAACAGCTACGCCTAAATCTTCTATACCAACAACTTTGCCGACTGATACGTCGTTTAAAATGGCATGGTATTCATCGAGTGAAACCTCGAGTCGCTCGGCGATTTCGCCATCACGAGCATCACGACCTAACTCTTGCTCTAGTTCATCTATGACCTGAGCCACACGGCGTTGATTACGGTGTACCGAACGCGGTACCCAGTCACCTCGCCTAATTTCATCTAACATAGAGCCCCTAATCCGAATACCGGCAAAGGTTTCGAACTTGGCGCCCTTACTACCATCAAAATTTGATGACGCTTCGAGTAGCCCCATCATGCCGGCCTGCAACAAGTCATCTAACTGGACTGATGCAGGTAAACGAGCCAAAAGATGATGGGCTATTCTTTTTACAAGCGGTGCATACTGTTCAACGATAGACGTCTTATTATCAAAACGAGTATACGCAGCCGCTTTATTCACCCGATTTATCCTCTTGATAATCAGGGCGCTGAACTAAACGTTCAACGAAAAACTCTAAATGCCCACCAGGTTGAGACGGCACAGGCCAACTCATGATCTTATTCGCTAACCCCTGGTAAGCTATTGCTGCAGGCGATTTAGGAAATGCCTCAACAATCAACTTTTGCTTACGTACCGATTTACGTAAATTCTCATCAAATGGCACAGTGGCAACCAGCTCTAGTGCAACATCGAGGAATCTATCTGTTACCCTGCTTAACTTGGCAAACAGCTCCATACCTTCACGTAAACTACGTACCATATTAGCCACAATCTTAAAGCGGAATACGCCGTGTTCACGACTCAAGATCTTAATCAACGCATAAGCGTCGGTAATTGAGGTAGGCTCATCACATACCACAATTAGCACGTCTTGTGACGCACGAGAAAAGCTCAGAACCATATCTGATATACCTGCTGCCGTATCGACAATCAAGATATCAAATTGGGTTCTCATTTCGCTAAACGCACGTATAAGACCTGCATGCTGAGCCTGAGTCAGTTCAACCATAGCTTGAGTACCTGAAGTGGCTGGAATAATACCAATACCTTTCGGTCCTCGAAGGATCACATCATCTAATTCGGCCTCTCCCGACAAAACATGAGATAAATTTCGCTCAGCGCGTAAACCTAACATCACATCGACGTTCGCTAGACCTAAATCGGCGTCCAATACCAATACACGTTTACCCTTTTCGGCTAACGCAACAGCAGTATTAATTGATACGCTGGTTTTACCAACGCCACCTTTACCACCTGATACGGCGATTACTTTTACTTTTTCATTATTTGGCTGATTCATCATACGTAAACCGCTTGCTTGATCCGGAGTCATGGCTTCACTCAAATGCATAGGTCATTTCTTGCGACCCTTCGCTATTATGTAATGGTTCTATGGGGTTGTTATCTAATGCTGTTAATGCGCGATTGGCTAATGATAATGTATCTGCCACCTGCATATCTTCAGGAACTCTTTGTCCGTCAGTTACATAACTTAAAGGCAACCCACTTTGAATCAAGACGCTTAACGCTGGCGCTAAAGAAATTGATTCATCTAATTTTGTCAGTACCGCACCCGAAAGTGGAATACGTGTAAACTGTTTTACAGCATCTTCTAATACTCGGCGCTGCCCCGTTGCTGACATTACCAGATAACTGCGTATGGGTAATCTGCTATTTGCAGCTAAGCTATCGAGTTGCTGGAATAAACGCTGATCTCTTTGCCCCATACCTGCCGTGTCGATTAGGACCAATTTACGGTTCCTGAACTGGTAGAGTATTTGTTCTAACTCATTAAAATCATGAGCCTGTTTGACAGGGCATCCCATTATCTTGCCATAAGTTGCTAATTGCTCAAAGGCTCCAATGCGATAATGGTCCGTTGTAATGAGAGCAACTTGATCTGAGCCATGATAAGCCGCAAAACGCGCAGCTAATTTAGCCACAGTCGTTGTTTTACCGACACCCGTTGGCCCAACAAATGCTACTACACCACCCTGGCGTACAATATCATCACCTTGGTTATCTAACATATTAGCTAAACTGCGTGGCAAAGAGGCGACTAATTCTGCTGGCGAGTAATGCTCACTAAGGCTAGATAACTTCTTGGCAATCGCAGGTGAAAACTCTGCATCCAGCAATTTGCTTTCAAGCATAGCACCCACAGGGTCGATACGGTTTTTCTGCTCGACCATCAAGCTACTTACTTGATGCGTCAATAAATTACGAATTGACGCTAATTCTTGTTTCATCGCGTCAATTTCTGCACTGTTGTTTTGCTTTTGGCCGTTGAAACTGTCTGGAGCGCGGTTGGGCGTAAACTCTGCCTTAACTGGCTCCGACTTTTTCACTTGTGCCTGCAATCCTTTGGCCCATTCAGGCATATCCAACTCGTCATTACTTCGCGGCTGGTTATGCTGACTAATTCTGCTCTGCTGACGCTCAAGTAACGCTTGCAGTGAATCAGGTGCTGGCGTCGGGTTTGCTCGGCTTTCAGTCCGTAGATTCGGCCCCCTAGCACCTGACGGAGCGCCTAAGGTCACCCTCTCTTCAGCAAGATCGGTGAACATGGCTGCCGACGGCTTGGCCTCGGCAATCTTTGGCTTAGGATCGTCATAGTCAACCGCAGCAACAATCTCAATGCCACCAGTCACTTTCTTGTTAGACATGATCACAGCATCAGACCCCAAGGTTTCTTTAACTTGAGCTAAGGCCGAGCGCATATCTTTTGCTAAAAATCTTTTAATCTTCAATTATTCGACCTCTACTGACCCACTGCCGAGACGATGCGTATCTGCTTCTCGTCGGGGACTTCCTGATATGAAATCACCCGTAAATTAGGGATCGTATGCTTAACGAATCGCGATAAGGTTGAACGTAACATACCAGATGTCAGCAAAATTGCAGGTTGCCCCACCATTTCTTGACGCTGTGTGGCGTCCACTAATGACTTCTGCATGCGTTCTGCAAGGCTTGGTTCGATATTCGGACCATCTCCTCCCGTCGCCTGCATAGACTGATGCAACATTTGTTCCAACTCTGGCGCCAAAGTAATGACAGGGATTTCAAGCTCAGGTCCACTGATCTCTTGCACTATCATACGTTTTAACGCGATACGTACGGCAGCCGTTAACACCTCGGTGTCACTACTCTTGGTTCCATACTCAAGTAAAGTTTGTACTATGGTCTTCATGTCACGAATAGACACGCCTTCATTAAGCAGGTTCTGCATCACCTTCACAACGGTACCCAGCGGCATCACATCGGGAATAAAGCCATCGACTAACTTAGGCGAATGCTTGCCTAACATCTCAAGTAACTGCTGTACTTCTTCATAGCCAAGTAGCTTGGCAGCATTATTGGTCAGCAACTGACTGATGTGAGTAGCCACTACTGTAGAAGCATCTACGACGGTGTAACCTAAGGTCTGTGCGTGCTCACGCATTTCAGGGGCGATCCAAACCGCATCTAAACCAAAAGCAGGATCTTTGGTTTCGATACCATCAAGCTTGCCATAAACTTGGCCGGGGTTAATCGCCAGCTCACAGTCATGACGAATTTCTGCTTCCCCAGAACTTACCCCCATCAATGAGATCCGGTAAGCATTGGGGGATAAATCTAAGTTGTCACGAATATGCACCGCTGGCACCAAAAAGCCTAACTCCTGTGACAGCTTCTTACGCACCCCTTTAATTCGGCCCAGGAGTTCGCCGCCTTGTCCTTTATCAACCAGTGGAATTAAACGATAACCCACTTCTAGGCCGATGGTGTCGACATGTTGCACATCGTCCCAACTCAACTCTTTAGGCTGAGCATCGCGAGGCTCTGCAGGTCCGCTCTTTGCAAGTTCTACAGCACGCTCTCTGTCTGTGTCTTTCTTTTTCTTAATAAAGTAAGCCGCTGCGCCCGATATTGCAGCGCATGACAAGAACACCAAATGTGGCATGCCAGGAACAACCCCCATCACTAACATCACTGCCGAAGCAATGGCTAGCGCCTTGGGACTGTCAAACATTTGCCCCATTACCATCTCGCCCATATCGCCAGATTCATTTTGACGCGTCACCATCAAGGCCGCAGCAATAGAGAGTAGAAGACCCGGGATCTGCGCCACTAGGCCGTCACCAATCGTTAGTAGGGTATAAATTTCAACGGCAGAAGAAAAAGATAAGTCATGCTGAGCGATACCAATAATAAATCCGCCAACTATATTGATAACCAGAATTAAAATACCGGCAATCGCGTCGCCTTTCACAAACTTTGACGCACCATCCATAGCACCATAAAAATCGGCTTCGCGAGTCACTTCGGCGCGGCGGTCTCTGGCTTGATCTTGAGTTAACAGCCCAGCATTTAAGTCGGCATCGATTGCCATCTGCTTGCCAGGCATAGCGTCAAGGGTGAAGCGAGCACTTACCTCAGAAATACGCCCAGCACCTTTGGTCACTACAGCAAAGTTGATAATAATGAGGATTAAAAACACTACTAGACCCACGGCGTAGTTGCCGCCGATCACCACGGAGCCGAACGCCTCAATCACTTTACCAGCAGCATCGCCACCGTTGTGACCTTCAAGCAGTACCACACGAGTTGAGGCAACGTTTAGGGCAAGTCTGAGTAAAGTGGCAACCAGCAATACCGTTGGGAAAGCGGCGAAATCAAGTGGGCGGTCACTATAAATGGCAACCAGAAGCACCACGAGTGCCAGTGCGATATTGAAGGTGAATAGAATATCGAGCAGGAACGCTGGCATAGGTAAAATAATCATAGCCAGAGCGGCTAAGACTAATAACGGTGTACCAATACCTTTTAAATGTGCAGGCTTTATCTGTTTTAATTGGCCTAGACTTGCTTTAAGTTCCATTCACCCTGAGTCCGATCTTTGACGTCTAGCGTCAATACAGCAAATACTGTACCAATTATTTTTATTAATATTTAAGAACTATAACCTGAAAGCTATTAACAAAGAATGCTTGCTGATTCAAATGTTTGATTTTTAGGCATAGATAGCAATATAAGTGCTATACAAAGAGCAATTAAGTTACCGGTAATAAACTTATAAGCGACAATCCATTGGTGTTGCTTAAATCAATATCTGAAAAAACAACTCTTAGTTGATAACTTTGTTATGTAGATTGCTATTAATGCTGTAGATCGTCAGGGATGGGTTGCTTGGTCGGGATAGGGTTGGGTCTACGGCCTTTGCCTTTTTGGTATTGGCGTAACTGGAATACATAGGCAAGTACTTGAGCAACTGCAGTAAACAAGCCTTCAGGGATCTCTTGGTCAATTTTGGTGGTGTGATATATCGCGCGAGCAAGTGGCGGTGCAGAAACAATTGCCACGTCATGTTCACGAGCTATCTCACGAATTTTAAATGCGACCTCATCCACCCCTTTCGCGACCACGAAAGGCGCAGTTGAGCGACCCGCGTCATACTTAACCGCTACGGCATAGTGTTCTGGGTTAACAACTATCACATCGGCATTGGGTACTTCTCCCATCATACGTCTTTGTGCCATTTCACGTTGTAACTGACGAATGCGCCCTTTTACCTCTGGCTTACCCTCTGTATCTTTATATTCGTCTTTGACTTCCTGCTTGGTCATCTTTAGCTGTTTAGAGTGATTCCAGATCTGAAACGGTACATCTATCATTACGATCAGCAAGGTCGACGCGCACAGCCAGATAAAAATCCAAACGATTAAGTCCAGAGCGTGATAAATATTGCCAGGTAGATGCTCCTGCGACAGCAATAAGATGTCGTTGAGATAAACGCTCAATAATAGGTAGGCGGTAATCGCTACCACTGAAAACTTGGCGATACCTTTAGCTAACTCAACCGCCGCCTGTACCCCAAACATCCGCTTAAATCCGGCTACGGGGCTCATTTTGCTGGCCTTCGGCATAAAAGCACTTACGGAGAAGGAGATCCCCCCCAGAGCGATATTGCCCGCAAAGGCGATTAGCGCTAGAAATACAATAAAACCCAATAGAGGAAAAGCTAACTCGCTGCCCACCATCCCCCAAACATTCATCATTTGGTTCGTATCGAAGATCTCATCGCGACTTAGCGTATACATCTTGCTCATGATATTAAACATAGCCTGAGCAATATTAGGCCCCGTCATTAACAGACCTACGGAGGCCGCAATGAGCACAGCAGAGGTACCTAGATCTTTAGAACGTGCAACCTGCCCTTTGTCTTTGGCCTGTTGCAACTTCCTGGAGGTTGCTTCCTCTGTTTTTTCTTGACTACTGTCGTTCTCAGACATTTATGCCCGCCCTCCTATCACAGAAGGTAACCAGCGAATCTCTAGCAACGATCCTGAATACGACGCCAGCAATGTTCCAGAGTACGACGCCATCAATTAAGCCCACCATCAACACTGCATTGCAGCTCAAGCGCATTACAGAGCAAAATTTGGGTTTCACGCCACACCTCATCGAAGTGAGACATGATTGGCGATAGGGTTAGCCATAAAATAAATAACCCGGCAACCATGGTGACCGGAAAGCCAATAGCGAAAATGTTTAACTGAGGTGACGCACGAGTCATCACTCCGAAGGACAGGTTAATCGTCAAAAGTGCCACAATCGCAGACAGTGACATAGTTAAGGCGGCGCCAAACATATAACCCACGAACTCGGTAAATAAGCGATAACTTGCCAAGCTTAACCCCTGCATCGACACAGGAATGGATTCAAAGCTGGCGATCACCATTTTAATCAACAGAAGATGACCATCTACCGCTAAGAAAATTACAGTGGTCAATAGCAAGAAGAAGTTACCCACAACAGGAGTCTGCTGGCCAGAACTCGGATCCACCATTGATGCAAAACCAAGACTGGTCTGCATACCAATGATTTGGCCAGTAAGTACGAAGGTTTGCATCAATAACAAAGTCGCAAAGCCCATGGCAACACCGATAATGATCTGCTGAGCGGTAACGAATGCGGCGCTTAAGGAGAATAAATCGATGTTTGGCATGGCTGGTAAAATTGGCGCTACAGCAGCGGTGACGGTAACTGACAGCAGTAGCCTCACTCGAGTCGGAGTTGTGGTTGCTCCAAAGACCGCCATGACCATAAACATGCTTGAAATTCGGGTTAAAGGCCACAAATAACCGGCAATGCCGTTCATAATGGTATCGAGTAAGATCTCCATTTACTTTAATCTACTGAAGACGGGACAAGTAGCCATATTTACTCTATCACCTGTAAGCACATTATATTCAACACTGGCAAACCTAAGTCCATGTTCAAAGCTCCAGCAACTAGTTAGCCTATAACTTGCGGGATCATGTCGACCATCTGCATGAAGAAGTCCATCATCATTTGGATCAAAAGATGGCCCATCAACATCAGCGCTAATAAAGTTGTTAGCAAGCGTGGAAGAAAACTTAAAGTTTGCTCGTTAATTGAGGTCGCGGCCTGAAACACTGCCACCACTAGACCTATGATAAGACCAGGCACAATAATCATCGACACGATGATGACGATAACAGCCAATGCTTCTCTAAAGATATCAACCAGTGATTCAGGACTCATAGCTTACCTACAATCCAAAACTGTTGGCTAAGGTGCCCATCACTAGGCTCCAACCGTCAACTAATACAAATAGCATGATTTTAAACGGCAATGACACAATCATCGGCGACAACATCATCATACCCATGGCCATCAAGATACTGGCAACCACCAAATCTAGCACTAAGAATGGTACAAACAGCATAAAACCAATCTGGAAAGCAGTCTTGAGCTCACTGGTTATGAATGCTGGAATGATCACAGTCATAGGCGCATCTTCTGGCTCATTGATATTTTGATAGCCAGAGATCTCAATAAAGGTATCGAGATCGGTTAAGCGCGTCTGGGCTAGCATAAATTCTTTAAGCGGCCCTTGTCCCTTGGTAAACGCATCTTGCAATGGCATACCTTGCTCAATATAGGGCTGTACTGCTTGATCATAAATCTTGTCGAATACCGGCGACATAATAAAAAATGTCATAAACATGCTGATGCCGATTAACACCTGATTAGACGGTGTTTGCTGTAAGCCAATTGCTTGGCGTAGAATCGATAACACCACAATAATGCGGGTAAACGAAGTCAACATAATAACCATAGCAGGGATGAAGCTTAACGCCGTCATCAATAGCAAGATCTGCATGGTGACGGAGTACTGCGTAGAACCGTCTGCGCCGGTCGACACAGTCACCGCTGGCAAAATGCCATTCTCAGCAAAGGCTACAGGTGCTGTTAATGACAGAGTCAAACCGACAATAACTAAAATCCATTTCATCATTTTAATGTCTTCATTGTGACGTCTTCATTGTGACGTCTTCATTGTGATGTTTTAGCTTGACGTAGACGACTAGCAAAAGACTCTGTCGATACTTCTACGGGTGTCGTTAATTTATCGACTAGGCTGACTTGCTGAGGTGTTACGCCCAGCAGATATTGTTGACCACCAACTTCTATCAGCACCAACTTTTCTTTCTGCCCGAGTGGGGTCACGGCAATCGTCTTTAACACCCCTTGACTGCTTGGCACTAAATTAAAGCGCCTAACAAGGTAAGCAAGAAAGAAAATTAACAACAACACGACGATCAAACCGCCAACCATACTCGAAAGCGTGGCTATGCTCGTTGGCGAAGCTGGCGCTTCAGCTTGAGCAGCTACTGCACTGACATTGGCTAAAACCAATTGAAAACTCATCTAACGTCCTCTGACATAACATCTTTGTTACTTAAGCTTTTTGATGCGCTCAGTTTGGCTAATAACATCCGTTAGACGAATACCAAATTTATCATTCACCACAACCACTTCACCGTGGGCAATTAAGGTACCGTTAACCATCACATCTAATGGCTCACCCGCCACCCGGTCAAGCTCAACCACCGAGCCCTGGTTTAACTGCAGTAAGTTACGAATATTGATAAAACTACGACCCACTTCCATAGAGATGGTGACCGGAATATCCATAATCGCATCTAACTTAGATGCTTCTTCTTCACTCAGAGGAGCTCCGTCACTGCTAAATTCATCTAATTCAACTGCTTTGGCTTCTTCAATTGCTTGCTCTGCCATTGCTGCAGCCCAATCATCACCGCTATCTGTACTCATTTACTCTTCACCTTATATCTCAGAACGTTCACGAGCACGGCCCTTATGGGTCACGAGCTGCAACTCTGTCTTAACCGTTTCTGGTCTTGGAATTTTTTCGCAAATTTTTAATGCTAGGTTATCTTTGGCTTTCCCCATCTTACAACGGTAAGTAGGTAAGTCTTCAACCTTCAAGATAATGTGCTCAGGAAGCTCTACAGGGATCACATCCCCAGCTTTAAACTCGAGTACTTCTCTTAGGGTTAACTTGTGCTCGACTATCGTGGCATCGATCCCCACATCAACATCCATGATCTCATCACGTAGTGCCTGAGACCAACGCATATCGGTATCTTGAGTATCACTTTGTACACCCGCATCTAGCAGTTCTCGGATCGGCTCAATCATGGAGTACGGCATGGTGATATGAAAATCACCACCACCGCCATCGACTTCAATATGGAATGAGCTCACCACGACCACTTCTGTAGGGCTAACAATATTGGCCATTGCCGGGTTAACTTCAGAGTCTAGGTAGTCGAACTGAACTTCCATCACTGGTGCCCAGGCTTCTTTATAGTCTTCGAAAATAATTTTTAATAGCAGCTGCACAATACGACGTTCAGTCGGGGTAAATTCACGCCCCTCGATCTTGGCATGAAAACGACCGTCACCACCGAAGAAGTTATCCACCAAGATAAATACTAAGCGCGCTTCCATGGTGATTAACGCGGTACCTTTTAGTGGGCTAAAGCGCACCATGTTCAGACTGGTCGGTACAAACAAGGTATGTACGTACTCACCAAACTTAAGCATTTGTACGCCGTTAATTGACACTTCTGCGGCGCGGCGCATCATATTGAACATGCTGATCCGCAAGTGGCGAGCAAAACGCTCATTGACGATCTCAAGCGTTGGCATACGACCACGTACGATTCTGTCTTGAGACGAGAAATCATAAGAACGGGCGTCAAGCTCATTGTCGTCAATAATGTCCTCTTCGACATCATCGACTCCATGGAGCAGTGCATCAATTTCGTCTTGGCTTAATAAATCACTCACGATATCGCCTTCATTTTAAAATAATCGCTTTTATTACAGCAAATAACCTCTAGTAAAAACTAAATGCGTTACTGCATAACAAAGCCGGTAAACAATACTTTCTCAACCACTGTACGACCCGTTACAGGTTGCAGGGTATTTTGCACATTGCGCAGCGCTAACTGGCGTAATTCATCTTTTCCCGCCGGTGAGCTTAACTTTTGAATATCTGACCCACTAAAAGTGGTCAATAGTGCATCTTCAATAAGCGGGATATGCTTTCTAATCAAAGTATCGTCGTCGTTACCGCGAACCATCAACTGAACTTTAATCTCGACTAAGCGGGTGCGGCCGTTATCCGACAGGTTGAATAGGAAAGGCCTTGGCATCGCTGCATAATAGGCTTCCCCAGTTCTAGCAGCTTGCTCAGTTACTGTCCCTGTTGCAGTGTTCTCAGCCTCTGAAGTTTGTTCTGTTGCCAACAACATCCACACAGTCGCTGCAATTGCAATCAGCAGTACTACACCGCCCACACCGAACATAATCAGTTTCTGTTTACTTTTTGGTTTGACGCTGTCTTCTAACTCTAAAGCCGCTTCTTCTGCCATGTTTCTTCCCTAACTGGAGCACTAAATCCGCTAAGCACTCTTTGCAATATACTCGTGCTCTATTCTATGTACTATAGGTTACCTGCTTATGCATAATAATCTATACCTGAAGCCGAACTTGTTGATAGATTTGACCTTGTCAGCATCTCTTCTGCCGATATTTCATCCGTTTCAGTCGCTGTTCTGCCATTTCCAGTACCAGAACCCTGATCACCTTGGCCGTTTCTTCCGTCACCTTGAGACACTTGACCGTCGGTGAGCTGCATACCTTGCTCGGCTAACATTTCTCGTAATCTTGGCATTGCTTGTTCAACAAGTTCGCGTGTCTGATGCTGGCTCACCTGAAATTGCACCTGTGTGGTATCACCTTGAACTTGGATGCGCACCATCATCTGTCCTAACTCTGGTGGATCTAACCGAATTTCGGCTTGCTGAATACCGTTACTAACCATAGTGATCAGCTGCTGATTCATCACAGGTGCAAATCGCTGGATCATCTGCTGCATTTGCGGCGCTTGTTCAGCACCTTGTTTTAGTGACAAATTAAACTGAGGTAACTCCTGGCGACTAGCTGGCGCTTGCTGCTGTAAAGCTTGACTCTGTAAACCAGCAAAGGATTTAAGCTCAGAAGTGCTCTCTTCGCTCACTCCGGCAAGATTAGCTTCAAGCCCGGCACTAATTGCCGTGGTACGAACCGATAACTCTGCGCCTTTAAGCTGCTCTAGCGAAGTTGCAGTGTTAGCTGTAATAGCGGCAGAATTCGCGCCATCTGCAGCTTGAGTCGATTTAGCTTGATCGCTATTCACATTACTTGGTGATATTTGCCCTGCAACCTCTTTGCCGAAAATGTCGCGACCAGTATTAGTGCCCTTTACATCGATGCTATTAAGTCCTTTAGAGTCTGTCACGGCGCTGCCCATTAAAGATTTTTCAGCTGCCAAAGCAAGCTCATCAGGAGCCCCATCTCCAGCTGTTGCCGCTGGATTAATCTGCATAGAAGAAACTGCCACGAATTCTGACTTTAAGGTGCCATTGGCATCGAGCATTTGGCCTTGCTGTAGCAGAGTGTTAAGTTCTGCAGATGACAGCTGACTCAGCTCTTGCTCTGAAAGATCCGTTTGCTGACTTAGTGCAAAAAGCGCTTCTTCTGACAGCTGGTTAGCAATTAAGTCATCAGCGCCTAACGCTTGCTCAAGCGCTTCTGTTGCCAGCGACTCATCTGATAACGGCAAATCTTCGCCGTTAGTGGCAAACTGTGAATCCCCGCCGAAATTGTTAGCTAAATTAATCTGTGCAAATACTTGGCTTACGTCGTCTGCGCCTTCATCACTTGAACTTTTATCAGCAAATCCTTGAACATTGCGCCCCTGCTCTTGAGTAGACGCGGCTTGATCTTGTCTATCGACTCGCTCGCCTTTATCTGACGAATTAGCACTAGTCGATTGATTTTCAGTTTGTTGCTTGGCATTTGCCTCGGCATTTCTTTGATTATTAAGAGCCTGCCTCTGGTTATCAAGATCTTGTCTCTGCTTATCAATAGCCTGTTTATCACGAGCTTGGCTTGCCGCTTTTTCTAACGCGGCAGTAAAACTATCCCCTTCGGAATTAGTCTTAGGTTCGGTGGACTGACTCTGACGTTCAGCAACCTGTCTATTCGAATCAGGGCTACTGAGTAAAACATTGGTCACCTGCTGCATTCCATCTCCATTACTCATCAATAAACACTCGGCAACTCTACCAAATGTCAAAATACCGCTCAATTAGGCTAATCAATAATGTAACTGCAATAATAATGCCAAAAGTCGGCTTATTAGGAACCTTAG
Organism: Shewanella sp. MBTL60-112-B2; assembly: GCF_019655055.1. Classification (GTDB taxonomy): domain Bacteria; phylum Pseudomonadota; class Gammaproteobacteria; order Enterobacterales; family Shewanellaceae; genus Shewanella. The sequence goes on from NZ_BPFA01000025.1 coordinate 20,309, forward strand.
GTCTAACGCCAATCAGCATTACTAGAGTGGTGGGGGGGTAGGGTAAAGGGGGGTGTTGAAAGTGCTGGAAACTAACTTGTTACGTTAGTTCAAGCTCTGAACTGATAAATGATTAACGCTGCCTTTTGCGATAAAACTGCTGGGACGCAAACTCGTCAACCATCTTTTGCTCGGCGCGTAACTCGGCGAGCTTCGCCTTTTCGGCTTTATTGGCTAATAACAACTCCACCGCTTTGCGCTTCTGTTGCTTTTCTTGCCAATATACCTGCCGGTGCTGACGCTGGTTATCAGCCTCTTGTACGGTGTTGACCTGCTGAATAATCGCGGTATCGATTTGACGCACAAATTGATGAAACTGATGATAGTGGCTGGCGCTGATACTTTGTCCCTGTTGCTGCTCCATCTGCTTCATATAATCGAGACGATAGTTTTGCAGTGCGTCTAACTGATTTTGTCGTCTTTGCAGTTCAAGCTGCGCCGAACGAAGTTGTAACGACGCCTGCTCTTCTGCATCTTCTGCAAGCTTTAACACCATTAATAGGGGCTCAGCTCTAGCCATGATTAGTGGTCCCGTGAGTTAGTGCTATAGGTAATATGCCTATACAAAATTTGGCTAAGCTAAATTTGGCTAAGCTAAATGTAATTAAGCTTGGCATTGGGCCCCTAATTGACTCAGCATCAAGGTGCTACTGTCAAAGGTAACGGAGTCTTTCATTGTCTGCCTTAAAAAGGCATTCATCGCGGGCTGTAAGCGGATAGCATTGTCGATACGCGGATCGCTACCTTGGCTATAGGCCCCAATGGAGATCAAGTCTTTATTTTGTTGGTAAAGAGAGTAAACCTGCTTAACTTTACGCATCGCTTCAAGATGATCAGGGCTAATCACCATAGGCGCTACACGGCTGATAGAAGCTTCGATATCGATGGCAGGATAATGACCCGAATCGGCAAGACTTCGTGACAACACAATATGACCATCAAGAATTGCTCTTGAGGCGTCGGCGATAGGATCTTGCAAATCATCGCCTTCGGTTAATACGGTATAAAACGCAGTAATTGAACCTTGTTTGCCACCGCCGTTACCTGCTCGCTCCACCAACTTAGGCAACTTGGCAAACACCGATGGCGGATAACCTTTAGTTGCTGGCGGCTCACCGACAGCCAAGGCTATTTCACGCTGCGCCTGAGCATAGCGGGTTAAACTATCCATAAGTAGCAGTACGCTATAGCCTAAGTCGCGAAAATACTCGGCAATTCGGGTCGACGTTTCGCAGGCGCGAAGACGCATCAAAGGCGAAGTATCGGCTGGTGCCGCGACCACGACAGACCGCGCTCGCCCTTCAGGCCCTAAAATCTCTTCAATAAACTCTTTTACTTCTCGGCCACGTTCACCCACAAGCCCCACAACAATAATGTCAGCCGTGGTGCCTCTAGTCATCATCCCCAGCAGCACACTCTTACCAACGCCAGAACCTGCGAATAATCCCATACGCTGTCCCTTACCCACGGTGAGCATAGAGTTGATAGCTCTTACGCCCACATCTAATGGCTCACTAATGGCACGTCTTGATAGAGGGTTAATGGCGGGCGCGTGGCTAGAAGCTTTTTGATCTGTCTTTAAATTTCCTAAACCATCGATAGGCAAACCACTGCCATCAAGCACTCGACCCAGTAGTGATAAACCAACGTTTAAACCTGATTGTTCACCTAGCGGTGTTACCTTGGCGCCAGGGAGTACCCCGCGTAGCTCTTCAATCGGCATAAGGTAGAGCAACTCATCATCAAAACCTATGACCTCGGCAATGAGGTCGCCAGACATGGTTTCGATTGCGCACAGGCTACCAATAGCTGCTCGGCAGCCTGTTGCTTCTAAGGTCAAGCCCACCACTCGCACCAGTTGACCACTGGCCTCAACTAGAAATGGATGCACTTTTTGCTGGTGTTGGGCCAGCTTATTACGGAGTTGGTGCTGACGAGTCGGCATACTCACCTTCGATTGCATTTAAAGCCGCTGTGGCTTGGTCATTATCTACTGCGTCATCTTTTGGCTCTATCGTTGCAGCATGCTGCTTAGCTTGCGCCTGCCTTTGTGCCAACAGTGCATCTTGTTGCTGCTCTTTTAACTGCAACAGATCTTGTTGATGCTTATCTAATTCTAAGAAGACGCTCTGAATACGGGTCTCAACTGTCATATCGATATGACTGCGGCCACTGTCAATAATACAGTCACCCGGTGTTAAGCTTGGATCGGCTTCAATTTCCCAGCGGTTTCGCTCTAACTGAGCCTGAGAGTAGAGCTCTGAGATCAGCATCTCATCACTCGGTGTGACTCGAATATTTATCTTCTGCTCTTTTATTGGCAAGGAGTCAACGCCCTGACGCAGCGCCGCCAAAATATGCTCGGGATAAGTTTTTAGCTCATGACCAATTACGGCCTTTGCCAACACCATTGAGGTATTGAGCAGTTCTTTTTCGATTTCGGTATCTAATATAGATAAAGGCGCTTCAAACTGGCTCAAAAGAGCTTCAAAACGTTGCAACATCTCAGCAGCCGCTTGTAACCCCTCCTGATAACCTTGTTGCTGACCTTGGCTGAAGCCTTCAGAGTGCCCTTGCTCAAGCCCCTCTAATCGGCCTTTTTCTAAGCCTTCGTTATGCCCTTTCTCTTGCCCTTCGGCAAAGCCTTCTTGCTCTGCATGAGCGCGAATATCTTCAATCTCGCTTAAGGTTGGCGGCAGTATAGACTCAACTTCAGCTAGCTCCTCGGCCTGCAATTGTAAGCTGTGACGACCGAACATATTCAGTGATGAGGGAGCCTGCTCTTTGCGGATCTCCGGTAGTTCCCAGTGTTCAAATTCGTCGCTAGTATTGATACTCGCGCCTTGAGGCTTTTTAGGATCCGTCATTATAGAAACTCTTCACCGCCTCCGCCGCCAAGCATGATCTCTCCACTATCACTCAAGCGACGTGCAATAGATAAGATCTCTTTCTGAGCGACTTCAACTTCACTAATTCTAATGGGCCCCATAGCTTCTAAATCATCTCTTAGTAACTCTGCAGCGCGCTTAGACATATTGCTGAGGAGCTTCTCTTTGAGCTGATCATCCGCACCTTTCAGCGCCTTCATCAACACGTCTTGCTGCACTTCACGCAGTAGAACCTGAATCCCCATATCATCAACCTCACTGAGGTTCTCGAATACAAACATCAAGTCTTGGATCTGTTGCGCCATCTCTTCATCAGATTCACGCATCGTCTCCATCAAGTGACTCTCTACTCCGGTATCGAGATAATTCATGATATTTGCCGCAGCTTTCAAGCCACCCATTTTCGCAGCCTGAGCACCACCTTGTCCGGCGAACTGTTTCTCCATGATATCGTTAAGTTCTTGCAATGCTGCCGGCTGCACCTCTTCAAGGTTAGCAATTCGCATCATCAGGTCTAAACGGGTATTTTCTGGGAACTGGCCAAAGATTTCCGCGGCCTGATCGGGTTCTAGATAAGACAGTACGATAGTTTGAATTTGCGGATGTTCATTTTGAATAATCGTCGCCACCTGACGTGCGTCCATCCACTTCAGTGAGTCCAGACCTTTAGCGCCTCCACCCATGATGATCTGTTCAATCAGGTTACCGGCTTTGTCTTCACCTAATGCTGCTGTTAGCGCTTTACGAACAAACTCTTCACTGTTAAAACCGATGGAAGAGTATTTTTGAATTTCATCGAGAAACAGCTTATGAACGCCAATAACTTTCTCTTGACCAAAATCTTGCATCGCCGCCATCGCCATACCGACTTTCTGCACTTGTTTAGGCTCAAGGTGCTTTAAGATAGACGCTGCGTCACTCTCACTCAGGCTTAATAACAAAATTGCGGTTTTTTCGATGCCACTTAAATCACTTGTCTTTAAGGCCGTCGCTTCGGGCTTAGCTTCTACATTAGTATTATTTGTCATCTTCAAGTAACCAGTTTTTCACGACTTGCGTCGATAGTTCAGGCTCGTTAGCCACTAGTGCACGAATCGCCTTAATCATGTCATCGTCTTTATGCAAGTTAGGGATCAATATTGAGCCATCATCGGCATAACTGTATTCGGCTTCAGGGCGTTGCAGCATGCCTAAGGTATCGGCTGCATACTGATCTTCAATTTCAGCTAGCTCACCACCGGTTTGTGGATCATCCGGCATTTTGACGCTATCAGGATAAACCAGTTTTTTCAGCATTGGGCGAACGACTGCAAGGATCAACACCAATATGACTAGCGCGCCAAGCACTAACTTTACTGCTCGCCAGAACCAAGGCTGTTCCCACATCTCTTGCGCTGGCGCATCTTCAATAAGCTGATCCATAAATGGCACGCTAACAACTTCAATAATATCACCGCGCTGAGTATTAAAGCCCACTGCGCCTTCGAGTAATCTACGAATATTGGCCAGCTCTTGCTCTGTGCGTGGTACACGGTTGACGCTACCATCCTCCGATACAGGGCCATTTTTAAAATCAACTGCAACTGATACGCTCACGCGTCTTAGAGTACCCACTTGCTGACGCGTGTGGCTAATCGTAGTGTTAAGCTCGAAGTTGCGGGTGGCTTCTTTATGCGTCGTTCCCGATGCTAACTTGGTACTTTCTTCAGCCCCTACCTCTTGCGGAATGTCGGATTCCATAGGAGGTTGATTAGACAGTGCGCCAGGAATGCCGCCACTTGTTCCACCAGAAGAGTTATTCTCAACTACCATCTCGCTTCTTAGCGCAGGTAAGTCTGGGTTATAGCGCTTTGCTGTTTGCTCTACGGCGGTAAAATCCATGCTGACATCGACCTGAGAAGTAAAATTCTCAGGGCCTAGAATAGGCATAAGAATCGACTCAACTTTGGTGCGGTATTCAGACTCTTTTTGCTGGACGATTTCAAGCTCGCGGCGGGCGATGGCAGAAGCGCCATCTTGGGTACCAGAATTTAACAGGCGGCCATTAGCATCGGTGACAGTAACCTTGTTCGGCTCGAGATTATGTACTGCAGAGGCAACGATATCGACAATTGAGTCGACTTCTTCCTGACTTAAACCACTACGACGAGTACTTACCACGACGGTAGCACTTGGCTTAGAGCGGTTGCGAGCAAACACGTTTTCTCTGGGTAAGGCTAAAATTACTTTTGCACGAGTGACACTCTTTAACTCTTCAATGACGCGGGCAAGATTTTGCTCTTGGCTGTGCTTGAGGCGTGCCTGCTCCATGCGCTGACTCACACCAAAACCACTGTCTTTATTTAAAAAGTCGTTATTCGCTTCTTGGTTATCTAGCCCTTCTCGGCTCAATAACATCTTCACATCTTGAAATTTATCTTCAGGAACCTTGACTACATCACCTTGAATTTCGTACTTAACCTGATTTTTATCTAGTGCATCCAACACTTGCACCATTTCTGCGGTGCTCATCTGTCCTAGAGGTCGATATTCAGGCTCTTGCGCCCAAATCATGACAAAAACAGCCACGGCTAAACAGATAGCAAGCGCCAAAATCATCGTCACTTGACGCAACATATCGACGCTGCCAAGCGAACCCATAATGCCAGGCTTATGCTCCTCTTGGACACCTGATGTTTGTGGACTCGATGCTAAACCTGAGCCTGTTCCTACGACCATTTCTGTACTCACTCTTGTACCCTGCGTTTACGTTAAAAAGGCCTAAACAGGCATACTCATAATTTCTCTATAAGCTTCAACAAGCTTATTTCGCACTTGTACCGTTGCCTCAAAAGCAACGCTCGATTTTTCTCTGGCGATCACGGTATCAGATAACGTCACTGTGGTATCTCCCATATCGAGTCGAGTGGCGAGATTAGCAGCATTTGATTGAAGTTCGCTTACATTTCCAACAGCTTGGGAGAGTAACTGACTGAAATCACTGCCCGAGGTGTTTTGTACCTGACGCGTGATCCCAGTTTGAATGCTTGAAGTGCCGATTTGACCATTGAGTGACTGCATCTCTTGCAGTAATGAATTCGCACCAATTTGCATAGCTATCTCCCCTGTCGATTTCTTGACGAAAATGTTGATATATCTAGACGAATGCAAATAGCTTGCCAGTTATTCAATGGAAGGTTAAAGCTGAGAAGGTGCTAGGAAAGGCAAAGAAAGGTTCTAGGTTTAAAAACAGGTGCTAGGAAAAGCAAGAAAGGTCCCAGGGAAAGCAAAGACGAACGGTCTGCGGCCTCACAGCACGTGGCTTCGCCACTACAGAACACTACGCTTACGGAGAAACCGATTAAAGCATAAACGATTTAGAGCCGAGACGAAAAAGCCAGAAAATCTTGTACCATCTCAGCCTTTGACTTGGCTTATGCTTTTCCTAGTTCCTAGTTCCTAGTAGCGAAGCGTCCTCGTAGTGAGCTTGCGAACGTCCTAGAACCTTATCAGTGAGTAAGCCTGCGAACGTTCCGTTAACCGTGAGCGAAGCGTTCGTCTCAGCCTTTGACTTTGATTTTGCTTATGCTTTTCCTAGGACCTAGTAGCGAAGCGTCCTCGCAGTGAGCCTGCCGAACGTCCTTCATAGCTTTAAGCCGGTATTTGGATCCCTAGCTCTCGCATTTTTGCCATCTTATAGCGTAAAGTTCTGGCACTAATGCCTAGCTTCTCGGCGACAAGCTTACGACTGCCATCACATTGAGTTAAGGTCTCTAAAATTATTACATGCTCTTGTGCTTTTAGCTCGTCACCTAAACCATCGAGCTCAGCAGGTTTACTTTCTGCCATAGGTATGACTTCAGCGGTAAAACCTAACTCTTGCGAGTCGATAATAATATCTGCCGCCGTTACCTCAGCAGACATAGACAAAATTAGCGCCCTTTGCACCACATTATCGAGCTCACGTACGTTGCCTGGCCAGCGATGAGTCAATAGACGACGAGTAGCACACTCGCTAAATTCAGGTATTTCACTACGATTGGCAATTAATGCGTGGCGCTGCAATAAATGTCTTGCGAGAGGCAAAATATCGGCTGGGCGTTGATTTAATGACGGCCAAGTCAGCGGAAAAACATTAATTCGATAATATAAATCTTCCCTAAATTCGCCCGATGACGCCATGGCTTTAAGATCGCGATTCGAGGTGGCCAGCACCCGTACATTGAGCTTAATCGTCTTACGCCCGCCTAAACGCTCCACTTCGCGCTCTTGCAATACTCGCAACAGTTTTGCTTGTAGGCCGACTTCCATCTCTGATATTTCATCAAGCAGTAAAGTACCACCTTGCGCCTGTTCAAACTTGCCAGGGCAGGCTTGATAAGCCCCTGTAAAGGCGCCCTTCTCATAGCCAAATAACGTTGCCTCAAGCATGTTTTCAGGGATGGCAGCGCAGTTAATAGCGATAAATGGCTCGTCGGCACGTTGGCTGTTCTGATGAATATACCGCGCTAAAACCTCTTTACCGCTGCCGCTCGGCCCCATGATCATCACAGAGGCGTCCGATGCCGCTACCCGCTGCGCCAATGCTAACAATGCAATGCTTTTTTCATCGGCTACGATTGGTGTGCCTTCAATCACTCTGGCTGGCATATAGCGAGAAACTTGATTAACTAATACCTCTGACGAAAACGGCTTAGCCAAATAATCAACCGCGCCTAGTTTCATCGCATTGACCGCGTTATCAATAGTCGCATATGCAGTCATCAACAATACTGGCACTTTGGGATGATGTTGCTGCATATAGTTGAGCAGGCCTATGCCGCCTACACCTTCCATTTGCACGTCGCTTATCACCATATCGAATCTATTGGCTTTGAGAGAAAGGATGGCTTCTTCTGCCGAAGCAACATCGACGCAATCATAATGAGCTAACATCAAGGTATCGAGCAGTGCTTCACGCAGTGAAGCATCGTCCTCTACGAGTAATAATCTACCTTCAGACATGCTCATTTTCTCCATGAGTTTCATTGTGAGCCTTATTTAGCGAAAGCAACGGGAATTTCAAAGAAGCCGTACAACCATTACCTAAATGACAACTGAACTGCATCTTACCGCCATGATTATTTACTACAGCTTGAACCACGGCTAGACCTAACCCAGTACCTTGCGACTTAGTAGTAAAGAATGGCTCTAGTACCTTTTGCTGCATATTGGCATCCAGCCCATTACCATTATCAATAACATCTAGATGTAATGCAGTTTGAGTGTCATATGCATGCAAGGTGACTTGGCTCGCCTCAGCTTCTAAACTGTTCATCACTAGGTTATTTATCGCTGAACAGAGAGCCGCATCATTAGCCCGAATTTTTTGTTTTGATTGATTGTTAAATATCAACTTACAGCCTTTTTGCTCCGCTATCGGCAGACAGTTACTCAGTACATTATCAACCACTTCATCGATAACCAGGATTGAGTCTAGCTCCTGTTGACGACCCTTTGCCATCAACAGCATATCATTCACTTGGTGCTCTAATTCATTGAGTCTATCGACTAGCTTGCCTTGAAAGCGCTTACGAGAGTCCTCCGATATTTTAGGGCTCGCCAAGTTTGACGCATATAGCAGAGCCGCGCTTAAAGGCGTTCTCACCTGATGGGCAAGGGTTGCTACCATCTTGCCTAGCGCTGATAATCTTTGTAAGTGTGACAAGTTTTTTTGCAGTAAACGGGTTTCGGTTAAATCAGTCAGCACAATCAGCTGACCTGGTTCTGGCGTAAGAGGGGTAATGGCAAGCTTTACCCGACGACCATTACGTAATGAAACCTCGTGACCATCATCATCTTGTGGCGAAAATGCCCGGTTGATGATTTGTAGCCAACGCATGCCTTCTAATGGGCTACCTAAAAGCTCAACAGCAACGGGATTAGCCTCGGTAACAATGCCATCACCGCTAATGATCACCACACCAGACGGCATAGCCTGCAGAATATGGTCCATACGATTAGACATATTAGCGGCTTGCTGAACGTCAACCAAGTGTGGGCGTTTCACCACTCTTGCGTTAGTAGCATGAGTTGCGTTAGTTGAATCGCTAGTATCGACTGGTGATTGTGGAATAGCTGACATGGTAACCCCGTCAAAAAAACTGCATTTGCATGGGGTTAAGCAGGAATTATGCCAGTTGTTTTTTAAAAGAAGGACGCTGCGCTTACAGAAAAGCTTAGAACGAAGGCAATAAAAAAGCCAGAAGACTCAGCTTCTGGCTTATTCACGAAAGTAAGTAAATATCGAAAGTTCACTTTGATTTAAACAGTCTCAGCTTGTACCGTAAGCGAAGCGTTCGTCTCAGCCTTTCTTGTGCTTTCCCTAGGACCTAGAAGCGCAGCGCCCTCGAAGGACGAAGTCCGCCCTAGAACCTATCTCTTAGCCTTAATCTTTACTCAACCCGTACTTTCGCATTTTCTCAACTAAGGTAGTACGGCGAATGCCTAGCATTTCTGCGGCGCGAGCAACCACGCTATCTTGTTGATCCAGTGCTTGTCTGATCATATCGATTTCAAGCTCTGCCAATAAGTCCTTTAGATTTACCCCTTCAGGTGGTAACTCACTCGGGAATCGCGTCTCAGGGATCTCAATAGGCTCTTCATCACTAAAGATAGAGGCTAAAGCATCACGTTCAAGCTGCTCTTCGCTTACTTCGACACAATACTCGGGGACATCAATATGACGATACTTAATAGGTAAGTCGTTTACATCAACTAATCCGCCTGGGTACAGAATCGTTAAACGCTCAACCAAGTTAGACAGTTCACGCACATTACCTGACCAGCAATGTTCTTTTAACGACTCGATAGCTCGCTGAGTGAAACGCACTCGACCGCGGCCTTCGTTATAGACTCGGCTGACTAACTCTTGCAGTAATAGAGGGATATCTTCTTTGCGCTCGCACAAAGCAGGCATTTCGATTGGGAAAACATTCAAGCGGTAGTAGAGATCTTCTCTAAAATCTCCTTTCTCTATCATGGTTTCTAAATGTCTATGAGTTGCAGCAACAACGCGAACGTCGGCTGAAATAGACTTACTACCACCAACACGCTCAAACATACGCTCTTGCAGAACACGTAATAACTTAACTTGCATCTGCAATGGCATATCGCCAATTTCATCTAGGAATAAAGTGCCTTTCTCAGCAAGTTCGAAACGACCTTTACGCGCACTGATTGCGCCAGTGAATGAGCCCTTTTCATGACCAAAAAGCTCACTCTCCAATAATTCTGGTGGGATTGCACCGCAGTTGACTGGAATAAACGGCCCGTCACGGCGATCTGAAATATAGTGAATATTACGAGCGACTACCTCTTTACCAGTACCTGACTGACCTAGTATCAGTACCGTAGCTTCAGAGCTGGCAACCTGGTTAATAAGATGACGAACATTAGCAATCCCCTCACTGCGGCCCACTAAACTTCTAAATAATTTAGTCTGATTCGCACTGGTTGGGATCTCTGGCCGTTTAACTTGACCATAGACCTGACAAAAGTGGAGTAACTCAGTTAATTGTGGGTAGTTTAAAGGTTCTTCGATGCAGCCGAGAATGTTCGACGTTTTAATGTCGCCTCTTTCTCCTAACATCAAAAAGGGCTGCCAAGGAAGCGTACCAGTCAAAGACTGGATAATTTCTTTCGGTTGGTTCTCAGAAGGTAAAACAATCGCGCGAAAGCGCGTCTGTTTTGTATGCGTCTCGAGTTTATCGAAGTCGATCAGTTCGACCTGCTCTCCTAAGAACTCAAATACACACGACAAGCGATTAATTCGCTCTGACTGGTTACCGACAAGTAGAATTCGTTGATCTGTTTGCATCATTCCGAAGGCCGTATAGGCTCAAATATGTTCAGCGCATTAATTATTAGTGTTCGTTGCTTTTCTCAAGCTAATTGTTCAGCCAGTAGTTATCTAAAATCCAATCTCAAATATCTACCTTATAGAATAGTGTATTATCAGCCCGTTATTAGCAAGCCCCTGATGAATTTTATGAGGAGCTGACTAAGTTTTAGGTTAAAATCTCTACTTTACAATCAACTGTTAGACGTATTTTTGACGGGTGACAAAAAGGAGTGCGTTAACACTCCTATAAAACAACAACCCAGAAACCTGAGCCAACTGATTAACAAAGTAATTAGTTTTGTGAAGATAACTCATGCAATTCGCTAGGTATTGCATCCCACGCTTCCTTGATAGTGCGTAAAACATCCATTGCATCATCAATAGCCTGAACATCATTATTGATGTTAGCGTCAGAAATTCTGCGCAGCATAAAGTCATAAAGAGCACTTAGGTTACCAGCAACATCCCCCTCAGCCTCCATGTTCAAGCTGCTATTTAACCCAGCAACAATACTTATCGCTTTACCTAAACTCACCCCTTTAAGTTCTAGGTTGCTCTGCTCAATGGCATAACGCCCCTGAACTAAGCGCTCCAAAGCTCCGGCAAACATCATTTGAATGATCTTATGCGGTGAAGCAACGTTGATACTGCTATCCAACGAGACCTTTCTATACGACTGAAGCGAACCTCTCATAAATACCTACCTATTTGAATCTATTGTCTTGTAAAGATTTGTTTGTCGTCTACCCTTGCGAAGTGCGCCTAACAAAGCTTCTCTATCGGCAAGAACATTACGTGCTCGTATTTCAAAGTTTTTAGTGCTCTGTGCAAGCCCTTGTAGATAAGACCTATCTTGGATCTGATCATCATTCACTAGCTGAGCAATCAAAATTTGACGGCTACCAATGCTATCCTGCAATTTAGATACCAAGGTGTCACTTTCACCATCTTCAAACTGAGCATTTTCTAAACTATCTAATATTTTGGATAAAGCATCATCCAGTTTTGCTAACTCGATGACTCGCGTTTCTGTAGTTAACGGTGAGTTTAAATGTGAGTCTAATGGTGGGTTTATAAGTGAACTTGTCATCTAGCAACTCTCAATATAAGGAGGATGAATAGCAAGGCAGGCGTAGCTATTACTAACGCCTTTTACGCATTCTAATGTTACCGGGAAAAGCTATTGCAAAAAAAATGTCGTAGCCAGGCTGTAAGCCATATCTTTCAAAGCGACTAATTCTGCGGCACCATGCCAGGCAGGGAGTCTAGTCGATTAAACAGGTCACTCGTTTGCTGATTCAAACTAGCAACCATCAAGTCCATGGCATTGAACTGGTTAAATAAGCGTGTTTCGTATGCAGCCATTTTCCGTGCGAATTGCTCTCGGCTATCGGTGAGTCGTGATACTTGATTATCTAAGGTCTCATCACGGCTATCTAGGGTACCACCAGATTGTACGTAAGTTTCGGCCAAACCATCTAATCTAGAAGCTAAACCTGTATCTTCTGCGCTAAACATCTCTCGGATCTGCGGCATATCAGATTCAAGTGCCTTATCCAAAATCTTCTCATCGATCTCAAGTGTACCTTGCTGAGTGGTTTTTATGCCTATATTAGCCAACATAGTCGTACCTTCAGAGGTATCAAAACTACTGGATAATACACCACGCAACTGGCTCTGAAGACTACGGATCATCGAGTCGCCTTGCAAAATTCCCGCTTTCTCTGTTTCAGCATCATAACTAGACAGATCTGAAACAGTCCCCATCAAGTCATTATAAGCTTCGACAAATCCCTCAACACTCTTCTTAACAGAATCCGTATCTGGAGATATCGTTAGCGTAGTGCTCTGCCCGATATCATCATCTTTAAGGGTTAAACTGACGCCGGTGATAACGTTCTCGACTTCATTGCTACCCGACGTCACTTTTAAACCATCCACATACAGCACCGCATCTTTTGCCGCACTGAGCTCTGTCATAGTAAAGGTATCAGTCAGACCTGTACCACCGTCGGTGTCTGTTGCAGTAACTGTAATGTTATTAGCAGTGCCGGTTTCATCCGAAGTCATCACCAGTTGTGGGCCATTATCACCGTTAATGATGGTTGCGGTTACGCCGACGTTATCTTCGGCATCGTTGATTTTTTTCATTACCGTTTCGAGCGAGTCCCCCGCTTCAACGGCAACAGTAAAATCTTTGCCATCGACGCCAAAAGTTAACGAGCCTTCACCCAGTGCAGCAGTGGCATCGGCTACCGCCGCCGAGCCAATTTTTTGACTTTCGGCTAATTGTTCAACTTCGATTTTATAACTACCGGCAACGGCAGTTGCATCCGCTGTTGCACTGATGAAATCTTTATTCGACAACTCGACCTTACGTGCAATAAAAGTATCTGGGTCGGTTAGCTTCTCTAAACTATCTTGAAATTCAGTCAGTGCACTCTTTAGTGCGCCTATACCCGAGATCTGCGCGTTAAGCTTGCCCTCATCGGCATCAAACTTGGCAACCTTTGGATCGTTTTCAGCCCCTACAAGCGCCGATACAATGCCATTGATATCCATTCCAGAACCAATACCTACCGATGTTAATCCCATGACAACCTCAACTTAACTAAAACTATGAATACTGACTAATTTAATTCTACGCATTAGCCTTATTTAGGCACACGCAAGAATTATTTGTATTAAAACACACTGGAGCCAACTGTGGTTAAAGATGCTAATAAGTAGAGTTAAACTTGAGTCGACATCAATAAACCATCCATCTCTGCAATTTTTTCATGCAATTTTATGGCCAACTCCAATGCTTCTTCATTAGGGATCTGCCTGATTAAATCGCCGGTATCGATATCGACCACACTCACAACTTGTTGCCCAAGCGACTCATCAAGCTTAAAAGCCAAGCCTTTACGCAGCATAGACATCATATCAGACAGCTCGTTCACAACAGACTCCATCTGTTCAACGCTCTCCCCCTGTAAGCTATCTTCCGCCTGGCTGCTGTTATTTACAGCTTTAACTTCATCAGTTTGCGAAACTAAAGAGCTGCTAGCATTTATTTCAGCAAGGTGATCTTGGCTGCTATTTTGCGTCTTTACAGCTAGATCAATAGCGATTGGGGCTACAGAGTTATTAGTTACATTGACATCCATCTCTTCACTCCTGTGTTTTAAATTCCTTTGTTGTTCAACGCAGTTGAATTGATTGTTATTAATCCAGCTGCTTTCGACTATCTAGATTAAACAATAAAGGGAGAGCCGAAACCGACTCTCCCTTTTAACATCAGCGATACTGACGGTTAATCCTAATGTTCAACCAGAGGCTTAGCTCTAAGATTACAATAGAGACAATGCCGCTTGTGGTAGCTGGTTAGCCTGTGCAAGCATTGCAGAAGAGGTTTGCGATAGAATTTGCTGCTTAGTCAGCTCAGCAGTTTCTTTAGCAAAATCGACATCCTGAATACGGCTACGTGCATCTGACACGTTAGACTGAATGTTGCTCAAGTTGTTAATGGTGAAGTTCATACGGTTTTGAACCGCACCTAAATCAGCACGTTGACTATCGATTTGTGAAATAGCCGCATCGATAACGCCAATTGCAGATTGAGAGCCCTCAACAGTATTTAAGTCTATATCGTTTACAGAACTAACCTGACTATCATCAGCTCCGAGTGCAAAAGCAGTTGAAGGTGTAACAGCCCCTGCGGCATCATCTTCTGCAGCCATGGTTAATGTACTGCCATTCTCTGCTACACCACCAAAAACAATCTTACCTGTATCGACTGTCGCGGTAACACCCGTATCAGCAAGGCTGGTGTTTAGTGCAGTTGCTAATTCATCAGCAGTCATACCTTGTTCAACTGTCACTTCAATATTTGTTGGAGCCCCTGCTCCAGGAGGTGTATGTGCGAAAGTAATTTTACCCTTAGTGGTGCCATCAGTGTCAGAATCATCAGCGAGCGCTGTAATATTTGCAGCACTCAATTCACCAGTAACAGTCTTACCTTTTGATCCAAGTTGATCTGCAGAAATATCCGAAAGAGACAATGATATAGTCTCATTAGCATTCGAACCAACTTGGAAACTTTGAGTACCATAACTACCGTCAAGTAGCTTCTGGCCACCGAAAGAGGTTGTATCAGAAATACGAGTCAACTCAGCATTAAGTGATGTAATTTCTTTTTGCATTGCCGCACGGTCGTCGCTTGAGTTTGAACCGTTAGCCGATTGTAGAGAAAGATCACGCATACGT
Source organism: Shewanella sp. MBTL60-112-B2 (assembly GCF_019655055.1). Classification (GTDB taxonomy): domain Bacteria; phylum Pseudomonadota; class Gammaproteobacteria; order Enterobacterales; family Shewanellaceae; genus Shewanella. The sequence continues at coordinate 35,348 of NZ_BPFA01000025.1, forward strand.
TGCAGGATATTAGTCGACTCTTGCATCGCACCTTCTGCTGTTTGCGCGATAGAGATACCGTCGTTAGCATTACGCATTGCAACGCCGATACCATTAATTTGACTGGTCATACGATTCGAGATCTGTAGACCTGCAGCATCATCTTTTGCGCTGTTGATGCGTAGACCCGATGACAAACGCTCCATTGAGGTTTGTACGTTTGAGTTAGCGCTATTTAGGTTGCCCTGTGCGCGCATTGAAGTCACGTTCGTATTTACTGAAATAGCCATTATTAATTCCCTCTGATCTTACTTTAGATAGACTGATTGTTGTTGCCTGTCTTTCTAAAGTCAGGCGAATTATCTTGGTTACAATATCTATAACGGCAGAGGGATTTGAAGCTTTAGTGTTTTTTTTGATTTTTTTGTTTTTTGCTCTAAAGGGGGCGCGATACCGCTAAAGAACAATAGCTACAGACAGTTAGCTGTGCGCGTAGAGAATGCCTAGATGCTAGAAGTTAGATGCTAGAGCGCTTCGCTGCTAGGACGTGGCTTCGCCACGGCGAGAGCGTGCTCCGCCCTGCGATACAATCAAAAGCAGCAAGACAATGAACAATGTAGTTTTAATCTTTTGCTCTTCTTCGTGCCCTCCGTGAAAGCGAAGCGCTTCGTGGTAAAATTAGCTCGTAACTCTTAAATAAAAAAAACAGCTAGGCCCATTTGGGTCTAGCTGTTTTTTTTGCTTTTACTGTTAAGAAGGTAAGTCTAGCAGGAGCGGAGCGACGCTCTCGCCGTGACGAAGTCACGCTCTAGGCTCTAGAGCCTGCTTTGCGTAAGCGCAGCGTTCCGTCATCCGTAAGGCCGCAGGCCGTTCGTCTTTTAGCCGTCTTTAAACCATCTTTGCCTTAACCGATTTGGTTCTAGCCAAGCAATGATAAGGCTGTTTGCGGTAACTGATTCGCTTGCGCAAGCATCGCAGAAGAGGTTTGTGACAGAATTTGCTGCTTAGTCAGTTCTGCAGTTTCTTTGGCAAAGTCCACATCCTGAATACGGCTACGCGCATCAGTTACGTTGGACTGAATATTACTTAGGTTATTGATAGTAAAGCTCATACGATTTTGTACCGCACCTAAGTCTGCACGTTGGCTGTCAATTTGAGTAATCGCAGCATCAATAACACTGATTGCAGACTGAGAGCCTTCAACAGTATTGATATCAATATCAGCCACCGCTGTCACTTGGCTATCATCAGCGCCGAGTGCAAAAGCAGTTGAAGGTGTCACAACACCTGCAGCGTCATCGACAGCCGTCATAGTTAATGCACTGCCATTCTCTGCAACACCACCAAAAACAATCTTACCAGTATCAACAGTAGCGGTAACTCCCGTATCAGCAAGACTTGTGTTTAGTGCTGTTGCTAACTCATCTGCAGTCATACCTTGCTCAACTATCACTTCAATGTTTGTAGGGGCTGCTGCACCTGGAGGTGTATGAGCAAAAGTAATTTTACCTTTGGTGGTACCATCAGTATCACTATCATCTGCTAGCGCTGTAATATTGGCCGCACTTAGTTCTCCGGTAACAGTCTTACCTTTAGAGCCTATTTGATCTGCAGAAATATCAGAAAGAGTAAGTGAGATCGTCTCGTTGGCGTTTGACCCCACCTGGAAGTCTTGTGTCCCGTAACTACCATCTAACAATTTCTGGCCACCAAAAGAGGTAGTGTCTGAAATACGAGTTAATTCGGCCTGTAGTGACGTCATCTCTTTTTGCATTGCAGCGCGGTCATCGGCTGAGTTTGAACCGTTAGCCGACTGTAGAGAAAGATCACGCATACGCTGTAAGATGTTAGTCGATTCTTGCATCGCACCTTCGGCAGTTTGCGCGATAGAGATACCGTCGTTGGCGTTACGCATGGCGACGCCGATACCGTTGATCTGGCTGGTCATACGGTTAGAGATCTGCAGACCCGCAGCGTCATCTTTAGCACTGTTAATACGTAGGCCTGAAGATAAACGTTCCATTGACGTTTGCGTACTAGAGTTAGCACTGTTTAGGTTGTTCTGCGCTCTCATTGATGTGACGTTAGTATTAACGCTAATAGCCATGTTGTAATCCTCTTCTTAGTTTGTCGCCAAGACTAGAGACTTGGCTAAAATTGTTAATAGTAAAATTGTATCGGGTACTGCTGTTTAAAATGATTCCGACTCCCTTGTCTCATCATTAAGCCCAGTGCATTTATACGCTATGAAGTCTGCGTTAAGCACGGAGCACTACAGCAACCTAGTAGCAGCTAAAGTTACATTTGAGCTGCGGGTGTCAAATATTTAAAAGAGACAAACTCTTTAATGTTTTAATGCTTTTTTCGTGCCAACTTTGTTAAAAACTAGAAAAATAAGACGTTAAAGACTGAGTCGGTGCTCTAGGTCCTAGGTCCTGGCCCCTATATATAGTCAAACAGCGAAGTCGAGCCCACCTTGCTAAACACACTAGATACCGCATTCAGCGCCAATTGTTGCTTCTCAAACTCAGTAATCGCTTCGGCATAATCTAAGTCTTCTAGCAGTGATAACGCAGATTGGTTAACCAACTGTTCTTCTTTATGGGTATCTGTATAGCTCTCTAAACTTTTGAGGCTATTACCCGCCACACTGCGGCTCATTGCCATCTGTTCTTGGCCACTGGTTACATTAGTCAATAATTGCGCCATCTCAGATTGGCCTTGTGGGCTATTCAGCTTTGCACCATCTTCGAGTAAAGAAATCGCACTGTTTAAGGTGTCGAAGATGTTTGATTGGGTTTCTGGCGACATTGAAAAAGTATCACCGGCAACTGGCGCCCCTTTAAACTGCAATTCAATGCCGTCGACAGTCACGGGCTGACTTGGGTCAAAATTAGGAATGGTCGTGACAACGCCTAATGCATCGGTCACATTCAACTCAAGCCCACCAGCACCATCATCCGCAAATGCAAAGCTGTAATCACCTGCAACCGGTAATGCGCTATCTGTCACTTTAGCGCTTTCAACTGAAAAGCTGCCGGTTTGAGACGCCGAATAATTGACGCTATAGTCCCCTAAGCCATTAGCTGCGTTCATAAAAACACTGTCACCAGGGATATTGCTGCCTACCGTCACGCCCGATGCCACTATGGAGTCTCTGACTCCTGAATCACCGCTATAAACAACCTTGCCGTTATTATCAAAAGCAAATGGCGTGGTGTCGGTTGCAAAACCAGCAAACAAACTATTACCAGATTCATCTTTGCTATTGGCAATAGATAACAACTCTTCTAGGCTACTGCGCATCTCATCGGCAATAGCTTGCCGGTCGGTATCCGTTAAGGTGCCGTTTACTGAGCGCAGCATCCCCTCGTGCATACTTTGTATTAACGTTTCAGCGCTACCAATCTTACTTTCACTTACCGCCAGTCGATTCGAAGCGTAATCAATGTTCTTTAAAAACTGATTGGTCAGCGCGCTTTGCTGATTTAGGTTATCTATCCCAGCTGCGGCAATAGGGTCGTCACCAGCAGTATTCACTTTTTTGCCTGACGCCAACTGCTCCAAGATCTGGTTGGTGGCAGACTGGCCTTTTAAGACATTGCTGCTGGTTTGATGAAACATTTGCGCTGTTGAAATTCGCATAATCTTAATTCCTGTTTCAAATCTTGAAGCGTTCAGTGCTAGCGCAGAGAACTAAATAATGTGTTGAATATTTCATTGGCTGTGGTCATGATCCGTGCTGACGCCTGATAAGACTGCTGAAAGCGCATCAAATTTGCCGCCTCTTCATCAAGGTTTACCCCTGATACACTTTGCACTCGGGTATAAGCCTGACTGTATATTGCATCGGCAGAGCCCATTGCAATTTCAGCCGCCTTAGTCTTGCTGCCCACATCAAACTTAGTGGATTCATACACGTCATTTAACGTTGTTTTGCCACCATTCATTAATTTGGCTTCACTGAGCTTGGCCATATTCACCAAGTTAGTGTTATCACCTTCGGCAAATGATAAATTGAAGGTGAACTTCTCGGCCGTCGCCGCGGTAGAATCAATCTCGAAGGTAAAGCCATGGGCACTGATATTCGGTGGTGTGTAAGCTGCCGCAGCGCCAAGCGATGTACCATCAACGTCAAACACTTCAAATGTAGGTGGCGTTGCAGAGGGATCGATTTCAAAGGTAAGCTCAGCGCCCGTTACAGGGAAATTTGTGTCAGTTCTATCATCGATGCTGACGAGATTTACTTGGCTGTTACCGGTATTTGCCGCATCGGCAGTGATTTGAGCCCCCGTAGCAGCGGCTATGCCTTTACCATCTGTCATCTCCACCGATACTGATGCCGCTGCGCCTGATGTTGGGCGTATTTCAAAAGTGTCACCAGAGGCGAGTGCCCCTGCATCGATGTCGATGCTAAAGCCAGCAGCACCTTCGAGCTTAGTGCCGTTTAACGTAAGCGGCGTGATGTTGCCGCTTACGGCATCTTTTAGCTCATAAGTTGATGGGGCAGTAAACTTTAGCTCATAGCTGCTACCAGTTAAACTGCCTACATCGTCAATATTCACGCTTAGATTTGCAGTGCCAGTATTACTTGATAGCGCACCGACACGGCCAAGCTGCATTGATGGGTCGTTAATATCGGTAAAGATATTTGCGCCCACTTGACCATTTAAGTCAAAACCTTGGGCCTGCGCCTGATTAAAGGCATCCGCTACGCCTAGCGCGTATTGGCCAAGCTCCATCTGTGATGGCATCAGAGTCTCATCGCGATAGTTAACTAATGCGCCTAACTGGCCACCGAGTTTGGTCGCATCAACAATCATGCTCTTACTGCCCGACTGCGCGGTTATTTGTAACTCATTCGGGTAAGGATCACCTTGCACTGTACCCATTTGCATTGAAACTTCACCCGACACCAACATCATTGTGCCACCCAGCATTACACTCTTGGCTCCAGAGTCGAGTGCCACTACGTTGACAGATGCATACTCACTCAGCTCTAAAATCAGTGCATCTTGCTTGTCTAGGAGCTGCATGTCTTCGCCCTGAGACTTCATCAACTCACGATTGATATTGCCTAATTCAGTACTGATCTCATTGATGCGGCTAGTTACAGCAGAGATCTGATCATTGGTTTGAGTCATCTGGCTATCAAGATGCCCTTGCATTTGATTAATGCTGTCAGCTAATTGATTAGCACTGGTCAGCATTGAACCTCGCATTCCCAAATCACCAGGAATATCAGATAAGGCGTTCATGCTGGCAAAGAAATTGTTTAGCCCTTCAGGCACTCCTTTACCTATTTGTGAGAACAGCTGATCTAACTCACTCATCTTGCCAAAGGTAGTTTGTGTCTCACTGACAGCAGTTGAACCAATACGTAGCTCTCTTGTGGCGTAGTCGTTATAGACACGTTTAACATCAGATACATAGGTACCCGCGCCATAAAAGTCATTGCCCATTCGCTGTGAATCAAGCGCCGACTGAGAAACTACCTGACGGTTATAGCCCGCGGTATTAGCATTAGCGATATTATTACTGGTTATCGCCAGTTGAGATTGAGAGGCCAGCACACCTGTGCGAGCAATATTCATTAAATCTAAAGACATGCGTACTGACTCCCTGCTGCAAGTGGTTGAACAAAACTATTCTTCATTGCTTAACCCCTTGTAAGACGTCTTTAAAATCTCGCGTAATGGTTTTCATCACCTGAATAACCTTATCGGCATATTTCGGGTCGGTTGCATAACCCGCTTCTTGCAAGGAGCGGATAAAAGCCTGTGGATCCGCGGCTTGTTTCATCGCGTCTTGATAGCGATCACCATTAGAGACAAATGACACAAAGTCATTAAAGCTTTGACCAATATCCTCATAGATCCTGAAATTAGCTTGCTGCTTAACGGCTATACCCTGCTCATATTCCAGCGTGCTGACCGAGGCTTTGTCACCTTGCCAACGCTTATCGGCTTTAATGTTAAACAGGTTATTACTCTGCTGCCCTTGATGGCCTTTCACCATTTTCTGGCCCCAACCTGTTTCTAACGCTGACTGAGCAATCAATACTTCTGGTGTGGTGCCTAAGCTTTGAGCCGCTTTTTGGGCATGGGGGTATAAACGCGCAACAAACTCATCTTGGCTGGTGAAATTAGCCTGAGACTTATCGGCATTGACTGCCGCCGACGGCAATACTTTGCCACTCAATACCGAATCTAAAGTTTGTGATTGAACGCCGCTTGTTAATGCGTGCGGAGCCTGGCTATTCGCTGCTAGAGCATTACTCGAAGAACTATTACCCGCAAAGCTATTACCCGAAAAACTCTGATGAATCGGACTACTTACGCTTGGATTTGCTACGGCCTGAACGCTTACGGCATCTAAGCTAGCAACACGTGAGTTAGGCATCTGCAGCGCATCAGGTCTATCCATTGTTAATGCAGCAGCCTTAGAGCCGCCGTTGATATCACCACGAAGCACTGAAGCTGGCGTCATCGGGCTGTTGGCGGGGTCAAGTTGCTGCACCATTAAATCGGCCAAGCCCAACATGCCTTCACCAGAAAGGTTGAGCGACATCTGCTGATCATGCATCTGCTCATAAAACTTGGTGTACTGACTATTCATTGGGCTGTCTGATTCAAACACAGCATTGGCGTCACGCATGCTTTGCATCAGCATCTGCACGAAGATCCCTTCGAATTGCTGAGCAACTTCTTTTAACGCACTGGTTTCATCGTTTTGGGCTCTGGATCTTAATGAGTCCAAGCCTCCAAGATCCAGAAATTGCGATGCGTTCGACAGCTTCTCCATGACACCTTTCCAATCAAACTGACAATATTTAGATAATTATCAGTTCACCATGCAAAGCTCCTGCCATCTTTAACGCTTCTAGGATGGCAAGTACATCTGAAGGTGCAGCACCCACCAAGTTAACCGCGCGAACTAGCTCGTCTAGCGTGGTTCCTGGGTTAAACATAAACATACGGCTGTCTTCTTCTGCCACATCAATTGTACTGTCGGTAGTGACCACGGTTTGACCATTTCCGAAAGCATTTGGCTGTGAAACCTGGGTTGCTTCAGCGATTGTCACCGTTAAGCCACCATGGGTTACAGCTGCTGGCAATAATTTGACGTTTTGACCAACAACAATCGTACCGGTTCGCGAGTTAACAATGACTTTGGCAGACTCTGCAGCTGGCTCGACTTCAATATTCTCAAGGGTTGCCAAAAATGACACTCGTTGTGATACATCTCTTGGTGCACTCACTTGCACCGATGTCGCGTCAAGCGGTCTTGCCATGCCAGGACCTAATAAGTCATTAATCGAATCTGCCAAACGTTTCGCAGTAGAGAAATCGGCCCGGCGCAAGTTAAAGGTTAAGTGATCACCCGTTGAAAATGGCGTAGCCACGGTACGCTCAATGATGGCGCCGTTTGGTATACGGCCAACTGTTGGCGTGTTTTGCACCACCTTTGAGCCATCCATGCCTTCAGCGCTAAAACCACTGACCACCATGCTGCCTTGGGCTATCGCGTAAACATTACCGTCGACACCTTTTAAAAAGGTCTGTAACAACATGCCGCCACGTAAGCTTTTTGCCTCACCTAAGCTTGAAACCGTCACATCTAAGGTTTGACCCGGCTTAATAAACGGCGGCATTTCAGCGCTCACGGCAACAACTGCAATGTTTTTAATCTTGGGTCTGAAATTATCAGGCAGATTAATGCCAAAATTTTTCAGCATGGTTTTAAAGGTCTGCTCGGTATAGCGGGTTTTCTCACCCGTACCAGGCAAACCCACAACTAAACCATAGCCAATCAACTGGTTACTACGTACACCCTGTACGTTAGCAATGTCTTTAATACGCTGTGCATGCACAGGAGCGCTCAAGGCCAAGATTGCACAGAGCAAAACCAATTTTAATTTCATCATCCTAAATCCTTAACCTAGGCTCATACCTAAAAGGTTGGCCTAGAATGGCCACCAGCTACCCATAAAGAACGAAGCTAACCAACCGACTTTCTGTACTTCGGCAAAGGTTCCAGTGCCGCTGTACTGAATACGTGCATTCGCAACTCGCTGTGAGTCAATCGTATTGTCTGGTCGAATATCTTGCGCGCGCACAATACCTGTGATGCGAACGAACTCGTCACCGTTATTAATGCTTATCCATTTTTCACCGCGGATCACCAAGTTACCGTTATTAAGCACCTGCATCACGTTGGCCGAAATACTGCCCGACAAGCTGTTGCTTTGGTCTGCATCAGATTCACGCTTGGTGTTCATGCTGTCTTTGTAGCGTAGATCGATTGGGTTGCCGCCAATGGTGACATTGCCGCCGCCAGCATAAATGGGATCCAGAGATAAATCCGTGCCTTTAGAAATTTCGTTATTGGCGCTCTTTTTAGCCTGGGTTTGCTCCATCAACATCACAGTTATGATGTCACCTACCTTAAGCGCCTTAATATCTGAATAAAGACTCGATGCCTGACTATCTTGATACATAGAGCCTGTAGCAGCGATTTTAGTTGGCGGCGCCTCGGGATAGACAGGCGCATAATAGGGATCGTCAGCAATCGGTTTACCGCTGGTCGAATTACACCCCGATAAGGCTGTCATAAAGACAAGTGCCCACAAACGCTTCATAGTCAAAGCCTCTTATAAAACCTTAAAGATTCTGGTTAACGTAAGACAACATTTGGTCAACCGCTGAAATGACTTTTGAGTTCATCTCATAAATGCGCTGACTCTCAATCAAGTTAACGAGCTCTTCGGTCACGTTAACGTTTGACGTTTCAAGTGCGCCTTGGCGAATAGCGCCCATACCGTCAAGCGAAGCTGTTCCTTGGATTGGCGTGCCGCTTGCGCCGGTTTCCATATATAAGTTTTGCCCCATAGGATCGAGCCCTGATGGATTAATAAAATCAGATATGGCTAACTGGCCCACGACCTGGTTTTCAGCATTGCCCGGTGTTTTAACTGACACTTCACCTTCTGCCGACACGGTAATACTGGTAGCGTCATCAGGAATAGTAATAGAAGGCTGTACCACATAACCCGAGCCTGGCGTTACGATTTGGCCTGTATCATCAAGACTGAACTGACCATTACGAGTATAAGCAGCGGTACCATCAGGAAGCTGCACCTCAAAAAATCCCGGCCCCTCTACCATCAAATCTAGAGAGTTATCCGTTGTTAGCATATTGCCTTGGGTGAACATCTCTTGCGTGGCCACCACTTTAGTACCCGCACCAATACTTAGACCATTTGGCATCTTAGTATTCGATGCACTGATGCCACCGGCTTGATTGACGTTTTGATAAAGTAAGTCTTCAAAAACCGCACGGCTCTTTTTAAAACCCACGGTGCTGGCGTTAGCCACGTTATTAGAAATTACTGAAATATCGGTTTGCTGAGCGTCTAAACCAGTTTTACTTATCCATAAAGCGGGATGCATAGTATCTCTCCTAGCTTATGCGCATTAAGGAAGAGGACGCGCGATCGTTCTCTTCTGCTGTTTTCATCATTTTCACTTGCATCTCGAACTGACGTTGTAGGTCAATCATAGACACCATCTCATGGACCGCATTGACGTTACTGCCTTCGACTGCGCCACTTAACAAACCTACGCTAGGGTCGGCTGGTGCATTCTCACCAGACATCAAACGGAACAGTCCGTCTTCCCCGCGCATTAAATTTTGATTACCGGGATTAACGAGTTTAATTCGGGCAACTTCTTCAATCACTTCAGCTGTCGCACCCGATGGACGTACAGATACGATGCCATCTTGAGAGATTTCGACTTTTTCAATCGGTAGCGGCAATACAATAGGGCCATTGTCGCCCATTACAGCCGTGCCTTTGTCATTACGCAGCACACCTGAGTTATCAAAACGTAAACTGCCTGAGCGGGTATAGGCTTCACCGCCATTCTCGGATTGCACCGCAATCCAGCCATCACCTTTAACGGCAATATCTAAATCACGGCCGGTAGTCTTAATCGGACCACTGGCAAAATTAGCTGACGGAGTTTCGGTCATAGAGAACACGCGCGTAGGCAAACCTTCGCCAAACGCTTGCATTGAGCGAGCTTGAGCTAAAGAGGATTTAAAGCCATCGGTATTAGCGTTAGCTAAATTGTTGGCACTGACCGCCAACGAATTCATATTCTGTTTTGCGCCGCTCATCGCGACATAGAGCAATTTGTCCACTTGATACTCCGTCAAACTTCCGTCTAACGAAATAAATAGCAAACATCGTGCCAAGATATGAAAAGAAGGACGCTGCGCTGCGAGGTAAAGCAGGTTCTAGGTTTAAAAAATAGGTCCTAGGTTCTAGGGAAAAGCTAAGAAAGGTCCTAGGTAAAGCAAAGACGAACGGCCTGTGGCCTTACGGAACGCTTCGCTTACGGAAAAGACTTAACAAATTAAAGCATAAACGATTTAAAGCCGAATAAAGCTAAGACGGAAAAGACGAAAAATCTTGTCCCGTCTCAGCTTATACCGTCAGCGAAGCGTTCGGCTCTTGTGCTTTTCCTAGGATCTCGCAGTGAGCCTGCGAACGTCCTAGCAGCCCGAAGGGCGACCTCGAAGCGAAGCGCCCTTCTTAGCTTTTAACGCTTATCGAATTTGCAGAACGGTTTGCTGTAGCGTGTTATTCACTTCAAGCGTTCTTGAGTTGGCTTGGAAGTTTCGCTGCGCTGAAATCAAGTCCACTAACTCGGTGGTCAAATCAACGTTTGACTGCTCAAGTGCCGATGAACGAATACTACCAAAAGTACCGCTGTTCGCCTCGCCCGCTAACGCTGGACCTGAATCTAAGCTTGCCTTCCAAGACGTATTGCCCGCTTGGGTTAACCCTTGCTCGTTAGCAAAACTAACTAAGGCTACACGCGCTAGTGGTACGGTTGAACCGTTACTGTAACTGGCATTGATTAAACCGTCAGCGCCAACTTCCACGTTAGTCAAACGACCAACTGTTGTACCGTCTTGAGTTAATTCAGTTACCTCAAATGGCGATGCATATTGAGTTGGGTTGTTAAAGTTTAGCGTCAATGTCTGGGTGCCATCAGCACCTGGACCTAATACGTTAGCGCCACCAACACCTAAAGCTTCAGTCTTGATAACCGCAGGGTTACTGCCGGTATATGCGCCAGTGTCATTAAATGAAATAGCTGCACCTTTCCAACCTGCAGCGTTTACAGCATCTTTTTGTCCATCAACAGCGCCGTCGCCGTCGGTATCAACATCATACTCACCAGCGGCAGGATCCAGATCAACTGGCTTACCGTCTACTGCATAAAACGCCACCCAGTTACTCTCACCAGTGTGAGCGGCATTAGGAGGACGTATAAAGTACGAGGTTAAAATATGCGGTTCACCCAGTGAATCATACATAGTTACAGAAGTTGAGTTGTTAAAGGTCTCTGGATCATCGGGATCGAAAGCTGCAGGATCAAGTGTGCCTTCACCCGCGTTGAGGTTCATTTGAATCCCCACGTTATCTGTCTTAACCGGGCTACCTGCGGTATCTGGAATTTGTACTGGCTTAGTGGTAGTTAAACTTACAGATGTGGAGTTACCATCTTTATCTACCGGGAAAGTCTGTAAGAAGTTACCTGCCGAATCAACAATATAGTTATTTGAATCGAACTTAAATGCGCCCGCACGAGTAAATGAATGATCTTGTGAGCCCGCTTCAGATGAGGTAACAAAGAAACCACCACCATTAATTGCCATATCAAGTGAGTTATTAGTAAATGCCATACTGCCTTGATGGAACTGCTGCGCAACTTGACTTGTTGTGACACCACCACCGACTGCCGTTTTACTATTTGAAAAAATAGAGTTGGCGTAAACATCCGCAAACTCAGCACGGGATTCTTTAAAGCCTGTGGTGTTTACGTTTGCGATGTTGTTTGCCGTTGTATTTAGATCTTTTTGTGCAGACGATATACCGCTCAATGCAATGTTAAATGACATGGTTCACCTCAATCCTTATTAAATTCGATTTCTAGACGATTGATACATACCTTGTAGCCAATCGCCTCTGAATATATCTGTCTAGCAATTAAGTCTCTGATACAGCTAAGACATCGCCGATCTTAATTCCGCCAACACCGCGTAAGTTCAAAATAGCGCCCGTCGCAGCGGTTCCCAATGACACACTGGTCACGTGGGCATAGGTCGATACTGGTAACTCTTCACTTGTACCATCTACCTTGCCGCTGGCTTTGAAGGTATAACTTCCCTCGGCAACTGGCTCGCCATTCTTGTCTAAACCATCCCAGTTCACATCGATATTGCCACCAGCACTACCATCTACACTGTAAGTAGTAACCAACTGTCCTTTATCGTCTTCAATACGAACGGTGATAGATTCGATAGGCGTAGGCGTACTAATAATGCCTTTCATACTCGGATCGTCTGCAGATATATGAGCAGTATCAGAGGGAATAAGCACCTTTTGACCAACAAGTCCCGATGCCTGTAACGCCTGACTCGAACTGGTTAATGCATTAAGGTTAATAATCTCTTCATTGAGCTTGCTGATCCCATCAACCGTAGAGAAAGAAGCCATCTGCTGGATCATCTGATCATTTTCAACTGGCTTAAAAGGATCTTGCATCGACAACTGTTGGCTCAACAGCGAGAAGAAATCCTCTTGAGTCAATTCCTGACTATTAGGCTCTGGAATAGGATTTTCTTCTGGCAGACGTAAACTATCAAGAAACGGATTCCCGGTAGATGTCTGCTCTGTATTTGTCGCCGATGCTGCCGTACTCTGAGTCGCTGCCTGAGCAGTTTGCGGCGAAATAGTATTCGTCTGTTGTGTCTGACTCGGCGCCGTCTGCGTTGCGGTCAGCGGATTAATAAGGCTCAAAATTTACCTCCAGCTTTCACTGAGTTTATTTGCCTATTCTAAGTGTCTGCTGAAGCATAGATTTAGCCGCTTCAGTGACTTGAACATTCATTTGATAAGAACGAGAGGCTGAGATCATATTAGCCATCTCTTCCATCACATTGACATTTGGCTTGTAAATAAAGCCGTCGGTGTCCGCCATTGGGTGATCTGGCGAAAACTCTTTATTTAGTGGTAAATCGCTTTCAACAATCCCTTTAACCGCCACAGATTGCGCTGCGCTTTGATGCTGCTGCGCTTTACTCATCTCGGCTTCAAAGATTGGATGGCGAGCACGATAGGTCTCTCCAACACTGCTCGATACTGAATCGGCGTTAGCTATGTTACTGGCTGTGGTATTGAGTCTGACTGACTGGGCAGACATCCCTGAACCCGCAACATTGAAAATATTAAATAAGCTCATTATTAATCGCCTCTAATCGCTTTTTTCATACCAGAGAACTTACTGTCGAGAAAACCCAGTGACATTTGATATTCAAGGGCATTTTGCATAAATGCTGACTGCTCTTGCTGAATATCGACAGTGTTACCGTCACCGGTATCGGGCTGGTTTGGCACTCTATAGCCTACATTCTGCTGAGTTAACGCCGCCATATCGAAGTGCTTGCTGTCGCTTTTAGCCATAGCTAAACCTGATTGCTGAGATTGGGCCGCATTCATTGCTTTTGAAAAATCAATATCGCGCGCCTTGTAGCCAGGCGTATCAGCGTTAGCAATATTTGAGGATAGGATCTCTGCACGTTGGGAACGTACGCCCAAAGTGTGTTGATGAACTCCTAACGCTTTATCAAAACTAATCGCCATAAAATTGCCTCCTCAGCTCTATGGCTGAAACAAAGCAATAGTTATGCCAAAACAATATAATAAAGAGAAGTTTATGCAGAGAATAAGCTACAGCTAGATTAGACAGAAACAAAAAACGCGTCTAGAGAGACGCGTTTTATTTACTGAGTGTAGTTCAGGGCGAGATTAAACTCGCTTCTGATAATAGATCCCAGGATTACAACGGATCATGTCAAATTCATCGGACAAACCCGCTATAGACTCAGATGCGCCAAGAAACAGAATGCCGTTTGGATTTAATGCGGCAGCAAATTGCCGTAGTATTTTCCGCTTTGCCTCAGGAGAGAAATAGATCAATACATTGCGGCAAAAAATAATATCGAACTTGCCGAGTAAGGTATAACTCTCGAGTAGGTTATGCGCTCGGAAATTAACCAAACGCTTAACGTTATCTTTAACCACCATATTACCCGAGGGCAAAGTATCAAAAAACTGACGCTTACGTTCGTCAGATAACCCTCTTGCTAAGGCGAGATTGTCATACTCGGCACTTTTACAACGCTCCAGCATAGATGGCGATAGATCAGTTGCCAAAATGTTGGCATTACCAGGCAAGCTTCCAGGCTTGCGCTGTTGATGCTCCAAGATAGTCATAGCCAAAGAATACGGCTCTTGTCCTGATGAACAGGCAGCAGACCAAATCTTTACCGGGCGGCCTAAACGGCTAAATGTCGGTAGTATACTGTTCGATAGTAGCTCGAAGGGATAACGGTCACGAAACCACAATGTTTCATTAGTGGTCATGGCATCGATAACCTCAGTGCGTAACTGACGCTCTGTAGGCTTCATTGACTGCTTTACCACTTCAGATAAAGAGGGCAAGTTATACTTACCCATTAGAGGCGCTAATCGGCTTCGCACCAAATACAGCTTGTTTTCTCCCAGCACAATACCGCTGTGCTGCTCTAGGAATAATCTAAATTGCTTGTACTCATTCTCAGCAAGAGACTTATTTGACACTCTATTATCCTAATATCAATAAAACAAACCGCTTCGACCCAACAGGGTTAAACACAGCCAAAAAACGAACGCAGCGTTATACCTTAGCAGCAAAGGAAACACAAGCAAGAGATGTTTCCTACTTCGCTAAATTACTCAACTAAAGACTTAAGTGCTTGTTCACAGCCGCCGCTAACTCATCAGGATTAAATTTCGCGATAAAGTCATTGGCGCCAACTTTCTGTACCATAGCCTGATTAAACACACCGCTAAGTGAAGTATGTAATACCACTTTGATGTTCTTAAGCTTAGGGTCATCACGGATCTCAGCCGTTAAGGTATAACCATCCATCTCTGGCATCTCAATGTCTGAAATAATCAAAGGGATCTCAGTTGAAACATCATCAAGCTCCGCAGACATGGCTCGTAGTTTCTCTAACGCTTCTTTACCATCTTTTGCAGTATCGATTTGTAGGCCCAGCGAGGTCAACGCCCTAATAATCTGTTTACGAGCAACTGAAGAGTCATCAATAACCATAATATGGTAGTGCTGATCTTTATCTATGGTTAAAGCATCATTCAGTTCTTGGCTGGTTTCAGTATTAACAGGCGAGATCTCATCGAGAATTTTCTCAACGTCTAAAATCTCAACCAACTCATTATCAATTTCAGTCACCGCAGTGAGATAAGAAAATTTTCCGGCCCCTTGAGGCGGAGGCATAATGGCTTCCCAGTTCATGTTGATGATACGTTCAACCGAACTCACTAAAAAGCCTTGAACGCTGCGATTATACTCGGAGATGATAATGAAACAGTTTTCAATGTTCTCAATTGGTCTACCACCTGTTGCCGCACTCAAGTCAATCACTGAAATGGTCATGCCGCGAACATGGGCAACACCACGTACTTTTGAGTTCAACTTAGGCAGAGTCGTCAATGGAGGACATTGTAAGACCTCCTTGACTTTAAACACGTTGATTCCGAATCGTTGACGTCCATTTAGTTTAAATAACAATAACTCCAATCGATTTTGACCTACCAATTGGGTCCGTTTGTTTACGGATTCAAGAATAGTCGACATACATTTTGCCTTTTACCTACTTCTCATAGGCTTATATCTAATTTAAATTAAGAGATCTGCGCAAATAAACAATTAATTTTGGTCTCTACCGAGCAATTCCATATATCTTTCCTTTTTAGGCATACTACTTGCTTAACTCAAGCTTATCTGAGTAAGCAATACAATTTCAGTCAAACTAATGACACTCACAGATGCAAAAGGATAGAGATGACTGCGGTCCAACACATTCCAAAATATACGCGCATTCTAGCGAATCAAGCTACTGCATTCATTATAAAAGCTTTTATTGGCTCGTTTTTCATCATACTTGTGACGCCAACTCTAGCACTTGCAGCCGAACCTGCCAGTATTCCTTCTATATCGACCATATCTCGATTAGCTATAGCCGCAGTTGAACAAAAAATTGATGCTCCTGAAAAAGCGCGGATAAATATCACGCCACAGAGTTTAGACACCCGAGTCAATTTACCTAATTGTTACCTGCCAATTAAGGCTGAGATTGCCAGTGACCGTGCCATTCGCCGTAATAATACGGTTAAAATTAGCTGCAACAGCCCAGACTTAAGCTATCCATGGCAGATTTTTCTCTCAGTTAGAGTCGATATCCTCTACCCAATCGTGGTTGCAAAATCGACCATGGGACCGGGCGATCTACTCGCACGCGGTGAAATTGAAATCGAATATATCGAACAGAGCAGCATCCGCGGCCAACAATTTGAGGATATCTCACAAGTTGTAGGTGCAAGACTTAAAAGACGTGTCGCTCCGGGTCAGCCAATTTTTGCCAACCAACTCTGTATCGTTTGTAAGGGTGACAGTGTGTCGATATATGCTCGTTCTGAAAACTTTCAGATTAAAACCGTAGGCGAAGCACTGCAGGACGGAAACGTTGGCGATAAAATTCGAATTAAAAATAGTCATTCACATAAAAAACTCGATGCTCGAGTCACTGGGGTTGGCCAAGTCGAAGTAAGAATGTAACAATATATGCTGTGTGAATATATGAATGAAAAAATCCTAAAGTATTGAGTAATGCTGCCGATAGCATGTGTAATAAACTCTCTTTATTAACTGTTGGATCTCAAAATGGCTATTGATATTAAACAAGTAAACGCCCATGCCAATACTCGTATTGGTACTGGTATGAATACCAAAGGTGCACCGGCTCAAACCGCACCCGCAGCGCCCGCACCTACTGCACAGAAGAGTGATTCAGTGTCGATTACGGCGCAGGCTCAACAAATTCAAAACGTACAGACTAAGATGGCTGACATGCCTGAAATCGATCAAAAGAAAGTAGATGCAATTAAAGCAGCAATTGCCGAAGGTCGTTATAAAATCGACCCAGAGAAACTAGCCACTAACATCGCTAGCTTTGAGAATGATCTTAAAGATTTAGGTTAAGCCCTGTGTTCCTGCTTTCGTGTACAACGTCGCGGTAACTGGGCTCTACAAAATAAAAGTAACCAATACGTTTGACTCAAAATAAACAGGCCATTATGACAAATTTATCTCAACTCATTAGCTCACAATACCAAGTGCTGACCGAGCTAAAAGAATTGATCAGCCAAGAAAAACAGGCTTTGCACGCACAGCAGGCCGATGTTTTATTGTCGCTAGCTAGCACTAAGACTAATCTATTGGCGAGCCTTAAACAAAATGATGAGATAATTGCACAGCAACCAGATCTAGCCTTGTTAACTACCCATCCAGAGTTATCGCAGCAAGTCGCTAACACCAAGCAGCTACTAGCAGAATGCCAACAGCTCAATGCCGAAAATGAATCATTGATTGAATTAAGTTTAGCCAGCTTAAATCGATTCTCGCAGGCACTACAAGTCAGCCGAAACTCTTCCAGCCTAACCTATGACGGTAAAGGCCAGACCTCAAGTATCTCCACTCTAGGTAATAACTTAAAAGCTTAAAGGTTTAAAAAAAGGGCGTCGCGTTGCGACTTCTAGATCCTAGGTTAAAGATAAAGAAGGTGCTAGGAAAGCATAAAGATCAAAGCAATTGCATAAATAAAACCAATGCAAGCTTTTGACTTTTCTTGTGCTTCCCCTAGGTCCTAGAAGCGAAGCGTCCTAGACTCTTCTTAGCTTATACCGTTAGCGTAGCGTTCTGTGAGTGAGCCTGCGAACGTTCCGTCTTCTGTAAGCTAAGCGTTCGTCTTTGTCTTTTCTTGTGCTTTTCCTAGACCCTATAAGGACGAAGTCCGCCCTAGCTCCTAGAAGCGAAGCGCCCTTATTAGCTCTAAAAATACGTAATCTCTTTTACTCGTTGTGAACGATTTTGCTGCTGATACAACGCCCACACCTGCTCAAAATCCAGTTCAAGCTCCGTCACATAGTGCTCGCCTACTGGGTAACTCTTGACCACTTTCGCACCGCGGATCACACCAGACACTGATGCTTGAATTTCATCAGCCGCTAACATCCAATCTCTAACCTGACTCGTCGCGCTCAGTTGCTGGCCATAAACCTGCTCGGCAAGCTCACGATAAGCGGCAATCTTTGACGCCTGCATTGCCATTAATACACGCTGGGATTGCTCGGTTGCAGGCTGAGTATCCAGTGGTGCATAGCCTATAGCTGTCAACTTAGGAAAAGAGCTCGGCGCCTCGGTTTCATACTGCACATATCTGTCTTGTGCAGAGCATGCACTGAGTGCTAATGCAGCACATAAAATAACCGCCTTCATCTTATTGCCCCCCTACTAATTGAACCGTGTGCTGACCAGTTTGCGCATCTCGATAAAGTAAGCCATTTTGTGAAACGACTTTTTCAGACAGACTAATATAGCCTGGCATAGCACTCGCATTAACAAAGCCCTGCGCCGCCGATATTACCCGGTTATTGTTGATATTAACGATACGACTATTTAACGCGACACCTCGAGTTGACAAGCTCATTGTCGACACAACCACATTTTCAATTGGAACATCTACCGGTAATTGCTGCCAATCTCGAGTCAAAATAAACTCACCCGATTGAGTCACTTTTAGGGTATCGCTAACGTTGATATCGACAAGATTGAATTGATGATCATGCAAGCTGGCAATCAAACCTTGCTGAAACTGCAGCCCTAACCCATTGGTCGATTTCATATCTGACAACAACACTGGAGTTGTGACCAGTAAAGGCTGATCCGAACGTAGGGCATCGTTTTGACGCACCAACTCGTTCACCATCTGCTGCGATAAATGATTAACCGCTTCGGTATGCGGCAAACCATAGCCGTTAGCCATCTGCAGTTCAGCCTGATTATCGGCTTCTGTGCTTGCGCAGCCTATCGCAAACAAAATAGGTAAAAAAATGATTAGCTTATACATTTTTTAAGTTCCTGTTGGGCTGTCGTAGCCATGGTTAATCTCGCTCTCTATCTCAGCCTTTATCTCTATCTCAGCCCGTTTTTGACACGAGATTTATTGACAAAAGTGAGTCTATTAACTCTTATCGGCAAATAAGCGAATAACTTTATCGCTTTTCACCTTAAGAAACCGACCAAAAACGCTAGGAAAGGCACGTATATTGCTTAACAGTTAACGAGGCATATATGTTCGTCAGTTATCCGACATGCAAAAATCTTCGGCTATCAATTTCTCAAAACTGGAAAGGTGAGATGAAACCAGCGCAATATTTTACAACCGCACTCGTGTGCCTAGCATCATCTGTACTGACTTTACCGGTACAGGCAAAATGGATTAGCGCCAGCGGTCAAGCCAAAATTAATGACAACAATGTCAATCAGGCTAGAGAAAATGCCATCCATCAAGCGGTCAGCTATGCAACATTGCAATCTGGTGCGCGCTTTAGTAGCCAACAAACCGTCAAAAATGGCCAACTGGTTAACGACTCTTTTACTCTAGAGCAGCAAGCCCAAAGCCAGAATGTTGAACTGGTGAGCGAGCTAATAGAAGACGGTAAAATCACAGTTAACGTACGCATCGATATGATTGAACCGCTCAACGACACTTGCCAAGCCACTCAACTCAAAGCGGCAATTTTAATCCCTCAAGCACTGATTAAAGATAGAACCCAGCTTAGATACGGCAATATTGGCCTTTTCGAACAAAATCTATCTGAACGACTCGCTAGCACCCTAGAACAGAACGCCAGTAACAGCTTCCCACAGACCCACGCCAACGAGCGTTTAGACATAGATCAAGCCCTAGTGGATGTGCGAGGCTATCGCTTACCTAGCTGGTTAAGTGAGATCACCGACAGTCAGTATATTTTACTACCAGAAATCATCGATATCTCTACCGAACCATACACGACAACCTTAGGGCTTTGGGACAATGACCCTATGCGCAATTTCCATATTCGCGTCTCTCTGTTCCACGGTATAAGCGGCGAAAAAATCTGGAGCCAGCAATATAGCCAAGCTGCAGAGTGGGAATTTAAGCGCCAACAAACGGTAAACTCAAACAGTGAAAACTTCTGGAGCAGTGAGTACGGCCAAGCAATCGATCAAATACTCGCCAAGGTGAGTCACGATATCGACAACAATCTAAATTGTCGTCCCTTGCTGGGCCAAGTTGTCTCAAGACAAGCCAATAGAATCATCCTTAATGTGGGCAGACGTCATGGCATTCGAGTTGGTGATACTTTGCAGTTAGTATTACAACAAAATATGCCTGACAGGCTCGATAACATGCGTGCAGTAGCAGGAAAAAGCAAAGCAAGCATTACCATAGATCAAGTCACTGAAGAGAGCGCAACCGCAGTATTAGATGGCATGGCTGCATCGCTAAATATCCAAATCAATGACCTAGCAATAAAGCTATAACTAAAGTACTGAGGAAAATTAGTACTGAGGAAAATTGCAGGCTCGCATGACGAGCAATAGCTACAAGCTAAAGCGAATTCATGACGATTAGCCTGCAAAACGCCCCATTGCGAACATTTATTAAGCAACTAAATTTAAAGACTTTTCATCAGCTCTTTTCATCTAGAGTAAAACCAGTATAATCACTCACGTCTCCCTATAGCTCAACAGGATAGAGCAGTCGCCTCCTAAGCGATCGATCGGGGTTCGAGTCCCTGTGGGGAGACCATATACATACCTCTGTATATGCAATTCAATAGCTTGTCATTTCTAGTAAAACTAATTATATCTACGTATATTTTCAGCAGTTGATTGACTGCATCCCTTAAACAATAATCCAATAGATCCATTAGCTTTTCTGCCACTTATCAACCACTAGCGCGGCGATGATATCGCCTTCGACATTAACTGCGGTGCGGAAGGTATCAAGTGGCCGCTCGATAATCAGCAAGATTCCGATAGCTTCTAACGGGATCCCTGCGGCCAATAGCACTAACTGCATTCCCGACATTGACCCCGATGGCATACCTGGTGCCCCGATTGAAGACACCATGGCCATGATAAAAATCATCACCATGCCTGTTGTAGTCAGATCCACGCCGAATAGCTGCGCCAGAAATATAGCGGCGACCCCTTCAAATAACGCGGTACCGTCCATATTCATCACCGAACCTAAGGGCAGCACCATGCTACTGGTAGAAGGTGATACGCCTAGCTCCTCAGCACTTCGCATCGACAAGGGTAAAGTCGCGGCGCTCGATGAGGTGGCAAAAGCCATCGCTAACGGTGCGCTAATCCCTTTAAACAGGGTGGATATTTTAATCCCCGTCAGTAACTTGGCTAAGCTAGGCAATACCACCAGCCCATGAAGCATAGTCAGTACAAATACCAATAGAGCAAACATCGCTAATTGGCTAAATAGCGCCTCCCCTCCCGTGAGGGAAAACTCGAATACGATGGCAAAGATAGCCAAGGGCGATAGGCGAATAATACCGCCAATCATGGTGTTAATGCCCTTGTTAAGGCCTGATATCAGCTCAAACAGCGGGTGTTTTTCAGGTAGCGCGGTTAACAGTGCGATGCCAAACATAATTGAAAACACCACCACCGCGAGCAGGTTTCCATCTGAGATTGCAGCAACCGGATTAGAGAGCGCCATATTCAGCAGCTTAGTGGCGATAGCGCCGCCCGATGCCGCCTGCTCACCAATGAGAGTGGCCCCTTCGGCTAAAGGTACCGCCTGAGTTAAGGGTTGCCACTCCGGTAGTAATAACGAAGCACCTAAACCAAGACTTATCGCTATCGTGGTGGTGAAGGTGTAAAAGCCAAGCGTACGCAATCCCAATGTTTTTAATTTGGTTATCGCGCCTATGTTGCTTATCCCTTCGATCAGCGACAGCATCACCATTATGCCTACAACCATCTTCAACAAACCGATATACACGGTTTTACCCAGCATCAAAAATTGATACCAAGCTTGCTGGTCGATTCCGGCTGCGCCGTTAGGATAAACAAAATGAGTTAACCCGCTTGCCAATAACCAAGCTGCAGCTGCGGCCAAGACTAACTGTAGTGGCAATGAGCCACGAATTTTATTCCACATTGCAGGTTTCCATGATGTCGCAGTGATAGTGTGAGAGCTAATCCGCTCTACGGACTGGATTGATTGAGCCGAAAGTTAGTACTCATAAATGTATTGAGCGTCACTTTTCAGACTTGGATGATAGAGGCTGTAATTATAAAGATTGGGATAGAAAGGATAATTAGCTAGATTGGTAAATAACTATTACTCAGTGGTAATAATGGTGCTACCCATAGCTTCTGTGCTGTGAGCTTAGGCAAGGTTATCCGGCATGATTATCTAAGGCGAAGATGGAGTGTCTATCTCAGGATCATGGAGCATTCACTGCCGTGTTTGCTCCTATGATGCTAAGTACCATCTAACTGATGGTACTTAGATTTTTACGCAGGCAAAAATCGCATTACCAGATACTCCATCCCACGGCATTAACCTGTCATAATCATGCTCAAGAATATGCACTTCAAAGTAAGGCTGCAGAAGTAATTGTAATTCTGCAAAACCGATGGCAACCATAGGATGCTCATCTTGCCAAGACTGAGTGGTATCACCCGTTGTTTTTTGTATGCTGAGTTTCAGTGCTTGCTTCTCACCAATTCCCGAGTAATACCAACCTGAGCTAAATACAAACTGACTGTCTTCATGAACTGCGCTATGGCTAACCACTGAACTGTTATCAATTCTGCTCTTCTTGACTGAGTTAAAACAAAACATGCCGCCAGGACTCAGCGCTTTATGTACGCTGCTGATACACTCTTTTAGCTTTTCAATTCCATCGCTGTAGTGAATTGAATAGAGAAAACAGGTGATCAGATCCAATGGCTCATCGACCGTGAAGTTCGCCATATCATGACAGACAAACTCGGCATCGGGGCAGCGTAATTTGGCAATATCTAGCATAGGCTGGTTGATATCGAGACCGCTACTTTGATAGCCATTTTCAATAAAATATTGAACGTGCGGCCCTGTACCACAGGCCAAGTCTAGGTGACGTACACCTCTGTTTCCGAAAAGTTGATGCAGACGGCGTATACAGTCACTCTGTGCTTGATAGTTAATGTCGGCACACATTAAATCATAATAACCAGACAGGTCAGTGTATAAGGCATTGGTTTGCGTTGTAAGCAAGGGGGTTTACCGTGAATTTTTTGGGTGGCGCATACTATACTAATTGCTCAAATTTGCGAAGCAGATAAATCCATCTTTTGACGATTGCTTTTATAAAACATTGTTACTAAGACGATTCCCCCTTTTTTGCTAAATAGTTACCTATAGGGTAAATCCCTATAAATTATCCATGCCAAGCATATTGAGTGCATCTTCAACTTAGTGCCCCTAGTTTTATTTCCCAAAAACAAAGCGGATCCGTATAATACTGCTCTAGTTTAATTCGCTGTAAATAACTCAAACAGTCTGGAGAGCATCGCTTGGCACATACTTATATTCCATTTGAACAGTACAAACGTAAATGGATTTTTAATCATAAAGATCTTCCGGTTAGCGATGAAGATAAAGCGTTGATCTCACCACTCGATCAAAAGTCGTCGATGGAAGTATGGAATAAATGGATTAGCAACAAGAGTAGCCGCACAGAACAGTTCACCAAAGGTGACTGGGCAGCCAAAGACAGTGCTTGGGTGTTAACTGAAGACTGGCAGGGCCCTTGGGACAGTGAAGAAGCCTCGCTACCAGAAGGCTTTATTGAGCACTTTGATTGGGCTGATGATGCAACCGTTTATTTTTGCTATGAAAAATACCAAGTAATTGAAACACGCTGGGATGTTTTTGTACGTAACTGGAAGTGCTTCCTGTTCTTCGATGATGGTCCACTGCTGGTTTCTCCAAAACAAAAACAAGCTGCAATATTCCACCAAAGCGGCCAATTCCAGTTAGGTTCTCGCGGTTAATTACCGCGTTTTTATTTTTGAGGTTTTTATGAAGTCGCTCTCTACCCTACTATTCGCAACCAGTGTGCTAGCAACAAGCATGTTAGTTTCATCGTCGTTACAGGCTAAAGAAGTCGCGGGCGTACAACTCGATGATTCGGTGCAACTCGAAGGCCAAACACTTGTGCTTAATGGTGCAGGTGTGCGCAGTAAGTTCTTTATCGATTTGTACGTTGGTAGTTTATATGTACCTACTAACCTAGATTCAGCCCAAGCAGTAATTGATGCGCAAAGCGCTGCTGTTCGTCTTAATATCACTTCGGGTATGATCACTGCCGATAAGATGAAAGATGCCATCAATGAAGGTTTTGATGATGCAACCGATGGCAATACCACACCGATTGCAGCAAAAATCGAGCAGTTTTTGGGGCTATTTAGCGCCGAGATTGTTGAAGGCGACCAATTTACCCTGCTCGCAGATAAAGCCACTGGCGTGACCGCTTATAAAAATGGTCAGGCTCAAGCAACTATCGCTGGCGAAGACTTCCGCCAAGCCTTGCTTAAGATCTGGTTAGGTGAGCAACCAGCCCAAGACAGCTTAAAAGAAGCCATGTTAGGCGAGTAATTTAAACTCTAGAGTCTCTCTAAAATTTAAATGTGACATCCAAGGCCGCTGCGCCTTGGTTGTCGATATTCTCATTAGTATTTTGTGGATTTAATTCTAACTCGCCATTAAAGAAATACCCCGCGTAGGCATTAACGCTCACCGAGCGGGAAATATCCCAACCCACTCTGGCAAAACTCACCCACTCCTCAATTTCTGCCGTCTGTTTTTCATCGGCAATAAGAAATCGGTTTGTGCGTTTTGACGTACCAAGACCCACATTCCAGTCAGAACTGAGTTGATAACTTAGCTCCAGACCCGCTGGGCCGCTAAAGCCTGCCGAGAAGGGATTACCGAGTTTCAAGTTTTCTGTAATTTGCCAGTTCACCGCTAAAAACGGCACGGTTCTGACTTCATCAATATCGTTTAAGTAAGCCACGCCGAAACCTAACATATTACCAGAATCGAAACGGTACATGCCTGACAACACCGCGCCATAGCTCTCGGCATTACTGGAAGACGCCGTATTGGCATAAGCATATTGCAGCTTAGGTGCAAAGATAAACATCCAGTTTTTATTTGGGCGGTAAGACAAAGATAAGCTCGCGCGGTAACGCTCGATTTTATCCCATGTTTGGGTGTTATCTTTTAAACTCGGTGAGCGCCAGTCATAATCTAAATTATCGTATCCGATCCCAGCACCTATCGACCACTGCCTGTTAATCGGCATACTGGCTTTTGCATCAAACATCCATTGGTCGCGTTGCAGTTCATTACCTTGATTGCCAACCTCTGCCGTTCCCGTGGTGATCCGAGAAGCACTAATGGTAAATGGGCTGGGGCGATAAGAAGCTTGCTGCTCTTTCGCTAATAAGGTTGGCGACGCTAACAAACTTGATGCTGCAACCAGGCTAAGAGCCAAAGGCTTTTTCATATTGCTAACTCCATTAGCTAATACCAATCAGTATAAGCAGTTGATCTACTCAGAGCGTTTTTCGCAAACTAATTCAAGGCGAATAGCTGAAAGAATGGTTATTCCCTTGTGAAGCTATTTAACGCTGAAGTCGGCAGCCAAAAACGCTCCAGAATGGCGAGTTTTAGCTGCTCTAATACTGCGTTAACGAGCTTAACCGTAGAACCACTATGCTCTTCACTCGTTGCCTTGTCTCAGTGTCGCTAAACTCTCGCTAAGCGACCAAATCTTTATACTGATTGGTATAATCATTATTAATCTCAGTAAAGCTTACTCATTCAGTAAAGCTCAGTTAAGTACTCTACTCTACGCACATAGCAAGCTGTAGGATCATTTTGTATCTAACTATTTTTACAGCCTTTCCTATTATAAAGTCCCGCTTTCAGACTCAAGTTATAGCAATCGAATAAATGATATGATTGCTATTAGTCTAGCGCCAAAAACAAAAAAGGAGCGATAAGCTCCTTCTATTAACATTCAAGCTAGCATTCAAACTAGATTAGCACTGTCACTCTGATTAAACAGTTTTGTAGGCCTTTAAAAACATCTCAACCGTGTCGTTGATGTATTGCTCACGCTCGGCCAGCAGATCGCTCACATCCAAACCAAGATCGAGTCGCATACGTACTTCACCAAATACCATCAAACACAAACGCACTGCGCAGTGATGCGGGTTGTTAAACTGATAATCACCAACCTCTGAGACCTTAGCTAAATACTCCGCCAATAATCCTAAAATATGCTTTGGACCTGCACTGTAAAAAAGCTCAGAGATTTTAGGATGTGAATCTGATTGCGACACACACGCCTTAAACACTGTAATGGCTTCAGGGCTAGTGATCACCTCCCCAAAATGTTTGGCAAACAAGGCTAAGCTGACTTCCGGCGTTAATGGATCAGACAATAACTCTTGATTCACACCATGCACTAAACACTTTGATTCTATCGATGCGACAAACAGATCATCTTTACAGCCAAAGTGAGAATACACAGTTTGTTTAGAGACGCCTGCCAGCTTGGCGACTTCATCCATACTGGTATTAGGAAAGCCCTGCTCACAAAAAAGCTCTTTAGCAGCTTGTAAGATCTGCTCACGCTTTTGCTCACTTCGGCTCATTGATGCTGCATTCATAAAGGGCTTCACTCCGGCGTTTAGCCTCAAGGTAAATCTATATTGCTATTTAAGCACAGACTAGACTACTCAGTCCATTTTACGAACTAACAGACTACAAATAGACCCTAATTAGACTAGACAGTCTAGTTTTAACACTCTAGACTACACAGTCTAGCTTAACAATTTTTATACTTATCACTTACCGCGGCGTTAACAAAATAGGCTTAGTGTAATGAATACTCAAAGTGTGCTAATACATCGCAAAATGGCTATGTTACTAGCTGCAGTCGCTCTTCTATCAGCTTGCCAAGATAGTAATATACCATTAGCCGCCACGCCAAGTTACCAATCTGTTAATACACAAGAGCTACATCTTGATGATAACTATCAATTTAACCAAGAGTTTTCGGGTAGTATTCGAGCAGGCAACACCACGGGAGCTGGCTTTGAGTTAGCCGGTAAGATTAATGCGTTAACAGTCGATAGCGGTGATAGTGTTAAACAAGGGCAGCTACTTGCCAAACTCGATACCCGCCTATTGTTAGCCGAAAAAAATGAGTTAACCGCTAGCATTTCACAAAACCAAGCCGACTTAGATTTGGCTCAAACGACCCTCAATAGAAGTTTAGGGTTACAGCAGCAAGGCTATGTATCAGAACAACAATTAGATGAGCAGCGCGGCCAGTTAAACAGTCTTAAAGCCGCCAGCAACCGCTTAAATGCGGCGTTACTAGCGAATCAATTGAAAATAGAAAAATCCGATCTGCTCGCGCCTTTTGACGGTGTCATCAGTAAACGAACTCATAACTTAGGCGAAGTAGTCAGCCTTGGCAGCCCGGTCTATACCCTAATCGAAGACAATAACATCCAAGCCTATATCGGCGTGCCAGTGGATATTGCTAATCACCTCACTACGGGGCAAAACGCGGATATCCGTGTGAGAGGCCAGCACTACCAAGGTAAGATTGCCGGTATTAGCGCTGAACTCAGCCCAATCACCCGCACCGTAGAGCTTAGGATCACCTTGCCAGCCAACGCCGATGTGATTAACGGAGAACTGAGTTACTTAAGCTATCAGCAAACCATTGCCTCTCAAGGTTACTGGGTGCCGTTAAGTGCACTGACCGATGGTGTGCGAGGTCTGTGGAATATCTATGTCCTACACCCTGTTCTTAACCCGACCGACAGTGAGCTTTATCGAGTTGAGCGCCGCGATGTGGAAATTATTTATACCGTAAAAGATAAAGCCTTCATTAATGGAGCGATTAATTCCAATGAGCAATATGTCTCCCAAGGTTTACATAAGCTAGTGGCGGGCCAGTTGGTGACTCAACAGGCCCAACTCGCAACGAGGTAGCCACAGATGGTTAAGTCATTAGTAGAGAACGGCCGTCTTATCAGCCTTGTGATTGCCTTGTTAGTAGTCGCGGGCTTTGGCGCAATATCAAGCCTGCCGCGCATGGAAGATCCAGAAATTACCAACCGCTTTGCGTCAGTGATCACTCACTATCCTGGCGCATCGGCTGAGCGTGTTGAAGCGTTGGTCACCGAAGAGCTTGAGAGCGAGTTAAGACGACTTGAAGAGCTGAAATTAGTGCAGTCTACCTCGCGTCCTGGGATCTCGGTTATTCAGCTTGAGCTCAAAGATGACGTATTAGAAACTGCGCCTGTTTGGTCAAGGGCGCGCGACTTAATCGCCGACGCCAAAGGTAAGCTACCAACACCAGCGCAAAACTCGACCTTAGATGATCAGCTTGGTTATGCCAATACTGCGATACTCGGGATCGCTTGGCGCGGTGGCGGTGAAGTGCGCACTGATATGCTAAATCGTTACGGCAAAGAATTACAAAGCCGATTACGTCTACTGAGCGGCACAGATTTTGTTAACCTTTATGGCCAACCAACCGAAGAGATCTTAGTCCAGCTCGACGGTAATAAGGTCAATCAACTTAAGCTTTCCCCTGCTGCTATTGCCCAAATTCTGCAAAATGCCGACTCTAAAGTGTCAGCAGGTGAAGTCAGCAACGACTACTTTAAAGCCCTAATCGAAGTCTCTGGTGAGCTAGACTCCATCGCTCGCATTGGTCAAGTCCCCTTAAAAGTCACCACAAATGGCCAAATCATCCGCTTAGCTGATATTGCCAGCATTAGCCGTCAGCCTAAAGAGCCCGCTAACAGCATTGCCTTAATCGATCAGCAACAAGGCGTGATGGTTGCGGCGCGAATGCTCAGCAATACTCGCGTCGATTTATGGCTAGCACAAGTGCGCCAGTCTGTTGATGAACTGCAAGGGAGCATTCCAGCAAACATTGAACTTGAATGGCTATTTGACCAAGAGAGCTACACCACAGAAAGGCTGAGTGATTTGATTGGCAGCTTATTGCTCGGTTTTATCATTATTCTTGCGGTGCTAATGCTCACTTTAGGCCTCAGAAATGCCATTATAGTGTCTCTTTCATTACCGCTTACCGCCCTATTTACCTTGGCCTGCATGAAATATATCGGCCTGCCCATTCACCAAATGTCGGTCACGGGTTTAGTTGTGGCATTAGGGATTATGGTGGATAACGCTATTGTGATTGTTGATGCCATCTCCCAGCGCCGCCAAAGCGGTATGGATAGGATCAATGCCGTTAAACAAACCCTACAACACCTTTGGTTGCCCCTTGCAGGCTCGACCATTACCACTATGCTGGCATTTGCCCCTATCGTATTAATGCCCGGCGCTGCCGGAGAGTTTGTTGGCGGTATTGCCATCTCGGTCATTTTTGCCTTACTCGGCTCTTTTATTATCTCGCACACCATTATTGCCGGGCTGGCTGGTCGATTTGGCGTTAACGGTAAAGGCACACATTGGTATCACCACGGCATTAATTTACCGTTTATGAGCAATGCTTTTAGACGCACATTAAGCCTTGCGCTATCGCGGCCGTTGCTTGCCGCTTTAGTGATAGGCATATTGCCAGTGATGGGCTTTATTGCAGCCGGAAAAATGACTGAACAGTTTTTTCCGCCATCAGATAGAGATATGTTCCAGATTGAAGTCTACTTGGCGCCCCACGCCAGCATTGACCTTACCCGCTTACAGGTCGAGGACATCGATAATGAACTGCGTCAAACCCAAGGCATTAGCCGTATCGATTGGGTAATTGGCGGCAATACGCCCTCTTTCTATTACAACTTACTGCAACGCCAACAAGGTGCCAGTCATTATGCGCAGGCCATGGTAAAAGCCACTGACTTTGCTACCGCTAATGAGCTTATTCCGGCCTTGCAAAAGTCGCTCGATAAGCGTTACCCACAGGCGCAAATTATTGTGCGCAAACTCGAACAAGGCCCGCCTTTTAATGCGCCAGTAGAAGTGCGTATATTTGGCCCCAATCTAGACCAATTAAAACTGTTGGGCGAACAAGTTCGCAAAGTGTTGTCTGACACCGCTGATGTTATTCATACTCGCGCGACGTTAAGCGCAGGAGCACCTAAGGTTTGGCTACAAATCGATGAAGATGCAAGCCTAATGAGCGGCCTATCATTAACCGATATTGCTAAACAGGTGGAGATGGCCACCACAGGTATAAATGGCGGCAGTATTTTAGAGCAAACAGAGTCTTTACCTGTGCGTGTGCGTCTAAGCGATAGCACCCGTGAAGACCAAACAAAACTGTCTGCCATCACGTTGGTGTCAAACAGTGGAAAAGGCATTCCACTATCGGCCATTTCGAACAGTGAGATAGAGGTCAGCCGCGGCGCAATACCAAGGCGTGATGGTCAGCGGGTTAACACCATTGAAGCCTATCTAACAGCAGGCGTCCTGCCACAAACCGTGGTAGACAATGCCAGTGAAGCCCTCGCTCAAATAGCCCTACCTAGCGGTTATCACATAGAACTGGGCGGCGAGAGTGCCAAACGTAATGAAGCGGTCGGTAATTTGATGTCTAACTTAGTGTTAGTGGTCACTTTGCTGCTCACCACTGTGGTGCTGTCTTTTAATTCATTTAGGCTAACCGCGATTATCTTGTTTAGCGCGATGCAGTCAGCAGGGCTGGGTTTACTGGCAGTGTATACCTTTGGCTATCCGTTTGGCTTTACGGTAATCATCGGCTTATTAGGATTGATGGGACTGGCGATTAACGCTGCCATTGTGATTTTGGCAGAGCTTGAAGAGGCGCCACAAACACGTGCTGGCGATACACAAACCATTGTTGACTTAGTCACCAGCTGTGGCCGTCATATCGGCTCAACCACCATTACCACCATCGGCGGCTTCTTACCGCTTATCATTGCCGGAGGTGGATTTTGGCCGCCATTCGCGATTGCCATTGCAGGCGGCACACTGCTGACGACATTGTTATCTTTAGTCTGGGTACCGACTATGTACCATTTAATTATGCGACCTAAAAAAACCAGCTCAAACGTCACCAATTCCAATGCAGCGAGTGCGCATTTGGCAACTTAGTGGACTATGGCTGATTCGCATGGGCTGCCAATAACCGATAAAGTTGATCTTTAAGCGTTACACGTTCAGCTTTCAACTCAATGAAGTGCTCGTCAGTGATGGGCACTTCATTTTTCTCGAATCCGCGTATTTGGTGATCGAGTTGATGATAGCGCTTTGCCAACTCGCAAAATGCATTATTGCTGGTTTTAAGTTCAATAATAGCGGCCAAATATTCTGGAAACTCATGGGTAAGTAGGTGATTTTCGCCCAACATATACTTCTCCTGTTGATTCAAGACCAGCCATATTGAGTCGTATTCAACCTAATCTTGAAGACATTTCAATCTATGGCGAGTAATGGTGCTATCTATTATCTCTATTCAGGTTACGCTTAGCTACTAATATTGGTTATTTTCCGTTCGCAACAGCTGTATTCTAGCCATTTGCTCCACACGAAATAAAGCTCATATATTAGACACACATCAATCAATTTTCGTTCAATATCAATTACATTATAAGCACCTCTAGCAAACTTGAATTGATATGAATTATAAGAATTGGCCAATAGCCAAACAAATAGGCTTGCTCGCTTTACTACTAACCATTGTTGTTTTTGGTTTTCTCGGTTGCGTCTCCTACTTAACAGCCTCAGATGTACTAAGGGATAAAGGGATCAGCGCGATGAAAGCGCAGACAGAAGGAACAGCTGACTTAATTGAACTGCAATATGAAAGCCTACTGTCACTTGCCGAGCGTAATGCCGATGTATTTCGGGCCATGTATCCTGGTAACTTCTATAAACCGAATAAAACCGTCAGAGTGATGGGGATAGAAACGCCTGCACTAAGACACGAAAAAGAACAGATCAACGCCACTAAGAGTAAGGTCGATCGTTACTCTAAGCTAACAGGCGGCAATGCAACTGTGTTTGTCCGAGATGGCGATAACTTTATCCGTATCTCAACGTCACTCAAGAAATCAGACGGAAAACGTGCACTTGGCACCAACCTAAATAAAGACCACCCAGCCTACAACGCTGCCTTAAAAGGCCAGAGCTACGAAGGGTACGCCCAGCTTTTTGGCAAAGATTACATGACAATTTATCGCCCGATTACCAACAGCGGCGGCGAAACGATCGGCATCTTGTATATCGGATTCGATATCAGTAATTCGTTAACTCAATTACGTGAGGCAATTAATAAGCTCCAGTTAGAAGAAACTGGTAGCTACCTAGTTGTTCATAAATCAGATTTAACGGTTATTTCTCATCCGGAGTATCAAGCTGGTGAAAAGGTCTCTACCAAACTGCTTAACGGTCTCAATATTGAACAAGCGTTAACTCATCAAGGCTCGTGGGAATACACCAACAACCATGGCGCTAAGGCCTATGCTTATACCATTAATATTCCGGGTTGGGATTGGTCGCTTGTCGGCCTAGTTGAAGCCGCAGAGCTAAATGAAGAGAGCGTTAGCCTACTTAATATCAATATGGCTGTCTCTGTCATTGGCATGATAGTGATTACACTACTGCTATCACAGGTATTGATAAGGGCACTTAAGCCACTAGGCTGTTTACAAGGTCAATTAGAAAAGCTGGGAGCGGGCGATCTTTCTCAAACCTTTGCGTCAATCAATACCAATAGTAAAAACGAGGTCGATCTCATAACCAATAGCACCTCTAAGATGGCAATCAATTTAAGAGAACTTATCTTGGCGCTACAGCAATCTGTTACAGCCTTGCAGTCCCACTCTAACCACACCCAAGAAACTGCCCGTCTTAATGGCCAAGAGGCGCAGTCTTTAATGGCACAAACCGATCAGATAGCTACTGCTATCGAGGAGATGTCAGCATCGGTGCGTGACGTGGCTAATCATGCCAGTGAAGGCGCAACCATGAGTCAGCGGGTGGACAATGCGGCAAAAGGCGGCCAGACAAACTTAAACGATCTCGTCAACGGTCTGCAAAGCTTAAGTAACCAGCTAACCGACAGCCACAAAAGTGTAGAAATCGTGAATAAGGAGAGCCAAGCAATTAGTCAGGTGACCGAGGTCATTAACAGTATTGCCGAGCAAACAAATCTCCTTGCGCTAAATGCGGCGATTGAAGCTGCCAGAGCAGGTGAGCAAGGCCGAGGCTTCGCCGTGGTCGCCGATGAGGTGCGCACACTTGCCCAACGCACGCAAACCTCTATCGCCGAGATCTCGCAAACTATCACTCAGCTGCAATCACAGGTAAAGTTCACTACTGAGCAGATGAATCAAAGTAATGAGCTTGGGGATGCATCTGCGGCGCAAGGTAACGAAGCGATTGCTCAGCTGCTAGAGATCAACACCAGTATCGCTGAGCTCGCAGCAACCTCAACCAGTATCGCCAGCGCGACTGAGCAGCAAAGCGCCGTCGCGGAAGAGATCACCCGTAACCTGCATCAAATCACCGAGCTTGCCAGAGATGGTGAGCAGCGTGCAGGAGAGAGTGTCGACTCGGCAGAAAGCCTAGCGACAATAGCTAACGAGATTAATACTAAAATCAGCGTATTTAAGGCGTAATATTTAGTCTCAATCACCCTCTCTATAGATGCATTTTTGAAAGGTAACAGTCATATGACTGTTGCCTTTTATATGCGTGAAACAAAACACCTTACTAACTATATCAATGATTTCAAATATATTTATCACTGCTAGCTTTATTAACAGACCTCGAATTATAATCGCGCCAATTTCGTGTTTTAGAAAATAACCTCCCCCAATACGAGTACAAATATGTTACGTAACTTATTCTTAGTGACCTTGATCATTATCATGGCAGGCTGTGCCAGTCCGCAGAGCAATACTGTACAAGGAAAAAAGCTGTTGATTGTCGCCGGAAACGGACTCAACAGCACCTATGAAGGTAGCCCTGCCGCGAATGCTTTTCTTTATGAAGTGGGTGAAACTTTTGCCACAGATCTAGGCAACAAACTGGAGGAGTTTGGCTTTGAATCTTACCTGTTTGTGAGTAAGGATGCCGCGACCTATAAACAGCAATACCAACGCGCTGTAAACCGCTTAATGACCGATGAAACCATTGATGGCGTTGCCGAAATTAAAGTGCTGCATACCAAAGATGAAAAGGTTAATGAAATAGCAATCTATGCAACTTACTTTACCACTGAACCTATGACGAAAGGCTGCGATCTGCGCACTTCTGCAAATTGTTATAGCGTAAAATCGTTAGACAAAATTGGTGATAGAAAACATTTAGTAGTCGATCAGGCAACACAAAGCTTTAACGACACCCCAGTGTCTGAAATGGTCACCGACACCGCGCTTTTCATCTACCGCTCTGAGCTGTAACCTAACTGCAATTCTAGCCACATAGCTAAAAGTGCTTGTCTTGCGCTAGGCTTCTAAAGAGGCCTAGTCACGGCGCTTCTGCCAGCGACAGTACTTCCTATTCTTATCTCTTACCGTCTAGCGCTATCATTAAAAAATTGATGGGCTAAAGCCCAACCTACAACAATAGAAACCTGGCCTTTATCTTTGCTTGTGTCGTCCCCGCTTTTCTTAGCCCCCTTATTTACAGTCTCAGCTTTTACCTGCTCTTCTTAGAACCTAGCCTTTTGTTCAAAGAACTGACGGCATAAATGCCGACCTACAATGGTTAAACCGCTTTTCCTGCGACCGTCCTTGAACCTCAAATCTTCTTTTTAGCTTTTCTGTAAGCGAAGCGTTCCGTGAGTGAGCCTGCGAACGTTCCGTAAGGCCGCAGGCCGCTCGGCTTTCACCGTCTTAGCTTGTATCATCTCAGCTTTAACCGTCTTTGCTCTTCGCTTTTCCTAGCTCCTGGTTTTACCTTCTTAAAAACAAAAAGCCCCGCAATTGCGGGGCTTTACTTAACCATTTAGCGATAGCAGAAGATTAATCTTCGCTCTCTGCATCACGGTCCATGTTCTCAGTAGTCTCAAGCCATAGGGCGTTGATGATACCAAAAGAACAGGCTAACAATACGCCTAAAATCCAAGCGAAATACCACATAATCTAGGCTCCTTATTAGTAAAGTGAGGTCTTGTTCTTTTGGATGAAGTCGCGAGATAAGCGACCAAACATCTTCAAGTAAGTCCAAACCGTGTAGCTAAGTACAATCGGTACAAAGATGATTGCAGCCCAAGTCATTACAGTCAATGACATCTCACTTGCAGTCGAATCCCACATAGTCAAACTTACGTTTGGCTCTAGTGAAGATGGCATAACGAATGGGAACATTGCTGCACCACAAGTTAAGATGACTGCTGCAATACCTAGTGAGCTAAAGAAGAACGCAAAACCAGAGCGGTTCATGCGGCTAGATAGCAATACTAGGATAGGCATAAGTAGACCAATCACAGGGAACGCCATAGTCAGTGGGTACTTGTCATAGTTCACTAACCAAGCGCCAGCTTCAACTGTAACTGTTTTAAGAGTTGGGTCTGAAACGCCATAAGTATCGATAGCAGAAGTAATCACGTAACCGTCAATACCGTTTACTAGCCATACACCTGCTGCGCCAAAGAATACGAACAGCGCGACTGATAACAGCTGCGACATTTTAGCAGCACGAACGCGTAGCTCGCCTTCAGTCTTCATCTGTAACCAAGTTGAGCCTTGAAGCATAAACATGCTCACGCTCACTAGGCCAGCTAGAATACCAAAGCCATTAAGTAGACCGAAGAAGCCGCCGTGGTAAGTTGCACGTAGGTATTCGTCAAAGTTAAACGGAACCCCTTGTAGCAAGTTACCAAACGCAACACCGATAATTAGCGGCGGAACAAAACCACCAACAAACAGTGCCCAGTCCCAAGACTTACGCCATCTTGGATCTTCAATCTTTGAACGGTAGTCAAAGCCTACAGGACGCATGAACAATGCAAACAAAGTCAACATCATTGCTACGTAGAAACCTGAGAAAGACACGCCGTAGACCATAGGCCAAGCTGCGAACAATGCACCACCAGCGGTGATTAACCAAACTTGGTTACCATCCCAGTGCGGTGCAATAGAGTTAATCATAATACGGCGGTCAGTGTCGTCCTTACCGATAATCGGTAATAAAGCACCTACACCCATATCAAAGCCGTCTGTGACAGCAAATCCGATGAAAAGCACACCAATCAGTGCCCACCAGATGAATCTTAACATTTCATAATCAAACATAATCAGATCTCCAGTTTAGGCATCAAGCTTTTCAAAGTGATAGCGACCCGTCTTCAAACAGCTTGGGCCAATTCGTGCGAACTTAATCATTAAGAACAGTTCAATCACTAGCAAGATGGTATAGAACAGCATAATAGAAACGATACTGAACATTAGGTCGCCCACAGACAAGCTAGAGGCTGACATGAATGTCGGTAACACTTCAGAAATCGTCCAAGGTTGACGGCCGTATTCAGCCACAAACCAACCACACTCAATGGCAATCCACGGTAGTGGTAAGCTGTAAAGTGCCGCTTTAAGAACCCATGGTTTCTCTTCGATTTGATGACGCGTGCTCTGCCAAAATGCTGCAGCAAACACAAATAACATCACCATACCCGCACCAACCATGACACGGAAAGACCAGAACATAGGTGCTACGTTTGGAATAGAATCATCAGCTGCCGCTTTAATCTGCTCATCTGTCGCATCAACCACTTTATCGGTATAACGCTTCAATAGCAGACCGTAACCTAAGTCAACTTTTGCTTCTTCAAATGCCGCGCGGACTTCAGGAGTTTCATTACCGTTACGTAACTGCTCAAGTAGACCGTATGCCACCATACCGTTACGAATACGTACTTCGTGCTCAGCAATCAGATCTTTAATACCTGTAACTTGCTCATCAAGTGAACGAGTCGCAATGATACCCATTGCATAAGGAATCTTAACCGCAAAATCTGTTTCTTGAGTTTCTTGATTTGGGAAACCTACCGCAGTAAATGCCGCTGGAGCTGGCTCAGTGTGCCATTCAGCTTCAATTGCCGCTAACTTAACGCGCTGTACTTCACCCACCTTGTAGCCTGATTCGTCACCAAGAACGATTACAGACAAAATAGATGCCATACCGAAACTTGCTGCAATCGCAAATGAGCGACGTGCAAACGGTAGGTCACGCTTCTTCAGAATGTAGTAAGCACTAATCGCTAGAACGAACATCGCACCCGCTACGTAGCCTGACGCCACAGTGTGAACAAACTTCACCTGTGCAACCGGGTTAAATAACACTTCACCCCAGCTGGTCATTTCCATACGCATGGTTTCGTAGTTGAATGTGCTACCTACTGGGTTTTGCATCCAGCCGTTAGCCACTAAGATCCACAATGCTGACATGTTAGAACCTAGCGCAACTAACCAAGTTACAGCTAAATGCTGGCGCTTGCTGAAACGGTCCCAACCAAAGAAGAACATACCGACTAGAGTAGATTCTAGGAAGAATGCCATCAGGCCTTCAATAGCAAGTGGAGCACCAAAAATGTCACCGACGTAATGCGAATAGTATGACCAGTTAGTTCCGAACTGGAACTCCATAGCCAAACCTGTTGCAACGCCAAGTGCAAAGTTGATACCGAATAACTTACCCCAGAACTTGGTCATATCTTTATAGATTTGCTTATTGGTCATCACATAAAGTGATTCCATTATGGCTAGCAAGAATGCTAACCCCAAGGTCAAGGGAACAAATAGGAAGTGATACATGGCCGTCATCGCAAACTGAAAACGCGACAGCTCAACAACCTCTTCTAAAATCATTTGTGACTCCTTAGGTGGTGTGTCAAATCACAATCGTTAGATCCCCATCAACGAAATGTGATTGCCTATATAGGAATAGTAATGCAGTAAACACAGCCGACTTTTGTTAACAATAAATCGACTTAACCGCGCTTGATTGTTTAATTCTTAAATTTTGTAATTTAAAGTCTAAAACCCTAGCAAAAAACCGCTTGCCTTCACGTTTTTAAAGACCTTTGTGACACCCATCTCGAATGTGCGAGCAAAAAACAAACAAATTAGTTAATATCAGCCACTTGCAATACGAAATAGAGTTATCTCGAGGGATTTTATAACATTCAAAATTGATTCAAATCAATCAATCCATTCGGTTTCAATGGGTTTTGAGCCTTAGCACACAGTTCCACTAAGTGCGCTCTTGACAGCATAAAATGCTCATGCTAGGAGCGTCTATTTTTTAAACTAAACAAGTTTAACATACCCCTAAACAAATTATTTACACTTGAGCCGCCAAAAAACT
>NZ_BPFA01000026.1 GCF_019655055.1 Shewanella sp. MBTL60-112-B2
AGCTATGGAGAAAGCGCTCATTGCGCTTTCTTTCAAGGAAGCTGAAGTCAATTTATGTACTAGGTATTTTGCCAACAACTTTGGAAAATCTCGCTTCCATCATGTTAAGCATTTCGTTAATAATCTACTCACTGTCGCTGAAGCAGAAAAAGCACTAATTGAGCAAGAAATTCTAAATGACTTTTCTAGACAATGTAAAAGTCTATACCTAACTGCGGAGTTAACGCCTGGTTTTATAGAGTTAATCCAATCTTTACCAGGTGAAAAGTATGTTGCTAGCGGCTCAGAGCAAGGAGAGCTGCGTGAAGTATTCAGGGCTAGAGGTTTAGAACAATATTTCGACGGCATATACGGTTCTCCCACAGCTAAAACAATATTGTTAGAAAACATATTAAAAGAAAAATCTAATTCCAATGCCGTAATGGTAGGGGATGCGGTGTCAGACTTTGAAGCGAGTGTGGCAAATGGCATCGACTTCTTCTGTTATCTCCCCTACTCTAATGTTACTGATACGATGCAATCTTTATCGCAGGAGTACGACTTTACTATTCTCATGCATTGGCCAACATTACCTTCGAACAACCAAGTTTAGGAATCTTTCTCAATGAAGTACGCCGTTGTTATTCCAGCACGCTTTCAATCTAGCCGATTTCCCGGTAAGCCT
Source organism: Shewanella sp. MBTL60-112-B2 (assembly GCF_019655055.1). Classification (GTDB taxonomy): domain Bacteria; phylum Pseudomonadota; class Gammaproteobacteria; order Enterobacterales; family Shewanellaceae; genus Shewanella. The sequence continues at coordinate 665 of NZ_BPFA01000026.1, forward strand.
CTTGTCGATATTCTTGGTAAATCAATGATTCAAAGGGTATGGGAGCGTTGTTGCAAGGCCGTTGGTAAAGAGTTAGTTTATATTGCTACTGATAGTGAACAGATCCAAACCAGTTGCAATGCTTTTGGTGCTAAGGTCATTATGACTTCAGCTAGTTGCTTAACTGGTACAGACCGCTTAGCGGAGGCTAATCAGCAGCTGAATTGTGACTTTATTATCAATGTTCAAGGTGATGAGCCATTAATAAACCCTGAAGATATCTGTAATGTCATCGCAAGTTACAAAGCTAACCCTGATACTGTTATCAATGCCATGTGTCCGATCACCTCTGAGGAGGAATTTCGCTCCTTTACTGTCCCCAAAGTGACTGCCAGTAAGACTGGAAATTTACTTTATATGAGCCGCTCTCCAATCCCGGCTACGAAAACTAATGATTTTATTTTCGGTTTTAAACAGGTTTGCATCTATGCATTTTCTAAATCTCACTTACAGTTTTTCGCTTCTCATCAGCAAAAAACACCGATAGAACAGGTGGAAGATATTGAGATATTACGATTTCTAGAGAATGATATTCCAGTGCAAATGATAGAGGTTAAAAGCTCCAGTATCGCAGTCGATGTACCTAGTGATGTGAATAAAGTAATAGAAGCACTGAGCTAAAAGTAATGACGGTTGCGAGTTCGCAGCAACCGTCAAAATTTTAAATCTTCATGTTATTAATGTGGTCAGCGAGTTTCTTAGGAAATTTAAAGTAGCTTGGTGCCCTCGCGTAAACGACTTCACGGCAAAAGCCATTAAAACAAGCACCTGCTGTAGAATTCAAACTAATGACTTTATTCACCTTTACATTGAGTATTGGCATAAGTTCACTAGGAAAACTGGGCTTTAAGATAATAGCTTTAGCAAAGTGGCGGCTATAGTCTGTCTGTTCTCTTGGATGAGGCTTAATAACTAAGCTTGCTTCCTCAATTCCCATATCCTCTACTAACTTTTTATACCCTGCAATCTTGTTTTCCTCGCTATAGCCTTTAGTTATCTCACTCCAAGGTTGAGTAAACAGAATGCTATAGTTCGCATCAATTGAATTAAACTGCTGAGCATCAACATCCAAAACATCTAAAATTTCAGCTTTAGCAGTTAGCGACTTTTTCTCCCATAGTGAAAAGAAGTCAACCACTTCGATCTTATCAGCAAACTGTTTTAATGGATGATGAACAGTTTCTGCCATTATAAACTTATTGACTTTAGCCATCTTCTTTGGCTCTTTAAGGGTTAAAATTCCCAATAGTCCACGAGTTCTGTCACCATAAACCAACGCATTCCTCGTTGATGTTCCGTCCTCAATTTGCACACGCGGAGTACGTATCGTCCAGTTATTAACCTCTCTTGCATTTCCAATGCAGAGTTCATACTTTGAAAATAGCTTATGCTGCTCTCTTTTGCGCTTAAAGTAATTCAATACCCCATGCTTGAGTTTCGGCATAGGCTTAGGCATAAACTGTTCGCTTTCCTCTAGTAAAGTTGCATACTTTTCTAATCTTGGCAGTGTTGATTTAGCAATTCGATCTCCGAAAATAAGAAAATCTTTTTCCTTCCAACCATCATCACAAACTAAATAAAGAAATAAGCTGAAATAAGTATTTTCAAATACCAAAACTCGATTCGAGTCTATTCCTATCTTTTCTAAGACATTCATTCTTTATAACTTCCAATAACCGAGTTTTTTACGCATTTTCAGGTGACGTAAAAAGTTCATCGGTTTAGATTTAAGATCAGCAAGACCATTACCAATCAATTCATCAACAGCAGCTAATACTCGCTTACTCGAAAGCCCATCGCGATATGGATGGACGTAATTACAATAGCGGTTAATTTGATTCATCAGCTCTGCAGGATGACTCAGCGCTTCTGCTAATGCAGGCTCAATATCTTCCAAGCGATTAACATTCACCAGATGTGAGCCTTTTGTCTGATTATTAAAAGTCACCACGGGTTTACCTTGCAGCAAAAACATAATCAAAATCGATGATGTATCGCAAAGCATCACATCGGCAGCCTGCAATAATGGTAGGACATTATCCGTTTCAACAAATCTCAAGTTTTCGTTTTCAAGCGCTTTATATTTATCAATGATCTCTTGGTTCATTTTAGGATGGAACTGCACCAGCCAACGCCAGTTTCCTTGCTGTGATAAAGTCTTAATTTTCTCATATATTACAGGCGCGCACGACAAATTGCGCGAGAATGTAGAGCAAAGTAAAACGACAGGACGGTTATCACCCTCAACAGCATAAGGCTGCTCTAGCTCGGAGTGGAACATGGGATCCAGTGTCGCCCAACCGGTTTCAACAACCTTAAATGTACCTATTTTTTCGGCCAACTGTTTAAAAGGAATAGTAGCCTCTGGCCCTTGGGTACAGTAAAGATCAAAGCAATCACGAATTTCAAAGTGATCGACACGCCCCCTACGGTTCAGCTTGCCTGCATTAAACCCATGAAATACTCCGACTTTAACGCCGGGGATAAAGCTAGGCACCACGTTTCCAGGTACGAAAACAGCGTCAGGCTTCCAAGCCTTGACCTCTTCAACAGTTAGCAGTCTTTTTTCTGTTGCCTTTAAAAATGCAGGGTTGACCTCTTCGCCTTCTAGAAACCAACAAACTTCATCACCTCTAGCCAATATCTCTGCTTGCAGCGGTCTTAACATGGCATATGAATAATTTTGCCCAATATACAGCAGATAACGTTTGTTGTTTGTACTCACAACAATTCCCCTCACACACTTTTCAATGCTTATTTAACCAATGCCAAGTATTCTTGAGCAATCCGTGCTGCTTGTACTTTTGCCAAAATATCGACTTCTACCAATGATGTTGGCGATTCGAATATCCTATCTAATATATTTACCGGTATCGCTAGGCAATACACTGGACTAACAGTGTCTATAGTCTGAACGAATAAAGCCCACATACGGATATGGGAAAAAACAATCTTTATTACTGAACGCCAAATTTACTCTGAAATAACTGCGTTATAAGATTCATCCCCATATCTAGCCCGTTAACACAGCCACTATGTGCTAAGGATGTCTCTAACTGCTGCAAATTATCAGCCTGCATCAAGTTAATAACGCCATCAGAGATACTCTGCGCCTCACTATCACTGCATAGAGTTAAGCCGCTATTTTCACAAACTTTTAGTCTGTGGTGCTGGTCCTTCGATACCGCTACAGATAAGGTCGGTTTCTTTAAAGCAATGGCCTGCAGTAGCGTATCGCCGCCGCTTAATACGGCGACTTTTGCCGCATCGAGTAGATCGATGAATGCCCCATGCTCCAACTCGTTTATAGCAATAACGCCCTCGGCTTCAGTCATAGAGTCTGGATAGTTAGGCCCGTAAACTATAACGCAGGGGAGCTTAGTCGCTCGATACATATTGGCGGCAGCGAGAGCAAATTCTTCAACAATAAAGCCTCGGCGATTAGCGTGTCCTCCTGAGCCTGCGTTGAGTAAAATAAACTCACCAGCAGTTAGGCCATACTTACCTAGAAGAGTAGCTTGATTCTTGGGGTTAGGGTTAACAAAAATTGGCCCAGTTACTGTTGGCTCTGGCTTTTCAATTAACCTCAATTTTAGTCTGTCTAGCCAACTAATTGGGCCTATAACGAATTCAGGCTGTACCACCCAATGGCTATCGGTTACCCGCGCGCGCAATATTTTCATTCCCCTACTGCGCTTACGCTTATGCTGACTGATGAAAATAACTTTTGCCCCCAGCTTATTCGCATGGGTCAGTTGTGAGCGTCGACCCGATGCATCAAAAATAACAAAGTCTGGCTGGAAGAAAGACATAAAGTCATTAACCGCTTTAATATCCTTTGTGGGAGTATCGTCTAAAAGTGCTGCTGGATAAGGACAAGTAGAGGCATAAGGCGCATGACGACTTAAAATAAATTGAATTGTTGCATCAGGCCAGCGTCGCTTCACTTCGTTAGCGACAATCAATGATCGCATGTACTCACCGACTCCCTCGGGAGAAGATACGGGTACAAAAAGAAATTTTGGAGATCTTAGGGTCATTGAATCAACTCATCAAACTACGAAGAAGTATTATGCTTTGGGCATACTAACAAAAATTTTTGCTCACGGTTGATCTAACAAACGATTTAACTGAACGATAACACTTTCAACATCAATCCTCTCCATTAAATCTCCCCCCTTTGCGCGCTTGCCCCAAGGGATAGCAATATCAGGGTTCTGCTGAGCAATCACTTCATCGTAAACGCTAACGACTGAATCTAAGCAGGTATAAGGCCCTGTACGTCCAGGATTTGAATGGGCATATAAACCAATAACTGGCGTACCTTGAGTCACAGCCATGTGTGCAGGGCCTGTATCAGGTGCCAATACCACACTCGCTTGTTTAAGTATTGCTAACAGTTGCAGCAAAGTCGTTTTACCGACTTGGTTTTCTAACTCTGATTTAGCTGCGCTCTGAATATTGTCAGCAAGCTCTCGCTCAAGTACGGTTGGGCCACCACATAAGATGACTCGATAACCTTTCGCTACCGCATAATCTGCCACCGCAGCATAGCGTTCAGGCAACCAGTTTCGTTCAGCTTTACTGGCTGCAGCGCAAATAACCAATACTCGCGTGTTGCTAGGAATAAGCGTCTCGGCAAATTCAGTGTCAATCGCAGGGACAGGTATATTCCAACTAGGAGTCAAGTCTGTCACTCCGACAGCCTTAGCAAACCCCATAAACCCCTCTAATACATGTGGTGTGGCTTGAGGTTCAATATGGCGATTAGTTACCAACCATTGGCCTTCTTTGGCTCTAAAACGATCGAAGCCAATACGAGTTTTAGCAGAGATAGCTAATGAGGCAATCGTCGCGCGCAGGGCGATCTGCATATGCAGTAACACATCGAACTTACGACCCTTAAGGGCTTGCTTCAAGTTGAAGTAACTGCGCCAGCCTTGTGATTTATCAAAAACCACAAACTCCACCCCTTCAAGATGCTTCAGCAGTTGATACTCAACCTTACCCAAAATCCAAGTGATTTTAAGCTGTGGATAGCGGCGCTGAATAGCCTGCACCATAGCCACTGCATGACAAACATCGCCTATTGCCGACAGCCTTAATAGACATAAAGACTCTGCGTTGCTTAAATCTATACTGTTTGATTTAGCGTTCTGATTGTCACTTGAAGTTGATAGGCTCATTAGTGCTCGAAGGTTATTTAGCGCAATCCACCGATCTTAATGTAGAATGCCTGTAGGTTCCACGCTTTAACTTACAATTCTATCTATGAAGTATAAAAAAACCGCCAAAGGCAGTATCGCTTATTGCCAACATACACCATCAAGCATCGAACCTAGCTGGTTTGGCGCCGACTTTTGGCGTGAGCAATCTGCCATTACCGGCTCATCTAAAGGCCGTTATACCACATGGTTTGTCGATGCAAGCAGCATTGATGAAGGGCAAAACCAGTGGGTGCTTCGTCACTACTATCGTGGTGGTTTGATAGAAAAGATTAGCCGCGACCAATACCTATTTACTGGTTTAGAGAAAACTCGTGCTGTGGCTGAATTAGCCTTATTGGAAACCTTATTTGAGCAAGGGTTTGCGGTACCTAAACCGATTGCTGCCAATGTTGAGCGTTCAGGTCTATTCTACCGAGCAGACTTGATAATAGAGCGAGTAGAAGGTGCCGAAGACCTAGTCGCTCGTTTAAGCAAAAGTGCTATGCCTGATGAACAGTGGCAAACACTGGGGGAAACCATCGCCCAGTTCCACAACCATGGTGTGTATCACGCAGATCTCAATGCGAAGAATATCCTTATCTGCGCAGACAAATTCTATCTTATTGATTTTGACCGTGGCGAGCTAAGGCAAAGCAACTGTCAATGGCAACAAGCCAATATGAGTCGCCTGCTACGCTCCTTTAGAAAAGAACTCGGCAAACTGCCTAGCCTCGCATTTAGCGAAGACAACTGGCAGCAGCTGCATCAAGGCTATTTAGCCAAGCTCAACCAGTAGTGTTAGCAGTCAAATTTAATAAAAAAGGTCAGTACAAAGCTGACCTTTTTACTGATATCACTTACCACACTAACGCTGAATATAACTTTCCACTACTGCCAGCTGCTTAGCCAGCGATCCACGGTTCTGCTCAACCACAGATTTTGCTGCCTCACTCGCTTGGCGATAAGCCTTTTTATCATCAAACAAGTAAATCAAGTTATTGGCTAATGCTTCACTTGAATCAACAATTTTTAGTCCACCAGCAGAGACAAGTAGCTCAGTAATTTCAACAAAATCTCGGTAATTAGGCCCCATCATCACAGGCAGTCCCAACGCAGCAGGTTCAAGCGGGTTGTGACCACCATGCACAATCAGTGAGCCCCCGACAATAGCTTGGTCGGCAGCAGCATAAAAGGTCAGTAACTCTCCCATAGTGTCACCTAACACCACTTGAGTTTCAGCTGACAGCTGCGCAGCAGAGCTACGCCTAACTAAGGCTAACCCAGCGGATTTTACGGCTAAGGCGGCAGCATCAAACTGCTCAGGATGGCGTGGTACCATAACCATCAAGGCATCAGGGAATTTGGCAAGCAACTGCTGATGCGCTGCAATCAAGCAATCAAACTCACCCGGATGTACAGAGCCTGCAACCCAAACAGGCTTATCAGTTGCCTGCCATTGTTGCCTAAGCGCTTTCGCCGTATTAATACGTTGCTCATCGATACTGATATCAAACTTTAAGCTACCACAAACACTGACTCGCTCAGGCGCAACACCTAAAGCAATAAAGCGTTCTGCTGCCTGCTGCGACTGCGCCGCAATACCATCAAGTTGCTTAAGCATCGGCGTTGTGAGCTTGTGATGCTTTCGGTATGAATCTGCCGACTTTTGCGACAAACGTGCATTGGCTAATAAAACCTGTGACTCAGCCCGCTTAAGATAATGAATTAAATTAGGCCAGAGCTCTGTCTCCATTATAATGCAGCACTTGGGTGCAACTTGCTTAACGAATCGCTTAGCACACCAAGCGAGATCAAAAGGCAGATAGCAATGCTGCACGCTTGAGCCAAATGCTTTAACGACCTCGGCCGATCCCGTTGGACTGGTAGTGGTAATCGTAATCTCTAGCTCTGGGTGCCGCTGCTGGATCTGCTTGATCAGCGGAATTGCCGCTAAGGTCTCTCCCATTGATACAGAATGGACCAAGAGGTCGGTTTGCTTTAATGATTTAAAACCGAAACGCTCACTCCAACGGCCACGATAATCTTTGCTTTTAAAAGCACGCACCGCAAGATACACCAGTAACAGAGGACTAATTAGATATAAAGCTAAAGAATAGAGACTACGATTCATCAAATTGGCTACTTTGTTGCGTTTTACTTGAACAATTGCGTTAATGCTAACATGATAGTCAAGCCTTAACGTAATGACACTTGTGTGATTAGGCATAAATAGAGGCAATTATCGGTCAAGTGCGAGCCAAGCAAGTGATACAGAATATTAACCATTTAGGATGAATATGAAGACCCGTGACAAGATCGTACAAGCCAGTTTAGAGTTATTTAACGAACATGGCGAGAGAGCAATCACAACCAATCATATCGCCGCCCACCTAAATATTAGCCCTGGCAATCTCTATTACCACTTCCGCAATAAGGAAGACATCATACGTTCGATTTTTGGTCTTTATGAGCAACATCTCGAGTCGGGTTTTCAGCCCTATGTCGATAAAGAGGTCAATGTCGATCTATTAATCGGCTATTTCGATGCGATGTTTTACACCCTTTGGCAGTTTCGCTTTATGTATGCCAACCTTGCCGACATCCTCAGCCGCGATGAAACCTTAAAAAACCGCTACCTCAAGGCCCAACAAGATGTGCTTGAACGCTCAAGCGGTGTACTAGAAAAATTAACTCAAGATGGCTTCTTAGCGATTAATGCTGAAGACATTAAGCCTTTAGCCGACACCATAAAAATGCTAGTCAGCTTTTGGATCAGCTATAAGCTTACCCAAACTCAGTCAAACATAGGTTCTATCACTAAAGAGTCGCTGTATGAAGGACTGCTGCGGGTGATCATGCTATTTAAATCCTACGCCACACCAAGCTCTAAGGATACATTCTCAAGGCTAGAGGACTATTACCAAAATTTAGCAAGCCAATCGGACTTATAGCTGCCGTAAGCCATTTTCACACTCTACAAGTTGCTGCTTTATAGTGTCATCAAGTAGTTTATGATTATGTGCTAGAGATGCTGTAGAACTCGAAGGGTGATAAATATGGTAGCAGTTACTTTTAAAATTTAACTTCTTACACTTTAAACCAGTATTAAAAAGCCGCTGGAAAAACTCAATATCTTCGGGGCCCCAGCCTTCAAAATCATTATTAAAGCCATTAACCCTGTAGACATCATCACGCCAAAAAGCACAGTTTGCAGTCATAGCTCTAGCGAGTGAGCTGCGCTTACTCTCGGTGATACTTTTAGGCAAAAAAGCGAGTCGCATCGCCTGCTCGCGATGTTTAACCCCTTTCATAAAAATGTGCGGCATTTTTTCGGTTGTTAACAGCATTGAACTAACCTGCTCATTAAGATAAGCCCGCCTTCCTTGAACAAAGTAACCTGGCTCAGCGACTGCAATATGATCTTCAATAAATTTGGGCGCTAAAATCATATCGCCATCAATAAAAACGATATAGTCACCTTTACTGGTCACTATGCCGTGATTTCGATTTCTTGCAACGCGAAATCCTCTATCTTCTTGCCAGCAATGAATTAACGGACACTTTAGCTTTGACTGATACGCTTCAAGCAGTTGTTTCGTGCTAGCGCTGGACCCATCATCAGCGATTATCACTTCAAAGGGAGGGACAGTTTGTAAGGCAATGCTATCAAGCACTTTTCTTAACGCTTCAGGCCAATTATAGGTCGTGACAATTAAAAACACTTAATAAAAACACTTAATAAAAACACAGTAGATTATTGATTAAATAGTAGCACTGCACTGTGGCGCTTGTAACTCCAACGAGTTCATAGCACCAATAACAAACAACTCTATCCAAAGATAAATAAGCCTTTTTAGCTTCCTTAATCACTACCAAACAAATAATAACATAAAATCAACATTCATTAGTTTTACTAATGTTAAGTTTCGTTATTCCCTAATCTAAATAATCCCAATTTCTGTATTAAAAAAAAGGCTGTAGAGCCGCACAAATTAAGGTTAAAATGCCAGCACTCCAATACTCAAAATAATGCTAATTAAGGAGAATAAAGGTGCCTAAGACCTCATTCTACGACCAAATAAATCAACAGCTTGATGACGTAAAAGCCGAAGGCTTGTATAAAAGTGAGCGAGTCATTGTTTCTCCTCAACAAACTGCAATTGAAGTTAATGGCGACCAAGTTATTAATTTTTGTGCTAACAACTACCTAGGTTTAGCTAACCACCCAGAGCTTATTAAGGCAGCCCAAGCTGGCCTCGATGCTCACGGTTTTGGTATGGCGTCGGTTCGTTTTATCTGCGGCACCCAAGATATCCATAAGCAACTAGAAGCTAGCCTTAGCGAGTTTTTAGGCATGGAAGACACCATTCTTTATTCTTCATGCTTCGATGCTAACGCGGGCCTATTTGAAACCTTATTAAGCGCAGAAGACGCGATTATTTCTGACGCTCTAAACCACGCATCGATTATCGATGGCGTGCGTTTATGTAAAGCAAAGCGCTTCCGTTACGCTAACAACGACATGGCTGATCTTGAAGCACAGCTTATCGCCGCTAAAGAAGCTGGCGCTCGCAACATCATGATCGCTACCGACGGTGTGTTCTCAATGGACGGCGTGATTGCCAACCTAAAAGGTGTGTGTGATCTTGCTGATAAGTACGGCGCACTAGTAATGGTCGATGACTCGCACGCCGTGGGTTTTGTTGGCCAAGAAGGTCGTGGTACTCACGAGTACTGTGAAGTGATGGATCGCGTAGACATCATTACTGGTACTTTAGGTAAAGCCCTTGGCGGCGCATCGGGAGGGTTCACTTCAGGTAAAAAAGAAGTCATCGACTGGTTGCGTCAACGCTCTCGCCCTTACCTGTTCTCTAATTCATTGGCCCCATCAATCGTCACCGCATCTATCCACGTGCTTGAGATGCTCAAATCTGGCCAAGCGCTACGCGAAGCCGTTTGGGAAAACAGCCGTTACTTCCGTGAGCAAATGACTGCGGCAGGCTTCACCCTTGGTGGTGCCGATCACGCCATTATTCCGGTAATGATTGGTGACGCAAAATTAGCTGGCGATTTTGCTAACCGCCTATTAACTGAAAACATCTACGTGATTGGTTTCTCTTTCCCTGTGGTACCAAAGGGTCAGGCGCGTATTCGTACTCAGATGTCTGCAGCTCACACCAAAGAGCAAATAGACAAGGCGATTGAAGCCTTTACCCGTATAGCGAAAGAGATGGGTATCATCGGCTAAAATTAAATCAATAAGGGCTACTGTTTGTAGCCCTTTTTGAATGACATTCAGCAAGCCGCACTGCCGGCCTGTAATAGGTTATAAAATGAAAGCACTTAGCAAGCTAAAGCCTGAAGAAGGCATCTGGATGGTTGATGCGCCCAAACCAGAAGTGGGCCATAACGATCTATTAATTAAAATTCGTAAAACCGCTATCTGCGGTACTGACGTTCATATCTACAACTGGGACGAGTGGTCACAAAACACCATTCCTGTACCTATGGTTGTGGGTCATGAGTATGTTGGCGAAGTGGTTGATATGGGCCAAGAAGTTCGCGGTTTCACTGTAGGTGACCGCGTATCGGGTGAAGGCCATATCACTTGCGGCCATTGCCGTAACTGTCGTGGTGGTCGCACTCACTTATGCCGCAATACTTCGGGTGTAGGTGTAAACCGTGAAGGTGCCTTTGCCGAATACCTAGTTATCCCTGCATTTAACGCCTTTAAAATCCCTGATGATATCTCTGACGATTTGGCCTCTATCTTCGATCCATTCGGTAACGCGGTGCATACTGCGCTGTCATTCGACCTTGTCGGTGAAGACGTTCTTATCACAGGTGCAGGTCCTATCGGCATTATGGCAGCAGCCGTATGTCGTCACGTAGGTGCGCGCCATGTGGTGATCACCGATGTGAATGAGTACCGCCTAGAGCTAGCCCAAAAAATGGGCGCAACCCGTGCAGTTAACGTTGCCAAAGAGAAGCTAGAAGATGTAATGCAGGAACTCGGCATGACAGAAGGCTTCGATGTGGGGTTAGAGATGTCAGGCGTGCCTTCGGCATTCCACTCTATGCTCGACACCATGAACCACGGCGGCAAAATTGCCATGCTAGGTATTCCAGGTGGTGACATGGCTATCGACTGGAGCAAGGTGATCTTTAAAGGCCTTATCATTAAGGGCATTTATGGCCGTGAGATGTTTGAGACCTGGTATAAGATGGCAAGCCTTATCCAGTCTGGACTCGATATTTCTCCAATCATCACCCACCATTATAGTATTGATGAATTCCAGCAAGGCTTTGATGCCATGCGTTCAGGTCAATCTGGTAAAGTGATCCTCAACTGGGATTAAATCATTAGTTAGCTTTTGATTTATTCTCCAATTAAGTGGCTGTAATATTCCTCAGAGGTTATTACAGTCGCTTTTATCTTTTCTAATCCAATCAATACAGGTTTTCTATGTCAGCTTTTCAACATCTTAGTGTTAATCAACTTATTCAGATGCAAGCTGAATCAGACGAACTACAAATCGTTGATATCAGAGATGCAGCCAGCTACGAAGCCGGTCATATTCTTGGTTCTGTCAATCTAACCAATGACAACTTAGCCCATTTTATTGGCGATGCCGACATGGATCTGCCGCTTATTGTTGTTTGCTATCATGGGATCAGCAGCCAAAGTGCAGCCACTTACCTTAATGAGCAAGGCTTTGATGACGTATTCAGCCTAGATGGTGGTTACACTGCTTGGCATCAGGCCAATTTATAGCAGCAAGAGGGTACAATAATGATAGAGATTGGCAGACTACCTAATAGTCGCGCAGCACAGGCTCTCATCGACTACCTAAAAGGGCTGAAAATTGATTGTGAATTAGTGCCGACCGAACATGGTGTGGCATTAATGATCCATGATGAAAAACACTTTGATCGCGCCCAACGCGAGTTCCAATCCTTTATTAATAACCCTTATGACGAAAAGTATCTCGCCGCGTCATGGGATAATGGCGATACTCACACTAAGCTAGATTATGGTAGCCCAAGCCTGCAGCTAGTCAGCCAATTTATAACCGGTGCTGGTCCACTTACCCTGCTGGTATTCTTTGTTTGTGTCGCTATCTATGCCGCGATGAATCTTGGCTTTGCTAACCCTATCTTCGAGCACCTATCTTTTTTTGGTGCCACCTCCCCAGCCTCACTGAGTGAGTTCTGGCGGATATTTACCCCGAGCCTGCTGCACTTTTCAGCCATGCACATCATCTTTAACTTACTCTGGTGGTGGTATCTAGGTGGTAAAATTGAAAATAAACTCGGCTTTACCCCGCTATTTATCCTGTTAATCGTTGGTGGTACGCTACCCAATATTTTGCAGTATTACATGGCGGGACCTGGCTTTGGCGGCTTATCTGGCGTGGTCTATGCGGTTGTTGGCTATACATGGGTCATGGGCGTAAAACGACCCGAATCAGGCATCGGCCTACCACCGGCATATATCGGCTTTATGCTTTTATGGTTAGTCTTTGGTTTTACCGATATGTTTGGCCTATCTATCGCCAACGGTGCTCACCTTGGTGGTTTACTAGTGGGAGTTATTCAGGGCTTTATCGACAGTAAGACCCGTAAGATATAGTGACTCAACAAGCCACTAAGCTGAAACCTATTCATTAAAAATTAAGCCCGCTGAATGCGGGCTTAAATTTAGCAACGAACAATAGCGAGCTTTGCTCACGTATTAGGCCATTTGCAGTACTTTCTCTACCAGCTTACTAATGCCTGAGTGCGCCTCAACAATATCAGTAGCTAACATATAAGCCGGTGTACTCACCACCTTATGTTGTTCATCGACGATAATTTCATTCACAAGCGCAGACTGGTGCTTGCCACCTTGCTGCTCAAAGGCTACAGCAGTACCTTGATCACTGCCGATAGTGCCGCTAACCCCTAAAGGATAGAGCTTGGGGATCATCACAGGTGAAATGCAAATAAAGCCTACCGGCTTATGACTATTAGCAAACTGCGAGATAAATCGCTTCACACTTGGCTCAACGTCATGCTCGGCACCCGATACGGCAAAATCGCATAGATTCTTAGCGGCACCAAAACCACCAGGGATCACCAAAGCATCAAATTCGGCAATATTAAGTTCATCTACGGCCTTAATTTCACCACGAGCTATTCTCGCCGACTCAACGAGCACATTGCGTGTTTCAGCTTCTTCAACCTGCCCAGTTAAATGATTAACCACATGTAATTGAGTAATATCCGGTGCAAAACATTGATAACTTGCGCCTGCTCTGGCTATCTCCAATAGAGCTAAAACAGACTCATGTAACTCTGTACCATCGTAAACACCACAGCCACTTAAAAGTACCGCTATTTTTTTCATTAAAAAGCCTCTTTATATATCATATTGTTTTAACAAAATTGCAATAAACAGCTTGATCAGATTATTTATCATGCTAAGTTAGGTCAACACTTTAGCAGGCGAGCAATATTTAACCAGAAAATGGACTTCAAAAATGCATAAAAATAAAAAGTCCACATATTTAGTTCAAATGGTCAAAATAGAACCCACTTCACACATTTAATTTAACCAGCTAGTTTTCAACGACTTAGGCTTATTGCTTGTTGTTGCATTTTTTAATCAAGATCGACTTCCACCGATTCATTCACAGAGTTATCCACAGGCTGTATTTTATATTTACGTGGCCGAAATTGCCCTAATATGGCATGCTAGCGCCATCATCGAACTCCGATATATAAATACTTAACTATGCCTAAAATTGCCGATAACCCTTTAATTCTTGTGGATGGTTCTTCATACCTTTACCGCGCCTACTATGCACCACCTCACCTAACAAATTCAAAGGGGGAGGCAACTGGCGCCGTTTACGGCGTTATCAACATGCTTCGTAGCCTGTTAAACCAATATAAGCCATCACAAATGGCGGTGGTTTTTGACGCAAAAGGCAAAACATTCCGCAATGATATGTATTCGGAGTACAAGGCCCAGCGCCCACCTATGCCAGATGATCTGCGCCACCAGATTGAACCTCTACACAGAATCATTAAGGCACTTGGTTTACCGCTAGTGTGTATTTCTGGCGTTGAGGCCGACGATGTTATCGGCACCATTGCAACTCAAGCCAGTAAAGAAGGCCGTGCGGTTCTTATCAGTACTGGCGATAAAGATATGGCGCAACTAGTGGATGAAAACGTCACACTAATTAATACCATGACCAACACCATCATGGGGCCTGCAGAGGTTACCGAAAAGTTTGGTGTGGGTCCTGAGTTGATTATCGATCTATTAGCGCTTCAGGGTGATAAGGCCGATAACATTCCAGGGCTACCTGGTGTAGGCGAAAAAACCGCACTCGCTATGCTAACAGGTGTTGGTGGGGTCGATAAGATCCTTGCTGCACCAGAGAAAATGCCAGAGCTAGGTTTCCGTGGTTCTAAGACCATGCCAGCTAAAATTATTGAGCATGCCGACATGCTTAAACTCAGTTATGAGTTAGCTACCATCAAGTTAGACGTTGAACTTGAGCAAGACTGGCACCAGCTGTCGATTGAGCCTGCTAACAAAGATGAGCTAATCAAATGTTATGGTGAGATGGAATTTAAACGCTGGTTAGCAGAAGTGCTCGATAACAGTGGCGATAAAGCTACTGCTTCAGCGGCTGCCGACGATGATGCACCTGCAGCAAAGCTAGATATTGAAATTGAATACGAAACCATTCTAACCCTAGAGCAACTCGATAGCTGGATTGAAAAATTAACCGCTGCCGAGCTTATCGCTATCGATACCGAAACCACTAGCCTCAACTATATGGAAGCTAAGTTAGTAGGGATATCTTTTGCAGTTGAAGCGGGGAAAGCTGCTTATCTACCTTTAGCTCACGACTACGTCGATGCACCCGAGCAATTAGATAGCGCCCTTGTATTTGAAAAACTACAACCACTGCTTGAAGATGAAAATCTTAAAAAGGTTGGTCAAAACCTTAAATACGACATTAGCATATTTGCCAACGCTGGCATCAGCTTACGTGGCGTGCAGTTTGATACTATGCTCGAGTCTTATGTATTTAACTCTGTTGCTTCTAAGCACAACATGGATGATTTAGCGCTTAAGTATCTTGGTCATAAAAATATTAGCTTTGAAGAAATTGCCGGAAAAGGGGCTAAGCAGCTTACGTTTAATCAAATCCCATTAGACACAGCCGCACCTTATGCCGCTGAAGATGCCGATATTACCCTGCGTTTACATCAACACCTATGGGCGCGACTAGAAAAGCAATCAGAGCTTGCTAGTGTATTTACTGATATTGAAGTGCCACTAGTTAACGTACTGTCTAATATTGAGCGTCAAGGCGTGTTAATCGATAGCATGTTGCTTGGCCAGCAAAGTGAAGAACTTGCCCGTAAGATTGATGAGCTAGAACATAAAGCCCATGAAATTGCCGGCGAGCCATTCAACTTAAGCTCACCTAAGCAGTTACAGGCACTATTCTTTGAAAAACTGGGCTACCCAGTGATCAAGAAGACCCCTAAAGGTGCACCATCGACTGCAGAAGAAGTGTTAGTGGAGTTAGCGCTAGATTATCCGCTGCCTAAGATTATTTTGGAGCATCGCAGCCTAGCTAAACTAAAAAGCACTTACACAGATAAACTGCCATTAATGGTTAATGCTAGAACGGGCCGTGTACATACAAGCTACCATCAAGCCAATGCAGCAACGGGGCGCTTGTCATCAAGCGAGCCTAACCTGCAGAACATTCCAATCCGTACCGAAGAGGGTCGCCGTATTCGCCACGCGTTTATTGCACCTGAGGGTAAAAAAATCCTTGCAGCCGATTACTCGCAAATCGAATTGAGAATTATGGCGCACCTTTCACAAGATGCAGGTCTATTGACGGCTTTTGCTGAAGGTAAAGACATTCATAAAGCGACCGCTGCAGAAGTGTTTGATGTTGACTTTAGTGAAGTGACTGTCGATCAGCGTCGCCGCGCCAAAGCAGTGAACTTCGGTTTGATCTACGGTATGTCTGCTTTTGGTCTTGCCAAGCAACTTGATATCCCAAGAGCCGAAGCACAAAGCTATATCGACACCTACTTTAAGCGCTATCCGGGCGTGCTTAAGTATATGGAAGAGACCCGTGCTATCGCAGCCGATCTGGGTTATGTATCGACGCTATTCGGTCGTCGCCTCTATCTGCCAGCGATTAAAGATAGAAACGCGATGCGTAGACAAGC
The DNA here is from genome assembly GCF_019655055.1 of Shewanella sp. MBTL60-112-B2. Lineage (GTDB taxonomy): Bacteria > Pseudomonadota > Gammaproteobacteria > Enterobacterales > Shewanellaceae > Shewanella. The sequence goes on from NZ_BPFA01000026.1 coordinate 17,170, forward strand.
AGCAGAACGCGCTGCGATCAACGCGCCTATGCAAGGTACCGCTGCCGACATCATTAAGAAAGCCATGATTAATATCGCTCAGTGGATTGAAACTGATACCCAAGGCGAAATAATTATGATCATGCAGGTTCACGATGAATTGGTGTTTGAAGTCGATGAGGCCAAGGCTGATAGTCTTCAAGCGAAGGTCTGTGAGTTGATGGCTGCTGCTGCCAAGCTCGATGTTGAATTACTGGCAGAAGCTGGCATTGGCGACAACTGGGAACAAGCTCACTAACTCCTCAGAACCCATGACTGGCGGAGCATTTCGCCAGTCATCTTCCTGTATATTTACCTGTTTCTTCCACATTGTTCGTATTCATGCAACCGCCGTTCTCTTAGCCGTGAAAACCAACAACACCGCAAAACAAATATAAACACTTGATATTTAATCGTTAAACTGAAATTTTACGATCATTTAGTGTATCTTTATTGAACAAACATTGAGATACCCATCACATTATTGTGTGTTTTTTACAAAAACAGTTTTTCATATAGCGTTTAATGGAGTAATATTCTCGGCGTAGGGTACAGAGGTTAAGATGTTCTATCTTTCAGACCTTTTTTTTACGTTTGCTACTTTGTAGTAAATGGCCAAATTATGGCGCCTCAGTGAATCTAATTCGCTGGGGCTTTTTTTCGTCTGAAATAAATTTTAGAGTAATTACTTTAAATCGAACAAAATTCGAGTTATGCTGTGTTCATTGAGCGATATCAACATAGTTTGATTGAACTTGAGTCTTGTTGAATTTAGCTTCTCCCCAAAAGAGCTAATTTATGCCGATGGTTTATGCCGTCGGTTTTTTTTTGCCTGAAATTGAGTAATATCGTAATAGAGGCAAAAAAAACGCCCCCATTTGGGAGCGTCATTTAGCTAGCTGCGACTAATCAATATAACAACAGATTGATTATTTGTTGTCAGCTTCGGCTTGAGCGGCAATCGCATCGGCTTCTATTTGTTGCATCAACCATTCTGGCTTACACCAACTATCTAGAATCCCCAATACCTTGCCTTTACCAATCCCTTTTAATGAAGAGAAAGGCTCAACCTTTACGCCGTCTTCAAAATGGCTTAGTTTCTTGCGCACTTCATTAACCATCTTCATTCTAGCGCTTTGACCTAGCTTATCAGCTTTGGTTAACAATGCTAAAACAGGAATATGGCTCTGAACTGCCCACTCAATCATTTGCATATCAAGATCTTTTAGTGGATGACGGATATCCATCAATACCACCACACCGCTTAAACAATCACGCTTAAGCAAGTATTCACCCAAAGATTCTTGCCACTTTAGCTTAAGAGCCAAAGGTACTTGAGCAAAACCATAACCCGGTAAATCCACCAAACGACGGTGTTTATCCAATCTAAAAACGTTAATTAACTGCGTACGTCCAGGCGTTTTACTGGTTCGAGCAATTTTCTGCTCAGTTAGTAAATTTAAAGCACTCGACTTACCCGCGTTCGAACGACCCGCAAATGCGATCTCCACCCCAACATCACCAGGGAGGTATTCATTCAAATGTGCAATATCAGGTGCACTAATTAAAAACTCTGCTTTACGGAAATCGATACGAGATTCACTCACAATTAACTCCAAAATTTTACTCATAAACTTTTATAAATATCGAAGAGTTGCTTACATTTTCACAATTTAGTGTAAAATATTACCCCGATCACATAAAATACATTTTATCACGCTTGCGGGTCTTCCTAGTAAGCTCAGGACAAATATTTTAATAAGAAGTTGGAACGCCATGAAAAAGTTAGCTCTTGCGCTGTCTGTTTTAGCCACAATCTCTTCACCTGCTATGGCCGAAGGAAATGCCGAAGCCGGAAAAACTAAAGCCATTGTTTGTTCTGCTTGTCACGGTGTTGACGGTAACAGCATGATAGACATGTACCCTAAGCTTGCTGGTCAACACGTTACCTACCTTGAAAAGCAGCTACATGATTTCCGCAGTGCAGCACAGACTGGTGGAAAAGAAGGCCGTATGGACCCAATCATGGGCGGTATGTCTGTCGCCCTTAGCGATCAAGATATCGCAGACCTTGCGGCATTTTATGCTAGCCAAACCAATAAAGATATCGAAGTTAAAGATATCCCAGAGCTAGGTGCGCAGCTTTATACCACTGGTGACTCTGCTCGCGGCATCACTGCTTGTATCGCATGTCATGGTCCTGAAGGTAAAGGAATGGAGCTTGCAGGTTTCCCTGCAATCAACAGCCAACATGCAAATTATATCAAGATCCAGCTAAATAAGTTCCACGATACAAATCGTAACAACGACCTAAATGGCATGATGCAAGACGTTGCAAAAAAATTAAATGCAGCCGATATCGAAGCATTATCTAAATATATATCAAGCCTTAACTAAATATTAGCAAGATCTAAAAAGGACGGATTAACCGTCCTTTTTTATATCATCTCGTTTACGTTTACGTAAACTTAAGGCAAAACCCTCTTGACAGAGATCACAGTTCTAGGTTTAAATAAGCCCCGTACCGAGATGAACCCAACTGTTAGTACAAAAATTATTTAATAATAACTTTCAGATTTCGGTATTTATACATTTAAGATACAAGAATAAAGTAACGAAATAATAACAATAATATTGAGACCACTCACTAAAAATAATAAGAGTCGAGATTTCAGTTTGAAGTCCAGGTCGCAAGAATTTAGTAAGGATTTGGTTAGGAAGGCCAAAACGCTATTTAGCATTGACCCTTACATTCAGAGAAACATCTACCAATAGGAAAGTGTTTGTAGGATACAAACATAGCAAAGGAAGCTGATGCTTTGGATGCACTTGCGGGAAGCTTGTTATCACTGGAAGATACTTAAAAAAATATACATGGATGGTTACTTAGGCGTCATTGGATGGACGAATAAAAATTGTGATGTGTCTTTAAAGACCATCTACGGAAACTGTCGTCGGGAAGACGACAGGTCTAAAAATAAAGTGTCGGGAAGACCATAAACTATAAGACATGCATGGAAAGCAGACAAAAAATAAGATGGATATTGACCGGGATAGTCACATAGCAAGTACGGATACTTGAAATCAGAATTGGTGTCGATTGACACTTTATAGAGGCGACAGATTAATCTGTCGCCTTTTTTTATTTCTCCCTCTAATACCAATCAGTATAAGAATTTGATCAACTCAGAACGATTTTTGGCAAACTAATTCTAGGCGAATAGCTGCAATAATGGTTATTCCCTTATAAATCTATTCAACGCAGAAGTAGGCAGCCAAAAACGTTCCAGAATGGCGAGTTTTAGCGATTCTGATGCAGTGACTCTCAATAAACAAAGAGGGACCTTGAACCTAGTTCAACTATGCTCTTCATTCGTTGCCTTGCCTCAAAACCGCTAAATTCTCGCTGAGTGACTAAATATTTATACTGATTGGTATAATATCTTCATTTATACTCAAATTAATTAAGTCATTGGTTTAGCGAACATATGCGCAGATGCCCTCTTTGTCATAGTGATAATACAACTCGGTTTTATGCCAATAAAAAACGCTGTTTGTATCATTGTCATCTATGCCAATTAGTATTTGCAGACGCCAACTCACACTTACCTCCTTCTGCTGAGCTGCAAAAGTATCGCCTCGCCAATAACAAACAAAACCCTCTCGCAAGATTTATGCTAGATCTTGTCGAGCAATGTGACGATGGCCATACGCCTTTGCTGGGGCTTAACTTTGGCCGCACCCTAGACAACAAGACTCTGAGAAAAATCAGTAAAAAAGGTCATCAACTCAATCAATATGATCCTAGCCTTGCACCATGGAATCGCTCCCTTAAGCAAGAATATGATTTTATTTGCTGCTATCGAGTGTTTGAACACTTTCGTTTTCCCTTTAAAGAATGGGATCTACTAACCCAACTGCTTAAACCTGGCGGCTGGCTGGCTATTTGTACGCCACTATTGAGTGATTTGAACGCATTTGAAAAGTGGCACCATAAAAATAATCTGACCCATGTGAGCTTTTATCAGCAGGCAACCTTTGAGTTTCTAGCAAACAAAGTCGGTTTTAAGCTATTATTTGCAGCAAACGATCTCATTCTGGTGCAAAAACCATCAGGATCTGATATAACACGCGACCAAACTTCAGTTGTTGTATGAGCCTAGACGCTTTTCAGCAATAGAGTCTTTTAAGTTATCGAGATAAGCGATCATGTCCCGTAGTAAGAAAATGCGTAAGAGCAACGATAATGCTCCAAAATTAGCCCCAAGAACCAAAAAGAAAGAGCGTGTTCTTGCAGGCAAGAAACAAGTTGCTGGCAATAAAGCGGGAAGTCGTCATAACGCTTCGATGATTGAAAGCCAAGCTAACGGCGGTAAAGCTAAGAGCGCTGACCCACGTCACGGCAGCAAAAAGCCTGTTCAACTGCACATCAATACCGAAGCTAAGGTTGAGAAGAAGCCTCAAGGGCCAAAACTAACTGATGAGCAGAAGTTGTTGAAGCTTGAGGAAGACCCAAGACTAAACGGCCTGCTAGATATGCTTGAAGAAGGTAAGAACCTGAACACAGACGATCAAAAGTGGTTAGACAAGCAGTTAAATCAAATTGAAGCGCTAATGATAAAGCTGGGCATCACCGACGAAGAAGACGATGAGCCACAAAGCAGAAAAGCCGTTAGTGATGATGACTTATTTGATAAGTTTGAGTCTGGCGCAGATCTGCTAAAAGACTACCAACACAAAGATTAACTCTTAATGTGTATACCCCTATGGCATCTTTATTGATGCCATATTTTTATCCATAATCGTCTCTTTCTCTCACTTACCGTTAGGGTTTTGCATGACTACAACCTTTATTGTCCTCGCCATCATTATCGTCGTTGCACTGGCAGCCTACGCTGGCTACCTACTGATTAAAGTGCGTAAGCAAAAACAACTCCAAGCCAAGCTGAAACAAGAGCGAGCCGATGCTGCCAAAGCCAAGGCGAATGAACTGCTCGACAATATTCGCTATATCGCTACCGCGATGCTAGAAGAACGCTGTGAACTGTCAGAAGGTGTCATGCGCATTGCTAAGCTGTCTCAGTTAGTCGGGATATCTGAGCGCATCGCCAGCCAGTACCCCGCCATTTTTCAGCACTTTGACGTTATTAAAGCACACCCAATCAAAGAACAGCGTAAGGCTTTAGACAAACAACAGCGCATGAAACTCGACTTCGCGCGTATGCGTTCTGAAAGTGAGCTAGAGCTCAAAATATTAGAAGAAGCCAAGCAACTTAGTGAACTAAACCTCGGCTTATTACACTAATATTCGATGCGATAGAGATTACTGGCTTTAAAAGGGCAGCATCCAAATCGCAGATATGACATATTTTGCTCATATAGGGTGAGTCTGTGCACAAAATTTTCCCAAGACCACAGACATCCACCTCATTTTCAGCGATATTCAGTCACACTTTGCTACCCATATTGAATTTTTACAACATGGATCAAGGTTATTCAACAAATAACCGTGCATACTTCACATGTTGCTAAACTACACGCCGGAGGACACGCCTTGAAGCAGCCCACCCCAATTAGTTGGGATCAGTCAATGATCGAAAAGTACAATTATAGCGGTCCACGTTATACTTCTTATCCGACGGCCTTGGAATTCGATGACTCGTTTACCGAGGAAAAATTGCTGACTTCTATCAAGAACAGCAAGAGTGACAAGCTTTCTCTTTATATCCATATTCCTTTCTGCGCCAAGCTTTGTTACTACTGTGGCTGCAATAAAGTTATCACTCGTCATCAACATAAAGCCGATCAGTACATTGAGTATCTAGCGGCTGAAATCGTTAAACGCGCACCGCTGTTTAAAAATTACTTAGTGACCCAAATTCACTGGGGTGGCGGTACACCGACATTCCTAACTCCTGAGCAAATTCTTAAGTTATCAGCACTCATCAAGGCTAACTTCAACGTTGCCGATGTAGGTGAATACTCAATTGAAGTCGATCCTCGTGAAATCGAGCTGTCGATGCTAGACACTCTAAAAGAAGCGGGCTTCAACCGTATATCTATCGGTGTGCAAGACTTCAATAAGAAGGTTCAAGTTGCAGTAAACCGTGAGCAAGACGAGCAGTTTATCTTCGACCTAATGGCACGAGCTAAAGAGCTAGGTTTTGTTTCAACTAACATCGACCTAATCTACGGCTTGCCTCACCAAACGCCTGAGACTTTTGCTGAAACCATGCAGCGCGTACTGGATCTAAATCCAGACCGTCTATCAGTATTTAACTACGCTCACCTGCCGTCTCGTTTTGCAGCCCAGCGTAAGATTAAAGATGAAGATCTAGCATCACCACAGCAAAAGCTTGATATGTTGCACCAAACTATCGAGACCCTAACCGGTGCGGGTTACCAGTACATTGGTATGGACCACTTTGCTAAGCCAGATGATGAGCTCTCGATTCTGCAGAACGAAGGCCGTTTACACCGTAACTTCCAAGGTTACACTACTCAAGAAGAGTGTGACCTATTGGGTCTAGGTGTGTCTTCAATCAGCCAGATTGGCGATTGCTACGCACAGAACCAAAAAGACATTCGTCCATACTTCGAGTCTATCGATGCTAATGGTCATGCGCTTTGGAAAGGTTGTAGCTTAAACCGTGACGACGAAATTCGCCGTGTAGTCATTAAGCAGCTTATCTGCCACTTCGACCTAGATATGGCGAAGATTGAAGAGAAGCTAAACATCAACTTCGAAGAGTACTTTGCAGAAGATCTTAAACTACTGCAAACCTTCATCGATGATAAGCTAGTCGATATCACAGACCGCAAAATCACTATCAGCCCAACTGGCCGCTTATTGATCCGCAACATCTGTATCTGTTTCGACGTTTACTACCGTGAAAAAGCAAGACAACAACAGTTCTCTCGCGTTATCTAATCACATCTGATTAGACTCCTTAAAAGCCGGCATTAGTCGGCTTTTTTGTACCTGAAAAAACTGAAAGTCCAGCTTGTCACATTTCGTATAATTTTCATCCGTGACCTTTGCAATTGGTAACGGCATAATCAGCCTCATAATTAAAATAATAAAGGATGATTTATGTATAAGTACCTTCTTCCCTCTGTACTAGTCTTGGGGCTCGGCGCCTGCCAAACCACGACAGTAATTACAGCACCACCTCAAGACGTCAGCACTCAACAAGTAGCGACCAATACCCAGTTACAATCACTGATAGACGCCGCTTGGCAAGTCTCTCTCGATGCCAGTCCAAGCTTTGCCTATTCGCTAGGTGATGTTTCTAAAGCTGGGCTGCTGCAAGACTTATCACCACAGTCATTAGCAACATTAGATCAGCGTCGGCAGCAAATACTTAGCCAACTGAAACAAATTGACCAAACAAGCCTGACCAAAAGTGATGCGATTAACGCGCAGATCTTACGCGACCAACTGCAAAATGATGTCGATCAGTTCCGTTATAAAGATCACTACATGCCCATATCGGCGGAAGGTGGCTTTCATGCCTATATCGCCTCAATTGCTAAGGGACGCTTTAACAAAGTTGAAGACTACCAAAACTATATCAAGCAACTGCAAGCGCTACCTGAATACTTCATTCAACAAACTGACTGGCTAAAGCAAGGTCTAGCAGCAGGTATCACTCCCGCTAGGGCCACACTCAAAGGGTTTGAAACCAGCATCTGCGCCTTTATCGTGCCTGTAGAAGAGAGTGGTTACTTCCAGCCATTCACTGAGTATCCAGCCCATTTTACTGAGGCTGAAAAAGCTGAACTGACAGAGCAAGGCCGCGCCTTGGTACAAGATACTGTGCTGCCTCAATACCAAGCCTTCTTCGACTTCATCACCACTGAATATATTCCCAATACTCGGATAAGCATCGCCACCTACGACCTTCCCGACGGTGAAGCCTTCTATGAGAACCGCGTGCGCTATTACACCACCTTAGATATGACCTCTGATGAAGTGCACCAACTGGGCCTAAAAGAGGTTAAACGGATCCGCGAAGAGATGCAGCAAATCATCGAAGAGGTTGGCTTTAAGGGCAGCTTTGCCGAGTTCTTACACTTTCTAAGAACAGATCCGCAGTTCTACCCAAAGACAGCTGAAGAGTTACTCAAGGAAGCAGCCTATATCGCCAAAAAGGCCGATGCTATGCTGCCTAAGTATTTCGGCAAACTACCGCGCCAGCCTTATGGTATCGAGCCAGTACCCGCCGAAATCGCGCCTAAATACACCACAGGGCGTTACTCTGGTTCGAATCGCGCAGATGAAGCAGGCTATTACTGGGTGAATACCTACGCGCTGGATAAGCGTCCACTGTACGAGATGGAGGCACTGACACTGCATGAAGCCGTGCCCGGTCATCATCTACAAATCGCACTCAATCAGGAGTTAACCGACCTACCCAACTTTCGTCGCTACAGCTATATCTCGGCGTTTGGTGAAGGCTGGGGGTTATATTCTGAATATCTAGGTTTAGAAGCAGGTTTCTACCAAGACCCATATAGTAACTTTGGTCGCCTTACCTACGAGATGTGGCGCGCTGCACGTCTAGTGGTCGATACTGGCATGCACGCCAAAGGTTGGTCGCGTCAACAGGCAATCGATTTTATGGCCAGCAACACCGCACTGTCTATGCATAACGTCAACACTGAAATTGACCGTTACATCAACTGGCCAGGGCAAGCCCTTTCATACAAGATTGGTGAGCTGACAATTAAACGTTTGCGCGCTCAAGCAGAAGATGAACTCGGTGAAAACTTTGATATTCGCGCCTTCCATGACGCTATCTTAGCCAATGGTTCTGTACCAATGTCAGTACTGGAGCAACAGATAAACGACTTTATTGCGTCACAGAAAGCCGCTATCTAATCGATGCCTGCGCTGCGTCATACAGGATAAAGTGAATGACGTACTCAGAACAATCTGCTGACTTTAAAAGATAACAATGAACCACAGAGGACACGAAGAGCACGAAGGAAATCCATCTTTTCTTCGTGCCCTCCGTGTAGCAAACGAAGTGCGCGCTTCGTGGTTTAATCGCTTTTAAAGCAAAGCTCCCCGTTGGTGCTGGGTCTTCGTTTTTTGTTCACTAACCAGATTTAGGCTTAATTTACCCGCATTAGTGGCTTTTTTAATGGGCTGTTTTTAAGGTCTATGTTTCGCTAGAGTCTGGCTAAACAAGTTTGCTACACTGCGTGCAAGATCACTAAATAGAATCACATCATGTCGATTGCTACAGAGCCCTATATGAACACTAATACTCCTGTCAGCTTTTCATCTGAGCACCATCTTAATAGTCCAGAGCAGAAAGTCTTTTGGCAGCAAGTAACGCAGTCGAGCTTTAAGACCCGTGATGATATCAGCTTAGCCTATGCCCGTATCACTCATCCAAATAGTATTGGCACCATAGTGATTAGCAGTGGGCGAGTCGAATCCTATCTGAAATACAAAGAGCTGATGTTTGATCTGTACCAGCAAGGCTACAGCTTGTTTGCTATCGATCATCGCGGTCAGGGGTTATCGGCACGCACAACAGCCAACCCTCATCAGGGACATATCGACAAGTTCCAGCGTTATGTCGACGATTTCGCCGAATTTATCACTAAGATTGTCAAACCGCATGCAATGGAAAGCTACTACCTGGTTGGCCACTCTATGGGCGGAGCTATCGGTACGCTTTATCTAAGCCAGTACCCGGCAACCTTTAAGGCCGCGGTATTTTCAGCGCCTATGTATGGCATTAAGCTCCCCCTTCCTAAAGCCTTTATCCGCGGCCTAGCGTCTTTACTCGATAATGCTAAGCAGCCTAACTATATCTTGGGTGGCAAAGGCTATCATGCAGACCCATTTGATAAGAATGATCTGACCCACAGTAAGCTACGCTATGACGACTACCGTGAACTATACCGCCAGCAGCCCCAACTGCAGCTCGGTTCGCCAACCAACCATTGGTTGATCGAGTCAATTGATGCCGCCGAACAAGCGGTAGTTTCTGCTCGAAATAGCACGATCCCGCTACTCATCTTACAGGCAGAAGAAGACACCATAGTCGCTAATAGTGCGCAGAATCGCGCCGTATATGGCAAATGCCGTTTAATCAAAATTCCTTATGCGCGTCATGAGATTTTTATGGAGCGAGATAAGGCGCGCAACCTTGCGCTCAACGCATTATGCGAGTTTTTAAAAGTAAGCTAACGAGCAATAAAAAAGGGATAGCTAGCTATCCCTTTTTTGTGTGCTGCAGCTTAACCTAACTGCCCCGCCACCATTAGCTCCCGCGTTTCCGGGATCTCATTGTAAGACAAGACATGTAAACCGCGGGCAAACGCCAAGGCGTAACGCGCTAGAATAGGACGCAGCGGTGGAGAAACCAATAGCAGTGGGCTATGCCCTTGCTCTTTTGCCTCAGCCAGCAATTGCGGCATCCGCTGCTGTAACTGCGCCAATAGCTGAGGATCGACCGGGAAGCTATCGAGAGCAACTTTTCCCTGCTGCTGAGACTGATTCAGTGCCACCATCAAGGTTTGCTCAAGTTCCGGCGCTAGAGTCATCACATTCAACTTAGTTGCCGTCCCCACTATCGAGTGTAAAATCGAGTTACGCAGGGCGCAGCGCACATCTGCCGCCAGTAAAACCGGGTCTTTGCTATTCTCACTGCAATCGAGCAAGGTCGTCGCAATGGTGCGAATATCCTTGAGGGATACCTGCTCTTTAAGCAATAAACGATACACCTTAAGCTGCAAGATAGGCGTCAAAGCGGCATTAAGAGCCTCGGCTAGTTTAGGTGACTGCTTGGCGAGTCGGTCACTAAGCGCCAATACGTCGTCATGTTGCAACATATCGGGTAATGACTCACGGATCAGTTTACTCACATGGGTAGCGATAACCGTGGCGTTATCCACCACTGAATAACCTAAGTTCAACGCCTTGGCCTTGTGATCTTGTTCCACCCAAATCGCATCCATCTGATAGGCGGGTTCCTTGGTAATAATGCCATCTATATCACCAAATACCGGGCCACTCTTAATCGCCATCAAACGATCTGGCTCTAATTCGGCAGTCACCACAGGGTTGCCCATCATGTTGATTTGATAAGCATTGGGAGCCAAAGACAAGTTATCGCGCACCCTCACCTCTGACAGCAAAAATCCCGCCTGCTCAGACAAGGTTCGACGAATACCGGTTAAGCGCTTTTGTAGCTCGGCGCCTTTACTACGCTCAACCAGGTGTACTAAACGATAACCTAAACGCACCTCGATCAGATCGGTATAAGGCAGCGCGTCCCAACTCGGCGCAGAGGGTTCACTTAAGTTACTCTCTAACTGTTGCTCAATTTTGGCCTCTTTGATTACCGGCCCTCGCCCCTCCTGTTTCCAAGCAGCAAAACCGAGTAAGGCCGCGAAAGAGAGGAACACGAATGTTGGCATACCAGGCACAATACCCAGAATGAACATCACACCCGCTGATGTGGCCAGCGTTTTAGGGTTGGCCAGTAATTGATTGCGCAGCTGTTCAGGCATCTCTTCAGCGTCTGACACTCGCGTGACGATAATCGCCGCAGCAGTCGCTAATAACAATGATGGGATCTGAGCAACCAAACCGTCACCAATGGTGAGCAATGCATAGGTCTTAAACGCATCGGCAGCGCCTAAGTCATGCATGAAGATACCGATGGCTAAACCACCCAACATGTTGATGGCGAGGATCAGCATACTGGCTATGGCATCACCACGAACGAACTTAGAAGCACCGTCCATCGAACCATAGAAGTCGGCTTCACTCGCCACTTCCTTGCGCCTTTCTCTGGCCTGCTCTTGACTCAATATGCCAGCATTTAAGTCGGCATCAATCGCCATCTGCTTACCGGGCAAGGCGTCTAAGGTAAAACGTGCCGAGACCTCGGAAATTCGTTCGCCACCTTTAGTGATCACCACAAAGTTAATGATCATCAAGATTAAGAAGATCACCCCACCGACAACATAGTTGCCGCCGATCACCACCTCACCGAATGCCTGAATGACCTTACCCGCAGCATCGCCGCCTTCATGGCCCTCAATTAACACCACTCGCGTAGAGGCTACGTTCAAGGTTAAACGTAACAGTGTCGCCAATAGCAATACGGTAGGGAAAACTGAAAGTTCCAGAGGTCTACGGATCGAGACACTGGCCAGCAGTACCATCACAGCCAACACGATATTGAAGGTAAACAGGATATCCAATAACCATGGCGGTAAAGGCAAGATCACCATAGCCAAAACGGCCAGTAGCATAATAGGAATGCCTATATAGCCCGGGCTACCGGTAAAAGTACGCGAAAACCAGTTCATTAAATCAGATATCCTTTAATCGTGTCGTAAGTTATTCGGAATAAAAAAATGCGGTAGAGGGTCAGGCTTGGCTTGCTTACCCTGCCTTGCGGCTCGAATTTGCATGACATATGTCAGTACATGAGCAATCGCCACAAAAAGCGAAGCTGGGATCTGTTGCTCAATATTTGTCGAGTAATAAATAGCCCTGGTGAGCGGTGGCAACTCTAAGATCTCCACACCATGGCGCTTAGCGACTTCTCGCATATAAAGCGCCAACTCATCAGTGCCCTTAGTCAGCACATAAGGCGCATCGGCTTTGTTAGCATCATATTTTAACGCGACAGCATAATGAGTGGGGTTAACCAAAAGTACATCGGCATTCGGAATAGAGACATCGGCCCTTGAACGGCTGATACGTTGCTGCATTTGGCGGATCTTGGCCTTAATCTCAGGCTTACCCTCCTGCTGTTTATGCTCGTCCTTCACCTCTTGCAACGACATTTTTAAATCCTTGTGGTGCTGCCAATATTGGAATGGCAGATCGATACTCGCGATAAATAACAGCCCCAGCCCTAAATAAAACACCCCGAGTGATAGCATCTCAATCACCCGCGTAATCGCTTCATCGATAGGTAATTGAGTAAATGTCAGTAGGGTTTGCAAGTTCTTATCGAGAAAAACCAACATGATCCCGCCTAGCAATACGATCTTAAGTACTGACTTAACTAGTTCAGCAAACGACTTAATCGATACCATTCTGCCAAGACCCGCTATTGGATCGATACGGCTGTATTTAAAGCCTGCATTACCCAAGTTAAATATCAAACCACCAGGCATAGCGCCGGCGATCATGGCGATTAAGGCCACTAAGACAAACAAGGGGGCAAGGATATAGAGAATTTCCAGCAGCGCCTGAGCTAAATGGCGAGTCATCATGCCAGGCTCATCTAATTGTGCTTTAGTGAATTGCATATTGGTTCGCGCCAGCTGCGCCACTCTCGCACCAATCTCACCGGCACTCGTTGTGAGTAACAATGCGCAACCAATAACTAAAGCGGCAGAAGTGAAATCTTTCGAGCGAGGAACCTGCCCCTGATCACGGGCTTGTTTAAGCTTTTTGGGGGTTGCATCTTCCGTTTTACTCTGCCCAGTATCCTTACTCATGTTATCCCCCCAATAAACTGATACATGGCAGACAAAGCATCTAAACAGAGATCACTATAACGACTGGGTAAACCACTGAATGAAAAGAAAACACATAGCAATCCCATCAACATAGACATCGGGAAGCCCAGGGCAAAAACGTTGAGTGACGGCGCTGAACGACTCAAGACACCGAAGGTAATATTGACCATTAACATAGCTAGAATAGAAGGCAGAGCCAGCATAAACGAAGCCGCAAACAGCCAACTAATGCGGCCGATTAGCCCCATTAACGGTAGGTCAAACACACCCATACCGACAGGCCATAATCTAAAGCTATCGACCAGCACACCAATCGCCACTAAGTGCCCGTCAAGCACGAGGAATAGCAAGGTGCCATAGAGTAAGAACCATTGACCAAGAATAGGGTGCGAGCCACCACTAGAGGGGTCGTTCATCACCGCCATCGCCAGACCCATCTGCATCGACAGCATCTCACCGAGCTGTGTCATAACATAGAGCATGATAGTGAGAAACAGCGCCATCATAAACCCAAGCAACAGCTGCTCAACGGCTAACAAAAGTGCATGTATCGAGATTGCATCAACTTCAGGTAATGGCGGCAGAATCGGGGCTACCAGCGCCGATAATGTTAATGCTAATAGAATTCGTACCGTGACAGGGATATAAGTACTGCTTAAAAATGGCATGACCATAAAGGCCCCCATGATTCGGCAGAATGGCCACCAGAAAGTGCCAATAAAAGTACTAAGTTGGGTAGAAGTAAGAGACAGCATTCAGCTAACCATTTAAGTTTGCATAGCTATTAGCTTGGGCTTCGTCAGCTAAAATCGTATTCAAATTATGCAATTGTCTCAGCCTATCAGGTGGGGAATGTTAAGAAATAGGCGCTGAAATAAGTCGCTCATCTGCATCAACATCCATTCACCAGCAAATAGCACCATCAGCAGGGTAATAACCAAACGAGGTAAAAAGCTTAAGGTTTGCTCATTCACCTGAGTGGCGGCTTGAAACACAGCCACCACCAAACCAACGATTAAGCTTGGAAGTACTAAGACCCCCACCATAGCGATCACCAAATAGACGGCATCGGCAAAAAAGGATGTCAGTTCATTTACATCCATAAGCCTAAAACACTCCAGCAATGAGCATAGAGATGACGCTGGGCCAATCATTTAATGCCACTAAGCCAATCATCATCAAGCCGAGAAACAGATAAATAATATCGGCGATGGAAACAGTAAGTTCCTGCTCATCCTGCAGCCTAATACTCATTTAAAACCTTCCTAATCGTACAAAAGAATGTAGGCTAACCATAACTGGCAACTAAGGTGCTCACCGTCATCGACCAGCCATCGACTAATACAAACACCATTAATTTAAATGGCAATGAAATAATTAGCGGTGACAGCATCATCATGCCCATAGACATCAACACGCTTGCAACCACCAAGTCGATCACCAAAAAGGGTAAGAACAGCAAGAAACCAATCTGAAAAGCCGTTTTCAACTCACTTAAGACATAGGCTGGCATCAACACAAAGAACGGGATTTCCTCTGCGGTCAAGGTCGTTGGTTCATCAGCAATCTTTAGCATCTGTTCAAGATCGGTTTCGCGGGTTTGTGCCAACATAAACTGGCGAAGCGGCTTTTCTCCACGCTCTACCGCCTCAGGTAACTCAATTAACCCTTGATCGTAAGGTAGGAAAGCTTTCTCATAAATCTCTTCTCCAACGGGGCGCATGATAAATATCGTCATCACCAGTGCGATTCCAATCAGCACCTTATTAGGAGGACTTTGCTGCAAGCCTAATGCTTGGCGTAGTATGCCCAATACCACAATGATGCGAGTAAAACTGGTAAGCATCATCAACATAGCTGGTAGGAAACTTAGCACTGTCATTAATGCCAAAATTTCCAACTTTACGCTCACTGACTCAGAGTCAGCACCATCATTTAACGTGAATAATGTTAAGCCATCATTGGCATATGCCGTCGATGAAAAGCCTAAGAGTAAAATCAGCAAAGCTCGCCACATAATCAGTCATTTGCTCCAGTTAGACTGATAGCTTCTACTTCAAGTAAACGCACACCATAACGGCCATTTACTTCAACCACTTCGCCTCTGCCTAGCAAAGCACCATTGACGCGAATGTCTAGAGGCTCACCAACCATACGATCGAGTGCTACAACATCGCCCTCGCCCATTTTTGTCAATTCTCCCAGAGACATCTCAGCACTGGCTAACTCCAAGGTCACCTGTACCGGTAGTTGATGGAAAAAAGACATATCTTTAACTGGCTTAGCTTGAGATTTTGGCTGATGGCTCTCCTCTTCGGTAAAAAACTCATCATCCAATAAAAAATCTTCATCTTGTAAAATGTTATGTTCAGCCATTGGATTGCTCCTCCATGTAAAAAGCTTCTTGGGTCAGTTTGGCCACCATTTGCCCCTCATGGGTATGAACCGTGGCATAAAAAAGTGGACGTTTACCGACGGTAACGGGACAGCGCGAGTGCAAGTTCATCGGTAAAATATCACCCACGGCCAAATTTTGTAGCGAAGTCAAAGATGTACTTTGGTGCCCCAACTCGAGTAATACTCTTAGTGGGATCTGTCTAAGTCTGTGAGCGAGCTTTTCCGATAAGGCGGGATCGGCTTGATATTGGCTGGGTAATTCAGCCATCAGTCCAAGCAGGTGCTCACTCATAAAAAATAACATCGGTGGACCGCTGTGCGCAGCAGGAAAGCTGAGCTCACAACAGACAGGAGCCTTTATTGGGGTTTGATTGGTGATGAGTTCTAGCTCAAGCCCATCCTCATCGATCTCTGTGATGGGTAAGCATTTAATTGCCGCAATCATCAGCCGCTTAACTAAGCGATACTCTGATTGACTCGGCGATCTTAATGGAGATTTAGGCGTACTAGAAAAGGCTCCATAATAACCACTAGCTAACTGATCTAAAGTGCATTTATCTATTCGCCACCAGCCTAATGCGATTCGATTGTAGCTTAATAAGAACCAGGCATGATGCAATTCAGGTATATACGAACTTGATTTCGTAGTTAACGAAACTTGTGATAACCCATGATGACCTTGACGGATAATGGGGTGTAGTAGTTCATTTACGGCATCCATTATTGGGCGCAGACATTGGTCTAATTGCACCAATAATCGGCTTCTCGCTAACTTTTCTTTGATCAAGGCGACGGGTCTAACTTCCACTCCCTGGTTAGATTTAATTAAATTGGCTTTAGCAGTTGTTTTCATCTTAAATCTCACAACAAAAGAACGTCAAACAATCGACGCTTAATTAAAATAGCTATTTAAATGACGCGCGACAAAATAATGACTAAATAAATAAAGCTAGCAACAAACACAACAACAAACATTATTAAACTAGTCGAGAATATGGGTGCAAAATAAAAGCAATTAAGCACAAAAAATAAACCACCCTATAAAGCGACAGTTTTAAAAAAAACTTTAATTTTATTTGAACAATTTAAGAAGAAAGAATGATAAACATAAAAAATCAACGACTTAAACTAACAACCATGACGATAGTAATGTAAAAAACTCAAATTTAGTATTAAAAACAAGCAAGAAAGAAGCTCATTAATATAAGCGCAAGCTTACAATACATCTACTAAAAACACACTTAACTTTAGGTTAAGTTTTAAAAACTTGATTAAACCTTAAAATAAAAATAAAAAGTTTTACATATTTTAATATTACGTGTTTAATTGGCAACCTTAAAAAAACTACAACTAAAATAATAAAGTTTCAGTCTCTATTTTAAGGGTTATGCACAATTGAAAAAGTCAGTTTATATATTAATCTGTTTAATTTTTATTTGTACAAACATCACAAATAACGCACTTGCTGCGCCAGTTAACTATCAAACTCCTTTTGAAAAAGCCCATTGGGAGTTTTCAGGAGATCTGTTTGGCTGTGAAATTAGCCATAGAGTACAGAGCTTCGGCACATTACAGCTTAGCGCGACTCCTGGAGAGCCTCTCGCCCTATCCTTGCAAGCAGACTGGCTTTCTTTAAATAATACCCAGAGCCAAGCTTGGGTCGTCCCCGCCTCTTGGCAGGAAAAGCCTCACCAGCGAATTGCTACGACCTCATTAAATTGGTTTGGAGCCAAGGCGACGAGCCAACACCAGACCGCAGCCTTTTTAGAAGCCCTAGAACAGGGACACACCTGGCAAGTCGCTATTTCTGCTGCAGATAACAGTCACTATCTAATCAATGCCAGCCCAGTATCAACCCAATCGGTGGCGAATCAATTTAGACTCTGTCGCCAGCAATTACTGCCAAAGCCATTTACCTATTTACGACGTTTAGAGTTCTTATTTGCTCCTAGTTCAAGCCTTTTAAATGCTGATCATGAACAAGATCTCTATGCTGTTTATCGTTACCTGCAAGCCGATCCGAGTATTGTTGAAGTATTAGTAGACGGTCACGCCGATGCGTCCGGAGACCACTTAGCCAACTTAGTACTAAGTAAAGAGCGCTCCGATGAAGTGGTTTCAAGGCTAATAGAGCTTGGGGTGTCAGCAAAGATGATCCAAACGCGACATCACGGCACTCGAACCCCTGTTGCGAGCAACAACAGCACCGAAGGCCGAGAACTAAACCGTCGAGTCACTTTGCGCTTAGTAAAGTCTGAAAAAAATTCTGTGACCCCAGCTTTGAGAGCTAAAAATGAATCGTTCTAGTTTAAGATTTGTCGATGCAGATCTATCCCTTTCTAGCCAGAATAGACTGACACAACAGGGCTTTAATTTTTGGCTACCAGACGGCAAACACAACCCCTGGTTAAGCTTGATCAATCTTTCTAATTGCACCAGTCAGGATGTACTCCTACGGCTAAGACAATTTCCGGGGAAGCACCAAGTTGCCCTACTCAACCCTGAGCAGTCCGAACTTGCCAGTATCGCGATGCAGTGTGGTGTGCAAGATTATCTATTGCTGCCGATTGATGAAGAGCAACTTTGCTCACTACTACAAAGATTACGCCGTTTAGAACTGCCCAATAATGAGTTAATTTGCGCGGCTCCAGTTAGTCGTCAGCTGCTAATGCTAGCTCATAGAGCTGCAAGCACAGAAGCTACAGTACTGCTCACAGGCGAAAGTGGAACAGGTAAAGAACCACTGGCTAGATATATTCACCGCCATTCCAACCGAGCCGATAAAGCCTTTATCGCAATCAACTGCGCGGCTATCCCTGAAAGCATTCTAGAATCGATTCTATTTGGTCATACCAAAGGTGCATTTACAGGCGCAACAACAGATCAGCCCGGTAAATTCGAACTCGCCAATGGCGGAACACTACTGCTCGATGAAATAGGTGAAATGCCGCTGCTTTTGCAAGCTAAGCTGCTGCGTGTACTACAAGAGAGAGAAGTTGAACGATTAGGCAGTCACAAGTCGATTCCGTTAAACATTCGCGTCATCGCTTCCACTAACAAAGATCTGCGTCAAGCGGTGCAAGATGGCAAATTTAGAGAAGATCTCTTCTATCGCTTAGATGTACTGCCGATCAAGATATTACCTTTGCGTCAGAGACGTGAGGACATTCTGCCCATCGCCGAACATTTCTTGCAGCGATATAAAATTCTCGCAGCAAATCAGCAATGCTACTTCAGTGAACAGGCGCGAAGCCTACTCTTAAGCCACTGCTGGCCCGGCAATGTGCGCGAACTTGAAAATACTATCCAACGCGCGCTCGTTATGCGACGCGGCCAAGCGTTACAGGCTGAAGATCTCGGCCTTGCCAATCAAGACGGTGCAGTTTTAGTCGAACAAAATGAGTTAGGGCTCAAGGCGTCTAAGCGTCAGGCTGAGTTCCAATACATTATTGACACACTTAAGCGCCATAACGGCCATAGGATCCAAACCGCCGAGGCCTTGGGTATGACAACACGAGCATTGCGATACAAGCTCGCTCAAATGCGAGAAGAAGGGATCGATATTGAACGGCTCCTAGCTCAAGCAGGTCATGCCGCGTAATCACAGTCTAGGTCTATCAAGAGAATTTATATGTCAAATGCCAATATAGCCAGCGCTCAGTTAATGATGCAACAGCTAAATATTCATTCAGAAATGGCCAAAGGAGCGATAAGCGTCACGCCTAACCCAAGAGATTTTGGGCTACAGCCACCTTCATTTACTGAATTGATGAAAAATAAAGTTGCCGCCGTCAACACAGATCAAAATGCTTCCGCAGCCCTAATGAAAGCGGTAGATACCGGTCAGAGTGGCGACTTAGTAGGCGCCATGGTTGCCTCACAAAAAGCGGGACTCGCTTTTTCCACCATGATCCAAATTCGAAACCGTTTAGTACAAGCGTTTGATGAAGTTATGAAGATGCCAGTCTGATCATAGCAATCTAATTTAATAACCATTACGACCCAAAAAACTCAAGCGCTCTTTTTGAGGAAGGATAACTAAAGCATGTCAACAACATTGACTCAAACCAGCCCTGCCGCAACGACTGTTGGTGTCAATAACCGCCTTAATTCACTAAAAGAAAAGTGGCAACAATTTAATCGAGGCGACCGTCAGGTAGTGATACTGGCAGTACTCGCTATTGTTGCCGCTTGCGTCATTGTGTTGATGCTGTGGAGCGCAAGCCAAGGCTACCGTCCCTTATATGGTAACCAAGAAGGCGTTGAAACCTCACAAATTATCGAGGTGCTTGAAGCGGAAGGAATTAGTTATCGCATCGATGCCAACAGTGGGCTAATTCTAGTTACCGAAGATAAACTCGGCCCCGCCCGCATGCTATTGGCAGCCCGAGGAGTTAAGGCTAAAGTCCCGTCTGGTATGGAGTCTCTCGAAAATTCAAGCATTGGTACTAGCCAGTTTATGGAACAGGCCAAGTATCGCTATAGCTTAGAGGGTGAATTATCGCGAACAATTATGGCACTGAAGGCGGTAAAGACCGCTCGAGTTCACTTAGCCATTCCTAAAAAGACGCTATTTATTCGCCAACAACCTGAGTTACCTACTGCATCAGTCATGCTTGAACTCTATGCTGGTAGCAATATTCAGCCAGAGCAGGTTGAGTCGATCGTTAACTTAGTCGCAGGTAGCGTTACCGGTATGACACCTGATCGCGTGCAAGTTGTCGATCAGGAAGGTAATCACTTAAGCTCTTCAATTAGTGTTAATAAAGATATCACTCAGGCACGAGACCGCCAGCTCCAATACACCCAAGAATTAGAGCAAAGCTTAATTGATCGCGCTTCAAGCATGCTACTACCTATTCTTGGTCGCGAACACTTTGAAGTACAAGTTGCGGCAACAGTGAACTTCAATCAGGTGGAAGAGACAAAAGAGTCTCTAGACCCACTAGCAGTCGTCACCAAAGAAAATCTAACCAGCAACGAAACCAATAGCGATATGGCACTTGGTATCCCGGGTGCATTAAGCAACCAACCACCAGCCGCTGAAGCAGAAGATAGTAACGCCCGTCGTAACTTAAACTCACAAGAAAGCCGTCAATTCGACACTGGCCGCTCAGTTAGACATACCCGTTACCAGCAGATGCAGTTAGAAAATTTATCGGTATCGGTACTGATTAATAAACAATCCGCAGGAGAGGCAGGCTGGGCTCAGGCTCAATTAGATCAATTAAGCAGCATGGTACAAGACGCAATTGGCTTCTCTGCAGCTCGAGGCGATCAATTCAGTATTAACAGCTTTAACTTCGCGCCAAGTACTATCGCAGAATTTGAGCCAATGCCGTGGTGGCAGGGTGAAAGTTATCAGACCTATTTACGCTACTTCATCGGCGCGCTATTAGGCCTTGCGATGATATTTTTCGTCTTGCGCCCACTAGTTAAGCACCTCACCAAAACTGTTGAGCATAACTTTAAAGGCAATGACGATCCTGCACAGCCAACATTACCAGCAGCACAGGCAAACGTCGCCCAGTTAGAAGCCAGTAACAATCCCCAGCTGATGGCAGATCAATTGATTGGGTCAAACTCAAATAGCGGCGAAATCAACTGGAGCGGCGATGTCAGCCTGCCAGAAGCAAGCTCACCTTTAGCGGTCAAGATGGAACACCTCAGTTTACTTGCTAACCAAGAGCCTGCACGCGTTGCCGAGGTCATTGCCCACTGGATTGGTGATACCGAGAATGATTAAGCCAAATCGTACATTTCGCAACCCGAATATAATTAGCCTGAAGATAGGTAATAGCCACAGTGAATAATAGCGAACTCGGAATTAAGATGGATAACCTAGACCAAGCAGCCATGTTGCTGCTGAGTATGGGAGAGAAAGGTGCCGCACAGGTCATGGCTCATTTAGACCGTAATGATGTACAGCACCTCAGCCATAAAATGGCGCGCCTTTCTAGTATTACGCAGCAAGAGGCAGATGCGGTACTCGGACGCTTTTTCAAACGCTATCAGGAACAGTCAGGCATCGCACGAGCTTCACGCTCTTACCTACAAAAAACCCTCGACCTTGCCTTAGGCGATCGGGTCGCAAAAGGGTTAATCGATGGTATTTATGGCGATGAGATTAAAATCTTAGTTAAACGTTTAGAGTGGGTCGATCCGCAGTTATTGGCTCGAGAGATTGCCAACGAACATTGCCAGCTACAAGCTGTGCTATTAGGCCTATTACCCGCTGAGAACGCAGCGCTAGTGCTAGAAGGACTGCCTGCATCGGGGCAAGATGAAGTGCTAGTGCGTATCGCGCAACTTGGCGATCTAGACAGAGAAGTAGTTGATGAACTGCGTCAATTAGTTGAACGCTGCATGCTAATGGCAATGGAAAAAAGCCATACCCAAATTAGCGGCGTTCGCCAAGTAGCGGATATTTTAAACCGTTTCAACGGCGATAGAGAACAGCTTATGGAAATGCTCAAGCTGCACGATAAGCAACTGGCGAATAATGTTGCCGACAACATGTTCGACTTCATCATTCTCGGCCGACAAAAACAAGAAACACTGCAAGAGATCATGGCCACAGTTCCAAGTGATGTATTGGCTCTGGCACTCAAAGGTATCGATGCGGAACTTAAAACCACCCTACTCACAGCCCTACCAAAACGTATGTCATCCGCCATTGAAACTCAGGTGGAAGCCATTGGTACAGTGCCATTGAGTCAGGCCATTGCCGCACGTAAAGAGATCATGGAAATTGCCAAGCAGATGGCTGACGAAGGTGAGATTGAGTTGCAACTGTTTGAAGAGCAGGTGGTTGAATAATGAGTACTGCAATCAAGAATGCCGACCCTCGTTGGCGCCTTATTGGTGAGCACGCACGTCGCCACCGCTTCTCGCCTCTTATCGCCCCAGAGGCCGATGCTGAACAAGGTGAAATGAGTTGGCAAGATTTTCAGCAGGCTTTCGATAAAGGCTATGATGATGGCGTGCAAAAGGGTCATCAAGCCGGCTTTGATGCGGGAATCGAAGAGGGACGCCAATCTGGCCATGCGGCGGGTTTCAACCAAGGACGCATTGAAGGTCAGCAAAAAGGTAAAGATAATATCGATGACCAGCTCAATAGTATTATCGCGCCTTTAGGCGCCCTTAAGTCACTGCTCGAAGAAGGTCATAGTCAGCAGATAGCCCAGCAGCAAACGCTGATCTTAGATCTCGTTCGCCGGGTATCTCTACAAGTGATCCGCTGTGAGCTGACACTGCAACCACAACAGATCTTAAATTTGGTTGAAGAGACATTAAGCGCACTGCCTGATGATCCCACAGAGGTCAAAATCCACCTTGAGCCAAGTGCTGTAGACAAGCTTAAAGAGCTTGCAGCCGATAAGATCAAGCATTGGACTTTGGTGGCTGATAGCAGTATCAGCGCCGGTGGCTGCCGTATCGTTAGCGCCACTTCCGATGCTGACGCATCGGTAGAGACTCGCCTTAATAGCTGTTTAGCTCAAGTTCAAGCTCATCTTAATAAGACCCCAATTGAAGCTTCTAGCTTAACGAATGAGGCTGACGTTGAAATTTAACGCCGACATTTTAGATTGGCCTAAGGTTCCTGTCGCCCAAGTTTACGGACGACTCACTCGCGTCAACGGCCTGTTACTCGAAGCCGTTGGATGCCAGCTAGGCACCGGAGATCGCTGCCACATAGAATGTCGTGATAAACAGTTAGTAGAAGCCGAAGTGGTCGGCTTCTACAAAGACACCCTATGTTTAATGCCTATTGAAGCTGCTACAGGGTTAATGCCTGGCGCGCGAGTCATGCCTATTGAAGGCCGATGCCTTATTCCTTCAGGCTTGGGCATACTCGGACGCGTGCTCGACGGCCTAGGCCAACCATTAGATGGGCTAGGCTGCATTAAGCATTTACCCCATGTGCCACTACAGCATAAACCCACCAACCCCTTAATCCGTAAGCCCATTGAGGAGCCTTTGGATGTTGGGATAAGAGCTATCAACGCCCTTCTTCCTATTGGCCGTGGCCAACGCCTAGGCCTTTTTGCAGGCTCAGGTGTAGGTAAGAGTGTTCTACTAGGTATGATGACCCGCTTTACAGAAGCTGATGTGGTGGTGGTCGGCCTGATTGGTGAGCGTGGCCGAGAGGTCAAAGAGTTTATCGACGAGTCTCTGGGTGAAGAGGGTCGCAAGCGAGCGGTCGTCATTGCAGCGCCAGCCGATACCACGCCACTCATGCGCATGCGCGCCATGCGCTTATGCCATCATATTGCTGCCACCTATCGCGATCAGGGCAAACAAGTATTACTGCTGGTTGACTCCTTGACTCGCTACGCCCAAGCCCAACGTGAAATTGCACTGAGTTTAGGTGAGCCACCTGCGACCAAGGGCTATCCACCGTCAGCCTTTGCTCAGTTACCCAGCTTAGTGGAGATGGCGGGGAACGGTCAGCACCCTACCGGCACCCTTACCGCATTTTATACCGTATTGACCGAAGGTGATGATCAACAAGATCCCATTGCCGACTCAGCCCGCGCAATCTTAGATGGCCATATTGTATTAAGCCGTAAGTTGGCAGAAAAAGGCCATTTCCCAGCTATCGATATTGGCGCGTCAGTTAGCCGACTAGCCACTAAAGTTGCCAGTGAAGACACCCTAAAGCAGGGGCAGTGGTTCCGTCATCTAAATAGCCGTTATAACGAGGTCAAAGATCTATTACCACTGGGGGGCTATCAAGCCGGTCATGATCCTGAGATGGATATGGCGGTAAGCGCTTACCCCAAGATGGCTGAATTTTTACGTCAAAGTACCCACTCACAAGCCGATCATGCTCACAGCATTACAGCTTTAGCGCAATTGGTTAGTAACATGAGATACTCCTTGTCGAGTAGAGAAGCGTAATGAAGCAGCTACTAAAACTATGTCAGCAAGAGGAAAAGAAACTCGGTCAGCTAGGGCTGCAACGAAATAACGCTCAGACTCGTATCAATGACATTGAGCAGCAAAAGCAACTCCTAAGCCAAATGGTGACCGATTACACTCAGTTTAGTGTGAAGGGGGGAACGGCAATGATGCTGCAAAATAGTGCGCAGATGATCCAAGCTATTGCCCCTATGCAGAAACAATTGCTACGTAAGCAGCTTCTTTTACAGCAAGAACATCAAAGAATGGACAGCCTATGGCGCCGTCAATTAGGTCGTCAACAAGGAATACACTGGCTGTATCAAGAGCGGAAGCAGCAACTTCAATATCAGCAAGATAAGCAAGAACAGAAGCAATTAGATGATCTAGCAGGACGTTACGCGACAACTTAGGCGTTAAGCGTCCTGTTAACGTAGATCACCGTAGTCATTTGCCAGTTCATTGCTAGGGTTCAAGAGCTGATTAATCACCTCCTGCTGCGCAACCAATAACTTGCCATTTTCTTCGTTAATCTGCTTGCTCTCTCTTACTAAGCCAAGCAAGTTATCCCACAGCGTAGCAACCTGATCAGAAGAGGCTTTAGGCAGTCTTGCGATTAACGCCAGCATACCACTAGCATTACCAGCAAAGCCCAAGTCTTGCAGCATCTGCCCTCTATCACTTGCCTTAGTCATCAAGCTGTTACATAAGCTAGATTGCAGCTTATTGTGCTCGTTAAGGCCTTGATTATCGCGACGTTGCATCAATTCACGCTGACGATTCAATAGGCTTTTTAGTTGACGATAACCATCAATATCTTGCCGAACCCCCAGCACTAAGCCTTTCACAAGCTCTCGCTTATTGTTCTGGCCAGCAGGCTTAACCATGCTGCTGTACCATAGCGTCGACCATCTTCGCGATATCAACCTCGAAGCTACCATCAATCAGTGATTGACGGATCTGTGCAACCTTATCTAGGTCAACATCGGGTAACTGCTCTAGCTGCGGCTGATTATGTGCAATGAGTTTACAATCATCGCTCACTTCGGCTTGGGGCTTTTTAGCTGCAACAGTTTGAGGCTCCTGAGGCTGGACCAAACTGAAGGTTTTACTTCGATTGGTGCCCATCTCAGTATTTATCGTACTGTTTACTTTATTAATCTCCATACTGGCTCCATTAAATACGCCTATAAACAACTAGAGCGACAGAAAGACAACACAACTGAAATTAACGCCATTTATTTGGCAAAAGATTTTATCGGCTGCACTAGCAATATTTACACTGCCAGTCACAACCCAGCGGTTAAAATTGAGTCGCCACCCGCCCTTTAGCGATAGGATAAGCCGAGATGACTTTACCTGAACTTAAGTTTTTGACCCTAATCGCTTTTCCCTGCCCGCCACCTTCGAGTGCTTCACCTGGCATATTGGCATAAAAGCCATTGCTGCGCGCTTCGATAATCACTCGGTCACCAATATTAATCCATTGAGGATCATCCAATTGCTGCGATTTAATCGCCTGATGCCGACGCAATTTTCTCACCACTTGGCGACCAACAATCTCATCTAACTGCCCTACTAAGTTTCTATCTGATGCATCCAACGAGACGACTTGCCACTCGATATCAGCAAGTGAAATATGCTCTCCACGTCTTAACAGACGATTGGCAACTGGCACTTTAGCCCTGGCCTTTACCGTCGCTCGCACGTACAAGCTCCATCCTTGCAACTCACAGCTCACTTTGCGCTGCACATTACCTAAAGGGATAGCGCCTGCCTCTATGCTTAAGCCTGATTGACAAATATCCAACCGCTTTGCCCCCGATGGCACTCTCACGTTAATTGTCGAAGTTAACTGCTTTATACCCATCTGTTGCTGCCACTGGTTGATCTCACTCGCAATTAACCGAGTCATCTGTTGCTCAAGTTGTGCGGTTGCGCCAACGGCTTCTTGTGCCACGACAACATGCGGAAATAAACAGGAAAAGGTCAGCAAGACACAGGAAGCCATAGTTCCTGCATACGACATAAAAAACCTGTAAGCGATTGATAAATAGAAATTAAACATCTTGGCACATTAATTGATAATAGAGGGAATAATAACAGCACATACCATACTAGGAGTTTCAATGGCTATCAACCTCGATGCCGCATTAGGTGTACACCCACACACGTTAGACTTCAGAGTCGAGCGCAGCAAAATGCTGGCAGGTAATTTAGCCAATGCTGAAACTCCTGGCTACAAGGCTAGAGATCTGGACTTTAATACTGTGATGACACAGCTCAACTCGGGAATGACTCCTAATCAAGATTACCAAGTTGGTTACCGTGTCCCACACCAGACTTCCGCAGATCAAAACACCGTAGAGTTAAGTTTAGAGCAGGCAAGATACTCACAGAACTCAATGGATTATCAAACAAGCCTGACCTTCCTCAACATGAAGATTTCAGGTTTACGTACCGCCATTGAAGGTAAATAACTACAGCTATGTCATTCGCAGAAATTTATCAGATTGCCGGTGCTGGCATGAACGCGCAAACGATTCGCCTCAATACTGTTGCCAGTAACCTTGCTAATGCCGGCGCGGCAGCCGAAACACCAGACCAAGCATTTCGTGCCTTAAAGCCTGTGTTCTCGACAATCTACAAGCAAACCCAAGAGGGAGAGCTTGCAGGTGCACACGTCGAAGTGTCAGCCATAGTACAAAGCGATGCGCCGCTCGATCTACGTTACGAGCCAAACCATCCCTTTGCCGATGAGCAAGGCTATGTCGCCTACTCAAACGTCAATACCGTGGAAGAGATGGCCGACATGATGGCAGCTAGCCGCTCTTTTGAAACCAGCGTTGAAGTGATGAATCGAGCTCGCTCAATGCAGCAAGGTTTATTACAACTAGGAACCAAATAATGAATGTGACAGATGTGAGTAGCAGAAGCGGCAACAGCGGTGAGGTACAGAACTCTCCGGGGAATGATGCCGCGTCAATCAAAAACGAATTCATGACCTTGATGATTGCGCAGATCAAAAACCAAGATCCGACCAACCCTATCGATGGTACCGAGTATGTTTCTCAACTCGCCCAGTTCTCACAAGTTGAAAGTTTGGAGCATATGCGTACCAATCAGTCGATGCAGATGGTAATGATGGAAAACCTTGGCATTGTCCAATCAGCGCAATTGGTAGGCAAGAATGCCATGGTTCCAGCAGCGGACTTTACCCTTGATGACAAGGCTATAGACGGCAAGGTGTACCTAGAAGACTCGGTTGAAAGCCTCAGTATCGATATTGTTGATAGCAGTGGTGATGTCATTAAGACCGTAGAACTCGGTTCACAAGAAGCTGGGGATACCGCTTTTAGTATCGACCCGACCGCACTTGGTTTACCGCCAGGAGACTACAGCCTAGTGGCCAATACCACGGCAGGTGAAGTCAGCAAAACAGCCGATACTTTTA
The DNA here is from genome assembly GCF_019655055.1 of Shewanella sp. MBTL60-112-B2. Lineage (GTDB taxonomy): Bacteria > Pseudomonadota > Gammaproteobacteria > Enterobacterales > Shewanellaceae > Shewanella. Next base: position 45,452 of record NZ_BPFA01000026.1, read on the forward strand.
TTCAGGCTGAAATCGAAAAAATTCATTTTATCAGTGCATCAGGAATGATGATGGCAGAACTTGGCAGTGGCCTTGGCACCATCTCTGTACTTGAAATATCTGAAGTCTCATAACGCGTTAGTAAAGGATAATCTCCATGTCGTTCAATATTGCATTAAGTGGTCTACAAGCGACTACTCAAGATCTCAATACTATTAGTAATAACATTGCTAACTCTTCAACTGTCGGCTTTCGCAGTGGTCGTAGTGAGTTTTCAGCCATCTATAATGGCGGCCAAGCGGGTGGCGTTAACGTTATGTCTACCAGCCAAAACTTTTCTATGGGCGGCAGCTTGACCTATACCGGACGTCAGTTGGATATGGGTATTCAGGGTGAAGGTTTCTTCGTACTTAGCGGCCAAGATGGCAGTACTAGCTATGCGCGTGCAGGTATGTTCAACCAAGATGCTGACGGCTTTATTACCGATCCTGCAGGTAACCGCTTGCAAGGCTACTCTATCGGCGCGACAGGCAACCTACAAAACGGTAATGTTACCGATCTACAGGTACAAACAGGTGCGCTTGCAGCTCAAGCCACGTCAACAATCGGCCTAACCTCTAACCTTGATGCCAGAGTAGAAGTAATTGATCCAGCCACCAGCCCGTTTGATCCAGATGATGCCTCAACTTATCACTCATCTAGCACTATTGCTGCTTTCGACTCACTCGGCAATGAACATGCGCTCACTCAGTATTACGTCAAAACAGACGATAACAAATGGTCTGTGCATTACAACATGGATGGCTCTGATGTCACTCCAGCTGGCGGTCATACTCTAGAATTTGATTCTAACGGTATGCTTACAACCGGTAGCGATATCACCCTAAACATTACCGATGCAGCTATTATTGGCGGTGCGTCAGATATGGAACTGGCCTTGTCATTCGACAAGAGCACTCAGTACGCTGCTGACTATAACAACTCTAGTTTAAATCAAAATGGCTACACCTCTGGTGAGCTTAACGGCATTCGTATCGACGATAACGGCATGCTATTTGGTACCTACACCAATGGCCAAGAGCAAATACAAGGCCAAGTCGTACTAGCAGATTTTAGCAATCCAAATGGTTTAGTACCTGCGAGCAATAACGCTTGGACCGCCTCGAATGCAGCTGGCCAACCTATTATCGGTACCCCAACGACGGGCACTTTAGGTGGACTGAGTGCAGGTTACCTTGAAGGCTCTAACGTCGATCAAACCGCAGAAATGGTTAACTTGATGACAGCGCAACGCAACTATCAGTCTAACGCAAAGGTACTCGATACCAACTCAACCATGCAGCAAGCCTTGTTGAACGCAATCTAGGAATAATCCGTGGACAGAATGCTATATACCGCAGCGAGTGGCGCGTCCAGGGTGATGGAGGCGCAAGCAATACGCGCCAACAACCTAGCCAATGCTGATACAACAGGTTTTAAGGCCGATCTCGAACGAGTCAACGCCAAGGTCATTGCTCCAATTGGGGATAGCCTACAAACGCGCGTACTTGCTCAAACACAAGGTAGCGGATTTAGTCGACAAAGCGGCACCTTGAACCCGACTGGCCGCACGCTTGATCTGGCGATCAATAATGCCGGTTTATTCTCGGTAATAACCGCCGAGGGAGAAGGTTACACCCGCGCTGGTGCGATGAATGCAGATGCCACCGGTCAGCTAACTATAGATGGCCGCCCAGTGGCTGGCCTAGCAGGCCCAATAGTACTGCCTGAATACCGTGAACTCTTTATTGGCGATGACGGTAGGGTAAGCATTATTGCAGACGCTGACGGTGTGATTGAAGAAGTTGGCCAACTTAAGTTAGTCAATCCTGATATCGCCCTAATGAGTAAAGGCTTAGACGGTTTACTTTACCCACAAGACCGCCAGCCTTTAGCCGCTAGCGAAGAAGTGACCGTGAGCAGTGGCTTTCTAGAAGCCAGTAACGTGCAAGCTGTCGGCGAATTAATTGCAGCAATGGATTTAAGTCGCCAGTTCGAGGTGCAAGTCAAACTCATGAAGAGCGCCGAAAAGCTCGCAGAAGCGGGTAACCGCCTACTGCGTGACGCGTAGACCATATTTTTAAGGACACACTAGATGCAATCAGCTTTATGGGTCAGTAAAACCGGCTTAACCGCCCAAGATACTAAGATGACCACCATTGCCAACAACTTGGCAAACGTTAACACCACAGGTTTCAAACGCGACCGCGTGGCCTTTAATGATCTTTTCTATCAGGTGCAACGCCAGCCTGGTGGCCAAGTTGATGAGCAAAACGAACTACCAGCAGGTCTACAGCTGGGTACGGGTACTCGAGTTGCAGGTACGCAAAAGGTATTCACCCCCGGTGATATGTTGACCACCAATCAACAGCTGGATCTTGCCATTGAAGGTCAGGGCTTCTTCCAAATAGAAGAAGCTAATGGCGATGTGAGCTTTACTCGTGATGGTCAGTTTTATCGTGATAGCGATGGCTTAATGGTCACTTCTCAAGGCTTACCTTTAGTGCCTAACATCCAAATCCCTGAAGAAGCCCTAACAGTGACTATCGCCTCTGACGGTATCGTGTCAGCTCAAATGGCTGGCCAGGCTGACTCACAAGAACTAGGGCAAATCACTTTAGTTAACTTCACTAACCCTGCGGGATTAGAAGCTCGCGGTAACAACTTATACCGTGAAACGGGTGCTTCTGGCGCTGCGATTGAAGGAATTGCCGGCGATGAGGCCTTAGGTCAGGTTCGCCAGGGAGCACTCGAAGGCGCTAACGTAAACGTGGTCGAAGAGATGGTTGAAATGATTTCGACACAGCGTGCTTACGAGATGAACGCCAAAGTCGTATCGGCCTCTGACGATATGCTTAAGTTCCTAAACCAAGCGCTGTAATCAGCGCTTTCTCTTGGTTCACATTAGGACTCGAAAAAGGATCACCATGCAACAACTTCGGATAGGATTTTGGATTGGCTTAGTATTACTCTTATCTGGCTGTATCTCCCATATTCCTGAGCTTGACACCAAGCCAGGAAAACCAGAGTGGGCACCGCCAGAAATAGATTACAGCTTGCCTGACGCCAAAGATGGTAGCGTCTACCGCCCAGGGTTTATGCTGACACTATTCAAAGATAAACGTGCATTTCGCGAAGGCGATATTCTGACTGTCGCCTTAGATGAAAAGACCTATTCGAGTAAAAGCGCTGACACTAAGACCAATAAAAACACCGGCTTGTCACTTGACGGCCAAGGTACAACAGGTAGTAACAGTATCGCTGGTAGCGGTGAAGCCAACTTAGGTAGCTCTTTTAGTGGTACAGGCTCTAGCACGCAGCAAAACCAGTTATCAGGCTCCATTACTGTCACCGTGGCTAAAGTCTTACCTAATGGCGCACTATTAATTCGTGGTGAAAAATGGCTCCGCCTTAACCAAGGCGATGAGTACCTACGCTTACTAGGGTTGATCCGTACCGACGATATTGGTAACGACAACACCATTTCATCACAGCGTATCGCCGATGCACGCATTATCTATGGTGGCCAAGGTGCGATTACCGACAGCAACCGTATGGGCTGGGCTTCGCGCTACTTTAATAGTCCTTGGTTCCCATTATGATCCTCGACTTACCGCGGCTACAATCTAGGTTATTTGAATGAAGAAATTCGCCCTTTTTATCAGCAGCATGTTATTGGCGTTGCTGCCCCTCCTTCCCGTGCAAGCAGAGCCACAGCATCGCTATTTGATGGACATTGTTGACGTGCAAGGTATTCGAGATAACCAACTGGTCGGTTATGGTCTGGTCGTAGGTCTTGACGGCACTGGCGATAAGAATCAGGTCAAATTCACCAGCCAGTCGGTTGTGAATATGCTCAAACAGTTTGGTGTGCAAATTGATGATAAGACAGATCCTAAATTAAAGAACGTAGCGGCAGTAGCTGTATCCGCTACCGTTTCGCCGCTAGCCAGTCCGGGACAGACGTTAGACATTACCGTGTCATCACTGGGTGACGCCAAAAGTTTACGTGGCGGTACCCTGCTAATGACGCCACTACGCGCCGTTGATGGTGAGATCTATGCCGTCGCACAAGGAAACTTAGTGGTGGGCGGAGTCTCGGCACAAGGCCGAAATGGCACTTCGATAACCGTGAATATTCCGACCGTGGGTAACATCCCTAACGGCGCATTGCTAGAAGCTGCCATGCCGAGCAACTTTAATGAAACCGAGCACATAGTCTTAAACCTTAAAAATCCTAGCTTCAAAACGGCACGTAACATTGAACGTGCGGTGAACGAGTTATTTGGGCCTAGCGTGGCAGAAGCAGACAGCAATGCCAAAGTGATGGTACGTGCGCCACAATCTAACCGTGAACGCGTCACCTTTATGTCGATGCTCGAAGAATTACAGATTGAGCAAGGTCGCAAATCACCTCGGGTGGTATTTAATAGCCGCACTGGTACCGTAGTGATGGGCGGCGATGTAGTTGTACGTAAAGCCGCGGTCAGCCATGGCAACCTGACAGTATCTATTGTAGAGCAGCAGAACGTGAGTCAGCCAAACGGTGCATTCTTAGGCCAAGCCCAAGGCGAAACGGTCGTCACTAACGATAGCACTGTCGATATTGAACAAGGCAATGGCCACATGTTTGTCTGGGAAGAAGGCGTAGCTCTTGATGACATAGTACGCGCAGTCAATAGTCTGGGTGCATCACCGATGGATCTGATGTCAATTCTACAAGCACTAGACGAAGCCGGCGCACTGGAAGCGGAACTGGTGGTCATATAATGAAATTAGACAACAACCACAGCTATCTTAACCAACTCAGCGCGGGTGACTTAATTAAAGCCAACGGCGAGCACGGCGCATTAAAACTAGTGAGTCAGCAATTTGAGGCGCAATTTTTACAAACCGTTTTAAAACAGATGCGCAGCGCTTCTGATGTGATGGCCGATGAAGATAGCCCATTGTCTTCACAAAATGACGGCATGTATCGTGACTGGCATGATGCCGAGCTCGCTGGACGCTTGAGCCAGATGCAAAGCACCGGACTTGCCAGCGTGATGACAAAACAATTGTCTGCCGGACTTAAGTCCAGCCCTGAGACGGTCGCCTCTAATCAGCATGAAACGGTGAATGTGGCAAATCCCAACACTCGGGCGATGCAACCTGCATTAATACTGCCATTTATTGCCAAGCCACAAGACTAATTTAGTGAGGGCCCATAGCGGCCCTCCCCCTAGATAGAGAGAACAACATAAGATGAGCATGCTCAATATTGGTATGTCAGGGCTAAATGCCAGTATGGCTGCCCTAACAGCAACCTCTAACAACGTCACTAACGCCATGGTGCCTGGGTATTCTCGCCAGCAAGTGGTGATGAGCTCGGTAGGTAATGGCGTTTATGGCAGTGGTTCAGGTGTAATGGTCGATGGTGTGCGCCGAATCTCAGATCAATATCAAGTCACACAACAGTGGAATGCCACCAGCAACTTAGGTTTTGCTGAAGCACAAGCTAGTTACTTTGGTCAAGTTGAGCAAGTTTTTGGCTCAGAGGGCAACAGCATTTCTGCCGGTTTAGATTTACTGTTTGCTTCACTCAACTCAGCCATGGAGCAACCCAACGAGGTTGCACTTCGCCAAGGTGTACTCAATGAAGCAAAGGCATTAACCCAAAGGTTTAACTCTATCAGTGAAGGGGTTCACTCTCAGGTTAACCAGATCGAAGGACAAATCGGCGCTTCTGCCAAAGAGATTAACTCTCAGCTAGAAACCATTGCCACCTTTAACGAGCAAATTCAGGCCTCCAATGCTAGCGGCAATGTACCGCTGACACTATTAGATGCACGTGATGCGGCAATTGATGATCTCTCAAAGATTATTGACGTCAATATCACACATGACGCCAATAACATGGTGAACATCTCTTTAGCTCAAGGGCAACCACTGCTATCAGGGACGACCGCCTCAAAAATACAAGTCTCTCCCGATCCGGCCAACCCTCTTTTTAGCCAATTAAATGTTCAATTTGGTCAATCAAGCTTTCCGCTAGATGAAACTGCAGGTGGTAGTTTAGGTGCTCTGCTTGATTACCGTGATAACAGCCTTGTCGAATCGATAGCCTTTAACAATGAACTCGCTCAGACCATGGCTGATGAGTTCAACACAGTATTAGCCGCAGGTACCGACTTAAATGGCAATGCGCCGACTCAAGATCTATTCACCTATGACCCAACAAACCCTGCTGGCACGTTAAAAATATCGGCGAACTTTAAGCCCGACATGCTGGCTTTTGGTAAAGATGGTACACCAGGCGATAACAGCAACTTAAAGGCCTTAGTTGAGTTAGCGGATAAAAGCTTTACCTTCGACTCCATGGGCATTGATGCCACTATGGGTGACGCCTTTGCCAGTAAAATCGGTGAATTAGGTTCAGCCTCACGTCAAGCTAAAATGGCCAAAGAAACCGCCGAAAAAGTGCAAATGGAAGCCCAATCTCAATGGGCTAGTACTAGTGGCGTCAATATGGATGAAGAAGGGGTAAACCTCATCATCTATCAGCAATCGTACCAAGCGAATGCCAAAGTGATCTCGACTGCCGACCAACTCTTTCAAACCATATTAAACAGTATTTAAGGATCTCTTTATGCGCGTAAGCATGCATAACCTCTACGCCAATAACTTGCAAAGTCTACAAAACTCTACTGTCGATATCGCGAGACTGAATGAGATGATGGCGACAGCGAGCTCAATACTGCGGCCATCTGACGATCCTATCGGTGCGGTAAAAGTCATGGGCAACGAACGCGATATGGCGGCAACCGAACAGTACCTTAAAAATACCGAGTCATTGAGCGCCAGCTTTGGCCGTGCGGAAACCTACATGTCGAGTATGGTAGAACTGCAAAATCGCATGCGTGAAATTACGGTATCAGCCAGTAATGGCAGCCTGTCGACAGAAGATAGACAAGCCTACGCGGCAGAACTTGAAGAACTGTTAGAGTCATTTGCCGACGTACTCAACGCTAAAGATGATGGCGGTAATTACCTGTTCTCAGGCAACAAGACGGATACCGCACCCATTGGTAAAGATGCGGCGGGTAACTATGTTTATCAAGGCGATAATAGTCACAGAGAAGTACAAACCTCCTCCTCTTCCTGGATGACGGCAAACAGCACCGCGGCAGACTTTATCTTCTCTAATGGCAGCGCCGATATTCTCAATCAAACTCAAGATTTTATCGCCGCACTAGAAGATCCTGCTCTCGCACCAGGAGATACCGCATTTGCTCAAGCATCAGGCGACATGTTGGCAAGCCTGGATGACACCCTAACGAGTATCGGCGCGGCCATTACCGATATGGGTGGCAAGCAAAATACCCTTAGCCTTGTGCAGGGAAGCCATGAAGAACGGGTGTTATTTAATAAAGAAGTGATAGGTGAAACCGAAGGTTTAGATTATGCTCAGGCCTCCGCTGAGTTCAACTTAAAACTCACTACGTTAAAAGTGACTCAGCAAACCTTTGTGCAAGTGTCGCAGTTGACACTGTTTAACCATATTTAACGCTATTTATTCAGGCCTAAATGAAGTCTATGCTCAACGGAATTGCCGATTCGCTTAATGTTCAACAGCGCAGCCCAACAGTTGCGCCATCTGTTGGAGTACCACAACCAGCAAATGCACCAAAGCACACTAAGCCGAGCGCAATTCCAACCCATAGGCTAGAAAGCTACAGCAAGTGGGCCCGAGTCACCCAAGGCCAACATAGAATTAGCGCTGCGCAAGTTGCTGAACAAGGCTTATTACAAGTTCAGCAACTGCTTAAACAACTGCAAAGCCAGGTAAAGCAATCTCTTGCATCTAATGCCTCTGAGCAAACGATGCTTGAACAGACGGCGCGCAGTAAGCTGATCCAACATAAGTTGTCTCAGCTTGCTATCAGCTATGACAGTAAGCCGCTGGTCGATCACCAACTCAATCTGATCTCGGCCGCTAGGCCAGCAGCTCGATATAGCTTTAGTTTAAAATCAGTTGATTTAACCGCCCCGAAACAACGGGATGAACGACTGATAATCCAAGTGGGTAATCAATCTACAAGCCTTATTTTACCGGCAAACAAGCAACCGCAACAACTACTTAAAAACCTCAATGGCTCACTTAAACCGCTAGATATTCAAGCGACTCACAACGGTGAGGGGAAGTTAATTTTTACTAGTCCTAAGTCGCAATGGCTGCAGATCCAATCAGGAATATTGATGACCGGACAAGGCCAGCGCCTGCCCGCAGGTGAGCCAAGAACCATTAAAGTGAATGAAGAACTAAGCTGGCAAGATCCGCGAGAGTGGCGCTTTGGTAGCAACGCCGAACTCAAGCAAGCTATAGCCAAAATAGCCAAGTCGCTGCATAAGGTAGAGCTGCAATTACAAGAGCTAAGTGACAGTAAGCAAAAAATTCTGCAACAGTTGCAGCAGGTAAGCTTGAAAAAAGACGGTCAGCTAGAGTTAGAGTCGACCATGAGTCAATTAAGCAACCTTATGCAGCCAACGCCATTTAGCCTGCAAGTTACCTCGCTGATGGCGCAGGCCAATATGACCCGCTCTCAGGTATCATCGTTATTGTCTTAAGCCATTTAGCCCTCATGCACCGACCTGTAAGTGGTGCATGCAAAACGAACTTTATAACTAAGGTTTAGTGTCTATAACGCCTTTAAATCAAGACAACAAAGTCAATATTGCTGGTAAATCATCAAATTTAGCCCTATTGAGGATCTCTATAACATATTGGCTATAATTGGCTTTATGCTGCCGGCTTGTGTGATAAACCTGAAAACAAAGAATGATATCACTTTTTGATAGTCCATTATTCTTCGCTGCAATAACTGACAAATAGCAACGCAACATAAAAAAATCAACCAACATGACTCTGAAAGCTTGCGATGGCGTTAACGCATCAACCTGCGGAAAATTCATGTGATAAACGTAATATATTAAATAGCGACTAAATAGATCGGGATGTGCGGTTAACGCAGGTTTAGCAATTTGGTGCCACGCGGTATTTATGTGCTCCATATTGATACTTTCATCTTCCATCATATCCAAAATAGCCTGGTGTATTTGCTCAAAACGCTTGCGCCCCCGACTAGGCTTATTAGTGTGTAACCACAACTGGATTGAAGTAAAGGCGTGCATCTGTTGGGTATTGGTATCTTGATTAAAACCATCAAAGTGTCTCTTTAGTTCTCCATTAGCATGCAAAATCAATAGTTGCTGATACATACTACCAATCGATTCACTGCCTAGTAGTCCTTTTGACACGTCTTCAGTTTTCTTCATTATGATGCCAATAGCAGTAAGAGCATGCTCAAGCTGCATATCAGACTTCACTAGTAACTGCATAGAATAGTCATGAGCCTTCTTCGCCCACATTGGGCTAGATTGAAACGCATGATTATGATTAACCGTTATTTGTTCTAAATGGAAAGGGTTAGAGTTGAACAAAATAACTCTCGCCGCTTCAGGACATGATAGCGACAAGCTTTCATAGCGATCACCATCTTTAAAATGCGACATTCTAGGGTAGGTTTTACATGTGTTACTCAGTAACTCATGACCAGCCTTAGTATGAATTTGACATAAATTTTGCTCATCAAGAAAACGACAGGCACCATCATCGTTTAAAGTAACCCGGGCCCATTCAGTATCGCTCTTCTTAACTTTTCTTAACGCTTGCGTAGCAAGCTCTTTAAGCTCAGGATGAGCGAGCGTCTTCTTAAAGCTCTTTTTATCGATGCTAATTCCCCAGCCATAACAACAACTGTCTTCACAATCGCTTCCAATACAACTGAAATTGGTCACAAAACTAGGGCGAGTATGGGTATGTCTCATATAAATATCTCTTTAATCCAATTTTAATTTGAATCTAAATCTATTAATAAAAAGCGACTTAAAACGCAATTAACTTAAGAAAATAGAAGTCATTAAAATCAATCACTTACAAGTAAAGGCCAAAATAATTAACCATTAGCTTTCAGTTTCGTTTTACTTGGTCGTTTTACTATTTGAGACAACAGACAAAACATTAAAAATTAAAGGAATTCCCCATGTTATCAGTAATGACTAACAATGCGTCAAACATCGCGCAAAACTCTGTAAACAGAAACAACGACCTACTAAGTAATGCTATGGAGCGTCTATCTACTGGCCTACGTATCAACAGCGCCGCTGACGATGCTGCTGGTCTGCAGATTGCTTCACGTATGGAAGCTAACATCACTGGTATGGAAGCGGCAAGCCGCAACGTATCTGACGCAACCTCTATGCTACAGACTGCCGATGGTGCATTAGATGAGCTATCTGTGATTGCTAACCGCCAAAAAGAATTAGCAACACAATATGCTAACGGTGTGAACTCTGATGATGACAAAAAAGCCATTGATGCTGAGTTTAAAGAACTAGGCAGCGAAATGAAGCGCATTTTGACAAGCACCACTTACGCTGGCAGCAACCTTTTCGATGAATTGAAATCTACTGGTACTACATTCCAAATCGGTGCTGGTACAGCAGAAGTACTAGCAGTAGGCATCAGCACTAGTTCCCTGCTCAAAGCCGCTTCAGCTATGGCAAAAGGTCTGGCGGCCAATAGTGCTGATATCACAAAGATTGACACTATGATTAACACTATCGGTACACAACGTTCTGACCTAGGTGCTAACATTAACCGTCTTTCTCATACCGCATCTAACCTAACTAACGTGACTGAGAACACTAAAGCAGCGGCTGGCCGTATCATGGATGCTGATTTCGCAGCAGAAACTGCGGCGATGAGCAAGAACCAGTTATTAGTTCAAGCAGGCACTAACATCCTATCTTCATCGAACCAAAACACGGGTTTGGTTATGGGTCTGTTGGGTTAATCCAACTCACTCCATACGTAAGATATACATTAACTAAAGGGCCTATCGGCCCTTTTTTTTCGCCCTTTATCTTATAAATTCCCGCAGTGGTACTTCAGCAGGCCTGCTGTTAGGTCGCTTTAAACAGACTATAGGCAAGCGCATAACCTTGACCCTATGCATTATTTGCATTGACTCGGCATTGATTCTACATAGGCGGAAGACAGGCTTCCCACTACGGCTTAACAACGGAAACCGAATGTTAGGCACTCTCAAGAAATTACCAATAAACACTTAACTAACAACAATTAACAGATATTAAATTAATGGCACATAGATTGCTAAACAGCAATATTGGAGGAGCGTAATGATTTCAGGTATGGGTGGCGCCACATTCGCCGAACAGCTTATTGTCGCAGAGCGTGCGGGCAAAGATCAGATCTTTAAAAGCAATATGACCAAGTACGAGGCGCAGCTCGATGCTTATGAGATCTTAGAGCGCAGCCTAAACTCGATGAGTAGCAAACTGGAAGCTATTGACGGTGATGCTTTTGAAAGCAAAACCTCATCAGTTAGCGATGATAGCGCCTCTATCACAGTGGAAAGTGGAGCACCAACCGGTGACTATGATCTGCATATCGAGCAGCTGGCACAGGCGCACCAGTTAACCAAAAGCTTTGCCAGTGAAGATGCCCTCCTGCCTACAACAGGTGTGATTAATATCCAACTCGGTAGCGATCCTGCTGACAGCATCAGTTTGGATATGTCAGCGCTCAATGCCGATGGCACCGCGACGGTCAAAGACATCACCGGCATGATCAACTCCCACCCAGGAAATCCTGGAGTGCAAGCATCATTGGTGCGCACCGGTGGCCAAGTTGAACTGATGCTCTCCTCTAAAGAGACGGGTGCTGCTAACAATATCAGCGTCACTATGGATCCTATGGATGGCAGTGGTGCTAAAGATTGGGGGATGGTCGAGCGCCGCGCCGCGCAAGATGCCAAGGTAAACCTTAATGGCATGGATATCACCAGCAGCAGCAATAATCTAGCGAACGTGATTGACGGTGTCTCTATTGAACTAAATAAAGCTCACAAGCCAGGTGAAAGCAGCAATATCAAGATTGAATCAGATACAGATGCTAGTGAGCAGGCTATCGAAGATTTCGTCGATATTTTCAATGACCTAATGGATGAAATCAACAAACTCACCCGCTCCATGGGTAGCGAGGCTTTAGATGAGCTGAACGAAGAGAATGCTGATAAAGATGACAACAGTGATGAAGAAACTGACGAAGATAAAGAAGACGATGAGGATGACGACAGCAACTCTTCAATTACCGAAGATCAACTAGGCGTACTCAAAGGCGACTCTAGCATTCGCATGCTGCAACAAAACATGCGTGATGTCATTTTCAATACCGCACCTAACGGCATGCGTCTATCTGATATCGGGGTTGAATTCGGCCGTGATGGCAAGCTCGATATCGACAGCGAAAAACTATCTAAAGCGCTAAAAGACGATCCTAATGCTGTGCAAGACATGTTTACCGACAGCGGCAGCTATGTCGATAAGCTCGATAAAATTATCGACCCTTTTACTAAATTCCAAGGCTCGATGGATCTTAAAAAAGATAACTTGGAGATGCAGATCGAACGAGTGGAGACCAGTATGGATAACCACGACAGGCAGATGGAGCAAAGATATCAAATCTATCTGGCCCAGTTTACTGCGATGGAAGCCACCATCAGCCAACTGCAATCATCTAGCTCGCTTTTTTATTAAGGACACACAATAAATGTTGAATGAGCACGACCCTTTTAATGCTTACAAGCAGACCTCGCTTAATGCGAGAGCTGCAGCTGCCAACCCTCATGAAATGGTGCGCATGCTGTTGGATGGCTTACTCGAAGAAATTGAGCGCACAGCCGGATTTATGCAGCGCAAAAGTTATGAAGATAAAGGCCAGAGTATCAACAAGTGCCTCAACATCGTTCATGGGCTCGATTCCATGCTGGATCTTGAAAATGGCGCTGAAGTCGCGTTTACCTTAAATCGTCTTTATGACTATTGCAGTCGCCAACTGGTTATCGCTAGCGTTGAAAACAGCGTTGCCGCCCTAAAACCCATCACTAAGGTCATTACCGATGTCAGAGAAGGCTGGGCTAATCTCAATTGAGCAATGGCAACAGTTTGAAAAAGCACTGTTGTTTTATTCTCACGCCCAAGACTGGGACAAAGTCGCCAAGGTGAATACTAAATTGGTTGAAGTATTAACCAAAGCAGGCAAACCCAGCAGCCCTTCGCAGCTGGCTGCGCGCCAATCATTGGCCGCCACCCATAAACAGGTATTACAGCAGCTAATACTAGCAAAAGAGCAATTAGGGCAAGAGATGAATCAATTTAAGCAACAACAAGATGGCCTATCGGCCTATCAACTGACCAGTGTCAGTGGCGGTGCTTATGATTAATAATTCGGTTTTACCTGGCAGCGCACCTCAAACGGGGAGCTGTCAACTATCAACCCAGATAAAAAGCCATAGCTGTCATCAAAGCCAAGATCCGCTTGAGCAACATCAAGCGGACGCTTTGCCCTTCTCTTTTGCTTTCGCTTCGACTGGCACTTCCGAAGCGAACCAACAGAGCTTATTAGCCACTGGCACATTACCAACTAGCTTACAGAAGACCTCTACAGAGGCCAGCTCCGCTGCGATAAAAACCGTCTCAACACTTGCAACAAGTGATACAGGGTTATTGTATGCACAGGCTCTGCAAGCTCAATCCGTAGCGAGTAAAACTCAGTCTCATGAGACAAGCGCTCAAACTTTACATCAGCCTCTGATGTCGTCAGTAACGCTAAACGCATTGGATGGTCACGCAAACTCTCATAGTACTAATGCCCAAACGCTAAATGCCTCTGCTTCCCCACAAGGAGCGGGGCAAGCACAAACAAGCTCGCTTTCGGCGAGCAACTACCAACAGCAATCATCACTGATTAACTCTGCCGCGCCTCAGACGAGCTTACCTCAGCAAGCTGGAACGCTAAAGAGTGACTCCCTGATGAGCCGGAATTTATTTCAGGCAATGAACACACCGCAGCAAACATCGATAACCGATACCGCTGCAGTAGACATTGTTGACTCGGTAAACCAAATTTTGGCCTCGAGTACTCGCTCGCAAGCAACGGTAGCACAATGGGGGCCGGTTGCTGTTTCTCAGGCAGCTCCTTTGCTGCAACAAGCTCATGAGATGCTCTCGCCACTACGAGAGCAGCTAAAGTTTCAAATTGATCAACAGATCAAACAGGCCGAAATTCGGCTCGATCCACCCGAGCTTGGCAAAGTTGAACTCAATGTTCGTTTAGACGGTGATCGCTTACATATTCAAATGCATGCGGCTAACTCATCGGTACGCGATGCCCTATTAATGGGCTTAGATAGATTACGAGCAGAGCTCGCAATGGATCATGGCGGGCAAATTGATGTCGATATTAGTCAAGATGATCGTCAGCAAAAGCAAGATTCACCGGCGTCAGAGTTCGCTATTGCTTCGGCAACAGCAATTGAACCTGAACGGACTTTTAACAGCAGAAATCAACCACAAGATCACGTCGATCTGTTGGCGTAATTTAGGAGAAATACATGGCGTTGATTAACAATAAGGGCAAGTTATTCGCCCTCACTCTCGCTTTTCTAGCATGGACAGGGGCAGCATTCTGGGTTGGTTGGCAATCACCAACACTAATTGGCCAACCATTCGGGCCGCAAGAGCCCGAAGTTGAAGTCGCCAAATTTTATCCTCTCGATAAATTTGTCATCTCGATTCCAGGTGAGGAGTATTCACACTACCTACTGTTGGAGTTGGCGATTAAGTCTCGCTCAAAGGATGCACAATACACCTTAACTCAGGCTGATTCGGTTATTAAAAATTCGCTAATGAAAATGTTTTCTACTAAGCATTTCGACGAACTAAACGATACCAAGCGATTTGAACCACTACAAAAAGAAGCAAAAAGCATTCTATCGGCAGTGTTAGCGCAGAATGACTTCAGCATAGAGTTAGATGAAGTACTGTTTACTCGTATGATTATCCAATAAAAGGCAATGTTATGAACACAGCACTATCTGCCTACCAAGAAGCCGCTGAAGAAATGACGGTTAACCGTCTCTCCGAAAGCCAGGTGATGAAGCAATACCTCCCTCTAGTTAAGCGCTCGGTGTCTCAACTTAGGAGTCACTGCGGTATAGCCCTAGCAGTAGAAGATATGGAACAGATAGGCATGATGGCGCTGTTAGAGTCTGCCCGGAGGTACCCAGGTGAGTACGACAATGGCTTTTTGTCCTTTGCTGGTCAACGTATTAGAGGCGCTATTTTAGATGAACTACGCCGCCAAGACTGGCGGCCACGCCCTGTTAGACAGCAAGCACACGAACTCAATGATATGGTTCGCAAACTCACTCGCTCATTAAAACGAGAACCCACAGATTTGGAAGTCGCAGAATCTATGGGACTCAGCCAAGCAGAGTATCGAGAACGGTTATTTGCTTCTCAATCTGAGTCAATGCGCAGCTTAGATGAACTCATTAGTGACGGTGGACACTTTGAAGATAAAAGAGACATGTTGGAGCAATTTTCAACAAAAGAAACCTTATTCCAAGCAATTTTGAAATTAAACAAAAGAGAACAGGTGATCCTGTCGCTTTACTATCAGCATGAACTCAATTTGAAAGAAATCGCCGCAACATTAGGACTGACTGAGACACGTATTTGCCAACTGCATAAACACGCAGTGAAACAACTTCAGCAGATCTATCAAGAATGGGAGCGGTAAATACGTGAGGTAGTATGAGCAAACTTGTAGGGTTAGTGATAATTCTGTTATCTGTGTTTGGTGGTTATATGTGGGCTGGCGGCGTATTACTCGCACTATGGCAACCCGCTGAAATCCTAATTATTTTTGGTGCAGGTCTCGGCGCGTTAGTTATCGCCACTCCAAAGCCCGTTCTAATTGTAATGCTAGAGCAGCTCAAAGAAATCCTTAGAGTAGAAAAAGAAGACCCAGAGCTCTACCCACAACTTTTTGGGCTTATGTCTATGCTAATGACTCAAATTCAGATGCAGGGACTAAAGGTGATCGACGATCATGTTGAAAAGCCAAGAGAGAGCTCACTATTTCTAATGTATCCAGCGATTCTTGAGCACCCAAATGTTCTCAACTTCCTGATTGATAACCTTCGCCTACAATCGATGGGCAAGATCTCACCTCATGATTTAGAACACATTCTTGAAGAAGAAATTCATCGAATTGAAGAAGATAGCATGCGCCCCTCACATGCGATTGCAAAAATTGCTGAAGCCATGCCAGGATTTGGCATCCTAGCTGCTGTGATGGGCATCATCATTACCATGTCGAGTATCGACGGTCCGATTACCATGATTGGTGTGAAAGTATCAGCGGCACTAGTGGGAACCTTCATCGGCATTTTTGCCTGCTACTGTTTATTTGATCCAATAGCTAAAGCACTTGAACACTTAGTCGAGCGTAAGTCTGCTCAGCTACGTTGCGTGGCAGCCATGCTGTCTGCATTTGCCAAAGGCAAACCTCCTATGATTGCGATCGATGCTGGTCGTAAGCAAATCCAAATTGAAAACCGTCCCTCGTTTATAGAGCTTGAACGCTGGTTATCGGAGCAGCAAAGCTAATGGCTCTAAAACCTGAACCAGTCATTATCAAACGCAAAAGGCGTCACAAAGCACATGCTGCGCACGGTGGTGCTTGGAAAGTTGCATTTGCCGATTTCACTTTAGCCATGATGGCTTTTTTCATGGTGTTATGGATTATACAAATTGCCGATCAGCAAGAACGCACTGTGATTGCTAAGCACATACAAGGTGACTTATTTGAAGCGGGTTCTATTAACCCTTTTGACTTAAGCAGCTCCCCTTCAATGCTCGACTTTGAAGGGCAAATGACAATTCAAGAGGCCGTCATCCCAACAGCCTCTACTGGCGCAGAAACTCGTGGTCCAGCCCAGCATAATCGTATTCCGGAAGGAAAAGACAATGTAAAAGCAGGCAAGGGTCCAGAGCTCAACGCCATGATAGCAGGCAAGTTTGAAACTCAAGCGCAACTTGAATTGCTAACAAGAGAGTTAGATAAAGTGATTGAAGATGTCAGCATGAGCGCAAACGTTAAGCTGCAGGTAGTGCCACAAGGTGTGCGTATATTGATGCATGACAATATCAACAAGTTCATGTTTACCCGTGGCAGCGCAGAAATGAAGCCCTATTTTGAAGACTTGTTAATGGCCTTGGGACCCCTTCTGAGTAACGTCGAAAACAAAATGAGCATTTCAGGCCATACCGACTCCACTCCATTTATTGGAAAAACCTTTACCAATTGGGAGCTATCGAGTAAACGAGCGTTACTCGCTAGAAGAGTCCTTGGCTACGCCGGAGTCAAAAACAACCAAGTTCTGCAAGTCACGGGCATGGCAGATCAGGCCCCATATGTTAGTCATGACCCCGCAGCAGCAGCCAACAGACGAATCGAGATGATTATTATGACAACCGATGCAGAACTGCAACTTCGCCAAATGACAGGGTTACCTCTAGAGAATATGGCCCCTAGTAAAGCGGTTACAGATGCAAAAAAAATAGCAGAAGCTAATCAACCTAGATCGAGATACCCAGAGTCGTGGACAAGTCAATAATTCAGCACGGTGAGTTTATTGCAGCCGACAAGGCAGCAACAGAAACAACTTCTGATATAGAGTGTAGGCAACATATCAGGTTAAGCCTTAGGATAAATGCTGACGAAGACATTATGTTTGCATGTGATGGTATAACTGTATCTTTAGTCGATAAATCTGGTTGGATTGAAAATCCAATAGGAATTGCCAATATAAAAGATATTGGACTGGGGGGGCTCGGAATAATTACCAGCACCAACCTGAAATTAAATCAAAAAACATGCATATCAATTAATAATGAATTAGTCCCTATTACCGTTATGCGGATAAAAAAAGTCAACGGAAAGCTAAATTTTATCGGTGCAAAATGGGATATCGAAGACGAACAAAAAACTATCTCGGTTTTAAATAAAATCTACAAACTGAGCAAATCTTAAAAGAGTAATCATTTAGATTACTTAGGCCTTCAAAATTTGAGGAAGTAACAGTGCCTAATTCATATGTTAGAAAAGGAGTCGATGGTTTACAGAAAGCATTCCTATATTTGATCATTCTTGATTGGCTTATTCTAATTTATCTATGCACTGAAATAAAACAACTGCCGTTCCGCTATGGTGTTGTAGCTTCCTTCATGGTCATTGTATTCAACTTAATATTGATGAACTTATGCTTTAAGCGAGCCCGCCGAGCAGAAGATGGCTACCTTATCTATCCCGTAATAGCAGGCGCATTACTTTCGTTCTGCCTTGTTGGTTACTTCTTTTTCTTTTAACAATTAGCTTACCGATTCCGGCTAACATAAGTGGTAGACAATGGCAGCAATTCAAAGTGATTCAAACTATTTTCGATGCATTTCAGCGTCTATAAACTTTCAAACTTACATCTTCAACAAAGGCTAAAAGGCAATGAATAATTCTGAGTCAAACCTTGAAAACCAATTCCATGTCAATGATTTTGGTGAGCGCTACCTACCTAATGTAAGCAGAAATTCGTTTACAAAAATAGACTCAACAACACTATTCAAACAGACGTTTGGAGATGATATTTTTAAAGAAGAACATCTGCATATTATTATCGGAACGGATTCAGGATTGCTTGTAAATTATGTAATAAGTCACGGAATACCTGAAGGTAGTAAATACCTTTTTGTTGAAGCCGATGCTGTACTTGGTATGCTTGACACTGAGCTTGACTCAAAGATAGAAAAACAAATTAAAATATTGAGTTTTAATCAGTTTACAGAAAAATTAAAGAGCAATGAGTATGAATTGTATCTAATCAAAAATCAGTATATTACCCACAACTCCATTGCTTCAACCTTAGGTGTTATTGAACAGTATCACACTTGTATTCATAGTGTGCAGAAGCATCTCACTGCGTACAAATTTGAAATAACCAGTACTTTTCAAAGAAAAGCTTTTCTTATTCAGCAATTAAAAAATATAGCTGACAACCAGCATCCCGCCTCGTTATTGCGTGATAAATTTCAGGGGAAATCCTGTATTGTTGTTGCTGGAGGGCCATCACTCGATGAGCATATTAACTGGATAACTAATAATTACGATCAATTATTCATTATCTGTGTATCTAGAGTCGCCGCTAAACTTTCAAATGCAGGCATCCCCGCACACATAATTGTGTCTGTTGACTTTCAGGACCTAAACTTTGAAGTCAATATCGATACAATGCCATTAGCGCACGAAAGCTTGTTGATTAATTCATACCACTTGAACCACCGCATCCTGTCACAATGGCAGGGTAAATCTCTATATATCGGACCCAGACTGCCTTGGTGCAGAGATGACTCCAACAATATCGCATCTGTGGGACCAACCGTAACCAATAGCGCAATCCACCTTGCCATTGAGCTAGGCTTTACCACCATATTACTTGCTGGTGCAGACTTTTGTTATTCCAGTACTGGGGTCACCCATGCTAAAGGCTCAATTGAAGCAGAGGCTGGAATAAACAATAGTAGAATTGAGGAGTGGGTAGAGACCTACGCAGGTCATCGAGCAGAAACCCCTATTCAACTGGTTGCTGCAGCACAATCTTTACAAGCTGAAGCTCAACAACACCCAGATGTCGATATCATTAATTTATCAATAAATGCCGCAAAACTTGAAGGTATCAACTATCAAGCAACCGATACCATAACCTTAACTCCTACAGGCGTAACCCCAAAACAAATCTTAGACCTGATACACAGTTCAGCGGCAGAGAAAATCGTCCACCTTAACGATATAGAGGCTAAGCTACTCAGTTCGGTAGAAACATTTACGGGAATAAAAAAGCTATCTCAGCAAGCAATAGACCTCAACACGCAAGCAAAACGCGTTAATATTCAATCTAACAAATATCGTAGCATTTCTGGAAAAATTGAGAGAATTGAAAAAAAGATAGCAGCCGAATATGGCGATATCTCATACATGATAAAAAGTTATGGTTACAACGAGTTTTCCAAGTTCTTAACCATAAAAGAAAGTCAGGACTGGACGGTTGAGGACATGCAAAATATGACTCAGCTGTACTATGAAGCTTTTAATAGCTTAGCCGAAGAGCTTAATGGATATGTACAAGATGCTATTAATATAACAAAAACTCGACAGTTAGAATTAACGGAATCGGTCAACCTTGCTGAACTCACTAGCCAATGGCAACAAAATAATCAGCCAGGAAGAGTACATATATTCCAAAACTTAAGGGCTGAACTAGGACTCAGCTATGATAGCTCTGATGAGTACTTAATTGATGTTGCTAGTGAATATCACACCCAGTTAACGGCGAAGACTCACCCGTACTTTGCAATGAAAAAAACCAATACATCGCTGCATAACACACTGGCTAAGATCATTGATTTATACAAAAGTAAAAATAAAACTGGTTTGATTCCGTTAATCAATAGTATTGAGCCTATGATAGATGGTGATGGCTTAGCACAACGATTATATTATCTAGCTAAATGCTATGTCTGCATCCTTAATGAGGACAATCAAGCCGCTTTATCAACATTGCAACAGATTGATGAAAGCAACCAGACAGAGATTATCCTTAAGCAGATGGTTGCACTGGGGTCAGAGCTTCAGCAAATTGATATAACGGTAGCCTCATTAGCCAAACTAGTTAAATTTAGTCATGAGTATTTACCGCTATACGCACATGCTTTAACGATTCAAGGCGATAATATACAAGCTATCAATACCTACTTAGATTACTTAGATGTCATGCCAAACGATACAAAAGTACGCTTAAACCTAGGGGTGTTTTTACTGAAGTTAGGACAGACAGAAGGTGCTATAACCTGCTTCAAACAAGTGCTAACAGTTGATATTAATAACCTAAGTGCTCTCAACTATCTTAAACAAATCACCGTGTAACAACCTGCTTTTAAAATAGAAGTTCTGATTTATTTAAGCTTTGTCCCGATGGCCTAACAATTAATAGGCCATCATTGTCCCTTATACTTTACGCTCGGTAATCAACGAGATCGAATGTTAAGGCAGTCCCTCTTGAAATATCTTTCATCGCTTTTTTAAATAAGACTTCATCATAATATTTTGGTGCGAGACCAAATCCTGGGCGAATGCTTCTCACATTTTCGGGACTAAAATCCTCACCCGCTTTAATATCTTTAACTACATACAGTGAGCGCCTAAACTTTAAGTTAGCCTGCTCTGCTGCGCTACGGGTGTAATTAACCTTACCTAACGCGGACCAAGCTAACTTGCTATCGCGACAAAGCTGCTCAAGTTCATTAGGCTCTAGCGAAAAACTATCATCAGGGCCACCACCAGTTCTATCGAGTGTGACGTGTTTTTCAATAATACTCGCACCTAAGCTTGTCGCTGCAATCGCTGTGATATTACTTAGGGTATGATCTGACAGCCCTGTTACCAGCTTAAATCGATTTTTCATATCAACTAATGTTGCCAGATTATAATCTTCTGCCGCCGCCGGGTACGCACTAACACAATGCAATATAGCTAACTCTTTACAGCCTGCACTGCGCGCTGCATCTATCGCCTCAGCAATCTCCTCCGCATTAGTCATGCCTGTAGAGATGATCAGCGGCTTACCTGTTGCGGCTGCGTACTTAATTAACGGCAAGTCAATGGCTTCAAACGAGGCGATCTTGTAGGCTGGCGCATTAAGATCTTCCAACAGATCAACCGCCGTAGTATCGAATGGCGAACTAAATAAGGTTATATCTAATTGACGGGCATAATCGAACAAAGGTTTATGCCAATCCCACGGCGTATGCGCCCACTCATACAGCTGATATAGGCTTTGTCCGTGCCACAGACCACCTTCAATTTGAAAGTCGCTATGTTCACAATCTATGGTGATAGTATCTGGTCGATAGGTTTGCATTTTTACGGCATCTGCCCCAGCTTTTTTAGCTGCTGCAATAATCTCGAAAGCCGTTTGAATATTGCCATTATGGTTAGCAGATAACTCAGCAATAATATAAGGTGTATGTCCATCACCAATTACTCTGCCATCAATTGAAATTATGTTATTCATTGGTATCCTTTGCAGGGTATTGTATCCATTGTTCTTCTGTTAGCTGGGTGTATCCAGTATTACGAAACAGCGCTTGCGACGCATGGTTGTCAGCCAATACGGTGGCATGAATTGTTATCAATTTAAAAGCTTGCCTTATGAGCATAACTGCCGCTTTAGCAATACCTTGGCGGTAACACTCTGGCGCTGTCACAATTGAGATCAAGTAATGGTGGGGCTCCGATAGTGGGTCTAAACGCACCATACCTACATCAATGCTATTACGGCGTAACATCAACAGATAACTGTCAGCTTGCGCAATTTTATTGGCAAACCAAGCACTGTGTTCCTGCCATGTAGGAGTCGCACTATTTAGCGCGTAACGCCGGGTTTCAAGGCTTTGCTGCCAATCATATAAAGATTGGCAATCACTATGACTAGCACGTTTTAGATAAATCACATGTCCCAGCGAATCTTTAGCGCTAAACATACTTAATGCGACACGGCTAGCCCCCATACCATCAACAAGCTGACTTGCAGCGTTACTCATCTGCTGATAATTAGCATCACACTTTGCCAAAGCGGCAACTATTGATTCAGCGGTTAATGATTCAGGCTCACCGAGTGAAATAGCAACACCTTGAGCATCGAGGCGCTTTGCTATGGTGCGCTGATTATCGGCCAAGATGATATTTAACGCTGGTAAAGACAATGCGCAACGCTCCCAAGCACTTGAACCTGCTGCACCAATGGCAACATCAGCTTGCGTCATATAGCGTGCTATGTCATTGACAGCGATAAACAAACGGCATTGTAATCTTGCCTCACAAATCACTTTTTTAAGCTTTTCAGCGTGAGGATTATTAGGCCCAATAATGACATTCACTTGGGTGCTATCGGCAAGGGGACTGACATCTAACAGTTTAAGGACTGTCGTCGTAATATTATCAATATCAGTGCCGCCCAGACTGAGCAATATCGTTTTGATCCCTTGATATTGCAACCGGTTCACTTTAGCTTGTTCGGCGTACTTGCTAAACTCATCTCTTAGTAAGCAAAAGTCCGTTCCGAGTAATAGCTCGGCAGGCAAATTAGCATCAATAAGATAGTCACTGGCTTGGCGCTCAAAGGTCTGGTCAAGTAATCGGTCGCAGTCATAAACGCGATCGACAAGATCGTCAATCACCATTAACTGATAACTATTGCCAGCTTTTACTGTCACCACTTTATGCCAATGATTATCTAGACTGTAATGATCAACAACCAACCAATCAGCACCCGCTTGAGCCAATATTTGCTCTGTTAGTAGAGCATCTTGCTGCCATGTGCGACCTAGTATGGGTGAGCCAAGTTGCTGCGCGGCTATAACCGGTAAAGAATGCAACACATAGCCTTTTTCTGTGATCAGTTCATTTAAATTACCGGCCACTTCACCCGCAATAAACTCAACCTCACAACCAAGTCTGGTTAGTTGATCCGCTAATGTTAGACAGCGGTATACGTGCCCACAACCAATTATCAGAGAAGCATCGGTTCTAATTATTATTTTCAAACAGACGCCCTATGCTGATAAAAGCTAAATAATGCTTCGGCTAATAGCCAGTCTTCGGGCGTATCAATATCAACCACGCTTCCTTTTGGCAAAACTAGACCACTGGCCTTGTCACTGTATATAGGTATAGAGGCAAGGTATGCTGCGACTTTTCCCCAGTAAAACTGGCCGGTGTCGTAATACGCGGCGGTTAAATCTTGGCTGCGGGTATTAAGGTGCTCAGGAGAAAACATCGCCACAGTTGCGCTTTTATCTAGTGCGACGGCTCTTTGAATTGGTGCTGGAAACTCACACACAGGAAAAAGATAATCAGCTTGTCTTTGCTGCATTTGCTGCAAACCTTGGTTTAACTGCTTGGCGGTTACAAAAGGCGCAGTCGCATAGATACAACAACAGTTCTGATAATGCACACCATCAAGTGCTAATGCAGTAAGGGCATGCTCAATCACCATCAAGGTTGTAGCGTAATCATCTGCGATTTCGGCTGGGCGGATAAAAGGCACTTCAGCACCATAGTGTTTTGCGACCTCGGAGATTTCACTGTCATCAGTAGAAACAATCACTCGCTCAAAGCAGCCACTTTCAAGCGCTGCTTCTATGGAGTAGGCAATAATTGGTTTACCATTAAAATGCTTAATATTTTTCCGAGGGATACGTTTACTGCCACCCCTTGCAGGAATAATCGCCACATTCATTACAGCAATCCTTTCAAGGTATCCAGAATATAACCTTGCTCTTGTTCGGTTAAATCAGGAAATAGTGGCAAGGTTAGGCAATGCTGATAAAAATATTCAGCCTCTGGAAAGTCATGTTCAGCAAACCCCTTGTTTAAATAATAGGGCTGAAGATGCACAGGAAAGTAGTGAACATGCACACAAATATCTGCGGCTCGCATTGCTTCAAAGATTGCTTTGCGATCAACGTGCCCAGGCAGCAATACTATCATTAGGTGATAAGCGCTATAGCTATTATCAAGTGGGATAACACAAGTGACATTGAGCTTTGCAAGCTCTGCAACATAGGTCGCAACTAGCTTGTTTCTTTGTTCAACAAAGCTAACTAAGCGGTTAATTTGGCTATTACCCAGTGCAGCTTGCAGCTCAGTCATACGATAATTAAACCCAAGAGCGTGTTGCTCGTAATACCAATCTCCTTCATCGGGTCTTAGCATTATTTGAGGAGTTTTGGTTATCCCATGACTACGTAAAAGCTGCATAGACTCGGCTAAAACGGCATCATTTGTGGTAGCAACTCCACCTTCTGCGGTGGTAATGATTTTTACAGGGTGAAAACTAAATATTGTAATATCACTGTATTGGCACGTGCCAATTTTACGATTTTGATAGCTGCCACCTATGCCGTGTGAAGCGTCTTCGATAACACGAACACCATAAGATTTTGCCAATAGCCAAATAGCTTGCATATCGCAACTGTGACCCGCCATGTGTACCGGGATCAACACTTTAGGTAGGCGGTTTTGAGCTTTCGCCTGCTTAAGTTTACTCTCAAGTGCTTTGGGGCACATATTGCCCGTGTAGCGATCTACATCGACAAAATCTATGTTCGCACCACAGTAAAGCGCACAATTAGCTGACGCAACAAATGTAATAGGACTGGTCCAAACATAGTCTCCTTTGGTAACGCCTAGAGCGAGACAAGCCAAATGCAACATAGAAGTTGCACTATTAGCCGCAACCGCAAACTTAGCTGAAGTAACAGCACAAATATGCTGCTCAAATAATGGGACTTGTGGCCCTTGGGTCAAACAATCAGATTGCAGCACCGCCGTTACAGCAGCAATATCTTCAGCAGAGATATTTTGGCGACCATAAGGGATCATCAAGCTTTTCCTTCACCAACTAAGCGGATCTGTTCCACAGATAAAAACTCTGGGTTATTACCTGAATGATATTCAAACCCCATAGGCACAAACGTACCTCGCTCACCAATCACATTTTGTGAGTAGTCCATATCCTTATCAAAAAAGATAATGCTTGGAGTTATCACGAAGTGATCATCAAACTCGATAGTATGATGAGAATCGTCTCCAGGGCACATGATCTCATGTAATTTTTCGCCAGGCCGAATTCCAACTACAGTGTGATCCAAACCTGGCCCATAAGCTTCCGCTAAGTCAGTGATTCTGATTGATGGGATTTTAGGAACAAAAATCTCTCCGCCTTGCATTCTGGCAAAATTCTTTAAAACAAAATCAACACCACCCTGTAAGGTAATCCAAAAACGAGTCATTTCGGGGTGCGTGATCGGAAGCGTTTTTTCCCCTTTAGCAATAAGGGACTGAAAAAAAGGTACCACACTTCCGCGACTGCCAACGACGTTTCCATATCGTACAACCGCAAAGCGAGTATCAGCCTTACCTACCATATTATTAGCTGCCACGAACAGCTTGTCAGACGCCAGCTTCGTCGCGCCATAAAGATTAATAGGGCTCGCGGCCTTATCAGTAGATAAGGCAATAACCTTTTTCACATTATTAGCAATTGCAGCCTTAATGACATTCTCGGCGCCATTAATGTTAGTCTTGATACACTCCATAGGGTTGTATTCAGCCGCAGGCACTTGTTTAAGAGCTGCAGCATGGATAACGTAGTCAACATCTTGAAAAGCTTGCATTAAGCGTTCAGCATCACGCACATCCCCAATAAAGTAACGCATACAAGGATCATTAAAGGTTTGCTGCATCTCATACTGCTTAAGCTCATCTCTCGATAGAATGATAAGCCTACTTGGCGAGTAGTTCTCTAGAATGGTTTTTACATACAGCTGTCCGAATGAGCCTGTTCCACCAGTGATAAGAATTGATTTGTTATTAAGCATCGTTAAGGTTGCGCCTTCAATTATGAGCACCGGTAAACTTCATTTACTGGTAAATATAACGGTGAAAAGCAAATAGCATGCCAGCACTATGGTAAGAGTGATGTCCCTATGCCAAAGAGATTGGGCAAAGATGACCAAGTGTTAAGATGGAATAGTATGATGACGGCAAAGAATAGCGGAGAGCTATTCCTTGGAGAGGTGTTTGTCTATAAAAAATACGATATTTCACAAATTCCAGACGTAAAAAAGCCCGCTACATCGTAGCGGGCTTTCTCGTATTTGGCGCCTGGAAATGGCCAGCTTCGAACAAGTTCTCCGCGCTCCATAAGTGCACGAAGCTAAGCTTCATAAACGCACTCACTTCGCCCTACTATCACATGGTAATGATACATGCTGCGCATGCGCTGTTTATTTCCCATGTTCGAGTAACCTTACAAAAACTGAACATACAAAAAAGCCCCAACACTTCGTGCTGGGGCTATTTCGTATATTTGGCGCCTGGAAATGACCTACTCTCACATGGGGAGACCCCACACTACCATCGGCGATACTGCGTTTCACTTCTGAGTTCGGAATGGATTCAGGTGGTGCCACAGCTCTATGGTTTCCAGACAA
>NZ_BPFA01000027.1 GCF_019655055.1 Shewanella sp. MBTL60-112-B2
TCCCTAGGAATTTAATTCCTCTAAAGAGCCGTTCGAGACTAGGACGTTGATAGGCAAGGTGTGTAAGCGTTGTGAGGCGTTGAGCTAACTTGTACTAATGACTCGTGAGGCTTAACCATACAACCCTGATGGGTTTTATGAGTTAACTATGTTTCTTATAGAAACCAGAATTAGAATTAAGCACTTAATGTAGTGTGAACTCAATAAAGAATTTCAAGCTTTCCGAATTTACCAAATTTGTCTGGAAACCATAGAACTGTGGCACCACCTGAATCCATTCCGAACTCAGAAGTGAAACGCAGTATCGCCGATGGTAGTGTGGGGTCTCCCCATGTGAGAGTAGGTCATTTCCAGGCGCCTATTTTACTCGAAAGAGTAGTATTAAACCGCAGATTAAGTGTAAGACGGATTAATATATAGAGATTTTGCTGATATGGCTCAGTCGGTAGAGCGCATCCTTGGTAAGGATGAGGTCCCCAGTTCGATTCTGGGTATCAGCACCATGATTTAAAAGAATTTGTCTGGAAACCATAGAGTTGTGGCACCACCTGAATCCATTCCGAACTCAGAAGTGAAACGCAATATCGCCGATGGTAGTGTGGGGTCTCCCCATGTGAGAGTAGGTCATTTCCAGGCGCCAAATACGAGAAAGCCCGTTGCTAATGCAACGGGCTTTTTTACGTCTGAAATTTACGATTGTCAAACGCACTCAAAATTTAACCGTGATACAGCCCCCTCTTTATGCGATAAGAGTAGGTGGCTTTTTTGTACAGGAAGTACTCATTTATCAGCCATTATTAGTGAGACTGATATCTTCAATACTCCATCAGAACTTGTTTTCTTCTGTAACGTATAAGCATCTTCGCATTAATGGATAAAAATATCATAAGTGCTTATTGCTATTAAGGCTCAGCTTTCATAGTTTAGCTTCAATGGGGACACTAAGGATTGTGAAAATGAAGCTAGAAATGATTTGTACAGGCGAAGAGGTATTGGCTGGCCAGATAGTAGATACTAATGCAGCGTGGTTTGGTAACACCATGATGGAGAATGGTGTTGAGTGCCAACGGCGAGTGACAGTTGGTGATCGTTTAGAAGATCTCGTGTCAGTATTTCGAGAGCGTAGTCATGAGGCTGATGTCATTTTGGTTAATGGCGGTCTAGGGCCGACAAGTGACGACCTCTCTGCTCTGGCTATGGCACTTGCTAAAGGAGAGTCCTTGGTAGAGAGCGCAATTTGGCGAGAAAGGTTAGAAGAGTGGTTTACCCGTAACGGTCGCGTCATGGCGCAGAGTAATCTTAAGCAAGCACTGCTGCCAGAGTCTGCCATTATGATTGATAATCCTGTTGGGACAGCTTGTGGTTTCGCAGTAAAACTTAATCGAGCATGGTTGTTTTTTACTCCAGGTGTACCATTTGAATTTAAACAGATGGTCAACGAACAGTTTATTCCTTTCATCAAGCAGCGATTTGAAATTGCAGGTGATGTAGCACTAAGAAAATACCTTACTTTAGGTGAAGGGGAGTCATCACTTGCAGATAAGCTTGAAAAGATAGAGTTACCGAGTGGGATTACCATTGGCTATCGCTCATTTATGCCGCACATAGAGATAAAGCTTTTCGCTCGTGGTGTAGAAGCAATAGCTCAACTTGATAGAGTTGAAGCACAAATAAAATTCCTGCTTTCTAATGCTATTGTTGCCTACGATAAGAAAAGTTTAGCCGATGAAATTCATTCCCTAATGGTTGACTCTGGCCGAAGCTTGAGTATCGCTGAATCTTGTACTGGTGGCATGATTGCAAGCCAATTAATTAGTTTCTCTGGCAGTTCATCATACTTAGATCAAGGTCTGGTGACTTATAGCAATGAATCTAAGGTTCGTGTGCTTGGGGTTAAGCCTGAGACCTTAGATGATCATGGCGCTGTCTCCATAGCGACAGTAGAGGAGATGGCGATTGGAGCAAGGGCAATACTCAAGAGTGACTTTGCGCTTGCTACAAGCGGTATTGCAGGCCCGACAGGCGGTACAGATGATAAGCCTGTTGGTACCGTTGCCATCGCACTCGCAACTAAAGGCGGCGTATATAGCCAGATGATTAAATTGCCTCGGCGTTCTCGTGAGTTGGTGCGTAGTTTAAGTACTGCGGTGGCATTTGATATGTTAAGAAGAGAGCTGCTTGGAGAAGCTGTTATCGTCGATTATGGTTCGATAGGCCGATTCAAAAAATAATTTATTAAGAAAAAGGCAGTACCTATTGGTACTGCCTTTTTGCTTTATGACGTTCTATTGAAAAAGAATTTAATTATTCTTCAAATATAAGAACTAGCTTACCTGGTTTCACTTCAATTCGCTTGGTCATATCGGCAATTAATGCCTGATTAGACTCTTTTGTATCGAGTACATATACAGGTTGAGTTTCTAAAAACTGAGTTAAAAACCCCATAAGCTGAGGTGCAATAGAACCAATGGCTTTTTCGATATCCTGAGGTTTTGACTCTACTTTAACTAATTGCAGATTACGCAGGTGAACACTATTGTTCGTTGCGTCGTACCAAGGTTCAGCTTCAAACTCAGTAACTAAATTTGCGTTTATCGGCATCAGAGGGTTTCTTACCTTGACGATAGTGACCGCAGATACAGCCATGGTATCTGGCTTTTCGCCTAAGGTGACCTCGATGTCATTTACGCGCAGATCAACGCCAAAAATTTTATTGCCCTGCTTTACTTCAAAGTGCATTTCATCGTTTAGATAAGTTTCTAGCTCTGTTTCTGTGATGCTGTATTGACTGACGCAGCCAGTCAATAACAGCAAGGCGCTAGTAAGCGCCACTTTTAGTGATTTCATTAGCCTGTATTTCTCATTCCTGCAGCAACACCAGCGATGGTTAACATCAATGCTAGCTCAACATTTTGAGAAGATTCTTGCTCTCTACGTGTTCTTGCAAGCAGTTCCGCTTGAAGGAAATTTAAGGGATCAATATAAGGGTTGCGTAACTCTACTGATTCACGATTCCATGGAGTATGCGCCATTAAGCTTTCTGCTTGGGTCAGCTCTAATACAGCTTCAACACCTGTAACTAATCGCTCTCTAAGTTGTACACCCAAGTGATGCAGCTCTTTTGGTACTAAGCTGGTTTCGTAAAACTTAGATAAGTTTGGTTCTGCTTTAGCATAGACCATTTCTAACATAGAGATACGTGTAGTGAAGAATGGCCATTGTTTTTCCATCTCTTGTAGCAATGCAAGTTCGCCTCGCTCGGTAGCGGCTTTCAACGCTTCGCCAGCCCCTAACCAAGCAGGCAGCATTAAGCGGTTTTGCGACCATGCGAAGATCCAAGGGATCGCGCGTAGACTTTCAATACCACCATCTACTCTACGTTTTGCTGGACGGCTACCTAGTGGCAGTTTACCAAGTTCTACTTCTGGGGTCGCAGCACGGAAGTAAGATACGAAATCTGGTTCTTCACGTACCATTGCTCGGTAAGCGAGAACAGAGTCTGCTGCTAGACGCTCCATACATTCACGCCACTCAGGTTTCGGCTCTGGTGGAGGCAGTAATGTCGCTTCCATTACCGCTGAGGTATAAAGAGCAAGGCTTTGGACGGCAAGTTTCGGTAAGCCGAACTTAAAGCGGATCATTTCACCTTGTTCTGTAACTCGAATGCGGCCATCTACAGAGCCAGGCGGTTGAGACAAGATCGCTTGGTGTGCAGGTCCGCCCCCGCGGCCAATTGTGCCGCCGCGACCATGGAACAAGGTTAGTTTGATATTGGCTTCTTGGCTTATGGAAACGAGCTTTTCTTGTGCTGTGTACTGTGCCCATGCAGCCGCCATAACTCCAGCATCTTTAGCTGAGTCAGAGTAGCCGATCATGACCTCTTGAATACCTTTGGTGTAACCTCGATACCAATCGATAGCAAACAGTGCCGACATACAGTTAGACGCATTGTTTAAGTCATCTAAGGTTTCAAATAGCGGCACTACGCGGATCGGATGTGGGCAGCCAGTTTCTTTAAGTAGTAACAGAACTGCTAATACATCTGATGGTTGGCTTGCCATTGAGATAACATACGAGCCCATTGCTCGTGCCGGTTGGCTTGCGACAAGTCTGCAAGTTTTGACGACTTCTTCAACTTCAGCAGAGGCTTGCCAATTGGCTGGAATTATTGGACGTTTACTTGAAAGCTCACGCAGCAAGAATGATTGCTTTTCACTTTCATCCCAGTGAGCATAGTCGCCCATGCCTAGATAGCGTGTCAGCTCGGCAATAACATCGGCATGACGCTGAGCATCTTGGCGTACATCGAGTCGCAGCATATGAATACCGAAACAAGCGATACGACGTAACATATCAAGTAGTAAGCCGTTAGCAATTAGGCTCATGCCTTGGTCACATAGGCTCTTGTAAAGCATCATTAATGGATCTTTTAGATCGCTTTCATGCCAAATAATGTCTTTTGGATTAACGTCTGGCTGATGACCTTCAAGTTTTGCATTGAGGTAATCAATGGTTGTTCTCAGCTTTTTACGCAGATCCCTAAGCACATCGCGATAAGGCTCACAGCTATTATTGGTATAGGCTAGTAGCTCTTCATTAGCGCCTTCCATCGAGAGTTCGTTAACCAGTAACACTACGTCTTTTAAGTATAGGCGTGCAGCGGTGTGGCGGTTTCTATCGAGCACTTCTTGGGTAACGGTTGAAGTGACAAATGGGTTACCGTCGCGATCTCCACCCATCCAGCTTGAGAATCTGACCGGAGCGATATCGATAGGTAATTGAGTATTAGTGCGCTCTTCAACCTGTTGGTTAAGCTGACGTAAGAAGTCAGGGATTGCTTGCCATAATGAGGCTTCAATTGTGCTTAGACCCCAGCGTGCTTCGTCGACTGGCGTAGGGCGCTCATTACGGATCTCATTGGTATGCCAAATTTGTGCAATTAACTGACGTAGGCGTAGGTGATGCTGCTTTTTCTCTTGCTCTGTTAGTTGGGTATTTTCTAGAGCTGTGAGTGAGTCGATGACTGCAGAATACTTTTGAATTAAGGTGCGACGAGAAATCTCGGTCGGGTGTGCTGTTAGGACAAGATCAATATCTAGCGTCTTGAGACTGTCGAGGACTTTTTCTTGATCTATTTTGCCACCTAGCATGCGTCCTAGTAGTTGCTCTACAGGATCTGGTACACAAACTAATTCATCACAATTGCGGCTAATGGTATGGAACTGTTCAGCGATATTCGCAAGGTTCAAAAACTGATTAAATGCTTTAGCGAAAGGAACTAGCTCATCATCGCTCAAAGAGGAGAGTAAAGTCAGCATCTCTTCTCGAGCAGCATCATCGCCTTGGCGTGAGCTTTTTGCTAGATGACGGATCTGTTCAATTTTATCTAGGAACGAATCATCAAGATCGGTTCGGATTGTGTCACCTAAAATCTGCCCTAAGGTTCCAACGTTAGACCTTAGCGAGGCATACATGTCTACCATACGTGCTCCATATCGGTAAGCTAATCGATCACAATACCTAGCAGCTTAGAGCTAGGCAATGGCCGAGATTAAAATATCCTGCTTGAATAGGCTTTATACCACTTTTTAAGTATTTCATCTTATAGCTAGTATTCAATTTAGCCCATAAACATACGATAAATAGCGATTTATTTTATACAGGCCTGATAAATCAGTTTTTTCAAAAGATCTTTGGTGCGTTCAATATAATCAAGATCCAAAAATTCATCGGGTTGATGTGCTTGTTCAATACTGCCAGGGCCAAGTACTAAAGTTTGGCAACCTAACTGGCTAATGTAGGGGGCTTCAGTGGCATAGTTCACCACTTCAGGTTGGCTCTCACTCAACTCAGCGACAAGCTGGGTCCAACTGCCGTCTTTGTTATCTGCAAAAGGTTCAGATCCCGGATATAAGGGCGCAACATGAATACTTCCAGGGTATTGGCTGCATATTGGCTCAAGGTAGTTGGCAACCATCAATTCTAAATCCTGTAGCGCTAGCCCTGGGATTGGACGAAGGTCGATATGTAGATCGCAACAACCACAGATACGGTTGGCTGCATCTCCGCCGTGGATATGACCGAAATTCATGGTTGGATAAGGTACGCTAAAGGCATCTTCTCGATAATTATTAGTTAAGTGCTGTTTGAGCTTTAGTAGCTGGCCAGTCACTAAGTGCATCACTTCAATAGCGTTGAGTCCTTTTGCCGGATCTGATGAGTGGCCGCTACGGCCGGTCACTCTGATCCCTTGAGTTAAATGTCCTTTATGCATATACACAGGCTTTAGGCTAGTGGGCTCGCCGATAATGGCATAATCAGGTGCAATCGACTTAGCTGCAGCAAATGCTTTAGCACCATTCATAGTCGTTTCTTCATCGGCACTGGCTAAGATATGTAGTGGACGTTTAAATTTATCCATCGGTAACTCTTTTAGTGCTTCGAGTACTAAAGCAAAAAAGCCTTTCATGTCGCAGGTGCCCAAACCGTACCAACGGTTATCCTTTTCAGTTAACACAAACGGATCTTGGCTCCAGCGTCCTTCATCGAAAGGTACTGTATCTGTGTGTCCTGCCAGAAGTAATCCTCCCTGACCTTGGCCGAAAGATGCCACTAAATTGTGTTTATTGCGTGTATTAGCAACGGGCACTGACTGGCACTGCATACCTAAATCGGTAAACCAAGTATGCAATAGTTCGATGACAGCCATATTGCTGGTATCTAGCTCGGCTTCGAGGGCGCTAATAGAAGGCGCCGCGATAAGCTGGCTAAAGCTACTCTTTATCTCTGGAAGTGTCTTCATTAAAAAATACCTAAATATATATTCAAATATATTGCATAATTAATTTTGCGTGTTAGTCTATCAAACAGCTAAGGCAACTACCACATTTCAATGGTCTGTTTAATGAGAGTATTTATGTTCAATCTGGTTCAATTAATCATAGTTAAGGTTATTTATACCCACTTCCTGCGACGATAATCTTGTCATACATGGTGTTCAACCAGGGCTTAAGTAGTGCCCAATCTTTTTTTCGTTGTGTCATCTAATTTCAAGATTAAGGTTTTAAAGTCATAGACTATGAAGAATATAGCCATTATTGGCGCTAGTGGGTACACCGGCGCACAGATCACCTCTCTTATAAATGCCGAAGCGAATTTATTAATTCAAGGCCTTTATGTTTCTGAAAATAGCCTAGATAAAGGTAAGGCATTATCTGAGCTCTACCCGGCATATAGCCATATCTCACTCTGCCTTAATCCTCTTTCGGAAAACGCAAAGCAAAGCATAGTGGCCACTGCTGACGCCGTGGTATTAGCAACTGATCATGCTGTGAGTTTACATCTAGCTGCTTGGTTCTATCAGCAAGGTTTAGCCGTATTTGATTTAAGTGGTGCCTACCGGTTTAGCGACGTAGCACAATATCCTAAGTGGTATGGTTTTACTCATGAATATCCGCAAGTGTTAGCCGATGCCGTATATGGTCTAGCCGAATGGAACAGCGATCAAATAGCAGCGAATAAAATGATAGCCGTTCCTGGTTGTTATCCAACGGCGTCACTTACGGCTCTGAAGCCTCTTTCTCATTTGTTAACCGACGTATTGCCTGTGATTAATGCGGTCAGTGGTGTAACTGGAGCGGGTAGAAAGGCTCAATTACACACCAGCTTTTGTGAGGTGAGCTTAACTCCCTATGGCGTACTCGGTCATAGACACCAACCTGAGATTGCTACTCAACTAGGGCAAGAAGTTATCTTCACTCCTCATTTAGGCAACTTTAAGCGCGGGATCTTGGCTACGATTGCGGCCAAATTGAAGCCAGGCACAACTCTTAGTGATATTGAGCAAGCCTATCAATGTTACGACTCGGCCGAGCTTGTCACGGTAAAACAGAATCAATTTCCAAAGGTAGATGATGTAGTACAAACACCTCATTGCCATTTGGGTTGGAAATTTGATGAGCAAACTGGATACCTAGTGGTAGCTAGCGCCATCGATAACTTAATGAAGGGCGCTGCTAGTCAAGCCGTTCAGTGCATAAAGATTCATTTTGGTGAGTCGGTTAAGTAACTGGTGTGGAGAATTGAGATGACACAAACAGATCTAAACAACACAGAACAAAACCCAGTTATGGTGCTAAAGGTCGGTGGGGCTTTACTGCAGTGTGAAATGGGTATGGCTCGTTTGATGGAGGCAGCCGCT
Source organism: Shewanella sp. MBTL60-112-B2 (assembly GCF_019655055.1). Classification (GTDB taxonomy): domain Bacteria; phylum Pseudomonadota; class Gammaproteobacteria; order Enterobacterales; family Shewanellaceae; genus Shewanella. The sequence goes on from NZ_BPFA01000027.1 coordinate 8,201, forward strand.
AAGATAATTGCATCTGGCCAGCCGATTATCATGGTGCATGGTGGAGGCTGCTTAGTGGATGAGCAGTTGAAAGCCAATGGCATGATATCTGAAAAACTGGATGGATTACGGGTGACGCCAGAAGTGCAGATCCCAGTTATCGTCGGTGCATTAGCGGGAACCTCAAATAAGACACTTCAGGCTGCAGCAATTAAGGCGGGCGTCACTTGCTTAGGTATGAGCTTAGCTGATGCAGGCATGATGAACGCCAAGGTTAAAGATCCCTTGTTAGGGCTGGTGGGTGAAGTTGAGCCAAAAGATGCAAGCTATTTGGAATATGTCTTGGCGAAGGGCTGGATGCCAATTGTGAGCTCTATTGCCATTAGTGAGCAAGGTGAGATGCTCAACGTGAATGCTGACCAAGCGGCAACAGCATTAGCGAAGTTGGTTGGTGGTTCATTAGTCTTACTGTCAGACGTATCAGGTGTACTCGATGGTAAAGGTCAGTTAATTAATAGTTTAAATAGAGCACAGGTTAATGAATTAACCAAGATCGGTGTTATTGAAAAAGGAATGAAGGTCAAAGTGGAGGCTGCATTGGATGTTGCAGAATCCATGGGGCAAGCCGTACAGATAGCCTCTTGGCGTCATGCGCATCAGTTAATCGCATTATGCCAGGGTGAAGCCGTTGGCACGCAGATCCAACCTTAGGAGATAAGTCTATGCAACACCTACTATCGATCAAAGATCTTAGCCAGCAGCAATTACTCGATCTGCTGGCATTGGCAAAAAACATTAAGACTAACCCTGCTGAGTATAAGCATGCTTTAGAAGGCAAGAGTGTAGTGATGCTATTTGAGAAGCCATCGCTAAGAACTCGGGTGAGCTTTGATATCGGTATTAATAAGCTTGGTGGCCACTGCTTATATCTAGATCAGCAAAATGGTGCTCTTGGTAAGCGTGAGCCGGTATCTGATTTTGCCGCCAATATTTCATGCTGGGCAGACGCGATTGTGGCGAGAACCTTCTTGCACTCGACCATCGAAGAGCTTGCTGAGCACGGTACTGTGCCGGTAATTAACGCACTATCGGATCTTTATCATCCTTGCCAAGGTCTAGCGGACTTTCTGACATTAACCGAGCAATATGGCGACGTGAGCAAGGTAAAGCTAGCCTATGTAGGCGATGGTAACAATGTGACGCACTCATTAATGTTTGGTGCAGCGATTCTAGGCGCTGAGTTGACCGTCATCTGTCCTCCAGGTCATTTCCCTGACGGTAAAGTGGTGTGCGAGGCGCAAGAACTCGCGGCTAAGCATGGCGGTAAGTTAACTCTTAGCTCAGACATCGAAGCGATTAGCAATCATCACGCTATTTATACCGACACTTGGATTTCAATGGGGGATTCAGCATCAATGGAAGAGATTGAAGCTAAATTTAAGCCTTATCAAGTTAACGCAGAGCTGATGCAAAAAGCCGATGCTAAGCACTTTATGCATTGTTTACCTGCTTATCGCGAAGTCGAAGTGACAGCAGAGATTGTTGATGGAGACGGCTCACTCATCTTGCATCAAGCAGAAAACCGTATGCACGCTCAAAATGCCGTATTAGTAACGCTTTTAAGTTAATAAGAACAAAGACTAGTTTGCATTGGTGAACTAAAGACAAAACAAAGCAGTAGGAACAACAAATGTCTAACGTAAATTCAGTGGTAAATTCTACATCAGATGTAAAGAAAGTGGTTTTAGCCTATTCCGGTGGCTTAGATACCTCGGCGATTATTCCTTGGTTAAAAGAAACCTACGATAACTGTGAAATTGTGGCCTTTTGCGCCGATGTTGGCCAAGGTGATGCAGAGTTAGAAGGCTTATATGAAAAAGCTATCGCCTCTGGCGCATCAGAGTGTTACATCGTCGACTTAAAAGAAGAGCTGGTGGCCGATTATATCTACCCAACGATTGCAACAGGTGCAATTTACGAAGGAACTTATCTACTAGGTACTTCAATGGCGAGACCTATTATTGCTAAGGCGCAAGTAGAAGTGGCACGTAAGGTTGGCGCGGATGCGGTTTGCCATGGCTGTACCGGTAAGGGGAACGATCAGGTGCGTTTCGAAGGTTGCTTTGCTGCGCTAGCTCCTGATCTTAAGGTGATTGCACCATGGCGTGAATGGGAAATGGTAAGTCGTGAAGATCTACTTGATTACCTAGCTGAGCGTAATATTTCCACTTCTGCATCAGCCACCAAGATTTATAGCCGTGACGCAAATGCTTGGCATATTTCCCATGAAGGCGGCGAGTTAGAAGATCCATGGAATGAGCCTTCGAAAGGGGTTTGGACCATGACGGTAGCCCCTGAAGAGGCCCCTAATCAGCCTGAATATGTAGCGTTAGAACTTGAGCAAGGTAAGGTTACCAAAGTGAATGGTGAAGCTTTTAGTCCATATCAAGCGCTGATGGTATTGAACGAAGTGGCGGGTGCACATGGTGTGGGCAGAATTGATATTACTGAGAATAGATTGGTAGGCATGAAGTCTCGTGGCTGTTATGAAACACCTGGCGGCACGGTGATGTTCGCAGCCTTGCGTGCGATTGAAGAATTAGTGCTTGATAAAACAAGCCGTGAGTGGCGTGAGCAAGTGGGCGCGCAGATGGCGCATCTTGTGTATGACGGCCGCTGGTTCACGCCATTGTGTGAGTCTCTGCTTGGCGCTTCTAAGCCTCTGGCAGATCTAGTTAACGGTGAAGTGGTGGTTAAGCTTTATAAAGGCCAAGCAAGTATCGTGAAAAAGCGTTCACCAAATAGCTTGTATTCAGAAGAATTTGCCACCTTTGGTGCCGATGATGTTTATAACCAAAAAGATGCCGAAGGCTTTATCCGTCTTTATTCGCTATCAAGCCGCATCAGAGCATTACACCAGCAAAAGTAAGCGGTAAATCAGTAAAGGTTAGTGAGCGCTAACAGCATGTCGTTAGCGCTTTAAAAGCATATGGTTAAAAGTGGATAACACCACTTTATTAGATTTTAGAGGAAGTCATAATGGCATTATGGGGTGGCAGATTTAGCCAAGAAAGCAGTGCACTGTTTAAACTTTTCAATGACTCATTACCTGTGGACTTTCGACTCATAGAGCAAGACATTATAGGCTCAATTGCTTGGGCAAGTGCCATTACGCAAGTCGGCATTCTTACCGATACAGAATGCACAGAGCTACATCAAGCGTTAAATGAGTTACTCGCGGAAACGCAAGAGAGTCCTGAACTTATCATCGCTTCGGGTGCCGAGGATATTCACAGTTTTGTTGAGCAGTCGCTGATTGCAAAAGTAGGTGATCTTGGCAAAAAGTTACATACGGGGCGTTCGCGCAACGATCAGGTAGCTACCGATCTTAAGCTGTGGTGTAAGAAGGAGGGAGAACAGCTACTAGGCTTACTTACCAACTTAAGAACGGCATTGATCGAGCTTGCCGAGCGAGAAATAGACGCGGTAATGCCGGGCTATACGCATCTTCAAAGAGCTCAGCCAGTATTGTTTGGTCACTGGTGTTTAGCCTATGTTGAGATGTTTGAGCGTGATATTAGCCGTTTGCAAGATGCGTTAAAGCGCGCCGATACTTGTCCGCTAGGTACGGGAGCACTTGCTGGTACAGCGTATCCTATGGACAGAGTGAAGCTGGCAAAATCCTTAGGCTTTGCCTCGCCGACACTCAATAGTTTAGATACTGTTTCAGATAGAGATCATGTGATTGAGATCTGCAGCGATGCCTCTATTAGCATGATGCACTTAAGCCGTATGGCTGAAGACTTAATTTTCTTTAACAGTGGTGAAGCCGGTTTCATCGATCTCGATGATGAAGTGACTTCGGGTTCTTCATTGATGCCGCAAAAGAAAAACCCTGATGCTCTAGAGCTAATTAGAGGCAAGACTGGTCGTGTTTACGGTGCCTTAATGGGTATTTTAACTACCATGAAAGCGTTGCCACTTGCGTACAACAAAGATATGCAGGAAGACAAAGAAGGCCTATTCGATGTAATGGATAGCTGGTCAATATGCTTAGAAATGGCGGCATTAGTATTGAGTGGCTTGCAGGTGAATAGAGAGAAAACCCTTCAGGCCGCTAAGCAGGGTTATGCTAACTCGACTGAACTGGCTGATTACCTTGTAGCTAAAGGTATGCCGTTTAGAGAAGCGCATCACGTGGTGGGTGAAGCGGTAGTGAGTGCTATTGCCAAGCAAACGCCACTAGAGGACTTAACGCTGGAAGAGCTACAAGCATTTAGCGCAGCAATTGAAGCCGATGTGTATGACTGCTTGACCATAGAGTCTTGCTTAGCAAAGCGTGAAGCTCTAGGCGGTACCTCTTTGCTTCAAGTTCGAGGCGCCTTGGCGACGAAACAAGAGAGCTGATAATCGCTAAAATTAGTCAGTATAAAAAAACGCGGTCATTCTATTGAGTGACCGCGTTTTTATTTTTACTCAGTATTCGCTATTGGAATAGATCTTCGTCTGGCTCGTCGATAAATATATCGCTGTTATCTTCTTGCTCAGTTACGTATTCCGTAGGTTCAGTACCAGCAATAAAGTACTCAAATTTACTGGTGTAATCTGTTTTACGAGCTAACTTACCGGTGGCGAGATCGATTCGTGCCGATACGATGCCTTCAGGTGGCGACATTGGCACCTCAGGCGTACCCGCTAAGGCATCCTTCATAAACTCATTCCAGCCTGGTCCTGCTGTTTTTGCGCCGGCTTCCGCTAAAGATATTTGATCTTTAGCACCGTTAGCATTCCAGCTGGTACGGCCAAGTTCCTGACTATGGTCATCGAAACCTACCCAGACTGTGGTGGCCAGTTTTGGATTGAAACCACTAAACCAAGTATCACGAGATTCGTTAGTTGTACCTGTTTTGCCAGCAATATCTCGACGATTAACTACCCGCGCTGCACGCCACGCCGTACCATTCCAACCTGTACCTTTACTCCAGTTTCCGCCACCCCAGATAACACTCTTTAGTGCTTCGGTGACTAAGAAAGCCGTTTGCTCGGAGATGATTTGTGGCGCATAACGCGAATCCTCATCGCCGCATTGATGGACTTCATTAACAACAGATAAGTTTTCTAAAGGTGTTGTGCTTGCTTGAAGCTCATTTGCCATCGCAGCAAAAGGATCATCACTCGCTGCAGGCGCAGTCATCACAGGCTTGCAAGCTAGTGTAGGGTTAGCTTCTTCTACGATATCGCCATTAGCGGTTTTAACGCGTTCGATAAAGTACGGTTCGACTAGGTAGCCACCGTTAGCAAATACAGAAAATGCAGTAACCACTTGCAGTGGGGTTACCGATGGTGAGCCTAAAGCTATCGATTCATTACGTGGTAAATCGGCAGGATCAAAACCAAACTTAACTAATTCTGCGATGGTGGCATCAAGGCCCGCATAGCGCATGGCTCTAACAGACATCACGTTAATTGATTGTGCCAAGCCCACTCGAAGGCGAGTAGGACCACCATAAATATCTGGCGAATTTTTAGGGCGCCAAGCCGTACCCTGACGCGTATCAGGTTTATTAATCGGCGCGTTATTAATCAGGGTGGCAAGGGTGTAGCCTTTCTCTAGCGCTGCACTATAGATGAAAGGTTTAATGTTAGAGCCTAACTGGCGCTTTGCCTGTGTCACGCGGTTGTATTGGCTCGTATAGAAGCTGAAGCCGCCGACTAAGGTGCGAATGGCACCGTCATGCGGGTCTAGAGAAACGAGTGCGCTGGCAACCAGTGGTACCTGGCTCAATTGCCAGAAGCTACCATTGTTGCGGATCCACACTTGTTCGCCTGGCTTTAACACATCTGACGCCAATTTAGGAGCCTTGCCTTGACGCTTGTTGGTGATAAATTTACGCGCCCACTTAATCCCATCCCAAGATAGCTCAATGGTTTCACCTTTGGCGTTCATCACTGTTGCGGTCTGTTCATTTACAGATAATACCGCCGCAGGGAGCATGCCTTGGAATGCACCAGTTTGCTTTAATTTGGCGGTGATCTCTTCAGGCTCAAGAGCTGTTTTTGTCCATAACTCTTTTACTCTGCCGCGATAGCCGTGGCGTTCATCATAAGAGTAAACGTTATTGCGTAGTGCTTTTTGCGCATCGAGCTGCAGTTTAGAGCTGATAGTGGTATAGATGTCGTAGCCGCCAGTATAGGCTTCTTCTTCACCCAGTTTTTCGACCAGATAATCACGTGCCATTTCAGAAATATACGGGGCGTACAGATCGATTACGGCACCGTGATATTTAGCGGTTATTGGACTAGCAATAGCGGCCTGATATTCAGCAGAATTGATATAGCCAACTTCGTTCATCCGCATTAAAACTACGTTGCGTCGTGCTTTGGCACGTGCTTTTGAAGTAATAGGGTTAAGAGTAGATGGTGCTTTAGGTAAGCCGGCAATTACCGCCATTTCTGGCAGAGTCAGTTCGCTTACTTGTTTTCCATAATAAACCTGTGCTGCGGCACCAACACCGTAAGCACGCTGGCCTAAGTAGATACGGTTAACATACAGTTCTAGAATTTCATCTTTGGTGAGCAGTTGTTCGATATGGATCGAAATGAAGATCTCTTTTACTTTGCGTATGATGGTTTTATCGCGAGTTAAAAAGAAGTTACGCGCTACCTGCATGGTGATAGTACTTGCGCCTTGCTTCTTTTGACCTGTAGTTAACATTACAGATGCGGCACGTAAAATACCGATTGGATCGATACCTCGATGCTCATAGAAGCGTGCATCTTCGGTAGCGATAAAAGCTTGTAGTAGAGGCTTAGGCACTTCTTCTAGCGTAAGTGGAATACGGCGCTTTTCACCAAATTGAGAGATCAGCTTGCCATCACTACTATAAATACGAAGTGGTGTTTGTAATTTTACTGTCTTTAACGTTGTGACATCAGGGAGATCTGGCAGCACATAAAAATAAGCTGCTGCTATCGCTCCAATGCCAAGTAAGCCAAGACTAAAGAAAGCTATTAAAAGTCTTTTAAACCACTTCACCGCAATATTCCAAGAACTAAAAATAAGAACAATAGTATATAAGCCAAGGCGGAAATGGTGAAGTCTTGTGACCAGATTAGCTTGAGCTTTTTTCTTGATAACTTAATTTGAATGCCTTTATTAAAATAAAACTCATTGAAAACTTAATTTTCGCAATAACACCGTCTAATTATTTTGAATAACAGACTCAGTTTTTATGACTAATGTTAATCGCTTTTTTGGTTTATATCGCTGCTCTGAAGAATAAAGTGGCAATTATGTTGGAAATGTAACCAAGGTCGGAGAGGTTCGCGTCAGAGTTACTGATAAGTGAGTGTTTGGCGTCAAAAAAATAGCAATTGTAAAGTGGAGAAACATTTTGTACAAATAGCTATAACGAGTTGATTTTGTGCTAATCTACTTTGGATACAATAACTATAAAAGTGACTTTGGACTATGCTTTCTAATTTTTGGAAGCGTCAGGCCCCGCAGATGGTTGGGATAGATGTGGGATCCCATGAAGTAAAAGCTATTCTGCTGAGCAAGACTGCTGATGGATACAAAATATTAAGCCATGCAGCCGTTCCTTTAAAAAAAGGAGCCGTAAATGATCATGAAATCCGTGATAGTGAAGCCGTTGTTGACGCATTAAAACAAATAAAGCGTGTGTTACCTAAGTCGACTAAATATGCCGCGGTTGCTGTTTCTGGTTCTGCTGTTATGACCAAAGTCATTTTTATGGATTCGGCATTAAGTGAAGAAGAGATGGAGGCTCAAATTGAAATTGAAGCCGACAACCTTATTCCCTATTCGCTCGATGAAGTGAATATCGATTTCGAAACCCTAAGTACTAATCGTAGCGACCCCACTAAAGTCGATGTGCTATTAAGTGCTTGTCGATCTGAAAATATCGATAGTTTAAGTGACTCGCTCGATGCGGTGAACCTAGAAGCCAAAGTGGTAGATGTTGAAGGTTATGCGTTAGGTCGCTCTTTTGACATGATAGCGGGTCAACTGCCTGATGATGTAAATGACAAAGTGGTTGCGCTGGTGGATATCGGCGCCAATATCACCACATTCTCAGTGGTTGAGTACGGTGAAACTACATTTGTGCGTGAGCAAGCCTTTGGTGGTGAGCAGTTTACCCAATCAATCTTATCTTTTTATGGTATGACCTATGAGCAGGCTGAGAAAGCCAAGCTTGATGGCGAACTACCGCGTAACTATGTATTTGAAGTCTTATCGCCATTCCAGACGCAGTTATTACAACAAATTAAGCGCACCTTACAAATTTACTGCACCTCTAGCGGCCGAGATAAAGTAGACCATATTGTTTTGTGTGGTGGAACATCGAAGCTTGAAGGTATGGCTGAATTAATGGTGAATGAATTAGGCGTTCATACGATTATTGCCGACCCATTCCAAGGCTGCTTGCAAGCCGATGAGGCTATAAAGAACCATCTCCAGCCTCAAATTAGCAAGTATATGTTGGCCTGTGGCTTAGCGCTAAGGAGCTATTCAGAATGGCGAACATAAACTTACTACCCTGGCGTGAAGAAGCAAGAGAAAAACAGAAGCGAGATTACACGGGGATCTTAGCCTTAGTTTTCTTGGTATCTGGTTTAGTGGTTTATTTGTCGTTGATGACAATCGATATGTTTATCGATGATCAGAAAAGTCGTAACGCTTATTTGCAATCGGAAATTCAACTTCTTGAATCGCAGATTTCTGAAATCACCAAGATCCGCACTCGTAAGAAAGATATCGAAAGACGTACCGAAATTATTTTGGGTCTACAGCAATCGAGAAACTTACCGACTCATGTGTTAGACGAATTAGTACGTGTAGTTCCTCCTGGGATCTATCTTTCTAGTATCGAAAAGAAAGGTAGCATGTTGTGGATTGAAGGGCGCAGTGAGTCAAATAATAATGTCGCTAATATGATGCGAAAAATTGAAGCATCATCTTGGTTGCAAGACCCTAATATGCAGTCGATAGTTGCCCAAAATGAAGAATTAAGACAGTTACAGCGTTTCACATTAAGAGTGACCATAGTGAATGGTGAACTGCTATCTGCAAACACAGTGCAGGGAGCGAGTAAATGAATATAGATTTAGACCAATTTAAAGATATTGATTTTGAAAATATTGGCGCTTGGCCACAACTGGTAAAAATTGTATTTGCTGTCGTATTAGCCGTGTGTGTGTTTGTTGGCAGTTACTTTTTGTTCATTTCAGATGCGCTTGACTCGCTGAGTGCTGAACAGAATAAAGAACAACAATTAAAAACAGACTTTAAATCCAAATATCAGCTAGCTGCAAATTTGAAACTCTACCGTGAACAACTTGCGATTATGGAAGTGCAGTTTGCTGAGCTACTTAAAATGCTGCCCTCAAAAAATGAAATGCCTGGGTTACTGGATGACATTACCTTTGTGGCAACAGATTCAGGATTAAATATTAAGAGCCTAGATTGGGAGACAGAAATCACTCGTGATTTTTATATCGAATTTCCCATTAAAATCGTGGTGGGTGGTGAGTACCATGAATTAGGTCACCTAGTTGGAGGCGTTGCTCAGCTCCCTCGAATTGTTAGCTTGCACGATTTCGTTATTAAGCGAAATGATTCTGGTGAGCTTGGGATGGATATTCTGGCCAAAACCTACCGATTTAAAGAAGGTGCAGAATTACCGGCAAAGGGTAAGAGGGGGGCGGCAAAATAATGAAACGGCTACCACTCTTAATGTTAAGTGTTTTACTAACAGGCTGTATTGGGGATAAAAGCGATCTGGAGTTGTTTGTCACTACAACTAAGGCTCAGCATGTTGCTCATATTCCGCCATTAAAAGAAACGCCGAAGTTTGAGCACTTTGCTTATCAAGCAGATTTAATGAGAAGTCCATATGTGCCACCTTCAAGAGAGTTAACTGAAGAGGTTATCGACACCACCAAAGATTGTTTACAACCCGATCTAAAGCGTCGTAAAGGCCGACTAGAGACTTACGCATTAGATAATTTGCGTATGCGAGGCACCCTAAGCGAGCAACAAGATATTTGGGCTCTACTTGAGACCACTGATGGCAGTGTTTACCGTTTAGGTGTAGGCCAATACTTGGGCCTCTATCACGGCAAAATAGCTAAAGTAACACCACAAACTGTCGAAATAATAGAATTAATCCCAGATGGATCTGGCTGCTGGACTGAGCGCAACAGTAGCATGGAATTAACGGGAGAATAATAAGAGATGACTGAGGGAATAATGAGATCTTTAACCACGCCAAAAGCCAGCTTTAAGGTGCTACCTTATTTTAAGGCCATTATTGGTTTCGCATTAATCGTTGGCATGACTCAGCATTCATATGCCGCGAATCGACTCATTGATGTCAAATATCATGCTGTAGTGGATCATCAGCTCGAACTACAGTTGATTTTTGAGAAAGATATTAAAGAGCCAGAAATCGATTTAAATGCCTCTCCTGCACAGATAATTCTAGGTTTTGATGACAGTATTTCAGCACTAGAAAAGCAAACTCTACCGATTAAAACCGTTGGTGTCGAAACGGTAAGTACGGTACCCAATGGCAAAAATTTACAGGTTTTTGTTGGCTTAAATAAGGTGAAACCCTATCAAGGTAAAGTGGTGGGTAATACCTATCGTTTAACCATTAATGACGAGGTGGCCAGTCAGGGAACCACAGGCGAAAACCCTTTTGTTAATAGCATTGAGAATATTGATTTTCGCCGCACTGCAGACGGTGGTGGCGAGTTACTTGTAAAGCTTAATAACGGCTCCGTGGCTGCTAACGTTGAGCAGGTAGGTGCTAAGTTAGAATTAAAACTTTATAACACAGATATTAATAGTGACTTCCTATACGTGATGGATGTCTATGATTTTGCGACACCCGTTAAGAGTTTTGAAACTTTCAAAGATGATTTAACAGCACGTTTTCTTATCGATATCGATGGTAACTACGAATATAACTACAAACAAGAGGGGAGTTTATTCAAGTTAACCATGACGAAAACCGAGCGTATGAATATCGTTAAGGAAGATAAGAAATATGATGGGCGTTCACTGTCATTAAACTTCCAAAATATTTCGGTTAGAACCGTGCTGCAGATTATTGCCGATTACAATAACTTCAATTTGGTAACCAGTGATACGGTTGAAGGGGATATCACGTTAAGGCTTGATGATGTGCCATGGGATCAGGCATTAGATCTTATTCTTCAAGCAAAAGGTCTAGATAAGCGTATCGAAGGTAACATATTGATGGTTGCCCCTATCGAAGAGATCGCTATTCGTGAAAGCCAAGAGCTGAAGAATATGCAGGAAGTGAAGGAGCTAGCTCCACTTTACTCTGAATATTTACAGATTAATTACGCTAAAGCCGTTGATATTGCAGGCTTGCTAAAGGGTGAAGACTCTAGCCTGTTAACCAGTCGTGGTAGTGTTGCAGTCGATGAACGTACCAATACTCTGCTAGTTAAAGATACCGAAGAAACATTAGAAAATATTCATCGCCTAATTGAAGTGCTAGACATTCCAATTAAACAGGTGTTGATTGAAGCCAGAATGGTGACAGTAAAGGATGATGTTTCAGAAGATCTAGGTGTGCGTTGGGGCGTTACCGATCAGCAAGGAAACAAAGGCACTTCAGGCAGTTTGGAAGGTGCTGGAGACATTGCAAATGGTACAGTTCCAAGCTTAGATGATCGTTTAAACGTCAATCTACCAGCCGCAGTGGCTAACCCTACAAGTATTGCATTTCATGTAGCCAAACTTGCCGATGGTACCGTGCTAGATCTTGAATTGAGCGCCTTAGAGCAAGAGAATAAGGGTGAAATTATCGCGAGTCCGCGTATCACTACCTCTAACCAGAAAGCAGCTTTCATCGAGCAAGGTGTAGAGATCCCTTATGTTGAAGCGAGCTCAAGTGGTGCAACAACGGTAACCTTTAAAAAGGCAGTGCTATCGCTACGTGTTACACCGCAAATCACACCAGATAACCGGGTGATCTTAGATCTTGAAATTACTCAAGACTCGCAGGGTAAGACAGTTGATACACCGACAGGACAAGCCGTTTCAATCGATACTCAACGCATTGGCACTCAAGTGTTGGTGGATCACGGTGAGACAATTGTGTTGGGCGGCATCTACCAGCAACAACTTATCAGTCGAGTGAGTAAAGTACCTATTTTGGGCGATATTCCATACCTAGGCTTTATGTTCAGAAGTACCTCTGACAAAAATGAGCGACAAGAGCTACTTATTTTTGTTACGCCTAAGATAGTTTCCGAAGCGCTATAAATTATTTAGGCATCCAAAGCCAGCGAAATCCGCTGGCTTTGTCAGTTTGGTTGATACATTTTTGATAGAAATGCATTCCCCGCTTGCCATAGATGGCACTTAGCTGAGATAATCTGCGGTCAAGTCTCAATAGAGCAAGGTAAGATTAAAGGTCAACTCCGTTAATTTGAGTTGACGTTGGCAAACTTAAATAAGATTCAGACGTATAAATCAAATGGCCGAGAAACGTAATATTTTCCTAGTAGGCCCTATGGGGGCTGGTAAAAGCACTATAGGCCGTCATCTGGCACAGATGCTGCACTTAGAGTTCCACGATTCAGATCAAGAAATTGAAAGCCGCACAGGTGCTGATATCGCTTGGGTTTTTGATGTTGAAGGTGAAGAGGGTTTCCGCAATCGTGAAACACAGGTTGTCGCTGATCTAACCGAAAAACAAGGCATTGTCCTAGCAACTGGCGGTGGTTCAATTCAAAGCAAAGAGATCCGTAATAATCTTTCTGCACGCGGCATCGTTGTTTACCTAGAAACCACTATCGATAAGCAAGTTGCACGTACGCAAAGAGATAAGCGTCGTCCACTGCTTCAGGTTGATGATCCAAGAGAAGTGCTAGAGAGTCTAGCCGAGGTGCGCAATCCTCTTTATGAAGAGATTGCCGACGTCATCGTTAAGACTGACGAGCAAAGTGCCAAAGTTGTAGCAAATCAAATTATCGAACAGTTAGGTTTTTAAGATATGACTAAACAAGTTCTGGTTGAGCTCGGAGAGCGTAGTTACCCAATTGAAATTGGCCAGAATTTGTTTAGTAGTAGCGAGCCATTGGCTCGCTATCTTCAAAATAAAAACATTCTAATCGTCACCAACGAAACGATAGCGCCTCTTTACCTCGAAAAGGTAAAAGCTATGCTGTCGGATTTCGCGTGCGTTAATCCCGTCATACTTCCCGACGGCGAGCAGTTTAAAACTCTCGAACAGATGAATACTATATTCACTTCATTGCTGGAGCAAAACCTAGGTAGAGATACGGTTTTAATTGCTCTAGGTGGTGGTGTGATTGGCGACATGACAGGCTTTGCTGCTGCAAGCTATCAGCGAGGTGTGGATTTTATTCAGATCCCAACAACCTTGCTATCGCAAGTCGACTCTTCTGTTGGTGGTAAAACCGCAGTTAATCATCCATTAGGTAAAAATATGATAGGTGCCTTCTATCAGCCTAAGTGTGTATTAATTGACACCCATTGCCTAAGCACTTTACCTAAGCGTGAATTTGCTGCGGGAATGGCTGAGGTGATCAAGTACGGCGTTATTTGGGATCTGGAGTTTTTTGAGTGGCTTGAAAACAACGTGGAAACGTTGAAGTCATTAGATACTCAAGCGCTTGAATACGCAATTAGCCGTTGCTGTGAAATTAAGGCAGAAGTCGTAGAGAAGGATGAAACCGAACAAGCCGTTCGAGCTTTACTCAATCTAGGACATACCTTTGGTCACGCTATCGAAGCCGAAATGGGCTACGGCGTTTGGCTACATGGTGAGGCCGTCTCTGCTGGCACAGTACTTGCTGCAATAACTTCAAATAAGCTTGGGTTAGTTGATGAGTCAATTGTTTGTCGTATAACAGCGTTATTAGCGGCATTTGATCTGCCTACAAAGGCTCCCGAGACAATGAATTTTGATCAATTCATTAAGCATATGCGCCGAGACAAGAAGGTGCTCAAAGGTCAGTTACGACTTATTTTACCTGAAGGCATAGGCCAAGCAGGGATCTACAGTGACGTTACCGATGAGCTACTGGAAGAGGTTATCAGCTGCGCATAAATTATGTGGCAGGTGATAGGTGAACGCTAAACTCAGCATTACAAAGCAAGTCTTTAAATTCTCTTTGCACGCTATGACCTGTACAGGCCATAGTCACGGCTCTTTATCGCTTAAAATTAATGCTATCTCCTCATGGCCGCAGTTGAATTGGGGTCGGAACTAAATGTCGATTTTAGCTGGTTCCACTTTATTACCTAGCCAAGATGAATTACTGCATCGTCTATTGCATTTGAGCTTATACGGCGATCAATTGATGGTATTGACGGGTGAGGATGGTGCGGGTAAAACTACGCTGGCCACAGCACTAGTCAATGAGTTGGATAACCATAGTTCGGCCTTAGTTATTTGCCCCAAACACTGTGATAGTGCTGAAATCAGACGCAAAATACTTATTCAGTTATTAAGTGATCCAGTGTTTGATGATGAGATTCCATTACCTGAATGCTTGCTAAGTGTTTTAGGCTCTTTGCCTGCTGTAAGCTGTATCGTGTTAGATGATGCACACCTATTACCTCTAGAAGTTTGGGCTGAGTGCATAGTGCTTAGTCAAATGACTTTACCTGGCAAGGTGATTAAGATCTTAATGACATCACCGAGTGAGTTTTTAAATAATGTGCTCACTCAGCTTCCTGACTCACTCTTAGAGCAAGTGCTTGCCATTAATATCGAACCCTTAGAGCAAGCTGAACGAGAAGGTCTGTACTACACGCTTTTAAGTCGTAGTGAGCAGCAACCATTTACTCCAAGAGATATCGTTAAAAACCGTTTAGAGCAACACCAAGGCACACCTAAAGAAGTGGTTAACCTGCTTGAGCTTGCCCTTAATGGCGAGCAAGAGCTGCCGCCGAAAAAGTCTAAACTAACAGTGCTTATTGCCACCTCAATATTAAGCATAACCGCTTTGCTAGCAGCTTGGGGGCTGAGTGATAACA
Organism: Shewanella sp. MBTL60-112-B2; assembly: GCF_019655055.1. Lineage (GTDB taxonomy): Bacteria > Pseudomonadota > Gammaproteobacteria > Enterobacterales > Shewanellaceae > Shewanella. The sequence continues at coordinate 23,250 of NZ_BPFA01000027.1, forward strand.
ATGATGCCACTAATATTGCCGGAGCTAATAAGATCGAATTTGCTCTAGAAACAAACGAGCAGGTTGCGATGGATAATGCGTTTCTGCTTGAGTATGCTGAACGTGTGCTTGAGGGCTATTTGCCAATATCTCACTCCAGTGAAAATCGATTAGTGAGTCACAATGAGCGTACAGCGAATGATCCAGAGTCTGTGGTTAAGGTTACGCCCATAGATGAGTCGATAGAATCTTCAAGTGTTGCTTTTAGCACGGCAGTGGTTACTACCTATCGAGTCGAGCAAGCTCCTACCTTTGATGCTATTGAACAACCAGTTAAACCGACAAGATCGCAGTTTTCCGAACAGCAAGTTGAATCGATTGATAAGCCGAGTGCTAACGGCTCTGAAGATATTGTGCCTGCAGAGCGAGTGGACTCAATGGATCTACAAGCTCAAAATGTTATGCCAGTAAAGGGTTATACATTGCAATTGGCTAGTGTAAAGCGCTTAGATTCGCTGCATAACACCCTCAAAAGGCTAAAAGGTATCCCTCAAGTGAAAGTGGCGCGCTATAAACAGCGTTGGGTCGTGTTACTCGGTGAGTTTGGTAGTCGAAAAATTGCACAGCAACAGTCAGCATTATTGATAGCGGAAAACGGGATTTCAGAACCTTGGATCCGTGCGTGGCAAAATCTTAGTGAATATGAGCTGCAAGATGTACTTCCAACTCGTGAAATTCAATAATAAACAGAGTACAATCATCAGCTCTCTTTTTTTCACAGTGTTCAATCAATTTAAATGATTAAAAAACAAAGAGCCTTTCTAAAATGGGCAGGCGGAAAATTTAAACTGATTGAAGCCTTGGCTGATCATTTGCCTGAAGGTGATCGCCTAGTCGAGCCTTTTGTCGGTGCTGGTTCGGTATTTCTCAATACTAATTACAGCCAATACCTTTTGTGCGATATTAATCATGACCTGATTAATTTGTACAAGATCGTGCAAAAAGAGCCCGATAGATATATCGAAGCAGCGAAGACGCTTTTCGTTCCAGAGATGAATGATAAAGAGGCTTACTACAAAATCCGTACAGCCTTTAATGCGACTCAAGACCCCTTTACGCGCTCAGTCTATTTCCTTTATATGAATCGTCACGGCTTTAATGGCCTATGTCGTTATAACCGTAAAGGTGGCTTTAATGTGCCATTTGGCTCATATAAAAAACCATACTTCCCTGAAAAAGAGATCCGTGCGTTTTCGCTAAAGGCACAAAATGCTGAGTTTCATTGTATCGGTTATGAACAGGCAATCGATATGACTCAATCTGGCGATGTGGTTTATTGCGATCCGCCTTATGCACCTCTGTCTTCGACTGCTAGCTTTACAACTTATGTGGGCAGTGGTTTCTCGCTAGACGATCAGGCGTTGCTTGCTAGGCAGGCGCGTCATACAGCAATAGAAAGAGGTATTCCCGTACTGATCAGTAACCATGATATTCCGTTAACGCGTGAGTTATACCATGGTGCACGTTTTGGAACGATTCAGGTTCAACGTAACATTAGTCAGAAGGGAAGTAGTCGTAAGAAGGTTGATGAATTGATGGCCTTGTACGATGACTCGTACCATAGTGAGAATGACTAACCCACCCTGTTAGCTTTTTTTTGCTTAGCGTTTATGCGAGTACTTGCTTAACGATAAGCAATAGCCCAGCCACAAACACAATCGCCAGCACTATACCCATGACAATAAAGGGTAACGGTGAAGATGCTTGGAAGTCTCTAAGGCGATTTTGTTCTGTTTGCACACCAAAAAATGCCGCGATTGTACTTGAGAAAAGTTGCCAGAGCTGGCGCAGCATATCAGTGATTACTTGCCGTTAAGCGGAGAACTTTTGCTTATAGGCGCACTTTCGTGACCGTATAACAACTCAAATAGATCGATGAAGTGTAATTGATTGGTTTGGCTCTTACCTGTTAACCAACTTTTCCAACTTAGATCATCAGACTGACTCGCGCAGCGATTATTTGGATGGCTCGCAGGTAAGCTAGGGTTATACTGGCTGGTGGCACTATCACAGGCGCAAGCATTGTTAGATGCTGTTTCTACAGAAGTAGACGATAACGCAAGTGTGCCAATTGCAGAGCTCGCAAGCGCAAGAATCACAGCAGATTTTAGCATTGCTGTATTCTGGATAAGTCCTTTCATCACGCCTCCTTTATTAACTCGGTCGAAACATTATAGCAAAGTCGGCTATATTTTAAACATTTTTTACCCATAAATTCTATTTCACTGTTTAAGTGAATTATTTTATCTGTGCAATTTATATTAAATGGGCGCTCAAGTCTGGAGGGCTATGGCTGCAGCAGGTAGAATAGCATATTTCTTAAACATTCAGGTGAGTTCGATATGCGTCCATTTTTGATTGCTCCTTCTATTTTATCTGCCGATTTTGCTCGTTTAGGTGAAGACGTCGATGCGGTATTAAACGCAGGGGCTGATGTAGTTCATTTTGATGTCATGGATAATCACTATGTGCCAAATTTAACAATTGGCCCTATGGTGTGTCAGGCGCTACGCAACTACGGTGTCACAGCCGATATCGACGTGCACCTAATGGTGAAGCCAGTCGACCGTATCATTCCTGATTTTGCAGAGGCTGGTGCATCGATTATTACATTCCACCCAGAAGCTTCTGAGCACGTGGACCGCACGCTACAGTTAATCAAAGAGTCTGGCTGTAAAGCAGGCCTAGTATTTAACCCTGCAACGCCACTGCATTACCTAGACCATGTAATGGATAAGCTCGACGTGATTTTGCTGATGTCTGTTAACCCAGGCTTTGGTGGCCAATCATTTATTCCGACTACTTTGGATAAATTGCGTCAAGTGCGTAAATTGATTGATGACAGCGGTTACGACATTCGTTTGCAAGTTGATGGCGGCGTAAAAGTCGATAATATTGCCGAAATCGCTGCTGCGGGTGCGGATATGTTTGTAGCGGGTTCAGCTATCTTCAATAAGCCTGATTACAAGGCGGTAATCGACGAGATGCGTGCAGAACTTGCCAGCGTTGAGGCGTAATTAATGAAGCCTTTTAGTCAAATTAACACAGTAGCATTTGACTTAGACGGAACGCTAATCGATAGCGTTCCGGATCTAGCTGTCGCCACGCGCGCGACCCTAGAAGAGCTAAACCTTCCACTTTGCAGCGATGAACAGGTGCGAAGCTGGGTGGGTAATGGCGCTAAGATGCTAATGCGTAGAGCGCTATCTTTTGCGCTTGATACTCAAGTGAGTGAAGAAAAGCTGCAAAACACTATGCCGCGATTTATGCATTTTTATAAGCTGAATCTGCAACTGCACAGTGTGTTATATGTAGGTGTAGAATCGGTATTATCCCAGCTGCAACAAGCGGGTTATCGTATGGCGATTGTTACAAACAAGCCTTATGAATTTACCATTCCACTGCTTGAAGCATTTAATATTGCTGGTTACTTTGACATGGTGCTTGGTGGTGACTCATTAGCAAAAATGAAACCCGACCCATTGCCACTGCAGCATATTTTGCATGAGTGGCAGTTAGGATCTGAGCAGTTGTTGATGGTGGGTGACTCAAAGAACGACATATTAGCCGCAAAAGCGGCTAAGGTTGCCTCTGTGGGCTTGACCTATGGCTACAACTACGGTGAAGATATCGGGCTAAGCGGCCCAGATGCCGTATGTGAACAATTTAGTGAAATAACCGCGCTACTTAATCTGCGCGATAAAGCAACGGAGCAATAAACAAAATGACGACCCCCCTAACGAAACCAGTAGTTCTAAGCGGAGCGCAGCCATCGGGCGAGCTAACCATCGGCAACTATATGGGCGCGTTACGTCAGTGGGTTGCAATGCAAGATAGTCATGATTGCCTTTATTGCGTCGTTGACCTGCATGCGATTACTGTCAGACAAGATCCAGTTAAATTACGTGAGGCGTGTTTAGATACGTTAGCACTGTATTTAGCTTGTGGCGTCGATCCTAAAAAGAGCACGGTATTTATCCAGTCTCAGGTGCCACAGCACACTCAGCTAGGCTGGGCGTTAAACTGTTACACCCAGATGGGTGAACTAAACCGCATGACGCAGTTTAAAGACAAGTCTCAGAAGCACGCTAACAATATCAACGTCGGTCTATTTGGTTACCCAGTATTGATGGCTGCAGATATTTTGCTTTACCAAGCTAACGAGATCCCAGTTGGTCAAGATCAGAAGCAACACTTAGAGTTGACTCGTGATATCGCGACTCGCTTTAACAATGCTTATGGTGAAACTTTTGTGATCCCTGAGCCATTCATCCCAGAGCATGGTGCTAAGGTGATGTCACTGCAAGATCCGTTAAAGAAGATGTCTAAGTCTGACGATAACCGTAATAACGTTATTGGTCTGCTTGAAGATCCTAAAGCGATCATGAAGAAGATCAAGAAAGCGATGACTGATGGCCAAGAGCCGCCAGTAGTGCGCTTCGACGTTGCTGAAAAGCCTGGTGTATCAAACCTACTGAGTCTAATGTCTGGTTGTACTGGCCAATCGATTGCCAGCCTTGAAGCTGAGTTCGAAGGCAAAATGTATGGTCACTTAAAAGTGGCAACAGGCGAAGCGGTTGTTGGGATGCTAGAGCCATTGCAGCAACGCTTTAAAGAGTACCGTGCGGACCACGCATTCTTGAATCAAGTGATGAAAGATGGCGCTGAAAAAGCACAGGCACGCGCTGAAGTGACCATTAAGAGTGTATACGAGAAGATCGGTCTTATCGTTTAAGATTAAATATTTGACAAAAAAGCCAGTGATTATCACTGGCTTTTTTATTGGCTATAAAATATTAAATACAAAAAAATCAGATGTTTATTGTTGGCTTAGCCAGGTCACAAAGGCGGCGATAGCAGGTTCTTTAAGGCGGCGTTGTTTACAGCTGAAGTAGAACTCAAACCCAGTCAAAATATCGGGTAAATTCAACTCAACCAATAAGCCCCTTTCGATATCGGCTTGCACCATAAAGTCCGATGCAAGAGCAATCCCTTGGCCTGCAATAGCAGCCTCAATAGCCATTAATACATGGCTAAAAATATGCTGTTGTTGCTCTGCGGGTAGGGCTAAATTGTTTGCCACAAACCATCTGTCCCAATCTAAGCCGAGCGGCCCCTCATCGACAGTCAGCAATGGGTGCTTAGCTAATTCGTCCAGTGCTTGGCTATCAGACGCCAGCAAACTTGGGCTAATAACCGGAATTAAGCGCTCTTTATGCAATAAGAGATGATGGTAGCCCAATTGGCCACTTTGACCCGTAATGAACATATCTGCCACGCTGTCGCTTAATTCGGGATCATCAGCAATCATATCGAGGCGGATTTTTATTTGCGGATGTTGGCGCCTAAAATCACTGAGTCTAGGGATTAGCCATTTGATCGCAAATGAGCTGTAAACGGCAAGGCGCAGTTGATCATTACTGTCGCCACTTATCTGCATACTTAAATCACTCAGTTCATTAAAGATCCGCTCTAACTCTTTATATAGCAACTCGCCTTTGTTAGTCAGTTGTAGTTGTCGCCCTTCGCGCTTAAAGAGTCGCTCGCCATAATGCTCTTCAAGTTGTTTAACTTGATGGGACACCGCGCTTTGAGTAATGCAAAGCTCTGCGGCTGCACGAGAGAAATGTGACTGTCTGGCGGCGGCTTCAAATACTTGCAACGCCCTAAGAGGAGGCAGTTTGCGCATGTCGATGATCCTATGTATGAATTTAATAAGTGATCTTTATCATGGTATTAATTTAATTCATGAATGGATAAAAAACATCATTTTAGTTTAGGTTTTGCGGGCTATATCATGCGGGCAAATTCAGTTGTACTGTGGAATAACAGATGAAATCCAATGTCATGATTGCTATGGCAATACTCGTTTTTGGAAACCTTTTTAGCGCACTTTACGATGTTTCCATTAAGTGGATGCCTGAGGGAAGTAACGCGGCTACTTTTTTATTAATACGGCAAATCCTATCGGTTTTGATGTTGTTGCCTTTATGGGTTTACGGCAAAAGGCCTACGACTCAGCACCTAAAAGTGCATTTCTTTCGCTCTAACACCGGGGCACTCGGCGCGGTTTGTTTGATCATGGGATTAATGTCATTACCGATTGCAACGGTAAGCTCACTGTTCTTTTCTGCGCCTCTGATGATAGTCCTAATGGGCTGCTTATTTCTAAAAGAGAAGGTAACGCCAACTCAGTGGCTCGCCACCATTTTAGGTTTTATTGGTATTTTAATCTTACTGCGCCCAAGCGAAATCAACTGGTTTGGGATTGCGGTGTTGATCTCGGCATTTACTTTTGCCCTGAATCAGCTCGCGCTACGTAAGCTGCCCGATAGCGAGAATCCAAGTGTGACCCTGATGTTGTATAACACGCTCAGTATCCCGCTGACATTGGTGATGGTACTGGTACAGGGCTTTGAGGGGGTAAGCTGGGGGCTTATCGGCACAGCAGCACTGAGTAACTGCTTCTTACTGGCGTATCACTGGTTATGTGTGCTGGCTTACCGCAAGGCTGAGGCGAGTCAAATCGCTATTGCCGAATACACTGGGTTACTATTTTGCGTGCTGTTTGGCTGGCTCTTGTTTGACGAGTGGCTAGATGGTTTGAGTTGGATAGGTGCTAGCTTTATCGTGTTGCCGTCTTTAATTATCCCGTGGGTTACGACTAGAATTGCTTATTTACGGCCAAAAAAAATCATCGAGCAAAAGGCTGGATGATTTCTTTAAGCGCTGGTGGTCTTCATATTATTAAGAGTCCGTGTATTCGAACACCTTAATGACCTTACGAACGCCAGCGGTATTTCGAGCGACCTCTACGGCTAAATCTGCCTGATCTCGCTCAACATAGCCAATTAGAAAAACTTCACCGTTTTCAGTTACCACTTTGATGTTAGTTACATCTAAGCCTTTCTCATTAAGCATGCGCCCCTTCACCTTAGTGGTGATCCAGGTGTCGTTACTTCGAGTGGTAAATGAAGTCGGATTACCGATGCGGATCTGGTTGTGGATCTTGCCACCAATCTGCAACTCTTTAACGACACGAATGGCTTTATCTCGCAGCATAGAGTTTGGCGATTGGCCAATCATCAATACGTTTGAGTTCATTACGATGCCGCTAATGTTGGCTTGATTGTTTAAATCATCATGAGAGGCTAATGCACTGGAGACATTAAAGTCAGCATTAGTATCGTCAATTTGAGTCTTAAAGCTGCGCTCGTCATTAACCATCATTGCGCCGCCAACTGCGCCGACCATAATGGCACCAGCGCAGCCTTGCAGCATTAATACAACGGCGATTAATGGGAGCAGTGCTCTCATGCCTGCTCGTCCTGTGGGAATAGCGTGCGGTCGATATTGTCACATAGGCAGTGAATCGCTAACAGGTGCACTTCCTGAATACGCGCAGTCACGTTAGAAGGTACACGGATCTCAACGTCATTGACGCTCAGAAGACCAGCCATCGCGCCGCCGTCCTTACCCGTTAACGAAACAATCGTCATGTCACGGCTTAGGGCTGCTTCCATTGCCTTAATAACGTTGCCTGAGTTGCCACTAGTTGAAATCGCTAGCAGGATATCGCCAGGTTGACCCAGTGCCATGATCTGCTTAGAGAAGATTTCATCATAGCTGTAATCATTAGCTATCGCAGTGATGGTTGAAGTATCACAGCTCAATGCAATCGCAGGAAGCGGTGGACGCTCAATTTCATAGCGGTTTAACAGTTCAGCAGAAAAATGCTGTGCATCGCCAGCACTACCACCATTACCACAGGCTAAGATCTTATTGCCACTGAGTAGACAGTTAACCATCATCTCTGCGGCTTTGGCGATTGACTCTGGAAGGGCTTCAGATGCATCAATCTTAGTTTGAATTGATTCGGTAAAGCTGTCTTTTATGCGTTCTAACATGGATAAACCCTATGTTTATATATGCTTGGTATCACGGTATTTTACCGAACTGAGCATATGAAAATTAAGCTATTTAAAAAGCGTCGCGGATCCACTGTATGGCATTGGGATCGACCGCGACAACATCGAAACGACATATGGCATCGATTCGATTAATCTGTATGTAATGGCTCGCTGCTTTTCTAATGCGTAGAGTTTGTGCTTGGCTCAACGCATTGATGGCTCCACCGTATTGAGATGGAGAGCGGTATTTTACCTCAACGAACACCCAATCGCTGCCATCTTTCATCACAATGTCGATTTCGCCAAAGCGATATCGTACGTTTTGTGCGACAAATGTCAGGCCGCGCTGCTCCAAATACTGCCGCGCACTATGCTCGGCTATTTGGCCTTGGTTTTGATTTTCTACCATCAAACTCGCTCATCCCTGTGGCGTCAATTTGACTCTTTTCTAAAGCAATAACCTAGACTTGCTTATCTGTACTAATGCAGCTGTAAATCTTGCTAATATCAGGGTAAATCTGCTTTATAGCGGACGTAAATTACCCCTTTGGTAGCGGCCCCAACTTAGTTGGCGATTTAATGTGCCGTCAGGTTGCACCGATAGCATGCCACTACGACCTGAAAACTGATAGCCAGGCAAGGCGCGCATCTGAGCCAGTTTACCCACTAAATCCAGTGCATCATAGCCCATTATAAATAGTCTTTTACGGCTATTGCTCCAGTTTGGCCATAGCTCGTTGACCATTTGCGTTTCAGTGTTCGGCGTCAGTAACCAAGGAATGTCGCTAATGGTTAGGTTATTGAGCTCTTCAGCGGTCTCGCGACTGCTGCCTTCGACTCGGCTACGGCTGGTGGTATAGAGCGGAACAGGATCGGCAAATACGCTAAAGTTAACATCGATAAAAGGCTTAAGCAGCACTAAATCTTTGCTCGCAGAAATCATATAAATCGCATCGATATCACGGCGAGAGCGGAAATCGGCTTCAATTTTAGGCGTTAGAATTGCCTTAATACGGGCAATACGTTCTTTACTGTCGATAACACCTAGTGCCTTTTGCACTGTGACTTTCATCTTATCGCCACCGTCATAGTAATGAATTTCGGCAGGGTTATTGGTTAGTTTTTTCCAGGCGTTAGCAAAGCTTTCGGCCATGCGGTGGCCAACAGCATCGTTGCTTACCAGCAGCAGTGGTTGCTTAATACCATCATTGTAGAGGCGCTGCGCGGCATCGATAGCTTCATCCGTTGGAGACAGAGCAAAGAAGAACTTATCTGGATCGGCCGTAAAGGTATCGATATGGTTTAGATAAAGTTGAGGTATGGTTTTGTTTGCTACAGGGCTTACTGAAACTGGGCTTGCCACTGCTGGATCTGCTGGATTGACAGTATCAGTCGCCGGCGTCATATTTTGTAACTCTTCAACCTCAGACTGCAGTAATGGACCAATGATAAATTCTGCACCTGCAGCGACAGCTTGTTGATATGCAGCCTGAGCGCCAGTAGCCGTATCGAAAAAGTTAAGCGTCACATGGTCATCACCTAATGCCATATAATTAGCCAGAATGCCTTGTTTTACCGTGTTAGCAACAACGGCGCGTGAACCCGTTAAAGGCAGCAATACGGCGATATTTTTCGGTTGGTAAGGCTGGGTGTTGAGCGCCTTTTCTAAATCAGTTGGTAATTTAGCTGCAGCAGGGTGGTTAGGATTGAGCTGCTGCCAGCTGCCTAAGTGACGCACCAGATCATTAGGATCCACGGCATAGTGTTTAGCTATGTAGGCGAGCTGTACCCAGCCAGCAAAAATAGGATTTGATCTATCGTCGCTAAAGCTAAGTAGTGTTTGTTCATTAATCGGCTGCAGTGAGCGCCAAATGGTGTCATTGACTTCATGGGCTTCGGCGGCAGGAAGATACTGGCTCAGTAAGCTGAGCTGCCTTACTTGATCAATCGGCTGGTTAATTAGCTGATATAGGTGGGCCTTGAATTGGTAATAGCTGACCCATTGCCAGTTAGGCAGTTTCCAGTTGCTTGGATACTTGAGCACTTGTAGCGCATGATCGTAAGTCGAAGTCATCTCGAGCACGCGAGCCGAAAGGTAAATATGTTCGGCCAATAACTCAGGCTTTTGGCTGATATCTTGAGCAATAGACTTCAATGTTTTATCGGCGGCGCTGGCATTACCTTCATTGATAAAGGCATGAGCGGCGAGTAAAACATACTTATCCTGGGTTTCTTTATTTTTTTCGTTGGCAGCTAATGCCAAGTATTGCGATGACGGTTTGGTCACCGAAGATAGAGAAACTTCAGTCTTTTCAGTCTTTACCGGCGCAGAAGTCGTGCCGCAACCGAACAAAACCGCAGATAAAATTGCGATAGAGATAAATTTTGTTGTATTCAGTCTTTTTAACACGGGTCTTCACTCTGGTAAGATGCTGCTAATAGTTTAACCTGCTCTTCCCCTTGGCGAAAGTATTGTTAGAAACTCTTGCCAACACTCAATACAGAGGTAGATATGGACCTGTCGGTCGCGCTTTACATTGTTCCCACACCAATAGGGAATTTAGGAGACATCAGTAGCCGTGCGCTAGAGGTGCTGAATCAGGTATCACTTATCGCCTGCGAAGACACTCGCCACAGCGGCAAGTTGTTGAGTCATTTCGGTATCGAGACCCGTAAAACGGCACTGCATGATCATAACGAGCGTGATAGAGCCCAGTGGATCATTCAAAAACTAGGTAATGGTGAGGCGGTCGCGCTAATTTCAGATGCAGGCACACCGCTTATCTCAGATCCGGGCTATCACTTAGTCAAACAAGTACGCGAGGCGGGCTTTAACGTTATTCCGCTACCGGGGCCATGCGCTGCGATCACCGCTTTATCTGCATCGGGTTTACCATCGGATCGTTTCTCATTTGAAGGCTTCTTGCCATCAAAGGAGAAGGCAAGGTTAGATAAATTAACGGCCTTGAAAGATGATCCTCGTACCTTAATATTTTATGAGTCGCCGCATCGTATCGTGCATAGCCTAGAGTCTATCTTGGCCGCTTTAGGTGAAGATCGCGAAATCGTTATGGCGCGTGAAGTGACTAAGACTTTTGAGACCTTTCTTTCCGGTCCAGTTGGTGAAGTATTGCAAATCGTTAAGGATGATCCTAACCAGCAGCGCGGTGAAATCGTGTTGATGTGTCATGGTCACCGTAGCGATGAAGAAGCAGAGTTTTCACCAACGGTGATCAATACCCTTAAATTGTTGTGTGAAGAGTTACCACTTAAGAAAGCCGCAGCTGTTGCTGGCCAGATTTACGACATTAAAAAGAATGCGTTGTATAAGCATGGTTTATCTATTGGGCTATAAGTTTTTCAGTTGTACGATTTAGCACTCTCCAGTTAGTGCTCTATTTATCGCTCTTTATTAATAGATGATTCTCTAATAGTTGAGCGTTAGGTTAAGTTGATTAGTGAAAGTCCTTGGTTTGTTGCTTGAGCTTAGCTATAATCCGCGCCGAGTTGGCTAGACAGTTGCCGCGTTCGCAAGAACGGGGAGGAAAGTCCGGGCTTCAAAGAGCAGGGTACCAGGTAACGCCTGGGCGGTGTGAACCGACGACAAGTGCAGCAGAGAGGAGACCGCCAATCTTCGGATTGGTAAGGGTGAAAGGGTGCGGTAAGAGCGCACCGTGCGGCTAGTAATAGTTCGTAGCAAGGTAAACTCTACCCGAAGCAAGACCAAATAGGGTCCCGTATGGCGCTGCTCGCGTTGGGACCGGGTAGGTCGCTTGAGCCTGTGAGCGATTGCAGGCCTAGATGAATAACTGTCCACGACAGGACCCGGCTTATCGGCCAACTCAACCTATTACAAGTAAAAAACCGCATCTCGCAAGGGATGCGGTTTTTTACTTTCTGGGACTTCCCGAGGCTTATCGGGCATCAATGTCACCTATTTAAGAAAGCCCTCAACAGTAATGTGAGGCCTTTTTGCTTTCTGTCTGATGCAAAACTACCATTCTACTCTTGATCTAGGAACAGCGGTTTATCGGGCATCAATGTCACCTATTCAGACAATTCCATTTATCGTAAGAGAAGTGGGCTTTTTGTTATCTGTTAGTTCCAAAACGTCCAGCCTGTTCTTGAGTTAGGGGCTGCGGCTTTTGTTTTCAGCCCTAAATCACCTATTTCAGTAGATGGTTATCATCAATTAGGCTTTGCCTGAAATAAAACAAATGAAATTCATGGAGTAGGCTATGTTTAATGGCTTATTAGCACGCCGACTTTTGTTAAAACAGAAAAGGTCTATGGAGGCGAGCTTAGCATCCCTGCGATACACGGCTTATAAGTTCATTTAAACATATCCAGGTTAGACTCAGTGATAAAGTTAAGCTTTGCTAGAAGTGCAGTGCAAGCTTCTAAATCAGGGATGATTTAGCAGAGCCTATAGGGATATATTTACGGCGTCTTGCTAAAGCACGATAGGAAAGCTCCCTTCTAGGGAGTCTGCTTTGTAACATATGGGCAAAGCCACCTTCTTCAGAAGGTGGATTCTTTATTTTCTGTTAATTATGTCCTGTTGCTTAAACTAACCAAACCTAGAAATAGTAACCAAAGTTAATGTTAAAGCGGGTATTAGTGCCGCCGTCGCCAACCATAGTGCCGCCGATAAACGGTTGGTTTTCGGCAACGACAAAATCAAAATAGGTGTAAAGGCCGCCAGCAGAAACTGCCATACCGGTAACGTTCATAAAGGTGTCTTCCATAGCTGCTGGTTTATCGGTGACTAGCGAGTAATCGTTATAGAAGGTAAGGTTTGATATTGGGCCGATATCAACAGGAAGGCTGTAGGCGAGGTTGGCAATGTATGTAGTGGCTTCAGCTGGGATAGAATCATAAAAATGATAGGCGGCCACAACGATGCGATCCACATCCATGCCGTCAACGTCGTACTTATAATCAGTCATCTGTAGCTTCACATTCCAGCGGCCATAATTGATTACGCCATGAATCGCTGCTGCGACATTATCACCATCGGTGCCGTTTTCTATTTCTAATTGCCCGGCTTGAATTGATGCGCCTAGCTCAAGGTTTACTTTATCAAAGGCGAAGTTGTGCGCATAACGTGCATTGAAGGTATTCACTTCTCCTGCAGCATAGCCTGCACTTGGCGCGTCGTAAGCATCTTCTCCGTCTAAGCGAATACCCACCACATCATAAGCATAGCGGTCAGTGCGGTCAGAAACAAAACCGTCGAGGCCGCCTTGTTCATCATTTTTGTAGAAGGCAAAATCAAATTGGTTACTATCACCTTTATAGGTGTAGTTCAGTCCCATATCATGGTCATCTTCAAGCCCAAGATAGAAATTAGAACTAAAAAAGTAGTTGTTTGAGGCGTAGCTTAAAATACCGAAAGGCACTTGAGTAACACCAATTTTTGCTTGTTGTTGCTCGTCAAAGTTATAGCCAATCCATGCATGCTGAATGACATTCATATACTCAAACCAGCGGTATTGAGCCGAAAAAATAAGGTCCTGATAATTGCCTGAAACATCGATACGAAATAGGTCAAAATCAAAGTCACCACCACGATCTGCATTATCTTCATCAAAATCTTCATAGGAGTAGTTAACACGTACTGCACCGCCAAACTTTAACGAACTCTCTTGTACTTTTTGCTCTTCAACGGCAGCTTGTTGCTTAGCCAGTGCTTCTTGCTCTCGCTGCTGTTGGTTCTGTTCTTTTGCCTGTTGCTGCTGCGACTCGAGTTGTTCGATACGCGCTTTTAATGCGGCGAGTTCATAGTCAATCGGAGAGGCTTGCGCTGGGGTTGCTAGGGCTAGCGCGATACAAGAGGCGGCAAGTGAGTAACGGGTCATCAGATATCCTTATTGATCATGTTGATTTAGTGTCATGGCGGTTATCTAAGCCTTGCAGTAAGGTTCGATAGCGCGACTGTGGCAACTGCTTACGTGTATTGCGGTTTACTCCGATCCTATTCAGAGTGAACGTGCAAGCAAATGGCATACTTCAATCTCTATTACTGACAACCTCGCTCGTTACAGTGTTTCATGTTGAGACTTAGTTGTGATGTAGTGGATAAAATTAACATACTTAGTGCATGGTTAATAGTTTGCTTACATATGAAATGCTGGCTTTGTAATGCGAGATGTTATTAGGGCGTGGCACTTATTTTTTGTTGATTTAGTTTCTGATATTTAAGTGACTCTAATGCTGGATGGTTTGTGGTAGATGAAGCCTGTAAAAAAGCCCACTAACCAAAGGTTAGTGGGCTTTGAGGTAATAAGCTTAAGCTGGTTTAAATAGACACTTGAGTCGTTTGAAAATAATCAAGCGCGACATGGCTAAATAGCCGCTAACGGTTTTTTGATGTAAACGGAAAATCGTATCGTACAGGCGACGCACTAAACGGCCCTTTAAGATCAATCTATCGTTCATCATGGTGCTAATGGCAAAGTTATGCCCAATCGCAACCACCATACCGCCATCGTTGTAAACAAACGGCTTAAGTGGTTTGCCATTTAAATGGGCGACTAAGTTTTTAGCCAAATGCACTGCTGCGCGATTAGCTGCTTGCGCCTTGGGTGGGACTTGGCTGCCATCTGCTTGTGGAATGGCGGCGCAATCACCAAGTGCAAAAATAGCTGAGTCAAAGGTGGTCATTAGGGTTTGTTCAACCACTAATTGATTAAGCGAATTGCTTTGCAGTCCACCAATATCTTTTAACCAGTCTGGCGCTTTAATACCCGCCGCCCAAAATTGGATGTCGGCATTAAGCACTTGGCCGTCGCTGGTGGTCATACGGTCGCTATCTACACTGGCAATACGCGTATTAAGCATCACGTTGATTTGGTATTTCTCAAGTCTTAGCAATGCTTGCTCAGACATCTTAACTGGGCCGTTTGGTAGCACTCTGTCTGCCGCTTCAATCAAGTTAATGTTGAGCCATGCTGCATAAGGGTTTTCGCTTAGCTCGGCGCTAACCTTAGCCAATTCAGCTGCAAGCTCTAGTCCTGTCGCGCCCGCGCCAACAATATTGATGGTGCAGTCTTTACCTGAGCGTAGCAATGAGCTTATTTGGTGCCAGCTATCACGGGCCTGCTCTGGTGTATCTAAGAACAAGCAATGTTCTTTTGCGCCTTGGGTGGCAAAGTCATTACTAATAGCGCCGATGGCAATAATTAAGTAATCGTAATTAAGCGTATCGGATTCTCCATTAGGTTTGCGCACAACAAGTTGCTTTGCTGCTCGATTGACGTCTGTCATCCAAGCTTGGTAATGCATGTAACCATTATTAGCGCCATGGCTGAAATAGCAGATTGTGTCTAGATCGCTGTCAAAAGTACCTGCAGCGATCTCATGGAAGCGTGGCTTCCAGTAGTGGTGAGTTTCACCTTCAACCAGAATAACTTCATCTTGGCTATTCACACTGCGACCTAGCATGCTTGCGATTTCAAGGCCTGCAGCGCCGCCACCAACAATAACAATACGAGACATTATAATTCCTCTATGCATCGGTAGATGCAGACAAAATTTGAAAATTGAAAAGAGCCTTGGAACTGAAAGGGGATACGCAAGGTATGACCGAGTGCATGGCTATTAGATGGCGCTCATTATAGTTATCGTCGTATTTGGAACAATTGGCTAAAAATGCAAATTACTTTTACCAATAGGTAATAATAAAAGGTGAGATCGAGGTAGGTTATTGATAGGTATGTTGTTTAACTTTCTTCGACAGCGTCTTAAATGGCCTATTGCGAGTGCTATAGGCCATGTTTATTACGAGTTATGCGGTCTTTAGTCCTGCCGTTAGGTGATCTAACAGCATACGCACCTTAGGTGAAAGGTGGCGATTTTGCGGATACAGCGCCCAAATCCCTTCCTCTGGTTGACGGTTCTGTTCAAGTAATGCGGTGAGCTCCCCTGCTTCAATGTAAGGCTGCACGTAATAATCTGGCAGCTGCACTATGCCTATGCCTTTTATGGCCGCATCCACTAATGCATGACCACTATTACAGCTCAAGCTGCCTTTGACCCGAACATTACGGGCTTTACCATTCTCTTGAAAGCGCCAGTAATCCATGGTGCCAATTAAGCAGTTGTGTTGATCAAGCTCTGATAATGAATGTGGGATGCCATAAGTAGATATATAGCTAGGTGATGCACAAACATATTGGGTACGGCTACTTAGCTTTTTGGCCATCATGCTCGAATCTTCTAGATGCCCAAGTCGAATAGCCAGATCGTAACCTTCATCAACTAAGTCTAATTTTTGATTAGTGAGATTAAGCTTCACCTCAAGCTCGGGGTAGAGCGATGCAAAGTCATTAATTAATGGTGCTATGGTCATTTCACCATAAGTGACAGGCGCGGTGATCTTCAGTAGCCCACGTGGGCTGGTCTGCAAATTGGTAATCGCGCGTTCGGCCTCTTCTAAACCATCTAATACTTGGCGACAATGTTGATAATAGATGCGGCCAACTTCTGTAACCGATACTTTGCGGGTGGTTCGATGAAACAGCTTAGACGCGAGTCTGGTTTCCAGCGCACTGATTTGGCGGCTGACTTGTGCTGTCGAAATGCCTAATCGCTGCGATGCTTTAGTAAAGCTTTCAGCTTCGGCTACAGCAACAAACTCACTGACACCTTCCCAATTAAACATGCTGTTTCCTTATAAGGATTGAATAAACTATTTTTACTATATAGTAAAAGATATTTGCATATTTGGCCAATTATCATCTTTGATGAAATAAATATAATACATCCATCGAGTCGAGTGGTGTTGATTGATATAGATAATCAGTTTTAATCACTAATGTATCTTTAGCCAATGTCGACTAAAGAGCAGACTTCAACTATAGATTAATGGCGGCTAATTGAATGCGCCATTTGTCGATCATTTATTGGGCAGCACAATTGTCATGCAGAGGTATCAATATGGCGGGTGGATGGTCTAGAGATGGTGCAGTGCAAGATCAAATCGACAGTAGCGTCGAAGATGCTGTGGCCGAGGCAAGAAGTCGATTACGTGGCGGGATGAGTTTACTGCATTGTGAAGAGTGCGGTGAAGCTATACCAGAAGCAAGAAGGTTGGCATTACTCGGCGTTCGACTCTGTATTAGTTGTCAAAATGAAATTGATAACCAACAGGCTAAACAGCATCTATTTAATCGTCGTGGTAGTAAAGATAGCCAACTGCGCTAATGCTGACACGATAGAAAATGAGTCGCAATTAATTAACTAGTCGGCTTGGGTTTAGCTCAAGCCACATAAAGTGCTTCATATAAATAATGAAGCCATTTTTAAAAGATTATTACCATATGGTAAAGGTAAATTACCTATTGATGGGATTATCAATGTCAAACAGGTAGTTATAATCTTACCATACCCACTGCGGTGAACCACCGTATATAAAGTTTATTAAGAGTAGGAATACAAGATGACAGCACAAACAATCAAATCAAAAGCCGCAGTAGCTTGGGCAGTTGGCCAACCACTATCAATGGAAATCGTTGATGTAATGCCACCACAAAAAGGTGAAGTGCGCGTTAAGATGATCGCCACTGGCGTATGTCACACTGATGCATTTACATTATCAGGCGATGATCCAGAAGGTATTTTCCCTTGTATTCTTGGCCACGAAGGCGGCGGTATTGTTGAGTCAATCGGTGAAGGCGTAACTAGCGTTCAAGTTGGCGACCACGTGATTCCACTTTACACGCCAGAATGTGGCGAATGTAAATTCTGTAAGTCTGGCAAGACTAACCTTTGTCAGAAGATCCGTGAAACTCAAGGTAAAGGTTTGATGCCTGATGGCACCACGCGTTTCTCTAAAGATGGCGTTGAAATTTTCCATTACATGGGTACATCAACTTTCTCTGAGTACACAGTATTACCTGAGATCTCTCTAGCCAAAGTTAACCCAGAAGCACCGCTTGAAGAAGTGTGTCTGCTAGGTTGTGGTGTAACTACTGGTATGGGCGCTGTAATGAACACCGCTAAAGTAGAAGAAGGCGCAACGGTTGCTATCTTCGGTATGGGTGGTATTGGTCTGTCAGCGGTTATTGGCGCGGCAATGGCTAAAGCTTCACGCATCATCGCTATCGACATTAACGAAAGCAAGTTCGACCTAGCACGTAAGTTGGGTGCAACTGATTGCATCAACCCTAAAGATTACGACAAGCCAATCCAAGACGTGATTGTTGAGTTAACTGACGGTGGCGTAGATTACTCATTCGAGTGTATCGGTAACGTACATGTGATGCGTAGCGCACTAGAGTGCTGCCATAAAGGTTGGGGTGAGTCAGTAGTTATTGGTGTTGCAGGTGCTGGCCAAGAGATCTCAACTCGTCCATTCCAGCTAGTAACAGGCCGTGTATGGAAAGGTAGTGCATTTGGTGGCGTTAAAGGCCGCTCTGAACTACCTGAGTACGTAGAGCGTTACATGGCTGGCGAGTTCAAGTTAAACGACTTCATCACTCACACTATGGGTCTTGAGCAAGTTAACGAAGCATTTGACCTAATGCATGAAGGTAAGAGTATTCGTACTGTTATCCACTTCGATAAGTAATTAAGTCGTACAAAATAACAAGCGCTTTCGGGCGCTTGTTTTTTTAGAGGGTCAACGACTCTCGATGTCACAAATTTTTAGGAGTCGGTATTAAATGACTGTAGAAAATATCAGCGTAAATAAGAGCTTTGGCGGCTGGCATAAGCAATATAGCCACCAGTCTACAACCCTTAATTGCGCCATGCGATTTGCGGTTTATTTACCGCCTCAAGCGTCAAACGGTAAAAAAGTGCCAGTGCTTTATTGGCTGTCAGGCTTAACCTGTACCGATGAAAACTTTATGCAAAAAGCCGGTGCACAACGCATGGCTGCTGAGCTAGGCATAGCGATTGTTGCACCAGATACTAGCCCGCGTGGTGACGATGTTGCCGACGATGCTGGCTACGATTTAGGTAAAGGCGCAGGCTTTTATGTGAATGCCACCCAAGCTCCTTGGAACCGTCATTACCGCATGTATGACTATGTGGTAAATGAACTGCCACAGCTGATTGAATCTATGTTCCCAGTTAGCGATAAACGCTCTATCGCCGGTCACTCTATGGGCGGTCATGGTGCGTTAGTGATTGCGATGCGCAATCCACAGGCTTATCAGTCAGTGTCTGCATTTAGTCCAATTGCTAATCCTGTTAATTGTCCTTGGGGTAAAAAGGCATTTACGGCTTACTTAGGTCGCGACACCACAACTTGGGCTGAATACGATGCTAGCTTACTCATGCGTCAAGCCACTGAGTTTGTGCCTGCTTTAGTGGATCAAGGTGAGGCTGATGATTTCCTTACTGAGCAGCTAAAGCCTGAAGTGTTACAAGCTGCAGCTAAGGTCAGTGGTTATCCATTAACGCTAAACATGCAAGAAGGTTTCGATCATAGTTATTATTTCATCTCTAGCTTTATTGAAAACCACTTACGTTTCCATGCTGAGCATTTGGCTAAATAAGCTAAATTTCAATTAGTGAATCACTGCTATTCACTGACATACCGACACTAAAAGCTGCCTACTAAGGCAGCTTTTTTTGTTACTGATATTCATGACTTAACAGATTATTACCCAAGGGTAAAAGTCATTTGTGTTTTATGGTGATTATCAATCTAAGCCAGATGAATATAATAGCGTCATTAATTTAAACCTCTTTGCAAACAAACAATTGCTGAGCAACATTAGGGTAATAGCATGAGCTGGATTTTTCTTTTATTGGGCGTAGTTGCAGAAGCATTGTCTCACGTGGCGTTAAAAGCTACCGATGGTTTTAGTAAGCCCTTGCCTGCTGCTTTAGTCCTTCTTGGCCACTTAACCGCTTTTATCTTTTTAGGCCAGGCGATGAAGGGCATGCCAGTTGGTGTAGTGCACGCATTATGGGCAGGCTTAGCCATTGTTACCGTAACACTATTATCTGCTCTGTTTTATCGTCAACATTTAGATATGACAGCTTGGGTCGGTATGGCGCTGGTGGCCGTTGGCGTGATGATGATTAACTTCTCTCAAGGTCACGCCCATTAGGTTGCTTGGGCGTTTTTTGCGCATTTATTATTAACTGCTACAGTAAATTGAGATTGTAAGGAGATGAATTTATGCGTTTACTAAAACGAGTGTCTTTATTATTGATAGTGTTGTTAGCGGGTTGCACCTCGAGTGAGGCTAGCAAAGAGCGTGCGGCAATGTATACCTTTCCAGAGCTTGAGCAGGTTAACTCTATCGATAACTTTCGAATTGATGGCTGGGAGAGCATTGATAGGTATTCAGTTATCGTTAACTCGCGCCCAAGGCAGAGTTACCTGTTAATTTTAAGTGGTGGTTTAACCGACCTTAACTTTGCTCAAGGCCTATTGGTGAGCTCAACTTTAGGTAAAGTTGAGGTGGGGTTTGATTCGGTATCAACGGTACAAGATCCTATGATGAAGTCACAGATAAAACGGATCTATAAGCTGGAAAATAAACAGCAGAAAAATGCAATTAAGGCTAAAATCGAAGCCTTTGATGATGAGTGATTTATTGAAGTGAATAATCGCTTTTTGCTACTTGTTTATACCGGAATTAATTGCTGGTGATTTCGGTTAGAAGTGTGTTTTTACTTGAAAGCGCCATTCCCAACTATTCACTTCAGGTCCGCTAGTGTAGGGCACGCTTAAATCGATATGGGCGACATTGCCGTAGCTGGATTTTGATGAATAAATTCTCGCACCAATACCGAAACTGCCGATAGGTGATGATATTGCATTGTTTTCATCTGGCCCGCCAAATGCGTGACCGATATCGGTAAAAATAGCCCAACCGAGCTCAGCTAGCTGATATAGGTTAATATTTGGATAGTTACGGACTTCTGCTGTAAAAGCCCACTGATGGTCGCCATATTGATAGTCATTAGGGTAGCCACGAACCCCGGTTTCATCACCTAAAGCGAAGGGTTTATCTAAGTAATTGTTCTTTGAAGTGCTGAGTCTCAGTTTTGAATATGCTGTCCATTTAGGACTGAGATGGAAGAAGTACTCTGCGGCGACATTGACTTGATAAAAATCTTTTTGGCTGGTGGCAAAGACCCCTTCAGCGTCCATTTCTAATAAAATTAGTTGATCATCGCTTTGATAACCTCTGCTTGAGTGCAAATCGATATGATAGCCTACGGGCGAATTATCATTGAGATCTCGTGTTTCTAAGCCTAGCTTGAAATAGTGTTGCCAGCCGAGATTAAAGTCTTCGTTGTTATTAATAAGGTACACATTATTAAGCACCTTAAAGTCATCTTGTAGGTATTGGTAGGCCAGCCATGGATACAAAAAGTCTCTTGCTTGGGGCAGCTCAGAGGTTGGATAGCTGTCGATATGAGCAAACTCGTGTTTGTCTTGAGTTATCCCTGTGACTATCCGCGACAGTTCGTCATTATTACGCTCAATCAGCCAGCCAAAACGGGCATTATTGTAGGTCTCGGTATGTTCGAATTCGTTAATGTCCTTGCCGTTTTGTTTGAGAGTATCGATACGCTTATCATCTAAGTATTCGGCGGAGTACATATGTGTGCCATCTAAGCTATAAAAAGGCTTGTCAAAGTAAAGGTGCGTAGCCTGTCCGTCGCTATTGTCGTAAAAGTCAGCGGCGATGGTAGCGTGTCTGATGAAATAAACAGGCGCCTCGATGGCAAATTTGTAACCTGTTCTGTCGGCATTAGATTGGTACTTCACGCGAGTACGAATGCCATAGCCGAGCAAGTTGTCTTCTTTAAGGCCGATAGAAAACTTACTCTCCCCGCCGCTATGGCTAGCGCTAAAGGTCGGTAATAGTGACCAGTTGTCCCAAGTTTCGACCAGAATATTTTCACCTTCATCGGCAAGGTCGGCATCGGCTGCCGGTTTGGGGAATGTAACTCTGGCATCGCGGATATAGGCTTGTGCACGCAGTAGTCGCTGTGCTTCTTCTAAGTCTTTGGGACTGACTTTATCGCCTTCCGAAAAGCTTAATTTGTCGCGGATCACTAAGTCTCGAGTATTAATATGCAGGTAATTAGCCCAACGGTGAATAAAAAAAGTTTCGGGATCTGATAGGTCGAAAATGTCATTACTCTTGATGACAATATTTTTGGTTGGTTTTTTTTGCTCGTAATCATCTGCATGCTCGTTATAACCTGAGGTGGTTTTTGTTTCAGCCGAAACCACACCCGCCTGGATGCTAAATATGAGTGCCAATGTCAGGCGGAAAAGCCATTTCATCCTATTCGTTATACTCCTTGGCGCGATCCACTAATTGCAACAGGTCACAAATTTGTAATACAGGGTAAGTGTAGATTACTCAAGTAATAACGTACTGATTTACTAAAGCTGAAAATGATGTGATGCAATAAAAAAGAGCGCTTATAAGCGCTCTTTTTCGGTATTTGCTGAGGTTAACTTTATAGGGTTCGCCTTGGTGGCACTGCAACGTTCGCAAAAATGAGTCCAGCGACAATCGACATAAAGATCAGGAAGATTTGAATGCCTAAATGGGACTGGTTAAAGATAGTCTCACCGAGAATAAGCGTGTTAAGACCAATATAGGTCTTACTGCCTGGCACCAAAATAACGATGCCTTGTAAGAGAGCAATTGATGCAGGGGCTTTCATCCAGCGGGCAAACAAGTTTGAATACACTCCGACAGCTAACGCACCAAAGAAAATGCCGATAGATTCACCAAAATAAATTCCACCGAGCATAGCTGAGAAGAAGGCCACAATACCTGCCATAATCCCCCATGGTGAGTCTTTTAAGCGTGCCTTAAAGATAATAACTAATGCGGTAGAAAGGATGGGGACTGCAGCCCAAATCCCCCATTGTGGGAGGCTGGCTGGTGGCACATAAATGGTTTCACCAAAAATCGCCTTACCAATTGCCATACCCAATATCACGCCAAAATACAGCTTAAATAGCAGCATAAAAGCGTCCATTACCCTTGCTGTACCTGAGATTAAATCTCGTGCGGCAAGTTCAGCTAAGCCCAGCGTCAAAGCTAAACCTGGTATAAAGATGATAATCCCAGAAAGGATAATAACCGGAATATTGACCGAGGGGTCGATTCGAGCGATACCGTAGGCAAGAATGGCGCACAAAATGGCAGATAGAGGTTCTAGCATCTCAGCCATGCGTTTTGAGTGTTCAGCGCGGTACACTAAGCCATACACCATCAGGCCGAGCATGCCAGACCAAAATACATCGTTCCAGCTAGTGCCCATCAGCATGGCAAATGCGCCGGCAGAAATGCCAAAAGCCAGCAGGGTGAGTTTAGTGCCATAAGGATTAGGCTTGTTAGCAATCTCTTCTAAACGCTCGAGTGCTTCACTGAGGGTGCGTTGACCTGACATCAGCTCTTCAACAAGCTCGTCAGTTCGGGCTAAAGCACCTAAGTCCAATTCGCCGGGTCTTACCCTCGCAACATGGTTGTATTCCTGATCTTCGTCGTGCTGTAGCACGAAAGTCATCGCGGTAGGTGAAATTAAGAAATAGCCCTCAATGCCGAGCACGTTAGACACACCTTGCAGGTGGGTTTCAAGGCGGTAGGCTGGCGTACCAAATTTATGTAGGGCTTTACCTAGCCTGATGATGAAACGGCGCTTTTCTAAAAACTCTTGATTATCCACTATCTTACTTCGCTATAGGTGACTTCAGGATGATTTACTAGATTAAACAACTGCTTATTATGATTGTTATGGGTTGTTCGGCGCAGATGCTCGCTTGCTATATTTTGACGAGCGCATCTTACCTTATTTGAGCTAAAAAAGTTGCCATTTATTTACATGATGTTCGTTAATTGTAATGCTGAGGTGTTGAATGCGAATTTAAATGGAAATAATCATGACACTAGCTATATCTGGACTATATATCAGCCTCACAGCATTGCTTATTGTTGCTCTGACTTATCGGGTGATAAATCTAAGGCGTACTCACAAAATTGGCATTGGCAGTGCAGGCAATGAATCGCTAGCATTAGCCCAAAGGGTGCATGCTAATTTACTTGAAAATGCACCCATTGCTTTGCTGCTGTTGCTAGTAGCCGAGACTAATGGCACTAACAATATGGTTTTGCATATTTTTGGCTGCATTTGGTTGCTTGCTCGTGTGCTGCATGCTGTTGGTTTAACTCTGGGAAAGGGCGGTTACCATATAGGCCGCTTTTGGGGCATGTTGTTAACTTGGGCGGTGATAATCGGTTTGGCGCTGATAAACCTTTTTTCTTTTATGACCGCGCTATAGTCAGCAGGTATTAATAGCCATTAAAAAGCCTTAAAGCCTAGTACAGTAATACCCACAGCCAAATTATGGGATAAAGGTCTATACTAAAAAAAGCATTAATTTGATGCTTTTTTAGTCACACCTTGCAGGCGTAGCCTGTTATACTCCGCGTCCCCATTGCGCAAGCAAGCTGGGGCGCAATATCTGCGTAATTTTTGTATTTCAGTTAGGCTGCCTAATCCATGCAAGTAGAATCCACGTTATTTACCTTTCCAAAGTATCGCCCTGAGCTCACGCGCCCAGCGCCTTTCTTGCCTATGTCTCGTAAAGAGATGGCTAAGTTAGGTTGGGATAGTTGTGACATCATTATCGTCACTGGCGATGCATACGTGGATCACCCAAGCTTTGGTATGGCCGTTATTGGTCGCATGCTCGAAGCGCAAGGCTTTAGAGTGGGGATTATTTCCCAGCCTGATTGGTCAAACAAAGAAGACTTTATGAAGTTAGGTAAGCCTAACCTCTATTTTGGTGTGACCGCGGGTAACATGGACTCGATGATCAACCGTTATACGGCCGAGCGTCGTATGCGTCATGACGATGCCTACACTGCAGGTAATGTGGGCGGTAAGCGCCCAGACCGCGCAGTAACGGTTTATACCCAGCGTTGTAAAGAAGCCTTTAAGCAAGTGCCAGTAGTGATTGGTGGTATTGAAGCCAGCTTACGCCGCATTGCTCACTACGATTACTGGTCAGATAAAGTGCGCCGCAGTGTGATTTTAGACGCTAAAGCCGATATCTTGGTTTACGGCAACGCCGAGCGTCCCTTGGTGGAATTGTCGCACCGCTTGGCAGCCGGTGAGCCTATATCTGAGCTGCATGATATTCGTGGTACCACAGTGATCCGTAAAGAGCCGTTACCAGAATGGAAGGGCATGGATTCACGTAAGATCGATCAACTGCATAAGATCGATCCTATTCCAAACCCGTATGGCGCCGATGACGTAGGTTGTAAAAACCTGTCAGGGCCAACGGATGAAAAGATTTTTGACAATGACGCGCCAAAAGCGGTCAGTGTTCAACCTGCTAGACCCAAGCCTTGGGAGAAGACTTATGTGTTACTGCCAAGCTATGAAAAGGTCTCAGAAGATAAGTACCTCTATGCCCACGCATCGCGTATTTTGCATCAAGAGCAAAATCCAGGCTGTGCCCGTGCGCTGTTTCAAAAGCACGCCGAACGCGCTATTTGGGTTAATCCACCTGCGTGGCCGCTTAATACCGATGAAATGGATGGCGTGTTTGATCTCGCTTATCAGCGTGTGCCGCATCCATCGTACGGCAAAGAGAAAATTCCAGCCTACGACATGATTAAAACCTCAATCAATATCATGCGTGGTTGTTTTGGCGGCTGTTCATTCTGCTCTATTACCGAGCATGAAGGGCGTATTATTCAGAGCCGTTCGCAGGATTCTATCGTTAAAGAAATTAAAGACATTCAAGAAAAAGTGCCGGGCTTTACCGGGGTGATTTCTGACTTGGGTGGCCCTACAGCCAACATGTATCGCTTAGGCTGTAGTAGCGTAAAAGCCGAGAGTACCTGTCGTCGTTTGTCTTGTGTATTCCCATCGATTTGTGGCCATTTAGATACCGATCATCAAGCGACCATCGATCTGTACCGCGCAGCGCGTGACGTACCGGGTATTAAAAAGGTACTGATTGCCTCTGGTGTGCGTTATGACTTAGCCACCGAAGATCCACGTTACGTTAAAGAGCTGGCAACCCATCATGTTGGCGGTTATTTAAAGATTGCCCCTGAGCATACCGAAGAAGGCCCGCTAAACAAGATGATGAAGCCGGGCATGGGCACTTACGATAAGTTTAAAGAGCTTTTCGATAAGTACTCACAAGAGGCGGGTAAGAAGCAGTATTTGATCCCGTACTTTATCTCGGCGCATCCGGGCACCACCAATGAAGATATGGTGAACTTGGCGTTATGGTTAAAAGGCGAGAAGTTTAAGCTAGATCAAGTGCAAAACTTCTATCCATCGCCAATGGCTAATGCGACCACGATTTATCACACTGAGCTGAACTCACTGAAAAACGTGAAGCATACTAGTGAAGAAGTCTCAGTCCCTAAGAAGGGCCGTCAGCGTAAGCTGCATAAAGCTTTGCTGCGTTACCACGATGCAGAGGGCTGGCCGCTGATCCGTGAAGCACTGATTGCTATGGGTAAAGAGAAGCTGATTGGCAATGGACCTAACTGTTTGGTACCGGCAGAGTCTCGCCAAGAGCGTGAAGCAATTCGTAATAAGAAGAAGCTCAACACCAAAGACGATGGCAAAGGCAAAAAAGCCTTCACCCGTCACTCGGCAGATCAATTTGAAGATCGTAAGGCTGGTGGTAAATCTGGAGCAAGCAAGCCTGGCGCGAATAAATCAGGTGGCAACAAAGCAGGCGGTAAATCTGGACAGTCTAAGCCAGGACAGGGCAAGCCGAGTCAAGGTGGTAAGCGCCCAGCGAAAAAGAATGCTTGGGGCACAACGCCTAAACACCAAAGGTAAATAGAGCGTTTTTGAATTCAAGCGACAAGCTGGCTATAGCTAAATAAACTAAAATAAGGGAATATCTTAATGGATATTCCCTTTTTAATGGGTGCGAAAATGACGCAACAGACAAACGATAATATTGAATATAGTGACGAAAGCTTTTGGCTGAAGGTAAAACTATTCGCTAAAAAAGCCGGCCGAGAAGTGATCGATAACGCCTTGTGTTTGTATTATGCCGCTAAACGTCCAGACACGCCTAAATGGGCTAAAACAGTCATCTTAGGTGCATTAGCCTATTTCATTTCACCGATTGATGCGATACCTGATTTGACGCCTATAATGGGATTTTCTGATGATCTCGGAGCCTTGGCTGCGGCGCTAGCTATGGTATCTATGTATGTGGATGATAATGTCAAAAACCAAGCCGCAGAGAAAACCGCAGCTTGGTTTGACTAAGCGCTAAAAGTATTCGCTTATATGACGATTAGCCTTGCCAGGTGAGGTTGAAGTCGTATTTGAAGCCGATAGTAACGGCACGGTCGTCATCACGATTATCAAAGCTTTTGTCTAGGTATTCGAGGTGGACACGTACATTGTCGAGAGGGTTCCATTCTAAAGTGGTATTAAAACCGTTGTAGTCGGCAGAGGTACTATCATTGATACCATCTTCAAATTGGAAGTAACCCAGCTTAACCGTGTAATGCTCGCTGATTGGGTAAGCTAGCGCCGTATCTAAGGTGCTACCACTGCGATCTTTTTGCATGCTGCCAGTGTCGTAGTTGTATTGCTTGTCTTGATAACTCACAGCTAGATACAGATCATTGCTAAAGGTATAAGCCACGACTCCCCCCAGCGTTTGGTTATCGCCTTCAATTCCCTGGGGGTCGGCGGTATTTTGAGTAATATAGCCTAGGCCGATATGTAACTGGGCTATGTCGTAACCCACACCAAGGTTAATCATATCAGTCGCATCATCACCGTTATCACCATCAAATTGAGCGCCAGCCATCCAGGTGAAATTGCCAGTGACTAACTGATAAGTGACAAAGTTATCGACAAAGAATGGATTGTCATAGTCGTAGGCGTATGGACTATTACCATGGTTGAAAATATCCACATATTCAGCAACTAAAGTGTATTGGGCTGGGCGTTGCTTACCTATGCCAATTTGACCATAAGGCGAGGCAATAGCTGCATAAGCCTGACGTGCTTTACCAAAATCACCAGAGTTGGCAATATCGACACTCCATTCCCCATGTGCGATGGCAGTCCAGCCATCGGCAAACTCGGTGCTGGCTTTTATACCTACGCGAGAAAGTGCATCTCGAACATCCCACGTTTTGTTCTGACCATCGTCTAGGTAGCTTAGCGTTGGGCGAATTGAACCATAAAGGCTGACTTGGCTATTTTTAAATTGTGATGGCGCTTGATTGCTTTCAAGCTTAGCGATACGCGCTTCAAGCTCGGCAGTGGTTGCGTCAGTCGCATAAGCGTTCATGCAGCAAAGGCTAACGGCGGCTGCTATGAGTGATTTATATGTGTTCATCGGTGTATTTCCCTATATTTCGGCTGCAACAAGTCGCCCTCTCTAAAGGCTAGAGTTGGTGCAATACGATTTAATATGATTAGTCGGAGCGCCTATCAGCATTGATGCTGACAGGCGTTTGAGGCATTAAGTTTTGATGGGTTGGAAGTGATTACTTCAGTTTATTGAACCACAAGTTGTGGTGTTGCTTTGCCCAGTTTTCGTCGCAGTAGCCGGAAGTCATACATTCCATACCACCTTCGGACATCACGGTTGCCATAAAAATATGTACTACGGTGAATACGCCAAGAATGGCTGCCGAGATAAGGTGTAGGATAAGGCTTAGGTTCGCTGCATCTTTGGTTGCGACCAAGCTTGGGAACATAAGAATTAACCCTGATACGACGATAAGGCCACCAAAAGCGGTAAATGTCCAAAACCAGAGTTTCTCACCGGCATTAGCAAAGCCCGCATCAGGATGCTGCCCTTTAAATGAACCGAAATTCAAATAGCCGCCCAACACCTTAAACCAGCCGATATCGCATGCTTCAGGCGTCTGTTTAGTGGCCCACTTAAGCACCATTACTGCCCAGCCTAGAATAAAGGGGAATGCCATCAGGTCATGCAGGCCAACCGAGGTATTAATGACGCCAATCCAAGTATTGACACCCATATTAGGCTCTAACAGGAATCGACCTGAAACCATAATAAGGCCGGTTACAATCAGAAATAAGCAAGATATGGCGCCTAGCCAGTGAACAAATACATCCATACCACTCCAGCGCGCAACCTTACGGCCAGAAAAGCCATGGGCTAATTTTGACTTGCCATTGATAATGACAAACACACCGAGTAGTAAGATGGCACCAAAAAAGCTATAGCTGAGTAGATCTGCCCAGAAGGTTGCGGGCGCTAACGTTTCGATCCTACCTTGATTGAATAGCGGATCAACAAGTGGTAGTTGTGCCTGTTCAGGCATGCCTAATAATTCAGGTACATCGGCTTGCACAGCAATTTCTGTTACTGGTTGCCACAGTTGGGCTGTAGGCGCTTCTTCAGAAGATAACGCCGGTAAGCTAAAAATGGCTGTTAACATCAAAGGAACTAAAGCTGTTAAATGTTTCATGTAATAACCTTAATCGTCTTAATGACGTTGTTCTGATTGGGGGGTGTTCCCAGTTATTATTGGGTTATGTCTTTGGGCTAAAAACTCACGTAGCGTTTGAGCAAAGCTGCGCCAAAAGGCTAATTGAGCGTGTTGCTCAATCCCAGCTGTAAATGAGTGATACCAAAGCCCTAAGTGTTGATTTAGAAATTGAGCTGCCAAGTCATCGAGTGCGGCCGACTCATCATTATTGGCTTGACTCTGCTGTTGATGAAGCAGTGCTTCAACACAGAATAGAAACTCAAGCTCATTGCCAATATAGTCAGCAGGTTCATTGAGTTTTGCGTCAATCACTAGGCCGATCTGTTGATAAAAATCAGCGACTGCCACCGTCTCTTTGGTGTTCAGTTGCGAGCCCGCGCTGCGATAAACAGATTCGTATGGTGGCACCAGTAATCGAGTTGGGCCAATACACATCCGGTTAAAGTCGCACTCCAGCTCAATCAGTTGGTGCTGGTTTTTACGTGCTTGTGCTAAGAGGTCTGGGTTAGCCTGACTGGCTTCGAGCCAGTCAATAAGCTGCTGCATGGACTCAGGCGAAGAAGGGGTAAATAGCATCCCCTTAAGCGCTTGATAGCCATTGGCAATGGGGCCAAAATCGGTCTGCATTAAACACGCTCCTTGATGATCAGCATGTTGGGCTTAGTGATGCAGTTGCCGTAACCAACGCCTTGCTTACTCGCTGTGCTCTTTTGTTGTAGTACTGCATGAATACGGTCTACGTCTAAGCATTCGACTGGGCAGCCGTCCACGCAGGCCGGTTTTTGGCCTTGGTCGATGAGTTCAATACACATATTGCATTTCGCTGCTTTACCGTCACTTTTCAGCATCACAACTGCATCGTAAGGGCAGGCGCTAATGCATAGACCGCAGCCAGTGCATTTTTCGCGATCCAGTACAACTAAGCCGTCATCTCGTACGGTATAGGCTTGGGACGGGCATACCATTAGGCATCCTGGGTTACCACAATGCATGCAAGAATGACTTAACCAAATATCCTTGCTGCCGTCTGCATGAGGCACTTCGTAACGGTCGACTTTACGAAAGCGCACATCCTCAGGAAGCTCGTTGTGAATTTGGCAGGCAACAGTACAAGCTTGGCAGCCGATGCAGTTTTCTTGTCTGAAAACGAACCCTAGTTGGTGTTTATTTTCCATTTATACTCTCCTTCATGCTTTTTCTAGGTTTACACGAGTAGAGTGGTATGCAGAGCAGCCGCCCATATCGGTCAATTTGTCGGTGGTTAATGAATTGGTACAGCCTTCAGTACCATTGGGGTTCATGCGTAGCCAGTTACATTTCGGTGTCATGACTGAGCCTGGTAGTACGCCTTCGGTAATCATGGCGACAAAGCGAGCTTCACCACGATGGTTACTGAGTTTTACGATATCGTTCTCTTTCACGTCGTACTGCTTGGCATCGACAGGGTTAATTTTTACGTAGTAGGCTGGAATTGCACGGATATACTTAACGTTATAGAAAGAGCTATTTACCCGCTGTGGCACACCGCTAGATAGCAATCTAAACGGTAAGTTACGCTCTTTGGCTTCCATCTCTTCTTCGGGGAGCTGCCAGTCTAGAACAGGGTGATAACCAGCGTCTGACATGAGCTTAGAGCTAAATTCAATTTTGCCACTTGGGGTATTATATTTGCCGTCAGCTAATACAGGCTGTGGGATATCCAGCTTAATATATTTCTCTTTCATCAAGCGCTCATACGTCACGCCTTTGTAATCTGGAGAATCGGTGTTTAACAATTCTTTGATGATGTCATCATTACTTGCTTTAAATGCTTCATCTTCGAAGCCCATGGCCTGGCCTAACTCGCGGAAGAAGGTCCAGTTACACTTTGACTCACCCACAGGTTCAATGACTTTTTGGCATACTTGAATGTAGTAACCATGATAATCACCAACGATATCATCGGTCTCAAATTGACTAGCGCTAGGCAAAATGATGTCGCAGTATTGCAGTGAGTCGGTCATCACCATATCGTGGCCAACAACGAACAAATCTTCGCGTTTCATCCCCTCAATAACAGCATTGGTATCGGGTGCCACTACCACAGGGTTACCGTTGTAAATGATCATTGCGTGGATCGGTTTACTTGGCTTGTCGTGGCTGGTTGGGTTGGTTGGATGAATCGCTTTGGCTATTTCAGTCATATTGATGCGTTGAGCATCAGGGTTCTTACGCATGTATTTGCCACTGGCTACATACTGATTTAAACCCGCACCAGCATGTACGTTGTCATATACAAGGCCATTACCGCGTTTGCCAAAGTTGCCCGTTACAGCTAGCAACATGGCAACTGCGCGAGACATGCGGGCACCATTAAAGTTACGTTGGAAACCATAGCCCATACGGAGCATGGTTTTTTCGTTTTCACCTAGGATTTGAGCAAACTCGAACATTTTGGCTCTTGGTACACCAGTGATCTGTTCGATTTCGTCGTAACTAATTTCATCTAGGCGCTTGAGTAGATCGTCATAGCCGATAGATTGTTCTTGGATAAACTTATGGTTAACCAGATCTTTTTCAACCAGATATTTCATGATCCCTGCACACAGCTGTACGTCAGTACTTGGTTTTGGCTGTAGGTATACATCTGCTTGGTTACACAGTGGTGTGCGTTGAGGATTGACCGCTAAGAATTTAGTGCCTCTGTCGCGAGCCTGATTAATGAGTTTAATCGCGATAGTGTTAGAAACGGTTTCATCGTGACCCCAGTTTAAGTACACATCGCTTAACATGACGTCTTCTGGATCGGGTCCTAAGAAAGTCCCGTAGACAGACTCTAAACCATCATATGCTGCGTAGGTACAGACCTTACGCTCAAGAATAGATGAACCAATACGGTTCCAGAAACGCTCACCAGATGCCGACATGCCTATGGCACCATAGTTACCCGAATAGCTATAAGGTAAGATAGACTCTGAGCCGTGTTCAGCCACGACCGCTTTTAAGCGATCTGAAATTTTCTTGTAAGCTTCATCCCAGCTAATGCGACGCCATTTACCATCACCTTTGGCTCCGACTCGTTCCATCGGATGCAAAATACGATCAGGTGCATAGGTATACTGCACGTAGCTTTGGCCTTTTAGGCAAGGTGCTTTACCCGTTTTGGCCTGCTCTTCTGCTCCTGTGACATAAGTCATTCGGCCGTCTTGTACGCGAAACTTTAATAAGCAACGTGCGGCGCAGTTACGTAAGCAGCTGTGATAAATAACCTCACCATTACGCTTTGCTAATAAGTTTGAGTGTGCTCCTGGCGTTCGCGCATTAGCGATTCCTGGGGTTAAGCCTGATAACGAGGATAATATGGCTGTTGCGCCAGCTCCTTGCATAAATGTGCGTCTGTTAATTTTCATATGTTCACTCAGCATCTCATTTTTATTGATAGAATTTTGGGGGAATAGCAATAACTCTTCCCCCTTATTAATATCCAAGAGGAAAAACTCATTAGGTGCTATAAATATTAAATAGTGTGTTGCACTAACTTAATTAAGTAAGGTGGAAATATTTATTTGACTGACTAATTAAATGTAACTAATTAGTCAGTTTATAAATCTCTTTATTATTGGTTTGGTTGTTTTTCAGAAGCAAGTCGCCATTCTTTTTCAAGGCCATAAACAAGCTTTGACTTCACCCAATTAAACACAGGCGAATTATTGGTGTTACCATAGAGGATATAATTACCAACCGCTCGTTGTTCACTTCTGATTTCTTTTATGCTCTTGATTAATTCATCTGGTAATCTAACGCTGCGGATATTAGGCAGCATATCGACGAATTCACGGGTAAAATGGTTACAACTTAATGTGATGCTATTGCTGTCAGCTAACAGGCGCATGGCGGTGGCGACGCTATCTGTATAGGCAAGCACATCCATCTGCAGTCCTGAGTCTCTACATAAGTTGACTAATAATGGACAGCTGAGATCGCTATAATTATCTATTTCTAATAAGGAGTATTTTGAAATATTCTCTAGAGACAGGGTTTCATGGTGAATGGCGTGGTCTTTATTTGCCAGGATATAGATATCGCCAGTTTCAGAGAATATTTCATAGTTTAGCCGAGTATCGTCGAACCCTTCATAAACAACAACAAAGTCAACACTGCCAGCGATTAGGTCCTGAGAACAATCATGATTTAGTCCTTTAACATCAAACCTTATATTTGGCGCTTCAGGAGAAATATAGGTTTCTATGACTTTGTGTACAGCATAAATAAATTCGTCATATGCCCTAATAGTAAAGTGCCCACCTGAGTGGCTTGGTGTGAAAACAGAGTGCTGGTTCTCGATTAAGCGATATTGCTCAATTAATAGTTGAGCATGAGGGATAAGCTCTTCTGTTTTTTGGGTCGGTATTAATCCATTTGATTTTCTAATGAATAATGAATCCATGAATATACTTCGTAAACTATTCAATGTTCTCGTAATAGTGCAATTTGTAACGCCTAATTCGAGCGCAGCTAAATTACCTTGTTTGTGTTTGTAAACAGCAAGCAAGGTTTTTAATTGACTATAGTTTAAATTATCCATTTTCATTTTTCAGTGCCATTGTTATCGCTTGAATACACTATGATTCCTCATTGTTAATTTAGTTATGATCTTTGTCACAAATATAAGAGGTGACTTTTTGGATATATGAGCTGTGATGTGATTTTCAATATGGGAAATACATGGTTTTTATAAAGTGAAATGCGTAGAGGTAATTTATAAATATCTCTAATTTAAATTTTTCTTATTAAAGGTTTTTTAATTAAGGTTTAATAAATGTTGTGACTTGGGATGACTATTATAAGCGTGATTTTGAGGCGGGGGTGGGGCAAGGAATGTAATACAAGCGATAATGCTCGTTAGCATTATCGCTTATCATTTTGGAGTCAGAGATGCTTAATACAGAGACGCTTCGCCTTCAGGGCGATTCTTAAAGCGTCTATGTAACCACATATATTGGCTAGGCTTGGTCATAATCGACTCTTCAACGATCTTGTTGATAAAACAAGCGCCAGCGTGTTCATCTGCCTTAGGGAACTTATCTATCATTGGCTCTTTAATGGTTAGAGTATAGTGGCCACTATCGTTATCACGTACAAACACTACAGGTACGATGGCGCAATTTGTATTGTCTGCTAACAGGCTGGTTCCCGTTGTCGTACAGGCATTTTCTACCGCAAATAGCGGTGCGAAAGTCGAGCGGCGACGGCCGTAATCATGATCCGGTGCGTACCACATGAAGGCACCATCATTAAGCGCTTCTAGCATAAACTTAACGTTTTTGCGGTGGATTAGTGTGTGGCCACCTTGCGAACGGCCTTTTAGTTGAAAGTAGTCAAAACACGGATTGTTGTTAGGGCGATATACCGCCATACCTTTTGCGTATTGGCCAAATGCGCGGCCACTAAGCTCAAGATTGAGTGAATGCACTGCAATCAGCAGTGCGCCACGTCCTTCAGCTTTTAGTTTGTCGATATGCTCCATACCAACTACTGTGGTGTGTTTAGCAATGCGTTCATTCGACCAAAACCAAGCCATACCTGTTTCAAGTATTGCCAAGCCAGTATTTTCAATATTCTGTTTGGTTAACTTTTCACGCTCGGCCTCTGTCATGTCAGGAAAACACAGCTCAAGATTACGCTTAATTGTGCGTGTGCGACGCTTCATAAAGCTAAGCGCAATACGCCCGATTAGCTTGCCTAAACGGATTTGAATCACGTATGGCAATAGGCTGCATAGGTAGCTAATGCTAATTATGGATAAAACGCCCCAATATTTAGGGTGTAGCAATGAAATTGAAAAAGTAGGAGCAGTGTACTTACTCATAAGGGAGCGAAGCTTTTCGATGGTAGTGAAAAATATCGCGCGATTATACGCGACATTTTTCGAATCAGTGCTGTCTATATTTAGTTAATAGGGGAAAACTTGGGCGCATTATTGATTTATAAAGAGTTTAATCTTTCAGCTAAAATTTATCTGATTATGGTACGGTTAAGCGCAAATTACTGGAGATAATAATGAAAACAATAAAGTACTCACATTTTGCGTTAATAGCAGCTGCAAGCTTTGCAACTCCTGCGTTGGCAGTGACTTCGGAGCAAACTGCTTTTTTTGACAACCTATCAGCCCACTGCGGTAAAGCCTTTGAAGGCACTGTGACTGCGGGTAATAGTGCTGATTCAGCATTTAGCGGTAAAAAACTCGTTATGCATGTTCGTGAGTGCAGCGACCAGGTACTAAAAGTGCCGTTTCATGTTGGCGATGACCACTCTCGTACTTGGGTGATCACTAAGACGCCTTATGGATTACATCTCGGCCATGATCATCGCCATAAAGACGGCTCAGAGGATAAGGTGACCATGTACGGCGGTATGACCGCTGATATGGGCAGTGCAACCGAGCAGTCTTTTCCTGTCGATGCATATTCGATTAATAACTTTAGAGAAAATGGCCTAGATGTGTCGGTGACTAACGTATGGCACATGTATGTTAAGCCGCAAGAGTTTACCTATCGCCTAACCCGAGAAAACCGTGACTTTAGAGTTGATTTTGACTTAACTAAGCCAGTGGCACTGCCACCAGTGCCTTGGGGTCATAAATAAGTCATTTACTATGATGTGAAGGATGTTATTTACTTAGGTTCTAGCTTTCAATTGCTAGGACCTAGGACCTAGGACCTAGGGCTTATCTTTTAAGCCTTTTCGTCTAAGCTTCTCTCGCAGTGACGAAGTCACATCCTCGTAGGGCTAAGCCCGGCCTCGCCTTAGCCTTTCCTAGAACCTTCTTGTTCCTTACTTCTCTTCAAAAGTAAACGACTGTCCGGCAAGTGCGGCTTCAAACATTAATCCGCCTTTGGCTACAGTAAACACCGCCATACCATTGATATAAGCTGCCTTGGCTGCGGTTTTTCCAGCGCCAGCTGAATTACCTGTGGTGCCCGCTTGTGCATTAGCGCCGATAGTAATGGCTACGGCAGAAGCTTGTGCGCCAAACTCGAAGCTACCACTGGTAAAGTCCCTATAGGCGGCTTCATCTTTAAAAAAGATGATCTCACTGTAGGCTTGGCCACCAAGCTGAAAGCCAAAAGATAGCTGGGTTAAGCTGGTGTCGCCAGTATAAGCTCCGCCGCGATAAACCTGGCCTTTACCGTAGGCTGCACCAATGCCGATGCCGCCTTTACCCACGGTAGGGAAAAGCGCGTAGCCGTAGGCACTATTGAAAAACTTTTGAGTTTCGTTAGCTTGCTGGAAAGTACTCTTCGCTTGAGCATAGCCATCTTCAGCCATGGCTTGTGGCGCTAACATGACGCTGGCAAGTAGACATAAACTAGCGCCGATCTTCTTGATAAAACGAGTCATTCGATTCTCCTTATTCTATTTTCCATGTAACTCTATCGATTTCGCAGAATGGCTAAACCTTAGCATACCCTTGCTGAACAGAAAGTGAATGCCGGAATTGTTACTGAGGTTATCTATTTGCTAGGGGGGATAAAAGCGCTGGAGCAGCGCTTTTATCGATTGTATCAGTGAAAAAGCAGTACGCTTATTCGACCTGTTGGCCTAAAACATAGTGATTAAACCATTTCTGATCCCACTCCATCTTAGCCTTACGGTGTTGGTACTTACTCAGGCCGTGGCCTTCACCTGGGTATACCACCAACTCGACAGGGACATTAAGATAGTGGTGCAGGGCGCGGTACAAGCCTTGTGCATGACCAAGCGGTACACGTTGATCGCCTTCACCGATATGGATTAAGGTCGGGGTTTTGATCTTATCGGCATAAGTCAGTGAAGATCCATGGTTATAAGCTTCAGGTTTTTCCCAAGGCAGACCTTCCATAAAGTTGACTACATGGCCTGGGGTATCTTCGAGGATCCACTGCAAACGTTGATCAAATACGCCTGCACCAGAACTTGCCGCCTTGAAGCGGTTATTGGTACTAATAAGTGCATTGGTTAGATAACCGCCGTTACTCCAGCCCATCACTGCCATCTTGTCACCATCGACAATGCCATCGCTAATCAGCTGATCGACACCAGCCATAATATCTTTGACTTCAATGTCATGCTCACGACCAACGAGATCGGTTAAGAACTTATCGCCATAGCCGGTAGAACCACGGTAGTTAGGCGATAACAGTGCCCAACCGTTAGCAGTGAAAGTCGAGCGGCCGTACGATCTATGCTGTAATGCATAAGGCGTTGCCGATGTTGGGCCACCATGAATTTGTACAATTAACGGCAATGGGCCGTCTTCTTTTTTATAGCCTGCAGGCAGATCTAAAATGCCTTCGACCACAGCACCGTCTGGCGCAGTCCATTTAACGATAGAAACTTGTGGTAGCTTCCAGTTATCGACCTGTGGATTGATGTTGGTGAGGCGTTTAGCCTTGGCACGACTGCTATTGGCATCGGCGATAAACATATCCGAGAAGTGATCTAAGCCGTTGTGACTAAAGGCAACAGATTTACCATTTTGGCTAAAACTATAGCTGCCGATCACCATGTCGCCCGGGATCACTGTGCGGGTATCGCCTTGTTCACCCTCATCAATTTCAGTGCAGAACAGTTTGACGCGGCCATGATCGGCGCCGCGGTAGCAGATCTCATCGCTATTTGGGCGCCAAGTCAGATCGCTTGAAGTGAGAGTGACATCGCCGGGACGAGCGATCTCTAATGATGGCTTATCAGTGGTGTTGGCATCGGCAATGAATAGCTGGCCGGGATGACCGTCATAGTCAATTCTAAAAGCCAACTCGGTGTTGTCTTGCCATGCAAGCCCGAGCAACCAACCATACGCGGAAGGCGCATTATCTCGCCACTGAGTATCTGCTAGCACGCTATTTTGTTGGGTTTTAGTATCAAAAATCTCAACGTCAGACCAACCTTCCAAGAAGACCAATTCGTTGTCAGTGGTGGTGATGCGAGCTATCTTGCTACCATCTTGGCTGACTTTAAACTCCCAAACGACTTTGTCGTCATCTAGGATGAGTTGCTGCTTAAAATGTTCGAGATCGAGCTGATATAACGGATTGGTTTTCTGCTCGCCGTGGCCGTATTTTGGCGCACTATGGCTAGCACGCATTGCGGCCCATTGGTCGTCATCTGTTGTGGTTTTAGAGGTTAAAAAGTACAGACTCTTACCATCATGGCTAAGCTCAAATCCTGCTACGCCTTCAGCTTCCTTGGTCATAGGTTGACTGTCGCCGCTATTAACCGATAGGCGGAAAACCTGAGTCTTGCCGTTATATGGCGCTTTTGCTCCTTCCTGTTTAATTTTACCCAGATAGTAAACATACTCACCGTCAGGGCTCCATTGTGGACTGGATTCGCTCTCGTTGGTGAAAGTCATGCGCTTTGATTGACGAGATTTAGTGTCGAGCAACCATAAATCACGTTGGCTTTTATCGAGTTCTTTATCCCAGCGAGATTCCAACCAAACGGCTTGTTTACCATTTGGACTAAGAGTCACTGAGCCCATATTTCCTATATCAAAAAAGTCATCTATGCTGATGTCGTGAGTTCTATTTGCCGCCATGGCGGAAAAGCTGCTGCTGACTAGCGCGGCAGCAAGCAGAGAAAGCTTGTGTGCTTGCTTCATGTATTAATTCCTACCCTTCAATAAGTTAACTGCTATTTATTATTTTTTAAATGGAGTTTGAAAACAGGGTTAATACACTAGCGTAAATTTTACGCTGTTGGCTATGACTCATCGAAATTAATGAGTTTTATTTGTGGTTTGGTTATTAAGACTTGAGGGCATTAGGTTCACAGCAGCAAGCGGAAGAGGAAAGGCTAGCTATAGATAATCCAGAGCTGACAGCGAGTCTGTTAATCGGGTTGTTACGCGGTGATTATTATCAAGATGTGGTGTTGGGCTTAGCCATACCCTCAGATGCAGAAATTAAGCAGCATTCGACGCAAGCGATACAAATCTTCTTAAAGGGCTGTAGAGCGTAAGAAGCTTGTCGTAGCATAGCTAGAAACCACATTAAGTCTTATAAAGTAACTGCTGTGGCTAAGTGCAATGATTTTACTGCTTAGTCTTAGTCTTAGTCTTAGTCTCTTTGAGCTTTTCCTGTTTATCCTCCTGCATTAATTGCTGTAAATAGGTTATCTCTTCAGAGCTGAGTAGCTGCTGACTGGCTGGCATCGGATTTCTTTGCGGTTGCTGTTGAGCAAGCTTACCTCGTAAATAGGCTGCTCGAGTGATTTGATTGAGGCCGTAGATTGCTAAAATGTACACGGTTAATAGCATGGCTAGTCTTGTTGCAGCCTGATTGAACATAACGGCCTGATCGCCTAAATAAAATGGCAAAATGACAAGTACAGCCCTGATAAGCCAGTTGCTCATTAGGGCTAGGGTTAGTACTAGCAACCAACGGAATTTGATGTCTTTTAGGCTATCTTGATGCAATCGAGAGGCGCGCCCTGGATAACGGCTTAGCATCTTAATGATATAGTAAAAATATAGCCCGGTTTGGATAAATAGCAGTGCGGGTAAGAGCATGGCTATCAAGTTTAAATTCGTAATGTCGGCCTGCTGGACAAACCCAATATTTGCCCCGTTTTTGTTAAACAAGATTTGGTAACTAGTGGTCAGCACCACCAAGACTGCGAGTATTAGCGCAGGATAGAAATGGTGAGAAAACCCTACGGGGCGCTCAATATCATTCAGGCTGCGGTCGCAGTATAGATAGAGCAATGGCATGA
This sequence comes from Shewanella sp. MBTL60-112-B2, assembly GCF_019655055.1. Taxonomy (GTDB): domain Bacteria; phylum Pseudomonadota; class Gammaproteobacteria; order Enterobacterales; family Shewanellaceae; genus Shewanella. The sequence continues at coordinate 63,409 of NZ_BPFA01000027.1, forward strand.
CAAGAAAGTAGACCGGAATGATTAAGGTGAAAAGTAAATGGATGGGCGCGGGTGCATTGTTACTGGTTAGCAGGCCAGTAAAGAAATACAACGCCATAAGGTTAAAAATATTTCCTAGGATCTTATGGTTGCCATTTTTTTCACTGTAGATATAGCGGATATACAAGCCTAGGCCTAGGCAGTGGACGCCGCCAAGCAATGAGAGCCACCAATAACTTTCAGAGAAAAATCCGCTAAATTCATTCATGCCAAACTCATTTCAACGTATTGAAAGCTTAGATGCAAGTGTTGAATTTTTGAACCATGCTAACTTATAGCTATATCTTTTAGTTTTAGGGAGGTATGCCCAGCAAAAATAATGATTTTGTACTATGTGTTGTTAGAAGAAAGGCCTTATCGGCCCGTGCCAAGCTATTAACTCGCTAGTTTAGATATCGACTTTAACTTATGTAGCAGTGCCTCTTTTTTAAAGGGCTTTGCTAAATAATCATCCATACCAGATTGATAGCACCTTTGAATATCTTGATCGAGCACGCTCGCCGTAAGGGCAATAATCGGCAGTCTTGAAAGAGAATGCTGGTTTTCCCATTCTCTGATTTTTTCGGTTGCAGTAAAGCCATCCATAACCGGCATCATGCAGTCCATTAGAATGGCATGAATAGCCTTGCCTGTACTGATGAAATCTAAAGCTTCTTGGCCATTACTGGCAATAATAAAATCAAACCCTGCCTGAGTGAGTTGCAAAGAGGCTACCTTCTGATTAACTAAGTTATCTTCAACAATTAGGATTAATCGGTTTGTTTTCTCTGTCTCGGCGGCTTTACTGGCATAGCTAAGTTGTTCATCTAATATCTGCTTCTGTCTTAGATTACGGCTTTGTACGCCATTGTGTATAGCATTGCTAAAACGGTTACCAAGTAGTGGTAGAGTCACGATGGCATCAATATTATCTAAATGGCGTTTCTCATTCAGAGAGTTGATGGCAATGGTGAAAATATGTTTCTGTTTCAGTAATTCATTTAGGCTCTTGAGCCCATCTCTTGTCGATGAAAGATTATCAACGAATAGAAGATCGAATGTCTGTTTATCCTGAAGTAGATCAAAACAAGACTGGTAGCGGTAGTTAATAGCAAACCCCTGTTGTTTGCATTCCTTGTCGAGTACATCAATTCGCTGGGAGTCTTTTGAAATGATAGCTGCCGTTAATTGCTCAAATTGGCTCGTGATAGGTTTCTTTTGGGTAATAATTTGAGGTGTCAGTGCAATAGTGAAGCAGCTGCCTTCCCCCTTAATTGAGTTAACCGATATCTCGCCTCCCATCAGTTCAATGAGCTGTTTACAAATAGTTAGCCCAAGCCCGGTGCCACCAAATTGCCGAGTAGTCGTGACATCTTCTTGAATAAATGGGGAGAAAATTTGCTGCAGTTTATCTTTTTCTATGCCTATCCCCGTATCATGCACACTGATTTGTATATGGCTAGCGCCTTGGATATTTTGACAACAGACAGCGACTTTTATCCCCCCCGTCTGAGTGAACTTTACTGCGTTAGAGAGCAAGTTCATTAGCACTTGTCTCAGGCGATGATCGTCGAGGGAAGTTCGATACGGGGTGGCATCATCAATTTCGACCGCTAAAGTGAGATCGTTCTCGGCCACTTTAGGTAGCACCATCGAAAGAGTGTCGTAAACCACTTCGGTAATATTGGTATCGCTATTGGTGATAGAAAGGTTGCCTGACTCTATCTTAGAGAGATCGAGTATATCGTTGATGAGAACTAACAGGGTTTGTGAGGAAGTCTCAATAGTTTGCAGGTATTCACTCTGGATTGCCGTCAGTTTAGTGTTGGCTAGGATATCGGACATACCGATGATCCCATTGAGTGGGGTTCTGATCTCGTGGGACATGTTGGCCAGAAATGAACTCTTAGCCTGATTGGCTTTTTCGGCTTCTTGTTTTGCTTGCAGTATGTTCAGCTCGTTTAGGTGGCGTTCATTTATAAGCTTGTTGAGTGTGCCTGAGAATAGGCTTAATTCATCACGGCCTTCTTCGTTGATCTTTTTAGAATAGTCATGGGTTTCCTCTATCTTCGACATGGTGTTAATAACATGGCTGAGATAGTTGATGATCCGTCTATAGAGGTTAGCCCCAATGATGACAATGATAATTAAGGAGCTAAGCAATGCTCCACAAAATAGCCAGATTAAATTTTTAGACTTGGCGATCTCATTCTGGATATTGTTAGTAAGCTCAGTAGAGAATACCCCCACTACATATTGAATTAAATCAAGACGCTGACTAAAAGCTTCTAAACTGATATTGGCAGTATTCATTAGTCGTTGTTGACTTAAAATCTGGCTTCTCAATTGGTAACTCTGCGCAAAGACGGGATCTGAAAAAGTACTGAGCAATAGTGAGACCTGTACAGGATTAGCATTGATATCAATAAAGCGTTCAACGTAATGCTGTTGGCGCTCAGTGATAGAGTTTAGCAGGCTGAGAAGTTCGGCATCATTAGGGCTAATTAGTAATTGATTGATTAACCACTTCTCTTCAGTGGACCATAATGATAGCCATTGGAGCTGGTATAGAATTGCCAGCTGTCGGTTGATTTCGTTATTGCTGCCTGAGTGGTCTTTTTCTAGAGTATTGAGAGCTTGTAGTTGTAGCTCATTGAACCAAATAGACCAGTCTCCTATGCCTTCGGCTTCAACGATGCTCATTTCATCGAGTGCCTTACGGGTACTATCTAACCAAGATTCCATCTCTAAGGTATTTTGACTTGTAAAGGCTTGTGGTAGCAATTGCTTGATTTTATTGAGATCGGGAGCAAAGGTATCAGGGAGCACCTGAATATTATGCTTAAGCAGTCGCTCCCTTGTTTGGTTGATATTTTTATTGAGTTGGGAAAATGATTCGAGAAAGCTCACTTTACTGTTAAGGGTATTTAGCGCGTGCACATTTTCTCTTTGTTTTTCGACCTCCAATATCGATAAAAATGAGGCAAACATCAGCGGCAATAGCACCAAGGCTAACATGCGTATTTTTATTGAAATATGATTCAATATGCTCATTTCTACTCCATGAATTGAACAAGTTAGCAGCAATCTTGTAGTTTAACTTCCCCTTGACTATATTCAGCATAGTACAAAAACTATCTAGGATTGAGGGTTTTAATGTTTAAGGGATTAAGCGAACGAGCTCAGTTTGTCTGTTTTCAGGTTGTTATCATGCTGACGCTCCTATGTACTTCTGCATCCACTCTTGCGTTAGAGGTCAACATCGATGAAAACAACGATGTTGAATTTGCCATTTTTAGTCTTAATGATAACTTGCCAGCGTTAAGTAAAAGTAAGGCAAGAATGCTTTATCGAGGTAAGACTAAGAAAATATCAGGTAGCTTAAAAATCATCCTGGTAGACCTTCCAGAAACGTCAATTCACAGAGAAGACTTTTATAAGATGTTACTCGGTAAGTCCGTTTCGCAGATGAACGGCTATTGGGCTGGACGCGCATTCTCTGGAAGAGGTTCGCCCCCAGAAGAGTTAGATAGTGACGATATTAAACAGATTTTAAAGTGGCTCAACGATAATCCCAATGGCATAGCTTATGCGCCAATTGAATCTGTGCCAAAAGAAGTCAATATCTTGATAACCGTACCCGAGGGAGAGTAGCTATGTTATTTCGACGTCTATTATTTATAGCACTATCTCTTTTGATGTTTTTGCCTGACGTCCAGGCGAGTATTGAGCTTAGCGACAAGATCACTCTCGGAGGTTTTGGCTCTACTACTATCAGTAAAAGTGACAATCGCACTCCCTTGTTTATTAGCCGAGAAATTGCCGATGAGACCTGCTATGACTGCGACACGATATTTGGGTTGCAGTTGGATATTGATATTTTTGATAGTTTGAGTGCATCGGGGCAAGTGGTAAAGCGCACTCAAGATGATTGGAGTGATCCTGAGCTTGAGTGGGCATACTTATCATATGAGTTTGATGATTTTGAAGTCAGAGCGGGGCGCTTGCGTATACCGCTTTTTTTGGTTTCTGAATATTATTATGTTGGCCAAGCCTATCCTTGGATAAGACCTCCTCAGGAGGTATATGACAGTATCTTAGGGTTTACTTTTTACGATGGTTTATCAGTGGCATGGAATTACGATGTTTCTGATGAGCTGATGTTAACTATCTCCCCTTATTATGGCTTCGATAGACTAAATGAAGTTGAGATAGCTGGGAGCGTACTTCAGTTTGATACCGAGTATATGGCGGGTATTTATGTCGATTTGGTCGGATTTAATTACCGGCTCCATAGCGGATTTATGCAAGTGGAATACACACAACTTCCTGCCGTTGAGAAAAGTACGTTAGATATATACACAATAGGGGGGGAGTACAGCTATGAGTCGTGGCTATGGATGGCGGAGGTCGAGTTGGATAGGTTGCAAGCTAACTGGTATGCCTCTGTGATCTACGCTTTTGACTACCTATCGCCTTATCTTACTTATGCGGAAAGCCATCAATTGCGTAAATCGAAAGGAGTGACCGCTGGAGTTAAATATGATCTAACCTCAAATATTTCTCTTAATCTTGAATACCAGACGGTTTTTTCACAAGATGAGGAAAATCGAGCTCAGTTCGTTACATCACCACTGGTTTATAGTGAGAGCTCAGATGTTAATCTCGTGAGTCTTGCTGTGAGTTTTGTATTTTGATTATGGACTGTAAGAGAGCGGGGTATCAGGAGGGAGATAATTGTAATAGCGCTTGGATCTGCTGGTTAATCTTCTGGATTTCACTACAAAGCTTGTTGATTGCGACTTCATCTGGGATGACACCGCTTTGGGCGCTAGACTCTACAATTTTTGCCAAACTTACTGCGTCTTGAGCACATAAATTACTGAACATACCTTTAAGTTCGTGAGCTAGTTGGAATAGTCCTTCGACATCCTCGGTATGGTATCTGTGTAAAATAATACGATCACTCTGACCGTACTCTTGAAGATAGAGTGCGACTACCATGTTTAGCATAGAATCATCGCCGTCACAGAGCGCCACTAACTTTTCTATTTCTATCATCAAGTTTTCCTTTGATTATTAATGTAACCGTTAACAGTGATTGCCAGTTTTGCTAGTGCAGTCGAGGGGAAGCGCAGCTTTAGCCCGTCTTTCGCTGTAACTTAAAGGTGTTACAATTCTCGTTTGAATGGTATTCAATTTTGTCTGAAAGTTGCTCAATAATCTTAAGTCCCCTGCGACTTTGTAGCCAAGTACTTGGGTCACAGGCTAATGGTTCAACAAAATCCATCATGGCGAGATCTTTAAGAAGATTGGATGGCATTGAATTGCCATAATCAGCGACCTCAATAATCAATTGCTGAGTGTCGCTTAAGTAAGAAGTAATCTCAAATTTTGCACCATCAAGGTTAGCGTAAGCGTGTTCAAATACGTTATTCACCAGCTCCACAATGCATAGCTCCATCTGTCCTATCACTGCTCCATCTAAGCCGAGGGAGTGCCAAAAAGGAAGAATATCGGAGGCTACGGTACGGGATGCTTCTAAGCTGCTTGTGTATTGTTGGTTAAACTTCCTTGTGTTCACGTTAATCTCCCTATTGCCACCGTGGTCAGGGGCTCCAGTACTATCCTCTAGGATGAGCATCGCTACAGCTATGCGCTTGCTGTTAACGCGTCTTCAATTGTTGAATAGCTCAATATTAGCTTGTTGACTCGAGTCAACTTAAGTAAGTCTAAGATCGGTTTTTGCGGATTAATGATACTTATCTTGGTATTACGAAGCATCTTGTATGCCCCCATCACTGCCCCGAGCCCACTACTATCCATAAAACGAACATTGCCTAGATCGAGTACTAAGTGTTCGCGAATATTTTCTTTTATTTTTTCGACTTCTTCACGAAATGAAGGTGCAAGCTTTGCGTCAAACCTTGCTTCATTGATTTGAATAACCGTATATTGGTCTTTTTCAATTATGTCGAAATGCATAATGTATCCTCTTTTAATTTCCTTTCCATTCAAAGACTAACAAGCTGATATCGTCTTCAAATTGCTCAATGCCGCACCAGCTCTTCACTGTATCGACTATGGCATCCGTTTGGTTTCTTGCCGGTTGTGAAGCGAGTTGTTGTATGAGTTTCTTTAGTTCTAGCTCTGAATATTGCTGCTGTTCGCAAGATTCTGCTTCAGTAATACCGTCTGAATACAGAAATATTCTATCTCCATGCTCTAGCTGGATCTGCTCTGTTTGGTAGGTTGCAAAATCAAACATCCCTGCCACAAAGCTATCTTGCTGAATAAAGCGTGAAGTTTGCTGCTGCTTTTGTAGCCAGATCATTGGAGGATGGCCAGCACTCGCATAACTTAAGCTACCGTTTCGAATATTAAGCACGGCATAAATCATTGTAAAGTAGAGGTTATCGTTACCTTGGTTGAGGTAGCTTTGATTGAGACGATCAAGCACTTCGCTGGGATCTCTTAGCATATAAAAAGGATCGGTTTCTTTTTTGCGTTTCACATTGGAGTCGGTACCTGAGTTGGCACTGATACTTTGTTGAATGGCGAACGACATTAGGGCCGAGGCGACTCCATGCCCAGCAACATCGAATAGATAGACTGCGATATGCTCTTCATCTAGTTGCATATAACCTAGCATGTCACCGCCGATCTGAGCGCTTGGAATATGGGTGTAATGTAACTCAACGCCTTGAAAAGCAGTTCGACTAGGCAACATACGCTGAATTAGGGCATTAGCTGAGTCTAGATCTTGGCGAATCGTTGCGTATGCACGATCAAGCTCAATATTCTTAGCCACGAGTTTATTATGCAGCTCCAAGGTACGAAAGCCGGCTTTTAATCGAGCATCAAGTTCATTGATATGGGTTTCTTTAGCGACAAAGTCATCGGCTCCGGCGTTAATACCTTCGACAATAGACTCCTCGTCATCGCGACCGGATAACAAAACAAAGAAGATATAGCGGCCGTAGTCAGGGGATTTAAGCAGATAGCAGAGCTCTATGCCATTTAGCTTAGGCATCATCCAATCACTTAATACGAGTTGGATGGAGGGGAGTTTTTCAAGTTGAGCAATTGCGTCAACACCATCAAATGCGGTGACGACTTTATAGCCTCTAGAAGACAGCATTTTAGTCATCAAGAGTTGCATGACCTTGTTATCTTCAACGAGTAGAATTTCTTTGCTCAAACTTCCAGCCTCCGTGCCGTAGCTAATTGCCGAACGCTAATACGCTAGTTTTTGAAAAAGTCCTTTACTTTTCAGAGTCTAGTAGTGATTTTTGAATACGACAAGTGGCTTTATAAATTGCAGTAGGAACTATCTCATTTAGCTGAATAACTTAGTAACATTGAGAGGGGGCAGTGCTACTTATGTCGATATCGAGTCATAAAATTTAGCGATGTAAATCCGCTCAATCTTTTGGCTTTTCCTGTTTAATACGCTGATGTCGATTGGAGTTCGCTTCCGGTGGTTTACCTGGAGCGGCTTCCCGTTCAGACATCAAGTGCCTAATTGCCATGATTGGGTGGGGCAGCAGCATGCGTGGGCCCGCATAAATCATTATCTCGCGAGCTTTGGCTTTCATATGGGGTTTATAGCAATGCACAGGGCACTTATTACAGGTTGGTTTTTCTTGGCCGTAGGGGCATCTATCAAGACGGATATGAGCGTACTCGATAAAGCTTTCACACTCTTCACAAGGATGGGATTCAGCGTCTTTATGATGCGCTTTACAATAGATTTTTACCATAGCAGAAATGGTTTCAAACTCACGAAGAAGCTTGCCACTGAGTAGTTGTTCAAATGCCATGGGATACCTTAGTAAGCTACTGGGTTATTTATATAATAAGAGGCTTGGCTTTAGCTGACAAAATATAAGCGTGAAACTTTGAAGGTGTGCACAAAATAGCGCTTTAAGTCTAACGTACCTAGTGCGGACAGGTGTGATCAAAATTTGTGTTTTTTTAAGTGAAATTAATAACAAACAGATAAAATTACGCTTGTCATAGTGATGACTGCTGGCTTAAAATCCGCCACGATTATTATGATAAAAGATTATCGAGAGAATAATTTTCTCTGGTGACAATTGTTAATTGTAGAGCCTAAATATGTGGCCTATGAAAGCGTGTTTGCCCCCCCTACACGCTCCACATAAATGAACGCGATAACTTAAAGATTAAATTAACTTCCAATGCACCTTCCATAAGTCGCTTGTAAGCCAAAATACACACAGAAATTCACTTAATTCAAGGGATAATGCTAGTTATTCCTAAGGGTGCTGTTGCGCTGAATTAGGCTCTTAAGCAGATAGATACGTGATACTACTTGTAAAATGATGATGGATATTAAGAAGAACTCCTTATTAAAGATAATGGGAATAAGCCGAGCTATTTTAAACAAAAGCTTACTGATCACCCATATCTTGCTGTTGAGCCTGACCGGATCTGCTTTTGCTACGGCTCAGCTAAATGATGACTCAGTTAGAGAACAATCAATTGAAAGAATTGAGGTTCGTGGTATCCGTGCCTCGATGAAGGATTCTATTAATACTAAACGATTCTCAGATTCGTTGGTGGACGCAGTTACGGCTGAAGATATCGGTAAGTTCCCTGATAGTGATGTGGGTGAGTCACTCGGACGCATTCCTGGGGTTGCGGTTAACCGTCAATTTGGTCAGGGTCAACAGGTTTCCATTCGAGGGGCATCAAATCAGTTAACCAGTACCTTGTTAAATGGGCACTCGGTCGCTTCTACCGGTTGGTTCGATCAGCAAACAACCGACCGCAGCTTTAATTATGCATTATTGCCACCCGAAATGGTGGGGGACATTGAGGTCTATAAATCTTCACAAGCTGATATGAGCGAAGGGGGGG